>CAWGRP010000022.1:0-187343 GCA_963825005.1 uncultured delta proteobacterium | reverse complement strand
GGTAAAATTCGTCAAGGAAGAGGGCGAAAAAGGCCCCATGGCGTCGAAAGTCCGACCAGTCGGGCCAAGATGACCATGGAACTTTCGAAGTAAATATGAATATGATCGAAATCACCCAAAAAAAGCTTTACGAGATCTGGCCGAAACCCATGGCCGGGTTGGCCCGCAAAAGCGACACACATGAATTTCTAACGATGGTTCACTGGATCGTCGGGTTCCCCCTAGGCCTTGCACGGCACAAGTTATGACTGATAGTCACGAACGACTTTCCACAAATATGTTCTCCAGCACGGACGGCGCACCCATGGATGTGCTTGACTTGGCACAACTCCAGCGCATTGAAGCCGTTCATCGTGGCTTTCTTTACGAACACCTGTACGCTGTTGGATGCCTGCTGAGATTGGCGGCTGCTGGAGGATCCGCTGTCAGTGTCGAGCGGGATGAAGACGTTGAAGTTGCGCTGCAAGGCGTTTCGCTGTACTTGCAGATTAAGACTCGGTCACAGGAAATACAGCGATACGACGTGGCTGGCGCCTTGCAACGATTTGAGGAGATTAGACTAGCCCACACCATAGGCAACAGAACCGGCATTGCTCAATTCCGGATCATTGCAAATGTTCCTCCCAGTGCGGCGCTCCTTTCAGACCTTGATTCCGCAGCTTGGCCTACCGACGTGGAAATTAGATGGCCTGGTGGTGGCCTTAAGGGGAAAGAAGATGAAGCTTTACCGCCACCTTGGCCGCACTTAAACGCCGCCATCGCTTGGTGTTGCGAGGCGGCCCGTGCCATCCCGTTCGCTGCGCTAGCACCGGAGACCCTGGTATGGAAGCTGGCAGCGCGAGTCCATTTCGCGTCCACAGGGGACGATCTGGACCGCCCCTCCCACACATTCAAGACAGTCGATCTGCCAACTCTGTTCGAGCAGATCATCGAGCAGCTCCAAGAATTTCCGTCAGTGCCGGAAGACTACCGACCTCAGGCGGATGAGCCCAGCCTTGAATCACCAAATCGGGTACGCATTGTGGTTGGGTTCTCTGGGGCAGGTAAGACTGCATGGGCGGCTCAGCTTGCTAGGCACTGCGCAGCCCCTACAGCGTACTTTGATGTCGCTGATCTCCCGGGCCCCGCTATTGCCAGTTCTTTGGCTCGGGAGCTGGCCGCACGTTTCCTTGGCGGGCACGGCGGAGCGGCTGGTGCGGCCATCTTGCCTGCTAATTCTGGCCTCGAAATGCTTCGGGCATTAGACCGCCGGCTCGATGGTGCGCCGGCGCCGATCGTGGTAATCGATAACGCGCATCGCACCATACCTCGCGACCTATTTGAAATCACCAGCGTCTGCTCTCACCTCCGGTTTGTGTTGCTTATGCAGCCGTGGCCTGGACTGGCCGAGGTGGAAACTCAGTTTGATCAGCCACGCTCTGTGGCTTGTAGGGTGGGATGTCGAAGCTGTGGCCGCAGAATTCGCTAAGGCTGGGTGTAGGATCGATCCCGCGACTGCAGAACGCTGGCGCGCGACCACGGCCGGGATGCCGCTCTTTGTAAAGAACGCCGCCTACCTTACAGTGAAGCTGTGCGGAGGGGATGCAGCGAGGTTTGCCGATGAAATCGATGCTGAAGCGCACACAAGCACTACCGTCCAAGAGGCGATCCTTGCCCGCGTGGTCGATGCGCTCAGCATTGACGCGCAAACCGCTTTGTCGGTTCTGAGCCTGTCAGTAGCTCCCCTGTCGCGTGCCGAGAGTGACAGACTTCTTGACGCGATGCCAGCGCCGGCAGCTCCCTGGGGTCGTGCCTTGCGTGAGCTCACAGCTTGTGGGGGTCTCCAGGTCTTTCTCGACGGTCGTTTGAAAGTGCATGACGCGCTTCGCATTCTCGGTCGAACATTTCAATCTGCTTTGCCACCAGATGCCCTGTTGGCGAGCCGAGTCGCGCTCCGCGACCTTCTTCTCGAATCCTTTGCAAAAGGGCATGATCTCGTTCGGTTTGGTATGGTCAGGGGATGACGGGACGTTGGTGAAATGGTGAAATGCCACGCTCGTGCCTGTGCGGCTGGGAGGATGGGACGTTGGCGCCTTCACAAAGATGACCATTTGAATTCCAACCGGAGGTCGTACCTGAAGTCAATGTAGTGGCTGACCTGTCCGGGCTGTCCGGGCTCAAATCTTCGCTCGTCACTTAACTCCTTCAGAGACCGCTAATTTGTCAACATTTCACCTGCGCCGCATTTTGCCAACACAAGATCTTTCACATGACAGGAAAATACGGTAGTCTAAATTGAGAAAGACAACAGATATGCTGAAGTTGCTGATCCGACTCAAGAACTTTCTGTTCTTTCCCATCACATCCGGCAGGGCGGCGAAGATCGCACGCAGGCATTACCGGCAGTCTGTGCCGCCACTTGACCAATTTCGTGTGCTTCCCGAGAAACCGGCTGGGTGTGCAATATACAACGCACCTCAAGAACCTGCCTGGTACGTGCTCTGCCCTCGGGGAGACAACGCTGGCACGGATATGATACGCAGCAGCAGAGTCGTTATTATATCGAAACGGACTGGTCGCATACTCTACGACGGCTCCGCTCATGATGAGGGCTGAAGGGTGTGAGAGGTTAGTGCAGTATCTCGCCAACCAAGCGCATCCATTTCCGGTTTACTATTTTATTTCCGGGAAAAGGGTTCGCCGTCAATTTACAGGCTGCCCGTAGTTTACTATTTTATTTTTCGAACCAGGAATTGGCTCCCACGAATCTATTGGTTTTTTGTGCTATTCAGTTTGCTATTTTATTTCCGTTCCACAACCATCATCCTCTTTATCGCCATCGCCGCGTCTGTCCTCGACGTACCGCAAGGCACGCCTTCGTCCGCCACGGCTCGGAGCTTCGCCGGGTGTGCGTCTGGTAGGCAAGTACGTTAGGGCTGCTACGCAGCATAGTGCCTGCCGCACGAAAATACTACCAGTATGTCGATGAAGTATCGACATACTGGATTAATTTGTGATATCATACCGGTGTGAAGATCGCTGTAGAACAGATCAGGCGGCAGATTCCCACTGAAGAATTCGACTATCAAGCGCTCTTGGATTGTCTCAAGGATTACGCCCGACCCCGCGACCGGATCAGCGACCTCATCAAGAGCGGCGTCGTCGTTCGTGTGAAGAAGGGTCTCTACATCTTCGGGTCGGACTATCGCAGGGGGCCGTACTCAAGGGAGGTACTTGCCAACCTCATCTACGGACCATCGTACGTGTCGCTCGACTATGCGCTTGGCTATTACGCCTTGATTCCTGAGCGCGCGGAAACAGTAACCTCCATCACCTGCGCTAAGAGCCGCTCTTTCTCGACGCCGGCGGGCCGTTTTACCTACTGGGCAGTGCCCCTTGAGTACTACCGCATCGGGATTGACATCGTCGAAATCAGCGAAAAGCGGCCTTTCCTCCTTGCAACACGTGAGAAGGCTCTCGCAGACAAGGTTTATCGTGACCGGGGCGCAGCCATCAGAACAGCACGTGAACTTGAGGAGTATCTCTTCGAAGACCTGCGGCTGGACCCCGGCGTGTTCCGCGAACTGGGCATCGGAGCGATGAACGAGATTACCAGCCACTGCCGCTCGAGAAAAGTTTCTCTCCTCGCTTCCTTCCTCCGGCGATTCAAGGAGAGCAGCTCATGAATGAAGCGATCGCCCGGATGATGGCGCGATACGACGGTCAACGGCTGGAGGATCACGTGAGGGCGCTCAGGGAAATCCTCCAGGAGATAGCGCTTTTGGGTTTGTGGCGAAGCAAATTCTTTGAAAAGGCTGCCTTCTATGGCGGAACCGCACTGCGCATTCTTTACGGCTTGGACAGGTTCTCCGAGGACCTCGATTTTTCTCTCCTCAAGCCGACGCCAGACTTCGACATACACAGATACAGTGAGGCGCTGCAGACGGAGATGCGCAGCTTCGGTTTTGAGGTCACTATCGAGGCAAAGGAGAAGCGCAGGCAAAGTGCCGTGCAGTCCGCATTCATCAAGTCAAATACCCTGGAGCAACTGGTCGTCATAGAAACGGCAAAGGAGCTGGTTCGGACGGTACCCAGGGGACAGGTGCTGAAAATAAGGCTGGAAGTAGACACGGATCCGCCGCCAGGTTTTTCAACCGAGGTAAAATACCTCTTACACCCCATCCCGTTTTCCGTCAAAAGTTACACGCTACCGGACCTCTTCGCCGGCAAAATGCACGCGCTCCTGTGCCGTCGATGGAAAACACGGGTGAAAGGGCGGGACTGGTATGACTTCGTCTGGTTCGTCTCGAATCATCCTGAACTTCGTCTCTCGCACCTGGAAAAAAGGATGGTGCAGACAGGAGACTGGAAAGAGGGTAAGACCCTCACAGAGGAGCTCTTACTCAGCCTGCTCCGGAAAACCATTCATGAGGTAGACCTTGGCAAGGCTCGCCGAGAGGTCGAGCCCTTTGTCAATAACTCTGATTCGCTGACCGTCTGGTCCAAAAAGTTCTTCCTGGACATCTCTACACGCATCGTCTTTGTGTGAGGACCTCTTGACTCAGCCGCTGGCCGCGCCAAGTTGTCCGCGGTGTCAGTGGCTGACCCTATGTACTCTTGCCCGTCGTTGTTGTTTCACCCGATGACCAGACCTGCAAGAAGACGTGCAGCAACGTGGAAGAAGTTGTCGCACGCCGCGGAAATATTCTGCTCTTCACCGACACGGATGGACACGAAATGGCCCCCAAGGCAAATGTCGTCTTCCGTGTACCGACCGTACCCTATGATCTGCAGCCTATCATGTCGATCGTCCCTCTCCAGTTGTTCGCGTATCACATAGCGAATCTGCTGGGGACGGATGTGGATCAGCCACGCAACCTAGCCAAGTCGGTCACGGTCGAATAACGGCCGGGCGCCTTTCGCGCCTCCCTTCGTTGCCCGCGGGACTCGCGGTGTCCTCAACGTATCCGTGATACGCCTCCGGTCCGCTCGCCCTTGTCGCCTCGGTATCCATCGAAACTCGCCTCGGCCGGTACCGTCTTGTACGTTGTGTTCGTTATCTCCCGGGTATCGGGTCGATTGATCCTCTCTTCTCTCATGCCCCATATCCTCAGGTAAAGTGAAGTTACTAATTCCATTTTGAGGCGCAATATGGAATTAATCACCCGTTTTTGCAGGCCCTACAGCAAGCTTTTTTCTCTTTGGACCTCCCAGCGCATGTGCAAATATCAATCAGGTTCGCTCTCAACGCTTGCGGCTTTGAGCTTCACTTGAGGTGCAGAGCACGTACGATTTCATGCGCGCAGCCGCTTCGGGCCGCTCACAAACGGATTGCCGGACTCATAAAATCTGAGCAGCCGGCCCTTCTCCCGCGTCAAGCCGATACGCACGCTTTCCCTGATCGGGCCGGTCTTCCTTACTGCCCGGCCGAGCCAAAGCGACCTGTCGGTGGATAGATCTACGCCATCATGTTCCATGCCGATCGACATCGCGGCCGATAGGCGGCCCGGTCCTCGTGCGAGGTCGAGCATGCGCGCCGTGCCGCGGCGGGCTTGCATCAACGCAATCCCCTCCAGTGGTTCGAGCGCGCGTAGCAGCACACCGGCGCCGACTCCGGGTAATTCGCTTGTGACGTTCAGCAGATACGATGAACCGTACACGAAATAGACGTAAGCATGGCCGCGTTCAAGATATAGGGAGCGATTGCGTGGTGTTTGTCCGCGAAAGGCATGCCCACTTGCATCCCCGACGACATAGGCCTCCGTCTCAACGATGCGCCCGCTGGTTCTGCCTTCCGCTAAATCGTGGACCAGGGTCTTGCCGATTAGGTAATGCGCCAGCTTTACTGTGTCGACAGGCAATTCCGCGCGGCGAAGATGACGGATGCGGCGCCGCACGTGCAGTCGTTGCGTCGCCTTCACAGGTCCTTCCTGCTGTGCATTGTCGGCTTCGACGCCGTCAACAGCGCAGGCAAGTCGTAACCGACCAGATTGCCAATTCGTTCAATGGTAATGTCCGCCGGCGGATAGACGGTGATGATTTCCGGGTCGAGCGCGTAATGGCCCTGACGAGGCCAGACGGTCGTTAACTGGTCTCCCCAGGCTTTTTTCATTGCCGCCAGAATGCGCAGTTTGTCGTCCACCATCACGTAATGCCGGGACGGGTAAAGCCGCTCTACATCGTCCAGCATCTGTTCCTTGTGAATGTAGATCAGCACGCGGCCCTCGACCGCTTTCCAAAGCCCCGAACGCTGAACCTTGCGCGGCTGAAAGACCACATCACCATCGGACAGAATAACCGTTTGCTCCCATTGGCCAAAGTGCCTGAGTACATCCAGCGCGCCAGGATACAAACGATCGGCAAACGGATAATCCACCAAGAAACAAGACATGGTCAGCAATCGAGGATCACAGAGGTCTTCGAGTCGGTAGCGCTGCAGTGCGCCGAGGTAATCGGCATACCCGAGTTCGGCGCGCAACTCTTCGAAGATCGCAAAGTATCGGTCTCTGCTTTCAGGTCCAAACTCCTGTTCCAGATGGTTCCGGAGGTCTTCCTGTACCCTGTCGTTATCAAGCAGGGTGTTGTCCACGTCGAACAAGAACAGAATTTCATTCTGTGATGTCAAGGGAATCTCCGGAAGCACAACCCATTCGTTTCCATCGCGTATTGTTCCTATGGCGCTCTATGAAGCTAACGTATGTTTCTGAGAAGTAACTGTCAAGCCGCCTTGGTGCCGGAGAGTCGGAGCCGGAGACTGAATGCATTAGTGACTGTTTGGTACATCACACGCCGCTTGCAATCTCGTTGACAAATGCTCTTCGATGATATTTAATCGGCGTGTATTCCTCTGTCGGCCCGTGGGGTGACACCAGGAGGCAGCAACTCTTGAAGGCTTCGGATCAGGTTCAGAGACCAGGAAGAGCATTAAGGGGAGAACGATGGAAGATCAAAATATCCGGGAGGCGATTGATCGACACTGGAGAGCATCGGCAGCAGGAGATTTCGAAGCTGAACACGATATTTATCATGATGACGCTGTTTGCGACTACCCGCAATCGGGCGAACGCATCTGCGGACGTCTGAACATTCAGGCACTTCGCAGTCATCACCCGGCCACACCATCAGGGTTTAACGTCCGGCGCGTGTTGGGCAGGGGCGATCTCTGGATCACCGAGTACATAATCACTTACCAGGGGAAGCAGTCCTTCACGGTGAGCATTATGGAATTCCGAGATGGGAGGGTAACGCATGAAACACAATATTTCGCAGATCCTTTTGAGGCACCTGCGTGGCGCGCACAGTGGGTCGAACGGATGAAATGACGGTTCAGTGGTGATCTCTCTCAGGGCTTGACTGTCCGGCGCGCACATAATCCCCAAGAATTTCCCTTCCAAAACCGGCCTGATCCTTTGCTGAATGTGGTACAATAAGTACTGGGTAAAATCAGGCCGAGGAGGCATGTGTGGAAAAGAAGATGATCATCTCAGACCCTGCAATTATGATGGGCAAACCAGTCATTGCGGGCACACGGATAACAGTGGAGCTAATACTGGAAAAACTGGCCGCTGGTGAGACAGTCGATCAGGTTCTCGATGCCCATCCAAGACTAACCCGGGAGGCAATTCGGGCGGCTCTTGCATTTGCGGCTGATGCTCTGCGGGCTGACGTACTCTATCCGGTTGCTGAGGATAGCCTTTGAATTTTGTCGCTGACGAAGGATTAGACCGTCCGATTGTGGAGCGTCTTCGTCGAGACGGGCACCTTGTATCTTATATTGCCGAAATGGATGCTGGAATCTCAGACGAATCAGTTCTGGAGCTTGCCAATCGTCAAAATGCTCTGTTACTTACCTGCGACAAGGACTTCGGTGAATTGGTCTTCCGCGAAAAACGTCTTACGCAAGGCGTCGTGCTTGTTCGTTTGGCAGGTCTTTCCCCGGAAACAAAGGCCGCTATGGTTGCGTCCGCCGTCGCAAAGCATAGCGCCGAACTTTCCCAGACCTTCACCGTCATCTCTCGCAAACTCGTGCGCATCCGGCCGCGACAACTATGACAGCCGTGCGATGCGACGCACTCTTGTCCCTGCGCGCCGTCGGCCCGTAACCACGCCGAAGGCGTCGGGCGTGACCTGACATCCTCGATCCTGTCTTTTCCCCCTTCGACACTCGACATGCAACACTGTCTTCCGTCCCCACTGATCACTGGTCACTGATCACCGCTTACCGTCGTCCTGCCCCTTTTCTTCTTTCCAAAGTACGGAATAACGTGCAATAAATTTGAAGACAGAGGCTCAGGGGTGGGCCCGGACGATGCCCTTCTGGTGAGGCTGTCGTATATGGGATAAAGTGATAAGGCAAGACCTGACCCCATTGGTGTTTTCTGGGGGAAAGTGATAAGGCAAGCCCTCTAATGGGTGACCCCATTGGTGTTTTCCGCAGCGGTTATGCCGGGCTCACGTCTCCAGACCTAACTGAGCTCTCGCACGGGAACGAATTACCCTGCCTAATCCCAGAGCGTCGCGGGCGGTTGCCTTGTCTGCGGATTCTCCGGGATACCGGACATACACAGCAAAGCCGTTCAACACCTGCATGTCGTGACGAAGCATTTCCCAGGAGGGCTCCACGGGCAATAGAAGGTCAAGCAGGATTACCAGGTTGTGTGTCTTGCCGAATGGAACACTCGCTTCCTGCAACAGCGCCTTGAGGTATTTCTCAGCGCACTGTTGTGCGTGGAAGCAAACTGCATCGTAGTTGGGTGCCCGGCGAGCACGTATCTCACGGCTGGCAGTTCCAAAATCACCTTCGGCTTTCTGAACCCACTCAGTGGTGAGAGGATTCATATAGAGTCTTACCTCGCTCCATTATTTCGCGAAGGAAGAAATCATTCCACTTCAGGCGCTCTCGGACGTAGTCCGGTGTACGTACTATGAGGTCTACCGGAATGCGCGGTTGAACCCGTCTAAGAATCTCAGCAGACTTACGCATGGCCTGCCCCTCGAAGGGAAGGATCACGAGGAGATCGACGTCTGAATCCTCGCCGGCACTACCTGAGACGTGGGAGCCAAAAAGAATAATCTTCTCCGGATTAAATTCCCGAGCTATCGTATCAGTCAGCTCCTTGATGCTTTGGTCATTGACCATGCCAACCCTCTAAAGGTGTGAACACAACCTCTCAGTTCATCAATAGTAGCACGTCTCTCCTAGGCTGTCCAACTGATTCTGCCGTCACCTCGGGCGCCGCAGGCTCCTGGTTAACCTGATACGTCGCCCCTCTCACGTGAAAATCATGAACCCTCTGCGGTCTTTCCTCTGTGAACTCTGCGGCCACTAGTGAGCGAAGCTAGCGGGCGTGAAATACCGTTCCACATTTCGTAATCTGCGGTCTGTATCTGTTTCTCTCCCGTGACCGAGTACCCGCTTGCAGGTGTCCCCTTGACCCTGTTTCTATGCCTCGCTCCCGTCTTTCCTCCCTCGACACTCGGCACCCTACACTCGACACTGTCTTGCCCCCTTTTTCTTCTTTCCAAAACGCAGACTAACGTGCAATAAATTTGAAGACAGAGGCTCAGAAGTGGGCGTGGACGATGCCCTGCCCGCGGGGCTGTCGTATATGGGAGAAAGTGATAAGGCAAGACCTGGCCCCATTGGTAACGTCCGCCACTCTCCACATAATATTGTCTTACGCAAAGCTGCTCAATTCCGGCCTGGCTGCCACCTCTCCGCGATGTCCTGGAAGCCTTCTGGTGCAATTACCGTTGACGCCGACCCATGTGCTGGTTATTATTTCAAGGGTGCTGAAAATTCACACGTGGCCGCATCGCGGAGCGGAAAAGCTTAAAAGGAGGTAGTGCTACATGAGGTCAACACTGATTTCTTGTGTCATTATTCTAATAGCAGCGTTGCTGTTGCCCGAGGGGGCCGAGTGCGCAAAAACGGTGTACATCGGTGGCACTATGTCACTGACCGGTCCCTACGCCGAAAATACGGCCGCAGTGCTCGCCGCATTCGAAGACTACACCAGGTATGTGAATGAGACCAAACGGATCTCACCATGGGAAAAGAACGGATTCCCGTCGGACATAAGCCTGGAGGTACTGTGGCGCGACGACGAACTTAAGCCGGCCAAGGCGCTGTCGATCTACGAGGAGCTGAAAGCTAAAGGCATGCTGGTTTACAGGGTATCAGGCTCGCCCATTGCGTTGGCGTTGAAAGACAGACTCAATGCGGACGGCATGGGCGCGACCAGCATAGCCAGTGGCCCGTTCTTACTGAGTCCGCCTCAAACGATCTTTACCCACTACCCTATCTATACCGATTCGCTCGCGGCCGCTGCCGATTGGTTCAAGGAACACTGGAAAGAGAGCAGGAAACCGAGGGTTGCCTACCTCACTGCTGATAATGCAATGGGCAAGTCGCTTGAAATACCCGAGATGGAAGCGTATCTGAAGAAGCTGGGATATGAATTTGTCGGGACTCAGTATGTGCCGCTCGTTCCCACCACCCCACCGACCACTCAGCTTGCGTGGCTGAAGCAAAACAAGATCGACCTTGCCCCTGGCGTCATGATCAATCCCGGCGCGCAGGCGACCATCAAGGAGGCGGTGAGGTTGGGCATGGGTCCTGATCGCGAGTACAAGATAACCTTTGCCATTCCCAACACAACACAGATGGCTGATTTTGCCCTTGGCATGGGCGAGCTGGGCAACGGTTATGTTTCTGCCGGTAGTTTTCCACCTTATTCTGAGACGTCCACCCCCGGCGTTGCGTGGTGCAACGAGCTGCAGAAAAAGTATCGTCCGGGCAAACCGGTTGCCAGTAACGTCTACATGGGAGGAATCATTGAAGCGATGACCCAGGTCGAGGCCCTGAGGCTTGCTCTGGCAGCGGCACCGCTCGAGAAACTGAAACCGGCCGACGTGTTGAAGAACGGCTTTTACAAGATCAAGGACCTCGACACTGGCGGTCTGAGCAGCACGCACCTGTCGTACGGGCCGGGAAAGATCGAGGGCGTTGACGCCGTACGTGTTGACCAGCTGCAGAAAGGAAAGATCGTGAAACTGGGCGTCTGGCCCTGTCGTCATATCTATGGCAAGTAGCCGCATGCAAGAGACGCTCAAGGAACTGTGTGGCCTGGCAGGCAAGGTAGCCATCATAACGGGTGGAAACCGCGGCATCGGAAAGGGGATTGCGAGGGGGCTTGCAGCAGCGGGGGCGAATATCGTGATCGGAGACCTGCCGTAACCTGGCCCGTCGGGGGTCTATCGCATCGTTGCTGAAAGCACAGTACTAGGCTCTAGCCCCTGTTATGAAGCCGTAGAAACGAGGAGTATACCTGCTCAGCACCATGCCCAGCAGAATCGTCACAAGAATTGCGACGCCGGCAGTGAGAAAGTAGTAAAAGAGCACACCGCCTTCCCCCGAAGGCGGTACAAGCCGATAGAGTAATTTTTTCACGATAGTCAGCGTGGGTTCGTGTGCTGCGTAAACGATAAAGGCAAAGGTTGACAGCAACTGGAGAATATCCCACGTCTTCTTTCTTAGAGTTGCAAATACGCTCCATAGAGCCAACACTCCGACCAGCGCCGTCGCCTTAAAGACCCCCACCTCCCACACGTTTGTCGCCCCGGCATTCATCCAGAACGTTGCGTCCAATGTGTTCACGGTCTTGAGATAAGCAGTCAAAAATATCCCACAACCGAAGGCGAGCAGAATCTTACCACGCTGCCTTTCAAGACTCTGTAAGTCTACGTCGCTACGAGCCAAAAGACAGCCGCAGTAAAAGAAGAGGAGAGCGTCATAGTGATTAAAAACGATCAGCGGTATTCTGCCCTCGGCAAACCAGAGAACGCCGAAAATAAGGACTCCTGCGAGCGGCCGTCTTGTGGCCAAAATCCACAGCAGGGGAGAAATAATCATGACGAGCATAAGGTCACGAATAAACCAAAGCGGGTAAACTATCGGCGGCCTGTCGATACCAATGATCCTATCAAGGATAGCGTAAACACCGCTGTCCGGGACGGCCCACTTGGCGCCCGAAAAAAAAGTGGAGAAGGAGCCGATGTGGTGCACAACCAATAAGACCGAGAAGACACAGATATTCCAGAAGAGATACGGAATCAGGAGCGTCCTGAGCCTTCCCTTTAATTTCTTTTTGTATGTTGGTAACGCGGGTTCGAAATTTTTGTAAAAGAGCAGCCCCGAGATCAAGAAGAACACGGGCATCGCAACCCAGCCCACCGTGTTTCCAAAAAGCTGTGTGATAAACGCCGGGATGCCACTGAGCGTGTACGCAGAGCCTCCTTCCCTGAACCGAATCTCTGTCGGGATGGCATGATGCATCACAAAAGAGACGATCATGGGAAAACGTAGCGCATTTATCCGGGAGGAGGCCTCTTCTGTGAGCTTCACGGACTGCGACCTATAGGAAAAAATTGAAGATTCAACCGAAAGACTCTCCGTGCACGTGCAGTTCCACCTTGCGAGAACCAATCACACTTATTCCTAACGCATATAACCCACAGCCCAAAATTTATTATCGGTCTATCTGATCGAGAACGTAAGTGCGTTCAAGGTTCCCTGGCCTCCCCATCCCTGTTTGTGCCGGTCACGGCTCGCGCCCATGACTGTCACAATCTGTTATTTTCAAAGAAAAGACCGGCTCGCTCTTTTGCTTCTTCCATGCTCGTGCTGCCTTGAACCCTGGAACTGAGCTGGTGTCCGAATTTATAGTTTCCGGCGAAATAATGGGTAAATTCTTTGAGCCTGCCGAGCCGTCGTTCGGGCTGGAAAAATGTGTTGATGAGATCCATAAAGTTCCCGTAGACCACGGGCAGGGATACCACCGGTTCGACAATGTTGCAGCCATACAGCTCTCGAGCAATTTCGGCAAAAAGCCACGGCGTAACAACTGCCCCGCGGCCAAGCATCAGCCCGTCGGCGCCACAGACCCGCAGACAATCTCTGGCGTCCTGGACGGTCAATATTCCACCGTTGGCGATAACGGGAATCCTGACCCATTCCTTTACCTTGGCAATCCACTCCCATCGCGGCTTTCTTGCAAGTGACTCTTCCTTGAGGCGGGCATGAACCGACAGCATATCAATGCCTTCATCTTCGAGCATGGTGCAAAACTCCTTCAATGCCTGTTCATTGAGTTTGACACTGAGCCGGATTTTTGCGGTCAGGGGTAGACGCGTGCTCTTTCTCGCCTCGATTACTATGCGGCGGGCATTTTCCGGTCGTTCCATCAGCGCAAAGCCTCCACCTAACCTACCGATACGCCGGTCCGGACAGCCCATGTTCAGATCGATAGCATCGGCCTGAAGTTTATGAAGCGCATCTATGGCCGGGGCAATGTCTCTGTCCGCATAAACGAGTAGTTGATAGGAAAGTGGTTTTTCCAAAACGGTCCTGATCAGATAAGGAGAAATTCTGCAGTTCTCAGTGGGCAGCCTTCGTGCCCAGAGCATTTCAGTTGATAAGAGTCCGACTCCGCCAAATCCGGAGACAATCTGGCGGAGGGCGCTGTGCGTAAGTCCTGCCATTGGAGCCTGAAGCAGGGGCGGATAGAGCCTAAGATCCCGAATTTGAATTTGACTGCTCCGTGGCGTACGTCGCCGTGTTCATTGTGAACCTCACTGTATAGAGTCAGTTATACATAGGTATACTACGTTTCCCCCTCCTTCTCCATCACAGAGACGAGTATGGGCTCTCGCGGATCCGCTCGGTTCAGACAACAATTCACTTATGCAAAATACAAAAAGCCCTTGACAAGACACATAGAGAAATTTAATGTAAAATAACGTTGCGATAGGAGGAGGATGACGTGAAAAGAAAATTCGTATTCGCATGTGTATTCTGTCTGCTTCTCCTCTCGTACGCTCAGGCACAGGACGACAAGGCGTTCTCTGGTGACATCTTCCTCGGCGGGCGAGCGGTAAACAGTGGCCATCAAAGCGCGAACTCTAACCAGTACAACCAACTAAGCCCCGGTCTCTTCGGCGGTGGGACTGTGACCTACGATAAGGATAAGGACTACTTCAACGCCCGTGGCGCCTACGTCGGGGAAAACGATAAGCATCTCCGCATCGACGGCGGCAGATGGGGCGATTTCAAGTACTCAGTCCATTTCACGGAGTCCCCTGACAACCTGTCCTCTGGCCACTGAATCGTCTTCCCCCCGACTGTGTCTTACTTTAATCACGATTTTAATTGACACGATCCTCCGTTTTGCTACCATGTAGATACAACGCCATTTCGTAGGAGGGTAGTATGCGTGCGGAATTCATTGCATCCTTGGTCAAGACAGGAACTGCGGTTTGTATGTTTTTGTTTGTCATGTCGCTGCTGGGAAGCGGAGCCGGCTTCGCGGCATCAAAGGGCCCGGACGTGACGACGAGAGGATACTCAATATTCGATGGCACTATGGCTGACATGACCTACCCCGAGATAGAAAAGGCAGCACAGGAAAAGGCAATCGTCCTTTTCCCGACAGGCGTGATCGAGGAGCACGGGCCTGCCCTGCCTTTGGGCGTGGATACCTACGAAGCCTACGTGAAGGCAAAGCTCCTGAAAGCCGAGTTGGAAAAGAAAGGGATCAAGGCGATCATAGCGCCCCCCTTCTACTGGGGGATGAACATGGCCACCGCTGCATTCCCCGGTTCTTTCACTGTGCGCGAGGAGACCATGATCAATGTGTTGTGGGACGCGATGGCGAGTCTCAAGCGATGGGGATTCGAAAATGTCTTTTTTGTGAATAACCATAACGACGCGGATCACAGCATCGCGCTGCTCACGGCTATCCGAAAAGCGCGTATCGAGAACGGGACCCGCGCGTACTACGTCATTGACGATGGGCTGGCCAAGCGCCTTGGGCTCACGGGTAAAGAGGCCTACGTGCTGCTCTATAAGGCCGCGCCTCCGCCTCCTTCAAAATTCGTCGAGGTCCATGCGGGCGGCGGAGAGACCGGCATCATGTGGTATTACTATCCCGATCTGGTGAGGCTCGATATCTGGAAGACGCTCAAATCGAGCGAGAGCACCGTCCAGGACTTGATGACCTGGAGGCGCGGCTGGGCAGATGGCAGGAGGGTAACGCCACAAGGATTCCTCGGTGATCCTACGACCGCTTCTCCTGAACAGGGCAAAGTGGCGTTCGACGAGTACGTCGCCGCCGCAGCAACAGTGATCGACGCCCAACTGAAAGGACAATATCAGCCGATGGATCTCAAGTGAAGGCGTAAAGACTCACTAAAGTTATTTGTTGACTCATCCATTGCCGGCTTGAAAGTGGATTGCGCCACTCAGCCCACAGCCTGTAAAACAAAACTTCGGAATCGAGGGAGAAAAGCGACAAAGATTTGACCCCATGGTTCTTTCCCAATGAAGTCAATGAGAAAGTAAGGGGTCGCGTTCTGCACAATGTTCAGGAAACGTAATTTTGTTCTTTACGTCCGCCATAGTTTTCCCGTAAGATTCTAGGAAAAAGGAGGACAGGATGTTCAAAGTGAACGAGTATTTCGAAGGGAATGTAAAGTCCATCGCGTTCAGCACTGCGGAAGGGCCTGCAACGGTTGGGGTAATGGCCAAAGGTGAGTATGAGTTCGGGACTTCCACTAAGGAGATCATGGTAGTGACAACGGGCAGGCTCATGGTAAAATTGCCGGGTGCCGGCGACTGGAAGGAGTACAAACCCTTCGAGAAATTTGAGGTGGAGGCAAACAAGAAGTTCCAGGTTCGCATTGACGAGGAGTCTTCTTACGTCTGTTTCTATAGATAGAAGGAGCTTGTGAATAAGGGATAGTGGTTATCGCTACTGCTCTTCTCTGAATCAGTGCATCAGGGTCAGGCTCAGGACTGACGCCTGCTAAATTATCAATCGCTCCCGACGCGGCCGAAGCTTGCCTTTCGACTGGGAAAGGCATTGCCTTCATTATGAGCGGTAACCTTGAATAGACCACCTACTCGATGATCCGGACCTTTGCAGGTGGTGTTGCCCTAGAAACTGAAAAACTAAGAGGTGTCCTCATTCCACTTCCCGTGCATTAAAGTTGCAGAAGCTCCATACTTTGCTGATAATGCTCGACGTATTATTGGTTTCGTTACTCAAGATGTCTTGCTCCTGTTTAGAATGCTCACAACGATTCTCTTAACTGTCTCCATCTCGCCGGGATTGCTTTCAGCAATCATCAACGTAATTGATGCCAGTGTGTTTCCGTCGATCAAGGCTGTCTTATCCCGACGGTACAACATGCCATTCTTGTTGAGAAAATAGAGAAAGAGTGACGCCGCAATTCGCTTGTTGCCATCTACAAAAGAATGGTTCTTGACAATAAGATAGAGAAGCATTGTCGCCTTCTCTTCCATGGACGGATAGAGGGCTTTATCTCCGAAGCCTTGATATATCTGCCCGAGAGAACTCTTAAAGCTGTCATCCCTTTCCCGCCCGAACAACGGAGAGTTGAACTCATCCTGTATCTGCCCGATGATATCCCTGCACTCCTCATAGGAAACAACGGCCGCCTCTTTTTCCGTGAGACCCCTGGTGTCCAGTTTTCCGTTATCATAGTCGTCAAGAATCCCCAAGCCGTTGGAAAAATCGGCGATGATATTGACAAACGATTGTGCCTCATCCAGCCGGCGGGCCTGCTTCATGACGCTGCGCTCCAGCAGGTGAATGCCGGCCTTGAGAGCTTGCAGTTCCTTTTCGCGCTCGCCTAAACGTTTTTCGTTGAGAGCATAGCCTTTCATCAAATATTCTTTTCAAAACATTGTTTGCCCAGATACGGAACTGAGTGCCGCGCTTCGAGTTGACGCGGTAGCCGACAGAGAGAATCGCGTCGAGGTTGAAGTATTCCACCCGCCTCTCGACGCTGCGGCCGCCTTCATTTTGAACTGTTGCAAAAAATGCAACAGTTGCCTCTCGATTGAGCTCTCCATCGTGGAACACCTTGCTCAGGTGTCTGGATATAACGGACTTGTCCCGTCCGAACAGTTCGGCGATCTGATTGAGGCTCAACCACAAGCTTTCCTGATAAAGCGTGACAGAAATATCGGTCCTTCCGTCATTCTCCTGGTAAATGACTATTTCGCCCTTCTTTTCCGGAATAGAGTTCACTTGCGTCTCCCCTTCTGCAGCCTCGAGGGCGGCGTTTCAGCCCGTTCCTTGCGGATTCTTTCCAACAGCACACTTACCAGTTCGAAGCTCCCCGTTACGTGCCGGATCTCGCAGGTTCTGGTTTTTCATAAAGCAAGGTCACCGTGCACTATGTATTCTTCTTATTTCTTAGTATGGGGTTTGGGGTCACATCTTTACAGCCTGTTGAAAAACTACATTCGCACATAACCCAACCAAGGTGCAGCACGCGCCACCAAGTTTTGTTGAGCGATCAGGGGGCCCCGGTTCGTCAGGTACCGTCTAAAAACGATTTCAGGAACTGCGCCGGCGTGACCACCTTGATGGAACCATGTGTGCCGAGGTTCAGGAGGTGCTTATCTCCGGAGACTACATACTCTGCTCTCGCCGCTACCGCACACGCGATGAACTTCTCGTCCGCCGGATCATAGGGGATAAGAGAGAGCACCGGAGGGGAAGGAACAAATATCAGGTTTATACGTCTCGCAAAAAGATCGAGCAGCTCCCTCAGTTCCGGCTGCCCGGCCAGACCAAATCGCGCGAGCACTTCCACATACTCGGCGATGATGTCCCGCGAGAGGCACAGGATTATCCTTCCCGTCTTCCACAGGTCAATCACCCGCTTCGGAGGGCCCTGCAGGCTAAGGAAGGAAGAGACAAATACATTCGTGTCGATGACGACGTTCATTTACGCCTGACCTGGGCTATCGTGCGATCGATATCTCGTGCGGTTATCCCTTTCTTGCGGACTTTGTTTGAGATCCTGACCCAGAGGTCATCAACAATGGCCGACAGGTCGCTCTGGGCCACATATTCAGTTACCATCTCGCGCACCTTGTCGCTGGCCGTCTTCCCCTCGGTCCTGGCCAATCTCATCAGTTTCTCCTTGGTTTCCGGATCGATCCGTATAACAAGCTGCGTTGCCATCTCACCCCTCCTGTATCATATGTAACACATAAGTATACATGTTATACAGTTAACCGTCAAGCCTGCCGGCCAGGTGCTAGTAAGTGGATGTGGGAAAACCAGACAGTCTTTGGCATCAACGGCCCCTTCGGTGTGGAACGGTCAAGAGCCGCCAGCCTGCTACGGGCTCGATCTTCTATCCTTTCACCTGGCTTCGATTCGGGAGCCCTGTTGCGTGTCATCTGCTCTCTCCCTTTCAATGATTCGATCTGCTCAAGGGCCCCAGCTCGGCGTTGTTGATCGTATGTTCTGTTGTCGCCATAATCGGTTGGCAGACCCCATCCGGAACATCACTTTCGGGCAAGATATTCGAGGGCAGACGTAACGCCTCCCTTGTTGTGGGCAATACCGGCAAGCCCAAGCCCCATCTCGATTCCGCTCAAGGTCCCGGCAAGCATGAGATCGTTGAAGTCGCCCAGGTGGCCGATCCGGAAGACTTTACCTGCCACTTTCCCCAAACCGTTGCCCAGAGACATGTTGAAGTTGTCCAGGACTACCTTGCGGAAGGCGTCGGCATCCGGCATCAGTATGGCTGTGAGAGAACTGCTGTACTCTTCGGGGTTCTGGCAGAGCAGTTCAAGGCCCCACGTCCCGACAGCCCGCCGCGTCGCCTCGGCATGGCGGTTGTGGCGGGCAAATACTTTTTCCAACCCTTCTTCGTGGAGCAGCATCTTGAGGGACTCCTGGAGCCCAAAGAGGAGGTTGGTCGGAGGAGTATAGGGGAAGAACCCGGTCTTGTTGGTGTTCAGCATGGGCTCCCAATCCCAGTAGGATTTCGGCATCCGGGCTGATTTGGCTGCCTCCAGGGCCTTGTCGCTGATGGCGTTAAGCCCCAATCCCGGCGGCAGCATAAGTCCCTTCTGCGAACACCCGACCGTCACGTCGACTCCCCACTCGTCGTGGCGGTAGTCGATGGAGGCGAGAGAGGAGATCGTATCGACCATAAAGAGCGCCGGATGCTTGGCGCGGTCGATGGCTTTGCGCACCTCGGCGACCCGGCTGGTCACCCCCGTTGAGGTTTCATTGTGGACGATAGCTACAGCCTTGATTGTGTGGCCCCGGTCCTCGACAAGCTTCTCTTCAATAACGGCGGGGTCTGCACCACGGCGCCAGTCGGTCGGGATGAAATCGACGTCCATGCCCATGCGGACGGCCACGCCCCGCCACAGCGTGGCGAAGTGGCCGGTCTCAACCATCAGCGCCCGGTCCCCGGGCGAAAGAGTGTTCACCAGGGCTGCTTCCCAGGCTCCCGTTCCTGAAGACGGATAGATTACAACCGGCCCGGTTGTGCGGCAGACCTGTTTGAGACCATCGAATACTTCCATGACAATTCGGGAAAAGTCGGGCCCCCTGTGGTCGATGGTGGGCTTGGCCATGGCCCGCAATACCCGGTCAGGAACATTCGTCGGGCCGGGGATCTGAAGAAAATGTCGTCCGCTTTTATTCTTCATACTGCACCTCTACATACAGAATAAGTCGCCACTCCTGCAGCAGGGCCCAGGGTGGGTTTGCCCGGGGGAATCTGCTATTTACCTCCGGCAAGGTACGCCCGGCTTTTCACGAGGCCCCCTTCCGGGTCGCCGGCGCCGGGGAATTCGAAGCAGAATACGAACGAGCGTCCCGTTTTCTCGAGAGCAGTGAGAATTTCTTTAAGCGGCAGTGTTCCACCGCCCAGGCAGGTCGTCTTCCAGCCTTTGTCCGTCTTTTCAGCATCCTTGGCGTGGACATAGATGATCCAGGGCGCCAGCACCTGAATCGCGTTCAGAGGGTCCTGGCCCGTGGTGGCGTAATTCGCAAAGTCCATGTTGGTGCCCAGGACCGGCGAGTTGAACTCTTCCAGCGTTGCCTTGATGTCAGAGAGCTGCTCTCCCGGGGCCGCTGAGTTGTTTTCCAGGGCGAGTTTCACCCCTGATCGGGAAGCAAGCTCAATCGCCTTCCTCGCTGCTTCGCGCTGGCCGGCGGCCTCGGGCCCGGCACCCGGTCGGACGCCGAGGTTGACCCGCAAGAGTGGCGAATTGAGCGCCTGCGCATCCTCAATGTCTGCGAGCAGCCTGGCCTGCTTCTGCGTATCGTTGCTGTAAAGAGTGGTGACGGTCGTATACGCAACAATAAGCTTTAACCGGGCAGCCTGATCACGCACTGCAGGAAGCTCCTTCGCCTTGTCCTTCCAGTAAACATCCCGGTACTCAACGCCCTGAGCCCCGTATTTTGCCGCAAAGGGCGCGAGGTCAAGCACCGACATTTTCCCCGACTTCAACTCTGCATCGAAATGGATTGCCGATATCAGAAATGGACGCATCGCAGCCACCCCCGATTGAGCAGTCCCGAGGAAAACGAGTACAGCAAGGACCACAAGACAACAGAATCGAAAAATGTTCTCTTGCATGACATTCGCACCTCCTGTCAGCGCATAGACCGCCCTTTGGAGAGGGCAGTCCGTCAAGTAGTGAGCACATCTACGGCAGACGCAGCACGGTGAAAGCAAGCCAGCAGATAACGGCACCAACTACCGACATAGATAAACCCCAGATAAGCATATTGCGAAAAAGCTTTGTCTTGTCTGCCTTCGGTCCTGCATTGGCGATGAAGACGGCACCTGTCGTAGAGAGCGGGCTCAGATCGACTATAAAGCCGCACACTACGATAGAGGATAGGAGGGCCATGAGATCGGTGCCGCCCACCTTCGCCAGGAGGTTCGGCGCCAGGGGCAGGAAGGCCGGCAGGATAACCCCGGTGGTGCTTGCATAGGCGGAGATCAGGCCCGACATGAAGCCCGCCACCGCGGTGACCGTGTATGCTGTGGACACCTTGGCCATCAGTGTTGCAAAGAGGTCTATGCCGCCCACGTTGCTCATGAGCTGAACAAGGACCGTGACGCCTGTGACCATGACGATCGTTCCCCACGGCATGGCCTTTATCGCCTTCCCTTCATCAGCAGCTTTTATCAGAGCGAGGATGGCGCCTATGGTGAAAGCGCCGAGCCCGATATCGAGCTTAAAGAAAACCGTGCCCACAATCAGAACGGCAACACCTGCTATGGTGTACCATTGCTGTACTGTGAACGGCTCTACCTTCATGCTCTTCAGGGTTTCGCGTTGTCCCTGGTCCTTCGCGCGCAAGAGCTTAAGACCACCGAAGAGAAAATACGCGAGGATCGAGACGGCCACGTGGGCAATCAACATGTTGAGCCACAGCGTCCCGATCACGCCGGTAATGCCCATCTTTCCAAGGATCGACGCTGAAACGATGCCCGGAGGGGCCAATGGCGACATGGCCCCGGCTTGGGCCCCGTTACCCACCACAAGTGCCATGAGGAGTGGTGAGATGCCCACCTCCTCTGCCAGAAGCATGGCAGGTGCGGCGAGCAGGGCTGAGACGGTGATCTGGCCGGGACCCATTGCGGAAAGGCCGAAGGCAAGGAAGAAAAGCACAATCGGCAAGAGGGCCACATTGCCCCTGACGGCCTTGATGGCATATTTCGATATCTTCTCAAGGGTGCCGTTCACCTGGGCAATTGCGAAGAGGTATGTCACGCCGGCGAGCATGATGAAAAGGCTTGTGGGATACCCCTTGATGATGTCGGGGATCTTGACCCCGCCCAGATAGTGGCCTGCGATAAGGGAAAGCCCGATGGCAAGCGTGCCGATATTCAATGAAGTTGTGCAGCTGACGACAATAGCGATGAACAGAGCTATTAGCGATATTACTGGAACACTCAAACCCATTTTCTTACCCCCCTTTATTTATTGCGGCGTTATGCGCTTCTCGCGTCGTTCCTGCCGCATTAACGAACCGGCTCACGTCGGTTTCATTTTGTCACCTTCTATTGGGTCGGTCTAGCGCTTGCCCTGTTCTTTTTCTCTAACACGAATGCCAACGGTAGGACAATCAAAAACGGTAGCACCAGCTCGACAAACGCCCCAAGCCCTCCCGCCGCAAGGGCCTCCCCCCCCCGGAATCGGCTGTTGAGATCAACTGCGTTGATGGCGAATGGGCTTTGAGTCGCAATATTCCGATGCCGCAAACACGCGCCTGAACTCATCAAACGTTTCTCTCCCACGTGACATCTTATCTCTTGGTTGACAAAGGTAATACCATAGTGATACTAATACCTAATGACCATCCCGGAGCTCTTTAAGCCTTTCGAGCCACGAAGGGCTTTCGAAGTCATATCGGAGCAGATCAAAGACCTTATTTGCTCAGGCCAATTGAACCCCGGAGACAAGTTGCCCGGAGAACGCGAGCTTGCGGCTCTGTTCAAGACAGGGCGCATGGTTGTCCGCGAGTCACTCCGGATGCTGGAGCAGTCAGGTTTCATCTATATTAAGAGCGGGTATAAAGGCGGCTCCTTCATCAAGGATATAGGAGCAGATGTAATGACCGGCTCCATCGCGGACCTGACGAAACTGGGAAGAATAAGTCTTGAAGAACTGACCGAGACCCGCATCGAGATTGAGTCGGCCATTATAGGACTCGCGGCTAAGCGGATGACCGACGACGATCTGAAGCAATTGTGGAAGAACATCGAATATTCCGAGCAGCTGATCGCCGAAGGGAAGATGGTACGAGACGGGAATATAATGTTCCACCTCATACTAGCGAGAGCAGCCAAGAATTACCTGCTCGAGGTCATCATCGAATCCGTGATGAATGTTGTTGATTCCCTCGCAACCCGGCTCAAACCAGGCATCAAATATTCTGAAAAAATATTGACCGGCCACAGGGCTATTTACGACGCATTACGCAAGAAAGACGTGGCATCCGCGAGAAAATTGATGCGGGATCATCTGGTCGACGTCCGAGGACAGTTCCTGTCGCTGGCTTTGAAGCCCGCGAGCACAAATAGCCCGAGTGTCCACAGAGAGGGCAGGATCAGGGTTGCTCATGGTTCGAAGAAAAAGAACCGGGGGCAAAAAGGGAAGAGGTGAATCCGATGACCATTGTCGAGAAAGATCGGGAACGTTACAGGAAAGTCTTCGGTGAAAGAGACAAGCAAAAAGAGTACTGGGTCCACAGCGTCTGCTCCCTCTGCTATAACGAGTGTGCTAACAGGGTAAGGGTCCTCAATGGTAAACCGGTTGCCGCGGAGGGCGTCCCCGAGAGCGACAAGGGCGCACAGGGGGGGCTCTGCGCCAAAGGCGTGACCAGCGTAATGGACTGGCATAATCCCAACAGGATCCTCTATCCGGTGAAAAGAACCAATCCAAAAAAAGGGCTTCATGAAGATCCGAAGTGGGAGCGCATCACGTGGGAAGAAGCGCTCGACACGCTTGCGGAAAAACTGTCAGCGGCTCAAAAAAAAGACCCCAGGTGTACGGTCTTTGCGATGACGCCGGGCCCCACGGGCGGCATGCGGGCCAACACCTCGTGGTCCCGTTTCATTCCGTCCTACGGCGGCAACTCCCACGCCTCGGGCGGTCCGGGAACCATGTGCGGCGGCAGCGCCCATCATATAGGGGCTTTGCACTACGCCGCATGGGACATAGTTCCGGATTACAGGTATTGCAATTACGTGCTCCGTTGCGGCGGCAATGAAGGCTGGGGTGGCGGCCGTAACGCGAGCGCCAGCATAAGACAGGCAGCAGCAGCCAGAGAGAGAGGCATGAAAATGAAGGTCATGGACCCTCAGGGGTTCACCGTCGCTTCCAAAGGCGAGGAATGGATTCCGATCCTGCCCGCGACCGATATAGCCGTTTTCCTGACTATATCTAATCTCATCGTCAACGAAATTGGGGTGTATGATAAAGAGTATATCAGGCACAAGACAAATGGCGCCTACCTGCTCGGTCCCGACCGTCTCTACGTGCGGGATGAAGAGACGAAAAAGCCCCTCCTCTACGATGAAGCTGACGGCAAGCTCAAGACGTATGACGATCCGACGCTGAAACAGCCGGCGATAGAGGGGAAGTACACGGCGCATGGCAATGAATGCCAGCCCGTTTTCGCGATCATCAAGGAACACCTCAAACAGTATAAACCCGAGTGGGCTTCCCAGATAAGCACCGTTCCCGCGGATACCATACGGCGGCTTGCGAGAGAACTTGTTGACGAGGCGAAAATAGGAAGTTTTATCGAGATCGAAGGCGTGAAAGTGCCTTACCGGCCGGCCTGCGTGGTCGGGTACAAGGGGGTCCAGACCCATTCCAATTCCTTTCACCTGTATACTGCCCTGCACCTGATAAATGCGTTGCTCGGCAACCAGGATGTGTGCGGAGGCCTCCTCGGTTCCGGCACGGCGAGGAGTCTGGGCTATCCGGATACAGGCGGGTTTGCCTATACCGCTTTTGGTGGTCTTGACGGTATGCTCACTGCCGGCGCCTGGCCCGTCGGAATACCTGCGTGGCCGCCGGGTAAAGTTCAGGGGCCTGGCGTCTGTTTGAACTTTTACGATCTCTTCCCCGGTGCAAGATCGAACATCTACCCTTACGCTGAGGATTGGGAAAAGTTGTGGGAGAACGCCGGCAAACCTTTCAGTCCGGAAGTTTTCTTTACCTACGGTGCAAATGTGGTAATGAGCCTTCTCAGACCGGAAGCCGTAGAAAAGTTTCTCAAGAAAATCCCTTTTGCCTGCGCGCTTCAGCCGTTCCATAACGAGACAACCGAAGGTTTTTGCGACATCGTTTTGCCCGAAACGCACTACCTTGAGACGCTCGATATTTCTACCGCCTTCAGCGTCACCTATAGTTACCCTGTGGGCATGGATAAGTGGAGTTTTCACGTGCGCATGCCGGTTGCCGAACCGAAAGGCGAGACCCGATGCATTCAGGACGTCATGTTCGACCTCGCTGACAGATTGGGAATAAGGGATGAGTACAACGCGCAGTTGAACGATTATTTTACGTTCACAAGAGGAAAACGGGCGGGAAAAAATATAGATATCCCGCCCATTATAGAACGGGGAGACAGAATATCGAATGTGGAGTTTGTCGACAGGGTCTTAAAGTACCACTTTGGAAACGAGCGGGGCCTGGAATGGTTCAGGGACAACGGGTTCATGACGTGGAAGAAGAAGGTTGAAGAATGCTATTGGCGCTGGTTTATAGACGCAAGGGTGCCGGTCTATTACGAGGAGGTCGAACAGGAAAGGGCGGAATCACGAAAGAGGGCTGAGAGCGTAGGCTTCGATCTGAACTGGGACTATTATACCGGCATGACGACGTATTTCCCTTCGGTTATTTACACGGAGCTTCCGCCGGATTCTGAATATGACCTTTTCGTTGTCTCGCAGCGCGATCCGCTCATGACCTATCGCTTCACGGCGCATAACCCGTATATCAATGCAGCGGCTACGCTCAATCCTTATACGTACAACATAACCATGAATGCGCAAACGGCAAAGAAGAAAGGTATTAAGGAAGGGGACATCATTTGTCTCGAGAATCGTTTCGGAGACAAGCAGACCGGAAGGGTGAAGCTGTCGCAGTTGGTCCACCCGGGGGTTCTGGCCGCGGTGGGCTTAGGGAGTTGGGCGAAAGGGATGCCTGTTTCAAAAGGGAAAGGTATTAACCCGAACGCTCTGCTGCGACAGGATCAGCATCGTTTTTGTCCTCTTTCAGGCTCGTCCGAACCAACACCGAGGGTTAAAGTATATAAAGAACAGAATGCGAGGTCGGCAACATGAGATGGGGTATGTTGATAAATCTGGTCAAATGTGTCGGCTGTTACAGTTGTGTGGTCAAGTGCGAGCAGGAGCATTTCTTGCCCCCGGATGTGCTGTGGGGAAGGCTGCTGATCTCGGAGACGGGGGAGTACCCCAATGCCATAAAGCGGGTATACCCTGTGTTGTGCAATCACTGCAAAGAGGCAAAGTGTGTTGACGCCTGCCCGACCCGTGCAACCCAAAAGCGTGACGATGGTATTGTGTGGGTCGATGCGGATAAATGTGTGGGCTGCCGTTACTGTGTCATGGCTTGTCCGTATCAGGTCCGCACCTACTATGACGAGGAGAAGGAATATTATCCTGGTCAAGGTCTGACGGAGTTTGAGAAACTGGGAAGAGAGTTGCATCCTTATCAGACAGGCACAGTTGTAAAATGCAATTTCTGTATGGAGAGGGTTGACAGCGGCATCAAGCGGGGCCTCAAGCCGGGCGTTGACCGGGACGCAACCCCGGCCTGCGTCATTACCTGTCCGTCGAAGGCACGCTATTTCGGTGATCTAGATGATCCGGATAGCGAGATTTCGATGCTGGTGAGGAAATGGCGTCCTGTTCCGTTACATCCGGAACATGGCACTGAACCTTCGGTCTACTATGTTATAGGCTGAAAGAGAAAGAGGGAAGATGGGAAGAGGGAAGAGGGAAGAGGGAAGATAAAAACACAAAAAAGGCTTTTTCTTCCTAGCGAAGCGATCTTCCTAGTCACGCTCTGCGTGACGGTCTTCCTAGCGAAGCGATCTTCCATCGGTTGTAGCAAAGGAGGAAAAGAATGATCCAGACCAGACCCTACGAATTCATGGTCTCCTACACACCCCAGACCCAATGGATTGAAAAAGGGGGGATAAAACTGTGGCTCGCTTTTTTCTTTATCGAACTGGGAGCAGGGATGTTTTTTGTCGCTTCGATATTCGGCAATCTGCCGGCTATGTGGATAGGCTGGCTTCTCTGCGCGGTTCTGGGAGGGGGTCTTCATATGCTCTACCTGGGTAAACCCTTGAGGTTCTGGCGCATGCTGCTTTCGTCGGGATGGAAGACCTCATGGATTTCCCGGGGTCTCTTTTTTGTGACCCTCTTTCTTATCCTCGGATTGATACACATGGCTCTGCTCCAAATGGAAATCCGTTTCACTCCTCTGCTGGCGGCGGCGGATGCATTTGCCTTCCTCGCCGTGATCTACGGCGGATTCGCGATGAACTACGTGAACGGCATCCCTCTGTGGAACACCGCCCTTCTGCCGATCCTGTATGTCGTGAGCGGACTCTGGGGCGGCGCCGAAGTCACCCTCGGGATCGTAGCAGGCAGCGGCGATCGCTATGGGAATAGAACAATGGATTCGCATATTGCTGATAGGCTTCATATTTCTTATTCCCGTATACCTGCTGAGCGCGAGGTACACGTCCGTGGCCGGCCAGGTCTCGGTGCGCTACATGGTCGCGAACAAATGGGCGCCTTTATTCTGGATCGTAGTGATTGCGGTGGGCATGGTGATACCGTCGATTGCGGTGATCAGCAGCCTTTTGGCCGGGCTGGAGGGGACCCCCATGGTTCTGATCTACGCCGCCATCTTTTCAGGATTAATCGGCGATCTCGCCATGCGCTACCTGGTGCTGAAGTGCGGCATGTATGCTCCCCTCATCCCATCTTCTGCTTGACAAGAAAGATGCGGCATGGGAAAACCGAGCAGTATGGAGAGCGGGCCGATTTAAGAAGTGAGGTAATTGCGAGGCTATAGTAAGAAAAGGTAAAATTCTTCAACACGATCAGTAACCAAAAAGGGGAGGTTACCATGAGAAGTGTGAGAACTATTCTGCTTGTATCGATCTTTGTCTTCGCATTGTCATCCGCTGTGCTGGCTGCACCAAAGACCGTCATGCCCGTGTACACGCCGGGCGCAGGGGGAACTGCCTACCTGGTGGGCGGCGCAATGACCGCGGTCATCAACAAGTATGTTTCTGAAGTGCAGATGATGGTGGAAACAACCGGCGGGACAGCCGCCATGACCAAGCTCATGCAGGAAAAAGCTGAAAAGAATCAGCCATCCTTCGGCGTACCCGACTCGAAGGTAACGCTCATGGCGTACAAGGGTGAGGCGCCTTTCACCAAGCCCATGACTGCTCAGAAGGCGGTCGTCTTCACACACGGTGCGGGACTCAACCTCGTTGTGGCGACCAAGTCACCCATAAAATCCTACGCCGACCTCAAGGGAAAAAGGGTAGGAGTCGGTGCGGCCGGAAGCGGAACGGCGCAGATGGGTATGCAGCTGATAGAGGACCACGGGGTGACCCCGAAAATGTACAAGCCCCTCTGGCTGGGATATAACGAAGTAGTCGAGGGGATCCAGGACGGAAGCATCGACGCAGGTTTCATATCGGGGACCTACCCTGTGGCGGCGATCCAGCAACTGGCCTTCGAAACACCGATCAGGGTGATACCCGTGGATCCGGATGTCCTGAAAAAGACACTGGCAGTCAGTCCCTGGTATTATGAATTTGTCCTCCAGCCGGGTTCCTATAAGGGCATTACTCAGAACACGTCTATCCTGGTTTTTGGCAGCTTCCTGAGCGCCAGCGACAAGGTCGACACGGACCTCATGTACAAAATGATGCAGGTCATATTCACTCACAGAGACGAGCTGCTCGCCGTCTGCCCGGGCATGAAGGAGATGAACCTTCAAAACGCCACCAAGACCATCGCCATCCCTTTTCATCCGGGCGCCGTGAAATACTACAAAGAGAAGGGGGTAATGAAATAAGGGAAACAGCATAGAGGTTGGAGCGAACCGGGAGGGGAAAAGGGGGAAAGATGGCGAGCGTTATCACACGAGCACGGATCATCACCTTTATCGGCGTCTTGATGGCCCTTTTTCACCTATACACTGCAGGATTTCGCCTCTACCCCGCAATGCAGCAGCGCACCACCCACCTTGTCTTCGCACTTGTCCTCGTATTTCTGGTCCACCCGTTCAGGAAAAAAGAGGCGGATACACCTAAGACAGCCGATTCGTTTTTCTCCGTTCTGGATATACTGCTCATATGCTTGGCGATCTTCATAGGCCTCTATGTGATGATCGACTATGAGAACATATCGGCCAGGGCGGGAGGCCCGAACGGACTCGATTCCATCGTAAGCCTCATTGCCATTGTGCTCGTTATCGAAGCGACACGGCGCATGATGGGATGGGCGATGTGCATCATCATTTTCTGCGCGCTTGCGTACGTGGTTTTCGGGGCCTATCTGCCACCTGTCCTGGCCCACAGCGGCTACACCTTTGAGAGAATCGTTACCCACATGTTCTTGAGCACCGACGGCATCCTGGGAGTTTCCCTGGCGGTCTCCGCAACGGTAATAATCGTCTTCCTGATTTTTGGCGCGCTCCTGGAGGCAACGGGCGCAACCTCTTCTCTCACTGCCATCGGCTTGAGCCTCTTTGGAAGGTTCAAGGGGGGAGCGGCGAAGGCGGCCGTGCTGGGAAGCTGCCTCTTCGGGATGATGACCGGGAGTCAGACAGCGAACGTTGCTGCCGTGGGAACGCTCACCATACCTCTGATGATAAGGGCAGGGTACAAGCCTATGATGGCCGGGGCGATCGAAGCGCTGGCCTCGACGGGCGGCATGCTTGTCCCGCCCGTCATGGGCGCCGCGGCCTTCATTATACCGGAGATGGTCGGCGGGACGTACGTGGACGTTATGAAAGCGGCAATTATTCCCGGTTTACTTTATTACGTCGCCGTCTTCATGTTCATACAGATACAGGCATCGAAACTGGGGCTGGTAAAGCTTTCGAAAACGGAATTGCCGAACGCCCTCGCGCAGTTCAAGGAAAATGCACATCTCTTCATACCGATTCTCGTCATCCTCTATATGCTCCTTGTCGCGGGCGCATCCACGAAGAAGGCAGGTTTCTGGGCGGTCATCGCGCTCGTCGCTGTCAGCATGATCAGGAAGAGAACGAGGTTGGGCCCCTCAAGACTGGCGACCGCGCTCGCCCAGGGAGCGAAGAACGCGCTCATCGTGGCGATGGCGTGTGCATCGGCAGGAATCATCGAAGGTGTCCTCAATCTCACCGGCATGGGACTCCGGTTTTCCGAGGTCCTTATCTACTGCGCGGGCGGCAACACCCTTGTCCTGCTCTTCCTCACCATGATGGCCTCCCTGATCATCGGTCTGCCACTGCCGCCGGTTACCGCCTACCTGATATTGGCAATTCTTGCCGCGCCTGCGCTTATCAAGAGCGGCGTGAACCCGATGGCCGCACATCTCTTTATTTTCTTCTTCGGGGTGCTCGGTAATATTACGCCCCCTTCGGCGCCCTGCTCCTTTGCAGCAGCAGGCATCGCCAAGACCGACCCGCTAAAGACAACTAACCTGGCCTTCCTGATCTCGGCGCCCACATATATTGTCCCCTACATGGTGGTCTACTCGCCTGAGCTGATGTTCAACGGGCCGCTCGTTTACACGGCCTTCCGCATCGTAACCGCCTTTTTCGCCATAGCCTCCATGTCCATGGCTTTCCTTGGCTACCTCGGAGGCAACCTTGGATTAATCGCCCGCCTCATTGTGCTCTGTAGCGGCCTGCTCATGATCCCCAACCATTTCATGCTGAACATCTTCGGCTACGCGGTATTGCTCGGTATCCTTTACCGGGAGAAGATCTATCCTTTGATAGGTGTAAGGGGCGGGTGATGGATGAGCGACTGCTATGGCGTCCCCTCCCCTATTGCCTTTTTCATCTGGCCTGATTATCTTATGGAGAGAAGCACTGATCCATCATCCATCCAGGGAATGGGAGTCACGTGAGACGTATTCTCCATGTAGCGCTGGCAGCACTGGTCTTTATGTTCGCAGTTCTTGTGGGAACGGTTATATCAGCTGTTTTCCTGAATGGCGTGGAGTTCTGAAGCTCGTCCCCTCTCCCATGTAGGAATATTTTTCCCATGCGGACCCATTTTTCCTCTTGACGCCGCCTTTTTACTAACGTGATCAAACCAACAAGTTTCTACGTTTAATCTTCAAAGTACCCGTCATAACTGAATATGGCCGCTTCTGCCTGTCCACGATGTGCCGCGCCAAGTAACGCACGTTTCTTGCAGCTTGCGAATACGGAAACGCAACGGACGTACAGGCTTTGGACGCGCATGTTTCGTTTTACATCAGTTTGATAAGGATATCCACGACGTGTTTCTACTGAAAGTACAGTGGGCCCTCTTCGATTTAAAAGCACCCGCCTTTTCCTGGCTGGTCTCGGGCGCCATTATTATGTACTGCATGTGCGTCTATCTGAGGCATCTCAGGGAATCGAGGCACCAAACACATGCTATCTCTGTAGCCGAAAAACAGCTCACAGCGCTCCGGGACAGCAACGCAATGAATCCGGGCAATGCGATCTCTCGCAAGCTCTACGATTCAATAGCGGCTGTCTTCACTGGCCTGCCCTTTCTGCAACCCACCTGGCAGCGTATCTCCTCTTCGATAGTCAGCCGGCCTGACAAGAATGGCCAGATGATGTTTTGGGCCGGTGAAGACGTGGCCGGAGCGTTCAACGAAGCAATCACAGATTCCCACGCGTACAAAACTGCCCCTGCTGTCATTACCGGGGTCGGTCTGCTTGCAACATTCGTGGCCATCCTTGTGGCACTTCTCGACGTAAAACTGGCGAATAACAGGGTGCAGGGGCTGGACCTTCTCGTTCAGGGGCTGTCGGGAAAGTTCCTCTCATCGATCGTTGCCCTCGGCTGCGCTACGCTGCTCATCTATGCGGAAAAATGGATCCTCTACCCTGTTCGCGCGCGTATCGCCTCGCTTGCCTCTATACTTACCGGCCTTCTTCCAAGGTTACTGCCGGCGCAGCTACTGTCGGATCTTTGCACAGAAATGGCAGAGCAATCACACGCGTTCAAAACATTCAATGCGGAACTCCCATCCAGGCTCAAGCAGAGCATCGCTGAAGGCGCGGGACAGTCTCTCGACAGAATAGCGACAATTCTCGGTGAGCTCGACCATTCCATAAAACAAAACGCGTTGCACAGATATGAAGCCGGCAATGCCATCAACGCCATCAATGAGCAGCCTGCTCACCCGCTGAAACATCCTGAGCACTCGGGCTCAGCAGCCAATCCCGCCTCGGCACAGTCGGCGCATACTGCAGAATCCGTTACAGACGGCACAGCGCTGCTCGAACTGATGGCGAAACAGTTTTCCAGAAACCAAGATGCTCTCAAGGAGCTGATAGGCGTGGTAAAGGAGCTCTCCGGGCGCGTGGCAGTAACACTCGAAAAGACGACCGAGAGCTCGAACAAGAACGTAAAAGAAGCCCTTCGTGAGGCCGGCTCGCTCGGCACTCAAAACATACATCGCCTGGCAGAGCTCATCCAAGCGCGTGGCGCGAATCCTGTGGATGCTGAAGAGATCCGGATGTCTCTGGCCGCAATAGCTCAAGACCTGAGTGTGGCGGTTGCGGGTCAGGGCAGGACAACGGAGGCACTGCAGAAGGTTGCCACGGAAGTGAACGCGGGCGTCATGTCGCTGAGCCAGATCGCAAAATCAATCAGGGAGACCCAGGAACTGGCCGTCCGTGCTTCGTCGTCGGCTTCCGGCCAAATAGAGTCACTGAACGATTTTATCCGAGGCCAGCAATTGGTGTGGGGCAGAATCCAGGCGTCGATGGTTCAGTACGAAAATGTCTTCGGGAAGGTTGAGGGTCATGCTAAGGATCTGCTCACGCAAATTGCACAGCACCTTTCGGGGTACTCTGACACGACAGAGAAACATTTTGTTCAGCTTACATCAGCCGCGGATACTTTTATTTCACAGGCAACCGGACGCCTCTCCGGCTCAATCGATGAGCTGAGCGAACAGCTCGATGAGCTTCAGAGCGCAGTTGCCGGTATCACACGTATCTCACGAGCGGTAGCCTAACGACATGTTCAAATCGGAAACCTCCTCGGGTATGTCAAATTCGTTTACCGACCTGATGACATCCCTTGCCGTGATCTTCATCCTGCTGCTGTGCGCCTCACTCAACAACGCCCAGCAGGAAGGCCAAACGACCAGAAACTCCGTCCTGGCCGAGATACAAGAATCATTGAAGGACTTTGCGGCCGCGGGCATAGAGGTGACATCCGACCCCAAGGACCCGCTGGGACTTCTCGTTCTCGTGCCCGAGGACCTTCTGGCATTCCAGCTTGACCGTTCAGGCATATCACCAGGCGGAGAGCTCTTCTTGAGAAAATTCATCCCCAGACTGTCGAGAATAGTCTGTTCCCCGAAGTTCGCGGAAGAAATCAATTCGATCGTTGTCGAGGGGCATACCGATTCTTCCGGTACGGACAGGCATAATTGGGACCTCAGCCAAAAAAGGTCGATGTCCGTTGTCGGGGCGAGCCTGGAGATACTGAATGCTGAAGGTATGGAGAGGGAAAGGGCATATTTTCTGCGCCAATTGTCCGCGACCGGCAGAGGCAGCGCAGAGCTGATCACGAATCGTGCGGGAGAAGAAGATGCCGCATCGAGCAGGCGTGTGGTATTCAAAATCAGAATCCGTTCTCTGGAGCAAAAGCCCTTGCTCGAAGCTCTCGGGCCGGAAAAGGAGTAAGCATGCCGGATAGTCACGAAAGAAATGCTTCACTCGATGAGCTGAGTTCCCTCATCAGGAAAACGGGAAGGCACATGAGCGAATCGGCGATATCCCTTGCCACCCGTCCGGCGGAAAACTATTTTCGGAACCTCAGGCTCGCTGTGAACAAAATAGGTTCTGCGCCGGTGCGACGGCCGCCGCCCCTTGAACGGTACATGCGGCAATGGAATGAATTCGTTTCGGGCACAATAAACGAGCTTGACAGAGGGACGATGAGATACCTGTGCTGGGAGCCCAATATCGCCACCAGCGACCGGTTTCTTGCCTATCTGCAAAATTCCGGCACGGAGCTTGGCAGGCGCCCCCTTGAAGGTCTTGTCCGCTCATGCCACAGCAAGTGGGAATGGCCTTTTCCTATTCAATCACCGGTTGCCGTCATCAGAACCCTTGTTGCAGGCTACGCCGGGTCGAATCCCATCCTCGTAAAATGGAGGGCTCATCTCGATGCCGTCCTCGGCCCCGATGGACCCGAGGTACTTGCCCGCGCCTTTGTAGACAATGGAACCCTGCTCAATGATCATCTTGACAAATGGTATCTCGAACCTCAATCCGCTTTCGTGCGGCAGATTGTAGAAGCCGCTACGGCTGCCTGCCGCGGACAGCTCGGCAGATCATCCAGAGACCCGGCAACATTACTGCTCAAAGAACTCTTGCCATGGCAGGGCTGGAAGTTGTCGAGTTTCAAAAAAGAAGTGGGTGCGCTCATTGTGCACAGTGGACTTACCGAAGAGGTCCGGAAAACGTTAGAGACTTTTGTCCTGAACCACGAAGAGCTGGGAGACCCCCGATATCCCGAGAACCATTTGAAATGGACTGAGGTGCCGCAGCAAGCCAGGGAGCGCTTTCTGCAATGGTTGCGCAAAGAGAAGACAACCAGCTCTTATGAACGCGTTTTTCGCGAAGGCGAGGGATGGGGCTGGCAGCGCCGTGATGACCGCGGCAAAGCAGTCCGATTCGGATAGCGCCACGCAAAGGACTTGAGCGGCTCAGAATAGAGTTGGGGGAGGAAGAGATCAGATGACCGGGTGGTCTCTTAATGCAGAAAGGCCTCGAAACCGAAGCCTTTCCTCGTGTTGGTATTGGTTTAGATTGTCACGACATTGATCGCGCGGAGCCCTTTCGGACCCTTGTCTACGTCAAAACTAACCGCCTGACCTTCAGCCAACGTCTTGAAGCCGTTACCCTGGATCGCGGTGTGATGAACGAAAACATCTTCACCGTCTTCTCTGGCGATGAAACCGAATCCCTTGGATTCGTTAAACCACTTAACTGTTCCTTTTGTCATACCAAACACCTCCTTTCTTCTTAATGTTAGAAGCAACGAGGTCCCTGGGGGACAAAAAAAGCCGCAAAGTAAAAGTCTCTGCGGCCAACATGTACGACAAAAACTTTCGTTAACTTCGATTGTAGCATAGCATAGTGCCGTGCTGAAATCAATCAATACTTTGGGACCCGCTCGCAATTGGACTCTTACAGCTTTGATACACTAACTATCAGAACCGCATTACTATTGATGCGCTCTGTCAGTACTCTTTTGAGCAGGGATTGTCCGCCCGGCGCATGACCGTCGAGGAGCTTTTTGCGTCTGAGACGTTTGACGAGTTCAAGATCTGACAGCCCTGCTACCCGGGCGCAGCGCTGCCGCTCCCGCCCTCCCTGGACTATCTATCGTCGTAGAGGTATTCTATATGCAGGCAAAGCGCCTGATGAGCAGAGGATTCAAGGAGTCCAAGGAGGGTTCAGGTGTATTTGACTGATGAGGAAAAGGGAATACTGGACGGCGCACAAGGTGAGATCGCCCGGAAATGCATGCAGTTCCTGGTAGCCTATGGAGAAGCCGCAGGTGCAGAAAAGCTGATCAACCTGGATGGAACCGTTGACCTGCACCCCGGGCAGATGTGGGTGCCCGATTACGCTATCACGCAGGAAGAGATTGAAGTGCTGGCGGAAAGAGGCGAGAAGTTCAAAGTGCTGACCTTCGCCAACAAGTCGACGACGCCGGGCTTTATTCTTGATGGATGGGAAAAGTGCGGCACACAGCCCAACAGCGATCCCGAATTTCATAAGAAGTGCCTGGAGCCGCTCAAGCCCTGGATCCGGATGGGCATGGTCCCTACCTTTTCCTGCAACAATTACCTGACGGCATCGTACTGGCCTGCAGTGGGTCAGCACTGCGCATGGGTGGAGAGCTCCGCTATTCCATGGGTCAATGCGATCCTGGGCGCACGAAGTAATTTTGACGGATGCTTCCAGACGGCCTACCTGGGCAAAGTTCCGGCTTATGACATGCATCTCGATGAGAACCGCGTTGCGACCGTGCTGGTAGAATGTGACGGTGAACTCAAATCCGATATGGACTATGATCTTTTCGGATGGGCCGTCGGAGAAGCGATAGGCCTCGCCGTACCCGCTTTCGTCGGCATCGGCAAGCCGACCACGAGCCAGCTGGTCAAAATGAATTCAGCGTTGGCCACGGGCGGTCAGGTGCGCATGTATCATATTCCGGGCATCACGCCGGAAGCCCTCACCTTAGAGGACGCTTTTAAGGGACGCGCGCCGGACAGGAAAATCACGATCACGCGCAATGACCTGAAAAGGGTCTACGAAATGATGACCTATGCCTCCAATGACAATGTCGATTTTGTCTATCTGGGATGTCCTCATTACAACATGGTGGAGATACAAAAGGCGGCGCGGTTGCTTGACGGCAGACATTGCAAAAGCCCTGTCTGGGTCATGACCAACCCCCTGACCTACAAAGCCGCGCAATTGATGGGACTCGACGCCATCATCGAAAAAGCGGGAGGAACGCTTCTGTCGGGCAGCTGTCCGGGTTTATTGATGGGAGAGATGCCTCCTGCATCAGTCATGGCCACGGATGCGGCAAAACAGGACTATTACATCACCGGAGTCGTTTACCCCAAAAAACTTCAGGTCTGGTACGGCACCACGGAAGATTGCATTGAGGCGGCTATAACCGGAAAGTGGAAAGGGGAGTGGAGGTGAGTAATGGCCGGTGAAGTAAGGAAAATTATTCTGAAAGGCAGAAAAGTTATCGGCGGAGTGGCGGAAGGCGAAGCGCTCGTGTCGAAGATGCCCCTGATGGGTTGGGGCAATGTAAATGTAAAGGGCGGCTTCACCGTAGAGAGAAATCATCCGCTGTATGAAGTGCCGTTTAAGGGCAAAGTGTTGGTTTTCACCGAGCCGAGAGGCTCGGGAGGCTTTGCCGGATACGGCAGGACAAGGCAGTTCGGCACCAATCCCGCCGCGTTTATTTACAGAAAAGGAAATAACCTGACGGTCTTTGCCGCGATGAACATGAAAGTGCCGACCGTGACCGACTTCGATCAAGACCCCACCATGGTCATCGAGACAGGCGACTACGTCCGGGTAGACGGCGACAACGGTATCGTCGAAGTCTTCAAGAAAATTAATACGAACGCGCCAAATGCTTCGACATTGACGCCCTTGCCGTCATTCCGGCGGACGCCAGGAATCCCATATTTCACAAGTCGGCAGATCGGAGAACGCCCAGACGCGTGCGCCGATTGACAGGCAAGCCCTGAACGAACTGCTCATCCGTAGTTCTCACAGCGTGTCTCCTTGATGTATGCAGCAGCCACAATCCCGAGAAGGGTAATTGAGAAGCAGATTAAGAATGCGATTCGATACGCTTTGAGAGGATAGACACGCACTGCATCGATCATCCGGCCGTCCCAGAAGAGATCAAGGATTTTGCCCAGCACTACCTGCAGTATGGCCGCTCCAATGAAACCTCCCGTATTTGTGGTCCCCATTGCTATTCCCGCGAGATGTCCCGGATTGACCTCCTTTGTGCATATAAGGGATAGCGTAAATCCGGAGCAGAAGAATCCCATCAAGAAGGTGATGCTATAGAGATATTCCAGAGGAGGTTTGCCGTCTCCGAAGAAACAGAGCGTTGCCCACACCGCTGCATACGCGCATGCAAAGAGCAGATACGGCATTTTCCGCCGCACCATTATTTTGTCTGAAAGATAGCCTACTAACGGAGCACCCGGCAAGCAGGCCCAGAGAAGCAGCCATTGTATAGTTTGCGGCGTTCCTGTTCAACAAACCGTACTGTTGACTTATAAAAGGCATCCCCCAAAGGCCGACGAACGCCATGAACGTCGAATAGAACGAAAAGAAGCCGAAAAATGGGGGCCAGGTATACGGATTCCGGATCACCATCTTTATTCCGGTCCAAATCGAACCACCGGCCGCGTGAAGTGAACCGGTTGCTCTATCCGTTCTTCCATTCAACGAGTGAAAGCCGCAATCGGCTGGACTGTCGCGAACGACCAGCCAGCAATTCCACCCCAGCACGAGTGAAGCAAGGCCGATGAGCACAAAGCTGAGTCGCCATCCGAGCGCGTCCGAAAGAAATGCCAGACGGCGTTGCCGCGAGAAGACCCCCCAGAGCGCTTACCGTAGTAACAAGGCCGTTCATGCGCCCCATCTCGGCCGGCCTGTACCATTCCACACAAACCTTCATCGCATTGACCATTACCACGGATACGCCAAGGCCGATGAGGAATCTGCCTGCAAAGCAGTACGCGAGTGAAGGAGCCAGGGCGAAGAGAACTGTTCCGGCGCCCATCACCAAAGCGCTGAGCGCCACTGTTTTTCTCGGGCCCACCGTGTCAGCGAGAATTCCGGAGGGGATCTGCATTATCGCATAGATATAAAAATAGGAAGAAGAAAGCGCACCGAGAGCTGTTCCGCTCATCCTGAAGGTGTTCATCAGGTCGTTTGCGATGACCGCAGGAGCAACGCGGTGAAAAGCGCCGATGACATAGACCGTCATCAGAGAAGCCCAGATGATCCATCTTCTGCGTTGGAACCCTGAGAACTCGTCGGGGCGCGTGTTGTCCTTCATCACAACGTGCCCGTCACGCTTCTATTCCCAGGTATCGGACGAGAAGATCTTTTCTGCCTTCCAGTTCTTCTCTCGTGGAGGTATATTCGATCCTGCCGGTGACCATGAAATAAATCCGCTCAGCCAGAGCAAGCGTGAAGGGAACACGTTCCTCCACGAGCAGAATCGTCATCCCCTGTTGATTCAGCTTTTTGATGACATCCTTCAGGCTGGAGACAAAAAGCGGCATGAGCCCGGTTGTCGGTTCATCGAGTATCAGGATCTCGGGATTCTTGAGAATGGCCCGCGAGATCGCAACTGCCTGTTGCTCTCCGCCGCTTAAGCTACCGGCCTTGCGTTGAAGCCTTTCTTTAATGTTTGGAAAAAGATCAAACACCTTATCCAGTGAGCCGCCCGCCGATTTGGTGAGCATGCCGGTCTTAAGATTCTCCATCACCGTCATCTTCGGAAAAAGATGCCTGCCCTGAGGCACATACCCGATTCCCATTCTCCCTATTTTGAAACTGGGCAGGGGTGTTATGTCAGTTTCCTTGAAATAAATTTTCCCCGTCCGCGGCTTCACAAATCCCATGATGCTGTTCAGGGTTGTGGTCTTCCCCACGCCGTTTCTTCCCAGCAGTGCAACGATCTCGCCCTTCTTTATTTCCATGGAAACGCCCTGCAGCACGTAACTTCTGTCGTAATAGGCATGAATGTCCTCGAGCCGCAACAGACTCATACGATCTCCTCACCGAGATAGATCCTTTGCACCTCCCTGTTCATGGCTACTTCGCTGCATGATCCTTCCGCGATGACGTGGCCGTTGCTCAAGACCGTGAGGTGATGGCAGATTCGCATGATGATGTCCATATTGTGTTCGATGAGAACGATGGACATCTTTTCGGAGAGTCGACCGATAAGCCCCACGATGTCATCGGCTTCGCGCGGACCGACCCCCTGCGTAGGCTCATCGAGGAGAAGAATTAAAGGATCGGTGCTCAGGGCCATGGCGATCTCAAGGACCTTCTGGTCTCCGTAGGAAAGGTTCGAAGCCAATTCATCCATCTTGCTTTCAAGTCCCACAAGCCGGCAAATCTCTTCCGTCTTTTTGGCAATCGTGCCGCTGCGGTTCACATGCGAGAAGAGAAGGTTCCACGGTCTTACTTTTCTGGAGTAGACGCCGACCCATACGCAATCGAAGACGGTCATGTCCGGAAAAATGAACGTTAACTGGAACGTCCTGCTCATGCCGCGCCGGGAAATTCTGTGCAGAGGAAATCCGGTGATATCCTCACCGTTCAGATAGATCTTGCCCGCGCTCGGCTTCAACCCTCCGGTGATAACATTGAAGAACGTTGTCTTTCCTGCTCCGTTCGGGCCTATGATACCGCGTATCTCGTTTCTACCGACAGTGAGGGTTACCTCATCCACTGCGGTGAGGCCGCCAAAATGCTTGGAGACGCCCTTCACTTCGAGCAGATGCTCATTGCCCATTGCTACTCCTCTTCCAGCCGAGAGACCACCCGAGCACGCCCTTGCGCGAAACACGAAGGATCACGAGAATGACTACGCCGAGGATCAGGAGATAGTGCGTGAACCAGGCGCTCACGTAATATTGGAAGATGCACATAATAGCCACACCGATCCAGCAGCCGGAAAGCGTTCCCAGTCCTCCGATGAGACACCAGACGATGGGCAGGATCGACCAGTAAAAGCTGAAATAATCGGCTGAAGCATACCGTAGTGTGAGCGCATAGAGCGCTCCGCCGAGCGCTCCGAAGGCTCCTGAAATGACGAAGGCTATCAATTTGTAACCATATACGTTGTATCCGAGATAATGTGCCCTTGTTTCATTCTCTTTTATGGAGATGAATATCTTACCCAGAGGCGCTCTGAGCATTCGGTTCAGTACGAAATAGGAAAGAGCGAGAAACAACAGAACGAAATAGTAATTGACCAATGGATTGTAAAGAGAAACTTTGGTGAATCCAAGAGAGATGGCAGGCAGGTTCAAGGAAAGTCCGTCGTCACCGCCGGTAAGCCACGTCATGTCCATCGCCAGCAGGTGGAACACTGATGCAATGATGGCCGTGACGATGACAAAATAGGCTTCGCTGAGGCGAACACAGATGAGACCGAGGATGAGCGCCATGACTAATCCGACGCCCGTGCCTATCAGGAGAGAAGGAATAATGCCTGCTTTCACCATCGTCATGGTGAGGACGGCGCCATATGCACCGGCCCCGAAAAAGATGGAGTGTCCCAGGCTGCACTGATTGGTAAAGCCCAGGGAGACATCGTATCCCATGGCAAAGACGGAGAAGATCATCATCTGAATGACGAGCGACCGTGCGCCGCTGGGAAGAACAACCCCCAGGATGAGAAGGAGGGCGAGAGAGCCGAGCGCGAAATAGGATAAGAGAGGCCTGTTCTCCATTGGCTGCCTACCCTTCCCGCTCACCAAACAAGCCGCGCGGACGCAACATGAGGATAATGACCATTACTACCAGAATCGCGGCCTTGGATTGAACAGGATTCAGGATGCCTGCCAGCATCCCTTCTACAGAACAAAGTCCGAGCGCCGCAATGAGAGTACCTCCGAGACTACCCAGACCGCCGATAATCACCACGATGAATGCCAGTAGCACGACGTCGTTACCCATGAGGTAAAAGACCTGCGTTACAGGGGCGGCAAGTACCCCTCCGACAGCAGCGAGGACACTGCCGAGAGCAAACGTGGCGATGAGGACTTTGTTCACATCTATCCCCATGGCGCTTGCCATATTCCTGTCCTGTATGGAGGCCCGTATCAGGATCCCGTACGATGTCCGATAAAGGAAGAGCCACACGGCAATCAGAATCAAAACCGAGATGGCTGCGATCAAGACGCGGTAGCCCTCGTACGAGACACCGAGGAGGTTGAAGGACACCGGCCACGGGTTCGCGATCTTCTTCGGTATTCCTCCGTAGGTTGCGAGAATGAGCTGTTGAAGAATAAATGAAATACCTGTTGTCGCGATCATAGTCACGGAGTGGTTGCCTTCGTAAGGCCGCAGGACCAACCGCTCTACGGGTATTGCGATCAATGCAACAATGACGGGGACGATCAAAAGAGCAAGCCAGAAGTTTCCGAGAAAAGGGACTATCGATAGAGCAAGGACAGCCCCGACCATGTAGACGTCGCCGTGGGCCATGTTGACGATGCCCATGACGCCGAATATCAGGGAAAGGCCAAGAGCGATGAGGGCTATGATCAGCCCCCATACGAGGCCGTTAACAAGGAGGAACAGTAGTGTGGTTGCCCATTCGGGCATAACCGGAAAACTCACGCCCTGGAATCCTAGAACGCCTCCTTGGAATGGTCGGCTTCGGGCGTATACACGGTATCCTCTGCAGCGATTTTCCCTACCACCTTCAAATCGCCCTTCACCACCTGCTCAACGTACAGACCGGCGATGGTCATGTGGTCTTCCGTTCGTATCCGCATGTCACCCTGAGGAAATTCAATGCTCTCTTTGAACTGCATACCTTCAAGGGCTTTGATCAGCTTTGGCGTATCTTCCTTTCCCTGCCAGCCGCTCTTCTCGATCCCTGCCTTGAGCACGTACATCGCTTCCCACATCGCCCAATTATATGCCAGCACCATCGGGGTTCCTGTTCCGATTTCGTTTCCCTGGGGATCTACGCCGATAGCATCGCGGAATGCCTTGTTGTTCTTCGTGTTCAAACCTTCGAGACGGGTGGGGTAAGGAGTGAGGCAATAGGTGCCTTCGGCAGCGGCGCCGAGCCCCTTAATGTCCTGCGCGGAGAGCGCGTAGACAGCGCCGAGCTTCTTTATGTCGGGCCGGACAGCATGCAGGTCTCTAATGAAAGAAAGAAAATCGGAGCCGAAGTTTGCGAAAAAGACGCCGTCCGCATCCTTGGGTATTTTTCCCTTGAGGTACGGAAGCCAATCGCTCGTGCCGAGCGGCACCCTGATGGATGCGAGAACCGTGCCTCCGTTCTCAGATATATATTTCGTGAAATCCTGTTCGTTCGACCAGCCCCACGCGTAATTCACTACCACCGTGACCCATTTTTTGGCGATGTTCTTTACCGCAAACTTCGCACCGCCTTTTGCCTCCGCGCGCACCGCGGTGCATGACTGGAAGATATACCTGTTGCCCTTCTCCCCTGATACTTCTGTCGCCGACCCTGAAGGGAAATAGACTGTCTTCAATTCCTTTGCCACCGGTGCGCAGGCGACGGCCACTCCCGAGCTGTTTGAATCCAGAATAAAGTCAGCACTCGATGTTTCGATCAGCTTTCTGAACTTGAGCGCTCCCACGGAGGGCTTGCTTTCGGTGTCCTCCACGATTATTTCAACCTGTCTTCCTCCGATACCTCCGGCCTTATTTATTCTGGCCGCTGCGGCCTTGATCACCTTTTCGTGGGAATAGCCGTACGCAGCCAATCCGCCGGTCTTGTCGGCAACAACACCTATCTTGATAGGTCCCTTCTTTGATTGAGCAAAAACTCCGCTATATCCGGCGAAGCAAAGCGCAAGTGACACCACAATAGCCGTCAGAAAGAACAATCGTTTCATGATCTCCTCCTTTGCGGTTCTTTGATAGTTCAGGCTCCGACCCTGAGACAGAAGTTTGCCAACTCATTCTATCACATGGAGTGGCAGCCTTCCAGGAAAGAGGCTAACAATCAATCCTCGCATTTGAATTCTGCTATGGCTCACCCGCACACGACGCGGTACTCAAGGGCAAGGCAGGCTTCCGTACCGAGGCCGAAAAGATGCCCGGACCTTATTGGGCGCGTCTTCTGGGAATTGTGACAGATGGTTTTGAGCTGCTACCGGTCAAACATGGCCAGAAGTTGGTCCGGCTTAAGAATTCGAACCGGGCCGAATCTGCCAAGAGAGCAGAGGTCCTTGTCACCGCTCACAAGGAAGGACACCTTGGCTGACGCGGCACACGCAAGAAATTTATCGTCATCCGGGTCGCGGCAGACGTCTGCAACCGGGTCGACTCGCTCAACTACCTCGAAGAAGGGCAGGATCTCCTGTTGCAGTATTCCTTGAATCTCGTTTTTCGACAGAGAAAACTTCGGATATTCGAGCACGCGTCTGAACTCATCGAACGTCTTCCTCGAAAGGACCGGGGTTATTCGGCCCGTCCTCCAGAGGTCAACTAATACAGATGTTTTCCCTTTCAGAATGAGCGCGGATACCAGAACGTTCGTGTCAAGGACGACCCTTAGCGTTTTCTTTTTCGCGCCCATGTGACCGCATCTCGCACGTCTGTCTCGGCTATGCCGAGTCTCGCCATTTTCTCCCGGATGAGCTCAATGCTCGAATCAATCGGCGCGATCCTGACCGGGGTGAGCACGATCGCACGGCCCTTGACCTTTGCATCGAAGTAGTCTACACCAGGAAATTCCTTGACGATCTCCTTGGGCAGCGTCAGTTGATTCTTGCTTGTTTTCTTGGTCAACATGTATCCCTTACTTCCTTACTGTAAGGATACAATGGATGGATGGACTTGTCAAGTTCATCGAGCCCTCTCCCCATTCGTCTTATTGTCCTTAGTTCACATACGTTGTTCTTTAAACCCCAGTGTTCTAAGAAGTTTCCAAGACGGCGCGAGAACATGTCGCAAACCAGGTCGCGCTGATGGTATCTTTATATCGAGCCGGACACAGATCAAGAATACGGCGACGTAAGGCATGTCCATGCGAGTCACCTATAGTGTCAACGAACGCCCTCCCTTTCTGGAGCTCCTTCTTCTCGGTATCCAATGGATGGCCATCGTTATCCCTATCGTCGTCGTCATCGGAAGGGTTGTCGGCGAGGTACAACCGGGTTCGCCTGCGGACGAGACCCTCTTCATGCAGAAGACTGCTTTTCTTATTGCGGTGACGGTAGCAGGTCAGGTCCTGCTCGGCCATCGGCTGCCGTTGGTCGCGGGGCCCGCTGCGGTGCTCGTGGTTGGGTTGGCCGCCAGCCAGGGATTTTCCCGAAGCGCCGTCTATACCTCGATAATGGTTGGCGGGCTGGTTCTCACCACAACCGCCGCGACAGGACTTTTCGCACATATCCGCAAGCTCTTTACACCCCGTGTGGTCGCCGTCATCCTCCTTTTGATCGCGTTCACCCTTGCGCCCGCAATCATAGGCCTGATTGCCGGCCCCGGGCCCCATGCGCTGTCCCGTGCCGGCTTCGCGACGGTCATGACGCTGCTCATGTTTTTCGGGTCCCGGTACCTGAGGGGTGTCTGGAAATCGACGCTTATCCTCTGGTCATTCGCGGTCGGCACCTGTGCATGCGCTTTACTTTTTCCGGGCTCCATCCACGTGGGGCAAAGCAGCTCAGTCCCCATCTTCTCCTCTTTCTTCACGCACATGACAACTGGTCTGTCGCTCGAACCAGGCGTTCTCTTCTCCTTTCTCGTCTGTTATCTGGGCCTCTCTATAAACGACCTCGGCTCCATCGAATCGGTCGGCGAGCTGATCAAGACCACAAACCTTGACCGGCGCGTCAACCGCGGCATTACCGTCAGCGGCATGGCCAATATACTGGCGGGATTTCTGGGAGTGGTCGGGCCGGTCAACTATTCTTTGAGCCCGGGTGTTATCGCGGCGACGGGCTGTGCGTCGAGGTTCACGTTGCTGCCCACGGCGCTTCTCATGGGCTGTCTTGCATGCTCATCGAGGGCCTTTGCGCTTATCGGCGCGGTGCCGTCAGTTGTGGTCGGGAGCGTCTTCCTGTACCTCTCGTCGTATCAGATCGCTGCGGGCCTCGTTATGGCGGCTGAAGAAGCGGGGACATTTCAAATAGAGGATGGCCTGGTGATGGGCCTGCCCCTCCTTCTCGGGACAATTGTCGCGTTCATGCCGGCAGCAGTGGTGCAGTCCTTTCCGCCGCTCGTGCGTCCTATCGCCGGGAACGGTTTCCTGGTGGGCGTTGTTGCGGTGCTTGTACTGGAGCATCTGATCTTTAGCCGCCAGCGTTGATAGCCACTAGTCGCCGCTCGATCGGCCTGCCACGGCCACCAAGGACGCAAGAACTTCAGGAGAGAATTAACCAACGAGACAAAAAGCTATCTTTCAAGGGAAGCAACGATGTCGACCGCTTCCTGAACTGTTGAACTTGCATTTCTATTCTTTAGCACATCATTACATTCGGAAAGGAATAAGTGCGAGTCATTTCAGAAACGAAGCGAAAACATGCTGCTGGAGAAGGATATCCATGCCTATTTCAGACGATGATGTGGGTTCGCCGGGTTCACAAAAAACCGGTTGACAGCATTTCTATCCTCTTCTACAATGGATTCAGCGCGGACACAGGAGCTTTGCGCGAAGAACGTTTCAGTCAGCCTGCGGGCTCTTAGAACGAAAAGGAGGGACATTCTATGAAAAAGATTCAAGCATGTTTCATGACTGCAGCACTCGTTCTTCTTGGTTCAGCTCTGGTCCATGGAGCGGTCAAGCTTCCTGCTGACCCTGAAGCTGTAGACATCGATCTGAGCAGGACCGCGGTCATCATCATCGACATGCAGAATGCGTTTGTCAGCAAAGGTGGGATGTTCGACCTGCGAGGTTTTGACCCGACGCCCACGCAGAAGACCATCGAGCCGATAAAGAAAGTCTGCGATGCTGCCCGAAAGAAGGGGATAAAAGTAGTCTACCTCGCGCATGTACTTTCGCCCGATCTTCGTGAGGTGGGACCGGAGTCATCTTTCTGGTACAAGAGCGTAAAGATGTATCGGGAGAATCAGCAGTGGAAAGAGACGTATCTCATACGGGGCACATGGGGCGCGGCTATCGTCGATCAGCTCAAGCCGCAGGAGGGCGACATTTACGTTGAGAAGCCCCGGTTCAGTGCCTTCTTCGGGACGAGCCTCGACTCCATCCTCAAGGCTTACAACATAAAATACCTACTCTTCACCGGCTGCGCAACGAACATCTGCGTGGAGGCTTCCATGAGGGACGCCGGCCAGCTCGGCTATTTTCCTTTCATGATCAAGGAGGGGGTGAGTAACAACGGCCCTCCGTTCACGCAGGAATCGGCCATGTTCAATATCAAGCTCGCGTACGGATGGGTGACGAGTGTTGACGATGTCCTGAAACTGCTGAATAAATAGACCTAGGACAAGGTACTTATCATTTTAGTTTGACCGAGCCATTGCTTCCTGTACTCGCGTTCTTGAGAAATGAGCAATCTATACCAACTTTCGTCTGGCAAGACTCGAGAAGCGGGCAAGGTTCGATCTCACAGAATGCTTGACTAACTTAGTCGCCATGCTACCATTACACCAAGGCGGATGTAATCGGATAGGGACTGCGGTCCGCCCACTACAAGAAGGGGGTAGGTATGAAGAGAGTAATTGTTTTGTCCGGCATGGTTCTGGCCGGTGCTGCATCGTCATTGTGTGTCTTATTGTGTCTCCTGGGTCCCTCCGCAGCAGTCGCTCAGACATATCCGAATCAATCGATTCAGATGGTCGTTCCCATGACGCCCGGGGACACGACAGACCTATCCGGCAGGGCCATCGCAGCCGAGCTTTCCAAACTACTGAAGACGCCCGTTATTGTCGTCAACAAGCCGGGCGGGGGCGCCACCGTGGGCGCAGACTTTGTGGCGAAAGGCAAGAAGGACGGCTATACACTCCTTTTCGCCAACTCGAATATCTATTACGCCCACGCAATGAATCCGAGAGACGTGCCGTATAACCCGCTGACGGATCTTGAGCCACTCTGTCTTGCGGTCTCTGTGCCCATAATAGTTTCGGTGAGCGCTGACTCACCATGGAAAACGTTTCAGGAGCTTGTCGATTACATGAAAAAAATCCCGGCAAGATCCGCGCGAGCACGACCGGAATGGGAGGTGTAGGTCATTTCAACGTCGAGCTAATCACACATGAGACCGGCGCGCAAATCAACATGATCTCTTATAAAGGCGCTTCACCCGCCATGACTGCGCTTTTGGGCGGCCACGTCGATATGTCACTCAACTCTTTAGGCGTCACCCAGCCGCACATCCAGGCAGGAAAAGTTCGACCGCTTCTGATGTCGAGGAAGATTTCCGAGTTCTCAAACGTCCCCACGTTGAAGCAGTTGGGCTACAAGAACGACATCTCGTCTGTTCTGAATGCGTGGTACGCGCCCCTCGGCCTATCCGACGCAGTAAAAAGAACGCTTGCTCCTGCGCTCGAAAAATCGGTCAAAGCGCCGGAAGTTGCAAAAGCGCTGGAAAGAATCGGAGCTTTTGAAGATTATATGCCGGGAGCGGAATTCAAGAAAGTAATGACCGCCGAATATGAGATGGTACAGAAACTGCTCAAAAGCGACACTGGCGCGCCACCGGCGAAGTAAAGTCGGTTTTTCTTTACCGCGGCGCTCCACGTGAAGAACGAACGGCAAGAAGATTGTCTCACACGGAGCGCACAGAGGTCAGAAGAGATCAGAGAGCATTTGTAGCGGCAATTGTCATTCTCAGAAGTTGCCTTAGAAATCCTTTGTAGGTGTACTCAACACCTAATCTGACTTGTTCCTCCGCTGCCTGTCATGTCGAGGTCAAGTTCTTACACATCATGTGAAGGCAAGCCCAGGCATCAATAAAACCGTACTGTCTTCACCTCATCAAGCTGAATTCAATAGTCTTGTTTGACCACAAAGTACAAAGGCTTATTTCACCCTTCCCTTTAATTGCCACCTTTATCGAAAAACCTCGCGACCCAGTCCCGTTGAAGAATACATAATCGGTGGTATTGATCATGTCGAACAATGAAGAATAGAATGAAAGCATTCTCCAGCTCGTTTCATCCTGGGCAAGGCTGCCAAGGTGTTCCTTTGCAGCGGCGAGCGTGTACTCCTCTGTCTTGCGAGTAACGGTCTTATCAATACTGCCGGACTGCAGAAATCTGTCTATTACGCTCAGCACTTTGCCATATTGTTCGGCGCTGCAGGATGCAAGGTCAATGGAGAGGACACGACGTTTGTTCTTGGACCTCGTCTCCCCGAACGGTAGTTCACTCTTGATGTCAACGTTGAGATCAGGGAAGTAATCAGCAATACTGCGTTCACCCACGTCAATACGGTTCTTGTTCTTGTCATTTTCGCATTCAGCGGTAATCCACCTTTTCTGAAGATCAAGCATCGTGATTTGTTCGTCTCCCAGTTTGTCCCGGAAGGAATTAATAAAGTTATGGAACTCTTGCCAATTGATATGTTTAATCCTGTCATCGTCGACTTTCATCTGTAGGGCGTCATTAAACTCCTGAATAGTAGGAGGAGTCAGTACGGAGGAATTGCCATCGAAATTGTTCTTCGAAAATTGTGTGAGATAGATGAAGTACACATCGGCGTTGACCGTTTCTTCCAGGGCCGCTTCGTAATAAGTTCTGATCTGGCCAGGTGTGGCACTCAGATAATCATGGACTTTGACCTCAACAAGCACATGTGTCGGCCTTTTGCCTCCCTTACATACAAACAGGAGGTCTATGGCGCCCTTGCCCCTGTACATGTGCTCTCGGGTCACACTCAACTCTTTTTCCCGAATATCAATATCCAGGAATTTGCAAACGAACTCTTTGGCTATCTGAGGATGATTCTCGAACAGACTAAAAAGCAGAAAGCTACTCGATATTTCAGAATAAAACAGCGGACGCAGTTTTAGTCCGTCATCTTCCATAGGCCAGTCTTTGCTCGTCAAATTAAAAGTCTCCCAGCACACGATCACAATACGATGTTCGTCTTTTCGAAAACGATATGCAGCGTCTGCTCAAAAAAGGCAGACGCGACATGTGCCGAAGCAATGCGCCTTCGCGGGACTTCCTGTCCTAGAACAGTCGCCCCATTTGCGCGGCTTTTTTCGCGGAGATCTGCTTCGTCTTCTTGCCTGGTCCGCCGTTTCCCTTCGAGATTTTGCGCGCTGGCGCCTTTACCTTTTTTGGCTTGAGAGTTCGGACCTTGACTGCACAGAGTTTCTCCAGGTGTCCCAGCTCTGCCTCTGAAAGGAGGAGAGAGTAATTCCTCAGACGATTTTCCGGCGCCTTTCCGTCTAGTATCAGGAAATCAGGAACCAGGCTCCAATGCAGTTTCCTAAGGGTTGCAACATGATCATCGCTAGAACGTATAGTCATTCGACCAGACATAAGACCCTCCCAAGGTTTATTAGGCCATACGTTACGTTTATCGAGTATTTGGCAGTAAACTTAAAGATGAGGACCTGACAGGCGCGCAAAGCATTCACCTATCTCGTCAAGAGGAAAAGGAGTACGTTTTTAAGGAGGCCCGTGGCAAGCTTTCGGTCGATTATCCGCCACGATCGACGGTCAGGCCTGATTGGAAAGTGCTTGACACATTAGCGCCGTGGCCGATAGCATTATCTGCGATGAAGTTAGGGTCGTCGTGAGATTGGCAGCATTATTCATCAGGAGGTTTATGCGGTACGGTACAGCATGTTTTCTCTTTCTCTTCATTGCATTTTCACTGTCATGTTGCGCACACAGCACTCCACCATTTGACGAGACTGCCTGGCGCCGTAGCGTGGAAAGCGAGACAGTCTCGGACCTCTACGCCGATCATTACAAGGAGGGTCGCTACTTTAACCCGTGGATGCCCATGGAGAAGAGAGGGTTTGGCGCGCTTCTGAGATGGCGTCTGGCTAGAGAGCGCCACGTATACCGAGGAAGAGAGGACGTATCAGCCGGCTTTCATCCCGCATCTGAAAGAGCGCATCCTCTCCATGCAGGCCAGTGATTTTATAGCGTGGATCGGGCACAACACGTTCCTTATCCGCATACATGGCGAGTACTGGCTCATCGATCCTATTTTTTCTCAGAGGGCTCTTCTCCCCAAGCGTGTCACGCCACCTGCTTTAACGGCCGATGAGCTGAGAGAGCTTCCCGGAAAGCTTAATGTAGTGATAACACACAACCACTATGACCATTTTGACGAGGCAAGCATCGAGGCGCTGCCGGCGAGCACGCGCGTCTTTGTCCCGATGGGGCTGAAAGACTCCGTCCGCGGCCTGAACAAAGAGAACGTGCTCGAAATGGATTGGTGGCAAACGATCGATTGTGGAAACGGGATCAGGTTGGCCTGCCTTCCGGCTCAGCACTGGTCACGAAGGATTTTTCAAGGCACCGACAAAACACTCTGGGCCAGTTTCATGGTTATGACGGAGTCGGTGAAGATCTATGTTGGCGGCGACAGCGGATACTTCATCGGTTACAGAGAAATCGGTCGCGTCTATCCTGACATCGACTACGCCCTCTTGCCCACCACTGCGTATCATCCTCGTTGGTTCATGCATTACGCGCACATGGATGTCGAAGAGGCAATCGATGCGTTTCAGGACCTCGGCGCCGGATATATGATCCCGACACAATGGGGCACATTCCACCTTGGTAATGAACCTGTCGGTTACGCGGCCCTCGATCTGAAAAGGACGATCAAGAAACGTGGGCTCGACTCATCGAAATTCATCATCATGGACATCGGGCAGATAGTGACCATCCCTCAAAAATGAGAAGAACCAAGGCTCGTGCCGGAAGCGGTCAGATGCCTGCAACGTTGTTCCTCACTTAAAGCCGCAGTACCAAAAGGTCGCTAAAAATTAAGTCGTTATCACGAGGCCCTATTGACGTGACGTGAGAGGAAGGCCCCGGATCAGGTCTGGTTTAGGGAAGGGTCTTATCCACCATGTCCCATAGGTCTTCTTGACAGTGGTCAAATAATTCTTACAGTTTAACAAGCATGACCTATGTGCAGAGTGGTTCGTCGATTTCAAAGACCCAAAGGTTAAGCGATGAATGAGGAGCCGCAATCAGGAGGATGGTGGCGAACTGTTCCCGGTATGCTGACAGCAGCGGCCGGCATTATCACGGCTGTGACGGGCTTGATTGTTGCGCTGCACCAGGCCGGGATCTTTGACGGGGAAAAGCAAAAGGTCTCCCAGGTTCAGAATGAAGCGATCAAGCCACCGAAGGTCAGTACAAACCCCGTCACTCCAACTCCCGATGCGACAAAGCCTTCCTCCACCAGCCAGGTAGCTCCCTACTCCGTTAGTCTTTCGGCCGGGACTCAAGTAAGAGTCGGGGACCTCGTCTACACAGTATTGACAGCGCGGCTTGAACGGTATGCCCCGAACAAGCTTTCATTGAGGCTTGAGGTGCGTATGACCAACAATGGAAGGTACCCGGCAAATTTTTGGGCGTCTTCCTTCCGCTTGCTCGTAGACGACGTACCGCGGGCACCGGAAAACGATCTTAATGAGGTTGTGAAGGATCACAGCGCAAAGGAAGGGATTGTCGAGTTTGTGATTCCGGATACCACTACCGCTGCAGGACTTCAAATAGGCGACGTCGGGAAAGACGCGCCCACAATCTCCCTGGACCTCAAAGGTGTAAGGCCATAGTACAGGACAAATCAGGACCGATTACCTTCGGCACTCTCCGATCCTGTGGGACAGAATGAAATGCGCCCTTCGCTACGTTGCTAAATGCTAAGTGAGCACCTATACTGTAAATTAGGATAGAGAAAGTGTAGTGATCTGTGCAACAACGGAACCGAGACTTTTTATTATCTCTTGAGTCAACGAGGGTTCGGGCTCGCGCCTTCTTCCTGGGGGCGCGGACAGACGTTCGTGAGCTTGAGCGGCGTGAAGCGGTTGCTCTCTCGCCCCTTACCATGCGTGCAGGAGAATGTGGTTATGCTTTTATCTTTCGCTTTGGCGTGGTAGTCCTGGTCGGCGTCACTGCAGAGGAAGAGAGCACATTCCTCCAGGTCGTGTTGCCCTTTGTATCCGGTCCATTCAAGGAGCGCGAGACGGAGGAGGCCGAAATTGCAATCGACCCGGAGCATACTGAGCGGGTGGATGCCAATGGGATTGTGAAACTCAACATAGCTACCGTGGAGCGTCTTCAGGTGGTATCCAACGTGCTCGCAAAGAGCACTGTCCTTGCCCATTATGAGAGCCGGGTGGCAAATGTCTTCGACAAGATAGAGAGGCTTGCAGGGGATCTTAAGAAAGGTATTCAGCCAGCCCGGGGGAAGGAACTCTTGAGCGAAATTGGTGATGTATTACTCATCCAGGCACAGACAGTAGGCAGAGTCGAGGTGACAGAGAAGCCTGAGATCACCTGGGATCAGCCAGAGCTGGATCATCTTTATGAGCGCCTTGCTGCGGAGTATGAGCTCCGCGATCGAGACCTCGCCCTGTCGAGGAAACTTGAACTCGTATCCAGAACAGCCGAGACTTACCTGGATCTTTTGAATAGCCGCCAAAATATCCGTCTCGAATGGTACATTGTGATCCTGATCCTTGTTGAAATAGGACTGGCGCTCTATCAATTTGTCATCACCCGGATGCACTGATGAAAGACACAACCACTCGCGTGGTCGCCGCGGCTCTCTTTCGGTCATGACCTATTTTATTATTTTATAAGGTCATTACCTGTCAGTATTACCTCCTTAGGAGCTCCAGGAAGGGTGACTGGCCGAAGTAGTAAGCCTCCTTGTCCTTTACTTCCAACCTCCCACGTGACTTCAGCCAACACAAGCCACATACCATTGGGGACTTTATCAAATTTGAAATTACCCTGCGCATCGCATTGACCTTGCTTTGAGAAGGCAGTCATATTCGGTTCAGCTGCTATTTTTCCATGGGCAAAGAGATCTATTACTTCGCGAAAATAAGGGGTGTCAGGAAGCAGGAGAACTCCACGACCTGCGCAGGTTACGATCCCTCCGCCGTCTTGCCTGAGGAACGCCTGTCCAGTCAGGGTGTTGGGTCCTGTTCCCAGGTATGGCTTGACCTGTTCGGCGTCAAATTGTGAATGCATTTCAGGTTTCTCAGTCGCGCATCCAGTCAAGAGAGCCATTATCACTGAGGCTAAGATACTCACTAATAACTTTTTCATCACAGGTCTCCTTTCATGAAGCCAAAAATGCAAGAGCCACCAGAGGCGCTGACCCTTGGCGGCTCACACCCCTACCGTAAGCACAACGTCATTCCTTGTCAAGCACGTTTCGTTCTATTTTTTGCGTGGTCACGAGAGAAGAGAGGACGGGTTCACGGCCTGCAAATTTCGAATGTCGAGTGTCGAATGATCCAAGCCCTGACAGTTTCGAGGGTCGATTCGACACTCGACATTCGTTGGTCCCTTTTTTAGGCCGAGGCGAGTTTCGATGGATGACGCGAAGGCAAGCGGTCGCCGCCCGGAAGCGTATCATGCATACGTTGAGGGCCGGGCGATCCCCGAAGGCGATAAAGTCAGGCGCGAAAGGCGCCCGGCCCCACTGGGGCAAGAGATTGCTGCCCGAAACCGGGGGACGCCAGCAACAGCACCAACATGAGAGCACCGATCAATCGAACCATACACCACCTCCTTGGGTAGCAGGCGGACCCCAGTGCTTACGTCATCACATCCACCTTAGCACAATAGTAGCATGGAGGCTGAGCTAGTCAAGCGTTTTGTATGGCAGTTCCGCCGGTGTTCCCTCATAAACTACACAGGCAGAGAACCGCTGCAACAACTACCCGGCCAGCTGGCGTTCTACCACGACGCCTTCAGCAATCGGCTATGCGGTGGTGTGGGCAAAGGAATTCACTTCAGCTCTTTCGACGCGGGCGTCTGTCCTCCCTGCACTCCGAGTCGTCCGCCCGTGCCCAACCCGCCCTTCACTTCCTGCGCCTTATAGTTACGGACCACTCTCACCAGTTTGTTGTAGGAATCCATGAAAGCGGCTGTGAGAATCTTTCCCTCCGGCGTTGAGGTGTAGCCGCCCGCGCCCCCGGCCATTCCGGCATCGAACACACCGCCGAAAAGGCTGAAATCGAAGTTCTTGGCACTACCCTCTGCGGCTGCCAGTTGCACACCGGACCGATTGTCGATCAAAAGCAAAGTCGTGGAAGCTTCGTTCGTCTTCAAGCCACCCCCCAGGGCACCCGCGGCGAACCTGCCGGCAGAGCCGAATAGGCCCCCTATTGCGCCGCCCACGCTTCCTGTGCCTTTCTGGCTGAACGTGATCGACGGACTCATGGTGTAATCGGCGGCCACTATCTGTCCTTTGCCGAAGCTACTACCCTGGCGCATCTCGCCGCTCTGCTCCAGCGCCCGCTCCTGCATCATGTTATTCATCGCCCGACCGCGCTCGACCACGACAAAACAGTTCGATTGTTGAACGATCATACGCAGAACAGGAACGGTTGAGCCGAGTTTGTATTGCGCGAGCCCACCATACCACGGCGCAGCCTGATCTTCCACCACGGCCATGGTACCGAGCGATTCGTTGCAGTGCTCGAGTTGGCTGCTGGCTCCCTCCGAAGTGGCGCCGCCAGCGGCCCCCGTCGCCGGGGTTTTTGAACCTCCCAGGACCGGCTCGGAAGCCCCGCACTCCATCAAACCCAGGGTGACTACCAGGGCCACGCTGATGCACCATATGCCGAGCATTCCGGCAACATGCAGTCGTTTCGTCTTTATCATTATCTCCTCCTTCGTCAAAAGCGTCGTCCCGCAAGCCCGTGAATCAAGGACCCGCATGGGACAGGAGACGGTCCGCATGCTTATAAGTCGGGCCTTGTCTCAATGACTGACAGTAGATTGCTTTCTTGGTATGTGAAGCAATTTATACACGAAAAAGACATTGTCAAGACGAACGTGACGATTGTATCCCCCGGGGGGACGTTGGGGGAACGTAGCTGAAATGTTGAAGCGCATTTGAAGTCCAACCGGAGACCTGAGAAGTTACCTATGCGGTACCTATTACGTTGCGGTTTGTCGGTAACGGATTAATATAAGCGCGCCTGCCGCGACTCGAACGCGGAACCAACGGATTCGAAGTCCGTTGCTCTATCCTGATTGAGCTACAGGCGCGTGTACTGTAATCTAACACTTCACCGCAGTGACTGCCAATTGCTAATTCCCAGCGTCTCGTCACTGGACATTTTTCCCTGCGTCTTCTTCAATTATGCTCATCTCCTCCACCTCTCATCCGTGCTCTTTTCCGGAAAACCTTTCATGCCTCACATCTCCACAATAGTTGTACCACAATCCCGGGTCTGAGTTGCGCTATGGCTCTTCTTATGCATTTTCCCGTGGGCCTTCTTTCGTATCATCTCTGAGAGCTGCACATCTTTTTGTGATACTTTAGGTTTAATACCTTCAGCCCATCAGAAATAGCCGTATGAGCTATTGCCACCTGACTTACTGATAGCTACTTTTTGAATGCACCCTTTTTTCCTATGCCGCGATGAGGATATATGGAGGAGTGTATAACCAATACCAGGGTCACTAGCGTCGTGACGCTTATAATGCAAGGAAGCTGTCACGATGAGCAGCCGTGATTCTAGACGACAATCGGCTGCATTATCTGCAGTATGAAAGGAGTTGCACTATGGACCACGATAAGCCGTCCGGACCGCCACGTACAGGCCCGCGCCTCCACGGAACGCCGGCCCAAAAGCGTGCTTTAGAGCGATGGGAGAATGAGGGTTGGACTTTCCTGCACTGGACAGACGTGCCGCGTATGATGGCTGTAATTGAAAATACGAACGGCGATGTGGCGTTCGTCGACCATGATGGAAGGGCATGGACAGGACCTCGGTTCAGCAAGGCCGACCCAGTGCCGATGGAGCAACATCCGGCAAAGATTGTCGATGAATCGATGGTGACGTGACAAAAACTGCGGTCGTCAGTATACGGGACGAGGCTGTAAGTCTCTTTTCTACTTACAGGTCCTTATGAGCTATCTGACAAGGAAGGAAATGCATGTTTAAGTACTATTTCTTCGCCGGGTATTTTATCCTTCTCAACAATGTTTGCCTGAACATAGGACTATGGTTCGGGTTAGTGGTCGCGACATCGGTGACGATACTGATAGCAGCTTGGGGCAAGCCTGACGTGCCGGCAAAGATCTCTCTCGAAGTGAGGCAGCAGAAGTGACGGCTGATCACAACGTGCACGCTGCTGCCGGTGGTTCTATCGGCGATATCGCCGTAGATGTTACGCCGGTTGGTATGATGGATGCAGCCTGAGGGCCTGATTCCGCGTATTCAGCAACATCACGCGCTCTCTTCCCAGACCACCCTCGATTGCTTCTCTATTTTGGGCGGATGGAGAGCGTTCTCAATGGCCTGACGAAGCTCTTCTTCATCGACGGGTTTCAGGATCCACCCGAACGGTTCAACGTTCTTTGTCCGAGCAAGCGTAGTCCGGTCTGAATGAGCAGTGACGAATATCACGGGGCAGGAGTATTTGGATCGGATGATTTCGGCTGCCTGTATGCCGTCAATCGGTCCTTTCAGTATAATATCCATGAGGATAACGTCAGGGCGCAGCGTACAAGCGATCATAATTGCATCCTCTCCTGAACACAAAGGCCCAATAGGCATATAGCCGAGTTGCTGAACGGTGAGACGCATGGTCATGCCGGTGATTTTTTCGTCCTCGACAATAAGTATCAACTCGTGTGCCATTGCGTCCTCCTCATCTCTTCTTTCCTTCTGTGTTTAAGCCCCGGCGTCTTTGCACACTTCCCTTGCCTGATCAGATAGAGCCGAACCAAAAGTGTCGCCGACAGACTGACACCTGCCATTACGTGAAAATAGATACTGTGTGGGAAGGTAATTGCCACATCCCTCCTAAAACCGTTTCTTTATGCTCCGGAGAGATGCACAGGTGCTACCAGTAGAGGAAATGATGAAGCAGACCTCCGCGTCACCCGGCAACTCTGCGGCCATATCCGTTTTACGGGACTTAGGCCAGTAGCTTTGCGTCCCACCCTTTCGGATGGTTTGCTCCTTCAGGTTATCCGTTATCGTCCTCGTGGAAAAAAAATCAATAGGCCTGAAGGATAAGGAACGGGGGTATGGAGGTATAGCAGTAAGTGCCGTCCGACATAAGATACCAGGTCAGAAGACAATCACGCTATTTTGACGCAGCGACCAAAAGAAGTAAGGACGGGGCAGAATTTTCCTTACTTCTTCTCTTTCACAGCCTTCATCAGGATCCAGCCGTCCATGGGTTTCTTGCTTGCGACGTGGTAGCCTAGCGACTCAATAACCTGGGTCACATCTTCGCAGGGCTGTCCGGCCAGAACCTCTACGCTCAATTCCGGATCATGGAGGATCTCAATGATCTTTCTTGTGTAGACGGCGGGGAAAGTGCCGCTGAGCTCTCTGATCTTAAGTTCTATAGATTCCATGTTTCTATTCTAGACTATTTCGCATAGTGGATGCAAGTGGAACGCCTCAGGCCAGGGCGTTCGGCGCGCAGTTGGCTGCTTGTGAGCTTCCCTATCTGGCATGGAACTTGCTTCAACCCCAATGTCAAATATTCTCGATTTGTTGAAGGAGTCTTATATGAATGAAGACGGCTTCATTGATTACTATGAGCTGCTGCAGTTGAGTCCGAATGCCGACACCGACACGATTGAGCGTGTCTTCCGCTACCTCGCCAAGAAATTCCATCCCGACAACAAGGAAACAGGAAATAGTGACCAGTTCCGGATCATTGTCGAGGCTCACCGGACACTCTCCAACCCTGAGAAGCGGGCAGGATACGACGTCCAATACGATGATTACTGGAACCGCAAGTGGAAGCTCGCATCGGAAGCCAGCAACGGAACCTCTTTCGGCGACGACTGGGAAAACCGCGAGAGCCTGCTTTCGATCTTGTACCTGCAGCGCCGGAACGACATGAAGAAACCAGGGGTGGGTAACCACGAATTGGCCCGTCTCCTCTGCAAACCGCCCGAGTTGGTGGAGTTCCATTTGTGGTATCTGAAGGCAAAGGGATGGGTCGAACGCCTTGAGACAGGACCTCTGGCGATCACCGCCCTGGGTGTCGATCACATCGAAGAGGGCAGGCTCAAGCTCAGGAAGGACCGTCTGCTGACTGCCGGCAGTGTACCTCCTGAGGGCATGGAAGAAGTGGCAACCCGTCTCGGCCCGGGAAATGCGCCTGAGTTTCCAAAAGGCGCTGCAAAAGGCGCCGGTTTCAAGCAGTCATAATCAATTGCTTCGCCTCTCTACGGGGACGCCGGCAACATCGCACATATGGCCATTTCAAGCTGATAAAAGGTAACTTTGTCTTGATGAACACTGCACATCAGTCGTGCCCATGGCCGTGTCCCTCGTGGCCGTGTCCATGTTCTCCATGTTCATGTTCGCCCTGTCTTTCTCCATGCCACTCGCCGTGCCATTCCCTGTCTTTATCCCAATAGCGTTCGCGTTCCCATCTGCTCCAGTTCTTCTGATAGTGCCCATAGGGTATGCGATAATAGCCGGGCGGCGGCGCGCCAAAGAGTAGAGCCGCAGCGATACCATTTGGCGGTACTGTTTCTGCTTGACGCACCTTGAGTGATTTGTTAACATGCGAGACACTTGCAATCATAATGAGAAAAGAGTCGATCAGCGTCAGGCACCACAATCAACAGCGGCTTGCCCGCCCGCACATCCCTGACGCAAAACTTCTGAAGAGCGAACATGCAGTCCTGAGGAGGAGATCATGAAACGATTTGTTGTCATGGCCGGTATAGTCACATGGGTCTTGGCGTTGAGCCTCACGGCCCCAGCGGTTCATGCACAGTCGTATCCGAATCGTTCCATCCAGTTGATCATTCCTATTCCTGCGGGCGGCGGGGGAGATGTAAACGGCAGGATCCTGGCCGATGAACTGGGCAGGCTCCTTGGACAACAGATCATAGTAACGAATAAACCGGGTGCATCAGACACTCTCGGAACGGATGCCCTGGCCAAGAGCAAGAAGGACGGCTACACACTCGGATATACCGACTCGGCAGCCCTGATCTATTCCCGTATTTCTCTTCCGGGTCCTCTTCCCTACGATGCGGATAAAGATTTCGATCATTTGGGTCTTCATGCCTTCTACCCCATAGCTATAGCCGTCAGGGCGGATTCGCCGTGGAAGACTTTTGGCGAACTGGTTGAGTACGCGAAAAACAACCCGGGTAAGCTCCGCGTGAGTACGGCAGGCGTTGGGAGCGCCTCCAACTTCAACGTGCAGATCGTCCAATCCCTTACCGGGGCCGAGTTCACCCATGTTCCTTTCAAGGGAGGGGAAGCCGTGGTGACCGCCCTGCTCGGAGGCCACGTCGAAGTGAGTTTCGATATCGTGGGCAAATGGTTGTCCCACGTTGATGCAGGGAAAGTTCGGCTGCTTCTCGTCAGCCAGAAAGTGCCGAGTCTTCCAAAGATACCTACCATTACCGAATTAGGCCACAAGCGAGGCCTGCTGACAGGCTGGTTTGGAATGTCAGGTCCGGCGGGAATGCCCGAGGAGGTGAAGAAAGTTCTCATCCCTGCAATAGAGAAGGCGGTAAAAAACCCGGAAGGAAAGGCCAAGATCGAAAAGCTGGGATATGTCGTTGAATATAGATCGCCTGCCGAAATGAAGAAGCAGATCTCGTCTGATTATGAAACCGCCAATGCGATCGCGATAAAGTTAGGTTTGAAAAACAAGTAATTGAATTTAGGATCTCGATCTTGCTATCTGCTTTTACTTTGAACGGACAGATGGTACAATGAAGATCACCATGGATGGAGAGAAAACAATGGGCAGGCCGTTAATAGGGCCCGTTTTCTACGGCACAGACGACCAGAAACGAGCGCTGTCGCAGTGGGAAAGGGCAGGCTGGACATTCCTTCACTGGACCGAGGTACCCAGGATGATGGCCGTTCTCGAGGGTTCGCTTGGTGAGATAATCTTCATTGATCAACAGGGATTTGCATGGCAGGGTCCAGCCTTCAGTAAATCGAAACCTGTGCCGTTGGAGAAATATCCTCCAGTCAGCGACTGGATCGTAACCTAGCATCAGTTCAACGACGCTCCGCAGTGCTGGACCTTAACCATTCTACCACCACGGGTTAAAGAAAATCCCGCCGCGTCTTCCACCTCAAAGCAGGCTGCACATCATACCGGCGGCATTGACTGTCGGAAAAAAGTGCCTAGTATCATTACGTGGAGTTTTTGATCTCATGCAGAAAAGGAGGCAACACGTATGAAAGCAGTTACTACGATGGGTATCATGATTACTCTCGTCTGTGCGGCGCTCATCTCAGGCGCCTGGGGAGCCGGTCTGCCCGACGTCTCTCAACAGCTCAAGGCCTTGCAGCCGAATACAGATTACAAGATCACGGACATTATCGGTAAAAAGCTGACCCTCTCCGATCCGGCCGGAACAAAGACGACGCTCGACGGTGTTGACACAAAAGGTCTGAAGGTAGGCGACATGTTGAAAGGGTCGGAGCTCCAGGAGAAATTGGGAAAAATGCCTTCGATGGACAAGGGCGCTGTCCCGGAATCATTGCCGAAACCAAGTTGGAAATAGGGCATCGCTGCAGGGGTTGCTCTAAAGAAGTCACAGCTGAATAATTAAGCGGCACGCCTACTACTGCTGCACCAGCCGCGGTTTATTCATGGCCTTGAATGAGGCTGCTTCAATGCGGCCGGTTCGGCCATCCCTAGAGCGCTTGCTCGATATTCTCAAAGTCTTCAGGTTGCTGTCAAGTGTTTTGTCGATATCTCACCGTCCCATTAAGTACATCCATTATCATCCGATAATCAGGCTAAAGAACTTTCTCTAGGCCACGTCGATGAAAAGGGGAATGCTAATGCGCAGGGAATGCCGGTTAGTAATACGCTTTATGTCTGATGTTCTTCTTCACGGTGCTCCTCTGGCCGGCCGTCTCTACCTCGGAGGATAAAGATGAGAACGTCAGGTGGGTGCGGGTCCCGGAAGAAAAGCCCGTCGTCAAAGGGCAGACGGCTGCTGTAAAACCCAAAGTCCAGAATGAGCCTCGGCCCGGTGCGAGCATAGACGGGCAGCCGATTCCAGGAAAAGTCAATAAACAGTCCAATAAACAACAGCGATCCTATGCGGACGTAAAGGTTGGAATGTACAAGACCGAATGGTGCCCCTATTGCAAAAAGGCAAGAGAGTATATTAGTTCGCTTGGTGTCACTCTCGTTGAGTACGATATAGAGCAGGATAAGAGCAAGGCTGAAGAGATGCACAACAAAGGGGGATCGGGAGTACCCTTTATCGACGTGGAAGGAACCTACATCAGAGGTTTCAGCGTCGCCGCGATCAAAGCCGCCGTAGAGAAGAAGAGAGCCGGCGGCTGATCAGACACAGGCGCCAGCCCGCGAGATCGAGTCGACGATCTCGTCCAACTTTCACTCATTTGCTCCACTCCATTTCTTTCTAGTATTGCTGCGCCCCTTTGCGGCAACGTCCCGTCTCTTGCGGCAAGGGCCGGTCATCCTGTCTGCTTGACACACTTAGGCTATTCTTATAGATTAGGTGCTGCACACACTTTCCTTGCGCGTAGTCGAGCGCCTGATAGGACTGGAGAATAAGACAATGAAACATGTCAAGGTTTGTCTCGTGCTCTTGTCGTTTCTGATTGTTGCAACAGGGTTGGCGGGATGCATAGCATTGCTCGCAGGAGGCGCCGCGGGAGCCGGCTCGGCTGTTTACATTAAAGGTCAGCTCAAGGAGGATCTCAGTGTATCCGTTGCAACAGCTCACACTGCTTCGATCGCTGCGCTCAAAGAGCTCAGCCTTCCGATAATCGAAGACAATTTTGACAAACTCACTGCGAAGATGAAGTCAAGGTTCGCTGATGGAAATGATGTGTGGATTGACATTGAATACATCACACTCGAATCATCTAAACTGACAATCAGGGTTGGTATTCTCGGCGATGAGCGCAAGGCGAGACAGATTCTTGATGCCATTCATAACTATATCCCGGCAGCAAACACCAGCAGGTAACAATCGTGAACAGGGCTGCGATCCATGGTTAGGGAGGATTGATTGCCCTTTTGCATTCGCTAATTTGTAAAGGGATGGGGATTATGAGAGTGCCACGCTCTTTCTTTATTTCTTTAGCCGTGCTGCTGCTCCTCTGCTCGTTCACTCACGGGCCTTGCGCTGCCAAAGGTTATCCCGACCGCCCTATCCAGATGATCATTCCGTATCCGCCCGGCGGCCAGGGGGATACGGCTTGCAGAATGCTGATAGAGGAGTTGGATAAGCTCCTCGGCACGAGGATCATTCCGAACAACAGGCCGGGGGCCGGAACTGTCCTGGGTGCAGACGCCGCAGTCAGGGCAAAAAAAGACGGGTATACACTTTTTTATTCCAGTGCGTCACCGGTCATCTACGTTCCCATCACCAACCCGGAGGTTGTCCACTACGATCCGATGAAGGACCTGGAACCTTTGGGATTCCATTTCTGGATGCCCACCGTGATAGGCGTGAAAGCAGATGCGCCGTGGAAGACCTTTTCCGAATTCACCCAGTACGCTAAAAAAAATCCCGGTAAAATTCGCATGACTTCGGTCGGTGTCGGCTCATTCACCCATTTTGCCATAGAACTGCTCCAATCGATCACAGGGATCAAAGTCACGCATGTACCCTATGAAGGTGGCGAGAGCGTCGTCACCGGTGTTCTCGGGGGGCACGTCGAGGCCGCTCTCGACGGGTATGGAAAATTCAAGCCCCACGTTGATGCGGGCAGAATGAGAGTTCTCCTCGTTGACCCCGCGTTGCCGAGCCACCCTGAGATCCCCACGCTCAGGCAGTTAGGCTACAAGCAGAGTCTGCCCGCCACATGGTTTGCGCCGTGGGCTCCCGCGGGAATACCGGAGGAGGCCAAGAGGGCTCTTATACCGGCTATTGAAAAAGCCATTAAGATTACCAAACCGAAGCTTGATCAGATGGGACACGTGTGCGAGTATAAGTCTCCGGCAGAAGTCTTGAAACTCAGGGACGAGGAATACAAGCAGATCTATGAGATTGCAGTTAAAATAGGGCTTCACAGACCTTAGAGCGGGCACGGACCCAGCTTCAATAAACCATCGGTTTAAGACTACGGTTTAAGCGTGCGATCCCATGGCGGCGACGATCAAAAAACTGCTGGCATGAGTCGTCTATCTGCCTTATATTATGTTGAGATACCGCTTAAGGGAAAAGGAGGCCGCATGAAAACAGTCGTCATAGCTCTGGCTCTAGCTCTGTTGGTCATGTCACCGTCGCTTAGCGCTGCCCGTGGCGGAGGTGGAGGCGGAGGAATGGGCATAGGCGGCCACGGGGGAATGGGAGCAGGAGGATTGGTCGGATTCCCGGTCGTGATTCATGGCGGGGTCCACGGATTTGGCCATCCCGGTGTCTTCAGAGGCGCCCACGTGGCGGAGGGCAGAGATAATCATGCACATGACGGCGCAGCGATACACAACGCCCGGAACTTCCGTCTTGCGAGCCCTCCCCTGATTATAGAACGGCATGGTAACGGGTTCGAAAGAATCGTGCAGCCAAACCAGGCCTTCACAGGCCCGCTCATTATCGAGAGGCAGGGAGATACGTTCGTAAGAATTCAGTAGCCAGAGGTCCGTTCCGGATCCGTGATTTACCTTGTTCTTCGGATCAGGTTTCAGGCTATATCACGGATCAATGCAATCAGTTCTTGTCCGAAGGCTTCGATTTTTTGCGGGCCGAGTCCATAGACATCTTCCAGTTCGGATAGGCTTCCGGGCGCCTTTCTGGCCAGGTCTTCCAGCGTTCGATTGCTGAAAACCAGAAAGGCCGGCATGTCTTGTGCCCTCGCATATTCGAGTCGCCAATCTTTAATTGCCTTCATTCTCACGGATTCTTCAGCACTCAACGGAGTTGTGACCCTTTCGAATCGGGATTTCTTCTCCTTTATTTTTCCCTTGCGGAGCCGTGCCGGAACGGGTGCTGCGAAGGTATGTGGAACTTTTCTTGGGGAGCCGGGGTCGCATACATCGCAATGGCCGCAGGACTGAATCCGATCGACATCTTTAAAATAGGTGAGAATTCCGGCGTGGCGGCATTCACCGCCTTCGGCGTACTGAATAATAGCGTCCAGCGATTTCCAGCGTGCGTTCTTGATCTCAACCGGCGCACTGCTTTCACGTATGAAAAATGATTGAAGCCCGCGATCTTTCTTTGCGTACAGGAGAAGGCACGTGGAATGTCCGCCATCCCGGCCTGCCCGGCCCACTTCCTGATAATACGAGTCCAGATTCGCCGGCATCTGATAGTGAACGATGAGCCTGACATCCGGGCTGTCAACGCCCATCCCGAAAGCATTTGTGGCCACCAGTATTCTGACGGCGCCTGTGTTGTATCGGCCTTGTATAGAGTTCCGCTCTTCGCTTGAAAGCCCCGCATGGTAGTAGGCGACACCGGGGTACTCCGCGCAGAGCTCGCTGTGCAACTCCTCACACTGTTTTCGCGTTCCTGCGTAAATAATAATTCTTCCGTCAGGTGTCTGTTTCAGCGCTTTACGGACAAGAACCATCTTCTCCATCTCATCGTCGCAGAGCTCAACCTGGTAATAGAGATTGGGGCGATAGAAGCCGTAGACATGCTGTTTTGGGTCCTTTAATGCCAGTTGTTTAGCGATGTCTCTCAAAACCTGGGGCGTAGCCGTGGCCGTGGTGGCAAGAATGGGAACATCAGGCCGCATCGTGCGAAGCAGGTTGAGCTTGCCGTAATCGGGTCTGAAATCATGTCCCCACTGCGACACGCAATGAGCTTCGTCTACGGCAAACAGCGAGAGAGGAGCAGTTTTCACCCACTGCTCGAAACCGGGTTTCTGAATTCGTTCGGGAGAAAGGTAAAGTAGAAACGATTCGCTTGCCCTGAGCTCCCGAAAAACCCGTCGGTTCTCGGTCGCGTCTTGATTGGAATTAATGCAGCCGCACGGTATTCCCTTTGCCTTCAGGGCAGACACCTGATCCCTCATGAGTGAGATGAGGGGTGTTATCACCAGGGTGATTCCCTTCTGACACACGGATGGGAGCTGATAGCAGAGCGATTTTCCTCCTCCTGTCGGCATGACGGCCAGCGTGTCCCGTTTGCTCAAAACCGAGGAAATAATCTCCCATTGGCCGTGACGAAAGGATTGAATCCCGAATGAATCGCTTAAAATACGATGTATTGCTGATCGTTCCACGCCCATCTCGCGTACATTACATCGGTTCCTCCTTCTATGTCAATGTTCGACCTGCCCAACGCAGAGATCCCAACGCGGATTGGATGAGCCCCCTTCCCCCCTGACGTTATTCGAAGTAGTCGTTACTCTGGAATGTGAATTCACAAATTGTATTGACAACTCATCTTACGGGCGTATAGAACGTTGGTGGGTCCGGAGAAGCATATGCATGGCGCGGAACGCGCTGATGAATAAACCTCAGGGGGAAGAGATGAGAAGAATGATCCGATTGGAAATGAAAAAGACGGTCCTGTTTTTTGTATGCCTGACCTTCGCACTGACATTGGGATTACCGGCATTCGCCGCGGACACTTATCCCACGAAGACGATACAGCTCGTCTGCCCCTACGCGGTCGGCGGGGTTACTGATCTGGCGGCGCGGCTCCTTGCCGAGAAGATGGGCGAGATCCTGAAACAGCCCGTCATCGTTGAGAACAAGCCAGGTGCGGGCGCGGCACTCGGCACCGGGTACGTTGCTGGGTCCAAGCCGGATGGTTATACGATTCTGACCGCATGGACAGGCGTTTCCGTGCTAGTCCCTCTTATCACGCCGAACCTGCCGTATAAAATGTCGAGTCTTACACCTATAGCCAAGACAGTCACCCTCGACATGGTCATGCTCGTCAACAAGGACGTACCGGCCAATAACCTTAACGAATTCATCGCGTACGCGAAACAGAACCCTAAGAAACTCTCCTACAGCACCGCCGGGGTCGGCACGCTTCCCCACCTCGTAGCCGAACAGTTCAACCAAATCGCAGGAACGGATCTCCAGCACATCCCGTACAACTCCGAACTCCAGGCAGCAACTGCCCTCGTGGGCAAGCACGTAGACGCAACCGTCATCAGCTACACGATAGCGGCGCCCCATATCAAATCCGGCGCCATCAAGCCGATTGCCTTGCTGGCCGAGAAGCGCGATCCCGATATGCCGAATACGCCGACTGCAATCGAGCAGGGGTATCCGAAACTCACTGCTGCTATCTACAATATCATCTATGCTCCGGCTAAGACCCCGCCCGACGTATTAAAAAAGCTGGAAGATACGGTTGAGCGTGCGCTCAAGGACAAGGACGTGCGGGACAAATTCGCTAAAATGGACTACAAGGTGACCTATCTAAACAGTCGCGATGCGCAGGCCTTTCTTGAAAGCGAAACGAAGAAATGGGCACCCATAGTCAAGAAAGCGAATATCGTCATTAAGTAGCCGCACCGGACGGAACGCATGCCGAATATCGAAATGAGCGTATAGACTGATCCAACAAAGGAGACCAACATGCCTTACACGGACTTGCGAGAGTACATACAGCGATTAGAAGATGACGGCGATCTGAAACGGATAACGGCAGAGGTCGACTGGAATCTCGAATTAGGCGCCATCATGAGGAGAGCAAACGATCTGCGCGGGCCTGCCCTTATCTTCGAACGGATAAAGGATTACCCGTCTGATTATCGCGTTATGGGAAACCAGGTGGGCGCAAGCAAACCAAACCCCTATGGACGCTTCTGTCGTGCCCTGGACCTGCCTACTGACACGCATCCCCTCGACATTGTGGATGAACTGGTCCGCCGGTTTCAGAACCCCATCAAGCCCGTGGTCGTCGACAAAGGAGCGTGCAAGGAGAATATCTACAAAGGGAAGGATGTGAACCTGCTTTCATTCCCGGCGCCTTTTTTCCGTCAGTATGACGGCGGCCGTTTTATCGGCACCTGGCACAGCGACATCACGAAAGATCCGGTTCGGAACTGGGTCAATTGGGGCATGTACCGGCATCAACTCCTCAATAAAAATTCTATCGCCTGGCTCGCGAATCCCGGCCAGCACGGGCCTGCAATGTACTACCAGCAGTACGAGGCGAAAGGTGAGGCAATGCCGTTCGCCGTGGCGATCGGGACCGATCCCGCCTGTGCGATTGCCTCCATGTCACTCGTCTCGCCACATATTGACGAAGGGGACATCGCGGGCGGACTTCGCGGCAAACCCGTCGAGCTCATCAAGTGCGAGACCAGCGATCTTCTCGTGCCGGCAACCTCCGAGATCGTGCTCGAGGGCGAAGTAAGGCCGAATGACCGCGAGATTGAGGGGCCCTTCGGAGAATACCCGGGGTATTTTGCGAGCGATGCAGCGCCGAGACCGGTGATCCGGATAACATGCGTTACCCATCGTAATCGTCCGATTCTGACTGTCTCATCGCCCGGAAAGCCTTTTGACGATACCACGTTCTGCTATGCGCTCTGCGGGAGCGCTGCGCTTACCATCGAGCTTCGGCGACTTGGGTTGCCCTTCAGATCGGTCTTTCTCACGCCTTCAATGATGGCCGTCATCATCTCCGCTCACGAGACCTATCCGGGTTTCGTGCATACGTTGTCCTCAGCTATCTGGGCCACAAAGATCGGTGTGTACCGGCCCACGATCATTGTGGTTGGTGATGACGTTGATGTCAGCAATGCCGACGAGGTGCTCTGGGCTCTGACCACAAGGATACATCCCGGTCCGTGATATCCACGTGAAGAAGCGCGCCCCGTGCCATGCCCTGTTTCCCTTCGTCTCTCCCGAGGAGCGCAAGACTATGGCAGGAGCGGCAGTCTGTTACGACGCGACATTCCCTTACGAGTGGAAAGAACAGACACCGAAGATCGCAGATTTCGAGCATAGCTGGCCGGAAGAGATCAAGACTCAGGTCAAAAAGCGCTGGAAGGAGTTCGGCCTGGAGGAGTAGTGCCTGCTTATGACGAACGGTCCGGCATCGTTCAGACTCTGTCGCATCGCGCGGGGCGGCCTAGTACTGCTTTAATGCCCTTGCAGATGCGGTACAATGAACTACCCCGCCGCGAGCAGCGGGGTATTGTACGTCATGCCGGGCTTGATCCGGCATCCAGTCTGGTTTCTGGATTCCGGCGTCCGCCGGAATGCACTGCACACGCGGCAAGCCGCGGGGAAAACACCCGTAGTGATTCAACAAGTCCTCCCGGAACTTCCCTGTAGCATTAAGCCTTCCTTCTGATACGAAATAACCCTCCGGTCTATTTTCTTCCTAAACGCATATGGTTACGATGTATGCGGATAAAAGTGCATCCTTCCCTGCACACGGATGTTGAGGGAGCAGTATGGTCTGGATAGCTCATCAACGCCATAAAACGGCGGTCCACAGGAGGAACAAATGGAGAGGCGAAAAGAAAGGCAGAACAAGATGCAAGACGGCAGGATTATAAACGGAGCCCATTCCCGTTGTGTCCTTGCAGGATTGATCTTCCTGTTGTTCGTCATGGGCTCGGCGGCGAACATGGCCCACGCTCAGGCGTCCGGCCAGATCAGCGCGAACCCGAACCCGGTCGTTCTGCCGGTGGGCACAATCATCGGCAATACCACCATTTCGTGGTCCACGTTCAATAGCCCGTATGTGCAGCTATGGCTGCGAACGAAGTACGTGCCGGAACTTTTCTTCTCAGGCGAGTTGAGCGGATCTGCCTTTGCATCATGGATCGTGCTGGGTGACTCCTATGATTTCAATCTCTATGCATCTGACGCTCCTTTTCCGGCGCCACGCGGCCAGCTCCTGGCCTCCGTGACCGTTGCAGCGCAACAGGGAGATAGTAACCATCCGCCGGGCACACCCACAGTCCCTTCCGGACCCGCTTCCGGCAACACCAACGTGCAGTATACATACTCCGCGAGCAGCTTCGATCCCGACGGGGACACAATTAAATATGGCTGGGACTGGAACGGGGACGGCATCGTGGATGAGTGGTCGGACCTCATGGCCTCGGGGAGCACAAGCACCCGGAGCCACACCTGGTCATCCCCCGGCAATTACTACGTGCGTGTCAAGGCGCAGGATTCCAAAGGATCGGAGAGCGCCTGGTCGCAATCTGTGATGGTAAGCATAATCGCCTCCATCGAACCGCACGGTACCATAAGCGCTTCACCCAATCCCGTCACACTGCCATACGGGACAATCATCGGCAGCACCACCATAACCTGGGCATCTTCCAACACTCCATACGTGCAGTTGTGGCTGCGCACCAGGTATATCCCCGAATTCTATTTTTCGGGCAACCTGAGCGGTTCTGCATCCGCATCGTGGATCGTCCTCGGTGACACCTACGAATTCAACCTCTATGCCGCAAGCGCACCCTACCCAGCATCAAGAGGACAGCTCCTGGCCTCGGTTACCGTTACAGCGGAGCAAGGCAACGTCGTCAATAATCCGCCGACAACTCCATCCACCCCTTCGGGTCCTTCCTCCGGCAACACGGGCGTGCAATACGCATACTCCGCGAGCAGCTTCGATCCCGACGGAGATTCAATCAAATACGGCTGGGACTGGAACGGGGACGGCATCGTGGATGAGTGGTCGGACCTCATGCCCTCGGGGAGCACAAGCACCCGGAGCCATAGCTGGTCATCCCCCGGCAATTACTACGTGCGCGTCAAGGCGCAGGATTCCAAAGGATCGGAGAGCGCCTGGTCGCAATCTATGATGGTGAGCATCATAACGCCGAGCCTCGTAAACGGCGCACAGTTCATCACTCAGTCGGTGCCTGCCACCATGGTCGCCGGACAATCGTATAACGTCTCGGTGACTATGAGCAACACGGGTACTACCACCTGGACCAAAGGCACGAATTACAGGCTGGGCTCTCAGAACCCACAGGATAACTCAACGTGGGGCAGCGCCCGTTTTTACCTGTCGGACGCTGACTCGATAGGGCCGGGCCAGCAGAAGACGTTCACCTTCACCGTGACAGCCCCGGCCGCTGCCGGGACGTACAATTTCCAATCGAGGATGGTCCAGGAGGCGATCGCCTGGTTCGGGGACTATTCCCCCAATGTCGCTGTAACGGTGACTGCGCCGATAGTCTATCGCGACCCTGACAATCCGCCAAACCCCACCAACGGTCTTGACTATGCTTACTACGAGGGCTACTGGCAGGCCCTTCCCAGCTTTGATTCTCTGACGCCGACAACAAGCGGGACCGCGAGCACCTTCGATATCGGCCTGCGGCTTCGCAACGATTACTTCGGCTTCAGGTTCTCAGGGTTTGTGCAGGTGCCGCAGGACGGCGTCTACACCTTTTACACAGCGTCAGATGACGGGAGCCGACTCTTTATCGGTAACACCATGGTCGTCAATAATGACGGGCTCCATCCGACGGTGGAAGCCTCCGGTACCATCGGCCTGAAAGCCGGCATGCATGCAATCCGCGTGGAATTCTTTGAATACGCAGGCGGAGAAGCCCTGCAGGTAAGCTACCAGGGGCCGGGGATTTCGAAGCAGCCTATTCCCGCAGGAGCGCTCTTCCATAAAGGCAAAGCTTCTCTGCAGCCTGCCGCAGGCGTCAACACCATGAACCTCTTCTCGCTCTACGTGCCGGGCTCTAACTGCCAGGGAACCACGTGCTGGGACCCTGATTACCTGAAGAATTATCAGAAAGTGAGCCAGGAGATAGCCCGCAAGGCTACAAGAGACGCGGCCAACGCAGGCGCCAAGTTTATCCGTGTGTCCATTCCCGGCTTCGGCTATAACGAATTACTGCACTGGCAGAATAATCCCGACGAACACTGGCAGCTCATGAGCCAGATGCTCGACGATGTGGAGGCGCACAACCTCAAGATAGTTCCCGTATTTATCTGGTGGGAGCAGGCATACCCTTATGCCTTCGGCGGCTCAGTACGCGACATGATTACCAACCCGAATGCCGCATCCTACCTCCAGGCCAAGGCATACATGACGGACTTCATTACACGCTACAAGGACAGAAATGCCATCTATTTTTACGAGCTGACCAACGAGCTGAACCTGACCGCGGACATTACAACGTTCAGCACCGATGAGATGACCGACTATCTCGGCAGGCTCGCGGCCCACATTCGAAGCCTGGATTCAGGCCACTTCATATCCTCCGGCTTCGGCTGCCCTCGCATAAACGCTTACAACATATGGAAGAAGGGATCAAAGCTGGACACAGAAGCGCAGACCAAGCAGTATCTGCAGTATACGCACCAGAGCCTGGATATCATGTCGTGTCACCCGTACACGGGAGACGCTAAACGGTACGGCAGAACATGGGACTACGACATGTATTTTCTTGACGTCTTCAAGCAGGCTGCGGACGAGGCGGGAAAATACCTGTACCTGGGAGAGCTCGGCGACGTGACGCCAAATAAGATCCAGAACCCGGCCATGCCCTTTACCATGGCGGTCCTCGATAAAGCCGCAGCCCTGAGGATACCCGTGGCGTTGTGGGACTTTGAGTTTTATAATTACGAAACGTTCAATCCCGATGTGTGGTTCGATATCGAGTACGGTGTTGACCAGGGTGTGATGCAAAAGGTCCAGCAGACCAATGTGACTTTTGGCTATCCGCCCGTTGTGCCGCAAAATCCGGACACCACGCCGCCCCAGAGTCTTCATTTCCTGGCCCATACCGGAAAGCGCGATCGGTTTTCCCAAGCAAAGGGTCCACGCCCTCGTCTCCGATAATAACTGGACCATGTCGAAGGTGGAGTTCTACGTGGACGGCGTTCTGCAGGGCGCTGCAAATCAATATCCGTATCGTTTCATTATCGACACCCAGTCTCTCGCAGAAGGTTCACATACGCTGATGGCCAGGGCATACGACGTATCGGGCAACGCTGCGAACAGCGAACCTACGCGCGTCAATCTGAGGCGAGATCAGGAGGCGGGAACGGTCATTGCAGACCGCACCTATGGGAGAATAAATGTTACCTGGTACGGTCGTGAGTTATATCCCACGCGCAGACTCGAACTGTGGGTACTGCCCGACGGAAACCAGGAAGCAGGCTGGATACTGGGAACCGTCGAAGGCGCGCAGGATCAGAATTTCAAACAGGACACGTCAGTCCAGACGCTCAGCAGTTATTCCACGTATGAATTCCGGCTTCTTTCCGTGGATAAGACGGTCCATGAGGACCAGAGAATGGTTGACCGTCTCATCGTCCTCAATGGCCCGTAACGGGCCTGTTGCCGAAGGGGGCCTGATACCCCATAGCCATTCCGGTTCGCGGAAGCTCGGGTCCCCCTATCCCACCCATGGGTTGCGTCAAAACCCACCCTGGCTCCAACCATTCCTTCGCTCGCTAGGTGCTCCGCTCAGGAAAGGTCTCCGCCAGGGAAGTATGGTGGTTCTCTGTTCCTGCCGGAAGTAACTTTTCCGGGTGACCCGCTTGCGGGTGTGACGACGTGGCACGGTTGGGCACCCACTCGACGAGGACAGCACGTTCCGAAGGACAATCCGGACGAACGGGCACCCTTTGGGTGGGCGTCCGGATTGAGTGCAGCCGAGTCGTACGTGGGTAACCGCGCGCAGCCGGAGAAGCGAAGGAAATAGTGTTCCGGCAGGCGCCACATCGTTCTCTGCGGGTCGCGCTTGTTGCGCCTCCGATGAGCGGCCGACTATTTTCTTACGGTTTCTTTGCTTTTGTCTTGAGGTTCAGCGGATAAGGAACACGACGCGCGAAACACTAACGACTCAGGGACGCTCTTCGTAGTCGCTTCACCAAGCGAGCTTCCAAAGGCGTCCCTGCAATCGCAATCTTTACTATCTTGCTCCCTAAACGTTTAAACGCCCTTTTCACCACGGGCAGGACGTCCACTGCCAGCTGGCGGTGTAGCAGTACGTCGGGTTGTACGCCGCGTTGCAGAGCCAATTCTGGTATCCGTAGTAAGGATAGGATGCACTGTAGCACCAGAAGGCATTGCTTTGCGCGTTGCTCTGAATGTTGATGCTGTAAGGGTTCGAGGTCGCGTTCGACGCGTTCTGCACCGTGAGACTCCATGTGCCGGCTGCGGCCCTGTTGTCGAGGCTTGCGTTTATCTGCGTCCCGTTGTAATCCCAGAAGTAGTGGCCGTCGCCGTTGTAGAGCCACACATCCGTGTAGCCTGACCGCTGGAGCCTTATTTTATTGCCTCCGGCTGAGAAGTTGGAGCCGAAAACCACGATGGTCGTGTTCGGCTTGATGGTGCTGCTGTAAGTGCTCCCATCGACGACCGCCGAAATCTGGGGAGTCACGTTGTTCTGGATTGTCAGGATGTAAGGACTCGAAGGCGCACCCGATGAATTTCGGACGATCACGTTCCACGTGCCTACCGCTGCCCTTCCGTCGAGGCTTGCGTTTATCTGCGTTCCGTTGTAATCCCAGAAGTAGTGACCGTCGCCGTTATAGAGCCACACATCCGTGTACCCTGCGCGCTGGAGCTGGACGGTGTTGCCCCCGGTTGAGAAACCGGAGCCGAAGATCGTGATGGTGGTGTTCGGGCTGATCGTCGAATTGTACGTCGTGCCGTCTATGATGGAGGTGATCCGCGGCCCCGGGGGAGGGTTGAACGTAGCATAGACGGACTTCGCGGTATCCATGGTCACGGTACAGATGCCGGACGCAAAGCTGGGCGTACAACCAGACCAGCCCGCAAACGTTGAGCCGGAATCGGGCGTGGCGGTGAGCGTCACTAATGTGCCCTGTAGAAAGCTCGCAGTGCAGGTAGCACCGCAGCTCACGCCGCCGGGGTTCGACGTTACGGTACCGATGCCCGAGCCGCTCTTGGCCACTGACAGCGTCACGTTCTGCGGTATTGCACGTTGCGTGACCGTGAATGTCTGTCCGGCTATGGTAATGGTCCCGCTCCTCTGGCTCCCCGTCCCATTATAGGCGACCATATAGGCGACCATACCATTGCCCGAACCGCTGACGCCTGCATTGATAGTTACCCACGGGACAGTGCTTGAGGCATTCCAGCTGCAGCCGCTTGCTGCGGTCACCAGGACCTGGCCGGAGCCTCCCTGGTAATCGAGCGACGTGCTCGTCGGATTGATCGAATAGGCGCAGACCGGACCCGGAGAGGAACTGATGTAGGCAATGGTGTCGCGTCCGAAGCCAACCTGACTAAGCAGCGTGGAATACGCCATCCTGATAAAACCATTTTCTCCCCATCCCGGTCCCCAGCTGTTTTTCACGATGAAGTACTGGCCGGGATCGTCATAGCCAACGATCAGGACCGCATGGTAGCCGACCCAGTTCCCATCGCCGTAATCGTATATCCCGCCTCCGTAGTAGAAGAAATCGTTATACACGGTCATGGTTGTTACCAGGGGGCCATATGTGTTCAAGGCATTCTTGATGTCATCGATGACAGGTGATGTTTCAGCTACCCATTTCCACTGGTCAAGCTTATAGGTAGACGTTTTCCAGTCCTGACAGGAATATGCGCACGGGTCATCTTTGGCTTTATAGGTATTGCAAGACTCCAGCGGCAGGCCCGTGTCCCTCAAGAAATCGGACGCCTGATCGATCCATCCGCCCGTCATACAGTTGCCTGCACCGCTGCAGGAAAGGAGTACCTGCTCGGACAGATTCAGGTCCGTATTCGGCGCATTCTTGTGGATCAGCGTGTACGATTCGAGCGCAGCGGTTGTGGCAAAGTCCCAGCAACTGCCGCACGCCCCCTGGTTTTTCACGGACGTTACATAACTGGCGCCATTCTTATTTCGCCAGTCAACTTGCGCTGGAAGTGAACCCGGAGCCATCATGTGTGTGCCTTGATAGAGGCGCTCTCCCACGTGGCTGGTGGGCAGATTCAGTCCGACGAGCCTTTGTTTTTCCGCAAACGACAGCGCCGACACCGACGTTTCTCTTGCGGTCCACCGGCTGCCTTTTGCCTGGATAGACATTCGAATTTTACTCAGCTCGTACTCATCTCCGAAGGCCAAAGAACTGAGTACCCAGGTCGAGAGCAAGAAGACCGCGAGCATCCACAAACCGTATTTTTTTGTCATCTCATCCTCCTCTATTTATGTGAATCACAAGTCTATGAGACCGGATAGCCTGAATCAATCAGTCCTGTGGCCATTTCTACTCGGAAGGATGTACTAAGACCTTCGGCGTAAGGCTGTAAGATCGCGACGGGATTTTTGTCTTGACAACTATTCGAAACATTATGATAATTGCAACATATCAAGTCTCCTGACCTAAACAAAAGGTGAACATGTTCAACGCAGTGAGGGTCAACAAGGCATCGCAGCAGATAGTTTCCCAGATCAGAAATCAGGTTTTCGAAGGCAAGCTCGCTCCGGGCGATAAGCTGCCTCCCGAAAATGTCTTGATGGAACAGTTTCATGTGAGCAAGCAGACGCTCAGGGAAGCGCTGAGGGCTCTCGAATACCTCGGGCTCATAGGCATCCGTCAGGGAACGGGCGGGGGTGCCCAGATTAGAGAGGTAGACACGGAAATTGCAAAGGACATTCTTGCAAATTTTCTCTACTTCAAGAACCTTTCGCTAGACGAGCTTTCAGAGGTCCGAAGGGTAATTGAGCCCTATACGGCCGCTCGAGCAGCGGAATGTCCAACGCCACACGTCCTGAAACAATTGAAAGAATCGATCGACGTCTCCGCCAAAGGATTGGCGGAACAGTCGGGACCGGAGCAGATGAGCACATACGATCTTCGCTTTCACAGAATTATAGCTGAGGCCGGGGATAATCCTATCCTCGTCCTCATCGTTGATTTCGTGGAGAGTCTGATGGCAGATGTGAAGAGCTTTCTGAAGCCTGATGCCGGTTTTTCGAATGCAGTCCTCGAAGCGCATAAGCGCATCTATAAGGCGATCCTGAACAAGGATGGCAAACGTGCCTCGGCAGAGATGCACCAGCATATCGTCGAGGTGGAAAGCAGTTTGGCGATGCTCGGAGAAAAGGGCGACGTGTGGAAACGGGCGGGATCGGGAAAGTAAGGCGGACCGGTATTTCCCCGGATTGCCACAAACCGGGTGACACAAGATAGAATCAATCTATTTCCAGAGGAGGTTTTCATGCAGTCCAATTACGACGTGATCGACCTGTCCAGACCGATCCATACGAAAATGCCGGTGTTCCCGGCGATATCAAAAACGTACCTCGGCGTGTTTCTCGGCCACAAGGACACCATTCGTCCCGGCAATATCTCGTCGCAAACTAATATTCTTGTCATGTGTGACCACGCCGGCACGCACATCGACTCGCCTCTCCACTTCAATCCGGAAGGCAGCAGCATCGACAAAATGCCGGTTGATAACATGGTGGGTAACGCCGTGATGCAGGATTACTCTCACAAGAAGAATGCCGAGACGGTCACCTCAGCCGAAATCGAAGCGAACCTTAAGAAGATCAATGTCAACCCGCGCGACTTGAAATATATCCTTTTCAAGACGGGTGCTGGCGAGTATTACGAGACGGACGAATACATGGGCAAATACCTGGAGGTACCGGTTGAGGCCGTGGAGTGGATGCTCGACCGCGGCATCCTCGTTTTCGGCGTCGATGCATCGACGGTGGACCACGCCAAGGACCGCGCAACCCACATGCTCATGCGCAGACGGGTCTGCTACCACATCGAGAATCTTGCCAATCTTGACAAATTGCCCAGGGACAGGATGTTCACCTTCGTCTGCACACCATTGATGATGCTCAACTCAAGCGCTTCGCCGTTCAGAGCCCTCGCGCTCGTCCCGAAGAAGTGAGCGCAAGGACGAGGCGCCGCGCGAGACACCCACGGCAGGCCAGGATCCAACATAACCAGAGAAACTAAAGAAACCGGATAGACCAAAGAAACCGTCTACCAAGGAGAAGAGATGAAACTTACAGGCCAGGAACGGGATCGTCGCCACAAGGCAATCAGGAAAATGATGGAAGAGAAAGACCTCTCAATTCTTGTCGTGGCCTCCAATGCCATGTGGACCGGCCACGTACGCTATTTTTCTAATTACCCGCCGCATTTCGGCTATTCGTATGTGGTTTTTCCGCGTGACGGCGCACCTACGGTCTTTGTCTTCAGCGGGATTCAGGAGAGGGTTGCTGCTCAGCGCTGGATCAGCGACGCAAGGCAGAGCTCCAACTATCCCGCAGACATCGTCAAACGCATCAAAGAATTGGATTATAACGGCAAGAAGATAGGGCTCGTTGGCGTGGAGAACATCTCCTTCACCATATACGAATACCTGAAGAAGGAACTATCTTCAGCCACCTTCGTCAATGCAAATAAAGAGATTTTCGATCTGCGCATGGTCAAGAGCGCCGAAGAGCAGGCTATATCGCGGGAGTGCGCGCGCATCACCGACGGCCTCTACAAGAGAATCAAAGAGGTCGCAAAGATAGGCATGAGCGAATTCGATATCTACGCTGAGATGGACTATTACATGCGCAAGCAGGGAGTGGAGACAGCATTCAACCTGATCGGAACAGGTAAGTATCCGGTGGCGCCTTTTCTCGCGCCTTCAGGAAGGGTCATCGAGAAAGGCGAAAGCCTGATCGTTGAGTTGACGCCTCGTTACGAAGGCTTTTATACGCAGTTGACCGTGGTGACTCCTTTGGAGGAGCCCACTGCAAAGATGAAAGAGTTTCTGGATGTCGGCGTGGCAGCCATTCAGAAAGGCGTGGCTCTGCTCAAGCCCGGCAATAAGGCGTCTGATGTGGCTAATGCCATGAAGCAGTATACAGAGAAGGCCGGCTTCTCCTATCCGTATCGTGGCGGTCATTCGATGGGTCACGATCTGGACGAGCCGCCTGCCATTGTCCCGCAGGACGATACTGTGCTGCAGTCGGGCATGACGATTGTGATCCATCCGTGCGTTATGGACAAGAACGGCGATGGCGTTTTCATCGGCGACACGTACCTCGTGACGGAGAAGGGCAACGAACCGTTGAACCACACCGCGCTGAAATGAGGATAGAATTTTATCGCAGATGTACGCTGATAAGAGAAGAGAGATGAACGCAGATGCGTATGCCGGTGGGCAGCATTGTGATACAACGTCAATGCTATCCACAGTTCAGCGCTCCGCGCAGCCCTCTCACCCCACCGGAGGTGCTAGGGTTGACCGTCTGTGCCGTCTTATCACACAGGCGGTCAAAGATAATTCATCAGCGTTCATCAAGGCTTTTATCCGCTCTTATCTGCGATGAAATACATTTTTCTATAGGCTTGATAACATCTGAGCAAGAACGAGGAGGATCCAAATGATACTCATCACAGGTGGTCTCGGTTTTCTTGGCGGGAACCTCGGAAAATATCTGCTTGATAAGGGAGAACAGGTGCTTCTGACCCGCAACCGGAACGTTGAAGTACCGACAATACTCGCTCCTCACATCGGAAAGGGCCTACAGATTGCACCCATGGATGTAACGTCAATAACCACGATATGCGATGCAATCAAGAAATACAAGGTGAAGAGCATCATACACTGCGCATCGATCTATGAGGGCCGGGGCAGCCTTTTCCAGGCCATGGATGTGAACGTGACGGGAACGGCAAACATACTTGAGGCTGCTCGCCTTATGGACGCGGGACGCGTCACTTTCGTCAGTTCCGAAGGCGTGAACCAGGGACGTAAAGGCACTACACCTCTGAAGGAGGAGGAGTTTTTCTGGGCACGCTCAGACCGTTACATACCAGCCACCAAGAAGATGGCTGAACTCCTCTGCTTCATCTATCAGAAAGAATACAAGATGGACATCGTGATCACGAGGCCTTCGCGCATTTACGGACCGCTCTACACAGCGGGAAGAAACCCGATCCTGCGCATGGCGACCGCTGTGGTAAAAGGACAGCCCACCGTGTTCAACGACGTGAATGCGAACGAGGGACACGACTTTATTTACGTGCGCGACTGCGCCCGCGCCCATGGTTTGATCCATTGCGCTGCAAAGCCGAAGTACGACCTTTATAACATCGGTCTCGGCCGGCACCACACTCTCGGTGAAGTGGCCCGTACAATCGAGAAGATCGTACCGGGAACAAAGATCGAGCTTACAACCGGTGTCTCCACAATCACAAAGACATCGTTCGATATAGATGCCTGCCTTGATAATGCGCGTATCGAAGAAGAGTTCGGCTACAAACCGGAATATGATCTGGAGAAGGGCCTTGCCGCGCTCATCGCATGGGTAAAGGACGGAAGCTACGTGTAGTTTAAAGCACAGGTAAGTACAAAAGCAGGTAGAGGTAAATACAAAAACAAAGGTAAAGAGAAAAAGTAACAAAAGGGCTAGTTGTTACCTCTACCTTCTTTATTATTTTGTAGTTAATGACTGGCAGAGTGTCGTCGCGCGGGGTGCGTGAGTTCTAGAGAGGATCAGAAACAATGCTTTATCTGAAGAGTCTGCCGAAGTTCGAATATTATTCTCCGCAGAGCCTGAATGCGGCCTCTTCTTTTCTCAAGGAACATGAGGGAGAAGCAAAAATTGTGGCTGGTGGAACCGACTTGCTCATTTATATGAAATACAGAAGAGTTGCGCCACGCTATCTGGTCAGTCTCCGCGATCTACCTGAGCTGGGCAGGATCACATTCAGCGACGATGAGGGTTTACGGATTGGGGCCATGGCTACCCACCAGGACATAGTGGATATGCCGGTAATAAGCGAGAGATTCAAGAGCGTGGCTTACGCCTGTTCCAAAGTGGGCACGCCACAGATCAGGAACATGGGGACCGTTGGCGGCAATGTGTGCAACGCTGCCCCTTCGGCCGATTCCGCCCCTCCCCTGATGACGTATAGCGCCTCTGTTACCATTGCAGGGCCGCAGGGCGAGCGGACGTTGCCTTTGGAGAAGATGTTTATCGGACCCGGAGAGAATTGTCTCAAGGCCGGGGAAGTACTTTCAGAGATCAGGGTACCAATCGCACCTCCTCACACCGGTGCCGTTTACGCAAGGCTTCCGGCGAGAACGGCAAAGGATATTGCGGCGGTCGGCGTTGCCGCTCTCATCACTCTTGATCCCACGACCGGGGCTTTTAACGACGTTAAGATTGTACTGGCTGCGGTCGCGCCAACGCCGCTTCGGGCGCGTCAAGCTGAAGCGGTACTGAAAGGCGAAAAGCCGGAAGATAAACTGATAGATGAAGCGGCTTTGTTAAGCGCGAAAGAGGCGAGACCTATTTCCGACGTACGGAGCTCGGCGGGCTACAGGACGGAGATGGTAAGAGTCCTCACCCATCAGGCGCTGAGCCAGGCGCTCGCCTTAGCAAAGGCCAGTTAAGGGAATCGATCATCTCGAACCATCCCGAGAGAGGGAGTGGAGTTGAGCGTGAAGAGACTGATACAACTTACAATAAATGGAGAGGTAGCCGAAGTTGCTGTTGAACCCACAACAACGCTCCTTCATGTTCTCAGGGAAGATCTCGGCCTGACCGGAACCAAGGAAGGATGCAGTGTCGGCGACTGCGGCGCCTGCACTGTGCTGCTGGACGGAAAGCCTGTTGCCTCCTGCCTGACACTCGCGGTCGAAGTCCGTGACAGGGAAGTTCTGACGATAGAAGGTTTGAGCAAAGACGGCGAACTCCATCCTCTGCAGCGTGCCTTCATCGACCATTTTGCAGTCCAGTGCGGCTTTTGCACCCCGGGCATGATCCTTTCAGCCAAAGCACTTCTCGACAAGAATCCACATGCGTCTGAGGAAGATGTCAGGCAAGCCATATCAGGCAATCTGTGCCGGTGTACCGGATATATAAAGATTGTGGAAGCGGTTCTGGCTGCGGCCGAGTCGCTGCGAACTCGATGAATAAGAGGACTGAGATGAACGAGTCTTCGATGATAGGAAAAGACGCATTACGAATGGATGCGTTGGAGAAAGTGACTGGAAAGGCTCAGTACAGCGTAGATCTCAATCTGCCCGGCATGCTCCACGTAAAGATCTTGAGGAGCCCGCATGCCCATGCGCGGATAGTTCACATAGATACTGCACGGGCGGAAAAAGCAAAAGGGGTGAAGGCGGTTATAACGGGCAAGGACGTATCAAAGGAGAAGATAGGTTTTATCCGGGACCGGTCCATTTTGCCCGGTGACAGGGTCCGTTTTCCGGGAGAGCCTGTAGCCGCTGTCGCAGCGGATACGATAGAAGCTGCGGAAGAGGCCCTGGAGTTGATAGACGTCGAGTACGAAGAACTGCCTGCAGTGTTTGACGCCGAAGAGGCCATGAAGCCTAACCCATCAGTCATCATCCATCCTGACATGCGGAGCTACGCTCTGGCTCCGATTCCTTTCCCCCTCTATCGTTTTGAGCCTGATTTGCACAATGTCTATGTACACCGGCAATTTCTCCAGGGCGATGTTGAAAAAGGTTTCCGTGAAGCCGACGTGGTGATTGAGAACAGCTTTTTCATGCCTTCAGCACAGCATGCGGCGATAGAACCGCACAATGCAATCGCGCAGGTCGAGTCTGACGGAAGTCTTACCATCTGGGTTTCGACTCACCAGATATATGCGTTCAAGCTGAACCTCTGCCGGCTCCTCGGCCTCCCCTCCTCAAAGCTGAGGGTTATATCGCTTTACGTTGGAGGGGCATTCGGCGGAAAAGGTGCTCTGGTAGTGCCGGGTATCGCGGCTCTTCTCGCCCTTAAATCAAGAAAGCCTGTCAAGCTTGTGTTGAATCGCGATGAAGTCTTTCTTGATGGTAACAACAGGGAAGCCATGACCGTCCACATTAAAGACGGGGTGAGAAAAAACGGAACCTTACTGGCGAGACAGATGCGTCTGATTCTCAATGCGGGAGGCTACAGTGGCACTACCGCTCTCGTCGCTAAGAATGCGGCGTTCGGAGCGATCGGTACGTATAAAGTCGCACATTTCAAATTGGATTCCTATGCGGTGGCGACCAATAATCCGCCAACCGGGCCATACAGGGGTTTCGGCTCAACGGAAGTGGTATGGGCTATAGAATCGCAAATGAATATGATAGCCGAGAAATTGGGCATGGACCCCGTGGAGATGAGAAGAAAGAACCTTCTTCAGGAAGGAGCCATAGACTCGTGCGGAATGGTTACGCACAGCATCGGAGCGCGCGAATGTCTGGATCAGGTTAGCGAGTGGCTCGGCGCAGAAGGAACTGCATCTCAGGAGAAAGGCGCCTGGCGCATGGGTAAGGGTATTGCTCTATGCAACAAGTATACGATGACCGACACCGATTCAAACGTCTTTGTAAAGGTGCATCCTGACAGCACGCTAGAGGTCCGTCACAGCGCTAACGAAGTCGGCCAGGGATGCAACACGGTGCTTGCTCAGATTGCCGCCCAGGAATTCGCAACGTCAATGGATAAGGTGAAAATCGTATTCTGTGATACGGCAATCACGCCGTATGAAGAGGCAACCGTATCAAGCCGCATCACGTTTCACGCAGGAAACGCCTGTATTCTCGCATGCAGCGACGCCAAGAAGCAGATCCTGCAGCTCGCTTCGAAAAAGCTGGAACTCCCTGTCGATTCGTTGGAAGTCAAAGACGGCGTAGTCTATTGCCAGGGCGATAAGACAATCAGAATCGCGGAACTGTTTTCGCCCAAGGGTTTCCTGCCGGGAGGCGGGGAGATCGTGGGAAGAGGCATCTTCAGCGGCCCCCGGAACCAGGAAGATCCCGATACAGGACAAGGGCCCAGACCGGTAGCCTACTATTGCCATGGCGCCACCGCGGTGGAAGTGCAGGTGAATATCGAAACCGGAGAAGTCAGGATAACGAGAATAGGGTCATGTTTCGACATGGGCCAGCCGATCAATCCGAAGCTCTGCGAGGGCCAGATGGAGGGCGGCGTGGGCATGGGCCTTGGCGGCGCCTTATTCGAGGAGATTCTCTTTGACAGAGGCTCGATAAAGAACGCCTCCTTTCTCGATTACAAGATCCCGACCAGTATCGACCTGCCCATGAGAGAAAACGTTGTCTCATTGTTAGCACCGGTTCTCCATCGGGAGGGCCCATACGGTGCGAAGGGTTTAGGAGAGGGCTCGCTTTTGGCTGTTGCTCCTGCGATTGCAGATGCTATTTACCAGGCGTGCGGAGTCAGGATCAAAGATTTACCGATCACCAAAGAGAAGATAGTGAATGCGCTCAAAAGTAGATCGTAAAAGTTCACAATGGACCATCTATTGTCGGATTGCAAACTGTGGTCTTGTAACAAGGGAGGGTAAGAAAATGCAGGGAAGATCAAGTAATCAGAAAAGGGTACGGCTTTGCAGCCTTGCACTGTGTCTCGCCGTTGTGCTCATGTCGGCGATTGGCGTCAATCTATCTGCAGCCGCTGAGTATCCCGCAAAAACGATTCAGATCATCTGCCCCTTTCCGCCCGGAGGAAGTGTGGACAGCACAGCACGGCTTCTCGGCAACAAGCTGTCATCCATCTTGAAGCAGTCGGTGGTTGTGGTCAATAAGGCCGGAGGCGGCAGCGTAATCGGCATACAGGCCGTAGCAGCGGCTCCGGCCGACGGCTATACGATTCTCGCCGGATCCCCTACCCTCATACTGGCGCAGTTCGTGACAAAAAACGTTGCATTCACGCTCAAAGATTTCACGCCCGTCAGTCTGGCGGTTATTTCTCCGAATTTCATCGGTGTGAAAAAAGAGGCCCCGTGGAACACGGTCGAAGAGCTTATCGCAGGAGCGAAGAAGAATCCTGGCAAGCTGACCTATGGGATCACCGGCTACGGTTCCATGAACCATCTGGCAGGCGAACTCTTTAAGATGACAACCCATACGGATATTACCTGCATCCCCATGGATGGGACGGGCCCGATGCTTACAGCGATATTGGGCGGCCATATCGATCTTATTACCAACGCGGTGGGGGAGGCTCACGCCTTGCTTAAAGCCGGTTCAGTGAGGCCGTTGGCCACAATGAGCAAGAAGCGTCTCCCCAGACTTTCCTGACGTGCCTACGATGACTGAGAAAGGTTTTCCAAAACTGGTAGCTGTCGAGCTGGTTCGGCTATTTTGTGCCCGCGAAGACACCACAGCCGGTTGCAGCAAAGATAGAGAAAGCGTTTGCAGAAGCTTTGAAAGATAAGAAAATTGTCGAGATCCTCGCAAGCCAGGGCTGGATGGTTGAAAATCTTGGGATTGATGAGACAACAAAATTTTTGAACGACGAACAGCAGAAATGGCTGGAAGTGGCCAAGGAAGTCAAGCTGGTTCAAAAATAGAGGCGCACGTATTTGCGGCACAAAGCGTAGGAAGAGTATATGAAGAGAGTCGATCTTGCGAGCAGCATTATTTTATTGATCCTCTCTCTTGTAATGCTGTTTGAAGTGAGGAGGCTGGACATCGGCTCCCTGAATCTGCCGAAAGAAGGCCTTTTGCCGGTTGTTCTCGCGATTCTCCTATTTGTCCTGTCGCTGGTCCTGTTGGCAAGATCTATCGGAGGAAAGAAGGAAAGCGTACTTTCTGAAAAAGGGCCCGGTATGTGGAATCTGAAGAGGATCGGATCGGTACTCGGCCTTCTGGGTCTGGCCGTTTTCTTTGAACGGCTGGGATATGTCATCAGCACCTTCGCCTTTCTCGTTTTCTTGCTGGGTGTGATTGAAAAGCAAAAGTGGTGGATGGTTTTCACCGTCGCCTCTCTGAGTTCGCTCATCTCGTATCTCATGCTTGGTTCACTTTTGGATTCGCCATTGCCCAAGGGTATACTCGGTTGGTAGGCAGGCCCGCGATATGGATACGCTAGCGAACATAGGCCTCGGTTTTGCTGTCGCTCTGGCTCCTGTCAATCTACTGTTCTGCTTCCTTGGTGTACTCTTCGGAACGCTCGTTGGTGTGCTTCCGGGCCTCGGCTCGATAGCAGCGATGGCGCTCCTCATGCCCCTGACTTTCAAGCTGCAGCCGGTCACCGGAATTATCATGCTCGCGGGGATCTTTTACGGCTCTATGTATGGAGGATCCACCACGTCAATCCTGGTCAGCATACCCGGTGAAGTCGCATCCATCATTACTTGCCTGGATGGCCACCAGATGGCGCGCCAAGGCAGGGCCGGGCCTGCGCTGGGCATCGTTGCATTCGGATCATTTATTGCCGGCACTCTCGGCGTGATCGGTCTCATGCTCTTCGCGCCCGTTCTCGGTAGGGCAGCCCTGAGCTTCGGTCCTCCGGAATTTTTTGCCCTTACCTTCATGGCATTGGCTTTTGTTACCTATCTTTCGCGGGGATCAATTCTCAAAGGATTGATCATGGCGGTTCTCGGTTTATTCGCCGGTTGCATTGGCATGGACCCAGTCTCCGGAGTAGCACGCTTCTCTTACGGCAGCTTTACCTTGATGGATGGACTCGGCATGGTGGTGGTCTCCATGGGTCTTTTCGGCGTCGCAGAGATACTGTCCAACGTGGGGCAGCCTCTCGAGACGAGTGTGTATGAGAAGAAAATCAAAGGACTCCTTCCCAACCCTGAAGGATTGGAAAGCGAGTTTCTGGCCAATTATCCGCGGCACGGTGATAGGATTTTTTGTGGGCCTCCTGCCCGGCCCAAGCGTTACCATTTCTACGTTCGCCTCTTATGCAGCGGAAAAAAAGCTATCCCGCTATCCTGAGAAGTTCGGTACCGGCGTGATCGAGGGGGTAGCAGGGCCGGAATCAGCCAATAATGCCGCGGCTTCCGCGGCTTTCATACCGCTGCTTTCCCTTGGCTTGCCTGCCAATATCACCATGGCGCTCTTCATGGGAGCCCTCATGGTCCACGGCATTTCACCCGGTCCGTTATTCATCAGAAACTATCCCGATCTCTTTTGGGGTGTTATCGCAAGCATGTACGTTGGAAATGTGATGCTTCTCGTGCTCAATCTTCCCCTGATCGGGATGTGGGTCAGGGTCTTGCGTATCCCTTATGTATATCTCTACCCCATCATACTCCTCCTGTGCGTGATCGGTGTGTACAGCCTTAACGGCAACGTCATAGAGATCTTTATCATGCTCATATTCGGCGTTCTCGGACTGATCATGCGAAGAGCCGGCTTTGAAGCAGTGCCATTCCTACTGGCTCTGGTCTTGGGACCCATAATGGAAAAATCGCTGCGACAATCACTTCTCATTTCGCACGGCAGCTTTGCGATCTTTTTTACGCGTCCGGTCGCTGCTGTGCTGATGTGCGTGGGTATAATCTCTCTCCTCAGCCCTTTGATTTTCTTGAAGAAGACAAAAGGAAGCATCATGGCGGATATGGGGGAAATATAAAGACCGAGGGACGAGGATGACCGCTCCGCTCGGACGATGGACGAGAGAATCATGAACGAGGACATCGCCCGATCGTTGCAGTGGCGTCCTGGTCACGCCAACGGCGCGACGGTCGTCCTAGCGAAGCGATCGTCCGAGCGCTCTGTGCGGTCTTCCGAGCGAAGCGGGCGTAGCTAAAGACAAGGGGGAAATGAGAATGCCTTTCCGTGACATAAGAGAATTTATCGCCAGGCTCGAGAAGAGAGGGCGAGGCGGTACGGATCGAAGAAGAGATAGATTGGAACCTTGAAGCAGGAGCCATGATCCGAAGATCCAACGAGATGAATCTGCCGGCGCCCTTCATGCAGAAAGTAAAAGGTTATCGGGAGGGATATCGCCTCTTCGGTGAGGCGTTGGGAAATCATCGACGCACCGCAATTGCAATGGACGTGAATGCCAATACCTCTGCTAAGGAACTGATAGAGGAATATCTGAGAAGAAAGCAGCAGTTAATCAAGCCCCGGATCGTGAACGGAGGTCCGTGCAAGGAGAATATACAGACAGGAGACAAGGTCGATCTGCTTACATTTCCCGTCCCCATGGTGCATGACGGCGATGGTGGACGCTTCATCGGCACGTGGCATATAGATATCAGCAAAGATCCGGACACCGGCTGGGTTAACTGGGGCGAATACCGGCACATGCTGCATAGCAAAAATACGATGGGCATAGAGGCCGGCCCGCATACGCATCTCGGCTCGATGTACCAGAAATGTGAAGCAGCCGGCAAGTCACTGGAGATAGCCATTGTCATGGGCGCAGAACCTGTGTCGCAGTTTTGTGCTGTCAGCCCAACGCCTTTCGGTGTCTTCGAGGGGGATGTGGCCGGCGGGATACGCGGCGAGCCCGTTGAAGTAACGAAATGCGAGACCATCGATTTGATGGTGCCTGCCTCTGCCGAGATAGTGATCGAAGGCGAGATCAAACCGTTTGAACGAATGGATGAAGGCCCTTTCGGCGAATATACCGGCTACTCAGCCGCCCACGTGCTGCCGAGGCCTGTCATTCATGTGAAAGCGGTTACCTACAGGAACAATCCCATATTTACCATGACCTGTGTAGGCATGCCTTTAGCCCAATCCCCCGTCAATATGTCCATCTCATGGGCAGGAATGTTTCTGGAAGTCTTAAGGGCAAGAGGGCTGCCCGTCACCGGCGGTCTCGTTGCCCGCGGAACTCTCCGGAGTTCTCGTCGCGGTCGCGGAGCTCAAGCTAACTTCAGCCAACATGGCGACGGAGATAGCTCACGTCGATCTGGGGCACGCAAAAGGGACGCACCATCCCCTACCTTGTCGTCGTCAACGATGACGTAGATCCCCTTTCGACGTGACAAAAAAGTCTTTCACGCCATGGTCACCAAGTGCCATCGGCAGAGGGATCATCAAGCTGGACCAGCAGGTCTCGACGGTATTCATGCCCTGGGCGAACGAGTACGAGCAGAAGTATCGGGTCGGAGCGAAAACCTATTTTGACTGCACGTGGCCAATGGACTGGGCGCCACAGAATGTACCCAAAAAAATCTCCTTTTCAGATTCCTACCTGCTGAGATCCGGCAGAGAGTTCTGGATTCCGCGAAAACACGGCCGCTGATGGCATCAATAGGGACAGAGAAGAAAGCGTATGAATAGATCAATAAAAGATAAGGGGGACAGTGTCATGATGAGAACAGATATCTTTAAACGTAGCTGGCCGATGGTTCTTCTCCTTGTAACCGGACTCATCGCGGGCTGGTTGGGTCTCGCCGGTGCGGCTTCCACGGGCCCGATAAAGGTCGGCTTAATGGTCCCGCTGACCGGTTTTGCCGTGGAGGACGGGAACAAGTACCACGTGGGTCAATCTGGCCTTCGAAGAAGTCAAATGGAACATCGCGGGGCGCAAGATCGAACTGGTTACGGTAGATTACGCCTACAATCCTACCGTGGCCGTGCAGAAGATCAAGAAGCTCTTTTATAACGATAAGATCAAGCTGGTGATAGGCCCGTCGGCGACAGCCGCCTGCCTGGCGATTATCCCTTCATCCGTGAGAATAAAATATTGGATATCGCCCTCATGGGAACAACGGACAAATTGAACGACGAGGCGAATTTTACCAGCAACTGGTTCCGGGTATCCTTTCTGCAAGCAGATATCGAATGTTGCAGGTTACGCCGCCTACAAAAAGGGATATCGCAAAGCTGTGGTCGTAGTCCCGGACTTTGTTGCAGGTTATGATGAAATTGCCGGATTCAAAGGCGTCTTCGAGAAGATGGGCGGGAAAGTAATACAGGAGATCAAGATTCCTCTGGGCTCGATCGACATGGCACCCTATCTGATGAAATTCGATTCGAATGCCGACGTGACGTTTGCATTCTCTTTCGGTGAGGACATGCTCCCCGGTTCATCAAGCAGTATTACGAGTACGGGCTGAAAAAACGCGTGCCGCTTATTGTCCACGGCGCAGCCATCGATCTGCCTTATTTGAAGACTCTCGGCGAAGCCGCCGAAGGTGTTGAATCGACCTATTTTTATTGCGAGAGTTCGAACATACCGGAGATGAAGCAGTTCAACAAGAAAGCCTTCAACGAGAAGTACAATGTTGATGTGAGCTACGCTGCCGAAGCAGGCCACATGGCCGGAAAGGTGCTCGTACTGGGGCTTCAGGCGGTCAACGGAAACGATGAAGATATAGACAAACTGTCGGCTGCCATAGAAAAACTCGACTTCAAGTCGACGAGGGGAAAATTCAGATTCGGAAAGAATCACAACCCTATTCAGGATTACTATTTGAGAAAAGTAGAAAAGGTAGACGGCAACGAGAACGTGGTGAAGGAAACCTATCCGAATATTTATCAGAATTGGATGCCCCAATAAGATTTATAAGTTGAATGATAACGATAAAGAACGTTCACACCTTCTACGGGAAGAGTCACATTCTTCATGGTGTCTCTTTCCATGTGCCCGAACACTCGGTCATAGCGCTTTCCGGCAGGAACGGTGTTGGAAAGACTACTACTTTGCGTTCGATCATCGGCTTCAGCCGGCCCGAAGAGGCTCCATCGATTTTAATGGAATCGATATTGCCGGTCTTGCGGCACATACGATCACCCGCATGGGCATAGCACTGGTTCCCCAGGGACGGCGTCTGTTCACCTCTCTGAGCGTAAAGGAGAATCTCGACCTGGCCGCGTACAGATCGAGGGAAACGCCGGACGGGTGGAACCATGAAAAGATTTTCGCTCTTTTCCCGGTGCTCGATCAGCGCCGGGATATGTGTGCGGGTTCTCTCAGCGGCGGCGAGATGCAGATGCTGGCAATCGCCCGGGCATTGATGGCCAATCCGGTACTCCTCCTTATGGACGAGCCAACGGAAGGACTCGCCCCCCTGCTCGTCCGGGAAATAAAGAACGTCATACGTAAGCTGAAGGATGAAACAAAGACATCGATCCTGCTGGTGGAGCAGAACTACCAGATGGTCCTTGACCTGGCCGATTATATCTACGTGATGAGCAAAGGAGCGATTGTTTACGAATCGAAGCCGCAGGATCTCGCCAACAATGAAGAGATCAAGGGAAAATATCTCGGCGTCGGCAGACGATGAGATGATGGGGAGCAGGAACGCAATGAACAAGAGCTACATCATTGGCCGTGGTATTGAACGGAGATAGATCGTTCGCCATGCTTCTATTCCTCCTGGCAGCGGGCCTGGAGCTGATGTTCGGCGTCATGAATATCATCAACCTGGCCCACGGCTCATTCTACATGATCGGGGCCTATATCGGGATGTATTTCGTTCAGGTGACCGGCAATTTTGTCGTTGGTATCCTGGCCGGCATGGCGACCGGCGGACTCATAGGTCTCATCACAGACCGTGTTTTTTTCAGTCGCATCAGCGATCACCTTCAGCAGGTCATCCTGACGTTCGGGATTGTCTACATCATCGCCGATCTCTGCAAATTCATCTGGGGAGGCAACCCTATGGGGATCGCCGTCCCTGCTGTCCTGGCCGGCTCGATCAATATCGGAGGCATCGTTTTCCCTGTCTACCGGTCGGTAGTAATGCTGCTTGGATTTGTGATAGCGTTGGCTCTCTGGTTCTTCCAGGAAAAAACACTCATGGGAGCGATCATCAGGGCCGGAGTAGACGATAAAGAGATGGTTTCCGGTTTCGGTATTAACATCAATCTCATCAATACGTCGGTGTTCTGCTTCGGCGGTCTGCTCGCCGGTTTTGCAGGGGTGATCGGCAGCCCGATACTCTTTGTCTATCCCAGAATGAGCTGGGAAATCTTCGTTCTCTCTTCTTCGATGGTTGTAGTTGTGGGCGGGATGGGAAGCCTGCGCGGTGCCTTTGTAGGGAGCCTGATAATTGGATTGACGGACAGCCTCGGTAAATTTATCATCCCTTCGGCAGCAACAGTAATCACCTTTTCAGTGATGGTACTCTTTCTTATCGTAAAGCCTCTGGGATTATTCGGAAGCGCAAAGCTGGTGAAATATTGATTACCCTGGGGAAAGAACAGAACATACTCAGGTACGCAGGCTATGCAGTGGTGATGGCGGTCTTTCTGCTCGTCCCGAAGCTGTTTCCGATTTATGCAACCACCCTCATAACGGATACCTTTATCTATTCCGTTTTCGCTATGAGTCTCAATCTCCTGGTCGGCTACATGGGCTACATTTCTCTGGGTCATGCGACGTTCTTCGCCGTGGGTGGTTACGCCACAGCGCTCATCATCACAAAGATAGGCATTCAGAGCTTCATGGTGAGTCTCGGCGCCTCACTGGTATCGGGCGTGATCGTGAGCGCCGTATTCGGCTTGATAGCCATGCGGGTCTCGGGCATCTACTTCCTGATGATCACTCTGGCCATCGGGCAGATGTTCTGGGCGGGCGCCTGGTCATGGCGGTCATTGACCGGCGGGGACGACGGCCTCGGCGGAATAGTGCGGCCCCGTCTCGCTCTTTTCGGCCATACATGGTCTTTCGGGAACGAGGCCAATTTCTACTACCTTATCCTGTTGTTTACGCTGCTCAGTCTCTATTGCCTGTACCGCGTCGGAAACTCGCCTTTCGGAAAGGCTCTGAAGGGCATCCGCAATAAGGAAGTGAGGATGCGTGCGCTCGGCTATAACATATGGCGCTACAAATATGCGTGCTACATCATCGCCGGGACATTTGCCGCTCTTGCAGGGTTCTTGAAAGTTTACCAGGATTGTTTCATCAGCACCTCGTACGCGTCGATCGAGCTGTCGGGTTTGATCCTGCTCATGGTCATCGTGGGAGGATCGCGTTACTTCCTGGGCCCGGTTGTGGGAACGTTTATCATCCAGACGATAGCCAATACGATGAGCTCCTATACCGAGTACTGGTACACCATTATGGGCATAGCGCTGATCATATCCGTCACGTTCTTCCCGCAAGGAGTGACCGGGTACGTACTGGATAAGATCAAGTTTAAAGGCAGCGCCAATGAAGGCAGTAGAACTTAAGAATCTGCGCAAGAGTTTCGGCGGATTACAGGCGGTGAAGAACCTCTCCATGAGCATCGAGAAGGGCGAGAGGCATGCCATCATCGGGCCGAACGGCGCAGGAAAGACAACGTTGCTCAATCTGATTGCCGGTCTGTTTCCGTGCGATGGGGGAGAGATCCGCCTGTTCGGCAGAGATATTACCGGGCTTCCCGATTCCAGGCGCATAGAATTCGGATTGGCACGGACGTTTCAGTTGACGAGCATCTTTCTCGATCTTACTGTATTAGATAATATTCTGCTGGCGAGTCAGGCTGTTAAGCCTTATCATTTTCAGATATTCAGGTACCAGGGAAGTACAAGGATTTGCGCGAGGAAGCTTCTGATTTATTGGAGAAGTGGAATTTATGGGACAAGAGAGATACTGTCGCCCGTGAGTTATCTTACGGTGATCAGAGGAAAATTCAATTGATCATGGGGCTGGCTCAACCGAAGATTCTCCTGCTCGACGAACCCACCTGCGGCTTGACATCAGATGAATCGACCTATTTTGCGGATCTCATACGAGGCCTGGCGAGGATATCACGCTAGTTATAGTGGAACATGATATGGACATCGTCTTTAATATAGCAAGCAGGATCAGCGTCCTTCATTACGGAAACCTTCTGGTTGAAGGAACTCCTCAGGAGATCAGCGAAGATCCCAGGGCAAGAGAAGTCTACCTGGGAGTGAAAGAATAAACGTACTGCGCCGGCTCTTGGTATCGAATAGAGCGAGTCGGCTCACGGAAGGACGCTGCGGTGGAACTGACGAGAAAACAGATAGGGGAAATGCTCAAATTGGCTGAGAAGTACGTGGTCATCGACAAAGCAATCTATGATCCCGAGTATCCGGCCGATGTTAAGATCCAGAAATTTCTGGCGCCTGGCCATGCTGATTTTGTCGGTCACATATCCGATTATCTCGTCTATCCTGATTATGCCATCTCAAAAATTGTGAATCAGTCCATACGGCTTCTGATCTGCCTCTTATACCCCGATCTCAAGGTATCCCGGTCGGCATGATAGAGCATATCAAATTGAGAGGCCTGCTCTATCCCAACGATCAGATAAACATGGTGGTAAAACAATGGCAGGATAGAAGCAGGATAGCAAAATTTGAAATCGCTATCGAGAATCAAAAGGGTGCATTGGTATACGAATCGACAGTCTACGGCACTCTCATCAAGACAGAGACGGAGACGCCGCCTCGCGCAAAACGGAAATGAGATCCATGAGCGCCGACCAACTTATCTTGAAATCCCGCCCGGCAGACACAATACTTAATTAGAGATCTGTTTACATGTGACACCTGATTCGGCTTTCGCCGGAATGACCACCTTTTCTGCCGTCACTCTGGCGGACGCCGGAGTCCGTAGTGGATGCCGTGTCTACCGTTGTGCTCTAGCAGCTTCTCCTTAACAAACCAGGCTGAAACCCCGTGAAGAGAGGTAGCCATGAACAAAGACAAGGTGATGCGGAAGGAATTGCTTGACCTGCTGCGAGGCGGAGAAGCCCACATGAGCTTCGAGCGTGCCGTCTCCGGTTTTCCCATGAAGGATATCAACACCAGGGTCCCCAACGGCAACTACATGGTCTGGCATCTGCTCGAACACATGCGGATTGCCCAGTGGGACATTCTCGAGTTCGTCAGAAATCCTGATCACGTCTCACCTGATTTTCCTCAAGGGTACTGGCCCGGCCCCGATGATGAGGCAACGCCGGCCGTCTGGAAGAAAATAGTCAAAAATATCGGCGCTGACCTTAAAGCCGTACAGGATATCGTGGAGGATCCGAAAACAGATTTCTTCAGTCCGATCCCTCACGCGAAGAGCCATACGATCTTCAGGGAGATACTCCTGGTTGCCGATCACAACGCCTTCCATTTGTCGGAACTTGTCACGCTGAGGCGTGTGCTCAATATGAAGCCGATAAAAGAGTATTGAGGAGCATCGTTTCTTACTCTGCTGCTTTCAGCCTCAAGCCCTTTGGAACAACGACCAGTTCCGCCAGTTCGAAGACCCCCTGCACGAGAAGGGCCAGCAGGGCGGCCGGTATGGCGCCCTGGAGAATCAGACCGACATCATCCAGTCGAATGCCCGTAAGAATCGGCTGGCCGTAGCCTCCTGCGCCGACAAGCGCCCCCAAAGTCGCCGTACCCACATTGATGACTGCCGATGTCTTGATTCCGGCCAGAATCTCTCTCGACGCCATGGGGAGTTCAATAAGCCTCAGCTTCGCTCCGGGAGTGAGCCCGAGCGCCTCGGCGGATTCACGCACGGGAGGCGCGATATCGCGAAGTCCGGTATAGGTGTTACGCACAACGGGCAGCAGGCTGTAAAGGAAAAGCGCTGCAATTGCGGGAGGTCCGCCGATCCCGAGGAGCGGGATCATAAAGACAAGAAGAGCCAGGAGGGAATCGTCTGGATGACGCCGACCGAGCTGAGAATGATCTGTCCCAGCCCGGACTTCTTTTCAGCGATAATGCCCAGCGGTATTGCAATCAGGATTGCTGCGAGCAATGAAATCGAAACCAGATAGAGGTGCTCCTTCGGTCCGCGTCCAGACTTGCTCTGCCACTGTTTCCCGCCTCACTTCGCTTTTCAGCGAGAAGCGTTCATTCAGAAATTCGGCCGCAACGCTGGCTTCGTCCTTCTTCTCGATCTTGACGAGTTCATTCATCTTTCTCATGTCAGCATCAGAAATCCGCCCTTCCAACTCCTTTATGGCTGCAACAACGTGAGGCGCGCGTTCTTCCAGGTCGGCCCTGTAGAGCAGCACGGCCGTGTAGACCGGGAAGTAATGAAGATCGTCTTCCAGCGTCTGCAATCCATAGTAATCAATCTCAGCATCGGTTGTATAGAGGTCGGTGGCATGAATAGATCCACTTTCCAGGCCCCGGTAGGCCAGGTCATGATCCATGCCGGAGACCTTCTTCTGCGGTAGCCCATATCTGGAGCGCAAGCCCTGCCAACCGTCAGCCCGTTCCATGAACTCATTGCTGAAGCCGAAGATCAATTCCGGATGGTCGCGCAGAGTTGAGATCCTGGAGATGTGGAGCTTCTCGGCCATGACCTTTTTCATGCCTATAGCATAATTGTTGTTAAAGCCCAATGCGCTCATGCGAATCCCTTTTTCGGCCAGGCTTTTTCTGATCGCGTCGTTGTCGCGTATTCCTTTTCGGGCCAGAATCTCTTCCGTTATCGTGCCCGTATACTCCGGATAGATGTCGATATATCCTTTCACGAGGGCATCCCAGACGAGACGGGTGCCGCCAGTGCCCGCCGGTGTATCGGGCGTTCACCGGCGCTCCGGACGAGATGGGCAGCAATCTCTCCGAGAATAACCGATTCCGTGAACGTCTTTGAGCCGATGGCTACTTCCGGCGAAGCGCTGCACTCAGTCGGCGTGAAACCGAGCCGGACCACCAAGCAGAGCAGGAGCATGACACAAAGACGCGCGACAAATGTCAAGACATGACCCTCGATTCCCCGTTCACGAAGCCGCGCTGTGCATTGATGAAGCGTGTGACGAACGGGTCCGCCGGTGTTCGGAGAAACTCGTGAATGGTGCCCTTTTGCACGATCTGGCCGTCGCGGAAGAGAACTATCAGGTCACCCAGGTATGCAGCCTCGCCCATGTCGTGGGTGACGAGATGACCGTTTTCTTCAACGAGGCAAAAATCCCTTTCAGGTCGGTCTGCAGATCCGCACGGATGAAGGGATCGAGCGCACCGAGCGGCTCATCCAAAAGGAGTACGTCAGGATCGAGCATCAGCGCGCGCATCAGGCTGACGCGCTGTCGCTGGCCGCCTGAGATCTGTGCCGGAAAACGGCTGAGCCCGTCAATCGGAAAGTGGGTTATCTCGGCAAGCTCGATGAGTCTTCTCTTGATACGAGAAGGATCCCATTTTAGATGGCGAGCCATCAGGGTCACATTATCGCCGGCGCTGAGATGGGGAAATAACCCGCCTTCCTGAATGACATAGCCCATCCTCCTGCGCAGCGAAAGAAGAGTATCCGGCAGGACTTCGTTTCCCTCGAAATAGACGTGGCCGCTGTCAGGCCGTATGAGACCGATGACAAGCCGGAGCAGCGTGGACTTACCGCAGCCGCTCGGACCGATCAAAACCGTCGTCTTCGCTCTGGGAATCTGCAGGCTGAGTCCATGTACTGCATGAACGTTTCCAAAAGTCTTGAGGCAATTGCGAAGTTCAATGATCGGAGGCGAAGAGAGAGTTGCATCAGCCACGTCGCGAGCTCCGGAGAAAGCAACTATGCCGGGATGATGCCATCTAGCGACAGGATACAAAGCGGACGTTTTCTGACGGAAGTATTGATAACTTCGCCTAAGATCCGCAACGTCTTTTCTATTTCCTCGTCCATATTCTCTATACCGAGGGAGAACCTGAGAGCACAGTGCGCTTCCTCTTCGATGAGTCCCATGGCCAGCAGGACATGGGACGGCTCAGGAGAACCCGACTTGCATGCGGAACCGGAGGAGAAGAAAACCCCTTGAGCATCAAGCGCAAGCAGCAACGACTCGCCCCGTATGCCGGGAAGAGTGACATTCAGCGTGTTGGGCAGTCTCTTTTCCGGATGCCCATTAAGTTTGGCTCCAGGAACTATCCGCAGTATCCCCTCGTACAGTCTATCCCGCATGCGCCGAACCCTGTCTTGCATCTCATCGAGGCGCTGAGCGGCCAGCCGGGCTGCGCGACCCATGCCTACGATGCCCAGGGTATTTTCCGTTCCGCCGCGCAGTCCGCCCTCCTGCTTACCTCCGTGGATGAGCGGCTCTATCTGCACGTCCTTGCGCACATAGACCGCACCGATACCCTTTGGCGCATGGAACTTATGACCGGAGAGCGTGAGGAAATCGACGCCCCAGGCTTGCACATCAACCGGGTATTTTGCCGACCGCCTGCACGGCGTCGGTATGGAAGAGTACTCCCTTTTCCCTGGCAATCCGCGCCAATTCCTCGATAGGCTGAAGCGAGCCGGTCTCATTGTTGGCCGCTACAATGGACACCAGGCAGGTCTTACCGGTAATGGACCGGAAAGAGATTCGGTGCTGACGATCCCGTTTCTGTCTACCGGAAGATATGTCACGGCAAAGCCTTGTTTCTCCAGCCACTGGCACGTATTAATCACGGCCGGATGTTCGACGGTGGTTGTGATTATATGGTTCTTCGTATTCCTGCAGGAGAAGGCAACGCTCTTGATGACGAAGTTATCTCCTTCAGAACCACCGCTATTGAAGATAAGCCGGCGCGGCGTGCAGTTAATCAGGAGAGACAGGCTCTTGCGCGCTGCTTCAATCGCCTCGTGCGATTCCCTTCCTGCAGCGTGAATGCTTGATGGATTGCCGTAGCAGTTTGCGAACTCTGCCATCGCATTCTTCACGTCAGGATCGATCGGTGTGGTCGCGTTGTTGTCGAGGTATATGCGCTCCCGGGCTATCTCCTTTTCCACCCTGTTGTCGAGCGCATACTCGCCGGAACTCACGAGAGGCTTCACGACCGACTGCGATAGTTTTGAGACGTCGCAGAGCAATGCCTTATATGCAGGAAATCCGGAAATGGGATCATAATTGTTCAAATCGGTCATTTCATTCACGCAGGCTTCCTGCCAATCCGCGGAACCCAGCGCCCCTCCCCCTGCCCCGCTCGCCTCTGATGGCGCCTTCTGCGATATCGTCGGTAACAACGGCATACATGGCGACCTGGCCGCGGGTTGTTCTTATGAGGACCTTATCGCCGCTGGCGATCCCGCGCCTCGCGGCATCGACTACGTTCATCATGACCGTCGGATGCGGCCGTTCTTTTGCCAGCGAGGGAATGGAGTGATGCAGCGCGTGCAGGTCGACATTGTGCCGCGCTCCGGAATTGAAGATAAGGGGAAATCGCTTCGCCAGTTCCGGGTTTGAAGCAGGGCTTTCCTTTGGTTCAACATAACGCGGCAAAGGATCGTAACCATACTCCTCCAGAACGGAAGAGGCTATTTCAAACTTACCTGACGGCGTTTCAAATCCCGGCTTGCCATCGTTACGCAATGATCCCTTTTCCCATTTCTTGTACTGCATCATCGCCTGAGGAGTCCGCACCATCCCGCCGGCGTCCCTTACATCCTGCGGAGCAAAACCCGATCCGGAAAGCACGTAGGAAAGCAGCTCCTCCTGATTCTGCGGATAGAGATGACCGTATCCGAGCCGGCGGGCCAGTTCCGCCATGATAGAGAAGTCATATCGAGCCTCACCGACCGGCTCAATCAATTGGTCGCGCACCTTGAAGAAGGAATCGTAGACCATGTACGATTCCACTTCGTAGTACGTGGCTGCAGGTAGAATGATGTCCGCGTATGCCATGTCGGCCGTCAATTGGCGATCGACACAGACAAGAAAATCCAATCCGTTGAGGGTCTTTCTCCAGATGGACGATTGCGGCCATGATGTAATGATTGAGGCGCCGAGACTTATCAGCATTCTGATATGATAGGGATCTTTTTCCAGAACCGCTTTTGGAAGGGCTATGGCGTGAAATTCTCCACGATATTTGGTGTACAGAGGAAAGTCATTGTGACCGGCAGCTTTCCGGGCATTGGGATTCGACAACAATCCCGCCCGATTGATCGGGAATTTATTCTGCTTCATCTTGAAGCACTGGCCGCCAGGGACGTCCAGTTGCCCTGCAAGCGCCCACAGAATCATCACAGCGCGAACGGTCTGAACCCCGTTACCATTGTATTCCAGCCCGCTGTACATTACGGGTGCTACCCCGTCGGTTCTGGCCATGGTCATCGCGAGGGACCGAATCTTCTCAGCGGGAACACCCGTGATCGCTTCTACATATTCCGGTCTGAAGTGCTGCACATATTTGTTAAACTCGTCAAAACCAGTAACCCAGTTTTTTACGAAGCGCTCATCGTACAATTCTTCTTCGATCAATACGTTGCACATACCCAGAGCCAGAGCGCCGTCCGTGCCGGGTCTGATGGGGATCCATTCCGCGTTAGGGTATTTTGCCATCGCGGTCTTCCGGGGATCGATCACAATAATTCTGGCTCCGCGTTTGTGCGCAGCCTGAATTCTCAGGAAATCGTCGGGTGGACAATGGGCAGCCGGATTCTTGCCCCATACCACGATGAGCGCCGCGTTCTCGATATCGGAGAACATATCGATATACATGCTGCCCATGGTGACGTGGGGCGCTATCATTGCGAATGCGACGTAGCAGAGAGCACCTACTCCCAGAGTATTCGGTGAGCCGAAGGGGAAAAGCACGCTGGATGCTGATGAGACAGCCACCCCGGCAGGCTGAAATACATCGCACAGGGCGCGGTCGAAACTTCCGCTTCCCGTGTAGACAGCGACCGCCTCAGGACCCGATTCGTTTTTTATCAGGTTCAGTTTCCGGATGATTTCATCGTATGCCTCATCCCATGAAATCCTCTCGAAATCGTAGCTGCCTTTCGGACCTGTTCTGCGCATCGGATACTAGAATTCTATCTTTGAATAGATGATTTCGGGTGAACGCTCGCCGGCCTTGCAGATTAATCCAAAGGGGGAAGTATCATCGGACCGGACCGCAGCTATCCGGCCTTCTTCGTCATAAGAAACAATGACACCACAGCCTGCCGAGCAGATGCCGCACAAGCCGGCTTTTTCATTTGGTTGAAGCACTGTGTCCTGTCTCCATCATGAAACGCTCAAGTTCTAGCCGCGGTCCTGTCGTGTAGTTGCTGTTCAATGCATAACGTCAAGATACGTCTCGCGCTTCACGTATAGTCCCACGGCAAAATAACCTGCCTTGTCTTTCCACGTGCCGAACGAGTCGAAGCCGGCTCCGGCTACGAGCGCGTCAAACTCTTCCGTACTGTATTTGTAGGAATTCTCAGTGTGCATTCTTTCGAATCTCTCGAACGGGACCCGCTCATCGGCAATATTCACTTCCTGCGCGCTGAGGCTTTCCAGATGCATCTCGACGCGGCCAAGGGCTTCATCGTACAAGGCCACATGGCGGAAAGCTTTCACGTCGAAATCGGCACCGAGCTCGCGGTTAAGGCGAACAAGAAGATTCAGATTGAACGCCGCGGTCACGCCCTCCGAATCATTGTATGCGTGTTCGAGTACATCGTGCTCTTTTTTTAGATCGTACCCGATCAGCAATGCATCATCTTCGCGCAAAAGGTGGTGAATTTGCCGTAGCAGAAGGGATGCGTCCGGGGGTTCGAAATTACCGATGCTGGAACCCGCATAAAATACCACGCGCCTTTGTCGTTGCGGCAACAGCGGCTTCAGACTTGCCATGGAGACGAGAAAGTCCATCCCCACTGCGTGTACTGAAACGTGCGGAAAACTTCGCGCCACTCCAAAGGCCTGGTTCTGCAAATAATCCGTCGAAATGTCTACCGGGAAGAAGCTGGAGACCTTTCCTGTCTCCAGTAGAAACCTTCCCTTGTGGCACGCGCCCGCGCCAAGCTCGATGATGCACAGGTCGCTTCCGAGTCGATCCACTATGGCTCCCGCACGTCGCTGCAGAATTGACGTTTCAGAGCGTGTCGGGTAGTACTCGGGTAGTTCGCAGATTTGATCGAACAGCCTCGAGCCCTCTTCATCATAGAAATACTTTGGCGATATCGTTTTTGGAAAACCCTTAAGACCGGATACTACCTCCTCTTTCATATCGCGGGAATTGGTATCGACGCGTGTCAGCACAAAGTTTTCAGGGCTGTCAGGGTAAGTACGGCTTATCCGTAGTCGATTGGCTTCCATCATACCACCTCTTTAGCTGAACGCAACCTCTACATCACCGCTCGCGCCGACGCTTGTGTTCAGCATGTTGCATGGATTTCTCGTATTACTTGTCGCTGTGAAAGCTAATCTAAGTCGGAGGATCTAGAGTGTCAAGGAACGACAAAAAGCGGTTTCCGGTTGACTTATAGGCCTGATTCTGGTAAAAATCGTTTGGTAGATCGAAACCGGCCTGTCACAGTAAGACAGGGCTGGAATCACACAAACGATTCGCAAACTCTGGGGGATCGTTCAACGGCAGGACAACGGACTCTGACTCCGTGAATTAAGGTTCAAATCCTTATCCCCCAGCCATTTATTATCCAACGGGCCTCCACATGGAGGTTCTTTTTTTTACGAACAAGCGAATATGAAATAGCGTCAGAGTCCGGGGCGAAGCCCTAGGCCGCACGGCCGGCCGAGAGGGGGAGGCTCCATGTGACTTTTGTCACTGGAGGGGGCGACGCGAGCCCCCATGATTGCACTCTGACTCCGTGAATTAAGGTTCAAATCCTTATCCCCCAGCCATTAGATGATATAGAAAGGGCCTCCGTTATGGAGGTCCTTTCGTTTTTGGATTGCATAGCGTCAGAGTCCGGGGCGAAGCCCCAGGCCGCACAGCCTGCCAAACTTCAGGCCTTTTGCCACGAGTATAAATCGAGCGACAAGGAACCCCGCGATATCAAGAAGCCAGCTCAAGATGCACGAGGGTAATGGCGGCTTAGCTTCGCAAGATCTGCGAGAGAAGGAAGTGTCGGTACTGCGTCTTGTGCTCTTGTTCCAGTTCTTCGGGAGACAAATCTCGGGCCGAGACTCGGGGGTAGTGGATGTGGATGTACCTTATGGGATTCGCCCTCTCTAGAATGGAAAGATAGCCGAACAGTTTCGTAAAGGAGGGTACATCTTTCCCATGTTTCATAGCGTGCTAGTATAGCACCGCTATATCGATCTGTCACCTTGCGATGTTCTCACTATATGTCGAAAGAGCTTTTTCGACGTACTATGCTTACAGCCATCCCGTGGCATTCTTCACGCAAGCTCAATGCTTTCGCCGGCCTTCTGTGTTAGAATCGATTCTCAATGGGGCAAGCGAGATGAAAAGGCTTTCTGTTTGCATCGCCGTGATGCTGCTCTTTTCTGCACGTGCTGTTTTTGCAGGAGAGGAAGGCGGCTACACTATGCAACCGCGCGATCCTGAATCGGGAAATGGTTCCCAGGCACAAAGGGCCAAACCCGATCCCGGTAGCCAGAAGTGTGGCGGCCTGACATCCGTGGGGCAGGGAGTGGGATCGTCGTCTCGACAGGAGGAGCCGGACAACGCTGTCAAATCCCGTTGGCAGATCGACATAGGTGGATTTGTAGGGATGGACGTAGGGCACGGTCGATAAAGGTCTTTTGATCCTTATTCTTCGGCTGATGCCACCGCGGTGCACTCTCCAGTAATACTTTTCGTCGTGAGTTACCTTGACATTTGTTCGAAGCGTACCTACCGATATTTGCAGATGTCCCAGCAGGGGGGATAGTCTTCTTCTATACTCTACCAGCGCCGGAGCATGCATGATCCTTGCTCGCAATTAGATCCAAAGGCGGGATGAATGGTCAAGCAGAAATCTCCCGATAACCTCAGCAACCTTCGGAAAAAAGCCGAGAAGCTATTGGCAGAGAGAGGAGTAAAGGTCTCTCGCACATCTTGCAACGGAAAGATAAGCGAGTTGGATCAGAAACTTTCTGTCCACCAAATCGAACTCGAGATGCAGAATGAGGAACTCCGAAACGCTCGGGAACAACTCGAAGAATCTCGTGCACGGTATCTTGACCTCTACGAACATGCCCCTGTCGGTTACCTTACCTTTGATGAAAAAGGTGTTATTTCCGAACTGAATCTGACCGCTGCCCATCTCCTGCGTAAAGAGCGGGCTTCTCTCATCAACAAACCTTTCACTTCACTTATTGCACCTGAGTCTCAGGACGTATTCTATTTTCACAGGCGCCAGGTACTTCAGTCGGCCGCAAAACAGATTTGTGAACTGGTGCTGAAAAGAAGAAAAGGGGGAGATCAGTTCTTTCCCGCACAGTTAGAGAGCATCCTCGTACGCCGTAATCAGGCTCCGGCCATCCGTACGATCCTCACCGACATCACCGAGCGCAAGGAGATGGAGGAGAAGCTGCGCGCGTCACGCGATGAGATGGAGCAGCGCGTCCGGGAAAAAACGGCGGATCTCCTGCGCCTGGCTGTAGCCGTCGACAAGTCGGCAGAGGCCATTGTCATCACCGATTCGTCGTGGCTCGTTCAATATACGAATCCTGCCTTTTATCAACTGACAGGGTATCGAAGCGATGAGGTGATCGGCAGGGACATGATTTTCTTGAGGTCGGAAAAAGAGGACCAGTCCATTTACGAAATGAACCGCCGAGCTGCCATCGACGGCACGCCAAAGCCATCGCGGCACGTGATAAATGGCAAAGACGGCACGGTACCGGTTGAATCTTTGATATCATCGGTGAGGAACGATACAGGAGCAATAACGAACTTCGTCTTTATCTGGCGTGATATCAGCGAACAGCTGAGCCTTGAAGAACGGCTCCGCCAGGCACACAAGATGGAGGCGATAGGCACGCTCGCCGGCGGCATCGCCCATGACTTCAACAATATGCTTGCCGCTATTATTGGTTTCACCGAGATGGTGCTGGACGACGTTGCGGACAATAAAGATGTGCAGCATAAAATGGAACAGGTATTGAAGGCCGGTTTCAGAGGCCGGGACCTCGTGAAACAGATCCTGGCGTTCAGCCGAAAAACGGTAGCGGATAGAAAAGAGTTCAGCCTGACCCCGCTCGTGAAGGATACGCACGCGCTGCTGCGATCATCGCTGCCAAGCACGATCGAGATGGACCTTGTTATTACGACGGCCGACGATTACGTTGTTGCGAACCCCACCCAATTGCAGCAGGTCCTCATGAACCTCGCCACCAACGCGGCCCACGCCATGCGGGAGCGTGGTGGGCGGCTCACGATAGGAATCTCTTCAGTCACGTTCCCTCACGGCAGCCTTCCCGATCCTGATATGGAGCCGGGTACCTACGTGAAACTGACCGTGCAGGACACTGGCGTCGGCATGACCAAAGAGGTGCGACAGAGAATATTCGAACCCTTCTTTACAACCAAAGGAGCAGGAGAGGGCACCGGCATGGGTCTTGCCGTTGTCTATGGGATTATCAAGAATCTCGAAGGAACCGTCACGGTGCAAAGCGAACCGGGACAGGGGTCCATCTTCGAAGTATTCTTGCCCCAGGTACAGAGGCCTGACACCAGGAAGGAAGAGGCTGTGACCTCCGTGTTCCCCACCGGCACCGAACGGATACTTTTTGTCGATGATGAGGAGTTGCTCGTGGAGATGGCGCGCGGTATGCTGGAAAGCCTCGGGTATCAGGTGACCGTCGCCGCAAACGGCAGGGAGGCCTGGCAGCTATTCCATAACGATCCCTCGGGGTTTGATCTGGTCATCACCGACCAGACTATGCCGGAACTGCCCGGTATGAAGCTGGCGCAGAAGATGCTCAAGCTGCGCAAGGGTATCCCCATCATCCTCTGCACGGGGTACAGCGAGATGGCATCGGCCGAGAAGGCGGAAAAAGTCGGCATCCGTGCATTCGTTATGAAGCCCATGATGAAGAAGGATCTGGCTGAGACGGTGCGCAGAGTGCTGGATGGGACAAAGGCAGGCCGTTCATCGCTGATAAACTATTCCTGAACAAACAACGGAATAACCCGACGTTCCCATCTCAGGCGCCCCATGGGCGATGAGAACAATGTCTATGCGAATGGTACTCGTCAAAAGATTTGTGAAAAGGAGACTGAAGTTTTATCGCAGATGTACGCAGATGAAAGCCAGAAGAGATGTTCGCAGATGAGTTTACCGGTGGTCTGCATTGTGATAGAACGTCAATGCAGACCACACAGTCAGCGCTCCCGCGCAGGTTCACCGCACCGGAGGTGCTGGGGGTTGACCGGAGATGCCTTTGTATCGCAGCTCCGGTCAAAAAATAATCATCCGCTTTTATCTCAGTTACTTATCCGCTCTTATCTGCGATAAAGGGGCGGTGTCTGCTGCAGCGGCTGAGGAGTAGAGGCGGGATGTTTGACAATACCATGCGAATCGCAAGGAGGTTCATATGCTTTACAGGTCCCTGAAAGAGATGACCGTCTCCATCCTCGGCTTCGGCGCCATGCGCCTTCCCCTCGTTGGAGGTACGCAGATTCCGACAGACTCTTTTGACCCCGCGCGGTCCATCGACGAGGAAGAGACCACGAGAATGATCGAGTATGCCATAGACCATGGCGTCAACTACTTCGATACTGCCTACAACTATCACGGCGGCAAGAGCGAGGTGGTCCTCGGCAAGATCCTGAAACCTTACGGCGACCGCGTCATCGTCGCCACAAAGCTGCCTGTATTCCTCGCCAAGGAGCGGGGGGATTTCGACAGGTTCCTCGGCGAGCAACTAGAGAGGCTGCAGAGAGACTGCCTCGATGTCTATCTCCTCCACGGGCTGAATGCAACAACGTGGGAGAACGCGAAGAACCTGGGCGTATTTTCTTTCCTTGAGGGAGCTAAGAAAGACGGCCGGGTGCGCCGCGTCGGTTTCTCTTTTCATGACAGGTTCGCCGTATTCAAAGAGATAGTGGATGCCTATGACTGGAGCGTGTGTCAGATACAGTATAACTATCTGGACGAGCAGTATCAGGCAGGCAATGAAGGACTCGCGTATGCAGCATCCAAGGGAATCGGGGTGGTGGTCATGGAGCCTCTCCGTGGAGGAAAGTTGGCGAAGGTACCGCGCGAGGCGCAACGCCTCTTCGAATCGTCGTCTGAAAAAAGGGCGCCGGCTGCGTGGGGCTTACGCTGGGTCTGGAACCACCCTGACGTGGCGACCGTGCTTTCCGGGATGAGCAGTCTGAACCAGGTGCAGGAGAACATCGCCTTTGCGGCAGAAGGCAAAGCCAACTCTCTTTCCTCCGTGGACCTCGCCCTCGTCGATCGAGTGCGGCAGGTCTTCCGCAGTCTGTTCACCGTCGACTGCACAGGCTGCGCGTATTGCATGCCCTGTTCTGCCGGCGTCAATATCCCCATGAACCTCTCTCTCTATAATGACACGATGACATTCAAAGACCCGACCGGCGTGATGATCTACAATGCCTTCTTGCCTCCTGAGCAAAGGGCGTCCGTTTGTGTCGAGTGCGGGGAGTGCGAGGAGAAATGTCCCCAGCATATCCAGATCCGCGAGGAGCTGAAGAAGGCCCACACTGTGCTGTTCAGAGAAACGGGGAAAGGCTGAACGGCAAACGGGCCGGCGCTTCAGAGATGTTGTGAAGGGGTCGGTTCGCAGAGGCGATGCCTCAAAGTTTACTCGCCCGGCTGAATGTTGGATGAAGGAAGATCAGGATGGACGATCCCGATGGCTTCGCCTCCAGAGGTCGTACGAACGTTTCAAAGGGTCAATTGAGAGGCGAAAAGTGGACCCTCCGCTCTCTTGCCCAGCACGCTTCGTCCTTCTCCGCGCAGACCGGTTTCGTATCACCGTAGCTCACGGTCTCGAGGAGTGCCCCGTCGATACCGAGCTTGATGAGGTAGGTCTTCGCTGCATCAGCTCTTCTCCAGCCCAGGCCCATGTTGTGCTTCTCCGTTCCCGTGATATCAGTGTTTCCCTCGATCCTCACCTTTTTCCCGGGATTCCGTTTGAACCACTCGACGTTCCTTTTCAAAGTCTCGGCGGCATCCACCCCGATGTCACTCTTGTTGAGATCGAAGTAAATGTCCTGGAGAACGACCGCGGGCGCCGGCGGCACCACTACTACCACCCTTGGCGGTGGCGGGGGAGGTGGGGGCGGCGCATAGGCTCGCGCCGGGCGGCGCACGACACCCGGGATCTGGTTCCCCTTCGCATACATGCATTGCTGATAGGCGATGTCGTAGCGCCTCTGGAGCTGCCACTCCGACGAAAGCGCCCGCGTTACTTCCCATGGCGGTCCCGCCGAGAAGACCGGCTCCACCGCCAATGGCAGCACCGGCAGCCACGTTACCTGTGGCAGCACCGATCGCCGCGCCCATCGCGGCGCCTACCAGCGTTCCGACAGTCGCTCCGGTGGCAAGGTTCTGATTAGCGGTCTGACTGGGTGACGCCCCGCCAATCTGCTGCTGGGCCCATTGCCTGCAGACAGCGTCATCAGCCATGAATACTTCAAAGGGCTTTCCCGGACCCGGGAGCACCGGGACCATCGGACCTGTCGGCATGGTTGCGCATCCCGAGAGCATTAGGACGACAGCGAACAGCAGAACGCCTCGTTTCCAATTCATGGGGCTAACAAAGGCAGAACCATTCGTGACTTCTTCGGCTTGGTGCGCATGCGCCATTTCTCCTCGCGTCTAGAATAAATAGTCCCACATCAGGTGATGACTCGCAAGCGAAAATTACCGGGGGCGCCCCCTTCCGTTAGCCAGACCGCCTACCGCTTACTCGACCACAGCCTTGTACCTACAGCCTCTCAGACAATTCCATGGTGATCCCTTCCGGGCCGGAAAAAAAGGTCAATTTTCTGCCCCTGAATTCCATAATCTCGTTCAAGAATTTGACCCCTTTCTCCTTCAACCTCTCTACTTCTCGTTCTATGTTGTCCACCGCGAAGCAAAGATGGTTGTAGCCTACCTTGTCGAGTCTCGCAATGTTCGGATCAGCAAGAGGGACAGGCTTGTGGTATTTGAGCAGTTGAATCTCCTGCCGTGGAGAAGAGTTCGGAAGAACTAACGTAACATGTTCCGCCTCTATGCCATTCACGCCCATATATGCTGAAAATTTCTCTCCTGATATGACAGCTGAAAAATCCTCCTCAAATCCCAGGAGCGCAAAAAACCTTTTTGTCTCCTCTATATCGCGTACTACGATCGTGCAATGGTCAAAGTTCGTAATCATTCTCGTAACCCCCTGGTGCCCTGGGCTGTGATTCTCTCTACCTTCTATCTAATTATTAGTGCCAAGGGGGTCAAGCCCCCCTGGAAGGCATGGCAACGTCGAATCAGCTATCGATTGACAATTCGCAGCCCATTTGTTCTTCCTGACTTCCATGTTTGTGGGTGTTCTCGATGCTCGATGCCTTCCTGAAAACGGTGTTTTTTGTCCGCACTCAGTTCTGTGCAAGAGTTCTCGCGGTAATCGCCAATTCAGACGCTGTCCCTGACGCTGGGCCGGACCTTTCAGAGGTTTACAAATCCATCCCTCGGCCATAAATTAGTCGTCATCGAGCATGCCGATAGATTGCATCGTCCTGTAACCGAAATAGGGCCCGGCCGTGGAGGAGACACGAGGCGAAGAAGGATCAATCTGAGGTTTCCAAAGGAGTGCCTTTGTACTCCGCGCTGCGGTGCGCTCGTATTGGCCGGGTCGGCAAGAGTATCAAGATGGAGTTAAAAGGAACAAGGAGTGCGGGTTATGAATGAAGCTGATGAGAATAAAGCCGGCATAAAGAAAAAGATCATCCACGAAACGAGGGAAATGCTGCTGATTTTCCTCTATCTGGCTCTGTTCTTCTGCTCGTTTACCACGTACCGTGGGCTCGTGTCGAAGGAGTTCGGCATCAGCGCCTTCAATTACGGATTTGCGCTGGTCAAGGCACTTGTCCTGGCAAAAGTCATTCTGCTGGGGCAGCATGTGCGATTTGCAAGGATTTTCGATGACCGGCCGTTAATCTATCCCGCTCTGTACAAGGTGGTTGTATTTAGTCTCTTTACCTTGGTCTTTGAAGTTCTTGAGCACCTCATCGGAGGATTGATTCATGGAAAAGACCTGGCGGGTGTCGTCCAGGAAATCGTCAGCACAGGCAGGGATGAACTCCTTGCCCGGGCTCTGATGATGTTTTCCGCTTTCGTACCTTTTTTTGCGTTCACTGAAATAGGGCGCGTGCTTGGTGAGGGCAGATTAGGTGCACTGTTCTTAAAGACAAGAACTGCGGCAAAGACCGACCCGTCCGGCGGATAATCCGGACACAGCGGATAATCCGGACAAAATAGATAACTCAGATCGCAGTGGGCTATTGTCGGCGTTATATTACTTCAATCCGTAATGTGCAACCCGTCTGGTTATCAGTTGCTCCGTTGGCTATTACTTCCCCTGCCCTGCGATCTTGCCCCATGAATCACGCAGCGGCACAATGCGGTTGAATACAGGTTTGTCAGCCTTCGAATCTTTCATATCAGCACAGAAATAACCGAGCCGTTCAAACTGATAACCGGCGCCCGGCTGCGCCGAAGCAAGAGTAGCCTCCAGACGGCACGACGAGAGCGTTTCAAGCGAGCCTGGATTCAGGTGTTTGGTAAATTCATCAGAAACGCTCGCAGGATCGGGGATGAGAAAAAGCCTGTCGTACAACCTGATTTCCGCAGGCACGGAATGGCTCGCGGAAACCCAATGAATGACCCCTTCGACCTTACGCCCGTCAGCCGGAGGACCGCTGCGGGTTGCAGGATCGTAGGAGCAGTGCACCTCGATCGGTTCGCCCGTGCGCTCGTCTTTCACAACACGCTCGCATTTTATCACATACGCATTCCGGAGACGGACCTCGCGTCCGGGGCTGAGACGCTTATATTTCTTCGGTGGGTTCTCGCTGAAGTCTTCTTGTTCAATATAGAGCGCTCCGGAGAACGGGACCTTGCGCGTTCCCATTGCAGGATTCTGCGGATGATTGGCAGATTCAAACTCTTCTGTTTGACCTTCAGAGTAGTTGTCGATCACTACCTTGAGCGGCCGCAAAACGGCCATGGCACGCGGTGCCCGCTCGTTCAGGCTATCGCGTACGCACGCCTCGAGTAATGCTATGTCCACCAGGTTATCATTCTTGGCAACACCGATCTTGGCGCAAAAATCTCTGATCGCCTCAGGCGGATAGCCCCGTCTTCTCATGCCCGCAACGGTCGGCATGCGCGGATCATCCCAGCCCGAGACAAAGCCCTGTTCTACCAGCTGGATCAATCTGCGCTTGCTTAGAATGGTGTAGCTCACATTGAGGCGGGCAAATTCGATCTGCCGCGGACGGTCTCCTGTAATCAGTTCATTAACAAACCAATCATACAAGGGACGATTATTTTCAAATTCGAGCGTGCAGATAGAGTGCGTGATCCTCTCGATGGAGTCGGAAAGGCAATGGGCAAAATCATACATGGGGTAGATCACCCATTGCGTCGCCGTCCGATAGTGAGGGGCACGTTTTATGCGGTAGATCACAGGATCGCGCATAACAACGTTCGGAGAGGCCATGTCGATTTTCGCCCGGAGCACATACGCTCCATCCTCGAATTCACCGGCCCGCATGCGCCTGAAAAGATCGATGTTCTCCTCTGCAGGGCGATTTCGGTAGGGGCTTTCTTTGCCGGGCTCGGTCAAGGTACCGCGATGCTCCCGGATCTCGTCGGCGCTGAGGGCATCCACATATGCTTTGCCTGCGTTGATCAGCTGCACCGCGAACTGGTAGAGCCGCTCGAAATAATCGGAAGCGTAGAACAGGCGATCGGCCCAATCAAAGCCCAGCCAGTGGACATCGTCGATAATGGATTGGACGTATTCCAGTGACTCGCCGGCAGGATCAGTGTCATCCATGCGGAGGTTACAGGTGCCGCCGTACTGGGCAGCGATACCGAAATTGAGGCAGACCGATTTCGCATGGCCGATGTGGAGGTACCCGTTCGGTTCCGGTGGGAAACGCGTGGCAACGCGCCCTCCTCGCTTGCCTTGTTTGAGCTCATCATCAATAATCTCGCGTATAAAGTCGGTTGCTACAGGAGCGTCGGGGGGTGTCATATCATCACATTCCATGTTTGGCCGGTGCGCGCGGTCCGCGCGACGCCCGGCGATGAGTATTTCTTAACTTCTTACCACACATGATGAGCCGCTTTCAAGGTCGAAGAAAGACAGGTAAGAACAAAAGAAGGTAGAGGTAAGGACAAGAGCAAAGGTAGAGAGAAATTGCCTGCTTCATCCTTTGCCTGCACCTTAGTTCTTGCCCTTACCTGTTCTAAGCTGCAACCTCTTGATAATTTTCGTGCTTACAGGTATACTACGTTCTTTAAGAGCGGCAGAGGGAGATGCCGTAGGGTTTCACGTCGTAGTGCAACCACAGCGATTCTTATCTACTGTTCGCCTTTCTTTCGGAGGCTTGCATGAAGATTCAGGTTGAAAACATTGACCGCGTCAAAAAAAAGATCGAAGTGATCCTCGACGAGGAGAACGTACATGAGATAGAAAACAGCGTTTATGATGACCTGAGAAAGAAGGCAAGAATAAAAGGCTTTCGTCCCGGAAAGGTTCCGCGCTCGGTGCTCGCTGCCTATTATAAAGATGTCATGGACGAGGAACTGAAAAGAAAGATAGCAGAGAATACTATCGCGGCTGCTCTTTCCGAAGCTCAGGTCGATCCTGTAAGCGAGCCGTCGATCACGTTTTACGATGAGAAAGGGAAGTTTGGTTACACCATGGAGTGCGAGGTTTCTCCGGACTTCGATCTTCCCGAATACAAGGGGCTCGATGTTGAAGTAGAATCGCTAAAGATTAGTCCCGAAGATGTCGATAAAAGGTTAGACACATTGAAAGAGATGCACGCTGAAGTCGCGGCGAAAGAGAGCGGCGACGCGCAAAAGGGGGATTTCGTCGTAATAAAGTATGAAGGCTTTGTTGACGGCAAGCCTCTCAAGGATGCCAAGAACGACGCCTATCCCCTCGATCTGGGCTCCAGCACACTCTCGCCCGAGTTCGAAAGCGCGATCATCGGCATGAAAGTCGGCGATGAGAAGGATGTGGAGATTTCCTTCGCAGCCGATTATCCGGACAAGAATGTGGCCTCAAAGAAGGCGATCTTCAAAGTACTTCTGAAAGAGGTTAAACAGAAGAGACTGCCGGAAATCAACGACGAATTCGCGAAAGACCTTGGATTCGAAAATATGGATCGGCTGAGAGAGGGCGTTTCTTCTGAACTGAAAAAAGAAAAAGAGGCGGAGAGGCGGAACAAGATCTCTGAGAAGATCATGGACCAGTTACTCGAAAAGGTTGACATTCCGGTACCGGCCCGGCTTCTTGAGAAACGGCTCGCAGCTATGATACAGGAAGCAAAGTCTCGCATGAAAGCAAACAAGCTCAACCCGGAGGAAGAACGCAATATTGACAATCTCTTGCGCAAAGAACTTGAGCCACAGGCCGAAAAGGGAATCAAAGCCGGAATGCTCTTTGGCCGGATAGCCAAGCAGGAAACTTTAAGCGTTGAAGATACTGATGTGGAGGAGCGTATCAAAAAGATTGCAGAAGAGACAAAGAGAGGCTATGATTATATAAGAGATTTTTACGAAAAGCATGATCTGCTCGATAACTTGAAATCGAGCCTTCTTGAAGAAAAGACTATGGACCTCCTGATCGGGAGCGCACAACTAAAGGAGACAGCATGAATCTCGTGCCGATAGTTATCGAGAAAGACGGCAGAGGAGAACGCGCGTACGACATATTCTCAAGACTGCTCAAAGATCGGATCGTCTTTCTGGGCACCGCTATCGACGATACCGTTGCCAACCTCGTCATTGCCCAGCTATTATTCCTGGAGTCTGAGGACCCGGCGAAAGATATCTATTTCTACATCAACTCGCCCGGCGGTCTGATCACGAGCGGGCTTGCCATATATGACACGATGCAATACGTCAAATGCTCGGTTTCGACCATCTGTATCGGGCAGGCGGCCAGCATGGGCGCGGTATTGCTCGCCGGTGGGGCCAAAGGAAAACGGTACGCGCTGCCCCACGCGCGTGTACTTATTCATCAGCCTCTCGGGGGCGTTCAGGGACAGGCGACCGATATAGACATCCAGGCAAGAGAGATACTGAGAATGAGAGAGGAAATCAATAGGATCTTTACGAATCACACGGGCCAGTCCATGGAAAAGATCCAGCAGGATACGGAAAGAGACTTTTTTATGACGGCTGCTCAAGCTCTCGAATACAACATCTTAGATCAGATCATGGAGAAGAGAACATGACAATGATGAAGAAGACCAATGGGCGGACCATGAAACTTCATTGTTCATTCTGCGGGAAGAGTCAGGATGAGGTTAAGAAACTGATTGCGGGGCCGATGGTCTACATTTGTGATGAGTGCATCGAACTCTGCAATGAAATCATCCAGGAAGAAGCAAAGCGGGAACGGTTCGAATTCATCAAGACTTCGATCCCGAAGCCGCACGAAATAAGGAGAATTCTGGACGAATACGTTATCGGTCAGGATTTTGCGAAGAAAGTGCTCTCTGTTGCAGTCTACAACCACTACAAGAGGATAGAAGCTAAAGTCAACTTCGACGATGTGGAGATACAAAAGAGTAACATCCTGATGGTAGGTCCGACCGGTTCCGGAAAGACGTTGCTCGCCCAGACTCTTGCCAAGATACTCCATGTACCTTTTACTATCGCGGATGCAACGACTCTCACCGAGGCAGGCTACGTCGGGGAGGATGTGGAGAACATCATTCTCAACCTGCTCCAGTCCGCGGATTACAACATTGAGAGAGCCGAGAAGGGCATAGTCTACATCGACGAAATCGACAAGATATCGAGAAAGACGGACAGCCCCTCTATCACGCGCGACGTGTCCGGCGAAGGCGTGCAGCAAGCTTTGCTTAAGATCATAGAAGGAACGATCGCCAACGTACCGCCGAAGGGCGGCAGGAAACACCCGCAGCAGGATTATATCAAGGTGGATACCACGAACATCCTCTTCATCTGTGGCGGCGCCTTTCATGGCCTGGAGACCATCATCAGCAACAGGGTCGGCAAGAAGGGCATCGGTTTCGGCGTTGACGTAGAAGGCGGAAGAGACAAGCAGTATAGCGAGTTGATCAGGGATGTCCAGCCGGAAGACCTGTTGAAATATGGTCTCATACCGGAATTCATAGGCAGACTGCCGATCATTGCAACGCTCGAGGAACTCGATGAAGACATACTGGTCGAGATCCTGAAGAAGCCGCGAAATGCCATTTCCAAACAGTACAAGAAGCTCTTTGAGCTTGAGAATGTGAAGCTCACCTTCACCGAAGGCGCGCTGCGGGGCATTGCCAGGGACGCCATCAAGAAAAAGACAGGCGCTCGCGGGTTGCGCTCCATCATGGAAAAGGTCATGCTCGATGTGATGTATGAGCTTCCCTCCATTTCCAACGTGAAAGAGTGCGTGGTAAGCGAGGAAGTGATCATGAGTCAGGAAAAGCCCATACTCATCTACGAGGAAGAAGCAGAAATCGCCTAACACCGATTTAAATTAAGGCGTATACCTTCGTTGTCGTTGCGTCGCGCTCCTTCGACGTACTCGTAAGTACGCCTACGTCGCGCTCCTCGCTGCCGCCTCGGTCTCCACCTTAATTTAAATCGGTGTTATCCCCTTACTTAGGTATTGAGGTTTAACGAAACTTTGTTTCATTCCTGACACAGCGCGAGGCTCTGCTTCGCAGCCGGTTAGCCTCTCCTGGGTTGACTAATCGAGGTTTATCGGTTATTTTATAAGATTATGTTTGAGAAACTGCAGGAACGACTCGACGTCATATTCAAGAAAGTCAAAGGGCACGGGAAGCTCACTGAAAAGAACATCAGCGACTCTCTGCGCGAGGTGCGCGTAGCGCTTCTCGAAGCAGACGTAAATTACAAGGTCGCAAAAGATTTTCTCGAGAAAGTAAGGGAAAAAGCCCTGGGCGAAGAGGTACTCACCAGCATAACCCCCGGGCAGGTCTTCATAAAAGCTGTACATGACGAACTGTGTGAGCTTCTGGGCTCAACCAACAAACCCCTGGAGATTTCCGGCTCTCCGCCCGTGCCGATCATGCTCGCCGGGCTGCAGGGTTCCGGCAAAACCACAACAATCGGCAAACTGGCTCTCTATCTCAGGAAGAAAGGCAGAAGACCGCTCCTGGTGCCTACGGACGTTTACAGGCCGGCCGCAATAGAGCAGCTCCTGAAAATCGGTAAGCAGATCGGAATCGAAGCCTTCTCTCCGATAGAGAAAGAGCCGGTGCGGATTTGTGAGGATGCCCGTGCCTATGCCATGAAGAAGGGCTGTGACACGCTGCTCATCGACACGGCCGGGCGGCTCCACGTCGATGAGGAAATGGTTCTTGAACTGATCCGGCAGAAGGAGGTCCTGAAAACAAAGGAAGTCCTTCTTGTCGTTGATGCGATGACAGGTCAGGATGCGGTAAGCGTCGCGAAAACGTTCGACGAAAGGCTTGGCGTGAGCGGCTTTATCCTGACCAAGCTGGATGGTGACGCGCGAGGTGGTGCAGCTCTCTCCATCAGGGCGGTCACGGGTAAGCCTATCAAGTTCATCGGCATGGGAGAGAAACTCGACGCGCTGGAACTTTTCCATCCGGAAAGGATGGCGTCACGCATCCTGGGCATGGGTGATGTGGTCTCTCTTGTTGAGAAGGCCCAGGAACTTTATGATGAAAAAGAGGCACAGGAACTTGAAAAGAAGATCCGGAAGGATGAATTTACTCTTGAGGACTTCAAGGATCAGCTCAAGCAGATAAAGAAGCTCGGCAGCATGGAATCTCTTCTTGGCATGATCCCGGGGCTCTCCAAATTCAAGGGCGCTATAGATTTTTCACAGGCCGAGAAAGAGGTAAAGAAGACAGAGGCTATCATAAACTCAATGACCCCGCGTGAAAGGCTCTTGCCTAACCTTCTCGACGGATCGAGGAGAGAACGGATCGCAAAAGGGAGCGGCACACGCGTTCAGGATATTAATGAGCTTCTCAGGCGTTACATGGAAACAAGAAAAATGATAAAAAAATTCTCGAAGGGCGGCAGACCAAGAGGTCTTCCAAATCAATTCATGTTCAGGTAGGAGGTGGAGCTTGGCTGTAAAATTCAGGTTGTCAAGGTTTGGGGCAAAGAAGAAACCTTTTTATCGTATCGTGGTGGCGGATGAAAGGTTTCCAAGGGACGGAAGATTCATTGAAAGGGTGGGATCTTATGACACGTTGAAGGACCCGGTTGCGATACTCCTCAATAAAGAGAAGATCAAGACATGGTACGAAAAAGGTGTCAGGCCTACCAAGACGGTTGAGGACATATTCAGGAAAGAGGGTATTTTGAAGGAGTTACGCCAATAGAATTACGCCAAATGGTTGGAGGTGCGCCGTGTTGAAGGAGCTAATCGAGTACATTGCTAAGGCATTGGTGGATAACCCCGATCAGGTAAGAGTCTCCGAAATTGAAGGAGAGAAAACATCCGTAATCGAGCTCAATGTTGCAAAGGAGGATTTGGGCAAGGTTATCGGAAAGCAGGGTAGAACTGCAAGAGCGATGAGAACCATCCTGAGTGCAGCTTCGACCAAGGTGAAGAAAAGGGCGGTGCTCGAGATTATAGAGTAATGCGTTATATTGCCGTTGGGCGGGTGCTTTCTACCCGCGGGGTGAAAGGGGAGATACGGTTTCAGTACTATAACGAATCTGAATCGAATTTGAGTGGGTATGCGGTACTTTATGCAGATCGCGATGGTCAGAAGATTGAACTCAGACCGTCTCGAGTGCATCCTCACCGCGCCCAATTCCTGATACAATTTGCAGAGGTTGAGACGCCGGAATCAGCCTCATTTCTTATTGGGAAGGAACTCTTCGTAAAGGAAGAAGACCTTCCGGGGCTGGATGAGGACGAGTACTATGATTATCAGCTCATCGGCCTCACGGTAATCAACGAGCGTAATGAGCCCGTCGGTCGGGTGACAGAGGTCATCCACACCAGAGCCAATGATGTCATCGTAGTCAAGGGTGAAAGAGAGATGCTTGTGCCCATGCAGGAGGAGTTCATCCTGGATATAGACATGCACGCGGCCTCCATAATGATAGTGGAAGGTGCCTTTATTGAATGATCTTCACTCTGCTGACGTTATTCCCCTCCATGTTCGAATCTCCGCTCGGAGAGAGTCTGCTCAAGAAGGCCATAGATAAAGGTCTTCTCAGCTTCAATACCGTTAACATAAGAGATTTCGCCGAAGATATACACAGGACGTGTGATGATGCCCCGTACGGGGGCGGCGCCGGCATGGTCATGAAGGTCGAACCTATCTATCAGGCCATGGAGTACGTCAATGATCATTTCGGCAGACCCCGGTACATCCTTTTGACTCCCCACGGCAAGAAATTCGATCAGGAGACTGCGGCGAGACTTTCCCGCGAGAAGCACGTAGGACTTGTGTGCGGCCGGTATGAAGGTGTCGACGAGAGAGTCCATTCTCTTGTCGATGATGAGCTGTCGCTGGGAGATTACGTGCTTTCCGGAGGTGAGGCGGCAGCACTCGTAATTATCGACGCTGTAGCGAGGCTTGTACCTGGAGTGATGGGCAACGAGACCTCTTCCGTAAATGAAAGCTTCGAGGAGCCTCTCTTAGAATATCCTCAGTACACAAGACCACAGACCTTCAAGGGAATGGAGGTGCCCGGTGTTCTGCTCTCCGGGAACCACGAAGAGATACGGCGCTGGCGGCGGAAAGAGTCTATCCGGCGCACGATATTAAGACGGCCTGATCTTCTCGAGACATTCGAGCCGACAGACGAAGACAGCCGCCTGATACGGGAGATTATGGAGGAAATGGCTGAGTAAGGAACACTATGGGTTCTGTCTATCTTGCCATCATCCATTATCCGGTTCTGAATAAGCGAGGGGATATTGTCGCGACGAGCCTCTCAAACCTTGAACTGCACGATGTGGCAAGAAGTTGTATGACATTCGGTGTGGAGTTGTGCTATATTGTTAGTCCTCTGCGAAAGCAGATCCTGATAGCCGAGAAGCTGATCTCGCACTGGACATCAGGCTATGGTGCCCGCTACAACCCCGACAGGGCGCAGGCTCTGGCCAAAATCAGGATTGTCGGCGACATCGATGAAATGATGAGAGAAGTCGGGGCGGCAGGCAGCCCCGTTCTTATTGGCACGTCGTCAAAGAAGGGATCCGAGAGAGTCGGGTACAACGAGCTTCGTACATGGATCCGGCAAGACGACAGGCCTTTTCTTTTACTTTTCGGCACGGGCTGGGGGTTGCCTCCTGCCGTGACCGGGCGATGTGAGAAGATGCTTATGCCTATCCGGGGCAATGGCGAATATAACCACCTGTCGCTCAGGGTGGCCATCGGCATCATTCTTGACAGAATATTGGGCGAAGGAGGAGACCATGAACGAAGTGATCGACCTGCTTGAAAAGGAGCACATGCGGCTCGACCTACCCAGGGTCGACGTGGGCGATACAGTCAGGGTTCACACGAAGATCCACGAAGGTGACAAAGAGAGAATTCAGGTTTTCGAAGGCGTAATCATAGGGCAGCGAGGCGGCAACACAAGGGCCACCTTTACTGTGCGCAAAGTCTCATACGGAGTGGGCGTGGAAAAAACGTTTCCCGTACACTCACCGCTGATCGAGACCATCGAATTACTGAGCAAGGCAAAGGTTAGAAGGGCCAAGCTCTACTACTTGAGAGAACTGAAAGGAAAGGCGGCAAAGCTCAAAGAGAAACGAACTTAAATGAACTGCCTGCTCAGCGGCATTGTGGCTGGCCTGGATGAGGCGGGACGCGGACCGTTAGCCGGTCCCGTCGTATCGTCCTGCGTTGCCTGGCAGGGTCTACCAGCCGAACGCGCGCCGGTAAATGACTCAAAGCTGCTGAGTGAAAAACAGAGGAAGAGCTTTTCTGCATGGATCTTTTCGAACGCCTACAGAGTAGGTGTAGGATTAGCAACCCCCCGGGAGATTGAGAAACTCAATATCCACAACGCCACGCTTCTCTCAATGAAGCGGGCGATCAAAGCAGCCGGTACGCCCATTGATCTTATTCTGGTCGACGGCCTCTTTGCTGTCACCCCCTATAAAAAATGCAGAACACTGGTCAAAGGCGACCGGAAATGTTTTTTCATCGCCTGCGCGTCCATCATTGCGAAAGTCACCAGAGACCGGATGATGGATGAATATGACAGCGTCTATCCTCACTATCTCTTTAAGAAGCATAAAGGCTACGCTACGGAAGAGCATAAACAGGCGATTCGTGCTCATGGTTTTTGTCCGATACACCGCAAGACCTTTTGGGGTGTGAAAGAGCTGGTCTATGATGATATGGATGAAGGCAGGCTGCTCTGATAATGGGGACGTACAAATGCGAATTTGGATTTGAAGATAGAGTGAGGCGTAACGAGGAGCCACACCCGCAAGCGGGTACCCGAGGCGTACTGTCGTACGTCGAGGAGAGCGACGAGAAACACCCACTGAAGTGGGTACCCGGAAACTATATCGAAAAAGGCGAATTCGCATGATGAATAAGAGGGAAGTTGGCTCTGTCGGTGAAGAAGCAGCAGTCAAAACTTTGAAGAAGAGCGGCTACAAGATACTCGAGAGAAACCATACTACGAGATTCGGGGAGATAGATATCATAGCAGAGGAAGGCGGATGTCTCGTCTTTGTTGAGGTCAAGAAAAGAAACAGCGATCGGTTCGGCGACTCACTATCGGCGATTACCAGGACAAAGCGGGAGCACATGGTTAAGTCAGCGCTCTGGTATATGAAGAGGCATAAGTGTTTTGACAGGCGTGTCCGGTTTGATGCGGTGGGCCTGGACGGCGAAAAGGTCAAGATCGTGAAAAGCGCGTTCATGGTGGAAGATGACAGAAGATAAGATAAGGACGTTGCTCAAAGGCGTCACGCAGGGCAAAGTCACGATAGAAGATGCGATTGGGCAGCTTAAAGAGTTGCCGTTTGAAGACCTGGTCCACACGAAGATAGATCATCACCGGAAGCTGCGGAAAGGCATGGAAGAGGTGCTCTTCGGCCAGGGGAAGAGCCTCGAACACATGGCAGACACTATTCGATCCATGAGAAAGAAGGGCTCCGACATACTGGTGACCCGGATAGAAAAAAAGGTCGGGGCGAAGCTCAGGAAGCTCTTCCCCGACGGAACGTATACGGAAGCCGGGAAATGCTTCACCATCAAAAAAGACCATGCCGTCAAGGGTAAGGGTATGGTCCTGATCATATCGGCAGGCACAAGCGATATACCCGTGGCAGAAGAGGCCTATGTTACCAGCACCTTTTTTGGAAACGAAACTGAGAGACTCTTTGACGTCGGCGTGGCAGGTATTCACAGGCTCTTTCAGAATATGCCGCTTCTGCGCAAGGCCCGCGTGGTCATCGTGGCTGCGGGAATGGAGGGGGCTCTTCCATCAATAGTGGCCGGTATCATAGGCGCGCCCGTGATAGCCGTACCCACGAGTATCGGCTACGGCGCGAGCTTCGGCGGTCTTTCCGCGCTGCTCACCATGCTCAACTCCTGTTCGACAGTAGCCACCTTCAATATCGATAACGGCTTTGGCGCTGCCTATTTTGCGACCCTGATCAACCGGCTATGACGCTCCTTCATATAGATCCCGTATTCGGCATCAGCGGGGATATGACTATCAGTGCATTTCTCGATGCGGGATGTCCTTTTTCCGTGCTGACGGAACTCCTCGAACAGCTCCCCATCTCTCTGCCTTCCCTCGCGCCGGAGAAAAGAAAGCACGGCGTAATCGAAGGGACCTACCTCAAAATCGGCGAAAGCGATGTGCATCTCTCCATCAGGCAGATGGAAGAGATGATACGAGCTTTAAAGACTGAAGAGCGGGTCAAACAGGATGCACTCGCCACTCTCGACATACTCGTCAAGGCTGAGGCCAAGGTCCACGGCGTCGAGCCGGAGAAAGTGCACTTCCATGAACTGGCGCACGTCGACACGCTGATCGACCTTATCTGCACGGCAAGAGCAATGTCCTATTTCGGCATTGATGAGGTTTACTGCGGTCCGATTCCGCAAGGACGCGGCTTTGTGCGGACTTCGCACGGTCTGTTACCCAATCCGCCCCCGGTAACTGTTGAGATCCTCTCCGGCATGCCGCTCGTCTTCTTCCAGCAGGAGCTGGAGCTGACGACCCCTACCGGGGCTGCGATCGTCAAACATTACGTACAGCATCCCGGCGAACATCCGCCGTTTTCCCTGCGGACGAGCGGCGTCGGATTCGGCACGTACCAGACGGATAGCCCGAACGTTGTCAGGCTTTTCATCGGGAATACGCTCATGCCGGAACCTCACGAAGAAGTCTGGGTAATCGAGACGGATATGGACGATGCGCAAATCGAATACATGGGTGCCGCAGCGGAGAGAATACGGATCGCCGGAGCCCTCGACGTACTCTATTATCCGGTTCACATGAAGAAAGGCAGGGTGGGCTTAAGACTCGCGGTCATGACCAGCGCAGCGTGTCTGGAAACCGTTATCGACAGCGTTCTCAATGAGACGACAACCTTTGGTTTGCGACTGCGCAGGGAATTGCGCCGGGTTTTGGAACGGAAGGAGACGATCAGGGAAACATCACTCGGTCCGGTAAGAGTGAAAGAAGGTTACGACCGGAAAGGGGCTCTCATCAAGACGCATATCGAATTTGAAGACGTGAAAAAGATCGCCGATGACAAAGGGGTAGCCTACAGGGTTATCCTGGAGTCACTTAAGAAAGAACTTTAGATCTTTGAATACTCCGGGTTTGATCCGCGTGTCTATCTTCTGCAATATGTCCTGCTTCATATAACGTAATTGAGAGAGCCAAACCGGATCATCAACCTCTATGTACAGCACATTATCGCGCAAACGCGAAGGCCGGCAATGGCCGGCCATGGTCGCTCCCGCGATCTCATCCCAGATAGGAAATACTTTGTAAGCATCGATGTCGGAAGTGAGCTTGCGCTCTTTCAGGACCGATTCGAGTACCTGTCGTAGAGACGCAAAAGCCACGGTATCACTCCCGCTTCATATCTATTCTTGGGAACAACGGCGGAATTTTATCGATGGTGGAAAGCCCTGCGGCGTCATAATAAAAGCTCCGCTCACGATCATCCGTGGCTGCGCTTATCGGCGTATTGAGGCCTATGGCTTTCCATATTTCCTGAGTCTTCTCAGGCATGAAAGGGTGAAGGAGAAGAGTGGCTATCCGCACGCCGTTCCAGAGGTTATAAAGAACGATAGGCAGTCTCTCTGTATTTTCTTTGGCGAGCTTCCATGGCGCTTCAGAATCTACGTATTTATTGAGAAGCGAGACGATCTCAAATGTGCTCGACAGAGCTTTGTGAAAGCCGAAAACCTCCATTTCGTTTTCATAGTCCGTGACTGCGTTTCTCACCTGGCTGACAAGATGTTCGTCCGCACCACCACTCGCGCCCGGCCGCTCCAGCACGCCCTTTGAAAACTTCGTGATCATGGTAACTATCCGGGAGACCAGGTTGCCGAAATCGTTTGCAAGATCTCCGTTGATCCGGTGTACGATGGCATCTTGCGAGAAATCACCGTCGAGACCAAAAGGGACCTCCCTGAAAAGAAAAAATCTGAATTGGTCTACACCGTATGTGGATGCGATCTCGACCGGCGAAACGACGTTGCCTAACGACTTCGACATCTTCTGTCCGTTGACCGTCCACCAGCCGTGCGCGAAGACTCTTTTCGGAAGCTCGACGCCGAGCGACATAAGGAAAGAAGGCCAGTAAACAGCATGGAACCTGAGTATGTCCTTACCGATGAGATGCGCATCGCAAGGCCAGAAAGTGCTCATCAGCTGCTCATCTTCCAGATAGCCTATGCCCGTCAGATAGTTGAGGAGCGCATCAAACCAGACGTAGATCACATGTTTCGGATTACCAGGCACTGGCACGCCCCAGCTGAAGCTGGTCCGGCTGATGGACAGGTCGCGAAGACCGCCCCTCACGAAACTCAGCACCTCGTTGTAGCGCACCTCCGGCAGCACAAACCCTTTATGCTCTTCCAGATACCGCAGGAGCGGTTCCGTGTATTTCGACATCCTGAAGAAATAGGTCTCTTCCTTCAGCCGTTCCAGCAGCCGGTTGCAATCAGGACACTTGCCTTCCTGCTGCTGCAGTTCCGTGAAATAGCTCTCGCAGGGCACGCAATACCAGTCCTCATATTCGCCAAGATAGATGTCCCCTTTCTCCTCGAGTTTCCGGAAGAAATACTGAACGACCTTCTTGTGCCGCTCTTCCGTGGTCCTGACAAAGCCGGTGTTCGAAATATTGAGTCGTTGCCAGAGATCCGTGAAGGTGTGGACCATGGAGTCTGCCAATTCCTTCGGATGCATCTGCTTTTCGATGGCTGTCTTCTCCGCCTTCTGTCCGTGTTCGTCCACCCCGGTGAGAAAATAGACCTCATATCCTTTAAGCCGCTTGTAACGGGCCATGATATCAGCGGCTATGGTGGTGTACGCATGACCGATGTGCGGCACATCATTGATATAGTAAATCGGCGTCGTGATGTAGTAATGCTTTCCCAATTCTCCGCCTTACGTCTGAGGGGTCTGGCTGCTCTGGATCGGCGTAATATCTTTTACCGGGAACGTTGCCTCTTTCCCCTCATCGAGAAGAACGCTCACACTCGAGGTGAGTGCATTATGCTTCACGACTTTACCTTCGCCTTGCGGGGTTTTGACACGCTTGCCTACTTTCGGGAAGTTTTTCTTCAGCTGCATATACATCTCGTGCTCGTAAGAGAGACAGCACATGAGCCTCCCGCATACGCCTGAAATCTTCGCCGGATTGAGAGCCAGGCTCTGCTCCTTCATCATCTTTATGGAGACTATCGAAAAGTTATTCAGAAATCTTTTGCAGCAGACCACGTTGCCGCAGTTTCCGAGCCCTCCTATGATCTTTGCCTCATCCCTTACACCTACTTGCCGCATCTCTATTCTTACTTTGAATTCTTTTGCAAGGTCTTTGACAAGGTCCCTGAAATCGACCCGGTTCTCCGCGAAAAAATAGAAGAGGAGCTTTGAAGCCCCGAAGCTATACTCGGCCCGCAGCAGCTTCATAGGCAGGTTCATCTCTTCTATCTTCTGACGGCAAACGGAAAAAGCATGTTCCTCTTTTTCCTTAAGGGAGAGGCATGCAGACAGCTCTTCGGGTGTAGCTTTACGAAGAATCTTCTTTAACCCCTCTTTTGTCGTTTCAGCGGGCGCTGTTGCAACGGTCCCGAGAATCTCTCCTTTGTCCAGTTCACAGACGATCTGATCCCCGACGTTGATCTCGTCCGGAGCTTCCAGTTCCAGCACCCCTGTAAGCCTATCGAATTTTACATAGCAGCTTTTCATAGTTATCTCATAAGTGAAAGAGTCAGATATTCTAACGTAAGCCAGCGATTAACATTGTAGCGCAAACCTTCCAGCGCTTCCTGCACTTTGTGTATGGAGCGTCCAATCCATGCCTTGTCCCACGTACTTCCCTCGAGCAGCTCTTTCAAGTCAGTGTTAATCAGATTCTGCGCGCTGCTGTCTACGCTCTCCTGTGTGCCGGAGCGCGCATCACGCATCTGGCTGACTACCCAGAGGTCCCGGAAGAGCGACAGCAAAAAGTAAAGAAAGAAAAAGAGCTCTTTCTCGTAATTCGTGATGATTTCCGCGAGTCCGGCGGCAGTGACAAAGCCTTTCTTTTTTCCGATCACCAGCTCCGCAAGCTGCCTCCTGACCGCAAAATTTTCCTCATTCATCCAGAAGAAAGCAGAGCTCATGCTGCCCCAACTCAGGCTGGCCAGAAGCTCAGCCCTTTTCTCCGAGAGGCTAAGTTTCTTCATCAGGTGGGACTTCATCTCTTTTTCCGGGATGGGTCCAAACCCGATGTGCATGCAACGTGACCGAATCGTCAACGGCAGATCCTTTTCCGAGGATGTAACGAGAAAGAAAAGATTCCGCGGAGGAGGCTCCTCCAAAGTCTTGAGAAGGGCGTTTGCAGCCTCACGCGTCATCTGTTCCGCTCCATCAATCACTATAGCGCGAAGAGGAGCTTCGTACGGCGGTTCGTAAACCTCTTTCCGTATAGTGCGTAGCTCATCGATGCCTATCGTTGTCTCGGACCTCAAGAGCCGAAAATCAGGGTGCGTGTTGCGGATCACATTCTGACACGTCCGGCAGACTCCACACGCAGTTCCCTTCTCGCAGAAAAGTCGTTTAACAACTTCTACGGCCATGGTGTACTTGCCCACACCGGGCGGGCCTGAAAAGAGCAGCGCGTGCGGGCACCTGTTCTTCTCAAAAATGGATGAGAGAAGACCTTTCGGTCTCTCATGGCCGACTATTCCGCTAAATTCCATGGCTTTCGAGAAGGCCCTCCACTTTCTGACGGATGGTGCTGTGTGCACTTTCAATATCAACCCCGGGCTCAATCACAAAAAAACGCTTGGTGTCTTCCTCTGCCAGTTTAAGATAGGCTTCACGTATTTTCCGGTGGAACGAAAGACTTTCTCTTTCAAACCTGTCCATGTGCTGGTTTGCAGCAGCCTTCCGTTTGAAAGCAAGATCCACATCGCAATCCAGGAGAATGGTGAGGTTAGGCCTGACGCCCTTGGTGACGAGCCTGTTGAACGTCTCGATGATGCCGAGATCTATCGAACGTCCATATCCTTGATAGGCATACGTTGCATCAACGAACCGGTCGCACAGCACGATTTTACCTTCTGCCATTGCCGGAGAAATGACCTCTTCCATATGCTGAGCCCGGACTGCCATGAAAACAAGCAGCTCCGCAAGCGAGGAAACACGCATCTCTTTCCGGAGGAGCACGTCACGAAGGGCCTCGCCAAGCCCGGTGCCGCCCGGTTCCCGAGTCTTGATTACATTGCAACCTTTCTTTTGCAGATAGGTGTAGAGCAGGTCGGCCTGGGTCGTCTTTCCGCTTCCCTCAATGCCTTCGAAGGTGATCAGCATCGTTCAGGCCTATCTGTTAACTCTGGTCATGTACTGGCCGGTCCTTGTATCAATCTTGATAACCTCGCCTTCCTCGAGAAAGAGCGGGACCTGAAGTGTGTACCCGGATTCCAGCTTGGCGGGCTTGGTGGCATTCTGTGCAGTATCTCCCTTGATCCCGGGTTCCGTGCTCACGACTTTCAAGTCGACGAAATTAGGAAGCTCGACCCCTATTGCTTTGCCTTTGTAAAAGGAGAGCGCTATGACCATACCATCTTTGAGGTAGTTAACAGCGTCACCCAGGTTTGCTTCCGGAACGAAGGTCTGATCGTAGCTGACGGTATCCATGAAGTAGTACCGATCTTCTTCCTTATACAGGAACTGCATGTCACGCTGCTCCACGTCAGGAACCTCGGCTTTGTCGCCTGACCTGAACGTCCTGTCGAGCACGTTCCCGCTGACGAGACTCTTGATGCGCGTCTTTACGAACGCGCCGCCTTTTCCGGGTTTGACGTGTTGAAAATCTACGATCACAAAGGGTTCATTATCGATAAGGATCTTAAGCCCTTTTCTAAATTCCGCCGTGGAAACGATCATCGCTACCTCCCTCAGATTTGGAGCAAATCTTTGCGCAGATGCGTGAGCACCTCGCCGCCTGTCTCTGTAACCAGCACCATATCTTCCATTCGAATGCCACCAACGTTGGGTAAATAGATGCCGGGCTCAATCGTGATAACCATGTTCTCTTCAAGTATGGCGTCTGCCTTGACCGTAATAGCCGGTGCTTCGTGCACCGCGATGCCCACGCCGTGGCCCGTGCCGTGGCGGAAAAATTCCGCATAGCCATGCTGTTCAACGACTCCCCGGACAAGAGAGTCGAGTTCAACCACCGGCAGGCCTGCCTTTACCGCTTTGATGCCCGCTTTTCTCGCTTCATCGACAACACGAAATATGTCCTGCATCTTCTGGCCTATTTCTCCGATGGCGATGGTGCAGGTTTCATCACTTGCGTATCCGTTCGTTTGGCACCCGAAGTCAATGATAACCGTCTCGCCTTTCTGCAATGGTTTGTCTGTGGGCCGCGCATGCGGAAGCGCCGCTCTGGGGCCTGAGGCCACGATGGTATCGAATGAAGGGCCGTCAGCGCCCAGACTCTTCATAGCGTGGTCCAGCTCTGTAGCTACCTGTCTTTCCGTTGTGCCCGCTGCAATCTTTGCCAGGACGTGCGTAAACGCATCCGTTGCCAGCTGTATAGACCGGCGGATCGCAAGGATTTCCTCCGGTTCTTTCTGCTTTCTTATTGTTTCAATCTCACTTCCGACCGCTATGAATTCCACACCCGGCGCTGTTTCACACCATGTCTGATAGGCCTGATACGTCGTGTTATAGCTGTCAAAACCCATTTTCGCGATGCCATAGCGCTCACAGAGTGTCGCCAGGTGATTCTCCTTCCCCCTTGTCTCGACAATAGTAATATCCTTCGTCACCTCTGCGGCATGGGTCAGATACCTGAAGTCCGTAAGGAGCACAACATCGCCCTTCGTGACGAGAAGGGCCCCCTCGGAGCCTCTGAACCCCGTCAGGTAGTAGATGTTGTCCATACCTCTGAGTATAATCGCGTCCAGGTCCATCTGCTTCAGCACCTGGAGGACGCGGTCAATTCGTCTCTCGTTCATCCCTTCGCTCTTCTAGCTTCTTGAGTAACTGGGTAAGAGTTCGAAGTCTTTTCCGTTCCGGAGTATCAGTTTCGAGAAGGGACATCCTGCCCCTGTAGAGCACGTTGTCCGAATCTTTGCAAAGGAGCTTCTCGTAGACCTCTTTTGCCTTGTCGAGATGACCCTGCCGTATGTAGATTTCCGCAAGAGTCGACGTTAAGATCTTCAGTTTTTCCATAGGCGTGGTTAAATGGTTTTGGCTTCAAGAATAAGCGTAAACGTCACCTACGTGTGGCGTCACTAAAGTATAGTATAGCATAAAAAATGTTGACTATATAGAGTTCGCGATATATAAAAAACGAACTTAAGAAAGGGGGTTACACCATGTTTCAGAAGATTCTTGTTCCTCTCGATTTCTCAGACTATACGGAAGAAATCATGAATGTCGCTACGCGCGTAGCGCAGAAATTTTCATCAACGATCCACCTGCTTCATGTGATCCCGAATATGGATTACTTCACGCCATACGAATCATTTCTCTCGGCAGAGAACCTGATTAGCGTGCAGAGAGATATCGAGCGTGAAGTCGAAAGAGACATGGCTGAAGTGGCAAAAAACATCACGAATATTCCAATCACGAAAGCAATACACACAGGCGTTGCCTTCCTGGAGATAATAGATTACGTGCGTGCGGAGAAGATCGATCTCGTGGTGATGGGCACTCACGGCCGGGGCGGCCTGGAGCATATCCTCATCGGAAGCGTTGCCGAGAAGGTAGTACGCAAGTCGCCGTGCCCGGTCCTCACGATCCGACCGGCCGGAAAACAGTTCACCATGCCGTAAATACAGGGTCCTGGGGCTCGGCTGACTAGACCCCCTCAGACGCTTGACGACACTCTTGATGTGAGACCATTGAGATCACGCTGACGAAACACGAAGAACGGAAGTGGGTAGCTAAATCCTTTCCTGGCGACTGAACCCGGGACCCTGGCCCCTATTTCTGGGTTGCGACTGGAGCGAATTTTGATGCATAACGAGGCGCTCCGAGGCTTGGGTTACCGAAGGCGTACCTTGGGGTACGTCGAGGTGGAACAGGCCGAAGGGCAACGATAGAAGGCGCAAAAGGCGCTCCGGGGGTTGCGACTGGAGCGAATTTTGATGCATAACGAGGCGCTCCGAGGCTTGGGTCACCGAAGGCGTACCTTGGGGTACGTCGAGGTGGAACAGGCCGAAGGGCAACGATAGAAGGCGCAAAAGGCGCTCCAGTCGCCGTCAGATGTAGTACATCAGGTGCTTGTCAATCACCCGCTCAATCCCCCGTTCCTGTGCATTTCTGCAAAGGTCCTGCAGAGTGATTGAGTCAAAGTACTGCAGCAACTTGTCGGACGCCCCTTGCCACACGTCTCTGGCCACGCAATGCACTATCCTGTCGCAAATCTTTCCTGGAACCTTGTTATGATTCAGGCAGAAGACGAGCTCGAGGTTGCCCTCTGTAGCTCTTATGATATCCCCGAGCTTGATCTCCCCGGGGCTTCGTGACAGATAGTAGCCTCCAGAGGGTCCCCTGACGCTCTTGATGATCCCGGCCCGCTTCAGCTTCTGAAAGATCTGTTCGATATACCTCGGAGAAATGCGCTGTCTGGCTGAGATTTCCTTTACCTGCGTGGAAAGCCCTGCTGAGTGGTAGGCTATGTCAAAAAGGGCGCGTAAACCATACCTGCTTTGAGTAGATATTTTCATAGTAGAATACAATACAATAGGACATTAATTTTGTCAAGTATAGAATTAAAAGACCACCGGCACAGCCGGTTCGAGGAGCATCACGCCTGCGGCGTGCTAAGAAGATCGCTTCGCTTAAGGACCGGCTCTTACGAGCCTCAAGGACCGGGAGCTCTCGCCCCCTTGAGGAACGTCGCCTTTGGCGATTTAAGGAAACTACCTCAAGCGCGAGCGTACCTCAAGGCCGAAGGCCGGTCCTCAAACCGGCTATGCCGGTGGTCCTTAAGCGAAGCGGTCCGTACCTTCCGGCCGCTCCTCAAGCGAATCGGTCGGCCCTATCAATCGGCTTCTGCTTGATCAAGATACCCCATGAGTTCCCGAATATTTCTGGTAGGCTGAAGCTCGATTCCTGACGCTTTGTCGAGGCCACCCGGACAGAGCACTTTCCTGATATTAAGTCTTTCGCACTCTTTGACCCGGAGTTCCATGCTCACAACCCTTCTCACCTCTCCCGTAAGCCCTACCTCTCCGAAGAATGCAGCATTTCGCCAGCTCACGTTCTTATAGCTTGAAAGGATGGCCGCTGCAACTGCCAGGTCAATGCCGGGTTCATTCACCTTGATTCCTCCGGTCACATTCACGTACACATCCCGGTCGGCAAACGGGAGGCCCAGGTTCTTTTCCATCACAGCCACCAGGATGAACAACCTGTTCACATCATAGCCGACCGAAAGCTTCTTCGGGATCGGGAAGAGAGTTTTCGGGGTCAGCGCCTGGACTTCGATGAGCAGAGGCCTCGAGCCGGTGATATACGGGAAAAGCGTGGTGCCCGAACTCGCCTCCTCACGTTCCGATATGAAGAAGAGAGAAGGCTCAGCGCTTACCAATCCTTCCCGGGTCATCTGGAAGAGGCCAATCTCGTCGACGGGTCCGTACCGGTTCTTTATGGCGCGGAGCATTCTGTAAGGGAGCATTTTGTCACCCTCGAAATAAAGAACCGTGTCTACCATATGCTCCAGTATCTTCGGGCCTGCAATGGCCCCTTCCTTGGTGACATGACCAACGAAGATGTGCGCTGCCTCCCTGCCCTTCAACTCTCTGATCAGCCTCGATGAGACATCCCGTATCTGGCTCATGCTTCCCGGCAGGAAGGGCAGCTTCGTATTGTAGATCGATTGAATGGAGTCGATGATCACAAGGCCGTAAGCTTTCTCCTGCACAGCATCCAGGATGTCGCTTACGCTGCTTGTAACCAGGATCGAAAAGGGCCCGGCAAGACCGAGCCGTTTCTTCCTTCCGGCAAGCTGCCTGAGCGACTCTTCGCCCGACACGTAGAGCACATCAAGACCCATATCGACCATACGGGACGCGATCTCAAAACAGAGCGTGGTCTTTCCGATTCCCGGATCTCCGCCAAGCAGTATGGACGAACCTTTGGTGAGACCGCCCCCCAGAACCCGATCCATCTCCTCCATTCCAAGGAGCAACCGTTGCTCTTCGACTTCCTCATCCCCGAGCACGACAGCAAGTTTCCTGTCCTGCCTTTTTTCCGCCTCTTGCTCCAGCTTAATTTCTTTGATCGTGTCCCATGCGGCGCACCTCGGGCATTTTCCCATCCACTTGTATGTCTCGTAACCGCATGCCTCGCAAACAAAAACCTGTTTCAGCTTAGCCATGGGCTTCCTCGCCCAGATGCATACGCATGAATGAGGAAGCGTACCGCATCGTCCCAATGAGCCATTCTTTCGTAACAGGAAGTTGCTGGGGCGCAACTTCAAGCGTGACCATGCCGTCGTAGCCGACCCTGCGCATGGTATTAAGGAGGCGCGCGATCGGCAATGTTCCTGTTCCGGGGAAAAGGTGGCTTTCATCAGCCATTGAATCGCTTAAGTGCACGTTTTTGAGCCTTTCCGTTTTATGAAAACCTAGAAAAGAAACCACCACATCATGCTCAAAGGTGGCCATGTGGGTTGTATCAAACGTGAAGTAGAGATTTCTATTAATGCCGAACTCTATGAGGTCTTTATAATCGTTGAGCATGTATGGCGCAAGCTTCAGCCGCTTCCCGATCAGCGGCATATTTTCTATCGCTAAGAACACATCCTTGCAGTCAAGCTCTCTTTGAAAATCGGCTATCTTTCTGAACCATCTATAAAATGTAATCTCCCTGTGAAACCAGGAAGGCGGATGAAAATTGACGAGCCCGATGCCAAACTCTCTGGCAGTTCGTATACATCGCTGCAGGGCTTCGACATGTGTTCCCCAGGCTGCCAGCCTCATAAAAGGAGCATGCATTGAATAGGCCGGAAGGATGGCAAGCGCTTCATCGATCGTTTTTTTGAAGTTCGGCCCATCGAGTGTCCGGTTTATAACAAGATCGCAGCCGTCAAACCCCGTTTCTCTGGCAAGAGCAAATATCTCCTTAAGGGGCCAGTGATACAGGGTTCCACTCGAGAAGAGTATCTTCATACGATGATAATCTGCTCATCTCTATCCGTTAGTACCCGATAGCCGCCGGGCTCCAGAAGGACGGTATTTTCAATGCCGCACGCACCTTTCTTCGGAAAAACCATCTTCGGCTCGATAGCGAACGTCATGCCGCTCTCCAGCGGATAGTCGTGAGTCTGTGCAATGAAGGGCATCTCGGCAAGTTCGAGGCCGATGCCGTGGGCCAGGAAGTTTACTTTGTGGTGCCCGTAGCCGAGATAATTCTCGCCGAACCCGGCATCGTGCGCAAGCTGCTTCGAATAGCTGAACAGGTCTGCGGTGCGCATGCCTTCCAGCGCCTTGTCGAGGACTCTGTATTGAATATCACGGCAGACGTTATAGGCTTCCACAAAAGGTTCCGGCATATGACCCATGGCGTACATGCGCGTCTGATCCACATGGTAACCGTGATAGGAGATGCCGAAATCGACGAGGATGGGCTCGCCCCGCTTCATCTTCTTCATGCTGGCTCCGACGGGAAAAGCGGGCGAAAGACCCAGCCCTCCCATGGGCGAATCGGATTGACTCACGATGCTGCCGGTACGTCCGCTGAGGATGTGCCACGTGTACGCCTCATAATTGAGCGACCTCACTCTGAGCAGCCCTTCGTGACCGAAGGACTTGGCGTAACTCTCCAGCATTCCGCCCAATTCTATCTCGCGCAATCCTTCCCTTAGTAAGTTCGGCACTGCGTCGTATACCTTGTTGCTGATCGCCGCTGCGCGCTCGATAATGGCGATCTCAAAAGGAGATTTATATTTCCTGAGTTGCGCCGTGAGCGGCGAGACATCGATGAGCGTGACATCCCCCAGGATCTCTTTAAACTTCATCGCCATGGTGTAGGGAACAACGTCGAGCTGCATCCCCACCCGCTTCAGCGGACCGATGAAAGGTTTGATATCCTTGAACGTCTTGATAGGAACGATCTCGTCGAGCGGGGATTCGCGTCGCGCCCTCTCTAACTCCCGCCTTACAAAGAGGATCGGGTTTCGGTCCGGCCGGACATAGAGAAACGCATCCTGCATGGTTCCGGAGAGATAGAAATAGTCGATCTTATAATGAAAGAAGGCCCCGTCGAGCGAGGCCTTCTCCAGTAACGGCTTGAGCCGGTCGATCCTCTTCTGAATCTCTTCTTCAGGTGTGTGTATCATAAGTGACACTGAGCGGTCAGCCCTCGGCTATCAGCCTTCTGCGAGAGCCTTAAAGAAGACATACTATCGCTGCCTCTGCGAAGCACCTTCGTTCAGTAATTGCAGCAGGCGCAACGCAATCGTTTGTTGCAGTTTAGCTGACGGCTGAATGCTGTCTTTATTTGTCCTTCCAGACCGCTTTCCTTTTCTCCATGAACGCTGAAATCCCTTCCTTGGCATCCTCTGCCTTCATGCATCCCTCGAGGTAGAGCACTTCGGCTGTGCGCAGGCTATCCGGGAAATTGACGCCGAGGCTAGCCCTGATCGAACGCTTGCTCCACATCAGGATCGGGCGACTCTTGTTCAACAATTCGGCAAGGAACTTGTCAACGTCTTGCCTGAACGAGGCTGCAGGAAAAATTGCATTGACGAGTCCGATTTCCTTCGCTTCCTGCGCGCCGATCATCTTGCCCGTGAGGATAAGCTCGTATGTCTTTTTCAAACCGACGATCTTGCTGAACCATGCAGCGGCAACCGGCGGGAAAACGCCGACTGCGATTTCCGGCTGTCCAAGACGTGACCGGTCAGAAGCAAGCACGATATCGCAGAAACTGGTAAGCTCGCAGCCGCCGCCCAAAGAGACGCCGTTTAGCAGGCCAACGGTAGGAATGTCGATCTCGTACATGACCCTGAACATCTGGTGGAAGGTCTTGATCATCTCTTCCACCTTGTCTTCCGTATGGTCTGCTACATCGACGCCGCTGGAAAAAGCCTTCTCGCCTGCATGGTCGAAAATAAGCAGCTTGAGCGTCTCGTCCTTTCCAGCATCGATCACTGCGTCAATGATCTCTTTTATCATGGGAATCGTTATCCAGTTAAGCGGTGGTACATTGAGCGTGATGCGGGCAACCTTGTCTTTTTTTTCGTAATTGATCAGTTGGTAAGCCATATCATTTCCTCCTTTTGAAGTAGAGCAGCCATCAGCTTTAAGCGGTCAGCTATCAGCAGGACCGGCGGTAGAAAGATAATATCATAATCGTGGTGGATGTCACCATCGTTTATGAGCCTGAAGGAGAGACCATGAGACTCCGACCGGAACACGATCAGCAATTAACGATGTGATCTCTTCTTTCACTTCCGGCTGATGGCTGACTGTTAATGGCCGAAAGCTGTCTTTAATGAAAAGGGGGGCCGAGGCCCCCCTTTTCGATTCGTGTCGTAGCATCGCTACTTCTGCTGCGGTTTGCCCAGTACGTCTTCCATGAATTTCTCGTTCACCAGTGTTCCTTCGGCGACGAGCTGACGGTACTTGATGAAATCGATCGTGTCGACGCCCGTGATCTTCTTCGAGTTGAAGGCGCCGAAGCCGAGATATGCCTCGCCCATCATGTTGGCGGCGAGCCAGTGTCTGTGATCGTTCTTCATCGTATCCCAGAAGAACTTCTTCTTCTGCCTGATACCATCGATTGATTTTGCGAGACAGCCTGGGAAGAGATTGGCGAAGATCCAGACGATCCGATTGACTTCCGCATCCAACAGCGCGAAGTCATAATCGTTGTTCTTCAGCTTCTCATTTACCCATCCTCTGGCCTGTTTCATTGCATCGCCGGATTTATATTCGCCGTACACGATCTCGCCGTTGTCGATGAACTTGTCGGTGATGATCTGCGGGTTCCTTACCCAGGCGCCCTTCTCATCCTTCAGAACCGGCAAAACCTTGGTCAGAAGGCCCTTCCACGCCATCTTGTAGGCGCTCCACATCTCGCAGCTGACGCAGCTCCACATCGCATCCTCGATGCTGAGGTAGGAAGGCAGGAAGTCGGAAGCGCCGCCCACAGGGGCTGAGCCGTGGCGCGGACCCGCCTGGCCGAAAATCGCGAGGTCTGACGTAATCGTGAGGTCACATGCCGTACCGATCTCCTGGCCGCCGGCGACTCTCATCCCGTTCACCCGGTTGATGACCGGCTTCTTGCACATGAGGATCGAGTCAACCATGTTGTTGAAGAGCTCCATGTAGGAACCGTATTCCTCGGGCCTCATGCTGTAATATTCGGAGTACTCTTTCGTGTTGCCGCCCGTGCAGAACGCATTCGCGCCTGTGCCGGTGAACACCGTCGCAACGACTTCGCGGTCCGTCGAGGAATTCTCGAAGCCGGCGATGACACCCTTCACCATCTCCGTGGTGTAAGAGTTATACTGGCTCGGGTTGTTCAGCCTGATCCACGAAACATACAGTCCTTTCACAACGTTCCCCTTCGGGTCCGTCAGAGGCTTCTTCTCGTATACGACGCACGGGGCTTCCGTTCCCCAGTGCTCTGTGCCGTACCGATCGTGGTTCTTCTTACCGTGCTCTCTTGGCATCCATTCAAGTCCCATAGTTTTCCTCCTGATAATAGTTTATTGGTAAAACCTTAAAAGTCAGGCTTCAACACAACCCTCTTTGCGGGTGATCCTGCCTTATGTATTTCGTCGAATGTTGCTGCGATGGTGCTCAGCGGTCTCACTTCGACGAACGGGTCAATCACGATCTTCTTGTTCAGCACCATGTCGAGCACGATGGGGTAATATTCCGGTAAACAGCCCCATGTCCCGATGATCTCTGCATCGAATGCCATCAACTTGGACATCATATATTCGCTTTTTGCCATACCGAAACCGACAAGGATCAGTTTCCCGACAAAGGAGAGCATGTCGAGAGCAAGGTCCTGTCCCGGTTTCGTTCCCGTCACTTCAAAGATCTTCCATCCGGTATTCGGCAAGCCTTTCGATTTGCAGTAATTTCTCCATTCGCCGACGACATCTTTGTTTGTTTTGTCGACGGTGCTGATGACGTGATCGCAACCGTACTCGAGAGCCCTTTTCAGCTTCTCGGGATTTCTCGCGATACCGATGACAGATTTTGCACCGAGCGCTCTCAATGTCTGGGCAACATAGACGCCGACGCCGCCCGTGGCTCCAATGACGATAGTGTTATCGCCCGGCTGGAGATCCGCGCGTTTGGCCGCCTGATACGGCGTGGTCACTGCGTCTGCTATCACCGAGAGCTGTTCCAGCGCATAGCCCTTCTTGTCCTGCACCAGGCACAGGTCGATAGCGGGTACGGGAATGTGGCTTGAGAAACCGCCGTAAATACCGAGGCTATTGCCCGGCATCAGCTGAGCAAGACAACGGTTGCCGCGGCCTGACTTGCAGAGAGCGCATTTGCGGCACGGCATAACAGCTGGAATGATCACTTCCTTACCTATCCATGCTGCATCGCCTGCAACGACGGTTCCCGCGATCTCGTGGCCGAGGGTCAGCGGCGGCTTGCTGACTGTCGGAACGCTGTCATAAAAATAGCCGAGGTCGGTATGGCATACGCCGCATCCTGCAACCTGGACGAGCACGTCGCCTTCTTTCAAGGCCGGCACAGGTATCTCGGTCTTCTCGAGTTTCCCCTGGATAGCCTCTCCGGTCTCCTTGTTCTTACCCCACGGCGTCACCATCTGCCATGTCTTTATTTTCGTCGGTACATCAGCCATCGAACACCTCCTCCTTAAAATAGGTACTATAACGAATCTTTCGTTATTTGATCCGTTACGTCATGCCGTAACCGCCATCAACGCACAGGAGTTGCCCTGTTATATAACGCGCATCGTCTGAAGCAAAGAAGACGAATGCAGGCGACACATCGTCAGGCTCGGCATAGCGGCCCAGCAGAATCCGCTTCGTGTAAATCTCCTTCAGCTTTTCGTCGGTAGAAATAGTGTGCGTCATTTCCGTTGTCACAATGCCAAGCGATATGACGTTGCATGTGACGTTGAACTTTGCCAGTTCCCTTGCGGCAGACTTGGTTAGAGAAATAACGCCGCCCTTTGCAGCCGCATAGTTGATCTGGCCTATGGTCCCGACCACACCGGCAACCGATGTCACGTTAATGATCCGGCCGTAGCTCTGCTCCATGAAATACTTGGACGCGGCCTGAATGCAGAGCCAGGGACCTCTCATCTGAATGTTGACTACCTCATCCCACGTCTCTACCGACATCTTGTGGAGCATGGCCGGCTTCGAAACCCCGGCGTTGTTCACGAGAATCTGGATCGAGCCGAAGTTCTGGACGCACGTTTCGATGATTTTCTGCGCATCCTCCTTTCTGGCCACATCACCCTGAACCGCAACCGCTTTCCGGCCCATGGCCTCGATCATCCCCACAACTTCCTTCGCCGCTTTGTCGTTAGAAGCGTAATTGACCACAACGTTCGCGCCCTGCTTGGCGAAGTCCAGGCAGATCGCCCTTCCTACACCCCGTCCTCCCCCTGTGACCACAGCATTTTTGCCTTCCAGTTTCATGGGCATAGTCTCCTTAGGCATATTGTGAAAATAATTACAACTTGGTGCTATTCTATCTATAACGCAAAACTATGTCAAGACAAAAATAGCCTAAAAAAGACCGCTATTTAAGGGGTTCTTTCGCTTGTGAACGCCAAATGGGGGCCTAGGGACAAAAAATGAGTAAGCAGGCTGTTCGGCCCGTCTCCTGCAATCTTATCGGCGGCTTTTTTGTTGTTGAATCGGCAACGGTTCGCATGATAGTCTGTGACGTGCGCGCGCTCTCTCTCGATATAGGAGAAAAAAGGATAGGCATTGCGATTTCAGACTCTAACCAGAGCATAGCCCAGCCCCTTAAGCTATACAAGAGAGGATCCGTGGCACAAGATATCGACGAGGTGGAAAAACTCGTCCATGAGTACGGTGTATCGAGAATTGTCTGCGGTTTGCCCAAGAACCTGGACGGTTCCATAGGCAAGAAAGCGGAAGTCATCGTGGAATTTGCCAGAAAGCTGGAAGAGAAGACGAATGTGCATGTTGATCTGTGGGACGAGCGGTTCTCAACGGACGAAGCCCATAGGATCTTCGATATGCATGAGTATAAGCATAAGAAACGGAAGCCATATATCGATATGATGGCCGCGCAGCTGATCCTGCAGGGATTCCTCGATGCTCAAAAGAAGGGATAAAACGGTAATAGCCACGGCTGTCGCGCTTTTTCTTGTAAGCCAGCCAGTGATCCTGGCGAGCATTCCTCTGGATACCGACAGCGACTCCAAGCCGGTCGTCATCAGGAAAGGCACGCATATTCGTGAGGTGGCCAACCTCCTCGAAGATGAAGGACTCGTCCGGTCAGGCTGGCTTTTCGCGGCCTGCTCGCTGGCGGTATACAGGGGCAAAATAGTGGCGGGCGAGTACGAATTGAGCAGGCAGCTATCGATAGCACAGATAGCGGCCAAAATGGCCTACGGTCAGAGAAAGGTCTATACACTCAAGATTGTCGAAGGTTATAACCTTAACGGGGTGGCTGAGGCCTTGCAAAAGGCCGGCATCATTGACAGGGAAGCTTTTTTCAGGCTGGCTACGGATAGTGCATTCTTGAGCAGGCTCGGCATCCGCGCCGACAGTCTGGAAGGCTACCTCGTTCCCGACACGTATTTTTTCAGCAAGGAGACGGACGTCGATGCGTTCCTGGAAAGGATCGTCCGAAGGACGTTTGCTTTCTTTCAACGAGAGGATGTCAAGGCCCGGATGCTTGAGTTGCAGATGAGCGAGCGTGATGTCGTGATCCTCGCTTCGATGATCGAGAAGGAAGCGAAGATCGAACCGGAGAAGCCCTTAATTTCGGCCGTCTTTCACAACCGGCTTCATAATGGCATGAGTCTCGATTCCGACCCCACGGTGATGTACGGTATCGGTATGACTCCGAAGCCGTTAACAAGACTTGATCTGGATACGCCGACCCCGTACAACACATACAGGCTCAAGGGACTGCCAAAGGGGCCGATATGCAGCCCGTCCGCGAGTTCGCTGCGCGCCGCTCTTTATCCCGCGCCCAGTGACGCGCTCTATTTCGTCTCGCGAAATGACGGAACCCACGCATTTTCAACACGAATGAGCGAACATAATCAATTCGTGGCCATCTATCAGAAAAGTAAGAAGAAGAAACCATAAAGCGAAAGAAGGAGGCGATTCTATGGAAAAAGAAGTAGCAGTCATTGGTGTAGGCCAGAGTTCCTTTGTCAGGGGTTATGAGGGATCGATCAGGGAGCTGGCTTTTGAGGCCTTCAGGGAAGCGATGAAGGATGCAGGCATCACCCAGAAGGAAGTCGGAGCGTCCGTCTTCTGTTCGGCGCCCGAGTATGACAAACAGAGATCGCCCGCAGGCGTGCTGGCAGAATATCTCGGTCTTGTTCCGCAGCCGACCTTCTACATCGAAACCGTCTGCTCCTCGAGCAGCACGGGCGTTAAGGTAGGCTACAGCATGATTAAGGCGGGCCTGCACGATGTGGTATGCGTTCTCGGCTTTCAGAAGATGTCTGAGATCACTTCAGCGGAATCTCAGGAGAGGATGGGGCGTGGAGCCGATATTCAGTGGGAAGCTCCGTTTGGAACCATGATGCCCGCCTATTATGCCCTCTATGCCCAGGCATACATGGCAAAGAACGGCCTGACTCACGACGACCTGATGAGCGTTAGGCTCAAGTCAGCAACCTACGGCGTCGTCAATGAGCGCGCGGTCTACCGGAAGGGCGTAAAGGCGGAAGATTTTAATGCATCCAACCCGGAAGCGAAGATGGCGGGCCCGGTTGCATGGCCGCTACGGGTAGGCGACTGCTGTGCGAACGCGGATGGAAGCTCCTGTATCATTCTCGCCAACAAAGAGAAAGCGAAAGCTTTTTCAAAGAAGCCGGTCTGGATCGTCGGTATCGGTGCGGCATCCGAAGCCGTGAACATGGCGGGAAGGCCTGACTTTACAAAAGGCTTGAGCGTTGGCTACGGAGCGGCTGCCCAGGCTTACAAGATGGCAGGCATAACCGCTAGTAACGTCAAGGTGGCCGAAGTGCATGACTGCTTCACCATTGCCGAGATCATGGCCTATGAGGGTCTTGGTTTTGCTCCGATGGGTGATGGAAAGCAGCTCATTCGGGAAAAGGCAACGTATAAGGAAGGGAGAATCCCGGTCAACGTCGACGGCGGCCTCCTCTCCAAGGGTCATCCAATTGGCGCAACGGGCGGATCGCAGATGAGGACCATCGTGCTGCAGCTGCGAGGTGAGGCGGGTCCCATGCAGGTGCCCGGCGACCCTGACATCGGTCTTGTGCACAACGTGGGTGGCGTTGGACTCTACGGTAGCGTTACAATATTCGGGAGGTGAGCTATGGGATTCGAAAAATTCGGTAGAAAAAGCTTTACCGCTGTGACGAAGACGGGAAAATTTGTGGACCTCCTCGGTGAGGGCAAAGTTGAAGGCACGGTCTGCAAAGACTGCGGAGCAAAATTTTTCCCGCCCCGGGCGGATTGTGCAAAATGTTTCTCTAACAATATGGATTGGTTTGAAGTACCGAAGAAAGGCACGCTGGAGACTTTTACCACAGCCTACTATGCGCCTTTCGGATTCGAAGCCGATCCTCCCTACACCATGGGCGTTGTGGATTTTGGCGACGGCTTGAAGCTCTTTGCGCGGGTCGCGAAAGAGATAAAGCTTGAAGAGGTCAAAGTAGGAATGTCCGTAACCACGCGTCCTCTCAAGTACGATGACGGGCAGATATCGTTTGAGATTATAAAGGCGTAAATTTTTGTGGCAAGCAACGAGTCAGGGCCTGGCCGATTTCGACCAGGCCCTTCTCGTAGCAATCTACCTTCACCGATCCACCTCCTGTTTAAGTAAATCGGCAGGGATGCCGAATACGTAGCAGGGGGTTGCCTTACCGACGTTTTGGAATGATAATTGCTAATAATCAGATGAATTACGGATAGGTGCGTTCAGGCCACAGTGAACGGGCTAAAGGTGACGATAATTCGAACTATCAGATTCAATGGCTGCAGACCCACAACGGCCGGGGATAAAAGGAGGAGCGCATGAAACGGATGATAGCCTGCAGGAGAGGTCTTCCGGCGGTTGTTTCACCAATCGTCTCGACCATCATCTCAGTGGCGATCGTCATGTCTGTCTTCTTCCTGCCCGCCTCCGGATGGTCGGCATGCACTATCTTCAACTGTGAGGAGTATGCTCTCCCGGATGACCCGGGTAAATTCAACGGCCTGTGGTGGGGACAGTACCTGGGGGAGCTTAAGACTATGCGATTGGCGAGCCTTGAGCCATCTCAATATGGGGAGTTCTACTTCACTAACGAAGGTGACGTGCTTCAGATGGCCGATGTGAAGCTTGAGTACGTGCAGTACGGGTTCTGGAAAGGTCTTTATTCATCGGTTGCCTTCGGTACGAAAGGGGTCAGGAATTGGGAAGGACTACGGAACATCTGTTTTGGGAACTTCGGACCCTGGTACCAACCAGATTCACGCGTCGAACGATATGAATGGGTCGGCAGAAATAGCGCGATGAGCCTTCGGTATGACTTCCCTACGGGCGAAGCGCAGCTTTTCGTTTATTCCAAGGTAATTTACGAAAGACAGCTTGTTGAAGCGCGGTGGGCAACCGGAGGAAAAAAACCGCTCAAGAGATTCTGGCTCTACCGCTGAGTAGTGAAATTTTAGGGAAAACAGCCCAGCTGACAGCCCATAACTTTTACCTTGAGTTCATTGAGCAGTTCCCCGACCTCTCTTGAAGAGATTCCCTCTTCTTCCGCGAGTCTCAGGGCCTGCTTACATGAAATCTTGCCATCCTTACTCAAGGCCTTTACTTTCTCGGTTACTTTCGCCTTATCCATGTTTCACTCGTAATCCCTGGTTTTCAACCAGCCACTGATTGGTGGCCACGGGTAACTGCCTTTAAGTGGGGTGAGTGAAGGGATTCGAACCCTCGACGCCTGGGACCACAACCCAGTGCTCTAACCAAGCTGAGCCACACTCACCATTTTCCGAATTCTATCCCAGCCGAAGGCAAAAGTCAATCTCATGCGCGAGGCATAAATCGGCGCCGCACGTACAAAATCATGGAATCCACTTGATTATTTGATAAAAGCTTATAAAATACTAGTTCCACTATGGACAAGGAAACCTTTATCAGCCTGAAGGAAAAGTTCTATGAATATCTGACCGCGGAGAAGGGCGCGTCCCCTCATACCATCCGGGCGTATGAAGGGGATCTCGACCATTTCACGGCCTTCGTTGCAAAGAGCCCCGATAGCGAGATAGATCACAAGGTCATCAGGGCTTATATTGTATCCATATACGGGGGGCTTAAGAAATCGTCGCTTTCACGGAAGGTAGCGGCTATCAGATCCTATTTCAAGTATCTCAAGAGAAAGGGCTACATCGATGATAATCCCGCGCTGCTCATCAGGAATCCGCGGGTCGAAAAGCATCTGCCGAAGTTCTACACTGTGGACGAGATGTTCCTCTTTCTGGATTCGCTACCGGTGAACTCATGGCTTTCTTTAAGAAACCGCGCAATATTCGAGCTCATATACTCATCCGGCATGCGCGCGAGCGAGGCTCTGGGGCTTGACAGGGGAAACGTGCATCTGGACGGCCTGTGGGCGCTGGTAAAAGGCAAAGGCGGCAAGGAGAGAATCCTTCCCTTCGGAGAGAAGGCGAGGGATGCGATTCAGGCCTATCTAAACGCAAAGCACGGTGATGGCGATGCGTCGAACAAAAGCCCGCTATTTGTGAACGCAAACGGCGCTCGCCTGTCCTACCGGGGATTGCTGAAGGTCATGAAGAAACATCAGCTGAGGGCAGGTTTGTTGAAGGATCTTGCCCTTCATGGAATCCGTCATTCTTTTGCAACACACATGCTCGGCGGGGGAGCCGATCTCAGAAGCATTCAGGAGCTTCTCGGTCACTCCAAACTTTCCACAACGCAGAAGTACACGCATATCTCCATGGAAAAGATCATGGAAGTATATGACAAAGCCCACCCAAGAAGGTAACATGAGACGGACAACTATACTGTGTGTCAGACATAAAAGCGGAGTCGTTTTGGCCGGCGACGGGCAGGTGACGCTTGGCGCCACCGTTATGAAGCATACCGCGAAGAAGGTAAGAAAACTCTATCAGAATAAGTGCCTTGCCGGATTCTCAGGTGCCACGGCCGATGCATTCACCCTCCTGGAGAGGTTCGAAAAGAAACTGGAACAGTTTAACGGCAACATAACGCGCGCATCCGTCGAGCTTGCAAAGGACTGGAGAACGGACAGGCTTCTTCGAAGATTGGAGGCGCTACTCATTGTTGCCGATGCAGAGCACACGTTCATCCTTTCCGGAACGGGAGATGTCATAGAGCCGGATGACGGCATCGCTGCGATCGGCTCCGGTGGCCCGTATGCACAAGCTGCAGCAAAAGCGCTGGTGAAACATTCGGATTTGTCGGCGCTTGAGATTGTACGGGAGTCGATGATCATCGCCTCGCAAATTTGCATTTATACGAATCAAGAGATTTCGATAGAGGAGCTTTAAATGAGGACCTTGATCCCAAGGGAGATAACGGAAGAGCTGGACCGGTACATTGTCGGGCAGAAGAATGCCAAGAGGGCGGTCGCGATTGCGCTGCGCAACAGGTGGAGACGCCAGATGATCCCCGAGGAGCTGAGAGACGAGATCGCCCCCAAGAACATTATCATGATCGGGCCAACGGGCGTGGGAAAGACCGAGATAGCACGAAGGCTTGCGAAACTGTCGAATGCGCCTTTTCTGAAGATAGAGGCCACGAGATTCACGGAAGTCGGCTATGTAGGCAGGGATGTGGAGTCGATGATCCGGGATCTGACGGAGCTTTCAGTGAACATGTTGAAGAAAGAGGAGCAGGAACGGGTACTCGAGAAGGCCAAGGAGCTGGCTGAAGAAAGGACACTCGATCTTTTGATCCCCCACAAGAAATCGAACCGCGGTTCTGAAGAGGTGGCCGAGTTGCCGGAAAACACGCGCGACAAGCTGAGGGTCCTGTTTCGCGAGGGCAAACTGGATGAGCGGTTCCTGGAGATTGAGGTGCCGGAGAAGTCGCTTCCCATCATAGAGATATTCTCCTCCCAGGGCATGGAAGAGATGGACATGCAGCTTAAGGACATGTTCGGCAATATACTGCCGAAGAAGACAAAGAAGAGACGGGTCAAGGTGCGGGAAGCCTACGAGTACCTGATCCAGGAGGAGTCGAAAAAATTAATCGATATGGACAAAGTGGTGCATGACGCGCTCGATCGCGTTGAGCAGGCGGGCATCATCTTTCTCGACGAGATCGACAAGATCGCAAGCCGTGAGCATACGCACGGTCCGGATGTGTCAAGGGAAGGCGTTCAGCGTGACATTCTTCCCATCGTCGAAGGAACGACCATCACCACGAAATACGGCATGGTCAAAACGAATCACGTGTTGTTCATTGCGGCCGGTGCTTTTCATATGTCAAAGCCTTCCGACCTCATACCGGAACTGCAAGGCCGTTTCCCTATCCGTGTGGGACTCGATCCCTTGAACAAAGAAGAGTTCTACAGGATTCTTACCGAGCCGGAAAATGCCCTCATAAAGCAGTACAAAGCTCTTCTTGCAACCGAGGGTATCGATCTTGATTTTGATGACGAGGCCGTACTTGAGCTTGCAGACATTGCCCAGCGCATAAATGAAATGACTGAGAATATAGGAGCCAGAAGGCTTTACACGGTTATGGAGCGGCTTCTGGACGACATATCCTTCTCTGCCCCGGAAATGAAGCAGAAAAAGATCAGTATTACGAAGAAGTACGTTCGTGAAAGATTAGGCGAATTCCTGGAGAAAGAAGATCTGAGCAGGTACATCCTATGATGGAAAAAATAGACATCCTTCTTGAGGCGCTGCCCTATATCAAGAAATTCTCCGGAGCCACGTTCGTCGTGAAGTACGGCGGGGCGGCAATGGAGCAGAAAGAGCTTGCGAAGGAGTTCGCCAAGGATGTCGTTCTCATGAAATATGTTGGCATCGACCCGGTGATCGTGCATGGCGGAGGCCCGCAGATAGAACGATTGCTCACAAGGCTCGATATTCCCACGCGATTCGTCGAGGGGCTGCGCGTTACGGATGAGGCAACGCTTGAAGTCGTGGAGATGGTTCTCTCCGGAAGCATCAATAAGCAGATTGTCCAGGAGATACATAACAACGGCGGAAAGGCTCTGGGCGTTTCAGGAAAAGACGCCAGGCTGATCGTTGCGGAGAAAGTGCAAGGGAAAGATATCGGTTTTGTGGGCGATATCGTGGGAGTCAATGTCGGTATACTAAGGGAGATTTCAAAGCTCGGCTACATCCCTGTGGTGGCTCCGCTTGCAGCCGGTATTGATGGCCAGGGCTATAATGTCAATGCCGATACAGCTGCGGGCGCTATTGCGAAAGCACTGATGGCTGAAAAGCTCATCCTCCTGACGGATGTGCCCGGAGTACTCGGAAAAGATCTTAAGCCCATATCAATGCTCAAAAAAGAGCAGGTGCCGGGCCTGATTGCGAATGAGACTATCAGGGGAGGCATGATCCCAAAAACAAAATGCTGCCTGGATGCACTTGAGGGTGGGGTCAAGAATACGCATATCATCGATGGCAGAGTGGCACACGCGCTCCTTCTTGAAGTGCTTACAGATTCGGGAATCGGGACGCAGATTTCGGGGGAAGAGTGATGCAGGAAAGGTTGATCGAAAAAGCAAAGAAGTATCTGGCAAATACGTATACGAGATTTCCGATCGTCGTGACAAAAGGCGAAGGCTGCTGGCTCTGGGATATGAACGGGAGAAGGTATCTCGATTTCCTTTCCGGCATAGCCGTCTGCAATCTGGGCCACGCCCCCAAAAGCGTGGTGGAAGGCTTGACGAATCAGGCCAACAGGCTCTTTCATGTCTCCAATCTTTTTTATACGGAGATTCAGGTCCGCGCTGCGGAACTGCTTGTGGAGCACTCTTTCGGCGATAAAGTCTTTTTCTGCAACAGCGGAGCCGAGGCCAATGAAGCGGCAATAAAGCTTGCCAGACGTTACTCCTGGAAAACATATGGAGAGGGCAGATCCGATATCATCGCCATGGAGAATTCATTTCACGGCAGGACCATGGGTACGCTCTCCGCAACAGGGCAGACCAAGTTTCACGTGGGTTTCAGCCCTCTGCTCGGAGGTTTCTCCTTCGTGCCGTTCAATGATCGAGCTGCGCTCGAAGGTGCCGTGTCGGAACGGACCTGCGCCATCATCCTTGAATTGATCCAGTCCGAAGGGGGTGTCTACGTCGCGGACAGGGAGTATATCAAGTCGATCCGTGAGCTGGCGGATCAGCGAGATATCCTCTTGATTCTGGACGAGGTTCAAACCGCTATGGGAAGGACCGGAAAACTCTTCGGATATGAACACTACGGCATAGAACCGGACGTGGTGAGTCTTGCAAAGGCTCTCGGCGGAGGCTTTCCTGTCGGCGCTATTATAGCGAAAGAAAAGGCAGCTTCAGCTTTTGAGCCAGGGACGCACGCATCCACCTTCGGGGGCAACGCTTTGGCGTGTTCAGCCATTGTAGCTACGATGAACACGCTGTTAGGAGAAGGTGTCGTAACGAACTGCGAGAAGATGGGCAAGTTGCTTGTGGAAGGGCTGCTCGCCCTCAAGCGCAAATTTCCCGTGATCGTGGATGTTCGCGGCATGGGCCTGCTTATCGGCGTCGAGCTCTCTGTACCCGGAGAGCCGCTCGTACAGGAGTTCCTGAAAGAAGGTATCATCCTTTACGCCACAAAAGGCAATGTGCTGAGGCTGCTGCCCCCTCTCGTCATAGACAGTGAAGGAATCGATCTCTTCCTGCAAATAGCCTCGGGGGTCTTCGAAAGGCAGAAGCCGTGAAAAGAGACCTGACAAAAATACTCGACCTGGCAGCGGGGGAATGCGATTACCTTCTGACGCGAGCTGCCTTCATGAAGAAGATGAGAAAAGCCAGGGAAGAATACGCTCCTCTGCGCGGAAAAAGCCTGGCTATGATCTTTGAGAAAGCCTCAACGCGAACAAGGGTCTCTTTTGAATTGGGCATGAAAGAACTCGGCGGTAATGCCTTGCACCTGAGTGCTGCAGAAACGCAAATAGGAAGAGGGGAGTCCATCGAAGACACGGCAAGGGTGCTCAGCAGGTATGTGAACGCAATCATGATTCGCACCTATGCGCAGGAGACCGTCGAGGAGCTGGCACGCTGGTCGAGCGTTCCGGTGATCAATGGGTTATCAGACCTGTACCATCCCTGCCAGATCCTGGCTGACCTTTTTACGGTCACGGAACTGAAAGGGGACCTGAGAAAGTTGAAAATCGCCTACATCGGAGACGGCAATAACGTGGCTAATTCGTGGATCGAAGCTGCGGTTCTTCTGGGTCTGCATCTGGTCATCGCTTCTCCCGAAAAATACAAAACCGCGCCGGCGATTGAAAAATTGGCGCGAAACAACGGTAACATTCTCTTCACCGCCGATCCCAAAGAGGCAGCGGCAGCGGCCGATGTCATTAACACGGATGTATGGGTGAGCATGGGCATGGAAGAAGAGAAGAACGAAAGAATCAAGGCATTTGCCGGCTTCGGTGTAGATGATAAGCTCCTGGAGCGCGCGAAGAAGGACGTTATCGTGATGCATTGCCTGCCCGCGCATAAGAATGAGGAGATAAGCCAGTCCGTCTTCGAGCGGTTTCAGGATGTCATATTCACGCAGGCTGAGAACCGGCTGCACGCTCAAAAAGCACTTTTAGAATGGTTGATGGTGGAGGCTTAGATGGCACAGTCAAAAGATGTAAAGAAAGTGGTGGTTGCATATTCGGGCGGTTTGGACACGTCCATTATTCTGCAATGGCTGAAAGATCAGTATAAGTGCGAGGTGATCGCGTATTGCGCAGATGTGGGTCAGGAAGAGGAGCTGGAAGGGCTCAAAGAAAAAGCCATAAAACAGGGAGCCTCGAAGATTTACATTGAAGATCTGAGAGAAGAGTTCGCGCGGGATTTTGTCTTCTTCGCACTGAAGGCAAACGCGATTTACGAAGGGACGTACCTCATGGGTACATCCATCGCGCGGCCCCTGATAGCTAAAAAGCAGATAGAGATCGCCAAGCAAGAGCAGGCTGATGCTGTTGCTCACGGCGCGACAGGTAAAGGCAACGATCAGGTGCGCTTTGAGCTGACCTGCTATGCGCTGGCGCCCCACATCAGGGTGATAGCGCCGTGGAGAGAATGGGCATTCACAGCCCGGGAAGAGCTGATCGACTACGCAAAAAAACATGGCATTGATGTTTCTGTAAGCAGGGAAAAACCGTACAGCACCGACCGCAACCTGATGCACATCAGCTATGAGGGGGGTATCCTGGAAGACCCCTGGAACGAACCGGACGAGTCTATGTTCCGGCTCAGCCTGTCTCCTGAAAAAGCGCCTGACGCACCGCGCTATATCGAAATCGATTTTGTTGACGGTGTGCCTGTTGCTGTTGACGGCAGGAAGACGGCTCCCCATGAAATCATCATGCTTCTCAACCACATCGGAGGTGAGAACGGCGTCGGCAGGGTTGATGTGGTGGAGAACCGCTTCGTAGGTATGAAGTCGAGAGGCGTCTACGAGACACCGGGCGTGACAATACTGCACGTGGCGCACCGGGCGATGGAATCGATCACCATGGACAGAGAGGTGATGCACCTTAGAGACAGCCTCATTACGAAGATTTCCGAACTCATCTACTATGGTTTCTGGTATTCGCCGGAGATGAACGCTCTAAGAGCTTTTATCGAAGAGACCCAAAAAGGCGTCACCGGAACGGTCAGGCTGAAACTCTACAAGGGCAACTGCATTGTCGCAGGCCGCAAATCGGAGCGTTCCCTCTATATGAAAGACTTTGCTACTTTCGACAAGGATGCGGTTTACGACCAGAAAGACGCGAGCGGTTTCATACGGCTCAATGCATTGCGGCTCAGGATAAAGGCAATGCTGGACGAAAGATAGAACCGGGTCCAGGGTCCTGGGTCCCGGGTCCAGAAAAACAAGAGAAACAAAAGACAGGGTCAGTGAAAGAAGAGTCAAGGGTGGAAACGTCACGGCCGGATGGGCCGTTAAGACATTTTGTAAATCAGGACCCAGGCCCCTGGACCCTGGACCCAAGGGAGTTTTGAATTGAGAGTGTACGATCCGAAAGAGGTTGAGGAGAAGTGGCAGAAGGTCTGGGAAGACCTTAAGGCGTTCCACGTCGAAGAAGATGCAGGGAAAACGAAATATTACCTCCTGGAGATGTTCCCCTACCCTTCGGGCAGGATTCACATGGGTCACGTCCGGAACTATTCCATAGGCGACGTGATTGCCCGTTACAAACGGATGAAGGGTTTTAATGTGCTTCATCCCATGGGGTGGGATGCTTTCGGCATGCCTGCAGAAAACGCCGCAATTCAGCACGGAACACAGCCTGCGGTCTGGACATACAACAACATTGCTTACATGAAGACGCAGCTCAAGAGGCTTGGCTTCGGCTACGACTGGGAGAGGGAGCTTGCGACCTGCGACGTGGAGTACTACGGCTGGGAGCAATGGGTCTTCCTGAAAATGCACGAGAAGGGACTGGTCTATCGCAAGAATGCTCCGGTCAATTATTGCAAGCTCTGCTCGACTGTTCTGGCTAATGAGCAGGTGGAAGACGGCCGCTGCTGGAGGTGTGGCGAGGAGGTCGTGCAGAGCGAGTTGACGCAGTGGTTCTTCGCCATCACAAAATATGCGGACGAGCTTTACGAGTATGCGAACAACCTTCCCGGCTGGCCCGAACGGGTCCTCAACATGCAGAAGAACTGGATCGGGAAGAGCTTCGGCGTGGAAGTGGACTTCCCGCTCGAAAAGGGTGGCACGCTCACCATATTCACCACGCGGCCGGATACGCTCTATGGAGTAACGTTCATGGTGCTTGCGCCTGAACATGCTTTGGCGACGGAGCTTGCGCACGGTACCCAGTATGAGAAAGAGGCGCTCTCGTTCGTTGAAAAGGCACGCAGCCAGGATCGCAGTTTCAGGCTGGAACTGTCAGGCAGCAAGGAAGGTGTCTTCACGGGTGCGTACGCCATAAATCCGCTGACCAACAGGCGGGTGCCCATTTATATAAGCAACTTTGTTCTTGCGGAATATGGAACCGGCGCGATCATGTCCGTGCCTGCCCACGACCAGCGCGACTTTGAGTTCGCAAAAGCCTATGATCTGCCTATCGTGATTACCATCACGCCCGGATCGGTAACGCTGGATGCGGCTTCGATGGAGGGCGCGTATGAGGGCGATGGATCAATGGTCAATTCCGGCCCTTTCAACGGAAGACAGAACAGAGAAGCTATTCCTGCGATTATCGCTTATCTCGAGGAGAAGGGCCTGGGCAGAGGAACTGTGAATTATCGCCTTAGAGATTGGGGTATATCGAGGCAACGTTACTGGGGCACGCCGATTCCCATTATCTACTGCGAGAAATGCGGCGTGGTGCCTGTGCCGTACAAGGACCTGCCGGTGAAGCTTCCGCTCGACCTTCAGATCAAGCTCGTTGGCAAATCGCCGCTTTCAGAATACCCGGAATTTTATCGGGTCACGTGTCCCACGTGCGGGCAAGATGCACGAAGAGAAACAGATACCATGGACACATTCGTTGAGTCCTCCTGGTACTTTCTCAGATATACCTGTCCCGGCTATGATCAAGCGCCGCTTGACCGAAGACGTGTCGATTACTGGATGCCTGTCGATCAGTACATCGGCGGCATCGAGCATGCAGTGCTCCACCTTCTCTATTCAAGGTTCTTTAACAGGATCATGAATGAGCAGGGTTTTGTCGGGGTGAAAGAACCGTTCGAGAACCTTCTCACTCAGGGTATGGTGATTAAGGACGGCGCCAAGATGAGCAAGTCAAAGGGCAATGTGGTGGACCCCGATTACCTGATCGAGAAATACGGGGCCGACACAGCGCGTCTTTTTTGTCTTTTCGCTTCTCCGCCCGAAAAAGATCTAGACTGGAACGACAAAGGCGTGGAGGGTTGCTATCGCTTTCTTCAAAGAGTTTGGAGACTCGTCGTTGAACGCGCCGGCTCGCTCAAACTGAGCAAACCCACAATCGAACACGGCGCAGGTACTGAGAATAAAGATGCCTCCAGGCTCGTTTTCATGGTCCACAAGACGATCAAAAAAGTGAGCGAAGATCTGGAACGGTTTCACCTTAATACGGCCATCGCAAGCATTATGGAACTGGTAAACACCATCTATAAGTTTATTGAGATTGAAAGGAAAGACGGAGAGCTTCAGCTTTTGAGAGGGGCAATCGAACACCTCGTTCTCCTTCTGAATCCTTTCTGTCCGCACATAACGGAGGAGCTGTGGGAGGCGCTCGGCAGTGACAGCCGTATCATCGATCATCCCTGGCCGGCGTACAATGAGGCTTATACGATAGAAGAACGGATAACACTCGCAATCCAGGTGAACGGTAAGCTGAGGGATACTTGCGAGGTGGAGCGGGATCTGGATGAGGCAGCCTTGAAACAGGTCGTGCTCGGCCTCGACAAGGTGCAAAAACATATCGAGAACCGGCAAATCAGGAAGTTTATCGTTATACCAAACAAACTGGTGAACATAGTATGCTGAGCTGGACACGTCGGTTATCCCCTATCAAATTGGTTGGATTATTTGTGTTGCTTCTGATCTTCTCTTCCTGCGGGTATACTGTAGTGGGGAAAAAGGGTGCGTTTCAAGGTGAAGTTGTTACGCTTGATGTGCCTGTATTCAAGAATCAAAGCTTCGAGTCTCAGATACCTCAGTTTTTCACCGAAGCGTTTACAAGAGAGATGATTCTCAGCGGCGTGTTTGATGTGAACAAGGAAGGCTCAACGAGCACGTTGCTCGGCACTATATCCCTTGTCAGGATCATACCCACCGCTCTGGACGCGAATGGCCTTGTGATACAAAAAACAATTTATGTTACTTTGAATCTGAACCTCTCAAAAAAAGATGGTCGATCGATAAAGAACTGGTCACTTGTTGATGCGGAAACTTACGACGTTCCGGACATAAACCTGGAAGATCCCAATAAGAGACTGGCTTTGGTAAGGATAGCCGCAAGAATGTCGCGAAGGTTCAGCGCGTTGGTCATCGCAGACATCGACCGCAAAGCTTTATGACGGGTGGCCTTTCGCGCCTAACTTTGTCGACTTCTGAATTACGCGGTCCTCAACGTACCTCCCGGTACGCCTCCGGCCGGTAATCCCTCGTCTCCGCGTTATGCATCGAAATTCCACCCGGCATCGTACAATAATGACTGTAGCTTGAGCGCCTACGGGTACCCGTGAAGTTCTCCCACGGGTGGTGGAGCTTTTTACTTGCCGCCCGTTCGATTGCCGTGGTGGCCTTTCGCGCCTCCCTTCGTTGCCCTTCGGCCTGTTCTACCCCGACGTATCGCCAGGCACGCCTCCGCATCCCACGCCTCGGCTCGCCTCGGTATCCATCGAAATTCCACCCGGCATGGTCCAATATTGAAACGGGTTTCTCTTTCCACGTACCGTGGCTTGAGCGCTCACTGGTTCGACAACTCTCGTTACGTATAGTTTCCTGTAATCGAGTCTGTCCTTGTCTCGGCCATTATCGAATCTTTCGCTCGGTACTATTGGAGGAGATTATTTGAGGACGTTCTTGGAACTGTTTCTTAGATAAGAATCAGGCTAACTGATACCTGCAAGAAACGATCTTCGGTCTTGCTGATATCACCGATGTTTTACACCGTTCGATCAAAGCAAAGCTGCTTGATTCCGCCACATCTCGTGCTTACGTTTCCAGCAGATAAAGCATATCATTTCAGAAAAAAACAAGGTTCGTTCATTATTTGCTGGGCATCTTTTGTTGATTAATGGAATCTGTTCCAGAGAAAGGAGATCATCATGGCTGAAAAATCAAACTTGGAAGCAAGGTCCGTTGTTCTCGTCCACGGTGGTTTTGTGGACGGCTCCGGTTGGGAAGGTGTCTATCATATCCTGCGGAAGGACGGCTACACTGTCGCAATCGTTCAGAATCCGACGATATCGTTGGCTGACGATGTTGCCGCAACCAAACGCATTATTGCCATGCAGAACGGTCCTGTCATTCTCGTCGGCCACTCCTACGGCGGGGTGGTGATCACCGAGGCGGGCAACGATCCGAAGGTAGCGGGGCTTGTCTATATCACTGCGTTTGCGCCGGACAAGGGCGAGTCCGTATCCACTCTCATCAAGGAACCTCCGCCTGGCGCACCGGTGCCGCCGATCCTGCCACCGCAGGACGGCTATCTCTTCCTTGACAAGGCAAAGTTCCCCGCCTCATTCGCGGCTGACGTGGAAGCAGAAAGGGCCGCGTTCATGGCCGACTCTCAAGTCCCGTGGGGCGTCGAGGCGCTGAATGGCACGATCAGTGAGCCGGCTTGGAAAACCAAGCCGAGCTGGTACCTGGTTGCCACCGACGACAAGATGATCCCACCTCCGGCCCAGCGCTTCATGGCCAAGCGCGCGGGCTCCACTGTTGTCGAGGCTGCGGGCAGTCACGCGATCTACGTGTCGCAGCCGAATGCGGTGGCGGCGATCATCGAAAAGGCCGGCAGCGGGGTGAAGGAGCGTTGGGTTGGATTTGCGGATTTTTTGCGCAGCCCAATCGGGTAAGGGACGGCTTCTAACCGTCCTTGCCGCACTAAACGTATGCGGGTCTACCCCAAGGTTACTTCCGTTGGTCGTACCACGAGGGCACTTCCGTTGGTCGCGCACGTGGATGTGGGGATGCTGTTTCAGGCTTTGCGGGGCTGTTGCAAGATAGCTCTTTCTTTCGGTAATCCTCGCTTCGGACTATCCGGCCACCTCAACCATTCGTAGGATGTCATACATAACAAGGTCATGAATTTAAGTCGAGGGTCAGGTCCACAAACACGACTCTTGCGATAATGGTACGGCTCCATTTAAAACCCGGCTCGAGCTAAAAGGCTATGTTGTTTTTAATGTTTTCCAGAGGATGACCTGTTTCATGAAGCGGCCGTACATGATGCCTTTGAAGTCGCTGCCTTCGAACCAGCATTCCATGGTTGTCTTGAGGGGTTCATAGGGTACGAGCAGCGAGAGCCGCTCGCGTTCCGCTTCTCTTATCGCGATGCGCGCTGTAGCGCGCCAGACAAGCGCCGTCACGTACCATGGGGTATAGTCGGGGACTATGTAGATAACATCTGCTTCAGTCTCGCACAGCCTTTCGATGATGAGCACCGCATCGAAACTGCCTTTCACCTGCGGACTTTTCCAGGTGCCCCACCACATGCCTGTTGTTCCGAAGAAGGAAGTAATTCGTTCCGGAAGATCCGGAGAGGGCGGCACTATATGAATGTCATCCGGAATTGCAATGTCTTGTGGTCCATGACTCACTCTGCTTGGTGACATACGCGTTTACTTTTTCTGCGAGGCAACTCGGAGCTGTTTGAATAGTTCCGCCAATTCCTTTAGCTGAAAGTGGGCATTGGCACCGCTCGGGTTAGGCAGTACCCAGAACGCCGATTCGCCGATTCGCTCTTCCTGTGGTCCCATAACAGCATCCGGCCGGCTAAACGCCTTGCGGTACGCATCCACGCCCAGCACCGCAACGATCTTCGGCCGGTATTTGAGTGCCGTTTTTGTGAGGCGCCCGGCTCCTTCCTCGAGCTCTTCTCGCGAGAGTTCTGCCGCATTCGCTGTCGAGCGCTTCACGATGTTTGTTATGCCGTACCCGCGCTTTAGTAGCTCCTGTTCTTCAAAGGGAGACAGCAGCCCGTCGGTGAAGCCTGCATCGCGTAGCGCAGGCCAGAACCGGTTGCCGGGTCGTGCAAAGTGATGTCCGGTAGCCGCCGAGTAAAGTCCCGGATTAATGCCGCAAAAAAGTACGCTAAGGCCCGGCGCAATCACGTCGGGCACGCCCTTTCCGCGAGCCGCAAGCACGGCCTCTTTTGATGGTTTGAATACGCGCATAGATTACCCAACTAGTTCGCAGAAGAGACAGGCGTGTACATGAATCCCCTTGCGCTCTCTTCTGTGTTCACCTTGCCGATATCCACAAGATATTTAAGACGGGCTTCAAGCGCATAACCCGGCTACCCGGCTACCCGGCGCTCAGTGGGGGGCAACTACCATGCTCGTCTCTGGTCATTCGGCGTTTGTGAAGATTCTTGTTGTGAAGGCTAAAGAGACAGGCTGCACGCCTATCAAGACGGGGATTGGCCTACCTTCTTAGTCAGCCTTGAGATCCGGCGACTCGCATTGTTCTTGTGGATTACGCCTTTTGATGCAGCTTTATCTATGCATACAACCGCGTCCTTATACGCCTGCTGCAGCTCATCCTTATTTTTTCCCTGCAAAGCGACAAGCACCTTCTTGATGTTGGTCTTCATCGTTGACTTGACATGGGCATTCCGCAAACGGTTCTTCTCGCCCTGCTTTGCTTTCTTTATGGCTGACTTGTTCTTCTTCAACAGTCCCTCCCGCTCGATTTTGGTAGTTTTACCACGTTTGCGCTCTCTAAGTCAACTGCAAAGGCTGCCGGTGCGGCCGGTTTGAGGAGCATCACGCCTACGGCGTGATTCAAGGACCGCTTCGCTCGTGTCTCTTTCAGAGCCGCTTCAGGTGCTTGATGAACGCATGCTCCAGAAGTGAGGCTATCAAGTCGCTATGCCAGTCGAATGTTGCCTTCTTATGCACAAGGTCGAGGATGCCGTCTTTGAGAGCGAGGTTAAACAGCTTATCGATATGAGTATCCGACAGACGCTCAAAGAACTTTCGAAAGAGCCGGCCTTTCAACAATTCCCGGTCGAGCAGCGTGCGCCATTTCTTCTCGTAAGCCTTGAGCCGGGATGCGCTAAGATCGTTTTGACGCAAAGCCTCACTCAACGTTTCAGCAGCTGCCTGTGCTGCTATCAGACCGTAATAGATGCCGCCGTGCGTGGTCGTTTTTACCTGACCCGCCACCTCTCCGACTGCAAGCAACCTGTCGGAGTAAGTCCTCATCAGCCCTCCGAAAGGGATCGCCCTGTGAAAGATGGGGCCGGGTTCTCTTATTCTTCCTCTTAGAAAATCGCTATCCAGAAAAGATTCAAGAAATCTGGAGGCTCCTTTTCTCGTGATCAGCCCGATGCGGGCCCTGCCATCGTTCAGGTCCACGGCCCACGCAAAAGAGAAAGGCGCCACATTTCTACCCACGTAAATCTCTGTAGCAGTGAGATCATCCATGCGGATTTCGGTCTGTGCCCCTTCATAGGAGTGAGCTATCTCACCCAAGCCCAGTTTTCTCGTCATCCTCGGGTTGTAGCCACAGGCGAGTACGGCCGCTCGAGCTCTCAGGCGGCCTCCGCCGGAAGAAGTCTCCAGTTCTACATGATCAGGCGTGATGTGAATGTCATGACAGGCAGTGGACTCAAGCAGCGTTGAGCCACTCTCCAGGGCAAGTTTGCGCAAGCCGTTATTGAACGTGATGCGATCGACCACGTGGGCCTGAACGTATCCCGGATAATAGGGGAGAAGCTTACCGGACGGCGATATAAACCGAATATCTTTGACCTGTGTCAGAATCGAATCGCGGGGAAGAGTGAATTTCTCAAACGCCTCGATCCCTACCACGCCCGTACACACAGGAGGCTGCCCGCGCGTCCCATTTCTCTCGACGATTACTACGTCGAACCCTTCGCGTGCAAGCCCATGGGCTGTATAACAGCCTGCGGGGCCTCCACCGATGACGGCTACATCGTACATCTTCTCAGTTCCTGCCCAGTAATCGGAAGCTCCATTGCCAAGTCTCACAGGAGAACAAAGCACAACAAATCCGTATCCGAAATCTGATTATCTTGCTTTCCGTGGTGCCGGTGGTGCTTGAGGTTCAATGGCCGACGGTTCTCCCTTCTTGCTCTCCTGCTGTCTCTGTATCTCGATCCTCGATTCCGTAACATTGCGCACCGGCTGCGTAAACGTCCCTGCTACGAGAGTTACCTGCCCGGTCATTCGGTTGATCTTGTAGAAGCCGCCCACACCGGATAATTCGACGACCTGAAAACGGGTCCAGTAGAGTCCCAGAAGCACCAGCACAGCAATAGAGATTACCCAGAACTTACTGCTCATATATTCCTCCCCTTCAGATGCCCGAAGCTTATCGAACGGCTCCTTTCGCTCTTGTGCCGCCGCCGACAGAGCTATATTACTGTATCACAGCCATCCTGTTCAATACGTTTTTCGTAAGTTTTTCGGACTACAACGCACAGATACGCAGAGAATCTTCGCGCCGATCGCTTAAGGGTAGAGTGCCATGCGGCCTAGAGCGGTTTTCTCATCCACACCGATTGCGATGTTCATGTTCTGGATGGCCTGACCTGATGCTCCTTTTACAAGGTTATCAATAGCACTCATAATAACGAATCTACCGTCGTCGAAAGTCTTCAGACCCAGATGGCAGTGATTCGAGTATCTCGTGAAACGTGTATCGGGGTATACCCCCTCATCGAGGACCTTGACGAACGGTTCGTCCCGGTATGTTGCACGATAAAGATTGAGGATCTCCTTCGTTGTACCCGGCGTTGCCAATCTCCCATAAACAGTAGTGAGAATGCCTCTGTTGATGGGAAGAAGATGGGGTACGAAGGTTACTTTGCTCCCGGCGAATTTGGCGATCTCCTTCTGTATCTCCGGTTCGTGACGATGGACACCAACGTTGTAAGGCCGAAAGCCCTCAGCCACTTCGCAGAAAAGGCTCCCCAGTTTGGCCTCCCTGCCGGCGCCGCTGACCCCTGATTTCGAGTCGATAAAGACATCGCCGTCAACGAGCCGGTTTTTCACTAAGGGATAAAGCGCGAGGATCGCGCTCGTGGGATAGCAGCCCGGATTGCCTATAAGTCTGGCGTTCCTGATCTGCTCCCGGTAGAGTTCAGGCAGGCCGTACACAGCCTGTGGCTGCAACTCAGGCGCTCCGTGCTTCACATAATGCTTCTCATAGGTGGATAGATCTTCAAACCTGAAATCGGCGCTCAGGTCGATAATTCGCGCCTTCCCGTCGAAAAGCTCACGAGCCTTCTTTGCTGCCGTACCATGGGGCAGGCAAAGGAAGTAAACATCGCACTTTCCGCGGTGGTCGTCGTCGGTGGACTGAAGTGTGCCGCAATCTGCGCTCAACGAAGGGAACAGATCAGACAGCTTCTTTCCACGATATGTATTAGACGTGACAAGCGTGACGTTTACGTGGGGATGATCGGCCAATATGGAAAGCAGGACCACGCCGGTATAGCCAGTCGCACCTACAATGCCTGCTTTCCACATTGGAGTTATCTCTATTGCGTTGTTGCTAGTGATTATCGTTTTGAGAACTGGAAGCGCGCCCGTGCGGCTTTCTGGCCATATTTCTTTCTTTCTTTGGCGCGCGGATCTCTGGTGACAAGCCCGTGCTTCTTGAGGACGCCCCTCAAAGCGCTATTGAATTCGATGAGCCCCTTGGCAATTCCGTGTCCAAGCGCCCACGCCTGAGCAGAAATTCCCCCGCCGTAGATATTTGCTACCACGTCGAACTTGTTTGCATTGTCCGTCAGCACGAAGGGCTTATTCAGCATCAGCCGCAATTCTTCGAGTGGGAAGTAATCCTCCACCGTACGGCCGTTGATTACGTATTGGCCGGAACCCTGCTTCATCCAGACCCTTGCCACTGCAGTCTTTCTCTTGCCCGTTGCGTAGTACCTTTTCTCAGGCACGTCTGGCCTCCTTCACATTCAATTCTTCCGGCATCTGCGCCTGGTGGGGATGTTGATTCCCCTTGTATACCTTAAGCTTCTTAAACAATCTCCGTCCGAGAGCGTTCTTTGGCAGCATGCCACGCACAGCGATCCTGATGAGCTCTTCGGGCTTTAACGCGAGCATCGTCCGGGCATTCACCACCGTCAAACCCCCGGGATACCCGCTATACCGTTCATAAGTCTTCAGCGCGAGTTTATTCCCGGTCAGCTTCACCTTCTCGGCATTGATAACCACAACAAAATCGCCCGTATCGGCATGCGGCGTGAATATTGGCTTATGCTTTCCGCGCAGCACAGCCGCGATGCGGGCCGACAGTCTGCCGAGGGTAGCCGAATCGGCATCGACGACAAACCATTTCCTTTCCAGATTTTTCTCGCTTGGAAAAAAAGTGTCCATAACAACCCCTAATGTCGTTAAAAATAATATAGTTATGGCGTCAAGTCAAGCGAAATGACGTTTACTTCTTGCCGGCGGCTCTCTTGGATGCCTTGAGAGGATTGATTTTCTGTTCCGCTGCCTTAGCTTCCTTCTTTAAATGGGTAGCCATCGAACATGATGCGGTCTGCCACTTCTGTTGAGGATAAGGAAAGCTCGCGCAGAATTTGCCTGCCTCTAATTCCAATACCCTTGTGCAACCATCGCAGTTCTCCACGATGGAGTAACATTTTCCACCGTTGTAAGAACAGCCGGTTTTCTTCATAAAAAGACATTCAACACCTGGTTTGATCGTTTGACACTGCATAACGGCATCACCTCCTTAGAATTGGAGCCGATATTTAACTATATTTAACAGAAAATGTCAAGTACTGCGTAGTCGGGGCTTAACCTTTGACAAGAAGCCCCAGGCTATGATAAAAAAGCTCATGAGTCTAGCCATTTACAATACATTTACGGGCAAGAAAGAAGAGTTCGTCCCGACGACACCGGGTCAGGTCAAATGCTATGTATGCGGTATGACTGTTTACGATCATTCGCATATCGGTCATGCACGCAGCGTTATTGTCTTTGATGTGATCTATCGTTACCTCACTAGCCTGGGATACGATCTTACCTACGTGAGGAACTATACCGATATTGACGACAAGATCATAAACAGGGCCAATGCCGAAGGCAAGGACTGGAAAGAGATAGCCGAGACCTATATAGCCTCGTTCGAGGAAGACATGGCAGCCCTCGGGGTCCTGCCCCCAACGTTTCAGCCGAAGGCCACGGAACACATCCCCGACATGATCAGCTACATTGAAAAACTTATTGAGCGGGGATGCGCCTATCAGATGGATGGCAGTGTCTATTTCTCCGTCAGAAAGTACGATAGTTACGGCAGCTTGTCCGGAAGAAGTCTGGATGAGATGATTGCCGGAGCACGCGTCGACGTGAACGAAAGGAAGAAGGATCCTCTCGATTTTGCCTTATGGAAAGAATCAAAGCCCGGAGAGCCTTTCTGGGAATCTCCCTGGGGCAGGGGCAGGCCCGGCTGGCACATTGAGTGCTCGGCCATGAGCACCAAGTATCTGGGCAATCCTTTCGATTTTCACGGAGGCGGCAAAGATCTCGTCTTTCCCCACCATGAGAATGAACGCGCTCAGACAGAATGCGCAACGGGGAAAAAGTTTGTCAATTACTGGGTGCATAATGGCTTTGTGACCATACAGCGGGAGAAAATGTCCAAATCGATCGGGAACATCCTTACGATAAAGGAGTTCTTGACACGATACCATCCTGAGGTCCTGCGCCTTTTCTTTCTCTCAACCCATTACAGGAATCCGATCGACTACACGGAGCAATCCCTTGAAAATGGACAGATCGCGCTCCAGAAACTCTATTTCACGCTTGACAGAATTCGCGAGAAGAGCAAGGAAGGAATTGTCTCCTCAAAGCCAGGCGGCAATCGGATCGTCCATCCGGAATTCGAGGAACTGAAGAAGAAATTTGACGATGCCATGAACGATGACTTCAACACAGCGCTCAGCCTGTCGGTGCTTTTCGATTTTTCCCGGGTGCTCAACCGGATGGTCGATGATCTGGATGAAAGTATTCTGCCGGTGCTCGCTTACGGAGGGGAGCTTTTCGCATCTCTCGGTTCAATGCTGGGCCTTCTCACCGAGGAGCCTGCCTCTTTCAGCCGCGGCGAGACAATGCGCCACCTGAAGCGGGTCGGCCTCGATGAGGCAGCAGTCCGGAAAGCCATCGAAGATCGAGCGGAAGCGCGTAAGCGTAAGGACTACAAGGGAGCGGATGAAATCCGCAACATGCTCCTTGATAAGGGGATCATCTTACTTGATACGCCAAATGGCACAACATGGAGGACAAAATGATAGAGGTTCGATTTCACGGGAGAGGCGGCCAGGGGGCTGTCACCTCAGCGGAACTCATTGCGCAGGCGGCAATAAACGAAGGTCTTTATGCCCAAGCATTCCCCAACTTCGGTCCGGAACGAAGAGGGGCTCCTGTGCTAGCTTTCTTGCGGGTCTCAGACAAGCAGATCAGGCTTCGCTCAAAGGTTTACCAGCCGGACGCGATTGTTATTCTCGATCCTACCCTTCTTTCCTCCGTAAGTCCCACTGATGGTCTCAAGAAAGACGGTTTCGTCATCATCAACAGCAACAAGCCGGAACACGACCTGCGCAATCTCTTTTCCGGATTTAAGATTGCAAGCGTGGACGCTTCACTCATCGCCCGCGAGGAAATGGGCGTGCCGATCACGAATACGACGATGCTGGGTAGCCTTGTCAAAGCAACGAAAATTATCAATCTGAATTCGCTTGAGGTACCCACCAAGAACAGGTTCGGGCTGATCGCCCAGAAGAACGTCAACGCCTACACGAGGGCGTTCAACGAGACGCAAATCTTTGCCTAGGGTCCCGGGGCCTGGGTCCCGGGTCCGGCAAAAAAGAGGATTTCTCTTTTTTTAACGAATCATAAAAGCTGCGCGGCCAAGTTTCGGAGAAGAGTTAGCCCATCATATGAGTCCTATGCGGTGTATGTTGAGATGCTCACGGATTCTTTGGTTAGTTGGATCTGAAGTCTTTTCAGGACCCAGGACCCTGGACCCTGGACCCTTCCTCATATGATCAAGCCCTGGCACATCCTCAGCTCGAAGGTAGACGCGGACTATAAGATCTTCAAGATCCGTGCGGACGAGGCCGTATGCCCGCGAACAAATCGAGCGGGCGAGTTCTACACGCTCCAGTCCAACGACTGGGTGAACATTGTCTCGATTACCGAAGACCAAAAAGTGGTCATGATCAGGCAGTATAGACACGGTTCCAGAAAAGTTACGCTTGAGATTCCCGGCGGGCTCATTGAAGAAGCCAGCCCGGCTGAGGCCGCAAAGAGAGAGCTCCTTGAAGAGACCGGCTACGCGGGGAAAAGCGTGAGCCTTCTTGGCTCAACCAACCCTAATCCCGCGATATTCGACAATGCGTGCTACACGTATCTGGTCGAGCACGCGGAAAAGGTGCAGGAGGTCACGCTCGACGCGCACGAAGATATAGAGGTCGAGCTGGTTCCGCTCATCCGTATTCCCCAACTGCTCAGGGAAGGCGCCATAAACCACGCGCTGGTTATCGTTGCCTTTCACTTTTTCTTCTTGAAGAACGGCTACCCGGAACGTACATGCTCAGGGATATAATCCGGACAATCGAACAAGAGATATCGCCGGTTGGACAAGAGATTATCCCGTGCCGCAAAACCCTCGGACGTGTCCCAGCACGCGCTGCGAAAGCCGGCCGCGACCTCCCTCCTTTCGATATTTCGGCACTTGACGGCTTCGCGTGTGGGGGAGCCGGTCGGGAGTTCACCGTGAAAGGATCGCTCGGTCCCGGGGAGAAGCTGCCTTCTCGTCTGAAAAATGGGGAAGCTCTTTTCGTGGCCACGGGCGCGGCAATTCCGCCTTACAGCCGCTTCGTGCCCGTAGAGCAGGTCACGCAGAACGGCACGCGCATTCTTACGGAAACATCGGACGATATGCGTAAGATCTGGAAGAGAGGCTACTGGATAACGAAGGCTACTGAGGTGACAAGAAAAGGGAAGGAGATCACGCCGCGCACCATGGAACTGCTTGCGCTTGCGGGGCTGAAGAGCATAGCTGTTTTCAGAAGACCCGGAGTCTCCATTCTGTCCACAGGCAACGAATTGAAGAAGGGCGTTGTGCCCAACTCGAACCACTATCTCCTCGCCGGGCTCGTGGAGAGGGATGGAGGAGAGATTATGCGTCTGGCCACTGCCGCCGACGAGGTTGCAGAGATCAGGGGGGCCCTCACCAAAATGGCGGCTGCCGATCTTCTGCTTGTGACCGGAGGCACTGCGATGGGCGAGAAAGATCTGACACGCGCATCGCTTCAGGAGTGCGGGGCCACCTTTCTCCTGGAACGACTGCCCATTGTGCCCGGCAAGACAATGACCTTTGGAAAGCTGGGCAGAACACCGTTCTTCATTCTACCGGGAAACCCGAGAGCTCTCAGGACCCTCTACGAAGTATTTATCAAGCCCTGCCTCCGGATACTCGGCGGCAGGACGGATGCCGTGCGCTGGAGCAAGGCCTCAGCGCCTCAAGATATCGAGAAGGAAACCGGCAGAATTCATCTCATACCGGTCGCCTTTTCAGCCGCTGGAGTTCCGCATATTAGAGAACTTTATACAGACGAGCCCGATGGTTTTATCATTCTTGAACGTGATGTCAAAAGGGTGAGGGCAGGCAAGGAGGTGGAGATCCAGTGGACAGAGGCGTGATCCCCATACTCTCTGTCATAGGCCGCTCAAACACCGGAAAAACGACATTCATCGAGAAACTGATACCGATGCTGAAAGCCAAAGGTATCCGACTCGCAACTATAAAACACCATCGCCACGACTTCGAGTCTGACAGGGAGGGCAAAGATAGCTATCGCCACAAGAAAGCAGGAGCGAGCATCTCCATGATCGTCTCTCCACAAAAGGTGGCCTTAACCGCGGATACCGACCATGAACTGTCCATCAGGGAGTTAATCTCTTCATATGTCAGTAATGTTGACCTGGTGATCGTCGAAGGCTTCAAAGAAGAGCACACGCCGAAAATCGAACTTTATACGTATTCGGAAGAACTCAAGCCTCTGTGCCGCGATGATCGGGATGTGTTCGCGGTGATGTCGGACAAACCTATCGATGCGCCTGTGCCGGTACTCTCACGGGACGACGTGCAAAAGGCTGCCGAGTTGATCGTCGAGAGACTCAAATTAGGGTCCACTTAGGGTCCAGGGTCCAGGGTCCAGGGTCCAGGGTCCAGAAAAAGCAAAACAGAAGAGTACGCGAATCCTAGTCCCATCTGAATTTAAATCAGGAATATTGAACTTTATTACCGTTCGTCATTCCGGCGAAAGCCGGAATCCACAGGCTCTGACTGGATTCCGTGTCAAGCACGGAATGACAACAGTGAAGGCATTTCAGCGAATCTTGGCCGTGGTGAAAAGGCTTACGAATTTGGGGGTTCAGAATTGGATTTTATTTGACGGGACCCGGGACCCTGGACCCTAATTATAAAACCGGCGGTGCAGCTCCTTGACTAGCGCGATATTTTCAAGATGGCCGGTGCCTTTGGCTATCACCTTGCCGATGATAGGACGGGAAAGAAGGTAGAGATCACCAAGCAGGTCGAGCACTTTGTGCCGCACGAATTCGTCCTCAAACCTGAGCTTCGTGTTGATCACATTGTCATCGCTCAGTATAATCACATTGCTTATACGGCCGCCACCTCCAAGCCCCATCTTCTCCAGTCTCTCGAAGTCTTTCAAAAAGCCGAACGTCCTCGCAGGCGCTATATCGGTTACGAAGCGCTCCTTTCCACCCATGAACTCGTACTTTTGTATGCCCACGGGTTTTGGATAATCGAGCGTGTAGTCGATGATGAGCTCAGCCGAAGGCTCGATGGAGAGCTGTTTACCTTCGGGCAGATTGGCAACCGTCACCTGCTCCGTCACAACTAAAGGCTTGATGCCGACATTCTGCTCGACCACACCTGCCTCTTCGATCTTCCTGCAGAGGTCGAGCGCAGAGCCGTCGAAAATGGGCACCTCCTCGCTGACTTTTATCAACAGGTTGGTGAGGCCGTACATATGGCAGGCTGCAAGCAGATGCTCTACCGTCTTAACCGTGCAGTTTCTCCCCTTGACGGAGGAGGCGAATCCCGATGAATAAACATAATCGATAAACGCCGGTATCCTTTCACCGTCAGGCACGTGCTCAAAGATGATGCCCGTGTCAGCGGGCATGGGAAGCAGTATCATTCCCGTCTTGACGCCTGAATGAAGGCCCATACCGTAAACGACGATACTTTTCGCGAGCGTTTTCTGCCTGCACGTTTCAAGTCCCGTGGGTACGTGCATCTTCAGCTCGTCCTGCCTGTTCTTGCCATTTCCTTTGCCTGCGAGGCCCCTGGAGATGACTTCGAGCACCTTTTCAATCGAAAGCGGCTTTTCGAGAAAGTCTGTCGCACCCATCTTTACCGCCTCTACGGCGGTAGAAATCGTGCCGTGTCCGGAGATAACGATAATCACGGCGTCGGTGTCGGTCTCACGTATGTGCCTCAACACGTCGAGTCCATCCATCTCGGGCATCCAGACATCGAGCAGCACGACCTTCGGCCTGACGCGCTCAAATAGAGCAAGCCCTTCTTTGCCGTCCTTCGCGCTGACGACGGAGAAACCCTCTTCTTTCAAGATGGAGGAAAGACTATCTACTATGTTCTTCTCATCGTCGATGATGAGGACCTGGTTTATGGGTTGGTTAATACCCTGGTTTATCGGGCTGGGTCATGTTGTGGTTCATGCTATCAATTTTTGGCACGTGTATTCAAGAAGCACCGCGAGAGCCTCCATATCGAGGAATGAGGCCGCAGATTCATCGAACAGGAATTGAAAAGATGCATCAAATTCTTTGTCTTTGTCCCAGAAGATAACGAGTAACGGCACCTTCGGAAAAGGATGCAGAGCAGCAGCCACATCAGGCTTTGCTTGTGACCGGTAGAGGCTGGCGCCCAATGTTCCGAGCCTCTCTCTGAGAAGCGCTTGGTTCCCGCCGAAGACCTTTGCCAGCCGGTCTTCTATGTTGGCTTTGATGTAGGATGCGAATTGTGCCCCGTCCGGGAAATCTCGATACGCTACCCACCTGTTTCGCAACAGGTCATCCCCGGCAGTAAGAAGATATCTGAGAACTAGAATCGATCCAATGGTATCGAGTCTTGCGTCGCCCTTGTATACGCCGTCTTCTCTCACTGTGCAGTTCTCACTGAACAGCGGAATCTGTGCTGACCCGTCGCTTAACGAGCCGCCCAAAGCCGGAGCCGATTCTATCGCGTGCCGGCTGACGGCCTCTGCGAGAAGCTCAGTCAGCACTGCATCGTAGTTGGATGTGCCCTCGCTGAAAAACATCGGCATAGTCTACTGGAATCGGCTTAAATTTACAACCTTCAGCTGCTAGCGTGCCTCTCGGAAGTAACTTCAATACATTTTTAGGCACGTCATTCCGGCGAAAGCCGCAATCTAGTAAGAATGCCTGGATTCCGGGTCAAGCCCGGAATGACAGTAAGCGTAAACTTATTTGCGAGACAATGCGTAAGAAGCATTTACAGTCATCAATGGCTGTGCCATATTAAGAAATATGACGTTGTCAAAAGAGATCGATTTTACTAAAATACCGCTCCTGGCCGGCCTCGATAGGATAAGGCTTGCCGAGCTTCTACCCAGCTTCGAGCAGCTTCACGTGAAATCAGGAGAGATGCTGTACAGGGCTGGGGAATCCGGAGATGGGTTCTATGTCATTGTTGACGGCATAGTGAGAATATTCCTGGGGTCCGGCGGGCGGGCAATAGATTTACACCGGCAAGTCCGTGGAAATCTATCTAGCGAGCACGGCGAGCGAGAGGGGGAGGCTCCGACGGCTTTGCAGGTGGAGGGGGCGACGCGAGCCCCATATATGGAGATCGCCTGTCTCGGCCCGGGCGATTGGTTCGGTGAATTGGCGCTATTGACAGGCGAGCCGAGGAGTACGGATGCCGAGGCTCAAACGGAACTGGTCCTCCTGAAGCTTTCACGCGACAATTTCAATCAGCTGATCAAGAAATACCCATCCCTGGGAGTGAGTCTCGCGGGTCTGCTGGCCGCGAAACTGGCGTCTGCCAACGTGGTCATGAGAGGAAGCGGGGAAGCACTCGGTCAACCAAGACCGCAGGCCGCCCCGATAGGCACGCCGATCACCGAAGCGCCTTCTCCTGACCTCCCAAAGACAAATATCTTAAGAAGCGCTCGTACGTGGTTCAAGGACAGGCGAATCCTGGCTTTCTGTCTTGTGGTGCTCATGTGCGTCCCATCAGCATTTTTCCTGAGCACGACGGGCCTCACTACTCCCCGTGTGATGCTCTTCGAGTTGCTTCTTGCAGCCACTCTTCTGTGGAGCCTTAATGCCTTCTCCTTTCATACAGTCTCAATAGGGCTGCCCGTTGTGGCAGTCCTGCTTGGTGCAACCAAGCCTCAAGCAGCCTTTTCAGGTTTTTCCAGTTCCACATGGTTTCTCGTTCTCGCTGTCTTCGGGATATCGGCATCCATCGCTAAAACAGGGCTTCTCTACCGCCTGACGCTCGTGATGATCAAACGCTTTCCACGGAGCTATTTCGGACAGGCTTTTGCTGTAGCATTTTCAGGCCTACTCTTGACGCCGATCATCCCTTCTCCCAACGGCAGATTGGCGCTCGCCAGCCCTCTTATACTTACGCTCACCGAAATCCTCGGGTACAAGAAAGGAAGTGGTGGAGCCGTGGGCCTCGCTATGGCAAGTTTTTTGGGCCACGGTAATATGACGGTTATGTTCATGAATGGTTCGTTTGTCTGCTTTTTTATGCTGGGCCTGCTGCCTCCCGATGTCGGCGCCTCCATAACCTGGGGCTATTGGTTCAAGGTGGCATGGCCCCTCTCCGTCTTTTATTTTTGCGCTTGCTATATTGCAATAATCGCTCTGTATCGACCTACGGAACAGAAAGAACTGGTCTCATCGGTTGCCGACGCGCAGTTGCGCACGCTCGGTCCTTTGACCATGGAGGAGAAAGTCTGTCTCCTTGCCGTGCTTACCTCGCTTGCAGGCTTCCTGACGCAGTCGTGGCATCACATCGATGGTGCCTGGATAGCAATGTTGTGTCTTCTCATCCTGTTTGCAACGTCAGTTCTTGATCAGTCAACGCTGCGTAACGCCATAGACTGGGCTTTCCTTATTTCGCTTGGTGCCTTGATAGGTTTTGGTAACGTGATATCGACGAGCGGTCTTCCCGAAATCGTGGCGGGCGCGGCAAGACCCTACCTGCAGTACTTCGTCGCCAGCAAGCTCTTGTTCCTGCTCGTCATAACAATAAGTGTAGTCGTGATCAGGTTCATATTGCCGGCATTTCCTTCGCTTGTGGTCTGCGTACTGGCGCTCCTGCCGATAAGCGCGGCTCTTGAAATCAGTCCATTTGTGCTGGGGTTGATCGTACTCCTTGTAAATGAGCCGTGGCTGCTCCCGCACCAGAGCATGATTTTTCAAACATTGCTTTCGAGCACGGAGGGCCGCCTCTTCGATCACCCGCAGACAGTGAAGTTCGCGCTCGCTCACGTGGTCATCTCGCTCGCTGCGATTGCGATATCGTATCCGTACTGGAAGTATCTAGGCCTGATCCGCTAGGCGACGGTTCAAATTCAAGCGCATACCTTCGTTGTCGCTTCGTCGCTTTTCCTCGACGTACTTGTAGTACGCCTCCGGCAAGCTCCTCACTGCCGCCTCGGTCTTCATCTTGAATTTGAACCGTCGCAAGCCGAATCACGCACAGCGTACTTACGAATAGAGTTGAGTGACGTATATGGTCGAGAACAAATCGTTGTGATACTGGTACTTAGAAAAAGTAACAAATATAGTATGGCCAGACGGAAGACTTTCGTGGAACGAGTATCGCGGGAGGTCTGGGGACCCGGCAGCTGAAGATGACTGGTGCCGCGTATCCGTATGGGCGCGGCACGACGCGTTCTGACTCCGAGGCTCGAGTAAACGTAAAAAGAATAGTTTGCGAAGTACCAGAGCACAAATGATCACGGGCAACGTTCGCAATGAGCGTCGAAGGAGTCGTAGCGTAGCACGGGTCAGACCGGGAGCGCCTAACTCGTGGAACGAAAGTGTTCCGGCTGGCCAGTCCTTCTAGGTTGGAAAACGGTCCGAGCGGCCCGGGCCAATCTATTATCAGGTTCAGTGCAAATTGGGGTTTTGCATTTCGTATGGGCATCAGAAAAAAAGCCAGGCGAAAAGGCTGCCTGGCTTTTGGTAACGCGCTTGGAATAATAGTTCGATGTTATGCGCCGGCCTGGGTACCACCTCCGCCCTGGCGTGCGACGAATCCCTGCGTTGCCAGGCCTGTGGCGGACGGCGTGCCGGCGATTTGAGCAAGGTAGGTCCCGTTCAGATTCTTAATATGATCATTGGTGTTATCAAAATAGTTGAAGTGGATCTGCTCTTCATCGATGATCGCTTCAAAAAGCTTCGCAGTGGCAGCATCTCCGTTTTCCCTGCAGATCAGCAGGAACTCATTGTAGGCTGCCATGGTCGCATCCTCAAGATTTGCATTAAACAGAAACACAGCTTCCACTTTCTGAGCCTTTTCAGTAGGCGCCGCGGGGTCCGACGTCGGCTCTCCATCCAGTTCTTTAATGCGATCGGCAAACATCTCCGCGTGACGCATCTCATCGACGGCAATCAGCTTGAGCTTTGCAGCCATATCTCCATAATCCATGTTATCCAGATTGTAGTGCTGATTCATGTACTGGCTTATGGCTTGCAACTCTTTGGCGCGCGCCTGATTCAAAACATCAATAACCTTCTGTCTCCGCTCTTCTCTGGAACCTTGAGCCACAATCCACCTCCTCGTCCGTTTCGAATGTAGTATCAGATTGTCGTTTGTACTGCTGGAACTGACCCACGTATATTCTGTGCATGACCGATCTTTTTGTCAATTGCTTTTAAGAACGGGGGGTCATGGGGCATGGGTCATGGGTCACGTCAGAAAAGACCAGACAAGTAAGAATATTATCGGAACGTATCGCGCCATTTTGCAGACAAACAAATTGTAATTGAGTTTGGTGATTCTTTGTTTACCCATGACCCGTGACCCATGCCCCATGACCCCTTAACCGTGCCCCTATTTTTGTCGTGCCAGCGTTGCGGGCGGCACGTACCTGCGCAACGCCAGTGAAAGAGAGACCACCGTCACCGAACTCATGGCCATGGCAAGCCCTGCAAATTCGGGCTTCAACGTGATGCCGAAGAATGGGTAGAGAAGTCCTGCTGCAACCGGTATAAGGGCAGCGTTATAGGCAAAGGCCCAGAATATGTTCTGCTTGATCCGCGCCATCACCTTCCTGGCCAGTTGCACGGCCGCGACCGCATCCATCAGGTCATCCCGCATGAGAACGATCTGTCCGCTCTCGATTGCCACGTCGGTGCCGCTTCCTATGGCGATCCCCACGTCTGCCTGCGCGAGTGCTGGCGCGTCATTGATGCCGTCACCGACAAAAGCTACAGGTCCATTCTCTTTCTGAAGCTTCTGTACCTCACGTGCCTTATCCTGCGGCAGGACCTCTGCGATTACGTTGTCGATCCCGACCTGGCCGGCGAGCGCAACGGCGGTTCTCCTGTTGTCTCCTGTTACCATCACGACTTTGAGACCCATGTTCTTGAGCTCAAGCACGGCGGCTCTGGATGTCTCTTTGAGCGTATCTGCCACTGCAATGATGCCCAAAGCCTGCTTCCCCCGGGCAACAAGCATTGCGGTCTTGCCTTCCTCTTCCAGTGCAGCTACCTTTTCATCCAGCTCGTGAGGATGAGCCACATCCCTCTCATGCAGAAAGAGCCTGTTCCCTACCAGGATTTCCTGGCCGTTCACCAATGCGATCACACCTTTGCCACCGAAGGTATCGAACCGCTCAACATCTTCAAACGTAAGGCCTTGCTCTACGGCTTTTCGAACGATAGCTTCTCCAAGAGGGTGCTGGGAGTTTTTCTCAACGCTGGCAGCGAGCCCTACGAGCTCTCCCGCATCGACACCGATTGGAAATACGTCGGTTACCTCCGGCCGTCCTTTGGTAAGGGTTCCTGTCTTATCAAAAGCCGCGACCTTAAGTCTTTCCGAGAGCTCAAGGGCTTCGCCACTCTTGATGAGAATGCCGAGTTCGGCTCCTCTCCCCACACCCACGGTCACGGCTGTTGGCGTTGCGAGGCCCAGGGCACAGGGACACGCAATCACAAGAATCGATATGAGAGAGGTGAGCGCGAAGAGCAGCGTGTTACCGAGAATGAAATACCAGACGACAAAGGCAAGGAGCGCAATCCCAAGCACCACAGGTATAAAATAGGTAACGACCCTGTCGGCAAGCCGTTGGACGGGAGGCTTCGCTCCCTGCGCTTCCTCCACAATGCGTATGATCTGCGCGAGTAACGTGTCCCTGCCCACTTTGAGCGCTTTGAATCGGATAACGCCGTTCTGGTTGAGCGTACCTCCGACCACGCTCTCACCCTCTTTCTTTAGCACCGGTATCGGTTCACCTGTTATCATTGACTCATCGACATAGCTCTCACCGGCAACAACCTCGCCATCAACCGGTACCTTTTCTCCGGGCTTCACGATGACGATTTCATTGACCTGCACATCCTCCACTGCGATTTCAGTCTCTGTGCCGTCACGCACAATAGTCGCGGTTTTAGGCTGAAGGCCCACGAGCTTCTTTATGGCTTCCCCGGTCCTCCCCCTGGCCCGGCCTTCAAGATAACGGCCCATGGTGAGAAAAGCGGCCAGCATTACTGCACTGTCGTAAAAGAGGAACTCTCTTGTCAGAATTATCCGGAACGTACCCAGGATGCTCGCCACGAATGAGACGCCGATGCCCATCGAGTACATCACGTCCATATTCAGATTCCTGTTTCGCAACGCACGCCACGCGGCGCGAAATATCGGGTGACTCACGTAGATGAAGACCGGTGTCGAAACAACGAACATAACATAGGCCATCGCGTCGTGAGACATGATCGGCAGGAACATGATGACCATGAGCGGTATTCCCACAACGAAACCGACGATCGCCTGGTTGCGCTTTTTGCGGAGGTCTTCAGCGCGGATCGCCTCATTCTGGTCGGTCGCTTCTCCTTCGAGGCCCAGGTACTGATAGCCTGCTCCTTCGATGGCGCCACGCATGTCGGCAATCGTCGTCAATCGGGGATTATAGGTGACGAGCGCCTTTTCAGCGCCTACATTGATTGATGCGTTGACTACGCCGGGTAAGCCCGAGAGCGCATTCTCAATGCTCTTTGCGCACATCACGCACGTCATGCCGCCGACGCGCAGGGCAACTTTTTCGTCTGCAACACCGTACCCTGCATCTCTGATGGCTGCCTCCAGATCGGCAAGCTTCACCTTTGTCCGGTCGTATTCGACGGCGGCTGCCTCTTTGCCAAGATTGACCTCTGCCTGGGAGACGCCCGGGACCTGAGTGAGCGCTTTCTCGATCGCGCGAGCGCACATCGCGCAGGTCATACCAGTGACCTTGATCTCCGTCTTTGTTGCGTGGTTCGCAGCAGATGGACCTTCGATTTGCATTGAGTAAGTATAGGCGTGCAGGCGCTATTTGTCTAACAGGACTGAAGACGACCACTGCGTGGCGGTTGCATTGCTCGACGATTGCGTTGCCCGCCCGTATTGACAACAGTCGAGAACAGCATATAGTATAAGGTAATTCTATGTTCACGCTCTGTGTTAAGGATAGTTTTGCGGCTGCTCACCGCTTAGAGGCGTATCACGGCAAATGTGAGAATCTGCATGGCCACAATTTCACCGTAGAAGCTTTTTTTGAGGGTGAACGGCTGAATGAAGAGGGTATGCTGGTCGATTTTGCGCTATTGAAAGGGTATGTTAATGCAGCTCTCTCCGAGCTTGATCACAAGTATATTAACGAGATTCCGTTTTTTCAGGAGAGGGCAAGCTCGTCCGAGTATATCGCGCTCTATCTCCACGAGCGTCTCAGCGGACTGCTCAGGGAGAAGGACATATCGGTAAGAGAAGTGCGGGTTTGGGAATCGGAGAAAGTCTATGCAGCATACAGAAGTTGAAATCACTATGAAAGACGTGCAGAACAGCCACGACTACCGACGTATTGAGATTGACAAAGTCGGCGTAAAGAACGTCACCTATCCCATTACCGTACTTGATAAGGCAAACGGGTTTCAACACACGATAGCCACCATCAACATGTACGTGAACCTTCCTCATAAGTATAAGGGCACGCACATGAGCCGGTTCGTGGAGATTCTGCACAGCAAAAAGAGCATGATCAACATGAAGAACCTTCCCGGCATTCTGAAAGAGACCAAACAGAAACTTCACGCGGAAGCAGCGCACCTTGAAGTGCGGTTCCCTTACTTCATCAAGAAGGATGCGCCTGTAACGGGAACGCCGGGATATATCGAGTACACGTGCGGCTTCATCGGTCACATGGATAAAGATAACGTGATGAAAGATTTCACAGTCTCAGTCTCGGTGCCCATTACAACGCTTTGTCCCTGTTCCAAAGAGATAAGCGAACACGGAGCCCACAACCAGCGCGGCATTGTAAGTGTGAGTCTTAAGTTCAAGCGGTTCTTCTGGATCGAGGATTTGATCTCAATCATAGAAGGCTGCTCGAGTTGTGACGTATTTTCCGTGCTGAAGAGAAGGGATGAGAAATATGTGACGGAGAAGGCCTATCTCAATCCCAAGTTTGTAGAGGACGTGGTTCGAGATGTCGCTGAAAAATTGAGCAAGGAATCGAACATAACCTGGTTCACTATCGAAGCCGAGAATTTTGAAAGCATCCATAACCACAGTGCGTACGCCTTTCTTGAGAGATCAAATAACAATGGAGGGTCGATATGAAGAGATGGGCTGTGCTATTTCTCGTAGTTCTGTTGCTCGCCACAGGATGTTCGACATGGAACAAGATCACCGGCAAGGAGGAGGAGCCGTCATCGGTACCCAAGGGAGAGGCGTCCAACGTCGCCTACTATTCCTTCCCGGATATCCCCATCCCGAAAGAATTGGAACTCGTCAGGGACAAGAGCTTTGTCTATGAGACATCCAACCTACGGACGGGTGTACTCGTGCTGAAAGGCAACGTGGATGTCACTTCCCTGGAACAGTATTTCAGGCAGAATATGGCAAAGAACGGATGGGTCTTCATGAACGGTTTCAAATACTCCACGATCATCCTGAATTATACTAAAGAGAGCAGAGCGGCTCACGTCAGGATATCGAGGGAGAACTGGACAACCTGGGTGGAAATCTGGGTAGGTCCGCTCGACAAGCCCATGAGCACGGGAGCCATGCCAGAGAGAAAATGAATCCTGACAAGTGGGTTAAAGCACACACGGTCGAGAGCATCTTTGAGTCGGATGTGCTCAAAGACGCTCTCGACAATGAAGGCATCGAATATATGATCAGAGAACATAAAGATACTGCCTACGATGGTATCTTTATTCTTCAAAAGGGGTTCGCCACTTTTTTTGTGAGAGAGAAGGATGAGGCCGCTGCCCAGGCGGTCATACGACAGATCAAGAACCTCCCCTATGTGGCATTTTCAAAGGATTGACCCTGAGCACATCTTACTTGAACCCACAGCAAAGACCCGATTTTTAAGTTTTGTCGGCGCAGGCGGCAAGACAACGCTCATCGAGTATCTGGCTTCAGAAGCAATCCGCCGTGGAAAACGGGTAGCAATCACAACCACCACGAAGATATGGGTGCGTGAGCCCTATGTGCTCTGGCCGGAGCTGCGCTCCGCACGAGCGCGGCCGGATTTCGTTCGTGTGGGCACGGCGCTTCAGGAAGGGAAACTCACCGCACTTGAGCCGGAGGATGTCGCCCAGCTGGGCGCATTCTATGATCTTGTTCTGATTGAGGCAGACGGATCTAAAAGCAGGCCACTCAAATATCCGGCAGAATACGAGCCCGTCATCCCGGCTTTTTCCGAACGCGTCATAGTTGTTGCCGGTCTCGATGCACTGGCCGGACGGATAGATGAGCAGGTATTCAGATGGGAGCTTTTTGAGAAAGCGACAGGCGAGGCAGGCGATACGCGCGTCACACCAGCTGTTTTCTTACGCTTTTTTGAGGATGACGCTCTGATGAAAGGCGTCGACCGCGAGAAATGCGTGATCGTGCTGAATAAATACGATGCGCTCACGGAAAAGCGTGCGGTCGCAGAATTCGCAAAAGCGGTGCTGGAAAGAGCCGGAGCAACACGACTCATCGTTTCCAGCATGCTCTTCGAAATATTCTATGGTGTCGAGCTATCCCCCTTTACTGTTGACACTGCGGTCGGTTCCGCATTATAAATGAGTTGTGCCTGGGTGGCGGAATAGGTAGACGCAAGGGACTTAAAATCCCTCGGCGCTTGTCGCTGTACGAGTTCGATTCTCGTCCCGGGCATTCTTTTTTCAGACACACTGAGGCAAAGGGGCCGGGCGCCTTTCGCGCCTATCTTTGTCGCCCGCGGGGTCGCGCGGTCCTCAACGTACCCACGATACGCCTCCGGGCGGCGACCCCTTGTCTTCGCGATATCCATCGAAACTCGCCTCGGCCTGTTTCTAACCCCCTACATACTTCCAGAATTTAACTTGCTTAAAATCCTCATTCCCCCACGGGTCCCGCACCGTTTTGTCACCGTTACTTTTTGCCCCCGGCCAGCTACCCATGGACGTTGACATGGCCCGCGCATAGGTGCCATGCGGGGGCGCCTTAACTTGTTTGCCCTTAGGGCCATGCAGGTTGAAGCCTCCGTCCTGCCTTTCATGCCCGGGATACACCACTATCACGTGCCCATGGGTTTTCTCGATCAGCCCACCCACGACCAGCACGCCTTCATCAGCCAGTTTGCTCAATTCCAGCAGCTGGACTTCCTTCCACTTAGGGCTTGCCTCGAAGTATTTAACAAGCTGGTTTGCAGGCATGTAAGGAAAATTTGAATCATACCGCGATACGACGTACCAGACGGAATGACTGCAGGAATTTGGATATATCTGGAACGCTTGGTCGCACGCCTGTTTGAGCTTTTCAATCTTCTCATCTTTATCTGACGCCATGAGTGATCTCCTTGCTTTTCATCTCGTAGAGCCTGGTCGTCTTGTTCCATATAAGAGGAGCATAGTAGTAATCTCCGCCAACTGCGGGGTTACGCACATCGATCCTGATTTCCATGGGCATACCAGACTGCCATTTCCCATAATAGAGATTAACAGTGGTTATATCACCAGCTGGATAGAGCTCCGGCAATCTGCCGAGCTGGCGGAAGTGCTTGTCGATTATCAGCGGGAGGGGGAAACCCTTCCACAAGGTGCCTTCCGGTAAGCTGTCGTAATAATCGTGCGCCCATAAGGAGATTATCGATACACTGGCCTCTCGGTCCCCTTTCCGCTTCAGCTCACAGATCTTTACAAAATTGGCGTACTTATGCCACTCTGCTGGTAGCTGCATAGCCACATTCTTGTCCAGTGGGGCGCAGTCATCCGGGTTGAGCAAGAGAAAATTTCGGTAGCCCTCGCTGTGAACATTTGAAACGAAGCTTAAGGCAAGAAAGAAGACAAACAAAGGCACAACATAACGTCCACGTCGCTGAAGCATCATTGGTCTCCTCGATCAGATGGTAAAAAAATGCTTTTTGCACACTCTCTCATTCTATCGGGTTTTACCGCGAAATCAATAAGGAAAAACAGTGACTCCGTACGACCGTGAGCAGGATCATAAGAAACCGAGCGCATCCTCCGGGAGAGCGCATTTGTAACACGGGTGCTCCAGGAATCCAATCAGCGGCTTGAATATCGTTATGAACTGGCAAACAGGGGCTACACTCTGGGGAGGCTCGCAGAAAAGGTCTCTCGTCTCTATGGACTACACGGCAAGGACGTACTCACAAGAGGTCGGCAGAAGAGGCTGGTAGAGGCACGAAGCCTCCTCTGTTGCTTCGCCGTGCATGCGTTGGGAATCCCTGCGGTGGAACTGGCAAAGCGCTTGACCATGACTCCCTCGGCAATCAGCTATGCGGTGGTGAGGGGTAAGGGGATTTCGGAGAGGCATCACTATGATCTGGTACGCGGTGATGCCAATTGAATTACTTAAGAGTCTCCCTGCACTCTCACCTGTTGAGCATTTTGTACTTGCATTCTTCTAGTAACGGAGTAAGATGGCAGAAAAGACGGCGATCGCATATTAATTGTTAGGCCCGGAGAGAAAGCCAAGAACGGGCAAGGAAGATAGCATGACGAAGCGGTACCCTCAGCGTCACCCTTACCATGTGCTGGCAGATGAATCGGAAAGATTCTTGCAGTCAAATCTACCGCGTGATTGGGTGGTCTACAAGCCCGCAACCGACTACGGGCAAGATCTGAGAATCGATCTCGCTGACAATGGCAGAATGACGGGATGCGAATTGGTAGTGCAGATAAAAGCAGCCGAGAACCCATCAGAGAACAATGAGTATGAAACGATCAGCAGGCTAAAGACCTCTACCTACAACTACCTGAAGGGTCTTCTTTCCGTGGTCATGTTTGTAAAGTATGTCCACAGCGAACGCGAGGCCTATTGGATTTTGCTTCGAGACGCTGGAAAACCCAGACATCCCTCTCATACCAACAATGACAATCAGGCTCCCGAGAGCCAATCGTATTTCTGAGATTGCATGGGACGAAATGGCAGCCTTGGTTCGTAAAATAACGCACTGTAAACTTCAGGCCGCAGAAGGGCTCACAGTTTATATCGGACAGGAAGATAACGCTCATTGAATCGAGGTCACGCAACGAACGATAATATTGCGGCCTAATGACGGCTTGCCGCGGATCGCGTACCGCTGCCGCCTCAGCCGGTTCTTTCTTATGTCTTGCCGGGCGCATAAAGACTGCGTGGCGTGAGCTTGAGGGTTACTTCCTGTCGGAGAGCAGGTTTTTTGTCAGTTCGTGTGCTATCGCGTCGGCCTCGTTTAGGTCGTGGCATTTTTGGTAAACTGCCTCACAAACCTTTATCAGGAAGACTTTCTGGTCAGGAGGAATCTTGCCCCCTGCCTGAGCAAAGAAGTGTGGCGCGGCTGTGACCTGCTTGCACAGGGCCTCTGCGTCTGCTGCGGAAAGTATCCTAGCATTTCTCAAACTGGCTACTTTCTGGAGAACCCTGTTCCTCTGGCTGTCTGAAAAAACTCCCGACTTGGTTAACGTCGTAACCTGCTTCGTCAATGTTGATGCAGATAACGCCGCCTTTTGTCTGCCTCTGAGCTGGGACAGCTCCCTTATTTTTCTTGAATAAGGAAGCCCGATTTCCCGGATGAAACTGTCCAATAGCTCGTCTTTAATCTCATTATCTTCAAAGTCGTCCCTGCGTGAATTAGGCAGGAGTCTTTTGTCAGCGATATGAAGTTCTCCAACGAGATAGCTATTAAAGCGTCTTTCCCTGAAGAAGTCTGAAAGGAATGTCTTATCTCCTATGAGTATATTACCACTCCTGACTCTGATGCCGTCCACAAGACTGGAAGGGCTGACAGCTCCCAGCAGTCCCACATTCCCTAGCCAACAGAAAGCCAACGGTCCTTCCCCGTTACCGAGTTCAAAAAAATCACAGTTCGCAACTTTATCTTTTGTATCAGAGCCTACAGACACGATATCGCCATATGGCTTTAGAATCTGTTCGCCGTTCACTGTAAGGTAATAGGTTTCATAATCGTCGAGGTGTTGCCTCAAGGTTTGATCTACGTTATCAGCAAAGCTGAATGCACTAATATTAAAAGGAACAGGTGCGACTGACTGGAGGTAGGACTTTATCGTAGGAACGTCAAGTAGTACATCTCTGGAACTCTTGAGATTCCTGAGTTCGACGTCAAAGAAATGGTCATGGGGGTTTCCGTGATAGGGCTTTTGGCCGAAGTCCACCACTCGCTCAATGATCTCATCAGCCTCAAGAGCCTTACTCTCAGCTTTGATCAGGCTTCTCAGCCGGTCACAGTTCCATTCAGACACTGAATATGAGGTTTCCCCTTTCGCCTTTGTCTCAAAGCGAAGGCTCTGGCAATAACCCAGACCGCCTAAACGGCCTATACCTCGGAAGCCTCGGTGGAAATACATCTTCTTGGTACTCTTTCCTACATCGTGCAGGATATTCCAAGCCTGATTCGCTGGAACGCCAGTTCCGTTATCGTGTATCTTCAGCGACCTCGTCTTTCCATCAACGATTATATCTATCCGGGTATTTTCTTGAAGCAGCACTTTGGCTGGCCCAAGCGCATCTATGGCGTCTACACTATTTTGAACATACTCCCGCAACACCATCAGAGGATTGTTGTACATCCCTATCGAGAGGGTGTCTAAGGTATACTTGCCGATTTTCGGTTTACCGTTCTTTTTCTTCACCATTTTTGTATGCTCCAACTACTTCCTCGGCTCTCAAATGCAATTCAAGAAGTTTTTTGATATTTCTATTCCGACAGCTGCTCTGAGTAGCCTCTATATCTTCAAATTTATTACTGGACAGGTACTCCTGAAGTTCTCTCTCTGGACATCCAGTTAGTTTCCAATAAGTAGTCATCCACTGGCGAGCGTAAGGGGCCAACCGCTTCTCAGGCGTTTTGGCCGATTTTGATTTCCAGTTGACTTTCAGACGATTCAGTATGAACTGGTCAGGCATAAGGAGAATGGCCCTAAATTCCTCAGCGTTTCGGCCAAACGCTTGCTCAAAGAAGCTTTTGCCCGGCATTACAGGTCCCTTCATAACATTAAGGATAACCTGTAGGCCCCGCAAAAGACGTCTATTCCAGTGGCGGTTTCCGGTATCAGTGTCACGACTGATCGCATCTACTGGCATGTACCTCATCGGAAACGAATAGATGACGGTTTTAGGTCCACCTGTACGGATTGTTTCCTGCTTAAATTCTTCATTGAGATCTATGTTAATCCTCAATCTTTCGTAAAAGTCCTCCGGGGTGTCTTTATAATTGTAAAGGACATAGTTCGACATATCCTCTTGCTTGTACTTATGAGCAAGCCGCACAGCTCGGACATATTCCCTGGTCTGTCCTATCTGGTCAACGCGATTCTCATCGGTTGAAGGGGAATTTCGGCAAGGCGCCTCATCTTCTTTTCCGTGAGCTTCCGGGCGTCCAAGCCTTGATTGAAATCCACCACGCGTTTTCGTCTTGTCTTGCCGTATGGGGGCGCCCCTTTGAAAAACCCACAGGCTTTTATATCGTCGATTATGTCGTCAAAGCGTTCAGAGAAGCTAAGACATTGTTATCCATGAGTAGCAGATTTTGTCTCTGGCCGGAATCTTCTATAACCTGATGCACCATCTCTTTAATGTCCTTGTAGGGGATGTATTCAGGTTCCAGCGTATAACGGCACAGAATGGGCAACTACCACGAATACAGCCTCTGGTTGTATACCAATATAGGCATCGGTATCAAGCGTAGTTAAATCCATTCCCTTCGACTTCTTTGAGAATCTCGTAATCAGGAGAGCATTCGTCGATATTGACATGATCATCCTGGCCTATTTTACTTGAATGATCTAAAGTTCCAACTATGGGTTGAATACCCGTTGCATTGTGAGAGCCTATCTGGCATGAGACTCGCTAGTATTCCTCCTACGTAAATTTTCCTTGCTGCGCCGAATAGGGTTTCCGTTTTGTAGTCGCTGATCGTCTTAGCTGTTTCTTTCCACGTATAGGTGAATAAGGTTGAAATGTAGACGCTGTCCCAATAGTGCAGTTTAGTCCACGATGGGCATCCTTTGACAAAGCTTACGTCGTCCCCCAGTCGTTTGTGATACGTGGAGAGCTTCATCAGGCCGAGTGGGCGGATATTTGGTCTTGTATGCTGGCTCGACTAGGAGGATTTTCTTCTCCATAGCTCAACCAAGTTTTTTCGGAGGCGGTGCTTTATAAAATTGCCCAATGTCCGATGCTCTATCTCTTGTTCTTTCCACGAGTTGCCTGTATGAATAAACGCCTATCGCCTCTTTTACCCCACTAAAGCCTATCGCCTTGCACTTGGCATAAAGCGGATCATCTGCGTCAATGCCAGGGTCAAGTCTCTCTTCTTCCTGCTAAAAGAAAGGGCGTCTTCAAAATAGACGCTTAAGTAGTTTCTGCTTTTGTTCCTCATTTCTTATACCCCACAATGTGTGGTATGTCAAGCAAAAAATAGGGAAGTGTCAACCCACTTGTGTAAATTTCTTGTAGAGCGGCAAATTGGGACGTACCTTCCCTATTTTCGTTGTTCTCCAGTTCATCTCCATCTTCAGTGAGATAAATGCCAGGAGGAGATAGCAGGCGTTCTCCCCTGCAACGATCTCCATCGGTTTTGTCCTTCTTTTGAACTCCTTGTTCAACCTTTCTATGAGGTTTGTAGTTCTCAATGATATCCACTCTTCTTCCGGAAAGGAGAAGAAGGTAAGGCAGGCATCAAGAGAATTGGAGCAGTGATTTTACGGCTGAAGGGCATATCCTTCTCCCACTTCTCGGAAGGCTCACCGCAAACTCGTCCGCTTTCTTCCTCGATGAGGCATAGAAGACGGAGCGGAGGTCATCCGCTACGGTCTGTTTCAGCTTCTTCGGCACCTTGGCGAGGACATTCCTCGCCACATGGACCTGGCAGCGTTGCACCTTGGCGTGGGGGAATTCTTCCATGAATACCTTCTCCAGTCCGGTAAGGCCGTCCATGATCCCGAGCTTCATCAGTGATCCGTTGAGGCCTCTTGTCTTGAGATCTCTAAAGAACTCTCTCCAGGAGGTGGCTGATTCCTTGTCCCCGCTCTGAAGAGAAAGGACCAGCTTTGTCCCGTCTTCCCTTACCCCTATGGCGACAAGGATCGGGACGAGCTCGATGCTTCCCTCCTATTCTCATGCGGAAGTTGACCCCGTCAACAAAGAGGTACTTTATCTTCTCGCTGGAGAGGTCACGGTTTCTCCATTCTCCACCGCCTCTTTGAGATCGGTACTCGCATTGCTTACCTCTTGAGGACGACAGGGATCGCCCTATAAGCCTTTTACTGAGAAGGGATGGTCCTGGTGGAGATGCCGGTCATATACATGACGGCAATGTATCGTCGGTCATCCATCATAGCGTTGACAGCGGGGAGGCGCCTGCGACTGGAAGTCGCCATTCCGGTCCCTTGGCACCTGTACCTCGACGTCTCCGATACCTTTGATGCAGAAGGTGCGGGTATAGGTGCCGTTGCGGTAATCGGTGTTGACGTCTTTCCGTTCATACTTTTCTCTTCCTACATGGTCCGTCAGTTCTTTCCATAAGGTTTGTAAGAAAGGTTCCTACCTCTTTTTTGAATGTTCATGCCGATGTACTCCAATATATCACTTCGCCGGAACATTTTCTACTTCCTTGATTAATGCGATTGCTTCTGATACGCTTACCTTTAGTTCCATGGATGTTCCTCCTCCCTGAAATCGGTTGATTTGGTCGATCACCTATTTACCAGAGGTAGGTCCTTTTTGTCTGCCTCAAAAGAATTTACACAGTAAAGTTTACACTACCAAAAATAGCCTACCTGACAACAGACTTAATCTTCATGAAAGCGCTAAACCACATGCGCCTTACAAAAAGAGTCTGTTCATATCTGAAATTCTCTTTAACGAATCTGTGTACGTCTCTTACTAATTTCACTTGATCTTTAGTGGCAGGCCACTTTTCCCTATGATGAGTTATGTTTCTTATGGTGTTTAAATCGTCCAACCATTTCAGCCTTTTTTCTTTCGACCCCGTCTTCGTCATAGAAAAGGCCTTCTCAAACAGTCGGCCCAGTGTTGCGAAGCAATACTCTTTATAATCAATTAAGTGCAAGTACTGCTCCTTGGCCTTGATTCCTTTTTCCTCTTCTTGCCTTTGTACGCAGAACGTTCGAATTGTCATTGGAATACCATCAAACCACCAATCGTTGCCAAATTGCTCCTTCAATTTCTTTACGGTATAGTTAAATATTGTAATTTGTATTTCATCTATTAGTCCTCTTGCTTCACCTGTTCCAACTTCGTCAACAGTGTCCAGATAGTTTTTCAACCTTTCAGGACAAAAACCATTTATCTCGTTATGTATGAAGGACATCAGTTCTGTAGCATTTTGATTTACCCCCGCCAAAGCTTGCCTTTTTCGAAATCTTTCAATTAGATCTGGAGAGCTGTTTACAAAAAAATGAGTGAGGGGTACTACGTACTTGTCTAAATGGCCAACGATTTTTTCACTAGGCAACTCATCCAAATCTTCTTGCAGTTCGAGTTGAATATGGGCGAAAATTTCTTTCAAAACAATCAGTAAGGACCTTATGCCATTGTTGGTGAACAGAAATCCGCCCTTTTCATCACCTAGTAACCACTGTTGCGGTGTTGCGTTCTTAAACAAGTCAAAGTAGTAGATTAACAAATCGCAAGCCTTTTCTATAGTTTCTTCTCGTTTAATATCCTTAGTCGCATAGAAAGGCCCGGGCTTGAAAACCGGCGTAAAGTCGCCGAAAAACTTGTTTTCATTTAAGCCATCAACAAGAGACGTTAGCGTTAAACACCTAACATGGGTCTTTGAAGTGCTCGATAAAGCCAATCTCTCGTAAAACGGAGACTTGGCCACGGAATTTAGCCTTAACGCAATTCTCGAGAGCAGAGCGTTCATTTTTTCCTTTTCATCATCAGATGCCCATTTCAGATTCGCATAAATTTCCTTAATCAGGTTTTGGCTCACACGCTCCTGCCTAGAGTTGATATCAACGAAAAGTTCGGCTTCCCGCAATGGTGGTAGGTTCTCGTACGCTAAGACTGGAAAAGTTGTTTTGTCTTTAGGCCCCTTCTCCATTCGTTTTGAATAGACATAGCCATATAGCCTGTGCTGACCATCAATCACCCATGCTGATGCGTAATGATTTGGTAAATACAACATGCCGAATGACGATTCACCAATTTGTTCTTTTTGTTCAAATCGCAGCGGTGTTCTTGTCTTAACGTTAACGACAATATTTGTGGGAAATTGCCCCCCTTATCTATATACCGGGCAAGCGATGACAAGCGGCCCGGTTTGAGCATTCGCTGATATGTTTCAATATCTTCTATGTTTCTGCTTTGCTTATGGCTAATGTAGGCTATTTTAAGTAAGTCAAACGGGCGAATTAAGAAGTTATAAAATGTCTGTCCACCCATCTTACCCTTCGTCGCAGGAACTTTTATATCCATTTCATGTATTTTTTCTTCTGAAAAAACATGTGCTAAAAGCTGATATTTTGCCGCTTTCTTTAATAAGCCTGTAAGCCTTTGATAATACTCAATCTCGGGATCTCTCAGGACCACGATATTGTTGTCTTCGGCTTTAGTTAAGTCAGCCTGCCTCCAGTCAATATTTCTTGTGGCGATTAGCCATCGAATTTTCAATTTTTGCAGAATGGCCATAATGCTGTTTTTATGGATGAAAAAACCTCATTCCTCATACCCTTTATCTTGTCTATTAAACTGCTTAAGTCTTTCTCTTTCTTCTCGTCGCAACATGTGCATTCGACGAGAAGGACAGCTTCGTCATCTTTTGCAAAAACGTCAATTTGCCTTGGAGGACTCTTTTCACTAACGACTATTTTATAATTACGATCTTTGCTGTATTCATCAAAACCCATTCGTACAAGCAGTGACCACACATCATCCTCTAACTGGACATCGGCTGCTTTGGGCTTTCTAAGTTTTACTGATTTCTTGAATTTCCTCGGAAGGAGTTCCCATCCCTCTTTAGTTTCAACTTCAGCCTTTTCCCTCGCTATCTCGATGGTTTTTCCATATACCGTTTTCTCCAAATACTGTTTGGAACGAGATTTAAAGATTCTGCCTATCTCATCCTTGTCGTTTATAAGATTGATAAGGAACTTACTCATACCCCCTCCCGATGAGATCGTCTAAGGTTTCTAAAATCCGTGCACTCCCGGCCGGCAGAAACACTTGATGTTCAGGAAAGGAAGCAAGGACGCTCTACTTAGCTCGCCACCACTTCTGAATATTGATACCGACAACATCGACGATTAATCAAGCCTATCTGTGGCTCCGTGGAGGTCCACCTTCCCTTTTAAGATTTTTCCACAATGGAGCCGCTATTGCAAACAAAATCTAGGAGGGCCTCTTTACCGAAGGGCTAGGCCGGAGCAAAACGCGCAGACCCTTTCCTGTCCTGAGTTCACTCTTTCGTTTCGGAGCGTGCATGGGGTCAGCTCTTGCCTTATCACTTTATGTCCCCTATTCTCTTCACAATCCTACTCGCCGTACCATAGTGCACAGCCCGAGATATAGGCCAATTCCACTCAAGGTGTAGGCATGGGTCACGTGGGCCTGGTAGATGGGCGGAGTTGCGGTTCTCTTGCCAATTGGCTCCACTGAAGAGATCCTCACGTGATCGGCGCTCGCACAGAAAATATAATAAGGCAAGACCTGACCCTAATGCTCTTCCGTCGGAATCTCATAGCCCAGATCAGGAAATGTCAGGCGAGGAAGAACGATACACCGAAAGAAGATTAATCAGACAACGACGTTAGCACCGTTAGCACGTGCTAGCACCGTAGGAAAATCTCGGGCACTTGGGGAGAAACACTCCGGGTGCCGATAGCGGAGGATAGCATGTCAGCGAAGAAATCCGAAGAAGACGATCTCCAGACGTTATTCCGAGATATAGCGGAAGGGATCAAACGAGATCGGGAGAAGGGACCGTCACCCGAGCAGAAAGCGCGGGTGGCCAGGAGGTTCGCAAAAAAAGAGTTGAAGCACATGCCTAAAAAGAGGCAGAAGCGTAAGGGCTGAAAAATTAAAAAATTTTCATTGACAGAACAGCATACTAGATTTAGTATGTTTTCCGTAACATAGCCGTAGATATAGGGTCGGGAGACCAAGATACGCGGGTCAAGTCTCCTTAATTAGCCCAGAGTGCACGGCGAACCTCCGATTCCGTGTAGGAAAGACAATCCTTGTCGGAGGGGAAGGGGTGGCGATAATGCCTCCTCCAGAATACCAGCACCGCAGCGGATATGCTGACGGGCGGCGCGGATATAAATAAAAAAGCAGAGGCGAATCACCCGGCCTCGCAAACCTGGATTCGCCTCTATCCCCGTAACAACAGGGTTTACTACGTGCCCCGGTAACTCAGTGGACAGAGTGAACACCCGCTAAGTGTTCTGTCCTAGGTTCGATCCCTAGCCGGGGCATCTTCTTACGCTGTTTTTTGAATTATAGCACGATTCACGCTGTGTCAAGAAAAATTTTACATTCTTTTTTAAAACGTTTTTCGAGACCGACGGGGTAGCGCATGGGGTCAGGTCTTGCCAGGCTGTTGAAAAACTCGCCTTAGATCAACTCCTCTTCTGCCTTTCTGGCCATGAGCAGGTCACCGACTCAGGGATCGTGCAAATGGGGGCCATGTCTTGACAAAGCATAGTGGACGCCCATTTTGCAGTGGATGGCATCGCATCAGTGTGCTAGACTACCAGTAAAATAGCACCTCTGGAGGATGCGTTGCTAGGAGAACACGAGAAAACAGAACCGCTCTTTTACTACATGAAGATCGATGACCTCGTACCCGAGGATCATCTCTTGAGACTGGTCGACCGGTACGTCGACTTCGGCTTCGTGAAGGACAGAGTGAAGCATCTCTACAGTCATACAGGCCGTCCCTCTATCGACCCCGAAGTGCTCGTCAGAATGCTCCTCATCGGCTACCTCTACGGCATTGTCTCAGAGCGGAGACTCTGCGAAGAGGTAAAGATGCATCTTGGGTATCGCTGGTTTGTCGGTCTTGCCTTAGATGATCCGGTTCCTGATCACTCCACCTTCTCCCATAACCGTCACGAGCGCTTCAACGAAAGCGGGCTTTTTCAGGAGCTCTTCAACCAGATTGTCCAGCAGTGTATGACCCACGGTCTTGTCCAGGGGAAACACCTCAGTGTTGATGCGACCCACATCAGAGCGAATGCTTCGTTCAAGAGTCTGGATCCCGTTGTCGTGGAACTTAAGCCGAAGGAGTACATCGAGAAGCTTGCAAAAGAAAACCCGGTTACCGAGAAGCCCTGGGAGCCGGGCGATAACTATCCCCATAGAGGAGAGAAGATCAACAACGATACCCATCGTTCTGCAACCGACCCTGACGCACGCCTTGCCCGGAAGACTGCTTCAGGGAGCACGATGCTCTGCCATGCGGCAACCTACGTGATGGACAATCCGAGCAGAATCATCCTGGGGGTCGATGCGGGGAAACCGGATAAGAAGACGGAGTCCACTCTGGCACTGCAACAGATCCGAAGGATACGCTGGCACTATCATCTCAACCCCACAAGCGTTGGAGGAGATAAGCTCTACGGGAATGGGAACTTCCTCCACGGTCTTATTACCGACGGGATAACACCCCATGTACCGATGGTCGACTACAGGAGCCAGAACGACCGGGGCATCTACCCCATCACCGCGTTCTCCTTTGACCAGGATAAGAACGTGTTCTGCTGCCCGGAAGGGAAGGAACTCACGTACTGGGGATTCCACCGGGCCAGCAACCAACAGGTCTACCGAGCACGGACCAAGGACTGTGGCATCTGTTCCAGGAAACAGGCATGCACCCGGGATAGGGCCCGGTCGGTGAGCTATCACCTTTACGACGACGCTCTGAAGCGAGCACGTCACCTCAACACCACGAAGGCGTATCGTATCTCACAGCGCATGCGAAAAAGGATAGAAGAATTGTTCGGGGAAGCGAAGGAGTTCATGGGTATGAGGCGAGCCAAGTTCCGGGGCGTACGCTTCGTACGAGAGCAGGTGCTTATGACAGCCACAGCACAGAACATCAAGAGGATGGTAAAGCTCCTCGTAGGGAGACCACGCAGGGCAGTGGCCCTTGCCCTGGGTCACGCTCTTGTGGCGACGGTCATTGCCGTGCGCCACATCGTGTACCGCGCCATGCGATGTGCCAAAGAGCTACATGCCCGCACCTTAGACAGGTTATACAGGGGTGTAGTTTTTCAACAGCCTGTTGCCTTATTACTTTTTGTCTCCTATTATCTTCACAATCCTACTCACCGTCGCATAGTGCACAGCCCGAGGTACCGGCCAATTTCACTCACGGTGTAGGCATGGGTCACGTGGGCCTGGTAGATGGGCAGTTGCGGTTCTCTCTCCCTGTGGCCCCGCTGAAGAGATGCCCACGCGATGGGCCGCTCGCACGGAAAATGTAATAAGGCAAGACCCTAATGCCCTTCCT
>CAWGRP010000021.1:0-18313 GCA_963825005.1 uncultured delta proteobacterium | reverse complement strand
TGCGGAACTAAAGAAGGCAGAGATGGAGGCACTTCAGACTTCTCTTGAATATCGTCTCGCGCTGGCAGAACTTGACAAAACAATCGGGTCGCTTGCGTCGTCGAATTAGGAGAGCAACGCTATGAGAATAATACCGAAAGCTAAGAGAAGAACGCAGAGGCATTGTCCATCATCAAGAATACATCGCAGTGAGCGGGAGTCGCAGGGTAGAAAATTCGCAATGCCCGCCGAATAAGAAAAGGCAAGGCGAATTAAGGAGACTAAAGGAGAAACCAATGGCACAAAAGAATAATAAGAGACAGAACTGCAGGAGAAATACCAATCCGGCTGAGATTGTATCGCTTCCGCAAGAACGTGACGACATACGGACGGGAACGAGCTTGGAGACACTGAAACGGGCCATACTTGACAATCTTAATTATATTCAGGGGTTAATTCCTGAACTGGCAACGAAAAACGATTGGTATATGGCGGTCGCCTACACTGTGCGTGACAGGATGATCGAGCATTTAACACGCTCGATAAAAAAGTTCCGGCAACCCGAAGTGAAAATCGCCAGCTACCTCTCTGCTGAGTTCCTTATGGGGCCTCATCTTGGCAATAATCTCCTGAATATGGGCCTGACGGATGGTGTACGGGAAGCGCTGAAGGAACTTGGCCTGGATCTGGACGACATCATCGAACTGGAGGCTGAGCCAGGACTCGGCAACGGCGGCCTGGGCAGGCTTGCCGCATGCTACATGGACTCTCTGGCGTCGTTAAATGTTCCTGCGATCGGCTACGGCATCAGGTATGAATTTGGCATCTTTGCTCAGGAGATCCGTGACGGATGGCAGGTCGAAAAGACCGACAAGTGGCTTAGCTCTGGGAAACCCCTGGGAGATATGCCGTCCCGAGATAGCTTATCACGTAAATTTCGGCGGACGAACTGAGCAGTACCGGGACGAGGAGGGCTGTTTCAGAGTGCGCTGGGTCCCTGAGCGTGTCATAAAGGGGATAGCGTATGACACGGCGGTTCCAGCTTATCGGGACGAAGCAGTAAACCTGCTCAGGCTCTGGAAATCAGAGGCTGTAGAGTCCTTCGACTTTCAGGCATTTAATATCGGGGATTACTACAAGGCAGTGGACGAGAAAGTGTTTTCCGAAACAGTAAGCAAAGTCCTCTACCCTAACGACGAGCCCGAAATAGGAAAGACTCTTCGACTCGGCCAACAGTATTTCTTCGTCTCGTGCGCCCTTCAGGATATGATTCGTATCCTAGAGCTCCGTGGGAAAAAGATCGAGACGTTCCATGAAAGCTTTGCCATCCAGCTGAACGACACTCATCCTTCCATTGCCGTTGCAGAACTGATGAGGCTTCTTGTTGACGAGCATCTTATGGATTGGGAGCAAGCATGGAAGATCACCCAGCAAACTATGGCATACACCAACCATACATTACTGCCCGAGGCGCTCGAAAAATGGCCTCTGCAACTCTTCAGCCATATTCTTCCCAGGCACCTGGAGATCATATATGAGATCAACAGCAGATTCCTTGACGAAGTCCGACTGAGATTTCCCGGCGATGACGGCCGGGTTGCGCGTCTGTCCATCATCGATGAAAGTGGTGATAAGTGTGTGCGAATGGCGCATCTAGCCTCGGTGGGGAGTCATTGCATCAACGGCGTGGCTGCGCTGCACTCAGACCTTCTCACCAAGACGGTTCTTAAAGACATGCATGACCTTTATCCCGATCGTTTTATGAATGTCACTAACGGGGTGACCCCGAGGCGCTGGCTGGCCCTGAGCAACCCGGGGCTAACTGCACTCATCACAAGAACCATAGGGGACCGGTGGATCAATAATTTTGAAGATGAGATCAGGAAGATCAAGCCGTTTACTGAGGATTCCGCGTTCCGGACGGAGTGGGACATTATAAAACGTGACAATAAAACCAGGCTTGCTGCGCTTATAAGTGAAAGGACCGGGGTCACGGTCTGATCCTGATTCGATGTTCGACATCCAGGTGAAGCGGATACATGAGTACAAGCGGCAGCATCTCAACATTCTGCACATTATTACCTTGTACAATCGCATCAAGAAATCCCCCAGTCAGCACGTAGTGCCCCGCACCTTTATCTTCGGAGGAAAGGCCGCTCCCGGCTACTTCATGGCAAAACTTATCATCAAGCTGATCAATTCCGTTGCTGACGTGGTCAATAACGATCCTGATGTTGACGGAAGGCTGAAAGTTGTCTTCTTTCCAAACTTCAACGTGAAGAACGCGCATCACATCTACCCTGCCGCAGACCTTTCGGAGCAGATATCTACTGCGGGGAAAGAGGCCTCGGGTACGGGCAACATGAAATTCTCAATGAACGGTGCTCTAACCATCGGCACCCTTGACGGCGCAAACATCGAAATCCGTGAGGAGGTCGGAGCCGAGAACTTTTTCCTCTTCGGACTTACCGCAGGGGAAGTCGAGGACCTGAAGGTCAAGGGCTATAATCCCCGGGGCTATTACGCCTCGAACGCAAACCTCAGGGAGGCGATCGATCAGATACGGTCAGGGCATTTCTCCCGGGGTGACAGGGAACTATTCCGGCCCTTGGTGGAAAACCTCATGAACTATGATCCTTTCCTTCTGCTCGCAGACTATCAGTCCTATATCGATTGCCAGGACAGGGTCAGTTCAGCATATCGTAATCGGGACAACTGGCTGCGCATGTCGATCCTGAATGTGGCCCGCATGGGTAAGTTTTCGTCGGACAGATCGATACGGGAATACTGCGAAAATATCTGGAAGATAATGCCAGGCGCAGGGGCGTGATGAAACAATGGTCAGGGAACAATTACCCGGGGGATGCCATGATTGATAGAATGCGGGGGAAGAGTTTTCCTCTTGGGGCGACCGTTTCCCAAGAGGGGGTAAATTTCAGCGTCTTCTCGAAGAGCGCTGCTTCTGTGGAATTGCTGCTTTTTGAAGACGCCGGTGATCCTGCGCCATTCCGTACAATTCTGCTCGATCCGAGGAAGAACAGGACATATCATTATTGGCATGCCTTTGCCCCTGATATCGGTCCGGGACAAATCTACGGATATCGTGTCCACGGCCCCAAAGCCCCCGAGCGCGGCATGCGATTCGATTCCGAAAAAGTACTGCTTGACCCATATGGAAAAGCGGTTGTTATTCCAGAAAAATACAGCCGGCCGCTGGCAAGCGCTATTCTGGCACTTGCAGCTCCGGATAGAAGTTGAGGACATTGTGACAGAGAAGAATGTTGTGTTTTATGCTATAGTGATTGCGCTCGTATATCTGGCGTGTGCGATGATTTCGCCTTTCATCCTGGCTATCTTTTCGGCAGTGGTCTTTTCAATAGTTCTATCGCCTGTCTATGAGTTCATCGGTAAAAGGCTAAAGAATGCCAATATAGCAGCAGCAGTCGTTGTACTCATTGCCCTACTGCTATTTGTCGCGCCATTATCGTATTTTTGCTACTTGTTGGTCGATGAAATAAAGGTAATAGTCAGTCTATCCGGCGGAAAAGACATCCCCACGCTCATTTTCGAGAATAGTAATCTGAAATCAGCGATTGCAGAAATGGCGCATCTTCTGAATATCCCGCCTGACGAATTAAACAGCTATCTAATCGGGCTTATTGGCGCTGTGAAGACCGGCCTGACCCGGATTGTTAGTGAAAATGCATTAGTCGCTATCAATGCAGTCATGAACTATTTCATAATGCTCTTTGCGCTCTTTTTTCTTCTTCGTGACCGGGAAGCTTTTGTTTCCGCAATACGCAGGCTTCTGCCCCTCACGGAAATACAGAAGGAAGGGCTGAGAAAAAGAATAGAAGAGGTCATTGTATCTACGATGTATGGCGGGGTCATGATTGCGCTGGTTGGAGGAGTTATAGGAGGGGTAGCGTTTCATTTTCTGGGCGTCCCCTCTCCTCTACTGCTTGGCTTTGCGATGTCGGTGTTTTCTTTTATCCCGATTGTGGGATCGTTCGCGATCTGGGGCCCGGTTACGGCATATCTATTTATAAGCGGCGAAGTAATAAAAGGCGTTATTATGGCGGCCGTTGGTATACTTGTAATAGTCGGACTGGTAGAACACATACTGAAACCAAAGATAATGGGGCAACGGGCAAGGATACATACTGCACTGATTTTTTTTGGAGTACTGGGAGGAATACACCTTTTTGGTGTGATAGGCTTTGTTGCAGGCCCGCTTATTGTGGCGGTGCTTATGATGGCAATGCCGCTTATAGAAAAGAGGCTTGAGCAATAGCGTCGTAATCAAATGGCTGGCAGACTTTCGGCAAAATCAAGAAACAACAGAACGTATCAGCCGGGAGGAAAAAGTGGACTCTGACAAAGCGCTACAAAAAGCAGAGCTGTCGCTGCTCCGTCTTGCCGACGCCACGCTGACAGTGCGTCTATCTGGGGAATGGAAACTGGGAAAGCAGCTTCCGCAAGGTGAAGAGTTACGGGGCAAGATCGAGTCCTCAGATACAGTCAGCCGTATTACTATTGATACTCAGGCCATGACAGGATGGGACAGCGGCCTCATAACATTCCTTCTGTCTATCATCGAGATCGGCTCCGAAATGCATATTCCCGTCGAGAAAGAGGGCCTGCCGGCAGGCGTACAGCGGATCCTGACCCTTGCCTTTGCAGTTCCTGAAAGGAAGGGTGTGCGCAGGAAAGCAGCTAAAATCTCGTTTGTCGATAGGGTCGGCGAATCTTCAATCGCCTTTTGGCGTTCTAGTCTCGAAATGGTCGGGTTCATTGGGGAGGCCGCTGTCGCCTTTATGAGATTGCTCGTGGGAAAGGCCCAGTTTCGCCCCTCTGATCTCCTTCTCACGATGCAGGAGTGCGGTGCGCAGGCTCTTCCGATTGTCTCGCTTATCAGTATCCTTGTCGGGATCATACTTGCCTTTATCGGCGCCATCCAACTTAAGATTTTCGGTGCACAGATTTATGTGGCCAGTCTGGTAGGAATCGGGATGGTACGGGCACTTGCGGCTGTTATGACCGGGATCATAATGGCCGGCCGAACCGGAGCATCATTTGCCGCTCAGCTAGGTACGATGCAGGTGAATGAGGAGATCGACGCCTTGAAGACCCTTGGGATCTCACCCATGGAATTTCTAGTTCTCCCAAGAATGATCGCCCTTTTTTTCATGATGCCTCTTTTAAGTCTTTATGCTGACTTGATGGGAATAATCGGCGGCCTTATCATTGGGGTTTCGATACTTGACCTGAATTTCATGGAATACTACAGTAAGACCAGCCAATCAGTGCAGCTGAATGACTTATGGGTCGGGCTCTTCAGTGCCGCGGTCTTCGGTGTCCTTGTGGCGCTTGCAGGCTGTCTCCGCGGAATGCAGTCCGGACGGAGCGCTTCTGCAGTCGGTGAAGCGGCAACCTCTGCAGTTGTGACAAGCATAGTCAGCATCGTCGTGGCTATGGCCGTGATAACCTTCGTTTGTAATGTGCTGAATATCTAAGGAGTACAGAGTGGAGATAAGAGAGGCGGAGCCACATATCATTGTTGAGAACCTGACCGTGGCCTATGGGAGCAACGTGATCCTCCATGACCTCACCTTTACCATTAACAGGGGCGATATATTCATAATCATGGGAGCAAGTGGCGGCGGCAAGAGCACCGTTTTGCGGAGCATGGTCGGACTACTTCAGCCGACAAAGGGACAGATCCTCTATGGCGGTCTGAGTTTTTGGTCAGCAGGGACCGAGGAACAGAAGAGCATTATGAGAAAGTTCGGCATACTCTATCAGGGCGGCGCTCTCTGGAGTTCTCTCACTCTTGGAGAAAACGTTGCCCTCCCGCTCCAGCAATACACGGACCTGAGCCAAGGTCAGATTGAAAAGATCGTCTCGCTCAAGCTCGCACTTGTCGGACTCGCCGGCTTCGAGGAGTACTATCCATCCGAGATCAGCGGCGGCATGAAGAAACGCGCCGGACTGGCCCGCGCCATGGCGTTAGACCCTGAAATACTCTTCTTCGATGAGCCCTCTGCGGGACTCGACCCGATCAGCGCCCATCTGCTTGACGAGTTGATCATTGAACTTAGAAATAGTCTTGGGGCCACGGTAGTTGTTGTGACCCATGAATTGGCGAGCATATTCGCGATCGGAAATAACTCGGTCTTTCTCGATGCCGACACGAAAACGATGATCGCCGGGGGAGCGCCCAGGAAACTCCTCGCCGAGTCACAGGACCCCAAAATAATGAACTTTCTAACCCGTGGAGAGGGTCGCGTACAAGAAGAGATAAGGTAGAAATCGATGATTGAGGAGAAATAAAATGAGTAAACAGGCAAGCAAAACGCTCATTGGCGCTTTTGTCCTGGGCGCTTTGGTTCTCATCGTTGCAGGTGTGGTCGTCTTCGGTTCAGGCACGTTCTTCAAAAAGGTCAATAGGAACGTGATGTTCTTTGAGGGCTCGGTGAAAGGGCTCCAGATCGGGGCGCCGATCATGTTCCGAGGCGTCCAGATAGGGCACGTGACCGACATCGCCCTGGAGCTCAATGCAAAAGACCTCACCGCTTTCATCCCGGTTTATACAGAAATCTATCCTCAAAAAGTCATTCCAATCGCGGACAAGCCTAGCTATGACCAACTGTATCTTCAGGCATTGATACAGAAAGGACTGAGAGCCCAGCTTCAGCTGCAGAGTTTCGTCACCGGCCAGCTTATGGTCAATCTCGATTTCTACCCGGATACTCCGATCAGACTTGTTGGCCTCGAAAAGAAGTATCCTGAAATCCCGACAATCCCTTCGAGTCTGGAGAAACTGACAAAAAGCTTCGAGGAGTTGCCCCTCAAGGAGATCGCCAACAGATTAAACGAAACCCTTGCAGGAATAAACAGGCTCGTCAACTCCCGAGAGCTGCAGACAAGCATCGGCTCGCTGAATCAGTTGCTCAAAAATACTGATGCTCTTGTGAAAAATCTTGACACAAAGATCGGACCTCTGGCTTCAGATATCAAGGGAACGACGGATGCTGCCCGGGCAGCCTTTGTGCAGGCCGAAAAAACACTCAGGTTTGATGAAGGGGCATCCGGGCAGATCGCATTGAGCGTTAAAGAAACCCTATCAGCAGCCCAGGCCACTCTGAAAGAAACAAACAAAGCCGTCGAAAATATCAACGGGATCGCTGCGCAAAATGCAAATCTCGGTTATGAGATAGGCAGGACGCTTGAGCAGATCGCTGAGCTTTCCCGTTCCATCCGTGTTCTGGCGGATTACCTTGAACGCCACCCTGAAGCCTTGCTTAGAGGGAAGAGCCCCGCTAAAGGAGAATGAAATGAGAACTATTCGTTTGGATCAGTGTGCGCTCTTTACCCTAGCATTAGTCGTGATGATTCTGACCGGGTGTGCCAGTTCTCCATCCTCTAAATTCTATCAGCTAACCCCGGTGCAGAGCAAGACCTCGGTAACAGGCGATGTATCCCCCGATCAAAGCCAGATCATTGCGATAGGTCCCGTTCGCATACCTGACTATCTCGACCGGCCTCAGATAGTAACACGCTCCGGCAAGAATGAACTCAAACTCTCGGAATTTGACCGGTGGGCCGGTTCTCTTGAGAACGATGTCAACCGTGTCCTTGTAGAGGACATCTCCGGCCTGCTGCCTGCTGATGGTTTTTCCGTCGTGCACTGGACCCCCTACTCAGGGAGTCAAGTTCCTGCTTCGTATAGAGTCGAAGTGATAGTGGACCGTTTCGAAGGAGCACTTGGTGATTCAGTGTTGCTGAAGGCCCAATGGAGAATATTTGCCAAAGACAGGAGTTTGATTCTGGAAAAGGGATCGCAGGATTAGAGAACAGGTGAACGGTAGCAGTTATGATGCGCTAGTTGCCGCGATGAGTAGTGCTCTTGAGCGACTGAGCCGAGATATCTACGCAGGAATCATGTCTGTTATCCGGCAAGAGCAGACAAGAAAATAGTTGTCTTATTGTGCGGCTGGTTACTTTGCATGTTTTAACTCCCCAAGCCCGATTGCAGGCAAAGCATAACAATGAAAACAGCTGACTACCTGTAAAAAACGAAATGTGATATACTGCAAAAATGAGTTGAGCACTACTGCAAGAGGAGAACAAATGGAAAATCCGGAGGGACTTTGGACGATTTATTTTCGATCAGGTTTTTTTGGCACAGGCGTGGCGGTTTTAAAAGATAACCGAGTATTAGGAGGTGATACATATTATTATTACGACGGAAAATTCACGACTCCAGGATAACAGAGTCGAAGCCACTATTATGGTCGTGAGGTTCAATCTAACAGCAGTGGGCGTTTTTGGCAACCTGGCCTCATTCAATCTGAACGTTTCCGGTGATATCACAGGTAATGAAATGCAACTGCAAGGGGAAATGTTGGAACAACCCGATATGAAAATTAGTATCCTCTGCAAGAAAATGACCAGTTTCTGAACCCGGTTTGCGATAGACCATTTACAGCTAGCTTAAGCTTTCAGCCATTTGTGGCACACAATGTCCGTATCACGGTAGGGAGTGTAGAAATGTCTGGTGAGAGATTCAAACAATCTTTTCTTCACGCGTACCCGCGGGAACTCGTGTCTTTTATCCTCGATCAATGGAAAGATCCATTATTCATAGAAAGACTCAGTGCAGCTGGGATCGATCCTTCAGTAGAACTTCCCGATCGTTCAGCGCTTGAGCACGTAATCTCAACATGCTATCAGGCAAGTCTGCTGAGGGAGGAAGAACGGATGGTCATGTTTCGCCTCATCATCCGAGACCATCACCTCTTTTCTAATGATGACGGCCCGCCCACAGGACTGCACCGGCTACAATTCGCCAAGATGCGCCCATTCACCGAATACGAACTGCGCCGTCTTGCTCCGGCAGCTGATTATTACAGGGCGCTGATCGGGATCGATCTTAGCCCTGAGAAGAGTGCGCAGATATGGGGGATGGTCTATTCCGGAACTCGATGGATGCAGCCTATAACAGGTGGTACTAAAACCGTTCCTCCACTTCCTTCATCTCTTGTTGTTTACGTGAGAGGACCTGGCCGCATTGCCGTCAGCATTGGCTCAGAGATAATCGTCTCATTAAATGGCGGTCAAATCAGTTCGCAGTCTCTGGACATTTTTTCGGCATCGTGGCTTGCGGAGAGTTTTGCCTCGGTACGCTCTGAGATTGAAAAGATGCATGTGAGCTGCTCGTATCGCAATCAAAGAATCCCTGGGCAAAACTTGACCCAAATTTCGGCGGAATCCTCGGCCCGCAGGTTACACGGCGAATAGTCAGCCTGATCCGCAATTCACGCCACGGCGGTATGTTAATATTCATTCCGACTGAGACGAGTCGAGACATCTCCGCCTTGAAGCGCCACATTTCCCTCAAGTATGAGTTCTGTGATGAAGAGCCGCGGCAGCGTTTTCGTACCCTCATGCTGAGGATTATGAACACTTTTGCAGAACTCCATGGAGAGTCGGGAAACTCCGAAAAAGTGGTTGGTTGGCAGGAATACATCAATAGTAAGAGCGACGCGATCGAACTTCTCGATGAGGCTTTTTTCGATCTTGCCCATCTTATTGCCGCCCTTTCAGCGATCGATGGCGCCGTAATCATGACTAGGCGTCTGGAAATCCTCGGCTTTGGAGGGGTGATTTCAGGGGACATCGATCAAGTGCAGACCATTGCACATGCTCTCGATATTGACGGGTTCCACACACAGAAGGAACTCATCGAAGAGGGTGGCACCCGACATCGTGCTGCCTATCGTCTCTGTCATGAAATACGCGATGCTTTTGCTATCGTTGTCTCTCAGGATGGAAACGCGCGGTTAGTCAAATGGCACAACGGTTCTGTTACTTACTGGGACTTAGCAGCGGCAGGTGTGTCCGGATTCTAAGTTATTCTGTTTATCATCTGGCGGTGCTCACTTGCAGTAGCTACAGAGTGTGCTTGGTTTGCTAATGTAAAGTTTAGGATGAGCGGGCGCTGAGGGATCCTTTTTATAAAATTTTCAGATTATTGCGATAATCACCATTCTTGTGTGCAGATAAGAATTATTGGTTTTCAGGTTATATCAAGTCAGCAGCCTCGATATGGTTGTCGCGATGATTACGACATGCTATACGTCAGTAATTTGTCATAGGTAAGAGATTTTGTTGGAAATTATTACCGATTAAAAGTGGTCACTACATTGGTTCCGTGCAGGAAGCAACAGTTTGCTTGACCTGCTTTTCTGTATGTCTGGCGAGCATATCCTCACAGTAACAGCGGCAATAAAAAAGGCAGCATGCCCGATAGTGGTATTCATCGCAAATCAGCCCCAAAACTGTTCAACCTATGGGGACATCTCTGATGCTGGACCGCCACCTGATGCACTTACCCTGGCAATAGCAGTTTCCCTTATAGTCCATATCAAAGAAGAAATTGTAGCTGACCGGCCCGCGACCCGTACTACTACATCCGACATATTTAATATAGGCCTTCTTGTCTAACCTGGCAGACCTATAATACTCGAACGTTCCTGATGGCCCACTGATGGAGCCGTTATTTGACGACGGTGTCGGTCAGCAGAAGCGAAAGGGAAGCCACATCAAACGTATTGAAGAAAATTGCTCTTCAGTAAAGCAGCCAGCAAGCCTGGTTTCCTTGATCTATCCTTTCCTATCTATAAAGTATTAACGAAGGGACAAGTTTGTAGGACTAAATCCGGAAACGTTTTATCCTAAAACCCACAGAAAAATCAGATTTTATCTGATTGTCTCCGTCGACCAAAGTGAGTATATGTAAAGAAGTATAGATTATTAGTCTGACAGGAAGCGAGTACATTTTGGCTATGAACACACAACCTAATGAACAAGAACCGTCACTGGAGATTGAAACAATAGATGTATATATATTGCACCAACAAAGGGCGTGACCATTGAATGCAACGCTCGCCAAGATGATCGATGGATCAATCTATCAACCACCAATTAACCAGTGAAAGGAGGTTTTCACAATGACTCAGAATCCACGAACACCAAACACGAACGCTAGGTCATGGAGCCTGCGTCGCCGACGGGCGAATTCGGACGATGGTGAGGGAAAGGAGACTTCCATGTCGAAAGTGCTACAACGAGGAACCGCGATCCTTGCCGTGATCGCCAGCCTGGTTTTCGCCACGGCCGCGCTGGCTCAGATGCCGACATCTCCCTGGAAGAAGGCGGCGCCGTTCCCGGAACCGGATGAAGAACTCTACGGCGTTGCCGTGAGCGGCAAAATGTACGTGATTGGCGGCTGGGGCGAGGGCAAGGCTCGGGGGCGTCAACTACGAGTACGACCCGGCCACCGACAAGTGGACGAAGAAGAAGTCGATGCCGCGGCCGGCCCACCACGCGGCCCTGGCCGCGTACAACGGCAAGATTTACGTGATCGGCGGCTTCGTCGCCCCGGAGGAAACCCAGATCCCAATCGGCGGCGCATGGCAACCCATTGACGACGTGTGGGAGTACGACCCGGCGGCCGACTCCTGGAAGACGCTGGCGCCGCTGCCCGGCAATCGCGGGGCCGCGGTGGCCGTCGAAGCCGGCGGCAAGATCTACGTGATCGGCGGCGCCACGACGGTCGAAGGGTCCAAGGATCCGTTCTTCACGTTCTTCGGACCTTGTCGGGTTCTCAACACCAACGATGTGTACGACCCCGCCACGAACAAGTGGGAGAGCCGCAAGCCGATGGCGGTGCCGCGCAATCACGCGTTCGCCGGCGCCGTCAACGGCAAGATCTACGTCATCGGCGGTCGCACCGGCCACGGGTTCATCCTGTCCGCCACCAACACGGATGTTGTCGAGGAGTACAATCCCGTGGCCGACATGTGGAGCGCTCCGAAAGAGCGGATGCCGACGCCCCGAAGCGGTGGCGGCTAGGGCACCGACGGCCGCAGAATCTATTGTGGCCGGCGGCGAGGTGACGACCAAAGAGCTCGTCGGCGCGTTTCGAGCCATCGAGGCGTACGAGCCGGCGACCAATTCCTGGACGACGCTGCCCTCCATGCCGATGCCGCGTCATGGCGTCGCGGGCGCGGTGATCGGCAATCGCTTTCACCTGGTGAGCGGGATGATCACGTCGGCCGGCGCGATGGCGATGCTCGACCCGAAGCTCGAAGTCCACACGGCGTCACACGACGTGTTGGAGCTGCAGTTCAATCCGAATCCTCCGACGGCTGCGACGAGCGAGCAGCGGCGCGTCGCAGCTTCCGGCGGGCCAGAAGAAGCTCGACACGCGGACGGCTGCGACGAGCGTGGCAGGCGGCGCCTTCCGCGGGCCAGAAGAAGCTCTACACGCGCTACAACGTCAACAGCCCCCAAGGCCAAGTGATGCTCGCGAAATACGCGCGGGCGATCGAGATCATGCGGCAGTTGCCGGACTACGATCACCCATTCATGGACCTGGTGGTGGAATACGCATTGGATCAAGGGCCCCCCGGCGTTTCTGTGGGACTTCTCGAGGAAAAAGAAAACGGAAGTCATCGCGTCACTCCCGCCGGATAAGCGGGCCTTCGCCGAGGCCGTGTGGAACGGCTGCCAGGCCCACCCATACAACCCCTCTGACCCTGAGCAATATCAACAGTGGTACTTCCTGCCGTGGCATCGACTGATGCTTCATCAGTTCGAGGGGGTCATTCGCGAGGTGCTGCACGATGAGGATTTTACGCTTCCCTACTGGAACCCGGTCACCGGAAACCCCGCCGATCTTGTCCTCCCCGCCGTGTTCCGGGACCCGGGCAGCACGCTCTATAACGGCACTCGCTGGCCGTGGGTCAATGGGGGCGAACGGATCGATACGCTCTGGAGGGACTGGCTCAGTCTGGACTGCCTCAACGAGAAGTTTTACATCGACTCGCCGACCGGCAGCCTTGGGTTCAACCCCAGGATGGACCAGAACCCGCATTTCTTCACTCACATCGCAATCGGTGGCGATATGGCCGACTTCGCCACGGTCGGCGGTGACCCGATCTTCTATCTCCATCACTGCAACCTGGACCGGATTTGGGAAAGCTGGAACCGGCTCGGCAACAGCAATCCAACCGATCCCAAATACCTCGACCGCAAGTTCGCGTTCGGGGACAGGAGCGGCAAGCGCGTGGATCTGCCGGTCAGCGCAGGTGATCGTATCGCGCAGCTCGGCTACGAGTATGACAGCTTATGAAAAGGCCGCCCCAACCACGGCCCGAATCCTCGCGAGAGGCCGCTGCCAGAGAAGCCACGATCAGGTCTCTCTACGAACATTCCATGGGCGGTCCAGCATGGTGCCCACCATGCTGACTGAGCATCCCGAGTTCGAGTGAGCGTGGCCAAAACGCGATCGAACATCACAGTCACTGAAGGTGCCGGCCACACCCTGCGGCACACAGGCAAGCTAGTCCAAGAACACGGCGGGCATGAAGATGCGCGTCCCGAGGTGTGCCCGTGAACCGCGGCAGTCACCACGCGGCAGCGCGCCTCGAAGCGAGCGTGGGAAGCTCGATGCGGATCATGGAGGACCGGCGATGGGGCCCGGCCCTGCTGCCGCGTCCTCGTCGGCGCGAGAGCGTGCCGCGATCGCCGCTGGGTCGCCGAACCCGGGGGATTTGGCTTCAGCGTGCCTGCCTCGCGCTGGTGCTCCTGTTCGCCTCGCTGACATCGATCAGGATAGCGGCCGCCGATGATGCGCCGCCGCCGCCACCCGCGCCTCCGATCGAGCGTCTCTTCGCTCCTGCCAAGGAGGCGCTGAAGGATCTCCCGCCCTTTTTGCGGGATACCGACCTGAAGCTTCATTGGCGGAGCTACTACTTCAACCGGAAGAATCCCGGAGGCACCGAGAACGAGGCCTGGACGTTCGGGGGCTGGCTCAGCTACAAGTCCGGCTGGCTCTTCGACGTGTTCGGGATCGGTGGTACCTTTTACGGCTCGACGCCGCTGTCCGCGCCGGACGACAAGGACGGGACGCTCCTCCTCAAGCGGGGGCAAGAAGGGTATTCGGTCATCGGCGAAGCGTACGCCGCGCTCCGGTACCGGGATAACGTATTGGTAAAGGGCTACCGGCAGGTGGTCGACCAGCCGTACATCAATACCATTGACAACCGGATGACCCCGAACACGTTCGAGGGCATCACGGCCAGTGGTAAGGTCGACGTCGTCCAGTACTTCGCCGGCTATCTCTGGAAGATCAAGCCCCGGAACGCGGACGACTTCGTCTTCATGTCGCAGCAGGCGGGCGCGGCAAGGAGCGACAACGGCGTCGTCCTGGGCAGTGTCCGCGTCACGCCGTTCACGTGGCTGCAGATCGACGCCGCAGAGCAGTACGGCATCAACACCTTCAACACGGGTTACTTGGAAGGCAACTACCTCCTGCCGCTCGACGAGAACTGGAAGCTCCGCCTCGGCGCCCAGTTCACGGACCAACGCGCGGTGGGCGACAAGCTCGTGGCCAACGCGGCGAAGACGGACTGGAGCACGCAGCAGACAGGGGTGCGGGTTCAGGCGCTCTACCGGGACCTGACGCTCACCGCTGCGTTCTCGATCACCGCCTCAGGGAACTCGATCCAGTCGCCCTGGGGCTACTCTCCGAACTACCTCCTGATGATGGATCGAGACTTCAACCTCGCCAACGAGAAGGCCGTGCTGGTGGGGGCGGCCTACGACTTCTCGAAGCAGGTCACCCATGGGCTCAGCGCCTTCTTCAACTTCGCCAAGGGCTGGGATGCTATCGATCCCAAGACGCGGGCGAGCGCGCCGGACCAGCAGGAGTACAACCTCACCGTCGACTACCGTCCGCCCGTGCTCCGGCCCGCCTTCATGCAGGGCTGGTGGCTCCGCGTGCGCGGCGGCATCCTCGATCAAGACGGAGCCAGCCTCGGTTGGCAGGTTCGCATGATCCTCAACTGGGAGCGAAACCTCTTGTGAGGCCCCCTCGCTCGCCTCACTCGTCACTCGGGGGAATGAGCAGGCTAGCACCGCTTCGCCGATGGGCAAGAAACTCGGCCCCCGGCTATCGTCGGGTGGTTCATCAATTACCTCGAAAGGAGACTTTAATGTCGAAAGTACTGCAAGGGAATACCGCTATCTTTGCCGCGATCGCCTGCCTGGTTTTAGCCAAAGCCGCGCTAGCTCAGATGCCGCCATCTCCCAGGAAGAAGGCGGCACCATTCCCTGAACGGGGTGAAAAACTCTACTGCGTTGCCGTCAACGGAAAGCTGTACGTGATTGGCTGGGGCAGCAGCAAGGATCGGGGCGCCAATATGAGTAAGTGGTACACGCCGTGCACGGCGATCAGGCAGGACAGACCGGCAGCCAGCGCGGACTGCATAGTCGGCAGCGCGACGTGTCGCCAGCGTCCGAGCATGGCTTCGAGAGTCTCGCGTAGATGCGGGATAGGATCTCGACAGCCGTCGCATCGTGATCCAGGAGGCCAGCCATGACACGGAGTGCCCTTCGCTCGTTTGGCTCGGTTCTTACCGCGACCGTGGTCGTGGCGTTTGCAGCCTCGCTGCTCGGCTGCGCCAGCTTCGGGCCCGCCACCACCTTCGTGGTACCGGATGTCAAGGCCGTGATCGGTTCGTGGAAGGGCATCGTGTACCGGTCCGGGTTTCGAGCCCGACTCCGTCGCGCTGACGATCCACGACGACGGCTCGTACGATGTAGTGGCGGCCGGGCCGGGCGGCACGTCGAGCGGATCGGGCAAGATCGTCGTCAGCGACGGACGCCTCCTCGTGGAGGGCGAGAGAGGGCGGGGCGTGGGAACGATGCTGAGAAACCCCGCTGGCGATCTCGTGCTGAACATCGACATGACCCTCAACGACAACACCACCTTGACGGCTAAGCTCTGGCGCAGCCGCTAGAGCGGCTCGTCCTTATGCAGAGGGTCGTCGACAAAAAGCACCCTCTCGGTCGTGTCCCTAAGAAGGGCATGTCCCGGCTGTCTTGAGGGGTTCCGGTCAAAGAACCGCCTCGACCCGGATCGGCAAGCTCGCGCAGACAGCGACGGTGGTGTGGAACACGGCATTGGCGGCGGTGGTGACGCCCACGAGGGAGATCTCCCTTGATAGACGCAGTCGTGGGGATTCGAGCCACTCATACGCCGTCGAAAGATCAGGAGAACTATGGACGCGGCATCGTCAGATCGAACACCTTGCCGGGGTCAATCTTCCCGTTTGAAAACACTTAGTGACGCGATTGCCGCGAGCAATCCACGCGACTGATTCCGATCACGTGATTGCGGTTACGACGATAGTTAGTCGACAACGGAAAGTCTGCAGTGCAGCGCTTACCGAATTGTTTGGGGATCGGTCATAGCATCACCTTATTTGCACCTAACTTTTGAATGCAGACTTGTTCAGTTTAGAGACAGGACAGAATCAATGTGTCAACCGATAATCATTGATTGTGCCATACTCCGGACATTCAAGGTTTTCAGAAAATCAAGTCACCAGCCTAGCTTATGGCTACATCAATGATTTCGACATGGAAGTGATAGAACTATCTTGGTGAAGTTTCGAAACGCCCCCCGATGATTACTTAAAGCATTGATTCTGTGCTTTCTTAAAACAGGGCAAGCCTGCATTCAAGGGTACGTGCAGCAGTTCACAAAATGATGAAGCGTTTTCCCTGGCTTGATGGACGATGTGTACAAGGAGTCATCGATACGGGCGATTGTTTGCTATTGTTGCTTTCGCATGCTAACCTTGATTTACAATTGTTAGCGGTAGGGAAGACTGCCGACTTTACCCTCCTTAGGTAACTGAAAATAGACAGTGGGATTGCAGTTTGGATGGCTTTTGCTTTTGAACCGATTCAGCTAGTCAGAATATTATGGTGATTTCGTGATTTATTAACGTCTTTAGCCTCGCCTTCGTGCTTTCAAGCCCTCATTACGGTTCTCAAGGGGGAATGACCGGCTGTTGAATCCGCCATGTAACATGACTGTAACATTATTTTCACACTGTCGTAATGCCTTCAGAGCTAACCTTATTATCTGAGGTATTGAATGTAATCTTGACCAGGAGGCGTTGAGATGGGAAAGGTGATTCTTAAGCTGATTCTTGTTGTAGCATTGTTCGCAGCCTTGGCAGGCAGTTCAGGCGCGCAGGAGGCGAAGGCGTTCGACGGCATAATCCGTATGGGTGGTTCAACAACGCTTTTGCCCGTAATCGCGGATGCAGCAACGCAATTCATGGAGAAATACAAGACGTGGAACAAGGTTGACCCCAAGCTCCCATCGGTGCCGGTCATTATTTATGTTACCGGTGGAGGCTCGGGCTTTGGCGTTAGATCCGTACTGGACGGCACAAACCAGATCGGCATGTCCTCCCGCGATATCGAGGATAAAGAGAAGGCGCAACTCGGCCGTCACCAGGAAATTCTGATAAGCAAGGACTGCATCGCCTTCGCCGTCAATAAAAAGAATCCTCTTGCCAAGTTGAATAACCTTACCAGAGAGGAGGTCGCCCGCATCTTTTCAGGCGAGGTAAAGACCTTTCATGATCTCGACGCTTCCATGCCGCGCAAGCCGATCCTCGTACAGATGCGGGATGCCGCCGGGGGTGTCTACCGAAATAATGCAACATTACATCCTGAAAGAGAGGACTTTCACGCCCTCGGCCGTTCAGGTTCCTTCACAGGGTGTCAATCTCAAGAAACTTGAAACAAATGCGAATGCCATCAGCTATATTTCATCGGTCATCGCCATGGATAACCCTCAGATCAAGGTCTTTAAATTTGAAGGGGTGGCACCTACGAACGAAAATGTCATCAATGGAAAATACCGGCTCACAAGACCTCTGCTGCTGCTGGTAAAGGGCACCCCGGATGCAGCGGTGCAGAAATTTCTAGATTATATGCTCAACGAAGGTCAGCAAGTAGTCATAGACCATGGATATGTCCCGGTAAAAACGGCCAAAAGATGAGGTTTGACGGCATCGCCCGTACTTTTTGTCTCTTTAGTCTGCTGCTGGGGGTCCTGTCTCTTCTTCTCATGTTTGCTTACGTTGTGAAGGAGTCCGCCATAGGGAATTTCTTCGGCAACCGTTTTTTGAACTTCCTCTTCGGAGACCCGTGGTCGCCTTTGGCAACTCCACCTTCCTTCGGCATAGTCCATGCTCTGCTTTCGACCATTCTGATTGCCGGACTGAGCCTGCTTGTGGCAGTCCCGCTGGGGATAGGGATCGGCCTATTCATAGCAGAGGTCGCCCCAGTCCCCGTGAAGAGGGTTTTACAGCCGGCACTGGAAATACTCGCCGGGATTCCGGCTGTGGTCTATGGTTTTTTCGGATATATAACGCTGGTGAAGAACTTCGAGCATTGG
>CAWGRP010000020.1:0-370799 GCA_963825005.1 uncultured delta proteobacterium | reverse complement strand
CTTAAGGAGGTCGGCTCCATCAATTCGTGTACGCCCGGCATGGGCGTGAACTTATGGGGTGCAAGTCCCCTGTACGAGAACCAAGGGTGTCCATCATGTAATGGATGCTACCAGAAGTACGAGCCGAAGGCAAGGGCGTCTCCGCGAGGAGGGGTCTGGAGGAAGCCGGAGGGCAAAGCTGCGAGCCGACGAACAGAAACCGCATACAAGGCCAGTCTCCGGGCGAGTCAGCACAACATGACGAAGCCCACGGTTCAGGAGACAGGGTAAATGCGGCGGTTGTGCAGCGACAGTTCACGTTCTTATCCGGGGAGATCTGTCTGCCATGCGTCAGGTGAGAATGGTGAGCGTGATCATCAGGAATCCTGAAGCGCCCTTTGTGGCAACACACAGGGCGAGCAGGCAGAAGTCAGCAGAGGGCATAGTAGGTCGCAAGGCCGAAGGCCCGAACGTAGAAGTGAGTGGAGGTCTGCCATGAGTTCGGGAACGACGAAGAATCCGCCAGGAGGAGCCGGTATCCGGCACGTCATGGAACGACATTCCCTCAATCCTAGTCACAGTGGCGCAGGTCCTCGAAAAGGAGAACCTGCAGAAAGCGTGGAAGCAGGTGAAGGCAAACAAAGGGGCTCCCGGTGTTGACAACATATCGATTGAGGAGTTTCCCGAGTATGCCTTCAGGCACTGGGAAGGAATCAAGACCGCTCTTCTGGAAGGGACGTATCAACCCTCACCGGTGAAGCGCGTCGAGATTCCCAAGGATAGTGGGGGAACCCGTCCATTGGGCATACCCACGGTCATGGATCGCGTCATACAACAGGCGATCTCCCAGGTGCTCACCCCGGTCTTCGATCCCCATTTCTCAGAGGACAGTTTCGGGTTCAGGCCCAACCGGTCCGCCCATCAGGCGGTGCGCAAGGTAGAGAAGGATATACGGGAAGGATACCGCTATCGCCGTGGACATCGACTTGGAGAAGTTCTTTGATACGGTCGACCACGACGTGCTGATGAGCCGTGTTGCACGGCGCGTCAGGGATAAGGGACTCCTTCGCCTTCTCGGTAAGTACCTGCGTGCAGGTGTGGTGGTGGACGGGAGGCTGATCCGGACTGTGAGAGGGGTGCCGCAGGGCGGCCCGTTATCACCGCTTTTGAGTAACATCCTCCTCGATGATTTCGATAAGGAGCTTGAGAGGAGGAAGCACCGATTCGCCCGCTATGCCGATGACAGCATCATACTCGTGAAGTCGAAGCGTGCCGGTGAGCGCGTGATGGCCGGTATCACCCGGTTCCTTGAGAGGCTCAAGGTGAAGGTGAACACGGACAAAAGTAGAGTCGTCCGAGTGCAGGACTGCTCCTTTCCTTGGCTTTACGTTTAAGGGAAGGAAGCTGACTGCGACCGTAGAGGCTATCATGGGATTCAAGCGCCGGGTGCGCAGGCTCACGGGCCGAAGTTGGGGTATCTCGATGCAGAACCGGTATGGACACATCCGGGTATATGTCACCGGCTGGATGAACTACTTCGGGATCGGCATGAGGTACAACGATGCGGTCGAGCTTGATCACTGGCTACGGCGGCGGATCAGGATGTGTTACTTGAAGCAGTGGGGCAGGGCGCGAAAACGGATTGGCGAGCTTATCAGGCTCGGGTCTCCGAAGCATCAGGCGATACTGACGGGCCTGAGCAGGAAGGGCTACTGGCATCTTGCCAAGACGTATGCGACCAACTGCGGGTTGTCGAAAGAATACTTACAGGATCAGGGGCTTGTTTCTCTACGCGCATTGTGGATCGGGATTCACTATCCGGCTACGGCCCGATGACTTCTACGAACCGCCACGTGCGGACCCGCATGCGTGGTGGTGTGGGGAGGGACGGTTAGAGGCCGTCCCTTACCCGATTATGCTAACGAGTCTGTAGAAAAACCCCTAAATCAAACGCCTCTTCTCCCCTTACCGCCCTTCTCATCTTGTATCAGTGCGTTTGACTCGGTCGGTTATCCCACACTGCTGAAAGTATAACACCCGCTGCTGCCCTGGGCCTTACTTTGTTTGCCCTTATCTCTCCCCTCTTATGCATACCCATACCCGTACCGGTGGACCTTGAGGAGGTTATGGACGATGCAGTAGAGGCGCCACTGGATATTCACTTTCAGTTTCCCTCTGAGGGTGAATCTGTTGAGACCAATGGTGGAACAGACGTTGGCGAAGACCGGCTCTACGGTGGGGAGCCGGGTATTGTAGATGAAACGGCCCAGGAGAGAATCTATCTTCCGTTTCATCTTCTCGGTGCAGCTCTCCGGGAGGTAGGGAGCACGTCCCTGGAAGAAGTAGACCTGCCGTGTCTCGGTACGGTCGGGATAACGAAGACATTGCTTACGCAGGGGACAGATGCGGCAATCGGTCTTGTTCCCCCGGAACTTGATGGCCCTCTTACCCTTGACGATCACGTTGGCGCCGTTGCGATGGAGGCGCTTGCCGGCAGGGCAGATGCAGTACCGTGCATCGTCACTCATGGTGAAGTAGCGTGTCGTAAAGACGGTGGTCGTCCCGTGGTAGGCGGCATGCTCTTTTCTGAAGCGCTCCTTGTAGCGGTCTCTTTCTGCAAAGCGGGGGTCCCGTTTCCTGAACTGCGTGTCGGCTACGTAAGCATCGATGCCCTGCTCCATGAGCAGCTGCATGTTCGCCTCCGAATGGAAGCCGGAATCGGCGATGAGTTTGGCTTTGTCGAATATATCGGGAGTGCCGATAGCGGCGAGGTTCTCGCGGGTACCCTCGACCATGGGCTGGAGTAGGCCATGTTCTTGAGGTGCGCCGTAAGCTTCCCCATGGACGATGATCTGATGCTCGTTATCCACCACGGCGACGCCGTCATAACCCTGGACCACTCCGTGGGAGGTCTTCATGGTGGCGCTTTCATTATCGGTGATGTTGCTCTTGATGGGTTTGCCGGTCTTACCCGGTTTGTCGTCGTGTTCTTTGAGCCACGTACGGATCTTCTTGACGTTCTCTCTCAGGGTGGCCACATACTGTTCTTCCTGGGTACTGTTCTGTTGCTTTTCTTCTCTTTGGTCTGTCTCCTTATGGCGGGCGAGCATCTGACGGATAACCTTCTCCATCTTCTCTTTCTTTTTGGCAAGGTCTTCTTTGGTACCGCTCCATTCTTTGGAGGCGTTGGAGGGAAGCTTGACCCCGTCGATGGCAAAGAGCTCCTTGCCGATGAGATGCATGTGGTCGCAGACGAGGAGGACTTCGAGAAAGAGTGTGATGATCTCCGTATCAAGAGAGGCAACGAAATCGGCTATTGTGGTGAAGTGAGGGGATGTGTCGCAGGAGAGGGCCATGAAGATGATGTTTTCCTTACAGCACTCCTCTATCTTCCGGCTGGAGGTGATGCCCCGGGAGTAGGCGTAGAGGATGATCTTTAAGAGAATGGCAGGATCATAGGCGGGGGCGCCGGTATCGTCATTGCAGTAGCGGTTATCAAATACCGAGAGATCGAGTTCGTTATCGATCAGGTAGTTCAGCGTGTACTCGAAGGTGCCGGGAAGGATCTGCTTGTCAAAGGAGATGGGGAGGAACTTACCCTGGCGGTAGTCGTACTCTTTGTAGCGTGCCATCCGGTGCCTCCGTAGGTGGGGTCAGGCCTTGATTATGATGGCATAGTATACGATAACGAGAAGTTATAGGGAAGGTTTTTCTACAGGCTCAACGCTTGGATCAGCCGCACGGCGCGAGGCCGTTCATGAGAAATAAACCACCGTTATTCCGTGTCGGCTGCATGCTGTAGTTATGCCTTTCTTCCCCAACTATACCAGCTGACCTTCTGCTTTCCTAGACAAAAACGGCTGAATCAGTTTCCGAACTCCTAACTGCGAAGCATGCTCAAGGAAGCATGTTGACGCGGCATTCTCAAGGTCGCTACCTCTTTCGACTGAGTAGTCTATCAAGGCACAAAATTCTTGCATTTGTTTTCTTGTCGCCTCACTCAGTAATTTGAGGCTTTTGGGACCAAGTGTGAGAAATACTGAGTGATACGAATACTCTCCTTTGCTGTAACCGAACCCTTCTCCTTGATCCCAGTCTCCGGCAAAGGCTGGAAATATTTCAATCAGACGTTTAACAAGTTCAGGTGGTGAATTCACTGTCTTAGTAGGCATAACACAAGGGTCACCGGGAGGCGGCCGCCGTTTCCCGCCGATCCGGTGCACCCATTCGTTGGGCTGTTTACTATTGCTCGGTTGTGTTATCACCTGCGTTCTTACTCTTTTTACTCCTTGCCTTTATCCATAAGGCCAGCACTGAAAAAGCAAGGCCGGCGAACATAGAGACGGAACCCCAAAAGCGGTGATGGTCGCCAAAATCGACATAAGTATCCTTAAATATGGCATACCATCTAGGGCTGACAAATATGCGCAAACCGAACAAGAATACAGCTATTCCAAAAAGGATTTGTCCAAAATAATCAGTCGGGTTCGGGTCATGGTTCTTATGACGGTGAGGTATCCTTTTGTGCAATCTGAGATTTCTGACACCTTTCATCCGTCTGTATCCAGCCCAACAATTAACTATACACACAGACCTGGACGTATATTGGATATTGCACCGGAATCGTTTGTAATATCCAATATACGTACAAAACAGCGCACCTTGCCTTTCATCCACCAAGTGAACGTATCGCTCAAGAAAAGGCTCTCGCAATGCACGACGCCACACGGACAGAGACCTTTCCGCAATTATATCAGCAACGGCTGTACTGTCAATCGCTACGTAAGGAAAAGAAGGTCTGATACATGCTGGGGCGGCGAAACGAAAAGGCCATAAGATTATGAAATGCCCGTTAGACAAACCGTGCTGCAAGCAAAGAGCAGAACCCGTCATTTCGAGCTTCTTCTATTGCCTCAGCGCCGGCCTCGCCGGTCCTGTTTAAGGCTTGGTGAATCCTGCGCTAAGCGCAGCGAGATTCGGATTAAACGACAATATGATCCTGGCAGAGGCCGCTTTGGCCTTATCGTCGGTAAGCTTCTCAATTGGTCCGAACCCCAATGCTTTGGTCGGGCAGGTGCGCACGCACGCAGGATCGAGACCTTGCGTAACTCGGGTCACGCAGAAGTCGCACTTCCGCATGAAGCTGGCTTCAGGAAACTGGGGCGCACCGAACGGGCAGGCCGTGGCGCAGGCATGGCATCCTATGCAGAGGTCTTTATTCACCTCTACGACACCGTTATCCGGCCTTTTCGAAAGCGCCTGGTTCGGGCAGACCGTAACGCACGGCGCATCTCCGCAGTGCATGCAGGACAGGGAAACATATCGTATACTGACAGAAGGATAGGTTCCCATCTCTATCCTGCTCACATGCCTGAACGTGGAGCCGTTGCCGGGCATATCGTTCTGGTCAAAGCAGGCGGACATGCAGGCCATGCAGCCGCTGCAACGCGAGACATCAAAAGAAAATCCAAGCTGTGGTGTACTCACGCGTTTTCCTCCTGAAGTTTTTTCACTTCGCACAAAAGCGATTTGAAACCGGGAAAGCCGGAGATAGGATCACGATAATCGGGTTCCACGAGGAGGTTAACACTCGCTTCCGGATAATCGTGGTACATGTTAACTACGCCCGGAGGCACAATCTCCGTAAGGTTCGCCTTTACCCTGATGGAATTTCGCGGTGTCGAGAGGCTGACCCAGTCTTCCTGAGCAATACCTCTGTCTCGTGCATCGTGCGGATGTATGTCCACCATGGCATCAGGGCGCAGGCTGCGCGTCCAATCGAGGCGGAAGGTTCTCGAATGGATAAACATCGGGAGCCGCGAGCCTGAGGTGAAAATGAGCGGGAACTCCTTTGCCACTTCAGGGGCCGATCGCGGGCTTAAGCCAGGCTCTCTGTAGACCGGAAGAGCGTCATATCCCGTCTCAGCCAGAATTGTGGAGGTAAACTCCATTTTTCCGGAAGGAGTAGAAAAGCCGTTTTTCTTATACTTCTGAAATGGAGGGGCCTTTACGTTCTCGACTTTTAAACCCGCCGGGTGCTTTTTCAATTCCTTGAGCGTCAGCTTCGTGGGTTCGAGCATCCAGTCGATGCTTGCCTCATAGCCCTTCTGCATGAGCGCATCGTCCGGCGCCAGTCGACGCGCCAGGTCAAAGATGATCTCCGCGTCGGAGCGCGATTCCCACAACGGCCGGATCGCCGGCTTCGTCCATATGACGTAATGCTGAGGATAGAACTTCAACTCGCTCCTCTCAAAAGAGGTGCACGCCGGAAGCACAAGATCGGCGAGCTTCGCCGTATCTGTCATGAAGATATCGACGTCGACGAGGAAATCGAGCTTCTTGAGGCTCGCCTCCATAAAGTCCTGTCCCGGCCACATACGATAATTGAGGCCGAAGCCGAGCATAGCGCGGATGGGATACGGCTTTCCGCTCTGGATGTCAAAGGGGAGCTGCATAGCCTGCGCTTCAGGCACCACTCTGCACCATGCGGGATGTTGATCCTGTCCGACACGCGGCGCCATCTCCTCCCATTGCCGGGACTGCTCGAACTCGTGTTCCCGCGTGACGAGCCCCGGACTTTGCTGGTAAAGATAGGCGGGCGGCACGACCGGATTTCCCCCGGCCACGTCGTAGTTGCCGGTGAGCCCGACGAGCGCAACAATGGCGCGGTGGTTCTGAAGGCCGTTGGTATGGTGCGTCGTGGGGCTCGCGCTCGTCATCATGCAGGCGGGCTTTGTCGATGCATAGAGACGTGCGGCTTCTATGATCTTAGCTGCGGGAACGCCGGTGATCTCCTCGCCGACGCCAGGCGGGAATTGAGCCACGTACGCGCGGTATTCCTCAAAGCCGAGCGTATAGTTCTGGACGAAGTCATCATCGTACAGCCCTTCCTCGATGATCACATCGGCCATACTCAACGCAAGCGCACCCGAGGTGCCCGGCCTGATGCGCAGATGTATGTCTGCTTGCGCCGTCATTGGTGTAATCAGAGGTCCCACGTCGATGATCTTGAGCCCTTTTTCGCGGGCATCGAGGATGCCCCTGGCAAGGGTCGTATTCGAATAGAACGGGTTCGAACTCCAGACAAGCAGACATTTGGATCGCGCAACATCGGCCGGCCCCATGGCTCCGTAATTCAGGGCGGCTCCCATGAAGCTGGCCCTGAAGCAGGTACTCGACTCCGTGCAATAGTTAGGCGAGCCGAAACTGTGGGCAAGACGCTTCAGGAAGGGCCTCATCCATTTAGGGAAGCCTGCGTAGAAGACAACCGATTCGGGACCCGATTCTTCTTTTATTTTCAGCAAGCGGCTCGCGATGAGGTCGAGCGCATCGTTCCATGAGACAGGTATGAAATGGCCGGACCCTCTATCACCTGTTCTGACGAGCGGAGTGCGTATGCGGTCCTTGTGGTAGATGTACTGCCTGTTGGCATTGCCCTTGGAACAGAGCGTGCCGCCGCTGTGGGGATTCTCCTTGCTGCCTTCGACCTTGACAACAACTCCGTCTTTCACGTATGCGTCGACGCCGCAATGGGAAAGGGGGTTACAGATCGAACAGATGGTTTTCTTTATCTCGATTCCCGTGTCGCCATTCGCCACTTTGCCCTGGATGAGTCGGCTGCCCAAGTCTGTCTCATGATGCATGGTGACTCCTCCTGAACAGCTGTTCCTTTGGCAACGTGCTCTGTTCTCTATCCATCCGTGCCTGACCATGTTACCACGTTGTGAATGTGAAGGACAAGTCTATGCCGTAGAACGACCGCTTTGCTTGAGGACCGGCCCTGAGCGGGCCTTGAGGACCATCCCGCCTCCGGCGCGATTCGAGGACCGCTTACGCTTGAGGTAAGGGCAAATGCCTCAAGGCCCGCATAGCAGACAACCTCGTACGCTGCGCTGTCATTCGGGTGCGAAGGCTTTTTGACACTCTATGATAATTCCTCTCAAACGGCCGGGATTACCAAAGTATTATTACAGAAGCTCAATTCATAGAAAAATTTCATTTCACTTATTCCGGATTATCGCATATATATTCACAACAACGAAACGGGGAAGGGACTTCGATTGTGCAGATGAGCGAATCGGCCCGAAGACTGCTGTGTTCACCTTATCTTCACCTGCTCGTGCGGCTCATACTGGCAGCCATCTTTATTTATGGCGGAACGCTAAAAGTGATGGATCCGAAGGCATTCGCCCGGATTCTATCGCATTACGACTTTGTCCCCGAAATCCTCCTGCCGGTGATTGCCGTGGGCCTTCCGGGGTTGGAGATCCTTACCGGAATCGCACTGATATTTAATTTGCGTGCGGGAATTTACGGGGTTCTGGGCCTTCTCGTCCTGTTCGCCTCGGTCCTTGGTCACGGCATCCTGAATGGGTTGAATGTCGATTGCGGCTGCTTCGGACCTGACGAACCTGCGGGCCGTGACAGTCTTGTGCATGCCTTTTATCGTGATCTCGTGCTGATCGGCGCGGCTGCGTTTCTCCTTTTCTCACGACTCGTCCGCGATCGACACCGGCTCTCAAACAGGTTTGTTCAAAATTTGCCCCAATACAAGGAGGAATTGAAATGACGTCAAGAAAGGCAGTGGTGTTGGTCCCGGTTCTGGTGGCGTGCTGTTTTGTCTGGGCCGGTATAGCCCATTCCGCGTGGGGATCCAAAGAGCTCGAAACAGAGAAGATTGCTGTCAACTTTCAGAAGGAAGTGGCCCGCGGAGGTTACATGGTCGTGACAACTTCCGAGCTGAAGGCCTGGATCGACGCCAAAAAGGATATGCTAATCGTTGACACGATGCCGTTTGAGGACAGCTACAAGAAGCAGCACATACCCGGCGCGGTCAACTTTGCGCTTCCGATACCGGAGATGACCCAGATGGACGAGAAGACCAAGGCCGGTTTGGAGAAGCTGCTCGGTCCTGACAAGAATCGTGTGATCGTTTTCTATTGCGGTTTCACAACCTGTACGCGCAGCCACAACGGCGCCATGTGGGCAGTCAAGCTCGGCTACAAGAATGTCTACCGGCAGCCCGGCGGCATCAAGGCCTGGGACGAAGCAGATTATCCTGTGGAAAAGGCAAAATAGTGAGGCGATACAGTTTGCGCGCCACACGCCGTCTCCCCATATCCGGTCAGAACCCTGTGCAAGGCTTTCCTCTGTGTTCTCCGTGCCTCTAGCGAAGCGGGTGATGAATCAAAATGGTTCGTGGGTGATATAACCAAGTATAACGCCGGGAGGTTTCATGAAGAAGGAAACGGTGCTGACTGACGTCCTCTGTGTCGGAGGTGGGATCGCGGGCCTGATGGCAGCCATACGGGCTCGGGAGATGGGGGCAAAGACCGTCGTGGTCGAGAAAGGTGCGACGAAGTACAGCGGTGCGGGTCGTATCGGCAACGATCACTTCTGGTGTTATATCCCTGAAGTCCATGGTCCGGATATGGATTTTTTCATTAAGGAGTGCATGCTCACACAGCTCGGCGCTATGACCGCATCGCTCGGTCGCTCGGTCATCCGCACGTGGGTCGCCAGATCGTTCGACATGGTGAAGCTCTGGGAAGCCTGGGGCATCGAGATGAGACACAACGGAACATGGGAGTTGTCGGGCCACTCGTTTCCCGGCCGGATGATGACCCACCTCAAATATAAGGGGCATAACCAGAAACCGATCCTGACAGACGAGGCCCTGAAGAGGGGCGCGCAGATTATTGATCGCGTGATGGTCTTCGATCTGGTCTCCGGACCGGAAGGGATATTGGGAGCCCTGGGAATCGATACGAGAAATGATCGCCTGATCGAGTTTCGCGCTAAAAGCGTGATCCTGGCGACAGGCTCGCTTGGCAGGCTTTTCCCCGGTTCAAAACCGGAGATAATGGGCAACACCGCCCGGCCCTTTACCATGGCGGGTGACGGAAGGGCCATGGCCTATCGTGCGGGTGCAGAAGTCACCAACATGGAGATGCTTGCCCGTCACGCCGGCGTCAGGAATTACTGCAGATCAGGCCAGGCCACGTGGGCGGGTGTCTGCCGGGACCCTGAAGGAAAGCCGGTCGGCAAATATTCGAGCAGACCCGATCAAAAGTACGGCGACATGATTATCGAGGTGGATAAACAGATCTTCGAACGGTTCGGGAAGTCAGCTCAAGGTCCTGTCTACATGGACTGCAGAGGTCTCAGCGAGGAAGGGCAGGACTATCTCATGAAGGGGCTGATGAACGAAGGGAACGTGGGTATCCTTGCGCACCTCGCGGAGGAATCGATAGATCTGCGCAAACATCAGATCGAGTTCGGGACATATGAACTTCGCTCGCTGGGGCGCATCACCATGAATGCACAGTCGGAGACGACGGTGCCGGGGCTTTACACCGCAGGGGACGAATCGACGTTCAGCATCTCAGGCGCCTGCGTCTTCGGCTGGATCGGCGGAGAAAACGCGGCAGCTTTTGCGAAGGGGCGCGCCTCTTCCGAAGCTGACGCGGGCCGTATAGACAGCACCGCGGCATGGGTAGACGCCATACAGAAGCGCCAATACGGCTTCGATTGGCGCGATGCAAATTGTGCGCTTCAACACACGCTCGCCGATTACGCGGGTCTCGCGCGCTCTGAGACCATGCTCCAGGCGGGCCTCGACCATCTCAGGAAACTGAGGAAGAAGGTGCGGGAGGAGCTGTACGCAAGGGATCGCTGGGAGCTTACGCGTTGTCTTGAGGTGGCGAACCTGTTTGACCTCGGCGAACTTATATTCCTTACCGCGCTGGAGCGCAAGGAATCGAGGGGGCTTCACCAGCGCGCCGATTATCCTTACACGGACCCCTTGCTCAACGATCAGCTCTTAGCTGCGCATCAGCGCGACGGAAAGCCTGTGCTGGCGTGGAGGGAGGCCCCGAAGTGAGTCGGGGCCAGAAGCGGGCCAGAGGTTGTACCACTAGCTTATACCAGAAGGAGGAGAAAGGGTCATGCCGCCTGAAATCGATTATGCCAAATGTACGGCCTGCAGGCAATGTATCGATGTCTGTGCCGAGGATGTTTTTTTCGGTTCTGTTGCCAGGCCGGATGAAAAACCGGTCGTCAGCTACCCGGAGACCTGCTTTCACTGCTATCTCTGCGCCAGAGAATGCCCCGTAGGGGCGATACGGATCCGGACGCCTCTGCTCATGCACGTTGCGTACAAGTAGGCGGAAGCCGTTGTCTCTTACCACTTACTGACTTCGTACGCTATCTCCAGTATACGGTCAATTCTGAACGTGCGCTCTTCGTTTCGGAGACAACAAAAGGCGCGCAATCCCTCGAAGCTCTTTCCGCTGTATTCCATCTCTTCCACGGAGATCGGCCGTATGACGCGGCGAGATTTCGTGTCGTCGGGTTTGAGATAGATGATCTCGAGGTTTATACCGCGCTTCATGGCATCCCTGATGATGTTTCGCTTCTCCTCAAGGCTGACCCGCGCATCCGCTTTTCTGTACTTGGAACCTCGTGAGGAACGCCGATACCCTCCAGTCAGCACGGATATGTGACTTCGTTATCTTCTTGAGCAGGGTGATCCCGGCGAAATTCGTGCAGCGGCTCAGGGCGACATAGACCTGACCGTGCGCAAAGGCGCCGCGGCCGATGTCTATAACAACCCTGTCGAAGGTTTTCCCCTGGCTTTTGTGGATCGTGACCGCCCAGGCGAGCCTTATTGGATACTGGGTGAAAGAGCCTGTTTTGCGGGTGGAGATCTTTTTTGTCTCCCTGTTGTACTGATACTCGAAGAGCTCCCACGTATGGGGCGCCACTTCAACAACGCTGCCGTCCTGAAGCGCCACGAGCACCAAATCCTCTTCACCGCTCTCTCGATCAATTCCTGACACGCGCCCTATGGTGCCGTTGACCCAGCGGCCGCCTTTGTCGTTGTTGACGAGCATTACCTGAGCCCCACGTTTGAGCCTCAAGGTTTCCTCGGCCGGCAAAGAGGTACGGTCGAACTCTCCGGTTACGGTGCAATCGCTCCGGAAGGCAGGGCCCTGAAGGGAGTCGAGTTTCTCCAGATTGCGTACCGCAGCAAGATCGTTGGTACTTGTCAGCGTCACGTAAAAAGCGTCGTCAGGATGGACGAAGTCAGGGAGATGGCGCGTGTTCAGCTTCTCGATCTCCTCATCCGTGCAGGATCTATTCCGGATGGCGTTGAGAAGATCGATAAATTCGGGCTCGGTCTGGCGATAAACCTTTTCCAGTTCGATAAATTCCATATCGAACGTCGGTTCTTTGAAAACTTGCGCCGAGAAGAAATAGGGTGTCTCGTACCGGTGGGTGAAAATCTCTCTTTCACCTGAAGTGACGACCGGCGGGAGCTGATAGAGATCGCCGATAAAGACCATCTGCACGCCGCCGAACCATTCTTTTTTGCGTGGCCCATTCAGACGGAGAAACTTCTCGACACAATCGAGGAGGTCGGCGCGTACCATGGATACTTCATCAATGATGACCGTGTCAAACTGCCGGTAAAGCTCTCCGTCAGTTCCGGAGGCTCTCCTGACCTTCTCAGGGGTTATACTCGGCTTGAAACCGAAGAAAGAGTGGATGGTCTGCCCCTGGACGTTGAGCGCAGCCACGCCCGTGGGAGCCAGTACAGCAACCTCCTTGCGCGTGGTCCTTCTAAAGTAATCGAGGAGGGTCGATTTTCCTGTGCCTGCTTTTCCGGTGATGAATACGTGGCGGTTGGAGTGCTCCATCACGTCGAGGGCCTGACGAAATTCAGGATTGATATCGATCTGCTTCACTCTCACCTTGTTTGGTCCGGATTGATCCTGACCATATGCACGATTCCCGGAAAGGTCTGCGAGAAGAGTATATCCTAATCTCGTGGCAAGATCACGGCAACTCACGAGATCGGGAGCTTATGCATGAGCCTTCTCCTGTATGTCTCGACGCAGCCAAGCCTGCAATTTTAGCTGGATGCAATTAAGTGTTAATTGTATAATAATTAATGACTTAAAAAATATTCTTATTAATTATAAAAGATAATTTATGTAGTCTCTTATGTATACCAATATAGACTCAGTGGGGTACTACAAGATTCTTAAAGATATAATATGGTACGTAAAGAAGCCCAAAGATACAGTATATTTGGGAGCGCATTATTTCAGCCGACAAGGTGAGCGCCGAGAACGCGAACCACCGCGGATAGCCGTACTTAGGCGAGTAGGTACTGGAACCGTTTCGTGGTCATGAACTCTACGATGATTTCTTGAAGTCGTCCGGGTTCAGATGGTGTTTCTTTAGAAGCAGGTAGAAATCTGCCCTGTATTTTCCTGCGAGGCGTGCAGCTTCGGTCACTTTCCCCCGAGCGAGCTCGAGAAGATACATCAGGTAGCTCTTCTCAAAAGCGTCCCTTGCTTCTTTGAGGGGCTGCACCGGCGCCTGGGTCACTACGCCACTGGTTCGCAAGATAAGATCTTCCGTGATAAAGTCCTTATCGCTCATCGCGACCGCATATTCGATCACATTCTCAAGCTCGCGCACGTTCCCGGGCCAGTCATGGAGCATGAGTTTTTGCATTGCCTCAGGGGTGAGCCCCCGGATCTCTTTTTTTGCCTGTTGGCCGAACTTCTCCAGGAAATGCTCGGCGAGCGGTGGAATGTCTTCCTTCCGCTCTCTCAGGGGGGGCAGGTAAACAGGGATAACATGTATTCTATAGTAGAGGTCTTCACGGAAGAGCCCTTGCTTCACCTGGTCTTCAAGATTCTTATTGGTAGCAGCAATGATTCTAACATCAACGTCCGTCAGTTTCTCACTTCCAACAGGATAGAAATGTTTCTCCTGGAGCACGCGCAACACTTTTGCCTGAATCGAGAGAGGCATATCGGCAATTTCGTCCAGGAAGATCGTACCTTCGTTGGCCTGTGAGAAAAGCCCTTTTGCGGTCCGGACAGCGCCGGTGAAGGCACCTTTTTCATGCCCGAACAGACTGCTTTCCAGCAGTGGCTCCGGAAGCGCAGCGCAGTTGACGGCAACGAAAGGCTTCCCTTTTCTCTCACTGGCGACATGAAGCGCCTTGGCGATCAGGTCCTTTCCCGTGCCACTTTCGCCAAGCAGCAAAACCGTTGACTCGGATCGAGCAATGCGGGAGATTGCTTCCATGACCTTCTGCATTTTGCTGCTTCTGGTTATAATGCCGGGCAAGCTGTATCTTTCTTCCAGGAGACCTTGCAGCCGTTCTATTTCAGAAGAGAGACGGCGATTCTCCATTGCCTTCTGTATCTGAAAAAGAAGATCTTCCGGCTCGAATGGTTTGGTGACGTATCCGTAAGCTCCGCGTTTCATGGCCTCAACAGCGCTCTCAATGCTTCCGTGCGCAGTAAGGATGATTACGGGCATGTCCGGGATGAGAAGGTGCAGCTCTTCCATCAGCCGGATGCCGTCCATCCGCACGAGCTGAAGATCGACGATGGAAAGGTCGGCGACCTGTTCCCTCGCGTAATCGACCGCCTCCTGCTCATTTAAGGCGGGAACAACTTCATACCCCGCTGCTTCCAGGCGCATCTGCAATAAGGCGACGAGATTCCGGTCATCGTCCACTACAAGAATTTTTCCTAAAGACATAAGATTTGTGGCCTCGCTATGTTATATAATGTAACACACTTGGTCTCAGATTGCTGTGGGGTCAACTTCTTTGTGAATCTATTGCTTTTCTTATACAGGTCGATAAACTTGAGAAGAGCTCGCAGCGAGTGTGTACGATAAAGGACAGAGTCAGGGAGACTGTGAAGAGAGGCGTGTCTGTAACTTCGATACCGATTGTTTTGTTCGCTCTGGCGTTTCTGTCAGTGGGTTACGCATCGGCCGAAGTGCCAACCGACCTGGTTTACTGGAGAGATTTTCTCGTGCAAAAACTCGTCGCACGAGGGATCGACGAGGTTGAGGCCGTAGCACTCTTTAACGACACACGCCTCATGTTATACCCTGAAATCCTTCAGAAGAAAGGCAAGGGCATCGATTACTTCCACCGAAGGTTCGGCTTGCTCACGCGAGCTTCAATTGAGCGGGGCAGGCAGATAGTCAGAGACAACCAGCGTGAACTCAAAAAAATAGAGACGCTTTTTGGAGTGGAAAAGGAAGCGATTGTTGCGATCTATCGCGTCGAGACTAACTTCGGCAGGTACACAGGCAACTATCCCGTATTCAATAGCCTTCTCACACTGACGGTCATGGAGAATCGGCGCTCCGCGTGGGCTGAGAATGAGTGGATCACCCTCGTGCTGCTCGGCAGAGAGAGGGGATTCGACCCGCTGGCCGTGAAAGGTTCGTGGGCCGGAGCGTTCGGGCTTTGTCAGTTCGTCCCTACCTCCTACCTGCAGTTTGGCGTCGACGGGAACGGTGATGGCCGTGTTGATCTTTTCAATCTCCTGGACGCGCTGGCCAGCATAGCCAATTATCTCAAAGGCTACGGATGGGAGAACGGGGACACGGCAAAAAAGGAAAAAGCGGTTTACGCATACAATCATTGCGATAACTACGTTAAGGCTGTCCTCGCCTATGCTCAGGCATTGCGGAAAAACGGACAGCCCAAATCCGTCCGACGGCCTCACATCCGCTCCAATCAAAAACCTGCCTGACAGGCGGGAGCTTTGCAAGATAGTCAAATAGGGTGATGACTTTTTGTTGAGGAGACGCGGGAAGAAACCCCGCGTCCAGCCTTCTCCCTTATCTTTCAGGGAGAGGGCTGGACGTCAGGGTGGGGTATTCTTATGTTTGCGGCTTGCTATTGTAACTGAAAGACAGGGTCCACCCAATAGTTAGTTCCACCGCCCTGGCTCGGGAAGTTGGACGTGGAGCCGTAGGCGTAGACGCCATTGTGTGTGGTGGCGCCATTAACCGGTGCGTGCAAAGGAGGAGCGTCAACACCGGTAGTGCTGAAATAGCTCCTGTCAAGGGCATAGTGGCCTGTATTCGCGTGATAGGAGGCCACGTACACCGTGTTGGCGGTGATAGGCACCCGTGAGGAGAAGTTCACCTGCTGCCACCCTGAAGCAGTCTCATTCGTGAAGGTCGCTGTAGCAAGAAGCGCCCCGGTGCTGCTCCACAAGTTTGCGACATGTGCGCCTGTGTTCGTGCTCGCCTTGTAGAAGCGGATCCCCGATATATACCCGTTCGAATCGGAGCGGAAATTTACCCCGAGTTCTACGGCATTGTCAGCACCTGCGTCTGCGAGGACGGGCACGGCTGAGCTCTGCCAGAGTGTGTAGTTCGTCTGCGGCGGCGGCGGGGGCGGTGCCGGGTTTGCGCTATAGACCACATCCACCCAGTAGTTGGAGCTATTCCATCCCTGACTCGGAAAAACGGAACTGGAGCCGTAGGCATAGACACCATTATTTCCGGATACGCCAGTGGCCAATAGGTGCAGAGGTGGAGCATCCACGCCCGTGCTTGCAAAATAATTCTGATCGCAGCTGTAATGGCCTGAGTTGGCGTGGTAAGAAGCCACATACACCGTGTTTGCGGCGATCGCGACCGGCGTGGCGAAGTTCACCTGCTGCCACCCTGAAGCAGTCTCGTTCGTGAAAGTCGCAGTAGCAAGGAGCGTTCCGGTGCTTGTCCACAGGTTCCCGACATGGGTCCCGGTGTTGGTACTAGCCTTATAGAACCGGATGCCGCTGATGTTGCCGGCCGTGTCAGAACGGAACTTCACACCCAGTTCTACTGCGCCGTCCGGGCCTGAATCCGCAGACACGGGCGCGGTTGTGTTCGGCCAGATGTCGTTGCCCGCTTTAGGGTTGAACGTTGCTGTCGCGGTCACGTTGGTGTTCATGGTGACGGTAGTGGTGGTTGTGTTACCCGAGCATCCTCCCGACCATCCGGCGAACGTAGAATTTGCATCAGGCGCGGCCGTGAGCGTCACAACAGTCCCCGCAGCGAAGCTTGACCCGGATGGGCTGTTCGTGACTGTTCCGCCGCCGGTACCCGCCTTAGTCATGGTGAGAGTGTAGCTCGTGTTCGTCACGGCGAAGGCAGCGCTGATTGTGTGATTGGCGGTCACGTTCGTAAAGGTGTAAGAGGTAACCGCGCCTACCGAGGCCCCGTCAACCGTTACGGCAGAGACCCTGTACCCGCTTGACGGACTGATGGTGAAGCTCTGGCTTCCCCCTGCGCTAACACCGACGCCGCCGGACGGAGATATCGACCCGCCGCTTCCGGCGCTGGCACTGATTGTGTACGTACTAGAAGAGCCTCCTGTTTGCGTGATGGAGAATCCAGCACCTGCTATGGTGAGGCTTGCTGTTCTCGTGGATGATCCCGTGTTGCTCGAGACCGAGTACTGGACGGTTCCTGGTCCTGTGCCGCTCGTGCCTGAGGTGATGGTCACCCAGGAGTTACTGTTTGATGTTGTCCAGCTGCAGCCGGCTGATGTATTGACTGAGATGCTGCCCGTGCCTCCCGTACCGGTGTACGACGCAGTCGCGGGAGAGATCGCGTAGCTGCAGGAAGCGGGTACGGTATAGGCCACTTCATTGGAGTAACTACTTTCAGTACCCGCCGAATTGTAAGACGTAGCCGCAAAGTAGTATGTTGTGCCCGCTGCGAGACCGGTCATGGTGTAGGTCGTCTGCATGCCCGCGTCAGCGACTGATGAATAATTCTTGCTTGCAGTTCCGTAGTGGACCTTATACCCTGCAAGACCGGACCCGGTCACCGCGTCCCAGCCCATGCTCACTTGTGCGCAATGGGCTTCGTTATATAAGGAAATAGAACAGGTAATCAGTACGAACAGTGAGAAGATAAGGAAAAGGGAACGAAAGACCGATGCTGACTTCTTTGACGTAAACGTAATACAATTGTTAATCATTACAGCACCTCTGACTTTTTGTTAAGCCTTGCGAAGTCAGCAGATGCGGTGCTGTATTCGCCTGGCAACCTGCTGCCTTATTCCGCTCGTGCGGAACTTAGGCCAGCGGCTTTGCGTCCCACCCTTTCGGATGGTTTGCCTTTTTCAAGCAACTGCCTGTTGCAGAAACCGACACCATACAATGAGGAGAATTAACTCTCGCCGGCCTCTGACCCCCACATCAGATCAGCGATAATGCCGTCCGGGAATTTCAAAGCCCCGACCCCCCGGCCGGACTGACAAGCTCTGATGACCCCACTCATCGTGTAATATCCAGGATAAGCAAAAGAGATGCCGTACCGGGTCACGGCCCTTTCTACCTGAAATCATTACTATTGTTCGTTCGAGTGCCATCTTGCACGCCTTTTTATGTAGTGATTCTCATACAAACCGGTTGAGATGATGTATGAAAAAAGCCTGTCCGCAAGAGCGCTGTTGTGCAATGTTTCATAAGGCCAGCCTCTCATTACTCGAGCATTGTGCTGACGATTTGCCAGGATGGGTCGCTGACCACACCGAGGTCCGCCTGTCCGATGTGTGCCGATCCGTTCATGTACCAGACAACAGTGGCGCCGGTAGTGGTTTGTCTCCAGACGATATCAGGCTTGCCGTCCCCGTTGAAATCACCCGTACCCACGATAGTCCAGGTGAGATCGCTGACCACACCGAGGTCCGCCTGTCCGATGTGTGCCGATCCGTTCATGTACCAGACAACAGTGGCGCCGGTAGTGGTTTGTCTCCAGACGATATCAGGCTTGCCGTCCCCGTTGAAATCACCCGTACCCACGATAGTCCAGGTGAGATCGCTGACCACACCGAGGTCCGCCTGTCCGATGTGTGCTGATCCGTTCATGTACCAGACAACAATGGCGCCGGTAGTGGTTTGTCTCCAGACGATATCAGGCTTGCCGTCCCCGTTGAAATCACCCGTACCCACGATAGTCCAGGTGAGATCGCTGACCACACCGAGGGCCGCCTCTCCGATCTGCGTCGATCCGTTCATGAACCAGACAACAGTGGCTCCGGTAGTGGTTTGTCTCCAGAGAATATCAGGCTTGCCGTCCCCGTTGAAATCACCCGTACCCACGATAGTCCAGGTGAGATCGCTGACCACACCGAGGGACGCCTGTCCCATCTGCGTCGATCCGTTCATGAACCAGACAACAGTGGCTCCGGTAGTGGTTTGTCTCCAGAGAATATCTGTAGCCGTGTTGTTTGATGCTATATAGGAGACTTCATTGGAAAAAGGACTCTCGGTGCCCGTCGCGTCGTATGACGTCGCGGCAAAGTAGTAGGTCGCGCCCGCCGTAAGGCCGACTATTGTTGTGGTCGTCTGGTTTCCTGCATCGGCAGTAGACGAATAACTCTTGCTCTTTGTACCGTAGTAGATCTTATACCCGGCAAGGCCGGCCACAGCCTCGGGATCCCATGCGAGGGTCGCCCGGCCGCAAAGACCTTCTCCGCACCAGAGAAAAACCGATACCATAAGGATGAAGAGAGAAAGAATAATAGGAAGAGAGCGAAATGGCCTTCCTGAACCTGCTGATGTTTTGCGCGTAATGATCATGTAGCACCTCATCTTTCGCTTTTTGGTTAGCCTTGCGAAAGTCAGCAGATGCGGGTGCTGCATTCGAACGGCGACCTGCTATCCTTAATCCGCCCCACGCGGATCCCGGACAGCGGTTTGGCTTCCCACCGTATTATCGTGGTCAGGCTTTCACGGCAAGCTTACTGTTGCCGGAATCGAACACTGAGCAGAAAAACGGTCCCGATCCCCCCGTTTGCACCGGATCATGTGTGGCAACCGCCTTCAATTCCTTCAGGACCTGGCACCTTTTGGGTCCACAGGTTTTCTGAAGGGCTTCTGACTCAGCGTATGGCTATGCTTCAGCAAGAGAGGTGCCGTTCCGTGCGACACGGTCTTAGTGACTTAAATTAAAGGTTTTTATGGTTATGACGTGATTTGCAGAAGTCGATTCATGCATGAATTATCATGCAATTCGTCGAAGGCGTGTATGCTCACGCATGCGGTTTGGGTGTTGGTGTGCTGAATAGCACGTCTAGCCAAGTTTCCCATACCAGGTTACGTCCTTCTTGGGGAGCCTCCTCCAGTTTACAAAGACAATGCCCAGGCAAACAAGCGGCAACCCCACCAACAGCGAGATGGTAAACTCCTCGTGCAGCAGGAGGGTGCCGAAGAGGACACCGAAAACCGGAGCGAAAAACGTGAAGACGGAAAGAACGCTCACAGGATAAGCGTGAATCAAAAAAAACCAGACCATGTAACTCACAAACGCTATAATGATACTTTGATAGAAAAGTGATCCGATAATGAGCGCATCTATTCTATATACCCAGCGTGGCTCCAGGAGATAACTCATGGCAAAAAGTATAGGGATCGAAAAGACAAGCTGGTACAGAAACGTATTTACGGGGTGCACTTTTTCAGCCATGTATTTTTTTATGTAGAGCGTTGTCGTGCCCCAGAGAATTGCACCGGCTATCTGCAGGCTGTCTCCCAGAAGCATCGACCTGGCCGCTGTTTTCGGCCTTCCTTGAAAGACGATAAGCACGCCGGCAAAGGCAAGCACGAGACCTGCTGTTTTGAGCGGCGTCAACCGATCGTCTTTTAAGAGGAAGTGGGCCCCGAGCGCCACCACAAAGGGGCTAAGATAGACGAAGATGACGGCGCGCGCTGCATCCGTGTAGAGAAGGCCGAAATAGATGCAGACGAATTCAGCACCGAAAAAGAGACCCACCATGCACCCGTGAAAGAGCATGATATCGGTGTGAAACAGTTTCTCGCGTTTAGCCAGGCAGTAAAGTATTCCGCACAAGGAGGCAACGACGGATCGAATGGCGGCCGTAAAGACCGGGGCCACGCCCGCGTTGGTGTATTTCATGACAGTGTAGTTGAAGCCCCAGAGCAGAGTTAGGATAATCGCGGCGATCATGCCTGCCGCATCCATCTCGTGTTTTTTTGCGGAATGAGGGGTCATGGATGAAGCGAGCAGGGGTTGCCCCCTGCTGTTCCCTGGCCCGTTTTACCACAGCCGTCGCAAACGGTCAAGCTTTTACCTACCAGCCTTAGCCGTAAGTTTTTACGGACAAAAGCTATGAGGAGAATGGAGACGGTTCATTGGCGGCGTCCAAAATTTGACGAATTCTATTGAGTTGACACGGTCTCATGAAAGTAGTATGACTATGTGAATCGTTCCTGAACGATATTAATATGTTGCAGATTCCTCTGTTTAAAGAATTGCTTTGTTACGTCTGCGGGAAACCCTTACGGGAAAATAACAGTGTCCGTATCGGCGGCGGCTTGAAAAGACACATTAAATGCAAGCCGGGTTCCCGCCAATGGCAGAAACGGCAGTTACGCTCCGTTAAATCAGCCGACGAATAGACTGCTTCCCGGCAGACGCTCAATCTACCATGTAAATCTTGCGTCTTTCCGGTCCGCTGTACCTTGAGTCGCCTGCGTTACGTATCGGGTCTTTGCCGACAGTGACCCAGCCATCCGATCGGTAAAACTTCTTGATCTTTCCTTCGGCAATAAGGTCATCAAGCCTAAAGGCCGGTACGTAATCGTGTCTATCGTCTTCATAAAGGACCCGTATAATCATTAACCTCCTCCCTAGCTGTTAGTAGGCAACCCGCCCGAGGCGGGGCCTTGTCCTGCCGCTGCATCAAACGATCTGAATCGGGTCTCCCTCGATGAATAGGGATCCATGGACGAGCATCTTGCAATCATCATTCCACAAAAAATTACTGATCTCTGCTGCGACTTGATTATGGCCAGCGTATACGGCACAATACATGGATCCGGTCCTGCATCGAATTCCGTTCCATGCGGGTCCGCCAAAGAAGATGATGCAGAGGAGCGAGCATGCCTAAGCCCAATATCCAGGGAAATAAGATGTGGATTCCGGCGGTTCTGCTAGTACTCGCGCTATGGCCCTCAATCGTATCGGCGCAGGCCATTGTGCCGGATGAAACCCTGACGCTCTCGCGTGCGATCGAGGTGGCTCTCCGGAATCAACCTAATATTCTAGCGGCGCTGGGCGCCGTAAGAGCGGGCGAGGCGAGGATCGGCGAGGCGAAGTCTAATTATTATCCCCAACTCACCACGGCCGGGTCGTACAGTAAGATTGGACGTCCTTCGTCAGGAGCGGCAGTCACGAGTGTGGGCACGGGCGGCACTAGTGTGGTCTCAAGCACGTCAAGCGTGTTCGACCAGTACACGGCGAGCACGGGTGTCAATCAGCTCGTGTACGATTTCGGGAAGACAGCGAGCACGGTTAAAGTGCAGGGATATAATACCCTGTCATCGCGTTTCGATTTACGAAATACGCAGGACCAGGTGATCTTTAACGTCAAGCAGTCGTACTACAATTTCCTGTTCGCGATCCGGGCGAGGGAGGTTGCCCAGGAATCTGTTGCCAATTTCGAGAAGCATCTCCAGCAGGCGCGGGGGTTTTTCGAAGTGGGCACCAAGCCCAAGTTTGATGTGACAAAGGCCGAAGTTGACCTGAGCAATGCGCGACTTTCGCTGATCAAAGCCGAAAACCAGGCGAGGCTGGCCCGCGTAAATCTCAATAACGCGATGGGTGTCCCGGAGGCCCCTGACTACACACTTGAAGACATTCTTTTTTTTGTGAAGTATGAGCTTTCTTTTGATGAGGCCCTGCAGAAAGCTTTTGCCCAGAGGGCCGATCTGCAGTCGCTGATCCAGAAAAGGAATTCTTCCAGAGAATCGATCAATCTTGCCAAGAAGGGATTCTATCCTGTGGTCAACGCAAATGCGAGTTACTACTATACAGGTACCGACTTCCCGCTTTCCGACGGATGGAATTACGGGTTCAACGTCTCGGCGCCCATTTTCAACGGGTTCCTCACGAAGTATCAGGTCGCGGAAGCAAAGGCAAACTATGATACCGCCGGCGCCACTGAACGTTCGCTTCGGCTCAACATAATCTCGCAAGTTCAGCAGGGCTATGTCCTGCTTCGTCAGGCAAATGAAAGCATTGCCACGTCCGAAGTCGCCGTCAGGCAGGCCAAAGAAAACGTTGACCTTGCGCTCGGCCGCTACCAGGCGGGAGTTGGCAGTCCGATCGAGGTGACGGACGCCCTTACGGCCCTCTCCAATGCAGAGGTTAGCTACGTCTCGGCTCTCACCGATTACAAGAATGCACAGGCAAGCATTGAGGTGGCGATAGGAGCGCGAGACTGAACGATAAAAAGATCAAGAGTCGTCATTACATTACCCCGGTATTTGAAATTCCGAATGTTCAGCACTACATTGTAAGAGCTACTATTGGGCTATCTCGAAAGTCACGGTACTGCGGACACCATGACCGGCGCATTTATTATGCCTGTTTTGAAATAGGATTTTGTAGTACGGAAACCGGAACTTATTCAAGTTATTTCTGAGACACAATAATTAGGAGTGAGCAGCGTAAGTCTATTTCATGTTGCAAAGATTTATCTCTCTTGGTACGATGAGGTATACGAGCCAGGCAAGCCATTCGCGTAATGGAGGATAAGCCATGGATATGGACCTCAGGGAAAACTTTATGCGGTTGTGGAAGAGGCACTTCAAGGCTGCGGAGTTGCCGATAGTCTTTTATTATGCAGACGATGAGAAACAGGCTCAAGCTGCCAAGCCGGCCAAAGATCATCGCTGCATCATCGGGGATCTGCAGCGAGTGCGCCATGGTACTTCCCTTAAATTCGAGGCCGATACAATAGGCTGCGGCGGAGGCAAGCGCTACCTTGGCTTTGCAGAGGCTATGCGCCCGCAGTTCGAGTACTTTTTGTCCTACGGTATTCCGGGAAAACTCGAAGGCGAGCGGTACAAAAAATCGCCTGAACTCGTAAACGCTGTGATGAAGGCACTGCCCGTGTTCAAGGCCCCATCTCAATACATCGTCTTTAAGCGCTGGGACAAAATCCAGGCCACGGATGAGCCGGTGGTAGCCATTTTTCTGGCATCGCCCGATGTCCTGTCCGGCCTTTTTACGCTGGCAAACTATGATCGCCCTGACGTGACCGGCGTTATTTCGCCATTCGGCGCTGGTTGTGCAACGATCGTTCAATATCCGTACATTGAGAGAAACGCGGATCAACCTCGCGCTGTGCTAGGCATGCTCGACGTCTCGGCACGACCGTGTGTTCACGCGAATACGATCAGCTTTGCGGTGCCGATGGTCCGACTGCAGCAGATGATCGCAAACATGGAGGAAAGTTTTCTGATCACCTCCTCGTGGAGAAAAGTCAGCCGGAGGATTGTGTAGCTTCACGGTATGGGCGGCACTCCTGTACGGAAACCGATATCTGTGCAAAGGGAAGAAACATGTATCAAAAATTTTATAACCTGACAAAAGAGCCTTTTCACATTACCTCAGACCCGCAATTCCTCTACCTCAGCGAGAGTCACAAACAGGCCCTTGCCTCAATGGTGTACGGCATAGAAAAGCGAAAAGGATTTGTGGCGATCACCGGAGGCGTCGGGACCGGTAAGACGACGGTCGTCCGTGCTTACCTCGATAGAGCAAAGTCCGCCGATCTAAAAGTGATCTATCTCTTTCAGGCTAACATGACCTTCAAAGAGCTTGTCAGGGTCATTTACCAGGAGTTTGACCTTGAACTGGCGACAGATAATCTGGTCGATATGGTGAACGGCTTGCATCTTTCCCTCATAGATTTTTACAAGCAGGGAAAGACGGTTGTGATTATCATCGATGAAGCGCAGAATATGCCGGTAGAAACACTGGAAAACCTGCGGATGCTCTCAAACCTTGAAACGCCTACTGAAAAATTGATTCAGATCGTGCTCGTAGGACAGAACGAACTAGACGACTTGCTCGATAAACACGAGTTGCGTCAATTGAAGCAGCGGATCGCAATTCGATCGCGCATACAACCTCTTAACGACGAAGATAGCCGTGCCTACATCCAGCATCGGCTTTCCGTTGCCGGGCTCAACAGCAGATCCATCTTCGATAAGGGCGCTCTCGATATCATTGTAAGAGAGGCCGATGGTATCCCACGAAGACTCAATATTCTCTGCGATAATGCATTGATCACAGGGTTCGGATATCAGAAGAACCCCGTGATAGCAGGCATTGCGAAAGAGGTCGTTGCAGATTTCAGATCGGGAAACAGGCAGAAGGCTCATTTCCCCGGACGAAAGGTTGCCTTCTTTATCGGCCTGGGAGTCGTGGCTGTCGTGTTGATCATCTTGCTTCTCTTGCCTTACAAGCAGAGTTTGACAGGGTCGCGCGGTGTGTCAGGCCAGACAGACATAACGAAGCCCCAGCCGATGCCGCCGACTGCCTCCCCGCCTGCAAGACCACCAACTGGCACGCCTTTGCATCCGGCCCCTGCAACATCACCTCAGGTGGGGCCCTCTGCTCCTGCGGTTTCTGTGCCGGCCCCGCAGGCGAGCGAGGCAAATCCTCAGAAAGGCATAGAGTCTCAGAACAGCCTTAAGCCGAGGCAGAGGACAAGAGTCGTGAAGCGGGGGGAGACGCTGACGAATCTTATCAGGGAAGTTTATGGCCTCAGTGAGAAGAGTGTTCTTGATGATTCAATGATCAAGATAATCAGACAGCGTAATCCAGCCATTACCAATCCCGATCTGATCATCGCCGGCAGCGTCATCCAGTTCCCCGACCTGCCGCAAGCCTCACAACGTTAGAGCGATGTCCCGCTTCGCGGGACGCGTCTTTTTTTACAGGACAACCGATACTGCCTCGAACTCGTCAGCCTGTCTGAATTTCTGACAAAGCCCGTTCCGCATGCCATTAAATGGCTCAAACCCTTGCTGGAAGGGCGTTTTAGCCAATTCTGTTTCAGGGAGAGGCGTCAGACAGGAGTCGGAATAGCTTACATAATTGACCATTGCTCCCCTGATCGAAGAATGGCATTCGCAATGATATGCGGGTATTAGCGGAATGGCATATCATTTGCTAAGTATAGTATGCGATTAGGCAGTAAGAGAAAATTGCCCGTGATCATCGGCCCTTACACGCAAGGGGTAAGGGCCGCCACAAATCCGCTCCACTTGGCTTGGGTCTTGCATCTCCGCCACCAGATGGAAACCTGGGTTAAGACTTTCAGCCGGGGGGTAACAGTTTATCGGCTGACTCATTGCATAGCAGGAATTCTGTGTTATAATTGGCTTAAGAGCTTCAGCAGCAGTACGTTCCGCTAGGGAACTTTCGCAGTTCCCACAAGCAGGGGTAGCACTGCGGGGTGGCATGCTGAACTAGGCGGTAAAGATCCCCAAGGGGTTCGCTGGCGGTAGCTTATCAAGAATTTATTACAGGTATCAGCTTAACGGAATGACATGATTCCTGCCGAACTCAAGGAGGTACCATGAGAGCAGCGCTGATTCTTTCTATTATTGTGGCGACGGTCGCCGGCTGTACCAACCCGTGGGTCGAGCATCCAGTTGCTAGAGAGCCTCTGGATACCCAAGCTCGTCTTTATCCAGCCAAGGAGTACAAGATCCAATTTGGCGACCAACTTGACATTAAGTTTCTGTACAACCCTGAACTGAATGAGACTATGCCTGTCAGGCCGGACGGAAGGATCACGCTTCAGCTCGTGGGCGATCTTATGGTGGTGGACATGACTCCAACGCAGCTTGCCGAAGCACTGAAGAGCCGGTATGCGGCAGAGATCAGAAAACCTGAGGTCACGGTTATAATCCGCCAGTTCGCCGCACAAAAAATCTTTGTAGATGGCGAAGTGATACGGCCCGGCCTGTTACCGATCGTCGGCCCCATGACCGTGTCGCAGGCTATTGCGCAATCCGGCGGGTTCGGGTATGACGCCAGGAAGAACGAGGTTGTTCTAATTCGTCAGAACCCGGCAGGTAAGCCGCTCGTTACCGTGCTTGACATGGAAAAATGGCAGCGCGGCATAGACATGACGAATGATATTAATCTGATGCCTTACGACATGGTATTCGTTCCGAAATCACCTATCGGCGAAGTGGATAAATGGGTCGATCAATACATCCGGAAGCTGCTTCCTTTCCCGCTACCGTCTCCCATTCCGACACCCACAACCACAAGCAGCTGGTATTAACTTTTCCCAGGGGGCTCCGTTATGGAAGAACAACAACAACAGCAGCAGCAGCAGGGTTACAGTCTAAGGGACGTTCTGACGATTCTGTTCAAACACCGGTATAAGGTACTTATCCCGTTCGTGGTCATAGCTTTAGGCACGGTAATCGTAGCCATGCTCTGGTCGCCGAAACAGTATGTTGCGCGAGCCATACTGATGGTTAAATTTGGAAGGGAGTTCATGCCTGTTTCAGAGCTGCCCGGTCAGGACCGGCCAGGCATCAACCAGGAGGCGATCATCAACACGGAAATCCAGATCCTCACAGGCAGCGACCTTGCCAGGAAGCTCATTGAGATTGCGGGCATATATAATTTGTACCCGCAGCTTGCCAAGCTGTCTGAGAGTGGACCTGCTGTGCAGGAACTCGCTTCTCTACAACTCCGGCAGAACCTGGTGGTTAAGCCCGTCGCAAAAACTAATCTCCTGGAAGTCTACTACAGGCACGATAATCCTGTTATCGCGGCCAAAGCCGTGAACCAGCTTGTCGATCTGTTCCAGGAAAGACATCTTCAGGTTTTCAGCGGCAATAAGACTCCATTTCTCGAGGAACAGGAGAAAGCATACCAGTCGAAGCTTAAGGAGTCGGAAAGCCGGCTGACCGGTTTCAGGCAAAAGCATGAGGTTTACGCGGTGGACCAGCAGAAAACGCTGCTCATTAAACAGCAAGCGGACCTGGATACCCAGGTGAAGACCGAAGAGAGTAAGATCAAGGAATTGCAGGAACGATACAAGTACTGGAAGAATCGCAACAATATTGTTAATGACCTTGTTGCGAACACGATCAGGAATCAGATCAATGCAAGTGAGATGAAAGAACAGCAGCTCCTGCAAAAGTATACCGAAACAAGCAGACTGGTGCAGGAGGTCCGCAGAGAGATAGAGTTGGGAAAAGCGCAGTTGGGGAAGCAGGAAGATGAGGTGCGCAAAGTCAACCTGGCAACCATAGAGTCTGAGCTGAACCCTCTCTTGGTTAAGGTGCGTAACCTCAAAGCGCAAGTGGCCGAGCTGGATGGCAAAATTCGCGGCATAGATCAGCGCGAGACGCAGCTCCACGAGTTAACACGAGAAGTGGCCACCAATGAGAGCAATTACGAGATCTATACCAAGAAGTCGGAAGAGGCCAGGATCTCCGAGGACCTTGACCGCAGAAAGATGACCAACATACAGGTTATCGAAAGAGCATCGATTCCTCTCGTGCCGATGCAGGTGGAAAAGAAAAAGATTTATGGGATCGGCTTTTTCCTGGCTGTGGCATTCCCTCTCGCGTTGGCGTTTGCAAGCGAGATACTTCCACAAGGCCTGACCATTCCACGTCATGCTGAGAAAAAGCTGGGCCTGCCACTTCTTATCGCGATACCCCTGAAGGAGTAGAGGAGCCATCGTGCCTGTTATTCGGCCAAAGGAGACCCTATGAGCAAGATATACGAAGCACTGGAACACGCGAGGCGGGAACTTCAAGAGGTCCGGCAACCGGTCAATGGGGCCGTTACCGAACTTCCGAAGGAAGTATTCGTGGAGAAACCTCCGGAAAGACAAATTGCGGGCCCCACAGTTCCTCTCCCCGTGCCCGTCAGGGGTGAATTAAATCTTGAGAAGGAGATGGCGGCTCTGTATCAAAGCATCAATTCTCTCTTGCCCGACGTGACCCACAAAGTGATTCAGTTTGTCTCCGCACGGGAGGGAGAAGGTACCTCCACAATTATCCGTGAGCTGGCAAGGGTTGCAACCACACTTATGGGCCGTTCCGTTTTACTTCTTGATATTGACCGGACAAATGAAAACAATACGCGTTTTTCCGGGTCTTGCTCCCCTCCTCACATGGATGAGGTCGCAAGGGGAAACTTGCCCGTGGATCAGGCGATCTGTCGGATAGACGATACCATGCTCTTCGTCAGTCCGCTCTTCCAGCACTCCGTGCTCACGCCGCAGAAACTGGGCTCGGATTCGACTGATCAGCTCTGGGAGCAACTCCGGGAGCGATTCGACTATGTCTTGATCGACTCGCCGCCGATCGCGTTGTCGTCTGACGGTTTAGCTATAGTCCGGAAAGTGGACGGTGTGATTTTCGTAATCGAAGCTGAGAAGACGCGATGGACCGTGGCCCAGGCTGCGAAGGAAAAGATAGTTTCGCACGGCGGTAATCTTCTTGGTATGGTTTTCAACAAAAGGCGTTTTTATATTCCTGAATCGGTTTACAGAATAATATAGGGCTCCAGAGTATGTACGTGACCAAATGAGTGATGCGGGGCAACCCATGAGACTTCTACCAGGATGGAACGGAATTAAGAAGAAATCTGCAGAGAAGAAGCAGTCTGCGGGATATTTTGTGGATCGGCTGCGTGAGGCTGGTCATACGTTTCTCGACGAAGATGGATTTACCGGCATCCTTCGACTTGAAAGAAAGAGGACGGAGCGATCCGGTAAACCTTTTCTGCTGATGCTTCTCGATGTAGAAGGGGCAAACGGTGCGCGTGATAAGGAGCCTTTCTTTTTTGAAGCTGCCTCTTCTCTTTTTGATGCCGCCCGTGAGGTGGACATAAAAGGTTGGTATGCACACGACAGGCTGATGGGAATCATTTTTCCTGAGATTCAGGACGTGAGCGAGAAGGTGACGAGCAAGATCTTTGCAAAAGTCTACCACGCGCTCTGCCGTCATCTGGGCGTGGGTACGGCCAATAAAGTGAAGTTATCGATGCATCTTTTCCCGGAGACTGCGAACGGGAATGGCCAGACGAACGGAGGCGGCTTTGATCCGAATCTTTATCCGGACCTGTCGACGAAACATTTGTCAAGAGGATTTCCTTTTTTCTTCAAGAGGACTTTAGACGTGGTCAGCAGCCTGATTGCCATTGCCATGCTTTCACCGCTTCTCCTCGTAATAGCCGCCCTCGTGAAATTCACGTCCAGGGGACCGGTGCTGTTCAGGCAGGAGCGGGTTGGCCTTTTTGGAAAGCAGTTCACATTCCTGAAATTCAGGTCGATGTACGTCGACGCCGACCAGACACGACACATGGAGTACGTGACAAAATTTATTACGGAATCACGTGGTGAGGAGACCAACCGGAGGCGATCGGAAAACGGGCACAACACTGTTTATAAACTTACGGACGATCCGAGGATAACGTCCATCGGCAGGTTTATCAGGAAAACCAGCCTGGACGAGCTTCCCCAATTTTTTAACGTGCTGATGGGAGACATGTCCCTTGTCGGTCCACGTCCGCCAATACCGTATGAGTGCGACAAGTATGACCTGTGGCACAGATCCAGGATTCTTGAAGTAAAGCCCGGCATCACCGGACTCTGGCAGGTGAAGGGAAGAAGTTCGACAACTTTTGACGAGATGGTCCGCCTCGATTTGAATTATGTGAAAAACTGGTCTCTGCTACTCGACCTGAAAATCCTCGCTCAAACACCACTTGCCGTTGTCAAAGGCAAAGGCGCCTACTAACATCCAGGAAACCCTAAGAGAAGAGCAGGCTAAGGTCAAAATTAAGGTTAAGCAAGAAGAAGATTGGACTTTAGCATACGCTCGACCTCTTGTTTTGTTGTTTAGATCTGCTTTTTTGTTCAGGCTTTGGATTCTCTTCATCTCAACCTTAAACTTAACCTCAATCTTATCTCAAGGAAGGTGCACCAATGATGCGTATGGGTATTATCGGTTATGGCTACTGGGGTCCGAACATAGTGAGAAATTTCAACAGTGTTGACGGTTCAAAAGTGGTCGCAGTCTGTGACCTCTCTGAAGACAAGGCGAACCGGGCCAGGAAAATCTATCCGGACATGCTGATTTCGAACAATCCGGATGATCTGATCAAGTCTACCGACATCGACGCGATTGCGGTCATTACACCCGTGTTCAGCCACTTTGAGCTTGCTAAAAAAGCTCTCAACGAGGGCAAGCATATTTTTGTCGAAAAGCCTTTTACGTATACGGTAGATCAGGCGAAGGAGTTGGTCGACCTTGCCGAAAAGAAGCGCCTCAAGATCATGGTGGATCACACATTTCTCTTCACGGGCGCGGTCATGAAAATCAAGGAACTGATTGAGGAAGAAACGCTGGGGGATCTTTATTACTTTGACTCCATGCGCATCAATCTCGGTCTCTTCCAGCACGATGTGAATGTTATCTGGGATCTCGCCCCGCACGATCTTTCCATCATGGACTATATTATGGATGATAAGCCCATAGGCGTAGCCGCAACCGGCGAAGCGCACTTCAATCATGGTCTCGAAGATGTGGCATATATTACGGTCTACTTTCCGGGCAACGTCATAGCCCATTTCAATGTCAACTGGCTCTCGCCGGTAAAAATGAGAACGACGCTGATCGGTGGTCAGAAGAAGATGCTCGTCTGGAACGATCTCGATCCCGATGACAAGATCAAAGTGTATGACAAAGGGGTCGATGTCACCAGCCCGGAGGGTGTCTACAACTTACTGGTGAGTTACCGCTCGGGAGATATGTGGGCGCCGAAGGTGAACCAGACAGAGGCGCTCAAGCTCGAGGCTGAGTACTTTGTTGATTGCGTCACGCGCGACAAGAAGCCTATAAACGATGGGCTTGCCGGCCTGAGGGTGGTTCAAGTGTTGGAGGCAGCGAACAAATCGCTGAAAAATAGAGGGGGCGTGATTCCGCTATGAAACAAGATGGTGAGGGGGCGACGCAAACCCCGTTCAATTGCATAGCTGACGACGTTAAACTAGGCTCCGGCGTAAAGCTTTCCAAATTCATTAATCTCTACGGCTGCAGTATCGGCGAGAACACGAAAGTCGGTGCTTTTGTCGAGGTGCAGAAGAACGCCACGATCGGCAGCAATTGCAAGATATCGAGCCACACCTTCATCTGCGAAGGCGTAACTATTGAAGATGATGTCTTCGTCGGCCACGGGGTGATGTTCATCAACGATATGTACCCGAGAGCAACGACGGACGGTACCCTTCAGACGGAGGCAGACTGGAGCGTAGAGCCGACGCACGTTAAACGAGGCGCATCAATCGGCTCAAACTGTACGATCCTCTCAAAGATAACCATAGGTGAGAGGGCTATAGTGGGCGCAGGCAGCGTCGTGACAAGGGACGTGCCGGCAGACAGCGTTGTGGCGGGCAATCCCGGCACGGATCATCCGCCGACTCGACGGGGATGGGGCCGAACGGGTGCTATTCGATGCCTGAACAGAGAAAAGAAGGATCGGAAGGGTCCCTCCACCGCAGCTAGGCCCATAGCTTTTCCGCAGTATCCAAAAAAAATAATCAGGCGAGGAGGCCACATGAACGTACCATTCCTGGATCTCAAAGCACAATACCTGACTATCAAAGATGATATCGGCGACGCAATGCAGCGGGTGCTGGAAAATACAGCCTTCGCAGGCGGGCCGTTTGTGGCCCAGTTTGAAAAAGAGTTCGCAGCCTTCTGCGGCACGAAACAGGCGGTCGCGGTCGGAAGCGGGACGGACGCACTCTGGGCGGCGCTGGTCGCGATAGGCGCAGGCCCCGGCGACGAAGTAATCACCGTGCCTGACACATTCATAGCCACGGCCGAGGCAATCAGTTTCTGCGGAGCCCGCCCTGTATTTGTGGATGTTGACGAGACAACGTATAATATGGACCCTGCGAAGCTGGAGCCCGCGATCACGCCAAGAACAAAGGCGATCATCCCCGTACATCTTTTTGGCCAGATGGCTGACATGGACCCGATCATGGAGATCGCGCGTAAGCACAAGCTTTACGTGATTGAAGACGCGGCGCAGGCCCATGGGGCTGAGTACAAAGGCAAGAAAGCAGGCTCACTCGGTGATGCCGCTTGCTTCAGTTTTTATCCCGGTAAGAACCTCGGAGCATACGGAGAAGCCGGCGCGGTTGTGACCAATAACGATCAGCTCGCCGACAAGATGCGTATATTCCGGGACCACGGCCAGCCGAAGAAATATTACCATGACATGATCGGCTGGAACGCCAGAATGGATGGATTGCAGGGCGCTGTGCTGAGTGTTAAGTTGAAGCGCATCGACGCATGGAACGAAGCGCGCAGAAAGAACGCGCGGCTCTATAACGAGCTACTCGGCGCGAGCCCCGCATTCACTCTGCCAAAGGAGGCGCAGTCCTCAAAACACGTGTATCACATTTATGCCATCCGGGTGCGCAACAGGGATGCTTTCATGACCGATCTGGGCAAGAAAGAGATTGCCACGGGCATCCACTATCCAGTCCCGCTTCATCTGACAGGAGCTTACAGCCCGCTCGGATATAAAGTCGGTGATTTTCCCGTTGCCGAGCGCTGCGCAGGCGAATTCGTCTCTTTGCCCATGTATCCGGAGTTAACAGCGGAACAGGTGCAATACGTCTGCGGAGCAGCCCTGTCCGCGATCAGATAGTGATCGAGTCATAGACCGGTAGCGCCATTACATGACTGCGTTCACGTCAATCTAAGATGTTGACAACAGGATTTTCATTTACGTGAATATCCAGGTTGTCAATCCGGTCACTCATACAGGTTGGGATGATCTTATCCTCGCTCGTCCCGACTGTTCCTTCTTTCACTCGTCAGGCTGGGCGAGGGTACTGTCCGATTCCTATGGCTTTAAGCCGCTCTATTTCACTATGCTTGACGGCAGTGCCTTGTCCGCCTGCCTGCCCATAATGGAGGTGAGAAGTTTGATCACCGGCAACCGCGGCGTCTCTTTACCGTTCACTGATAGCTGTGATACTCTGGTCGATTCTCCTCAACATTTCGATGTCCTCTTCGCACGTGCGAAGGAGTTCGGCAAAGAAGCCGGGTGGAAGTACGTCGAACTTCGGGGCAATACGACATTCCTGAACGGAACGATGCCGTCGATCTCTTATTGTGGCCACACGGTCGATCTTACCATCGGAGATGCGCGACTTTTTGCCAGCTTGCGCGACAGCACGCGACGCAACGTCAGGAAGGCGGAAAGGCAAGGGGTGGAGACAAAGATTTCTAACAAAATAGAGGCTGTGGAAGCTTTCTGTAAGCTCAATCGGATTACGCGAAAGCAGCACGGGCTTCCTTCTCAGCCCTGGAGATTCTTCCGCTATGTTCACGAACATGTGCTATCGAAGCACCTCGGATTTGTTGCGCTTGCACTCTACCGAGGCGAACCTGTCGCGGCTGCTCTCTTCTTCTGCTTCGGCAGAAAGGCTGTTTTCAAATATGGAGCTTCGACACTGGAACATCGAAATATCCGTGCCAACAACCTGGTGATGTGGAAAGCGATCGAGCATCTCGTCCGGTGTGGCGCTGAAAGCTTATGTCTCGGCAGGACGGATATGCACCATGCCGGCCTGAGGCAATTCAAGGCGGGCTGGGCCGCATCTGAGTACACAATCAACTACTACCGGCACGACCTGGAGCGGAACCGGTTCATTGAGAATCAACCACCGCTGAACGGGTTCAGCAAAGCAGTTTTCAGCAAGCTGCCAATACCCGCGCTGAATGCGATCGGTTCTCTCACATACAGGCACATGGGATGAAAGAAGTGACTCGTGCTTTACAGAATGCTACTATGTCAACTACCGCCTTCTATTATCTTATCAAGCCTCTCATTCCGCGGAGCATTCAGATTACCATCAGGCGACGATTCGTGCGTAACAAGCTCTCATCGTGCGCAGACGTCTGGCCGATTCACGAGCGAGCAGCCACACTGCCTGGAGATTGGAAGGGTTGGCCCGAAGGAAAGAGATTCGCTCTTCTCATAACACATGACGTCGAGACGGCAAGAGGTCAGGAACGATGTTACGAGCTGGCAAAACTCGACACTGAAATGGGTTTCCGATCTTCGTTTAATTTTGTTCCGGAGGGATATAAGGTTTCGGACGGATTGCGGCACGACCTGGTGAGACAGGGGTTTGAGGTCGGGGTCCATGGCCTGAACCATAACGGCAATCCGTATGAAACCAGGAGCAAGTTCACCGGCTGCGCCGGTAGGATCGATACATATCTGAAGCAATGGCGGTCGTGCGGTATGCGGACACCATGCATGTATCACAATCTGGATTGGATCGGTGAGTTGTCCATTGAGTATGACTCTTCCACGTTCGATACCGACCCGTTTGAACCTCAACCTGACGGCACGGGAACGATTTTTCCGTTCTGGGTGGGTCATGGTCAGTGTGACGGCGGATACGTCGAACTCCCGTATACCCTTCCCCAGGATTTCACCTTATTTATTCTTATGAAGGAGAGAACCATAGACATCTGGAAAAAAAAACTGGATTGGATTGTCGAGAAAGGCGGTATGGCACTTGTGATTACGCACCCCGACTATATGAAGTTTGGAAATAAGAAACCGAGAGTGGATGAATATCCGGTCGAGTTTTATACAGAGTTTCTCGATTACCTCAAGAAGAGATACGACGGTACGTGTTGGCATGTCCTGCCAAAGGATATGGCGAGATTCTGGAAAGAAAGGATGCAATGAGTCCTTCAGGCGGCGACAGCTCATCCAGGGTGATTAAGGCAGTTCATGGGTTAGAGGAGATCAAACCCGATCCTGAATTTGAAATCGGGCTTGCCGAACATCTTCGCGCACAACACAGCCCCGAAAGACTGCTGGAGTTATATGATCGCTTTGCGCAGGGCGAAGGGGAATTCGATGTATTGATGCGTCGAACGATATGGCGCGCCATGACGCGCACGTTTGGAAATGGCGTACGCATAGGCGGCGGAGTCGGTTTCAAGCATCTGGAGACCTTCGAGATCGGGGATGCGGTTTTCATAGGGGCGCAAGCCTACATTCAGGGTCGGTTTGATGGGACATGCGTGATCGGGAACCACGTCTGGATAGGTCCGCAGAGCTATTTTGATGCTCGTTCTCTGATCATAGAAGATTATGTGGGCTGGGGGCCCGGCGCAAAAGTTCTCGGCTCAACGCACACCGGATTGCCCGTTGATCTTCCCATCATCCAGACCGATCTCAAGGTTGAAACAGTCAGGATCGGCGCATGGGCGGATATCGGGACGAACGCGATCATCTTGCCGGGAGTTACGATCGGCAAGGGCAGCATTGTGGGGGCGGGCTCTGTAGTGACGAACGATGTGGCCCCGTTTTCGGTCGTAGCAGGAGTTCCCGCCGGTTTCCTGAAGTGGCGGCATGAACCTGCAATGGAGGCGAAGCATGGAAATAAAGAATAGAAGGGTCTTGATAACGGGCGGAGCGGGTTTCATTGGATCTCATATCGCTGACCAGTTGGTGAGAGAAGGTGCCGCGGAAATCGTTATCCTGGATAACTTTGTGCGGGGATCGAGAGAGAATCTCGCCTGGGCATCGGCCAACGGGCCTGTAACGATTATCGAACGGGATATCCTTGATCGGCGGACCGTCGCGAAAGCCATGAAGGGGATCGATTTATTGATCCATGAAGCTGCGATCCGGATTACCCAATGTGCCCAGGAGCCGCGGCTGGCCCTCGAAGTACTCGTGGATGGGACTTTCAATGTGATGGAAGCGGCCGTCAAAGCGCAGGTAAAGAAAGTGATCGGCGCCTCGTCGGCTTCTATCTACGGCATGGCCGACAAGTTCCCAACCACGGAGCGCCACCATCCATACAACAACCGCACGTTTTATGGCGCGGCAAAGATGTTTAATGAGGCGTTGATGCGCAGCTTCAGCGAAATGTATGGTCTGGATTACCTGATGCTCAGATGCTTCAATGTCTATGGTCCGCGGATGGATGTTCACGGGGTGTACACCGAAGTGTTCATTCGCTGGATGGAACGAATTGCTTCGGGTCAGCCCCCGATCATTTTCGGGGATGGAAGTGAAACCCTTGATTTTGTGCACGTGGAAGACGTTGCGAGGGCTTATATCCTCGCGGCAAAGACCGATTTCACAGACGATGTTTTCAATGTGGCAAGTGGTGTGGAGACCAGCCTGAATGATCTGGCAAAGACTTTGTTGAAAGTTATGGAATCTGATCTCCGGCCGGAATACGGTCCTGAACGCAAAGTTACCGGAGTTACGCGACGTGTGGCGGACGTCAGCAAAGCTAAACGGTTACTGGGGTTCGAGGCTGTTGTATCTCTGGAAGACGGCTTGCGGGGTCTCGTTGAATGGTGGCGCGGCACGTGCGCAATTCCCGGGAGTCGCGAAAAGCATCCTGGTACGCAGGTCGCTGAATCAGCGCCGATCAGCCTGCACAAGAGGAAGTAAAAAAGTTTTGCATGGTGTCGGAAGGACAGCATGAGTGGAGACAGACTCGGTAATTGCGCAGGCAGTTTGAGGTTCCGGGGGGCACAGAGGAGGTTTTGTATGAATTACAGCCGTAGGATAGTGACTACTCATTTTTTTGTCATCGGACTTGCTCTTCTGAGCTGCATACTATTCACTCGGCCATGCAGTGTACACGCCCAGGCCTCCTACACGATCTGGCCCGCCTCGACCGTGCCCGGGTTAGTGGACGCAGGTCCGGACAGCGCCGTAGAACTGGGCGTGAAGTTCCGTTCCGACGTACCCGGAAATGTTACCGGCATCCGCTTCTACAAGGCGAGCACGAATACCGGCACCCATATCGGGGACCTGTCGACGGCAACCGGGACGCTTCTTGCCACGGCCACGTTCACCAATGAGACTGCGTCCGGATGGCAGCAGGTGAACTTCCCCACGCCCGTTGCGATCAGTGCAAATACGGTTTATATCGCTTCCTACCACACCAGTGTGGGCCATTACAGCTATGGTGCGAACTATTTCTCGGGAAGCGGTGTGGACAATCCGCCCTTGCACGCACTTGCTGACGGGGTCTCCGGCTATAACGGTGTCTTTGCTTACGGCTCATCCCCCAGCTTCCCTAGTCAGGGATGGAATAGCACCAACTACTGGGTGGATGTGGTCTTCAGTGCATCAGGCCCCTCCCCTCTTTCGATCTCAACCAGTTCACTCGGTGCCGCCACGCTGAATGTTTCCTATGTGGCCACTCTTGCGGCGAGTGGTGGCGCCACGCCTTACACGTGGTCGATCGTGAGCGGCTCGCTTCCCAACGGCTTGTTGCTCAACAGTAGCACGGGGGCTATCTCTGGAACGCCGACGGCCAGTGGCACCTTCAGCTTCACTGTGCAGGTGGCTGATTCGAGTAGCCCCGTTCAGAGCGCCACGAAAAGCCTGAGCATCACCGTTACGTCGCAGACGAACTACACGATCTGGCCCGCCTCGACCGTGCCCGGGTCAGTGGACGCAGGTCCGGACAGCGCCGTAGAACTGGGCGTGAAGTTCCGTTCCGACGTACCCGGAAATGTTACCGGCATCCGCTTCTACAAGGCGAGCACGAATACCGGCACCCATATCGGGGACCTGTCGACGGCAACCGGGACGCTTCTTGCCACGGCCACGTTCACCAATGAGACTGCGTCCGGATGGCAGCAGGTGAACTTCCCCACGCCCGTTGCGATCACTGCAAATACGGTCTATATCGCCTCCTACCATACCAGTGTGGGCCATTACAGCTATGGTGCGAACTACTTCTCGGGAAGCGGTGTGGACAACCCGCCCTTGCACGCACTTGCTGACGGGGTCTCCGGCTATAACGGTGTCTTTGCTTACGGCTCATCCCCCAGCTTCCCTAGTCAGGGATGGAATAGCACCAATTACTGGGTGGATGTGGTTTTCAGTGCAGGCTCCGTGCCTGACACGACACCGCCGACCATCAGTTCAGTGTCACCGTCGTCGGGTTCTCAGGGGGTGAGTACAAGTACCAACGTGACGCTTACCTTCAGCGAGGCCATGAATGCGGCAACGATTACCACCAGTACGATAGGATTGCGCGATCCGGCGAATAACGTTGTTTCAGCAATGGTCACATACGACACTGTCTCCCATATAGCCACTCTCACGCCCGTGGGGCAGTTATCTTACTCGACCACCTACACAGCGAGTGTCGCGGGTGGAAGCGGAGGAGTAACCGATGTAGCGGGAAACAGTCTGTCACCCACGTTCACGTGGTCCTTTGTGACTGCAGCAACGCCGCCTCCAGGGCTGATCCAGGGACCGGGCGGGCCGATTCTGATAATCTCCTCTGCTTCGAATCCTTTTACACAGTACTACGCGGAAATATTGAGAACAGAGGGTTTTAATGCATTTTATGTCCTCGACATCGCCCAGGTCTCGGCCTCTGCCCTTGCCGCCTACGACACGGTTATCCTCGGTGAGATGGCTCTTACGACCACCCAGGTGACAATGCTCAGTAATTGGGTGAATGGGGGCGGCAACCTTATCGCCATGCGGCCCGACAAGCAACTCGCCCCCTTGCTCGGGCTGACGGATGCCTCCGCAACTCTCTCCGATGCGTACCTCCTCGTGAATACGGCCAGTGGGCCGGGCGAGGGAATTGTCAGTCAGACAATACAGTTTCACGGAATAGCTGACCGCTACACTCCGAATGGAGCTTCAACGGTCGCCACGCTCTATTCCAGCGCCACCGTAACAACCTCAAATCCTGCTGTTACGCTCCGAAACGTCGGCGCGGGTCAAACCGCCGCGTTTACGTATGACCTGGCACGCTCAGTTGTCTATACGCGTCAGGGCAATCCTGCGTGGAGCGGCAAGGAACGCGACGGGATCACGCCGATCCGGTCGGATGACCTGTTTTATGGCTCAGCGAGCGGTGATCCTCAACCCGACTGGATCGATTTGAATAAGGTTGCAATCCCGCAAGCGGATGAGCAGCAGCGCCTGCTTGTCAATCTCATCATCGAAATGAATTTCACCAAGAAGCCTTTGCCTCGCTTCTGGTATTTTCCGCGCGGACTTCCGGCGGTAGTCATAATGAGCAGCGACGACCACGACGGCGCCGGAACTGCCGGACGTTTCGACAGCTACATCTCGAAGAGCACCCCGGGCTGCTCAGTAGCGAACTGGGAGTGCATACGGAGTAGTTCGAATCTCTACATTGGCTCTGTCACCAGTGCGCAGGCCGCGACATACAATGGCTTAGGGTTCGAGATTACGTGCCACATCAACACCAACTGCGCTGATTGGACTCCGTCCTCGCTGCGCAGTTTCTATACGGATCAACTCAGCGCTTTTCGCGCCTACTACCCGGGAATCCCGTCCCAGGAGACGAACAGGACCCATTGTATCGTCTGGAGCGATTACGACACACAGCCTCAGGTTGAGCTTGCGAACGGGATCCGACTTGACACCTCGTATTACTATTATCCCCCTGCGTGGATCGCTGACCGGCCCGGAATGTTCACCGGTTCAGGCATGCCTATGCGCTTTGCCAAGGCTGACGGGACGATGATCGATGTGTATCAGGCCGCCACACAGATGACCGACGAGTCAGGACAGACGTTTCCTTTTACCATTAATACGCTTCTCGATAACGCTACCGGGCCTCAAGGGTACTTTGGAGCTTTCACCGCGAACATGCACGCCGATGTCGTTACATCAGCGGGTTCAGACGCGATCATTGCGGCGGCTCAGCAACGCGGCGTTCCGGTTGTATCGCAGCTGCAGATGCTTCGATGGCTTGATGGAAGAAACGGATCGGCGTTCAGCGGAATTACGTGGGATGGGTCGCGACTTAACTTCACAGTATCTGTCGGGCAGAACGCCAACGGTCTTATGGTGATGGTACCGATTCCTACCGGCATGACCGTCAGTTCTGTCACGCACAGCGGTACATCGGTTCCATTCTCGACGAGAATGGTTAAAGGCATTGAGTATGCCGTATTTGACGCCGGTGCAGGTTCGCATCAGCTGGTATTTACGTCCGGCGGTACGAGCACTATGACCATATGGAGCGATACGGCGACGCCTGCCGTGGTAACCGTTGCGGACAGCAACGCGGTCGAGCTTGGTGTCAAGTTCCGTTCAGACGTCAACGGCTATATTACCGGCATGCGGTTCTACAAGAGTCCGCAGAATACCGGGACGCATGCAGGTCATCTCTGGTCATCGACCGGCACGCTGCTCGCCAGTGTGACATTTTCGAACGAGACCGCCTCGGGGTGGCAGCGGGTTGATCTGCCGGCTCCTGTTGCGATCGCTGCGAACACGACGTATGTTGCCTCGTATCACACCGGCGTCGGATACTACTCTGCTGATCCGGCATACTTTGCCTCCTCTGCCTTTGTCAATCCGCCTTTACGCGCGCTTGCCAATGGTCAGGACGGGCCCAATGGAGTTTACAGCTATGGTGCCGGCGCTTTCCCGAATCAGACATACAATTCCAACAACTACTGGGTGGACGTGGTCTTCCAGCCGCAATAGACGTTGGTGGAGGCCTGAGACTCTATCCAGGCGCAGCACGATTCTTTCCTCGAAAATAAAGAGGTTCTGATAATGGGCGAAGTATTAAGTTCTATCCCTATAACAAAACCCTGGATGGATGAGCAAGAGGCAGCTGCGGCAAGGCGGCCGATATTGAACGGATGGGTAACCCAGGGTCCTGAGGTCGCCGCGTTCGAGCGAGAGTTTGCAGCTTATGTGGAAGCCGATCACGCCTGCGCCGTCTCAAGCTGCACCACGGCGCTTCACCTGGCACTCCTGGCCGTGGGAGTCAGGCCCGGTGACGACGTCATCACGGTGAGCCATTCATTCATTGCGACGGCCAACAGCATCCGCTACTGCGGGGCGAGTCCACTTTTCGTGGACATCGAACCGGACACGTTCAATATCAACCCGGATCTCATCGAAAGGGTGATCAGCCCCGCAACACGCGCAATTCTATGCGTGCATCAAATGGGGATGCCGTGCGATATGCCGGCTATTATCGAAATTGGCCGGCGACATGGTCTTGCGGTTGTTGAAGACGCCGCCTGCGCCATCGGAAGCGAACTTCTCTGGGAGGACCGATGGGAGAAAATTGGAAAACCTCATGGCGATGTGGCCTGTTTCTCTTTTCACCCGCGCAAGGTGATCACTACCGGCGACGGCGGAATGATCACTACGAAGAACGTTGAATGGGATGCTAAATTCAGACTCCTGCGTCAGCACGCCATGAGCGTTCCCGACACAGTACGCCACGGTGCAAACCAGGTGATTTTCGAGTCCTATCCGGCTATAGGGTACAACTATCGAATGACCGACATTCAGGCTGCCGTCGGGCGTGAACAGATAAAGCGGCTGCCGGAGATCGTGGCGCGGCGGCGTGCTCTGGCCGCCCGCTATCATGAGCTGCTCTCGAGCCTAAAGGGGCTTGCGCTGCCCGTCGAGCGGGAATGGGCGAGGAGCAACTGGCAAAGTTATTGCGTTCGCCTGCCTGCAAGGTATGATCAGCGGACGGTCATGCAGGCCATGCTTGACGCCGGTATCAGCACGCGGCGGGGCATCATGTGCAGCCATCGTGAGGATGCCTACAGCGATCCCTTGCCGCCTCAACCGTTGGACCAGTCGGAAGCCGCACAGGATCATTCCATCCTGCTCCCGCTCTATCCGCAGATGACCCCGGGGGAGCAGGAGCGCGTTGCCGACGCGTTGCGTCGGGCGTGTCGCGAAGTCGATTAGCTCATCTTTTGTTAATACCCACTTACTAGCCTTCGGAAAAGAGTGTATACAACAAGCGCCATGACATCACAACTTCGTGACAATGCAATAGTGCCGCCTGTGCCGCAGGAGATGGGAAGAACAGCCGAGGCGGCGGAAAAGAACAGCTACGGTCAGATCCTCAAATCCTCGGTAGTGATCGGCGGCTCGTCAGTCGTGAACATTGGAATCAGAATTGTCCGCACCAAGGCCATGGCCATGTTGCTTGGCCCCATGGGTGTCGGATTGATGGGTGCTTACGAATCGATAGCCAATCTTGCCCAGAGCGTTGCCGGCATGGGTGTCAGCGGCAGCGGTGTGCGCCAGATTGCCGAGGCTATGGGCACCGGTGAAACAGAACGGATCGCGCGAGCCGTGTCCGTGCTGCGGAAGATTTCCATTATCCTGGGCGTAGCAGGTGCTGTTTTGTTGATTCTCTTTCGCAGACAGGTCTCTTCCCTGACATTTGGCAATGAGCAGTATGCATCGGCTGTGGCGCTGCTGTCTCTGGTGGTTTTATTCAATCTGATAGCTGCCGGCCAGGGTGCTTTGATACAGGGAATGCGGCGTATCTCCGACCTCGCCAGGATCAGCATGCTGGGTATGCTCCTGGGTACTATCATCAGCGTCTCCGTAATCTATTTCTTGGGTGAAAGAGGTATCGTGCCCTCACTTGTTGGGATTGCAGCGATGACAATCGTTACCTCATGGTGGTACAGCAGGAAGGTGCAGATCAAACCGGCTGTGATGACGACTTCACAGGTGGGACAGGAAGCGGCGGGCCTTTTGAAGCTCGGCTTCGCATTTATGGCAAGCGGTTTTTTGATGATGGGCGCTGCCTACGCGGTTCGTACGATGGTGTTACGCATGATCGGCTTCGACGCAGCAGGCTATTACCAGGCTGCATGGGCGATCGGGGGATTGTACGTAGGCTTTATTCTGCAGGCGATGGGCGCCGATTTCTACCCTCGTCTCACAGCCATCGCGAAGGACAACGCTGCATGCAATCGCATGGTGAACGAGCAGGCGCAGGTAAGCCTGTTGTTAGCAGGACCCGGGGTGATTGCCACGCTTACGTTCACACCCATAGCGATCGCCTTGTTCTATAGCGGCAAGTTCGATGGAGCGGTAGGGATTTTGCGTTGGATTTGTCTCGGTATGACGATGCGCGTCATTACCTGGCCCATGGGCTTCATCATAGTGGCGAAAGGTAAGCAAACCCCCTTTTTCCTGACAGAGCTGGCTTGGACAGTCGTCAACGTCGGACTGTCATGGCTTTGCCTGAGATCTTTCGGTCTGAACGGCGCAGGCATGGCGTTCTTCGGTTCCTACGTATTTCACGGACTGATAGTTTACCCGACCGTTCGGCATTTCAGCGGGTTTCGCTGGTCGGTCGCGAACAGAAGAACGGGCCTACTTTTCTCGTCTTTGATCGCGGTAGTGTTCTGCGGGTTCTATTTGTTTCCTTTCTGGCTTGCGACTGCGGTAGGTGTCGCTGCAGCCCTTCTAAGTAGTGTCTATTCGGTTCGCGCTCTGATCAATCTCATTCCCCTGGACCGGATTCCTCGTCCTATACTGAAGTTGCTCGTTAAATTCAGATTCGCGTACTTAAACCCATGAAGATGGCCCAAGAATGACAGCGCCGAAAGCCGGACTCATAATCGGAAACGCTGAAGGACTAAACGGCAGATCCGTGTATCCCGCGAACTATTGCACAAGAACTATATGAACAACATGCGTACCAAGCCTAAGCTAGTGTTTTTTCATTTTAAATATGATGAGAATGTACCTGAATTTCTGTTGGCTCACAATCGAGAACATATCAAGTGTTTATCTGAGTCATTTGACTTGACTGTAATTCATGAAGATTGTGACTATCAGCAGATCTGCGAGAAGTACGAACCAGACTTAACACTTTTTGAAAGTGGTCTTCAAGTGCGAGATTCTCGCAGGTTGCAGATAAGAAACAGTTGCGCCTGCCCAGAAATACCCAAATTAGGATTTCTTAACGCAGATGCGTGGTCTGAAACCCGTGGATGCATTCTTTCTGACATGGAGCATTGGGGCATAGGGACTTTCTTCTCGATTTCCATTGCTGCCGCAGAACATAATCCGGAGATTGCCCAAAACCTATTTATTTGGCCAAATTTTATAGATGCCGAAATATTTCGGGATTATGGCGAATCAAAAATTGTTCCATTCGTTCTAACTGGCTCACAAGACCCACAATATCCTTGGCGACACAAGGTCTATAAAATTATTTCGGACCTTTACCCCTCGCTGATTTGTCCACACCATGGGTACTATTCTCGTACGGGAGTGGGGCAGATGATGCACGGTGAGCAATACGCCCGTATGATAAATGCTTCCTGGTTTGGACCAACGTGTGGCACGGTCGTAAAAGAAGTTGTTCGTAAGCACTTCGAGATTCCTGGCTCCAAGGCATGTTTGATTACGGAACAGTCTCCTGGAGTTGAGGCTGCAGGGTTTGTTGATATGAAAAACTGTGTTTTTGCTGACGAACATACTATATCAGATAAGCTTGATTATTTATTTCGACATCGAGACGAGCTATATGGAATTATTAACGCTGGTTATCAGTTAGTCCACTCTCATCACACTATAAAACAACGGGATCAAATATTTCAGTGGTTTAGCCTTCATAGAACGTTAAGAAAAAATCAAAAGATTGTACAATCTAATCCCTTTGGGCCGCTTACCGTTGTGGAAGAATCATCAGGGATCGACAATTCCCATATCATTTCGAATGGCTTGCATCTTACACTCCTTCGTCAAGGGGACAAGCTACTTTGGGCAGGTAAATATGAAGAAGCGGAACATTTGTATCTAAAAAGTTTAAATTATGTGGGCCCTCTGGCTGAAGCAAAACTCGGGATGGCCTTATGTAATCTTCATAAAGGCAATCCCAAAGCAGCGCTTTTCTGGATCGCCCAACCAATCCAATATGCGCTTTCTGAGTATGAGGCTATCGATCCTGATCCAGTAGAGTGGGCTTATTTTATTATTTGCCTCGTTTGTCTAGGTAAGATAAAGGAGGCCGCCAAGCAAGCCAGTCAATTTCCATGGCTTCATCATCCTGAACTTGATCGTACTCGCCTGGTTCTTACGCGATTAGCAACCATGGGAAATATCGACCAATTACCGCACGATCACGAGCCAAAGCGTCGTTGTAGCGTTCATCAACTACCTAATCGCAGTTATGATGAATGGGTTGAGCAGCTTTGTATCATGCTTAAAGTCTGTGGTCAGTTTGCTGCGGTTGAGGCTTTGAAAAAATGTCTTTCCCCTAAACCTGCAACTTTTCGAGAAAAACAAGATGATGCCTTTGCCGATAGAAAGATATCCCCAGTGCGAGAAAGAAATCTCGATGTAGAGTCGGGGAGGAAAGATGCCCTGATATTTTTCAAAAGGCGACTATTTTATCGCAAACTAGGCGTTACATTGAAGAACCACGCTGCAGATGCCCTACATGAGCTCGAACGAAAATTTGGGTATTTTCTTCCTTACCGCTGGTCGGCAATGAGGAAGGATAGGTTCTTCAAAGCTATTCGGGACTTGCCACGAGAAGAAGAGATCAAGACAGCGCTGGTGATAGGAGCAGCGATCGGCCAAGGTAGTACCGAGTCCTTTCTGGCAGGTGTCCTGGAGAACGAAAAGAAGTCGACTGTATTTTGTGTAAGCGGTTCAAAGCGTCGGTTCACGAAATTGATTAAAACCTTTGCCAACAACCCCATTGTAAAATGGTACGACCTTCCACCTTGTCTACCAGAAGATCTCCCTGGAGGACAACTTGAGAAGACTGTCAAAGAAATTAAAGACGACAATCATATTAAATTCTTTGATGCCGTATTGATTGATGGTTCGAGAATCAAGCAGCACCATCAATTGACCATGAGCGCTGAACTAAACAGGGAACTGCATGGAGCAAGGTTTGTTCTGCTTAATGGCATAAATAGGTCTTATAACTACAAGAATCATAATGGACTACTCAATGATCCTCATTATGTCCTAATCGCTCATAATCTTGATTTACACGATGGTTATGCCATATTTAAGAGGAAGCTCGCTCCAGAAAAATTAATCGATAACGGAATTGAGATCGGTGCCGCTGAGGAGCAGGATTCTTAGAAAGATAGCCAAAAAAGAACCTGTGTGCCAGGAGAGCAAAGATGATTCGGTATTATTTTCGGTACATAAAGAATGCGAGAGAGACCTTTATGAGTGCCGGGATAACCTCCACAAATTCTGAAGCAACAAAGTGCCGATAATAACCGTTATCATACCAACATTCAATCGAGAGAGATTCGTAGTCAAGGCTCTTGATAGTGTTCTACAACAGAGCTTCAGAGACTACGAAATAGTCGTTATCGATGATGGATCGACTGATGATACACGGAAGGTCCTTGAACCGTATGCGAATAGGATAAGGTATATTTATCAGGATAATTCGGGCGTGAGTTCCGCTAGAAATGCAGGAATCAAGGCAGCAAGGGGGGAGTGGGTGGCATTTCTTGATTCAGATGACGAATGGACAAGAGAGTACCTGGCATCTCAGGCGGAACGAATTAGAACTATTCCGCATGCCGTGGCACATATCACCAATCTGACTCAAATTGCGCGTGACGGTGCGAGGGTCAATCATTTTGCCAATCATCATTTCCTTGATACATTTGAAGGAAAACAATTTCTCGTATACGAAAGACCTTTATCCGGCATACTTACTCACGAACTTTGGTGGCTTCAGGCATTGATCATACGCAAGGATGTTTTATTGCAGGCCGGGTTATTCGATACTCATTTGTCCATAGCGGAGGATCTGGACGTCGTTGCGCGCGTTGCGCTAAGAGGAGCATTTACATTTTGCAGGCACGAATTGGTTGAGATCTACAGGCGGGAGGAGAAAATAGAGAACCTCGTGGCGCAAAGTCTTAAGAGAGGCATTTATCGGGCTCAATCATTTGGTAAGGTTTACGCAAATCTTCAACAGAATAAAGATGTATCCGCAAGAGAATTGGTAGTAATCAAAAGACTGCTGAGCTGCAATTTGCGTGCTCTTGGAAATGTTCTGGTTAATGCGGGAAAACAATTGGAGGCGAGAGAATCTTACAAGAAGTCTTTTCTTGTCCATCCTTCACCCCAATCGCTTATCAAGTATGGTGCAACGTTTCTTCATGAGAAGATATCCAGAGTCCTTGCCGGGAACGTCGGAAGCAGCGCACCTGAAAAAGATATGAGTCTATAGACAAGAGATAGTGCGGCCATCTATGCCTCCCCTGGTTTCTATCCTTGTGCCAGCCTACAACGCAGAAAAATGGATAGAGGAGACCATACAGTCGGCCTCGTCCCAAACATGGCCGGCAAAAGAGATCATCATAGTCGATGATGGATCCTCTGACAAAACCCTTTCGATTGCGAGGCAGTTCGAATCCGGATTCGTAAAAGTGCTGTCGCAGGAGAACAGGGGGGCGAGTGCTGCCAGGAACCACGCATTGCGATATGCTCAGGGAGATTTCATTCAGTGGCTTGATGCAGACGATCTGCTGGCCCCCGACAAGATTTCTGAACAGATGAGAGTAGCCGAGAGCGACAGAACAGATCTGAATTTATATTCATCGCCTTTTGGAAAGTTCTACTGGCGCCCGGGAAAAGCAGTGTTTTCGCAAAGTGAGCTCTGGCAAAATCTATCACCCCTGGACTGGCTGATACATAAGTTTTCGAAGAGTGTCTGGATTCCCCCTGCAGCCTGGCTGGTTAGCCGGAAAATAGTCGAGAAAGCAGGCCCGTGGGACGAAAGATTATCCTTAGATGATGACGGAGAATATTTCTGCAGGGTTGTCAGCGCAAGCAGTGCTGTTCTCTTTGTTGAAAGGGCGATGACCTACTACCGCGTCTCGGGACCTAATCAGCTAAGCAAAAAGACTTCAGAAAAGGCATGCAAGTCTTTTTTTCTATCGACGAAACTTTGCATTCAACATCTGAGATCGATGGAGGAGAGCGAGAGAACGAGGAACGCCAGCCTGGCGCTCCTGCAGGACCAATGGTCATTTCATTATTTGGAAAAATACGGACAGCGCGAAGAGATGAAAAAGCTTGCTCTGGCGCTGGGTGGCGAACTGACGGAGCCGAGCTTCAGCTGGAGAGAATCTCTCGCGTATAAGGTGTTCGGTCAAGAAGGAGGCAAAGAGGTTGTGACCTGGCTTCGTAACATGAGGTTAACAGCGGCAATAAGATGGGATAGATTGTTGCTCGATCTTTCCGGGTCAGCCGGTTAAGGGAACTGTCGATGGAGAGAACCCAGTAGTGTGGTTGGATCGAGTGAATAATAGCATGAGCATTCCATTGACGTCTGGTCGGATATGAGTAATAAAGGTGCGATATGAATCATGTGCTTGAACGAAAGAGAATATGGATCGATCTGGATAATTCGCCGCATGTCCCCTTATTCAAGCCGATTATCGATGAGCTCGACCGGCGCGGATATGAGTGCATGGTAACCGCGAGAGACTGCTTTCAGGTCGCCGGTCTGGTGGATCTCTGCGGATTGAAATGCGATACCATCGGGAAACATTACGGCAAAAAGAAATTAATGAAATTATTCGGGCTTGTCTTTCGGGGGCTTCAACTCGCATCCAGGGTGAGACAAGAGAAACCGGTGCTGGCCATATCGCATGGTTCCCGATCCCAGCATTTTGCCTCCTTGCTGCTGGGAATACCTACCGTGATTATGATGGATTACGAGCACGTGAAACTACTTCCGTTTGTTGAGCGGACCTGGGTTATGATGCCTGAATATATACCGACAGGGTCGATAAAGATTCCTCCATCGCATCTCGTCAAATATCCGGGCCTGAAAGAGGATGTGTATGTCCCCGCGTTCAGGCCCAGTCCCGCTATCATGAAGGATCTTGGCTTGCATGAAGACCATCTGGTGGTAACTATTCGTCCGCCTGCCACCGAGGCCCATTACCACAATCCGGAGAGTGAAGTGCTGTTCAAGGAGACTATGGAGTACTTCGGCGCTATGGAGAATGTCGACATGTTCATATTGCCACGGAATGAGAATCAAGCTGAGACAATAAAAGAGAACTGGCCCGATCTCATCTCCGGAGGAAAAGCGATCATACCGGATCGCGTTGTAGACGGATTGAATCTGATGTGGCACTCTGACATGGTGATTAGCGGCGGCGGTACGATGAACAGGGAAGCTGCTGCGCTCGGAGTACCCGTTTACAGTATATTCAGGGGCACGATCGGGGCTGTGGACAGATACCTCGCTGCTCAGGGCAGGCTGACACTCCTCGAGAGCGCGCAGGACGTACGCGCAAAAATACAGGTGAAAAAAAGGGACAAATCGGCTAACGTTATGAGCACAAGTAACGTCGTCCTTGACTGCATCGTCAACGAGGTCGCCAAAATCGCGGAACGCTGCAATGGGAAATAGCTCTTCTACGCTTTCAATACATCTCATATGTGCGGCGCGGCCGAATTTCATGAAAGTCGCTCCCCTCTATCATCGGTTGAAGAAGGAGACGTGGGCTGATCCTGTCATTGTCCACACCGGGCAGCACTATGACATCAATATGTCGGATGCTTTTTTTACGGATCTCGGGCTGCCTGCCCCCCACATTTATCTCGGCGTGGGAAGCGGCACCCATGCGGAGCAGACGGGTAAGGTCATGATCGCCTATGAAAAAGTGCTTCTGGAAAAGCGGCCGGACGTAGTCGTTGTTGTCGGTGATGTGAACTCTACCATGGCCGCAACCGTTGCCGCGTCCAAAATCGTCTATCCTGACAACGGGTCAGCCGGCTCGGCCGATCGGCGCCGCCGGCCTTTGGTTGCGCATCTGGAGGCGGGTCTTCGGTCATTCGACAGGGGCATGCCCGAAGAGATCAACAGGCTGGTCACCGATGTGCTTGCTGATATGCTCTGGACGCCATCGAGGGATGCAAACGAAAACCTGATCAGGGAGGGAGTCTCTCCTGACAAAATCCGGCTGGTCGGCAACATCATGATAGACTCACTCGAGATGCTGAGAGCCAGGATCGAGAGTCAGGAGGCATATAAGGAATTCGGCTTGACACCGGGCGGCTACGGTGTGGCGACCCTACATCGTCCTTCCAATGTCGACGATCCCGACGTGCTGAAAATGTTATGCACCATTCTGAAGGAAATTGCAGAAAAGGTGCCCCTTATTTTTCCGGTCCACCCGCGGACGCGCAGGAATATGAAGGAGAATAAACTGCTGCCTTTGCTTGAGCGTTCGCAGAATCTCTTTTTACCCGAACCGCTCAACTACGTGCGTTTCATGAATTTGATCTTCAACTGTCGCCTTGCGATAACAGACTCGGGTGGAATTCAGGAAGAGACCAGCTATCTTGGTATCCCCTGCCTGACCGTCAGGGAAAATACGGAAAGGCCTATAACGCTTACTCAGGGCACAAATCAACTCTGCGAACTGAAGAATCTGAAAGAAAGAACTTCTGACATACTCCGGGCCCCGGCGCGAAAGGCGAAGAAGATCGAGTTCTGGGACGGCAAGACAGCAGATAGAATCGTCGATATCTTAGGATCGCTCGCATAAGGATCTATACCTCGCTACGGATACCATCCCTTTGATGTTTCAGAACGCTCCTATCTCAAGTCAGGATGAATCTCGGAAGGGCAATGGCGTGATTGATCGCAATCAGGTCAACAGGATCCGTCACGCTGTCATTGCTTTATCGGATCATTGCAGGAAAAACAATTGGGCGGGCTACGATCCTTACGATGCTCTAAATAGCCGACTTTTTAACCTTACCCCATTCCACCGCAGCAGAGTATGCAGGATAGCAGCGACCCAGATCCTGAAGCGGCTTCCGGTCAACATTCGACCAATACTCCTGATCGGAAAAGAACAAAACCCCAAGGCGATCGCGCTGTTTCTTATGACCTACCTCAAACTTGAACGAATCGGATTCGGCGAAAGCCGGGAACTGGTTACGAAGATGGCGGAAAGACTGGTCTCGCTGCGCTCTAAAGAGACCCCTTACTGCTCGTGGGGCTACAGTTTCCCATGGCAGACCAGGACCGTACTGGTCCCGAGGGGTTATCCGAATCTTGTCAGTACGACTTTTTGCGCCAATGCACTGCTTGACGCGTATGAAGCATCGGGCGAGCCGCGCTTTTTCGAGATAGCAAAGAGTGCTGCAGAGTACATCATCCAGGAACTCTTCTGGGAAGAGGGTGAAGTCGCGAGCTTCGGTTATCCGCTTCCCTCGATCAGATCGCGCGTTCACAATGCCAATTTTCTTGCAGGAGCACTTCTCAGTCGAATCTATAAGACTACCGATGACCGAAATTTCCTGGACCCCGCGCTGAAAGCTGTCCGGTATTCAGCTGCCAAACAGCACCGCGACGGTTCCTGGGACTACGGCGAGTCAGCGACTCAGAAATGGGTTGACAATTTCCACACAGGGTACAACCTCTGCGCTTTGCGCTCAATATCGGAATGCGCGAGAACAGAGGAATTCGAATCGAATATCCGTCGAGGGTTCCGATTCTATAAAGATAATTTTTTCACTGAAGGGGACGTGCCCAAGTATTTCCACAATCGTACCCATCCCATCGATATCCACTGCGTGGCCCAGAGCATCATCACGCTGCTTACCTTCAGAGAGATGGATGAGGACAATTTCAGGCAGGCTCTTTCGGTCTTCACATGGTCCATGGCTCACATGTGGGACGAGCGTGGATACTTCTACTACCAGTCATTCCCCATGTATACATCTAAAATCTCCTACATGCGGTGGTCTCACGCGTGGATGCTCTTCGCACTCTCAATGCTTCTGGAGCATTCTGTCCAATCTACGCGGGGGCAGGATTAGTCCTTTATCACCATGTCCCTCTGCTACGTCCTGATCACACCCGCGCGCAACGAGGCAGCATTCATCGAGCTGACGATCAGGTCCGTCATCGCGCAGGCGGTACTCCCTGTCAGATGGGTGATTGTCAGTGATGGCTCTACCGATGGCACAGACGAGATAGTAAACAGATACCGCGTGGCCAACCCATGGATAGACCTGGTGAGGATGCCTCCTCGAGCAGAACGCCACTTCGCCGCAAAAGTGCACGCCTTCAATGCCGGTTACGAAAAGATGAGAGATCTGCAGTATGACATCATAGGCAACCTGGATGCAGACATATCGTTCGACGCGGAATATTTTGATTTCTTACTGAACAAATTTATTCAAGATCCTGAATTGGGTGTCGCCGGAACGCCGTTTAGAGAAGGAAACGTACAGTATGACTATCGTTTCTCGCGGAAGGAGCATGTCTCCGGCGCCTGCCAGTTATTCACGCGGAAGTGCTTCGAGTCTATTGGAGGGTATGTCCCGCTCAAAGCAGGTGCGGTTGATCTTGTTGCAGTGGTCAGTGCCAGGATGAAAGGGTGGAGGACTGAGACTTTCATTGATAAATATTGTATTCATCACCGCCCGATGGGGACAGCAAAACAGCACATCTTAAAAGCAACATTCAAAAGCGGCTATGGCGATTATCCCATGGGGGTGCACCCTGTGTGGCAACTGTTCCGCTCGGTGTATCAGATGAGCAGGAAACCCCGTGTTCTAGGAGGAATAATGCTTTCGGCAGGGTATCTGTGGGCAATGCTGACACGCGCTCCCAAGCCGGTTTCAGCGGAATTTGTTCATTTCAGAAGAAGAGAACAGATGCACTGGCTGGCCGGGTACTTTAAAAAGGCCCTGCACCTCTGCTGACCGCGAATAGGGACGAAATACTATGAGAGCAATCCAGGTCGACATTAATTGGCACTCCGGCCTACCGATTTTTGCTTCCGAACCATTCCTTAAGTCGGTAGGTGACGAATATGGATGGATTGGGGGCACTGACGAGTCCGGAACCCTGCGATGTGTACTGCCATACACAATTGTGCGCAAGGGACCCTTCCGAATGGTTCGCTTCCGGGTTGAGACCATCGCTGTGGGGGACGGTTTTGAGACTGGTGAGGAGAAGTCGTTTTTGAACAGTGCGATAGAGTACCTTCGATCTTCGGGCGCTGATGTGGTCATTCCTGCAACCACTAACGCCATCTTTAGCACGTACCCCGATGGGGCCGATGCTGCTCCGTACGGCAGCTACATCGTCGATCTGAGCCAGCCTGAAGATACTCTTTGGCGTAACGTTGAGAGAATCACCCGCCAAAATATCAACAGCGCTCGAAAAAAAGGGGTTTCCGTCCGCACCGGGGGGCTGGAGGACCTGGAGGCGGTGTATGCGCTTATACGTGAGACCTTTGCAAGGTCTAAACTTCCATTTATGAACTATGAGTCTCTGAAGCGTTACGTGCTCGGACTCGGCGAAAATGGCAAGATCCTGATTGCCGATTACGAAGGTGCTCTTCAAAGCTGCGTCGTTTATGCTTTCAGCAACCATTGCGTATACGCCGTTTATGGCGGCAATCTCGACAGGCAATTTAAGGGCGCGAATAAATTCCTCCATTGGGAAGCAATCCGGTTATTTCAGACGCTTGGGGCCCAGCGTTATGACTTTGTAGGGGCGAGAATCAACCCGCCGAAAGGATCAAAGGAAGAGGGCATTAACCAATTCAAGGAGCACCTCGGAGGGCAACTCAAGCAGGGGTACATGTGGAAATACCCGCTTCGGCCCGTGAAATCTCTTGCCTACACTCTTGCAGTGCGTTTTCTTAGAGGCGGCGACATAGTAGATCACGAGCGCCATAAACTGGACAGAACGGGGAATTCAGGATGATGGGTCTATTACCCACGGAGAAGTGGGAATACGGATTAAGCGACGTCGTGCGTGGTTTGACTGCTGTGGTAGGTCACAGACGAAAAAACGTGACGATTAACATAGCGAGAATGGCCAGCTGTATTCCGACGAGATCCGCCAGAGCGGCGCTGGTCACCGCCATCAGAACGCTCGACTTGCCTCCAGGTGCGCGTATTGGAGTCCCGCTCTATTGCTGCCCTGTGGTGTTCAAGGCAATCCAGACTGCAGGCTGTAATCCACAATTTATAGATGTCGACATGGCGACGTGTTGTATGTCCGCTGCAGATTTGTTTGCAAAGCGTTCCCAGGTTGATGCAGTCATCGCCGTTCACATGTTTGGAAACCTGTGCGACATGCCGAGCCTGCAGGAAGCGGCGCAAGGAAAGCCGATCATTGAGGACTGCGCGCAGTCCCTCGGGAGCGAGTTTGATGGACGCCCGGCCGGATCATTCGGTACCATCGCGGTCTTCAGCTTCAGATCCGGCAAGTATCTATCCGTAGGCGAGGGCGGAGCGCTCTTTTCGATGGACGCGGACATCTGTGCTCGGCTGGCCCAATCTGTGGCTGAGATGCCTCTTCCTGATTACGCAGATGAGTGCGTGCACGTCGCAAAGACGTACATACGATCGATGCTTCGCGGTAAGCCTCTCTATGGCGTTATCGGTTACCGGGTCTGGGACATCTACAACAAAACCACTGACTACTCCGCGAAGTCCCCCATTGTTCTTACCCAAAGCTACAGATCCGATCTTGCCATTGCCATGCATCGCCTTATGCTTCTTGCTTCTTTAATTGAAAGACAAAGAGCCAACGCGGATTTCTTCTCACGGACGATGAAGGTGGACGCCGACATGCTGTGCTCAGAAAGGCCGGGCGCGTTCTATAATCGTTACCAGTACCCCATTATCTTTCATTCCTCTGAACAAAGAGACTACATAGCCGGCTACCTGCACGCTAGAGAGATCCACGCGGCCAAACCGTACCAGGATATTCCCGAGGTTGCCGCAGCGAACTACGGCTATAAAGGTGACTGCCCCGTGTCAGAGCAGATTTCAAAGAGGGTGCTCGTTGTTCCGAGCCACCACGGCCTCAAGAAGGAAGACCTTGAGCATATCGCTGAGTGCGTGAACGCGGGATGGGCGGAGCTGGTTCACAAATGATTGAATGTATCTTTACAGTTGATTACGAGATATATGGAAACGGTGAAGGTTCATTAGGGGCTCTGGTCTATGAGCCGGCTGAGAAGCTGAGGGCGATCTTCAAGAAGCACGGAGTGCGTTTCGTACCGTTTATCGAGGTTGCTGAATTGGAAATTATCGGCGCGCAGGGCATCGATCCGGCCATGGATTTGGTGAAGCAGCAAATCCGCGGTTTTTACAAAGACGGTTTTGAACTCGGGCTTCACGTGCATCCGCAGTGGTACAACGGCCGTTACGAGAACGGAAAATGGTTGCTGGATTACAGCGAGTATAATTTATGTACACTTCCGCGAGAGCGAATAAGTCAAATCGTCGATCGGTCGATTGCTTATTTCAAGAATCTCTTAGGCGAGGCTGATTTTGTACCCCTTTCTTTCCGGGCAGGTAACTGGTTGTTTCAGCCGACGCAGTGCGCAGCGAACGTGTTGGCTGAACGGGGAATAAAAGTTGATTCGTCCGTGTTCAAGGGAGGACTCAGGCATCAGCATAGACTGGACTACCGCCGGGCACTCAGGAATGGCAGCTACTGGAGATTCGCGAATGACGTCAATATCCCTGATGTCCGTGGGGCTCTGCTTGAATTGCCAATACATACGCAAATGGTTCCTGTCTTTAAAATGTTCACGGGTAAGCGAGTCAGCAAAGAAAGCAAACAGTTTGCGGCTGTCCCGAACGGGGTCGGCAAGCTCAATCGGCTCTTGGATTTCCTGCGATTTCAGTATCCATTGAAGTTTGATTTTTGTCGCATGACATTAGCCGAACTCAACGGCATGATAGATGAGGTATCCAGGGAAGATCAACGAGACCCAGGGACGTTCAGGCCTGTCGTCGCAATAGGCCATACCAAGGACCTTGTTGATTTTGAGACTGTGGAGTCATTTTTATCATACCTGGAGAAAAGGGCAATCAAGGTTTCAACGTTTGAGGAAGTATATGAAAAATGCAACCGGGACTATCATCCGTAACTATGAGCCAACATCATATTAGCGTCTGTATTTGCACTTACAGAAGGCCTGAAATGCTGAAGCAATTGTTGTCGAAGCTGGAAAAACAGCAGACGGAAGGGCTTTTCGAGTACTCCGTTGTAGTCGTGGACAATGATACATCGGAATCTGCGCGGCAGACAGTGGAATCCTGCACGCTGCGGGTGAAGACTTCGGTCAGCTATTATGTGGAGCCGGAGCAAAACATAGCCCTCGCAAGAAACAAGGCTGTCGAAGGTGCTGAAGGCGACCTCATCGCTTTCATAGATGACGATGAGCTTCCCCCCGAGCACTGGCTTCTCAACCTATATAAGGCCATAGATCGTTATGATCACGATGGAGTATTGGGCCCGGTAAAACCGATTTTTGACAAGGAGCCACCGAGCTGGGTTCTGAAAGGGCGCTTCTTTGATAGACCGACCCATCCTACTGGACAAGTGTTGGAGTGGAACAATACCAGAACAGGAAATGCGCTCGTAAAAAGGAGCTTGTTTAAGAAAGAGGGTAGGTGGTTCGACCCTGCATACGGCAGCGGTGGGGAAGATCGCGACTTTTTTCGGAGAAAGATCGCAGAAGGAAGCGCTTTTGTCTGGTGTAACGAGGCTCCCGTCTATGAAATTGTGCCGTCTGAGCGGTGGAAAAGATCGGTGATGGCCAGGAGAGCGCTCCTGAGAGGGAAAGTAGCATTTGAGAACGCCGCATCGAAGCCGCTGACTTTGATCAAGTCCATTGTGGCAATCACCGGCTATACGCTCGGCCTGCCCATATTATTGGTGTTCGGTCAGCACATCTTTATGAAGTATCTGGTAAAGGATTGCGATCATTTCGGTAAAGTGCTCGCTTGCTTTGGAGTAGACCTGGTAAAGGAAAAATACGTCACAGGGTGATGAGAGAACAGTATGATGAAAGGCGCAGATATTTCACAGGAACCGATTAACGGCGACTGGACGGTGGGTGTTCAGGATCAGGTGTTGGTGACCGGGGCCGGAGGCTTCATCGGAGCAAGAGTGGTCCGGGTATTGCTGAATTATGGTTTTAAGAAGATACGCTGTTTTGTGAGGCCCACGAGCAAACTGATTACCTTGCAATCCATTGCGTCCGGTTTTGACGGTGCGGAGCTGGATTTCGTGCAGGGTAATCTGCTCTCCGCTGACGACTGTGCGAGGGCAACGGCCGGCGTGTCCGTGATATACCATCTTGCAGCGGGGGTAGAGAAGTCGTTCCCTGGCTGTTTCCTTAATTCGGTGGTAACCACCCGGAACCTTATTGACGCCGCCCTTCAGGAAAAAGCGCTTAAGCGGTTTGTCAGTGTGAGTTCGCTCGCCGTCTATTCGAACGAGAAAATCCGGCGCGGCGGCTTGCTGGATGAATCATGCGAAATAGACGCCGACCTGGTCGAGCGGTGGGACGCGTACGCGTACGGGAAAGCGAAGCAAGACGACTTAGTGCTCGAGTATGGCCAGACGAAGAACTTGCCCTATGTGCTTGTGCGACCCGGTTTGGCCATCGGTCCCGGGAAAGCAAAAATTCCCGGTAGAGTAGGGATTGACACTTTCGGTGTGTTCTTGCACCTCGGCTTAGGTAACAGAATGCCCTTCACTTATGTGGACAATTGTGCAGAGGCGATCGTTCTGGCCGGCTTACGTAAGGGTATTGAAAGGGAGGTCATAAATATAGTCGACGACAATCTGCCGAAAAGCCGGGATTTCCTTCGCATGTACAAAAAGTACGTCCGCAGGTTCGTCTCCATACCCGTGCCCTATTTTGCATTTTATGCCTTCAGCTATCTCTGGGAGAGATATTCAAAATGGTCAGAGGGACAACTTCCTCCAGCGTTTAACAGAAAGGTCTGCGCCTGCTATTTTAAGGGCAACAGGTACTCGAACCAGAAGGCAAAAAACTTATTAGGATGGAATCCAAGAGTTCCGATGACTGAGGGATTGAAAAATTATTTCGCATACGCGAAGAAGGCGGAAGGAGCAGGATGATCAAGGTTGGCATTATCGGTTGCGGCAAAGTGGCTGACAAGCACGCGAGCCAGATCCGGCGCATTAAGGGCGCCGAGGTTGTAGGCGTGTGTGACCAGGAAGAGCTCATGGCGCGGCAATTGGCGGAGCGCTTCGGTGTTAAACACCACTTTACTGAGTTATCAAGGATGCTGACTGTTTGTCAGCCGGATGTTGTGCACATTACGACTCCGCCTCAGAGTCATTACGCCCTGGCAAAAGAGTCTCTTGAGGGTGGCTGTCACCTCTACGTCGAGAAGCCCTTTACGCTGAACGGCGATGAGGCAAAGGAACTGATCAGCATTGCTGAAAGAGGAACCAGGAAGCTCACGGTAGGCCATGAGACTCAATTTATGCATGTGGCAAGGGATATGCGCCGGCTCATCCATGCAGGATACCTGGGAGGCCCTCCCGTGCATATGGAGAGCGTCTACTGTTATGAATTCAGCGACGAGCGGTATGCAAAGGCTCTGCTGGGAGACAGTAACCACTGGGTGCGCCGGTTGCCCGGAGGACTGCTGCAGAATATAATCAGCCACGGCATCGGCAAAATAGTTGAGTATTTGCCGGACGAGAAGGTGTCTGTGGTCGCAACCGGATTCACCAGTCAATTTCTTGAAAACATCGGCGAGACGGGTATCATCGACGAGCTCCGCGTGATCATATCGGGCAATCGCCGCACTACCGCATATTTTACCTTCTCGTCACAGATGGGTCCGGCTCTGCACCAGTTTCGGGTTTATGGACCCAAGAAGTCCCTTATTGCCGATCATGAGCACCAGATGTTGATAAAAGTGCCGGGAAAAAGTTATAAGAGCTATCTCAATCAATTCATTCCGCCTTTTGATGATGCGAAACAATATTTTAATGGCGGCTGTCGGAGTATCAAGAGGTTTTTAGGTAACGATTTCCATGCAGAATCAGCGATCCATTTTTTGATCACGTCGTTCTACAAGTCTCTGGCTGATAACACGCCGCTCCCTATACCTTATCGAGATATTCTCCTGACGGCGGAGATTATGGACGATATTTTGAAACAGATCGGGAGCCCCGCAACACAGGTTAATTCAGCCGGATAATCCTCAGGTCGTATTATGCCTCCAAACCTTGCACTAATCCTCTGCGCGGTGTTTGTGCTCTTTCTTCTTCGGTTAGAGAGTAAACAGTCATCCGGCGTGTCTCATGCGCTGTGGATACCTACTATCTGGATGCTTCTGATCGCCAGCAAGCCCCTCGCGGTGTGGTTCGGGGAGATAAGCGTGAACCCTGAGTCCGGAAGCCCATGGGATCAATTTTTCTTGATCGTACTTCTCTGCGCGGGTCTGGCCGTTCTATTCTCGAGAAAGTTTGCCTGGTCCCGTGCCGTAAAACAGAACACCTGGCTGTTGTTGCTGATAGGCTACATGTTCGCCAGCGTCTTCTGGTCCGACGTTCCTTTTCTTTCCTTAAAGCGCTGGACCAGGGAACTTATCGCGCTGGTCATGGCGTTTGTCGTCATAACTGAGCAGGATCCACGCCAGGCGATGCTCAGCCTCTTCAGGAGAACAATCTACGTACTTATTCCTTTCTCGATACTCCTCATCAAGTATTTCCCCATGTATGGCGTCATGTATGGTCGATGGAGCGGCGCCCCAACGTGGATAGGCGCCACCCTGCAGAAGAACAGCCTTGGCCGGTTGTGCGTCATCTCTGCTTTTTTTCTTATCTGGACCCTGGTCAGAAGATGGCGAAGACGTGAGACTGCCGTCCGACGGTATCAAACCGGTATAGATATGTTCATGCTCTTCGCGACGCTCTGGCTTCTCAAAGGGCCGGGGACCGGCGCATGGTCCGCTACTGCGGTTGCATCTTTAGCCGGAGGATTGGCGTTCTTTGCCTTTCTTTTATGGATCCAGAAACACCGGATGCAGTTGGGAGCGAACACATTAACGGCTATAATGGCGCTCATCATCTTCCTTGGAATTGTTACGTTTTTTGTAGGCGGATCAACGTTGGGAGCCTTTACATCCACTCTCGGTCGGGACGAGACCTTGACGGGACGAAAAGAAATATGGACGGGTCTTCTCCCGGTTGCCATGCAACAGCCCTTCCTGGGGAGTGGTTTCGAAAGTTTCTGGACCCCCTCTGCCCGCGAGGCCCATGACATTGGTGAAGCGCACAGCGGTTATCTGGAGGTGGTATTGAACCTTGGATTTGCGGGAATCCTGTTCGTTTCGATGTTCCTGCTGTCATCCGGACGGAAAGCTCAAAGAATGCTGGCCCGCGACCATGATTGGGCGAGCCTCTGGATTTGCTTCTTGCTGATGGCCCTTCTCCACAATTTTACCGAATCTTCCATTAATTCATTCACGAGCCATTTGACGGCAGTTCTACTTTTCCTTGCAGTCTCTTCTACGGCGGTCATCTTGCGCAGTTCGAACGCCGAACGAGAAGTGAATGGCAAAATGAGAGGCCCTGAAAAGTCGCCGGAACCTTTGACGGTCCTGTCATCCGGCCGTGCGCGGTAGTATGCGGATGCGTAGACAGGATCTGGCTGTCTCTGTTGCTTTACAGGTTGGGGTATTCCAGAGTCAGAAATATGATTCTCCGACTTCAGCGTAAGCCCGTGGCAAGGTTTGCAGCTTTTCATGATATTCCGCCTGAGTCGGTAGACTGCTTCGAGGCTAACCTGCGTTTCCTGAAACGAAATACAAATGTAGTGAGTCTCGATGATTTCTACTCAGGCAGGTTATCGTCGGAAAAGATCAATGTGGCCATAACCTTCGACGATGGGTACAGGAGCTGGGTCACCGATGCGCTGCCAATTCTGAACAAGCTTGGGTTACCGGCCACTTTTTTTGTGTCATCCGGTTTTGTCGACCTGTCGGAAGAAGATGAGACCGATTTCATATCTTCAAAACTGATAACCAATCAAAAAATTACGGGCGGACTAAGCTCCGAAGACGTGAAAAGGATTGCTGCCGAAGGAGCCACCGTCGGCGGCCACACACTGAATCATTGCAACCTGTCCGACCTTCGGGACGGCGTTCAACTGAGGCGCGAAATTCTCGAGGATAAGCTGCGATTGGAGAATATAACTGGCAAAAAGGTTAATTATTTTGCATACCCGTTCGGGGCATATCGCAATTCGGAAATAAATCTTATCGAGGTGCTGAGAGAATCGGGCTATAAAGCGGCGGTTACCACGGCCTCCGGCTTCAACCGCGTTGGTTCGAATCCCTACCTCCTGCATCGCGAGCTGACACGTGCGTCAATGCCGGGACGTGTTTTTAGGGCGAGAGTTTACGGAAATTACGACGCCGTACGGTTCTTGAGGCGTGGCGCCCAAATGGCTTTTTAGCGTCGTTGATGACATGAATCGAAGATCCCAGTTGATCATAATCATATGCGCGGTTGTCTCACTTACCGCGATCGTCAGCCACTGTATAATCGCATTTCTTGGAATCGGAACGACTCACGGTAGCCACTGGGTGGCCGGCCCGGGGAAGCACGAACCTTCCGTATTCATGGCGGGATCGTCTCTCGCGGCTGAAGGGTTGTCATGGAGACGGATCGGTGATGTGCTCAATCTCAGAATCGAGGGCTGGGGGGTGGCGGGCTCCTCGCCTTCTGAATGGGAGCAATTCCAGGATCGGGCGACGCACGCCAACCTGACAGTCCTCGTAATCTCGCCTTACGACTTGAATGAATATTTCCTTTGCGATTTCCGTGGCGAAGTCGTGCCTCTAACGCAAACCATCACAGACCTCTGGCAGAGCCGGAAGGACTGGCCTTTCTGCAAGCGTTTGCTAAGCCTTCACATGGTTACGTATCTAAGGGGACTCTTTCCGACTCTTGGACGGTCCGACGGCGTTATGGCAGGGGTTCGCGAAAAGCTAACGAGAATTGCAGGCGCGGTATCTCCGATCGATTCGGAAGCCAGACCGAAACTGCCATTCAACCAGGCTGCTTCTGCTCAAGAAGAATTCATAAAAGAGAGAGTCAGCGATTGGTCCGAAGGCAAGGTGTTGCGCCGACTCACAGCCATGCGTGGGGTTTTTCAGGGCAAACACACGTTCGACGGGCCCAAGAGGCTCGCGTTCGCGCGGATGCTGCGTAAGGCTCTAAGACAAGGGAGAGCGATTGTTGTCGTACTCCCGGTTTCTCCCCTTTATTCCAGGGAATTCCTTACCAGTGAAGCGAAACGTGAGTTCGAAAACTCTCTGGCCGGCCTCCAACACAGCGCGCCGCAATCGCATTGGATTCGTCTAGATCAAATTGACGAGCTGAACTCGAATGATTACTTCTGGGACCTCGTGCACATGAATTTGTATGGTCAACAGATCGCAACGAAAGCTTTCCTGGCTCAGTTTGAGAAATTATCGAGTCTGCAATGACCTTCACCTCCTTCGAGTTCGCATTCTTTTTTATCGCAGTGCTACTGATCCAGCGTTGCCTTCGGGATCCTGGAGTGGAGAGATCGTTTCTGCTATTAGCCAGTTACGTGTTTTACGCTACATGGAGCGTTCCGTGTGTTCTCTTGCTTCTCTTTGTTTCTTCTGTCAGCTACGCGGCCGGATTAGGCTTCGCAAAAGTAAAGGATCGGCATAAGCGTAAGCTTCTGCTCGTGGCAAGCATCGTTGCCAATTTGAGCGTGTTGGCCTTTTTTAAGTACACCGACTTCTTACTCCAGAATGTCTGGTGGGGGCTCACCTTCCTGGGGTGGCATGCAGATACGTGGCATTACACTATAATTCTTCCCGTTGGAATTTCTTTCTTCACGTTTATAAGCATGACCTACACGATCGAGGTGTACCGGCGAAATATAGAATCCTACCGCAGCCCTCGGGATGTTTTTCTTTTTGTTGCTTTTTTCCCCCAGCTTCTGGCGGGTCCAATCAATCGCGCCACTGAGCTTTTGCCGCAATTTAAGAAGCGGACGCGAGCCACGGCGGCCGACTTCGAATCCGGGCTTGCGCAATTCGCGTTGGGGGCCGTGAAGAAACTCGTGATTTCGGACCGTATCGCGCCGCATGTCGATCTTATATTCGGAGCTCCGGGCAACTACGATGCGCTCACGTTACTCCAGGGTCTGCTGGGCTACACTATCCAGATATATTGCGATTTCTCAGGCTATTCAGATATGGCCATCGGATGTGCGCGCATGATGGGCTTCCGGTTCATGGAGAACTTTCAGATGCCTTACAGTTCAGTCAGCATCACTGAATTCTGGCGGCGCTGGCATATCTCCCTCTCCACCTGGTTTCGCGATTACCTGTATATTCCTATGGGCGGCAATCGTAAAGGACCGGTGCGCACGTATGTGAACCTTTTGCTGACGATGCTGCTGTGCGGCCTATGGCACGGCGCCAGTTGGAACTTCGTGTTATGGGGTGGTATACACGGCGTCTCCCTTGCCATCAACAGGATCTGGAGCGCGTTGAATCCGTTTTCAATGGTGCCGAAGCGTTCCTGGGTGGTCGTCATGCAGACCACGCTCTCGCGTTGTCTTACGCTTTCCGTGGTCATAGTGGCATGGCTTTTCTTTCGAGCAGAATCATGGGCCCTCGCCCTTCAGTATTTCAGCCGGTTATTCGCTTGGGACCGCAGCGGCACACGAATGGTGTCACCGTATATACTGATGGCTTTGGTGGCGGTGGCTCTAACGCACCTGTTCGTCAACAAGGATACCCCTTGGCCGGAGGGGATGGCTCAGCGGAGCGTTCCTGCCCGCGTTTTATGCTATACGGCTTTAGTTCTGTGTGTTGTTTCCCTGGGGGCAACCGACTCAGCCCCTTTCATTTACTTTCAGTTCTGAATTGTCCAACTTTTGTAGGGAAATACCTGCACTCCTGTATGTTTTCTACATGCACAGGTATGACTCCATGGCCTTATTTTTGCTGGAGGGAAGGGCCGCTCACGGCAACGGTTCCCTACAAATTGGTTCTTTTGTCGTGCCCTTCTTAGTATCGGGTGGTGAGCGTTTTTGGCATCATTGAGCGTTTCACGCCTGCGAACTATCAATAGAATCATGACACTAAGGAAGATACTTACCGTTTGAGTCGTTGATCAGAGCCGGTCCTGGCAAAGACAAAGGTTGACTCCTTTTTTGTGCCTCTTCTCGTGGTTTCCATTAATTCTCGAATGGCATCGCAGTTGCAAAAGGACTTGGTGGAACCGTCACGAAGGAGGAGCATAAGAAATGAAGGTAATTGGAAAGATCATGGTTTTGGTGTCAGTTTTTTCGTTTTTTCTATGCGCACACAGTGCCAAAGTCTACGCTGATACGCACTCGGCTGCAAGCTGCTCTTATACAGATGTAACCGCAGCGATAAACGCTGCTTCTACCGGGGATACCGTTACGGTGCCGGCAGGAAGCTGCGCCTGGAGTTCCGGTCTGAGCATAAGCAAGGGAATAAGCCTGATAGGTGCAGGAATGACCAGCACGATAATTACCGGGGGCATGTCGGCATGCATGATTTCGTATATCCCATCTAGTCCTTCATCGAATGCATCGTTCAGAGTATCCGGGTTTAAATTCGATCTGGCTCATGGCAGCAGTACGGACGGCATTTGCCTCAGTTCGGGGAATACCCTTTCCTATCAAACCAAAGTCCGTGTGGACAACAATAATTTTGTGAATCTTGAGACAAGCGATACGCAGCATCACTATATCACCCATGGTGGTATCAGAGGTGTCATTGACAGCAATACGTTTGGCTCCTCTTGGTATCCCTTCAGGACGCCTTCTTCGCCCTACAGTAGCGGGGGAGTCAATAGCGGTCATGGTGAGTGGAACAATTTTGAGGGTGTCGTCTTTGGAAAAGCAGATAATAACCTGTATTTCGAGGACAACGATATAACCCTTACCGATTCAGGACAGGGAATGATGACTTCTGATTGCCAGGAAGGCAGCCGATATGCTTACCGGTACAACACTTTTCACATAAGCGGAAACGGCGCTCAACTCTTTGACATGCATGGAAACTGGGGAGCACAGTATTCCTGCATGGGAGGAGAACTATATGGGAACAACTTTGTCGGAAGTGCAGGTGAAGCTCTCGACCAGCGCGGAGGCAGGGTTTTTGTCTTTATGAATAATTATTCCCAGTCCGGCTGGTCATATAATACCAGAGATGAAAGTGCCGCATCCGCCAACCCGGTGAGCTATGCAGGACCAAACGCGCCACAGTATTCTCAGGATGTGAACGGAAGTTATTACTGGAATAACAGAATAGGAATGACAGGCGCCGTTCTGGGCGTGAATGTAGATGATTCATGCAGCCTGTGTAGATCGGGAGCCCTCCATGCCGGTACCGATTTCTTCACCAATACGAGTTCGCCGGGAGTAACGTGCGGCTCCTCTTCCAGCCGCCCTTCAAGTTGCACTACAGGGCAGGCGTATTGGGCAACGAATCAATCCTGTACAAATCTGACCGGCATGGTGGGAGCGAACCCTTCAACTCCCATCAGCGGTACCCTTTACCGATGTGTGGGAAATCAATGGGATAGTGGGGCATCTCCGCTGGCCTATCCTCACCCCTTGCGAGGAGGAGCGAATCCCGTTAATCTCGCGGCGCCGGCTAATCTAAGAGTCGTAGGGCAATAAGCGAGGAATACTGATGTCTGCTTACAATAGTCGAGGAATGGTAATGTCTGCTTACGTTTGGGTGTTTTTTCTGTTGGCCATCGCCATTCCGTTCTCGGCACAGGCCACCGAGTATTACGTGGATCAAAACAATTCCGCAGCTAATGACCAGAATGCAGGGACGGTAGCCCAGCCATGGAAGACGATTACCAAGGCAAATCAGACGCTGAGAGCCGGCGATACGGTTTATATCAAGGCCGGCACCTACACCACGTACATTGTTCCGACCAATTCAGGGACTTCGACGAGCCCCATTACCTACAAGAACTACGGCACTGATACGGTTACCATCCAGAACGCTGCTTATGGAATATTACTCAGCGGCAAATCGCATATTACAGTCCAGGGGATAAATTTTTACAACCTTGATCAGTTTATGTTTTTAGAGAATGGCTCAAATTACAATATCATTGCGTATTGCAGTTTCAGCACTGGACGCACGGATAATTGGGCAGGCTCGATCATATACGGCAACTCATCCTACAATTGGATTCATCACTCCACATTCTCCACATATGGAGAGTGCACTGCTGCCCATGGATCGGGAAGCGATAAGGGGACACTTTTAGATATAGGCGATGAAGAAAATGGGGCAGATGCCTCCAGCCATAATGTCATCGAGAACTGCACCCTTCTCCACGGCGGCCATCATGTCATGGGGGTTTTCAGCCGCTACAATACGGTACGTAATAATTATCTACACAACGAGGCGTGGTCAAACGGTCGTGGACACCGAAACCTCTATCTGGACGGTGTCGCTGCGGGCAGCGGGTACACGCTGATCGAAGGTAATCGATTCGGGTACGCGGCGAGGCCTTGCAATGATGCAGCCCCGACAGTGGGCAGCGTGGCGATGTCAACGAGCTACAACATCTTTCGGTATAACAAAATTTATCACAGCGTCGCTTACGGTCTGGGCACGTACAGTTATGTAAGCCAGGGAAGTCAGTACGACATTGGATCGTATAATAAGATCTACAATAACACGATTTTCAACTCAGGCTACAATATCGATCCAGGTTATAAGGGGGGTTCGGAAGACAGCGCCATCTGGTTTGGCACTTCTGCGAATACCGGGAATCAGGTGAAGAACAACCTCTATTCTGTAAATCATCAGGTCCATAGCGGGAGCACTTCGAATCAGACATTCGCCAATAACTGGAATGGTGATACGCAAGGGGACCCCAAGTTTGTGAACGCCAGCGCCACTCCTCCAGCCGACAAAACAGATGCGACACTGCCTAATCTAGACCTGCAATCAAATAGCCCGGCTATAGACAAGGGTGGTCCTTTGACAACCGTTACATCAGCAACAGGATCCGGCACATCTATCACCGTGGCGAATGCAAGCTACTTTCAAGACGGCACCTACGGTCCGGCGGGTGTACTTCAAGCCGATTGGATAGCGGTGGGGAGCGCTGCCAATGTAATACAGATCTCATCCATATCGGGAAATACTATAAACCTGGCCAGTTCCATAAGATGGACAAACGGAGATTCGGTTTGGCTCTACAAAAAGTCAGATGGCGTTATAGTGCTGTACGGTAACGCCCCGGACGCAGGGGCGTACGAGTTCGGCCAGGGTGGAGCACTGCCTGCGCCGACAAACCTTCGGATATTGAGCACCCCTTAACGAAGCTGCAGCCTCCGAAGAATCTCTTGCTTCAAACCTGATCGAGACTCGATACCTCGAATTTTTCCAACCACAAGTCACTTCCAATTCTCTCGGACTGATGTCCTCACCATGAGGGCATCAGTCAGGCTGAGGGAAATCATTGCCGGGCAGACCTTCCGGTCGCAGATATCATGAAGAGGGACAGATGAACGAAAACCTTCATTTTCGGCGCCAATTTCTTCTGAGTAAGGCCCCGGTCCCTGCGCTTGCCAAATGGAAGTGCCTGAAAATAGATAATTACTATCTGTACGCTCATCCTGACCTTGAGCTAACCCTATCTAAAGACCAGAAGAAAAGTATAGCCCTGATTGGCAGCCTTTACGACCCAACTGGACCCGAAAAAGAAAACGCCGAGATCCTGAGCGATATCAGCGCTAACGTGGCGACGCCGGAAACGTTGTTTGCCGGGCTTAAACGGTATGTCGGAATTTATGCAGTATTCTATAGCGATGGCAGCAATGCTGTCATGCTGCACGACGCCCTCGCCCTAAGAGAAATATATTATTGCACGAAGGATAATCAGATTGTATGCGGCTCTCAGCCAAACCTGATCGTCAAATTCGCGGATCCTGAATTAAGGCCGACAACCGATAGGGAATTTATGGAATTTTTCGCTAATCACTCGAAAAACTCCAGATGGAATCCCTATTGCAAATGGATTGGCGACGAAACATACTATGAGGGTGTAAGGCACTTGCTGCCCAATCATTACCTCGACCTCAACCACCGCGTAGCCCGTCGTTATTGGCCGAATGAACCCATCAAACAGTTGAGTTTAGAGGAAGCCGTATCCAAGAGTAGTTCTTTTCTTCAGGGAACCATGAGAGCCATGGCACACCGGCACTCGCTTATGGTGGCCGTCACGGCAGGAACGGATAGCAGGACCCTTCTGGCGGCGTCCAGAGGTGTCAAGGAGAAAATATACTACTTCATCAACAACCAGGGTTTAGGGTATAGCCATCCGGACATTTCGCTACCGATGAAGATGTGTGAGCGTATCGGGGTCCCGTTTCATGTACACGATGTTCCCAACGAGGTGGATGACGACTTCCGACAAATCTTCTTGAGCAACACCTTTTTTGCGACAGAACGCATATTGCCTACCGTTTACAATGTATACTACAAAAATCATGGTGAGAAGGTAAACGTCCTGGGAATTGGTGAGATCGGCCGGACGCGTTATGGAAAAGTGCCGAAAAATGTGAACGGCTATCGCATGGCCTACAAGCTGGGATATAAAGGGGACCGGTATGCGATACAGCAGGGTGAACAGATAGCTGCAGAGTTGTTGCCCGTAGCAGAGCAGTACGGCCTCAATGTATTGACGCTTCTCTATTGGGAGCATACGATGGGAAACTGGGGGACGACCGGAAATTCAGAATCTGATATTGCGCTTGAGGAGGTCGACCCTTATGACAGCCATCTGCTTTACGAGATCTTTTTGGGAGTCGAGGGCAAGTATACCAAATACAGGGATCCGGTCTTATTCAGAGAGATGATTCGCTATATGTGGCCGGAATTACTGGAGTGGCCGATCAACCCCACACGGACAATGAAGGATAACGTGAAGTCGTTCTTGTGGAAAGCGGGCATGTTTGACCTTCTGAAAGAATTGAAATATCAGGCCCATTACTTTAGGCATCTGGCCAAAACGCGTCTATCATAAAACGTGCTACGTCGGACGAAGCGAAGATAGCCAGGATGAAATAGTCGACGGGACGTTGCTTCTAACGTTGCATAATTCCTAAAGCGACATTATGAATCGAACCAGGGAACGCCGTTTCTCACGGCCACCGCAGAATTCGGAGAAATTACTGGTTGAGTCTCTTGACACTGATGCTTTCTGCATTATGATTATCCATAGCGATCAGAAAGGAGGCTTTCATGAAGTTTTCACCATTGTTGCTGGTCGTTCTCGTTTTACTCGCAATCCCTGTTTACGCTGTCGACACTTCCTACTTTGCGTTTGACGCTTCTCACCCGTGGTCCGGTGACTATCAGGGAAGTCTTTCGCTATGCTACATGGCGGCCGACGCCAATGTCATCGTGCAGACCGGATGGGGTAACGGCATGACTGCGCAGCAAATCTTTGACGCGTATGCTCAGCACAACAACGGAGGCACTACTGCGGACGGCATGCAATGGTATTTCTCGACTTACCTGCCGGACGTCAATTGGCAAAACTACTATCAAGGGCTTCTGCCCATATCTCAGGCAAAGATCCAGGGGACGATTGCAGACCACGACGGGATAGCGCTCGGCCTCTGGACTGCTCAGAACGCCCACGTTGTGACTCTTGAAGGTTACGATCTATCAGACGGCGGCGTGATTGATGCCATTTACGTGAGTAACAGTTGGTACACTACTCCACAGCTCGAGCGGTGGACCGTGAGCGGAGGAAGTCCTGGCGAACTCGGACAGCTTGACTGGGCAGGGTTGGGTCCGAATCCGCACTGGTGGTATATGGATGAGCTGGAACAGAGGCCAGTTCCGGAACCGGGGATTCTCTTGACGCTACTGGTTGGGTTAGGAGGCCTCGCATGGTGGCGAAAGGCGCGTGGTGCCAGTTAAGCTGCGGTTCTAGTCAGCACACCTCGTGGTCAATGGCTGCCTGCAAGCTTTCGGGCACCTTCTTTGATGATCCAGTGCAACAGGTTCTTCTTTTTCCTTCTTCTGATTGATTTTCTCTTCCAATAAGTTCATCATTCTTCACCCATATATACGGAACGAAGAAGTTTCCGAGGGGGCTAGAAGAAGAGATCGCGGAGAATGGACACATTGACAAACTGTGTGCCGGGTTTAGAGATGCACTTCGGCGCGCAACCGGTCAGTCCGCATGAATAATGCGCCAAGGTGCTATGTGACAGATTACTCTGAGATGCTTTCTCAATGCAAGGATAGATTGTTCTTCTATTCACCCTACAGCTTTATCCGCGATCGTGATCAGGATGCGATATTCGTCCAAACCGTTTTGTCTCCCTGGCTGGAGAAGATTAACCGGGGCGCCATAATCGTCAGACGGATCCTCGTAGAGAATGAGCCTCATCTTGTGCTGATTGAACCGCTCCCCTGGGACACGAAACACTTTGGTATCCCGGTGCACAAAATACTCACCGTTCTCTATGCGCATGACAGTTACGGTCTGCTGAAGAAGGCAATGCTGCAACTGGCATCAGAAATCTCGAACGACATGGATACGTTTTACTTCATGCAGATTCCATCCGAAGAGACCTATCTGATCCAGGCCTTCTGCGAGTGCGGATTCAGACTCACAGAGACGCGACTTCACCAGACACTCTCTAATGTCGATTCCTATTCACATGAACGGTATCAGGTAAGAAAGGCAATCGAAGACGATATTGAGAATCTAAGAGCGGTTGCCATGCAGATGCGAAACCCCTGGGACAGGCTGCATGCGGACATTGCATTTAAGCAGGAGACAGCCGACGCCTACCTTGCCACATTTATAGAGAACTCAGTCCGCGGATTCGCCGATTTGGTCCTGGTACCGGCGGAAGGGGCCGGTCCACCGGACGGGTTTCATACCACATCGTACCCGGTAAAGATTCTTGACAAAAGCGTTGCAAGATTCGGAGCCGTGGCTGTGTCTAATAAGACGCGAAGAGGCTGGCACATGAAACTGCAATCGGAGACGATATATGCCCTGAAGGATCTAGGCGCTGATTATATTCTGCTGGACACTCAGGCATCCAACAGGCGTGCAAATTGGGTTCAGGCAGCAAGGGGCTTCACACTTGCTTACGTAACACACATATTTTCTAAGTTGGTCAGTTCCACTCGTCTCCAAATTTAGCTGCGAAGGATGGTGAGTCATGATCACGGTCAAAGACTGCAACATTATTGAACTGCCCAAGATAACCGACCCTCGCGGCAACCTGACATTTGTCGAGGCGCTGCGACACGTACCTTTTGATATCAAGCGCATTTTCTATCTTTATGATGTGCCGGGCGGCGCCGAAAGGGCGGGCCATGCCTTGAAAACATGTCACCAGTTCCTGATCGCAATGTCGGGTAGCTTTGATGTCATTGTTTACGACGGAAAACAGAACCGCCGCATGCACCTTAACCGGTCCTACTACGGCCTCCATGTCCCCCCTATGATCTGGCGAGAGATGGATAATTTCTCATCGGGATCGGTATGCCTGGCGCTGGCCTCAGACATTTACGACGAAAAAGATTATTTGAGGGAGTACTCCGAATATCTGCTTGCGGTAGCCGGGCCTAATTCATGAACATCCCCTTCCTGGATTTTGCCGGACCTTACGAAGAACTGAAAGCCGATCTGGATGAAGCCTATTTCCGCTTCATGCGTTCGGGCCGGTACATGTTGGGAAAGGAAGTCGAAGCATTCGAGAACGAGTTCGCCGCTTATTGCGGCGTGAGTCACTGTGTGGGGGTGGGTAACGGCCTGGAAGCACTTCACCTTATTCTACGAGGCTGGAACATCGGTCCCGGCGATGAAGTCATCGTCCCGTCAAACACGTACATCGCCACCTGGCTGGCAGTCTCGTATGCCGGGGCCAAGCCGGTGCCGGTGGAACCGGACCCAAGAACGTACAACATCGATCCGGCAAGAATAGAAGCGGCCGTGACGCCGCGCACCAGGGCAATCATGGCAGTCCATCTTTACGGCCAGCCTGCAAACATGGATCCGATCATGGACATCGCACGGCAGCGTGGTCTCAAGGTGATCGAGGACAACGCCCAGGCTCATGGAGCACGCTACAAGGGGAGGCGCACAGGCTCTGTCGGCCACGCCGCAGGCAACAGCTTCTATCCGGGAAAAAATCTAGGGGCCTTCGGTGACGCCGGTGCAGTAACCACAAACGATCTTGAGCTGGCAGACCGGGTACGCACTTTGCGCAACTACGGATCAAAGGAAAAATACTACAACGACTTCAAAGGGTTCAACTCGCGGCTGGACGAACTGCAGGCTGCCTTTCTGCGGGTGAAGCTGAAGAAACTGGATGAGTGGAATGGCCGGCGACGGGAGGTTGCAGCCCATTACCAGGAGGAGTTGAAGGATTTGAACAGTCTGACGCTGCCGCACGTGCCGGGCTGGGCTGATCCGGTGTGGCATCTGTTCGTGATTCGACATGAGCGACGTGACGTTTTGCAGCAAAAGCTGACCGACGCCGGGATCGGCACCTTGATCCATTACCCCGTGCCACCGCACCTTTCAGGTGCTTACGCCGATTTCCAAATGGTCAAAGGGACCTTTCCGCTTGCTGAGGAGTTGGCGGACGCGGTCTTGAGTCTCCCGATGGGGCCACATTTGACGTCGGCACAGAGAGAAGGAGTTACCGGTTCCTTGCGACTAAACGCCGGGCTAAGGACCAGTGGTATGACTTCGAACAGAGGAAGCTGATATGGTGCACACCGCATCCGTGACTGAGGCGATCGAAGGAACATCGCCTATGGCCGGTGAAAAATCGTACGGGCAAATCCTGAAGTCCTCCACGATCATCGGGGGGTCCTCGGTAGTCAACGTGCTGACGCGTATGGTGCAGGTGAAGGTTAACGCCTTGTTTCTCGGACCCGCAGGAGTGGGACTGTTCGGTCTCTACGGCTCGATTATCGAGATTGCCGCCACGTTGTCCAATATGGGCATCAGTAGCAGCGGGGTGCGTCAGATTGCGGAGGCAGTCGGGATAGGGGACCGGATACGCATAGCGCGTACCGCTAAGACGCTACGGCTGGTGGCGCTCGTTTTGGGGTGTTCGGGTGCTCTCGGCCTGTTTCTGTTGCGGGAGCCCGTCTGCGCGATAACATTCGGGAATACGAACCATGCCACCGAGATTGGCGTGCTGGCGCTTGTGATTCTGTTTGGGGCTGTTTCGGGAGGTCAGGCGGCCCTCATTCAAGGGATGCGACGGATTGGCGATCTCGCGCGGATAAGCATTATCGGAGGGGTGCTGGGCACGATACTGAGCGTGGGGATCATCATTTTTTTTAGAGAGCGCGGCATTGCAGGCTCGCTCGTGGCCGCTGCTGCCATAACCCTCCTGACGTCATGGTGGTACGCACGGAAGATCCGGGTAGAGCGAGTCACGGTCGGGAGAAAGGAAATTGGAGAAGATGTGCGCCGATTGATCACGCTGGGGTTGGTGCTCACCGCCAGCGGGCTGATGACGGCCGGCGCGACGTATCTGATACGTTTGCTGATCGTCCGCCAGTTTGGCCTCGAGGCAGTGGGGCTCTATCAGTCATCGGCCGCACTCTCACTCGTGTATGCCAGTTTTATTCTGCAGGCCATGGGAACGGATTTCTATCCCCGCCTTACCTCTGCAGTGAATGATCACACGACGTGCAATCGCCTGGTAAATGAACAGGCAGAGATCGGTCTGCTGCTCGCCGTACCGGGCATCCTGGCGACGTTGACATTTGCGCCGCTGGTCATCCAGGTATTCTACTCGCCCAGGTTCTACCCGGCGGTGGATATTCTGCGCTGGCAAATTCTGGGCATTCTGCTGCGCGTGGCCTCGTGGCCCATGGGTTTCATTCTGTTAGCCAAGGAACTCAAGAAGCTCTTTTTCTGGACCGAATTTGCTGCGAGTGGGATGCATCTGGGATTGGTGTGGCTCTGCATGCAGGCCTGGGGATTGACCGGAGCAGGCGTCGCTTTTTTTGGAGTCTATGTGGCATTCTGGTGGATAATGTTCCACATTGCGAGAAGGGTCACGGGATTTGCGTGGTCACCGGCAAATGTACGTCTTGGGCTCGTGTTCCTGCCGGCAGTGGCGGTTGTCTTTGCGTCGGTTTTTCTTTTGCCGCGCACAGTCGCGATGATCGCGGGCGGGGTGGTGACGGTAGCAGTGGGCCTTTACAACCTGAAAATGTTGCACAGCGCCGCAGGTCCTGAAGGGATAGAATTCATCACTAAAAAATTTGGACGAATGTTCAGATAACGGCCCCCTTCGACGGGTGGTTGGTGGTTTAGATTAGCGTGGAAGCAGCCACGGAAGACAGGAGTAACTTCGGAATGACAGCAATGGAAGACTGGCCGATACAAGGGCTGGACATTGACCTGCTGCGCGCCAGGTTGAAACATGCACGTGAAATGTTTGAAGTATACGCGGGTATGACGCAAAACTTTGTTCAGCTGAAAAAATTGAATGAAGCTATGGTATCGGCGCAGATAGCCGGCAAAATTGCGTGGGCATCCCACACGGGGTCCTACGTGAGCCCTTCTCTTGAAGAGGCGCTCAATCTGATTGCCCGGCATATCGACACCAATCGATGTGATCCCGGTTTGCGCTTCACTGATACACATTTCTCGCGTAAGAAAACAATGCATGTTGTTTCGCGAGCATGGTATGTCGGGGGGCATACCAGGCTTGTAGAGAGGTGGATCAATAACACCAGGGACGGCAGCGTGCACGGAATAGTTTTGACGATGCCGTGCAAGGAAGTTCCAACGTGGCTCAAAAGCGCCGCAGAAAGTTCGGGCGGATGGGTCTATCATCTCGAGGGTGAATCGTCTAGCCTTGTGCATCGCGCTGCCGTACTTCGCGCTATGGCACGAACATGGGCGGACGTTGTAGTAGTGCATGCCGATCCTAACGACGCGTTGCCGGTTGTGGCTTTCGGAGTTGATGGAGGTCCCGGCGTTGTGTTGCTTAATCATGCAGACCACTGTTTCTGGTTGGGCGCAAGTATTGCCGATATCGTGGCGGATATCAGACCAGCCGGGCAGCAACTGACGATTACGAGAAGGGGCGTGATGCAATCCGAGATCCTGCCGATTCCCCTCGAAGATCGACAGAGCATTGTTGATCGTGAAGAGCTAAGGAGTAAATTTGGATTCGATAAGGATTCCGTCGTACTGCTTTCGATCGCATCCGCATGGAAGTACGGCTCCCTGGGCCTGGTTGACTTCTTGAAGGTCCATAAGTGCGTTCTCGATAAACACCCGAATGCTGTCATGCTTGTAGTAGGCCCCGAAGATCATGGTAATTGGCGTGATTATAAGAATGCCACGAGCGGGCGGATTCGTGCCCTCGGCATTCAGTCCGATCTGCGTCCTTTTCACGCGATTTCGGACGTATACATCGACTCATTCCCTGCTGCTTCAATCACGTCCATGCTGGAGGCCGTACAGAACAATATGGCAGGCATGGGAATTCGGAATCCGTTAAGCGCTATCATGTCAGCCGACGACCCGTCGCTGAACCGGTGTCGGACACATGTAGCCTCTTTGGAGGAATATGAGTCAGAACTTCACCGGTTAATTGATGACGTTTCTTTGCGGGAAGAGCGTGGCAATGAATTGGGAGATTCCGTCCGAATAGATCACGCTCCCGAGGGTTGGAAATCTCATCTAGAAAAAGTGCTTGATCGGGTCCGGAAACCACATGTCGTCCAGCGCGTAGAAGAAAGAGAGGATCAGATAGCCTTTGACGATCTTTTCCTGTCTTATTGGCAAGCAACGTACGGACGGCAAATTTCAGTGGCTGAGACTATGGAATCCCACATCCAATATCTTCCTGCGATGACCCGTTGTCAGCTGTTATTGCAAAACCTTTCAAAAAAGGGAGTTTTTGAGAATCGGAGAATAAAGACAAAAGCTTTCATGAGCAATAGTGCCAGAGAAAAACTTTCGTCTGTAAAACAAAAGCTTTCCAGATAGGTGAATGCACAGGAAGAACGTCATCAGGTTCTTTCGAGCTGGGCTACAGGCTCTTTCGAATCGGGGAGAAACTAAGAATGCACATCATTGACAGGAAGAAGTGGATCATAGAGAAGAATCGGCATTTGTTTGAGCAATTATTAGATAACTCCACACCAAAGTTCATTTTGGGCATAAACGAATTCGCCGATAATGTAATACTTTTCTTTAAGGGTAAGGAAATTCGACTGGATGGCATCATAGAAGATTTTACCCAGGAGACACATTATCGGAATTACCCGATAAAGAAGATGCGCGACGTTGACGAGAAAAACTGTTTGATAATTTCCTGTGTAATTAACGCAAGATTAATAACTGCTCTGGACAGATTAAAGAATAATGGCTTCACCAATGTTCTGACTTATCTGGAGCTATTTTTGTTCTTTCCGGATCAGATAAGCCTGCCTGATCATTGTAAAGACAATTTCTATGACATAACAGAGAATAGAAGCGAATACGATTGGTTGTACGATACTTTGCATGATGATGAATCCAGGACCGCCCTCGAGAAACTTGTCGATTTCAGGTACAACTTTTTCTCCGATGCCGTACGCGGATTCAGCTTTGATAATGACGGGCAATACTTTGACGACTTTGTTAAATTCGGGAAGAATGAGGTTTTCGTCGATTGTGGCGGATATGATGGAGATACCACGTTGAAATTTATTCACCGCAATCCCGATTATAAGAAAATCTATTTTCTAGAGCCTTCAATGCTCGAGTATGAAAAAGCAAAAAGCAATCTGGCTAATTATTCGAACATAATTTTCTTGAACAAGGCTGTTTCTCGGACGAACTCGGTTGTAAGATTTAACTCCAAGTCGAACTACGAAAACAAACTTGATGATGAAGGCGACTCCATGGTGGAAACGGTGAAACTGGATGATGTACTCAGTGGTCCGGTCTCATACATAAAAATGGATGTTGAAGGAGCAGAATACGATGCTTTGTTAGGCGCAAGAGAGACAATCCTAACGTACCGCCCGAAATTAGCCATATCTGTATATCACGATCAGTCTCATTTCTGGAGGATACCAAAACTCATTCTTTCCTTTCAGGGGGAGTATGATGTGTACTTAAGGCATTACACGGAAGGAATATCTGAAACAGTCATGTACTTCCTGCCGAAAGAAAAGTCCTGATGGTCACGGAAAAAATAAATAACATCACCATGCCGGAGGGTTTGCGGATGCTGGTTCACAAGGATCGACAATTCACGGAATGCTGAACGATGATGTAGTAGACAAAGGGCCACTGGCAAAAAAAGTCCGGGCGATTGCATATTACCTTCCTCAATTTCATCCAATCCCTGAAAATGATGAATGGTGGGGAAGAGGTTTCACCGAATGGACTAATGTTGCGAAGGCAAAGCGTTTGTTCCCAGGTCATTATCAGCCGCACGTGCCGGCTGATCTTGGCTTCTACGACCTGCGTGTGCCGGAGACGCGCATGGCGCAGGCCCAGATGGCGAACCAATACGGGATTGAAGGATTCTGTTATTATCATTACTGGTTCGGTAATGGAAAACGGTTGCTGGAACGGCCATTCAATGAAGTGTTGTCAAGCGGCGAACCAAATTTCCCTTTTTGTTTATGCTGGGCAAACGAAACATGGACGGGGAAATGGCACGGATCTCCCGACAGGATATTGATTGAGCAGACGTATCTCCCCGGAGATGACGAGAGACATTTCTATCAACTGATCGAAGCGTTCAGCGATAGACGCTATATGAGAATCGATGAGAAACCGATATTTCTGGTTTATCGCCCGGGTAACTTGCCTGCCCCACGAAAAACGACCGATTGCTGGAGAGAATTAGCTCGCAGGAATGGCTTTAAAGATCTCTATCTCGTGGGGGTAGCAAACGGATCATGGCGCCCGGCCGAAGACGGATTCGATGCTTCAACGCCCTCTATAGATTGGCACCCGGAAGCCATGGGGCAGATGAAAGGTACAAGAAGAATCAGAGGATTTCTACGACAAATAGCGGGATTTCCGAAGGATATTTATTCGTACAGGAAGGCGTCTCCGTACTTCATGGCGCCAGAGGCCTCCCGGTCATCTGTTCACCCGTGTGTGGTGCCGAACTGGGATAATAGCCCGAGGTGTGGTAAGGATGGATTCATCCTGCATAGATCCACCCCCGAGCTATTTCGCCAGCACTTGAGACAGACCGTACAGCAGATAATGCACAAGCCTTACGAGAGCAGGATTATTTTTGTGAAATCGTGGAATGAATGGGCCGAAGGGAATCATTTGGAGCCGGACCTCAAGTACGGAAGGTCCTATCTACAGGTTCTTAAAGAGGAAATTGCTCGTGACGGAAATACCGTAGTAGAATAGAAATCATCGGATTAAGACAAGACGGAGAGCCTCTTGTTAGCGGTACTCTCGGTCTGGCACAATAAGGTTTCGCGTAATCCAGCGGGTGTGTGACCAGAGCGGGAAGGAAAATGAGACAGACTTTTCATCAAATCCACGTGAGGATAAATATTGAAAGGAGAACGGATGAATAACTTAATTTCTTCGAGTCCCGATGGTATCCAATACTCTCTGCCGAAGGATGAAGACTACCAGAAAGAATTCGCAAGGATTCAGGCATTAGCGGCACGAGCACAGGAAAACGGCCAGGAGATCGTGGTGGTCATGGGTCTCGGCTTCGTGGGTGCGGTCATGGCGGCAATCGTTGCTGATACGACCGGTCCGAACGGGAAGCCATCTAAATTCGTCATAGGCATGCAGCGGCCCAGCGTGCGAAGCTTCTGGAAGATACCGGTTCTCAATACCGGAATTTCACCGGTCAAGGCAGAGGATCCCGAGGTGGACCCCATGATCCGCCGGTGTGTGGTTGACAAGAAAACGCTTGTCGCCACCTTTACCTATGATGTGCTCTCACTCGCAGATGTTGTAATTGTCGACGTGCAGCTCGACTACGCCAAGAACCAGCTCGGCAATGTGCGAACCGGAAGTGTTGAAATGGGCGCACTTGAAGAGTCGTTTGATATTATTGCGAGACGCATTAAACCGAATGCGCTTGTTCTCATAGAGACAACGGTAGCCCCGGGAACGACCGAGCAGGTGGCTTTTCCCGCAATGAGAAAGATATTCCGGCAAAGGGGCATCGAAACCGATCCGTTGCTGGCCCACAGCTATGAGAGGGTCATGCCCGGCAGAGACTATGTTGCCTCCATCAGGGATTTCTGGAGGGTATGCAGCGGCGTCGGCCAGGAAGCAACGGACAGGGTTGAGAAGTTCTTAAACGAGGTGCTTAACACAAAGAAATTCCCGCTTACCGTCCTGGACAGGCCCATAGAATCGGAGACGGCAAAGATTATGGAGAACAGCTACCGCGCGACGATCCTGGCCTTCCTGGACGAGTGGAGCCTTTTTGCTGAAACAAACGGGGTGGACATCATGAAAGTAATCAAGGCAATTAAGATGCGCCCCACGCACAACAACATGATCTTCCCCGGTCCGGGCATCGGAGGGTACTGTCTTCCCAAGGACGGGGGTCTCGGCGTATGGGCATACAGGCATATCCTCGGATTCGAAGACGACATTTTCAAGATTACGCCCCTGGCAATCGACATAAATGATACCCGTTCGCTTCACGCTGCTCAGCAGGTGCGCGATGCACTTCGGAACATGAATGTCCCGATAGCGTCGGCCGAGGTATTGATTCTCGGTGCTTCTTACAGGGAAGATGTCGGTGATACACGCTATAGCGGCTCAGAGATTCTTATCCGCCGTTTGGCTGAGATGGGAGCTGAAATCAGGGTCCACGATCCTTACGTCGACCACTGGTACGAATTCGAGAATCAGGAGACGTACCCCGATAGTAACAGAAGCGTCTTCTTTAGAAACCAGAAGAAGCTGAAGGATCTGCGCGTGCAAAAAGAGTTACCTGAGACGCTCAAAGGCATTGACGCGCTCGTTCTCGCTGTCAGACATGAACCGTACCTTGCTCTCGATCCGGACGAAGTTGTGAAAGCCGCGGGACGGCCCATCGCTGTGATCGATTGTTTCTGCATCCTCGACGACAGTAAAATACGCCGGTACCTTGAACTTGGCTGCGAAGTGAAGGGCTTGGGTAGAGGACACATACGACGGATTAAGGAAGATCTGAAGAAGAAATAGCGCTGACCGGAGTCATCGATCTTTAGGCCTGGGTAGGCAATGGCTCGCATTACTCAGCCTGGTATGATCCGACGCAGGGGCAGAAATACTATATGAATCAGCAAGAAGCAGCCAGCGACGTGCAAGAGTCGACCCGCAACGGCTCTTTGCTTTCAGGGGCTGCAGTCCGGCCTTTGCTGCTGGTTCTTTCTGCAGCCCTCGCTCTTCTCATGGCATGGCAGCCGCTCGCCAGGATCATGCGCGCAGCGGATCGCAGCGACTACTATTCGCACATACTCCTGGTGCCGTTCGTGACCGCCTATTTTCTGTTCCAGTATCGGAATGCCATACTCAAAAAGTGCACGTGGGCGGTGCTGCCCGGAAGTCTTGTAATGGCGGGAGCTCTTGGGTTGTATGTACTCGCAGGGTTGTTTCAAGAAGACCTTGGCGCGGTAGATTTTGCTTCCCTCACCACGCTGAGCAGCGCAGCCTTTTTTGCCGGCGGCTTTATTCTGTTGTTCGGTGGCTCTGCCTTTCGCGCTGCTGAGTTTCCACTGTTTTTCCTCCTTTTCGCGGTGCCCGTACCACGGATCCCGTTTGACTGGCTGATTAATGGGCTTCAGGTAGCGTCAGCCGAGCTCACCGAATGGCTCTTTCAGCTGACCGGTACCGACTATATTAGAAAGGGGTTTGTATTTCAGCTGCCGAACATTGCAATCGAAGTGGCAAGAGAATGCAGCGGCATCCGGTCGAGCATCGCGGCGGTCATCACCGGGGTTTTGGCCGCCCACCTCTTCCTTCACACCGGGTGGAGGAAAGTTGTCCTGGTTGCCGCGATGCTGCCGGTCACGATTTTTAAGAACGGTTTACGCATAGTGACGTTAAGCCTTCTCTCTATTTATGTGGATCCCAAGTTTATTACCGATAGCTGGCTACACCATTCCGGCGGTTTTGTTTTCTATTTGCTGGTGCCGTTGATGCTCGTGATTTTGGTATGGGGGCTGAGGAAAGGAGAGAAACGTCCATGAGTGGCGCAGCAGTTATTCTCGATGTCGTTTGAGACGGTTATCTGCTTCGCCGCTGCGCTGCTGACAGCAGGCGTTGCGCTTTTTGTGCTCTACCTTGACCCGCGCGTTTTTGTGCACCGGGTCCTTGCTGCAGCCCTGGTTGCCTGCGCCGTTGAGGCGGTGATTACAGGCTTCGGCCTTGATGCGAGAACGTTGTCGGCCTTCATGCGATGGCGACTCTTGCAGATCGCGGTCGGATCTTTACTGCCCGCCATCTGGCTTATCTTTTCATTCAGTTTCGGCCGCGGCAATTATAAAGAGTTTCTCTATCGGTGGAAGTGGGTTCTTTTAGCCGCATTCATCATCCCCATAGTTCTGACCTCGTTCTTCAGCAATTCCCTCACGTCGGGCAAACCGCTCGTTAACGAATCCGAGGCAGTATTTTTAAGGATCGGTTGGGCCGGCTACGCCCTTAATCTGTTATCTCTGCTTTCTGCGGTCATGATCCTGATGAACCTGGAGCGCACCCTGCGCTATTCGAGCGGGAGAGCGCGCTGGCAGATTAAGTTCATGGTTTTCGGGGTCGGCAGCCTTTTTGGAATCCGCATTTTCGTCGACAGCCAGCTCCTCCTCTATCGATTCTTCAGCCTCAATCTTGACGTTCTCAAAGTAACGGTACTCATTCTCGCTGATCTGCTCATCGTTATTTCTCTTTGCAGGGCACGGGTGCTCAGGTTCGACTTCTATGTCTCGCATGCAGCCATTTATAACTCCCTTTCGCTTGTGCTCGCCGGCTTGTACTTTGTCCTGGTTGGCCTCATGGCCCGCGTTCTTTACGGATGGAAAGGCGCGGCAGTGGTTCCGCTGCTTGCGTTCTATCTTCTTGCCGCGATTGTGGTGCTCTCTGTATTCTTTCTGTCGGATCGGATGCGCCTGCGCAGGAAGAGGTTCGTTAGCCGCCATTTCAGACGTCCTTTGTATGATTACCAGCGGGTCTGGGGAGATTTTACGCAGAAGACGGCAGCGCTCACGCAGGCCCGGGAGCTCTGCTCAATTCTCACGCGCATGGTTTCAGAGACCTTGGAAGTTCCTTCGGTCAGCATATGGCGTGTTGACGAGCAGACGGACCGCCTCAATTTTTCCGGCTCCACCGGCTTCGCAGAGGCAGATGTAAACGGCTTGAAACTGGTCGGCAAGAGCGGCATGGCATTGGCGCGCGTGATGCGTGACCGTGACATGCCCGTTCACCTGGCCGGCTCTACCGACAGGCAGGTTGAGGAACTGCGGGAGGAACACGTGGATGTGTTTGAGGAGGCCCGGATCAGATACTGTGTTGCTCTGAGAGCGGCGGGCCGTTTCGTGGGATTGATGACTCTGAGCAATAAGGTTAAAGATGTCGCTCTTTCGCCGGAGGATTATGACCTGCTCAAAACGATTGCCGATCAGGCGGCCGCCACCCTTCTGAGCCTCGGGCTTTCCGAACGTCTACGACAGGTGAAAGAACTGGAAGCTCTGCAAACAATGTCTGCTTTTTTTATGCACGACTTAAAGAATCTTGCTTCAAAGCTTTCGCTGGTAACGCAGAACCTGCCCGTGCACTTCGATAACGCAGAATTCCGCGGCGACGCCTTGAAGGCGATCTCCCAGAGCGTTTCAAAAATAAACGGCATGTGCACAAGGCTCTCGCTGTTGAGTCAGAAGCTGGAGCTATCTCCGAAAGAATCCGACGTGAACCAGCTCGTAGAGGGAGCGCTCGAGGAGTTCGACACGTGCCTTAAAGTTCCCGTTATACGGGAATTTGGCGAGGGGATACCGATCAAGATCGATTCTGAACAGATACAAAAAGTTGTGATCAACCTGCTGATGAACGCCCATGATGCTATTCTGGATGACGGGCAGATCAAGGTACGGACCGATTTTCGGGATGGCTGGGTCAGGATTATCGTGAGCGACAATGGCTGCGGCATGTCCCCGGAATTCGTGAAGACGCATCTGTTCCGGCCTTTCAGCACCACAAAGAAACAGGGCATGGGAATAGGCCTCTTCCACTGCAAATCCATTGTGGAGGCGCACGGCGGCAGAATAGAAGTTGAGAGCGAACTTGGAGCAGGATCTATATTCACGGTGCTACTGCCGGGAGGGGCGAAGGCTGTATAACTGGCTGCAAAAGTGCGACCTCCGCCCTTTGTTCGCACATTCCGTTCATGGAGGCACGAGAAGGGGCCGGGATAAAAGCTGACGGCGTACTGGAGGAAACGTGGATAAATCCACACTACTTGTTGTCGACGATGACGAAGATTTAAGAACGCAGATGAGATGGGCTTTGGCAGAGGATTACGAGGTACTCCTCGCCGAGGATAGGGAAAGCGCACTGGATGTGGTCCGCACACGCACAGTGCCGGTCGTTATCCTTGATCTTGGTCTGCCGCCGTGGCCGGCAAGTGTTGAGGAGGGATTTGCCTCACTGGCCGATATTCTCTCCATCAATCCGCTTATCAAAGTTATCATAGCAACGGGAAGGGGCGAGAAGGAACACGCGTTGAGGGCCGTGACAGACGGCGCGTACGATTTCCTCTATAAACCGCTTGAGATTGAAGAGTTGAAAGTTCTCCTGAGGCGAGCTTTTTATCTGGCGGCACTCGAGCAGGAGCGACAGGAGCTACAGTCGAGGGGTGGCAATGAGCCCTTCCAGGGCATTCTTGGTGCCAGTCCCAAAATGCAGACAGTCTTTGCGACCATCCGCAAAGTGGCGACAACCGATGTCCCGGTATTGGTCTCTGGTGAAAGCGGAACAGGTAAGGAGCTTGTGGCGAGCGCTATCCACCGTTTGAGCCGGCGCAAAAATCATCCGTTTGTGGTGATCAACTGCGGGGCAATACCGGAGAACCTGCTCGAAGCGGAACTCTTCGGCCATGAGAAAGGGGCTTACACCGGAGCACATATGCAGCGTAGAGGCCGTGTTGAAGCGGCTCACCGGGGCACGCTGTTTCTTGATGAAATCGGAGAGCTTTCTTTCGCTCTTCAGGTCAAGCTGCTGCGGTTTCTGCAGGAGCAGGTGATTGAGCGGATCGGTGGGCGTGAACAGATCAAAGTTGACGCCCGGGTGATCGCAGCGACAAACCGAGACCTGAAAAAAGCCATGAAGAATGGGACGTTCAGAGAAGACCTCTATTTTCGCCTCGGTGTTATCACCATCCCTTTGCCTCCCCTTCGGGAGCGCCAGGGAGATGTTATGCTTCTCGCAAACGCTTTTCTGCAAAGGTATGCGGCAGAGAACAAGAAGAAGAGACTGACCGGCTTCACGAATCAGGCCATAGCTGCCATGCAGGAATATGCCTGGCCGGGGAACGTGCGGGAGCTGGAAAATCGTCTGAAGCGGGCGGTCATCATGGCCGAGGGAAATAAGATCACCCCGCATGATCTGGAGATTGAAGCGCCCGAAGGCAACAGCGTGACAACGACCTTGAAGGATGCGAAGGAGGCGCTGGAAAGAGAACTCGTACAGAGGGCGTTGGCGAGGAACAGCGACAACGTCACGCGCACCGCAGAAGAGCTAGGTGTAAGCCGGCCGACGCTCTACGAACTTATGGAGAAACTGGGAATCGAGAGAAAGTAAACGAGCAAAAACCTTCTGTAAAGAAAGGCCCTCTAACCTCCAAGGTTGGTGGGCCTTTCTTTTTGGCAGTGCGGCTTTGTGCGCCCGCCTCTACCGAACAGCTATCGGTTAACGAGGCAATACCCCGTAGGGATACGGGTTGTTCTGCGTCGCGGTCCGCGCTCTGGATGGATCATGAACAACTTCGGTTGCTGCAGGCTTGCCGAAGATAGCAGCTGCGCCAACAGTGTTGTATGGGTCCTGCATGCGCTCAACGCCGCCGGGCCTGCCATGTATGGCGCTGACGTCTGAAGGGATACCGGCGCCGCCACCGGTGATACCAGCACCACCGGCGCCACCGGTGCTACCGGTGCTCGGGGGGCGTGAACCGGGGTTCTGAACCACGGGGCCTTGAGGTACCCCTTGAGCAAGAGCACCTGTACTGATGAGCGTGAGAATAACGGCAATGGATGCAATCGCTCGAAGCATCTGTCATACCTCCTCGCTTCTCGAGCCTTCTCTTACTAATAGTAATAATAAGCACGAAGAAGCCAATTTCACAGGTAAGCTCACTCGTAGAGACGAAAGTACCATAATCAATATTCTTGCATCATTTCTGCACAGAAGCCACATTTTTCTCGTGCAGGACGCCATCGACAGAATGTGAAGGATGGAGAGGATGCGGAACTGATCCCGCTGGGTGGGAGGATTTCCAGCGGTTATGATCAGTCCCGCATCAGGAGAAGAAGGCGCGTGCGATGACGCGTGTGTGGCTGATTTGTGTCATGCTTCTACTATCTATTCTTCTTGCACCGAACCGGCTTTTGTAGTGGTAAACCTATGCGTCTTGGCTGCAGCGGTAAAGCTCGCCCTGATCGTATGGTTTGACGTTACGTTCCTGAAGGTATAGGAGTTCGCTGTGCCGATGGAAGTGCCGTCTGCAATCACGTTGGCTATCTTGTATCCTGCCGCAGGTGTCATCCTGAAGGTAAGATTGCTGCCGCCGTTCACCTGTAGACTTCCCGAGGGCGATATAGAGCCTCCGGTCTCTGCACTGGCCGTAATGGTATACGATTTGAGAGTGAAGCTGGCGTTCACGCTCAGGCTTGAATTCATGATGACCGTGCATGTGGTTGATGTGCCTGAGCATGAGCCTGACCAGCCTGCAAAGCTTGAATTGGAGCCGGGCGTGGCAGTGAGGGTGACGGATGTGCCAGGATTGAAGGTCGTCCCTGTCGGGCTGCTAATCACGGTACCGCTACCCGAGCCGTTCTTCACGATAGTCAGTGTGTACGTTTGCGCCCCCGCCTGATCAATGGTGAAGATCGTCCCGGCGATGGTGAGTCCGGCTGTGCGGGAAGCAGTACCTGTGTTCGCGGCCACCGAATAGGAGACTGTGCCGCTGCCCGTCCCGCTGGTGCCCGATGCTATCGAGACCCAGGACGAACCATTCGTTGTTGTCCAATTGCACGCAGGGCCCGCGGCCACGGCTACCGTACCGGTGCCGCCGCCAGCACCAAATGACTGGCCGGCAGGCGTTGTGGCATAGGTGCAGGCGGACGGCACGGTGTAAGTGACCTCGTTCGAAAAGCCGCTCTCGGTACGTGTTGCGTCATAAGCAGTTGCTGCAAAGTAATAGGTGGCGCCTTGATTCAAGCTGGGAACTGTATAGGTGGTTTGCGCTCCCGCATCGCCCGACCATGAGTAGTTCTTGGAGAGAGTGCCCCAGTAAACTTTGTAGCCCGTGATGGCCGGATCGGTCTCGGGGTCCCAGGCGACCGTAAGCTGGGCCGCGCAAGCACTATCGGTCAGAGTGCTGACAGAATAGAAAGCAATGATTGTCAAAAGGAACAGGGGTATAATTGTGGCAGCACACGCTGAGCGAAAGGGTCTAAATGCCATTACAGCACCTCTATGAGTGATCCGTTCTGGCCGGCGAATGCCAGCACAATGGAGGTGCTGCCTCGCCTGGCAACCCGGCTACCCTGTCCCTTCTATCTCGGAACTATTCGGAACTTGGGCCCGTGGCTTTGCGTCCCGCCCTTTCGGACGGTTTGCCCTTTTCAGGTTCGTTTCCGTTATCGTCCCTGTCGTAACAAAGTTAATAGGCTGGTAGTATTAAGCGGAATGTTCGGTGCGGCGAGAAGACGGTTACAGCCTGATGCGTAAGCCACGCGCTTTCTGTTCTCAAAATCTTGCAGCCTGTGACCTGTAACGGATCAGTCGACTAGGGGTTCTTCCGCCTGTATTTCTGTCGTAAGAACTCTATGATACCCGGAAGTATTGAGACGATAATGATTGCGAGGATAACGAGCGAGAAGTTACGCTTCACGATGGGAACATTGCCGAAGAAATAGCCCGTCAATACCAGGATCAGGATCCATCCGACACCACCGACCACGTTGTACGCGATGAAGCGGATGTATGTCATGCTTCCAATACCGGCAACAAACGGCGCAAAGGTGCGGACTATGGGGACGAATCGCGCGATGATTATTGTCTTGCCACCGTATCTTTCGTAAAACTGATGGGTGCGGTCCAGATGTTTACGCTTGAGAAATCGCGAGTTCTGTTGCGTGAAGATTTTGGGTCCGATCAGATGTCCTATCCAGTAATTCATCGTATCGCCTGCAACAGCCGCAACAGAGAGCGAGACGATTATCCACATCAAGTTTAAGCTGCCGATGGCCGCCAATGCACCGGTGGCGAAAAGCAGGGAGTCACCAGGAAGAATGGGCGTGACCACCAACCCTGTTTCGCAGAAAATAATAAGAAAGAGCAAGAGGTACACCCAGATACCATAGGCCCGGATGATCATGTCAAGGTGCTTGTCCAGATGGAGAATGATGTCGATAGCCCAGGAAAGAAGTTCTGTCATTGCGGCACAAAAGATAGCATCATCGAACGCTGAAAACAAGGCGGTGCCGCTGATGCTACCGGAGAAATAGCTCCAGCTCGCCGTTTATGTTGCTGCTATGAAGGTTTTTATCGCATCAAAGTACGTATCGGTGTCAGCGAACATAATGTCATTGTGATCGGCTCCAGGGATCACGACAAGTTTTTTCTCTTTGCTGCGCAGGTTATCATAAAATCTTTTGGCTTCCTCAATGGGTACCAGCATATCCTCTTCGCCGTGCATGATGAGTGCAGGAAGCTCTATTTCCCGCACCATGGCAAGAGCTTCGTTCATGATCCTGTCTTCAATATCGTCCATCTGGAGGGAAAAGCCGAGGTGTCTCATCACGGGGAGTATGCTTACAAAACCGCTCTCGATGACGAGACCCCTGAAGTCCTTCTTCCATCGATATGCCAGCTCGGTTGCGCAGATGCTCCCCAGAGACCTTCCCATGATCCAGAGCCCGGCTTGAAGCCCTCTTTTTACCATTTCCTCCTTCACTGCAGCGAATAGTATGTGGCAGTCTGCTGAAATTGCAGTAAGGGTCGGTCTGCCCCCGCTTCTGCCGTATCCGCGGTAATCTGCCACTACGAGGTTAAGGTCCCTCTGGTTGTACAGGGGGGCGATGTGGTCATAGTCGCTCACGACTTCGCCGTTGCCGTGAAAAAAGAGGATCACAGGAGAGTGCTCGTTGCCGATATAAAAACGACACGAGACGTCGATCCCCCGCTCGACCGTGATGGAAAGGTCAAATGCGTGCCCGGCTGGTTCTGTAAAATCACGGCGGGGATAAAAAATGTAGTTCAATAGATGTGAATCGTCGACAACGATGTAATCCGGCACGAAGGCTTCCTTACCTATCCTACTAAAATATGATAGAGTAAGCAAGGTTCTGCGGCGTATCCCCAGGTAAGAAGCCATTAAGGGTCATGAATCATGAGTATCACCTACGGAATAGCGGAAGATATAGGCCTGCGTCCAACTATGGAAGACGCCCATGCGATCTACGATCTCCCGGAAGACGAAGTGTTCAGCGCAGAAGTCTACGACGGCCATTCCGGCAGGGCGGCAGCGGACCTGGCCTCCGAGATACTTACCCCGCATTTTCTATCCCTGCTGAAGCCGGAACGTTTGAAACCGGCTGATGAGAGGATCCCCCGCCCTGAACTGCTGAGAGAGGCTTATCTCGCTGCCGACAGATATATAGTGAGCCGCGGCGTTGAGAGTGGAACTGCGGCCGCTACACTTCATATTATTGATGACACATTTCTTGCGGCGAACGCAGGCGACTCACGGGTAGTCATGGGTACGCGTCGCGACGCTGTTCAACTTACACTGGATCACAAGCCGGACCTCTTCGACGAACGTTCGCGCATTGAATCTTTGGGGGGCGGGTCGTAACGTTTGTCGTCCCCAGGGTACAAGGTGTTCTGGCTATGAGCAGGGCCCTGGGGGATCAGGCGCTCAAACCATACGTCAGTCCGGAGCCACGGGTTGTCAAAGGGCTCCTCGCTTCTGAAAACGATTTCGCAGTCGTTGCGTGTGACGGGGTGTGGGACGTGCTCACCCCGAGTGATGTGATTGAAGTTGCGCGCCGTGCGGATGGGCCGCAGGAAGCGGCGGAACGCATCGTTGCAAAAGCGCTCTCAGTCGGGAGCAGGGACAACGTAACCGTGATAGTCGTGGACCTCAGGCAGTACACCGCCAGGATCGCCCGCAGAAAGATGGAGATAGTCTCGGTGCTTGACCGCGCGGTTGACTAATAGGCCGTATTTTTCCTAAGCGCGACGTGTATAACGTGAAAGGTCGATACCAGTTTGGATTCATTTATAGAGCGAGGCGCTCGAACCCCGGCGAGCCCTTTATGACAGCTCGAATGCTGATCTGGATTCAAGTGGAGACCGAGGCGGCAGCGAGGAGTTGACGCAGGCGTACCTTGGGGTACGTCGAGGAGAGCGACGCAGCGACAACGAAGGTATCCACTTGAAGGCAGATCAGCATTACTTCACTAAAGCCAGCGCTGCTTTGAATTCCGCCGTCCCCGCCTTTTTTAGCAGTTCGTATATAACCATCTCCGTCGAGGTGATCGTAACACCGCTCGCGCGCATTCTTTCAACGGCAGTATCGCGATTATCAATTGTACGTGAGGAAATGGCGTCGCGGACGACGTGTATTTTAAACTGGGGAACCGCATAGAGCGCAGTCTGAGCCACACAGATGTGTGCTTCGAGCCCCGTCAGTATGAGCGTTTTCCGTTGGCTGCGGTAAACAGCATCAGCGAACTCATCGCACAAAAAGCAGTTGAAGGCGATCTTAGAAATCGGCTTGATGGTCTGACTGCAATGAGAAAGATCGAGTTCTGTAGCCCCTAGTTTTTCCTGTTCCGTCACCACTATCGGGAGTCCGATTATGTCAGCGAACGCAATGAGCCGTCGTGCGTTCTCAGTCACCTCTTCACGATGCGCCACGGCGGGGAGCAATCGCTCCTGCATGTCGATGACGACTAAGAGGCTCTCATCTTTTTCGAGTAAGTTTTCGCTTGTACGAGTGGCTGATGTCATGACCATATCCTCCCGCGCTCGCACGCCATTTTGGTCTACGTGTCCATCCAGTCTGTTTCGTCGATCCGGTTCCTGTCTTCTCTCTGGACTAGATAGACCAGACAACCAAATAGACAGGAAGGACTGAACGCGAACGGTGTGCGGCGCGAAAGGATATGAAGAAGTGTGCAACGGAGAACTCTCGCAAAGGGTGAAAGGGCGGCGAATCGGCGGCCCTAGTTTAGTTTCACCCTTTTGTGATGCATCTACTGCCTGATCTGCATCTCTTCGCCGCAGCAGATAATGTCACATGCTCCGCAGTCGCACGTTTCATCTACCGTGAGAACTATACCGCACTCTTCACAGTAGAGTTGACTACCCGCTTTCTTCGCCGGAGCCTTCTTTGACTTGGAAGCAGAGGCTTTCTTCTTCGCCGGAGCCGCCTTCTTCTTCGCCGGAGCCTTCTTGGCTGTCTTCTTAGGTGCTGCCTTTTTGACTGCCTTCTTAGGTGCCGCCTTCTTTGTTGGTTTCTTTGTTGCCACTCACATCACCCCCTTTCAGATACCGAATTGATTTCCGCCGACTCGCCTTTTGAAAAGCACATCGCAACACTGTCGCATGCTAAAACTGTGATCGCACAGTTTTAGGAGGCGACGTTCTCTGTCGATGTTATTGGTCATGTTATTGGACCCGCTCGATACCTATTTTTGAAGGTCTCTTGAGGCTTCTCAGGATCGTAGCATCACCCTGTACCTTTCCAACAAGATTGACAGCACTCGCAGGGACGGGCTCTGGACCAGAGCTCATCGGCGTCGGTCCGAAAAAGATTGCAAGAGCGGAACCGGGAGGCCAGTAACCGATGTCACCGACACTCACCTTTGTTGTCGCCGAATCATCGAGAGGTTGTTGAACGGGGATTTCAAAATAGAATTCGTCGCCCCACACGGATGGCTTTGCCTCAAGAGGGAGAGCAGCGCCAATGGCACGTGCGCAATCGGTGTCGAAAAGATCTGCATCGAGTCTGATGTGATCCGCAACAATTGTTATTCTGGTCGGCATGTTTTGCATCCTTCCAAAATCCTTGTCCAACAAGCTTCCATTAAAGATAAGAATAAAGCCGATTACGCTGGGATGCAAGAGAAAAATAAATAAATAAAAGAAAATAGTGAAGAGAGTTCCATGCGAAAAACAAGAGATTGAAATTATTGACTGAGTAGGTTAATCTTGCTGAGGCGCTCCAGGAGCCGGTTTGCACGAATGCACATCAACAGAATTTGTGAGAGAAGAAATATAATCGGACGAAATTTGTTTTTCAATCGATGACTGCATCACGCGTTGGATCAACGGAAAGATATGATGAAATAATTTTTGGAGCTGACATCGAATCGGCATAACGCTTCGGAGGCGTATAAGGTATGACGGCGTTCGTAATCTCATTTTTCTCTCTATACAGTTTGCTCCATTTCTATATTTTCATAAGAGCGAAATCTGCTCTTGCTCTCAGTCTGCGATCGAGTCTGCTCCTTATCTTGTTCATGCTTCTGATGGTCGCCGCCCCGGTGATCGTACGATATCTGGAAAGGAACGATCTTGATTTCTTAGCCCGTGTAATGGCGTACGTCGGTTACACGTGGCTTGGATTCCTCTTTCTTCTGGTATGCGGCTCGATAGTGACTGATCTGACTCGTCTCCTTCTGTATCTCGCGAGCTTCGTCCCCGGCATTAAGGCCGGTGCTGAGGTCTTGAAATCGGCTTTGTCATTGAGAACGTGCTTCCTGTTGGTGCTCTCATGTGCTTTAGCCGTTATAGTGTACGGGAGCTTTGAGGTGAGGCAGATTCGCATCGAAAAGGTGATTATAAGGAGCCACAAAATTCCTGCTCGGGTCAGCCCGCTGCGAATTGCACAAATATCGGACGTACACGTCGGTCTGATCGTGCGTGATGACAGAGTCCGAAGAATCATGGAGCAGGTGAAGAAGGCGGAACCCCATCTTTTTGTTTCGACGGGTGACCTTGTCGATGGCGATGTGACGACTCTCAATAGAGTCGCCGACCAGCTTCGAGAGATACATCCCCGTTACGGTAAATATGCGATCACCGGTAATCATGAGTTCTACGCCGGTATCGGTCAGGCTGTCGCTTTCACCAGAAACGCGGGATTCACCATGCTGAGAGGAGAGCGGGTTACGATCGAAGACTTTCTGACGATAGTCGGTGTCGATGATCCGGCCGGGCCGGGCATGGTGAAGGGTGATAGCGAACTGGAGAAGAAGCTCCTCGCGGAATCCTCCTCGGGCAGGTTTACTCTCCTGCTGAAGCATCGTCCCGATGTGGAGCAGGATAACCTGGGACGATTCGATCTTCAGCTGTCCGGCCATTTGCATCGCGGACAGATTTTTCCTTTCAGGTTTTTTGTGCGAATCTTCTATCCGATGTATGCGGGGTTTTATTCTCTGGCGAAAAATTGCTCGCTCTATGTGAGCGCAGGATCAGGCACGTGGGGTCCACCAATCCGCTTTCCTCGCACCGCCCGAAGTGACATTGATAGAACTCGTCCACGAAGAAGGCTGAAACCAAAGTCAGCTTGCCGGCTCGCAGCCCGCCGGGCGAGCTAAAATAGCGATAACTCTGTTGAAATAGCCCCATTCTTATGATAGATTAGCCTGACTTGTGTGCACTTACGCTATGAATGTCAGAGAAAGATTAGAGGATCGAGAAGAGCAGACGCTTTCCCCGTTCGCCCAGAAAAGTTCAATGACGCGGGGCAGGCGGAGGCCGGAGCCTCCGTGTGACATACGGCCGGCCTTTCAACATGATCGCGACAGGATCATACACTGTAAGTCGTTTCGAAGGTTGAAGCACAAGACACAGGTATTCCTCTTTCCTACCGGCGATCATTATCGGACGCGACTGACACATACCGTGGAGGTGTCCCAGATCGCGAGGACAGTCGCAAAAGCTCTCTTCCTTAATGAGGATCTGACCGAGGCTATCGCGCTGGGTCATGACCTGGGACATGGGCCATTCGGTCACGCGGGCGAAGAGGCCTTAAACAGGATACACAAAGGCGGCTTCAATCACCAGGAGCAGAGTTTGCGGATCGTAGACTTTCTGGAGAAGGATGGACAGGGGCTTAATCTGACGCTGGAAGTGCGGGACGGTATTTTAAAACATGCCAAGGGTAAAGGTGACATCCTGGCAAAGGTCGAGACGGATAAACCGCTGACGCGCGAAGCAGAGGTGGTCAGGATTGCCGACGTCATTGCATACACGAATCATGATATAGATGACGCGATCCGGGGCCACGTAATCGACCCATCCGATCTGCCGAAAGAATGCGTAAAGTCTTTAGGGGAGACGCATGGGCAGAGGATCGACGCCATGGTGCGCGCGGTCATCTGGCCGTCTCTCGAAAACGAACGAGAAAGGCATCTCTATCGAACCAGGAGTCCAGGAACGGATGGAGGAGCTGCGGAATTTTCTGTGGGAGCATGTCTATGAGAACAGGCTTGTGCACGAGGACTTCGAAAAGTGCTCCAGAATCCTGGAGGAGCTTTATACCTATTTCTTGAAAAAGCCGGACGCCTTTCTCGAAGAAACCGGCCGCAATGATTTCTACGATGAGCCTGCCGCGTGTGTGCGCGATTACCTTGCAGGCATGACTGACAGGTACGCTTTCAATCTTTATGAAAAATTATTTCTTCCACTGCCTTGGAAGATAGCCATCTAGGGGGCTGTTATGAAAAAGAAGATCCTTATCGCAGACAAAGACGCCAGTCTCAAGGAAGCCTTCCGTATCATATTCTCCGAAGACAGGTACGACATCCTCTACGCTGCCTCGGCGAAAGAGGTAGAGAGGCTCGTTGCGGCTGACCGCCCGGATATCTACATCGTCAATGTCAGTCTCTCAAAAAGTAGCGGGATTGACGTCTATAAGAAACTGCAGAAAGACAGATTCCTCGACACCGCACGTTTCTTTTTCATGAAGGATGAGAATGACAGTACGGAACTTCTCGGTTTTCAAGCTGAAGGAGTCATAGAAAAACCGATCAACTTTTTCAAGGTTCACGAACGGATCGCGAAAGATGACGATCTTGTCGTTTTGACGGACGAGGTCGAAGAACCGGAAGCTCATGCAGTGCCGCGCCCGGAACCTCCGGCAATGAGCCCGGAACCTCCGGCAGTGCCGCGCCCGGAACCTCAGACAGCGCGGCAGGCAACAGTCAGGACTGGAGAACTGGCCAGTTTTGAATCAGCCATTAAGGAGGCTTCTGTGAGGGAGGATATCGATCTTAAGGTCGAAATCGAAGGGCTGGCCAGGGGGCTGACCGGTCACGCTGCTGTCAGCACCGAAGAAATAACACCGGCTCTGGAGGTTGAGCTGCGCAAGGTTTTGAGCCTGACGGTAGAGGAGATGGTGCCGAGGTTTGTGGACAGAATGACCTCAGTGCTTTCGACATTCGTAGAAGATTACACCCGGCGCGTGCTTTACGAAATAGCGGAAAAAATCATCAGAGAAGAAATAGACAAGCTGCTCAAAGAATCGGCTTCATGACAGATAAGATCTACGAACCAGGCCCGGTCGAACGGAAATGGTACAGCTTCTGGCTTGAAAAAGGTTATTTCAGGGCAGAGAGTGTTTCCGATAAACCTTCATTCAGCATAGTCATTCCACCCCCAAATGTGACGGGCGTGCTTCACATGGGCCACGCCTTGAACAATACGCTCCAGGACATCTCCACACGATACAAGAGGATGCGCGGCTTTAATGCGCTATGGCTGCCCGGCATGGATCACGCGGGGATAGCGACACAGAACGTTGTGGAGCGGGAGCTCGCGAAAGAAAAACTCACCCCGGAGGCTCTCGGTAGAGAAGCCTTCATCGAAAGGGTGTGGCAATGGAAAGAGAAGTCTGGCGGAACCATCATCGAACAGCTGAAGAGGCTCGGTTGCTCCTGTGACTGGTCTCGCGAGCGGTTCACCATGGACGCGGGACTTTCGCGGGCTGTACGTGAGGTTTTCGTCAGGCTCTATGAAGAAGGGCTGATATATCGCGGCAACTACATCATCAACTGGTGCCCGCGTTGCAAGACGGCGCTTTCCGACGTGGAAGTGGAGCACGAGGAGACAAAGGGACATCTCTACTATATCCGATACCCGCTCGCCGATGGCGAGGGGTTTGTCACGGTTGCTACCACTCGTCCCGAGACGATGCTCGGAGACACGGCAGTCGCGGTCAACCCTGATGATGAGCGGTATCATCGTTACATCGGGAAAGATGTGATCCTTCCTATTGCGCGGAAACGTATCCCCGTGATAGGTGACACCTACGTTGATATGACCTTTGGAACGGGCGCGCTCAAGATAACGCCTGCCCATGACTTCAACGATTTTGAGATCGGGAAGGTGCACTCACTCGACATCGTCAAAGTCATAGATGAAGAAGGCAGAATGAATGAGCATGCACTGCACTACAAAGGCATGGACCGCTTTGAGGCTCGCGAGAAGATTGTGGAGGAGCTTCGACGTGAAGGGCTCCTTGAGAAGATTGAAGATTACGGCCTGATCGTTGGCAGGTGTTACCGCTGCAAGACGGTCGTGGAACCGATGCTCTCCCTGCAGTGGTTTGTTACCATGAAGCCGCTGGCGGCTCCGGCCATTGAAGCGGTCAGAACTCACCGGGTGCGCATCATTCCCGAGATGTGGGAAAAGGTCTACTTTGAGTGGATGGAGAATATTAAAGACTGGTGCATATCGAGGCAGATCTGGTGGGGACACCGGATCCCGGTCTGGTATTGCGATGCCTGCGGCAAGATGTATGTATCGAGAAAAGAGCCGACCTCGTGCGAGCAATGCAAAGGCGGGCTGCGGCAGGAATCGGATGTGCTCGACACGTGGTTCTCGTCAGGCCTCTGGCCTTTCTCGACTCTCGGGTGGCCTGAGAGCACCGATGATTTGCGGACCTTTTACCCGACATCGCTGCTCGTCACCGGGTTCGACATCCTCTTCTTCTGGGTTGCGAGAATGATCATGATGGGACTCCACTTCATGGGGGATGTGCCGTTCAGAGACGTCTATATACACGCCCTTGTGCGCGACGCAGAGGGACGTAAGATGAGCAAATCGAAGGGCAACGTGATTGACCCTCTATCGATGCTCGACCAGTACGGTACCGATGCCTTCAGATTCACGCTTGCAATGCTGGCCGCGCAAGGCCGCGACGTGCTTCTCTCGGAAGAGCGCATTGAGGGGGGACGCAATTTTGTAAACAAGCTGTGGAATGCCTCCCGCCTGACGACGGTATTGCTCGAAGGCAAAGAACTGTCCATTGACAAGGCTACATCCTCCTTCCTCCCGGATCGCTGGATTCGATCGCGTGTACGCAAAGTAGCCGGCGAGGTCGAGGAGAGTATAAACGCGTACCGGTACAGCGAAGCCGCATTGACGCTTCACAGTTTCGTCTGGCATGAGTTCTGCGATTGGTATCTGGAACTGGTCAAACCAAATCTCTATGGAAAGGTCACGCAATTTGACACTCAGGCAACCGCTTCAACGTTGCACGCTACCTTCCTCGACATTCTGAGGCTTCTCCATCCGTTTATGCCTTTTATCACGGAAGAGATTTATCAACGGATGCCGCTCAAGGGAAAAGAGAGCATCATGATCGAACCATTCCCTCAGCGGGAGCTCAGCGAAATAGACGAACAGGCCGAGACCGGCATGAATATACTCATGGGCGTGGTCGACGTGATCAGGAATATCCGCGGCGAGATGGGATTTGCTCCCAACGTGAAAATCGAAGCGCATATACGTGCTCATCGGCATACCCGGATTCTCGAGGAATACGCGTACTACATCAAAGAACTCGCGAAGGTCGAAGAACTTCTCTTTGTGACGGAAGGAATGACCGCTCGGGCTGCGATCGGTATGCACGAAGACGTGGAAGTCTTTATTCCTATTAAGGACCCGCAAATCATCGTCCGCGAGATAAGCAGGATCGACAAGGAATTGGCGAAAATCTCACCCGAGATCGAGAGGGCGCTTAAAAAGATCAACAATGAAGCATTTCGCGGAAAGGCGCCGCCTGAGGTCATCAAGAAGGAAGAGGTACTCTATGAAGATCTCTGTCAGAAGCGGGAGAAGCTTGTCAGCAACAGAGCCACGCTGGAAGGTTTGCTGAAGACGTAATCTGGTCCATTTAGTCGTCTAGTCTATTTTGTCTATCTAGTCTGCGTCTCCTCTGGAGACCAGATAGACCAGGCAGACCAAATAGACGAGATAGACCAAATAGACTAAACAGACTAGAAACATGCCGCTCAATTTTTCTATTGTCGAGCGTTTTGCGTCCGAATATCAGGAAGCAATGCGCGATAAGACCCTGCTCAGGCATGATCGTTACCACATGCTTTCGGCCTTAAGCGAAAGACTGTATCACTCTATGCGTGACTACGAGACGTTCGAAGCGGAGCTGTCTTCCATGATCGCCTCGATCAAAGAGGCGCGGAGTTACGAGGAGCTTGGGGAATTTCATCAGCGCTCTGTCGCAGGAGTGAAGAATTATTTCCTGGAAGAGCAGGCGATCGTCGATGTCCACGACCTGTTTGGTATAATCAGAGATGCCATCACAGCGAAGGTGCTTGCGCTTGTGGAGGCGGAAATGGAGCGGGAACATTTGCCGCGCCCTCCTGCCGAATATGTCTGGGTTGGCCTCGGCAGTGAAGGCAGGAATGAGCAAACGTTCGTTACCGATCAGGACAATATGCTGATCTATGAGTCCGGGAGCGAGGAATCGGCTGAGTCGTATTTCAAGGAGCTTGCAAGTAGGGTTGTTGAAGGACTCGACGCGGTGGGCTTCAGCAAGTGCAAGGGCGGGATCATGCCCTCAAATGAGAAGTGGCGGGGCTCCGTTGCCGAGTGGGATAAAAAGATAAGAGAGACTCTTGCCGAGGGCAAGAAAACGCTTGAGCTGCTCGATCTTATTATTCTCACTGACGCCCGGCACATTTCGGGAGCAAAGCGTCTCCTCGATATCTTCCTTCAGCGCTTTCAAGAGATGCTGCAGGAAAACCGCGCGGTCATGAAAGAGCTGGCACAATCTGCCGTGCTCGTTCCGACGGCGTTAGGTTTCTTTGGTAGATTTAAGGTCGAAGGAGAAGGAGATAATAAGGGCAAACTGAACATCAAGCTGCACGGCTGGGCACCGCTGATTATGTCGGTTCGGGTGCTTGCGCTCGCTGAAAGAGTTGCAGAGACGAACACCCTCAAGAGGATCAGAAGGCTCCGCGAACTGAATATCATAAAGCATGAACTGGAAGAGGAACTCGTTGACGCGTACCTTCTTTTCGTCAAATTTCGGGTGATGAACCAGCTCAGCGTGCCCGACAGTGCCGATGCAAACCATATTGACCCCGATAAACTTGATCCGGATGAAGCCGGGAGACTGCGCAAGAGCATGAGGGTTGTGGAGTCTTTCCAGAAGTATATTCATGAGATTCTATTGTTTGGACAACCTTTCTAGGGAGGCCGGCATGAAGGTAGCAGAGGTCATGAACAAGAACGTAGTGACGTGTCACCCGTCTGAGAAGCTGACTGTGATCATCAACAAGTTTGAGCTCTTCCATATAGCCGGCATGCCGGTTACAGAGAAGGGGGCTATTTCGGGCATTGTCACGCAAACGGACGTGCTCAGGGCCGTGAAAGCGGGGTCAATTCAGGACGCGGAGGTTAAAGATGTGATGACGAGCGACGTCATCATGGTATCACCGACGGACTCGGCAACGCATGTTGCAAGGTTGATGGTGGAACGAAAGATCAATAGAATACCGGTTGTCGATGGAGGAAAACTCGTAGGCATTGTGACGAGGGGGGATCTGATCAAGGCAGCAGCAGTATGCGAATAATACCAATTCGACTTCAAGCGCCTGCCTTCGTTGCCCTTCGGCCTGTTCCACCTCGACGTACCCCAAGGTACGCCTTCGGTGGCCCATTCCTCGGAGCGCCTCGGTATGCATCTTGAATTCGAATTGGTATGATCACATTAAGGAGTGGAAACCATGAAAGTGACAGTGTTACGTGTTGAGTGTTACTGGGGTGACGCTTTTTTCACTCAACACACAAAACGCAAAACACAACACAGTACTTAGGAGGATGCATGAAGGTAACACGTGATGTAATCGAACATGTCGCTCATCTGGGCAGGCTTGAACTTGATCCGGACGAGATCGAACGGTACACGTCCCAGCTTGATGCGATATTGGAATACATGGATAAGCTCAATTCGCTTGATACATCCGGCGTAGAACCGACGACCCACGCCATTCCGAATGTGAATGTCTTCAGGGGCGACGAGGTGACGGAATCATTTTCTGTAGAAGCGTCGGTCGGAAACGCACCGGAAAGGAAGGGATCTTTTTTCAAGGTCCCTCCCATTATAGAGGTGGAGTAACATGGAAGGACTTCTGCAAAAAGATATCGTTGAACTACGAGACCTGCTGGTAAGAAAAGAGATCACGTCGGTTGAACTGACGCGGTTTTATCTCGAGCGGATAAAAAAGCATGATGGCGCGCTCCAGGCGTATCTCAAGGTAACGGAAGAGCTTGCCATCAACATGGCCGAAGAGGCTGATAAGAAACTCGCAAAAGGCGAGGGCGAACTGCTCACGGGCATCCCGCTCGGCATTAAGGATATCCTCTGCACCCGTGACATGGAGACGACCTGCGCGTCCCAGATACTGAAGGGTTTTATAGCGCCGTACGATGCGACTGTGATCCGGAGAATGAAGCGTAGCGGCTTCGTTCACCTCGGAAGACTCAATATGGATGAGTTTGCCATGGGATCATCTACAGAGAACTCCTCATTTCAGGTTACAAAAAATCCGTGGGACCTGTCTCGGATCCCCGGCGGCTCCAGCGGAGGCTCGGCAGCGTCTGTTGCAGCGGGGTTATGTGTGGCAGCCCTCGGCACCGATACCGGCGGCTCCATCCGCCAGCCTGCAAGTTTGTGCGGGACCGTGGGATTAAAGCCAACGTATGGCAGGGTTTCGCGTTACGGACTCGTTGCTTTCGCGTCGAGCCTCGATCAGATAGGGCCATTCGCACGAAGCGTCCGGGGCGCCGCTGCTTTGCTTCAGGTCATCGCCGGGCATGACAGCATGGACAGCACTTCCATCCCTCAGCCGGTGCCTGATTACCTGTCGTACATCGGCCGTGATATAAAGGGGATGAAGATCGGCATCCCAAAGGAATACTTCATCGAAGGAACGGAGCAGGAGGTCAGCAAAGCGGTAGAGGATGCGATCAAACTTTTCGAACGAAACGGTGCTACCCCGGTCCCCATAACATTGCCCCACACAGAATATGCAGTGGCAACATACTACGTGATATGCACAGCGGAGGCCTCTTCCAACTTGGCGCGTTACGATGGCGTGAAGTACGGAAAGAGAGCGCCGGGCAAGGACATTATCGAGATGTACAAGAAAACCCGCTCTGCCGGTTTTGGTAAAGAGGTAAAACGGCGGATCATTCTCGGCACCTACGTACTTTCTTCAGGCTACTATGATGCTTATTACAAGAAGGCCGGTCAGGTGCGCACGCTGATAAAACGCGATTTTGATAACGCCTTTGAGCAGTGCGATCTCGTGATAACGCCCGTTTCTCCGACGACTGCTTTTCGCATCGGTGAGAAGTTGGAGGATCCACTGACCATGTATCTTTCAGATATATTTACCATACCGGTGAACCTCGCAGGACTGCCCGGTTTGTCGGTGCCCTGCGGCTTTGATCGTTTGGGGCTGCCAATCGGTTTGCAGATTATTGGAAAGCCGCTCGATGAGCCGCTCATGTTGCAGGCTGCTCATGTACTTGAAGCCGAAATGAAGCTGAAGAAGATACCGGAGAGGTTTGCGTAGAGAACGACAGTGACCAGTAGCCAGGGAAGGACGATGGACGACCGCCTGCGGCTAGGACGACCGCGCTTCGCGCTCGGACGATGGAAGAAAGAAACAAGACAGCATAAATGGACTAAATGGACGAGATAGACGAGATAGACTAAATAGACCGGAAACCAGAGAAACTAAAGAAACTAAAGAAACAAGAGAAACCGGAGAAACGAGAGGAACCTGTGGACGCGAATGAGGCACGTAAATTTCTTGATGCCCTGAAAGGCATGGGGATCGAGAACTACTTCTTTGAACGGAAAAACGAGATCACCATTTCAATGTTGAAGAAAGAGGTGAAGGGGTGTGAGAGGTGCGCTCTCGCCCAGACGAGGAGAACCGTCGTTTTTGGCGAAGGCAATGAGAGAGCGGAAGTCGTCTTTGTGGGTGAAGCTCCCGGCGAAGAAGAGGACGCACAGGGAAGGCCGTTTGTCGGACGGGCAGGTAAGTTTCTGGACCGGATGATCGAGCATGCGGGGCTCTCCCGCAAAGATGTATTCATCTGCAACGTGCTCAAGTGCCGTCCTCCTCAAAACAGAGATCCTGACCCGAACGAAGTGGAGCAGTGCAAGGGATATCTTGTTGCGCAGCTTCAGCTTATCCGTCCGAAAGTGATCTGTGCGCTCGGCAGGCACGCATACAACACATTAATGGGGGGCGATGCGCGTATCACAAAGATACGCGGTCAGTTCACGGACTATCACGGAATAAAGCTTCTTCCAACCTATCACCCTTCCTTTCTCCTGCGCAACCAGGAGAGAGTCAAGGAAGCGCTGGAGGACATGGAGAAGTTGCGCGAAGCGCTAAAATAGGGTCACGGGAACACCCGCAAGCGGGTACCCGGTCACGGGTCAAGGAAAACCAACCCCCAACCACCTTCGCTTGGTTTCTTCAGTTCCTTTGTTCATTTAGTTCGTCTGAACCCACCACCCATGCCCCGTGACCCATGACCCGTGACCCGGTCACTCAGTGCGTTCCCGCAGAATCATCTCATGCAGTTCGGCAAAATCTTTCGGCGGCACGGCATCAGATTTTCGAATCAAACGGATTGCGCCGGAAGGGCAGGGTGCGGCGCAGACGCCGCAACCGATACACCAGTCCCTGTCAGTCAGACACGCGTCGTCCTCAAGGCGGACGGCTTTGACAGGGCATATTTCCACGCAGGCGCCGCACATGGTGCACTTCTCCTGATCGGTTTCCCGGATGAAGTAGGTGGCCATTAAGAGATCGCGCGGAAATGTCCTTCTCTTGATGGATCCCACAGACCAGCAGCAGCACCCGCAGCAGTTGCAGGTGTGCCTGATACCTTCCCTGGCATTGTCAACGAGGTGCACGAGGCCCGCTTTCTCGCAGCGTCTCATGATTTCCACTGCTTCGTTCCGTGATATCTCTCTTCCTATCTTCCTCTCGATCAGGTACTCGGCAAGGTCATCATATTTAATGCAGACCTCCAGCTCGTGACTGCATTTTCGCTTGCCGATCAGATCAGCCGTCACTCTGCAGGGGCAGTGTGCGACCGCTATCACCTGTACCTTCTTGATCAGCTCCTCCATCATTTCAAACGGGAAAACAGCGTGTGACTCAGGATCGAAGCTCGAGGTAGCAGGCACGTATCGCATGGCTTTAGTGGGAGTATCGCCGTACGCTTTTCTTAATTCTTCTCTCTTTGAATACTTGACGATCATCTGGGCCATCTTACGGGAAAAGGGTGTGTCGGCGCCGCCCCAGAAAAATGTCTGAGGAAACCCGTATCCGAACTGCTGCAGCGCGTACCCCATCTCGCCATCTGCCATCCTCTTCGAGAACAAAAGACCTCGATGTGCGAGCATAGTGAGCTTTTGTTCCAGTTCTTTCGGGTCCATGTGCGCCCGGTGCGCAATATCACGTACGCCCACCGGCTGAAATGGTATGACCCTCGTCGGAATTGCAAGCGCGATCTTCGCCTCTTCCGGGGAGAAGTTTTCTTTCAAGATTTCGGTCAATTCGTCCTTTTCCGGATAACCCATACCGAGCGCAGCGAGGTGCTTGGCAAGCCTGTGATAAACATCGAGATCTTTCTTTTCCGATTCCATAATTTCTCTCCTTATATTACTTACAAGGACGTACTACTCAACGGTTACTCTCTTCCATCTTCCTAGTCGCACAACGTGCGACGGTCTTCCTAGTCACGCTCTGCGTGACGGTCGTCCGAGCGCAGCGGACGCCCTACGTCCTAGCGAAGCGGTCTGGCTTCACTCCTTCTCCCAGAACAGCATCTTACGTATCCGCGTGACTATCTCCTTCACGACCTCCGGTCTCTTGATCGTTTCAGTCCGGCTCCAGTTCTTCCAGTCGCCGAAAAGATCATGGTAAAGTTCGGCGCAGCCTCTATGGAAAAATGTTTGCGCCTGTGGGTCGATGCGCCCTGCGCAGCTGCGCACCTGTTCGAAGAGAGTATCCTTTGCGCCCTCATCCGGCGCTGAAAAAACGATTACCCTCGTTGGCCTGCTTGCGTCGGCCGACCCGAACCTGCCCTTTATCTTTCGATCGTCGAGAAACTCTTTTTCGAACTCAGCGAGCAGCTGCACGCACGCATCATCATTTGCCAGCACCGCCACCACCTTCCAGCAGTTGTATGCCGGTCCCAGGTTGATCTCTGCCTTTCCTGCCTGCAACTGCTCGTAGAGGTTGGTGATGCATGGCACACATTTCCCGTAGATGTCCCATTTTGTTTCTTCCAGATTGGGCGTACTTTCAAAACTGACCCATCTTGCCGTCTTGCCGACGTAATAGCGTTTATCGAGGTAAAACTTGCCCATGATCTACTTCACAATAGCACAATCTCAACATCTTTTGCACTCCAGGTTGTATACACGTTGCAAGGCTTTTTCGTTGACATCGGGTGTTGATGCTGATAGAAATAGGTTGAAGCAATAGAAGCAAATTCGCTCAAGAGGTGGTCTATGCAAGCGCAGAGATACTGGAATCCTATTCTGGAAACCCTCCCGCAGGAGAAACTGAGGGAATTACAGTTCAGGAAGTTTAAGAGAATATTCGCATGGGCCTATGAAAAGTCAAAATTTCATAGAGGCCTTTATGATACAGCCGGGATCAAGCCGGAGGACTTGAGGAGCTTTGATGACATAAAACGGGTGCCGAAGGTCGAGAAATCGATGATGCGCCCGATTCAGCGCAAGGACCCTTTTCCCTACGGTGATGCGCTCTGCGTGCCGATTGAGGAGGTTGTGATATTCAGGCAGACCAGCGGGACGACGGGCCAGCCTGTCTACCAGCCGGACACCTGGGCTGACTGGGAATGGTGGAGCGAGTCATGGGCGTATATCCTTTACTCACAAGGGTACCGCAGGACGGACAGAGTTTTCCTGCCTTTCGGGTACAACATCTTTGTGGCTTTCTGGGCAGCACACTATGCTGCCGAAAAGCTTGGCTGTGAGGTAGTCCCGGGTGGCGTACTCGACACGGAAGCTCGCATACTGAAAATGCAGGAACTCAGGGTAAATGCCTTCCTGGCAACGCCCACCTATGTCCTCGGTATTGCGGACACTGCCAAGAATAAAATGAATATCGATCCGCGATCCCTCGGCATCAAGAAGATAACCTGTGCGGGTGAGCCGGGAGCATCCATACCTGCCACCAAGAAAAGGATGGAGGAGGCATGGGGAGCGAAAGTCTATGATCACGCCGGAGCCACGGAGATCGGCGCGTGGGGTTACGAGTGCGATGAGCAGTCGGGAGGGCTGCATGTAAATGAAGGCCTCTTCCTCGTGGAGATAGAGGACGTTGATTCTGGTGAGATCATAACAGAGCCGGGTAAGAGAGGCAAAATGGTTATTACGGCCCTGGATCGTATTGCGCAGCCCTGTGTACGCTTCGATTCAAAGGACTTGATCGAATGGGCCGACTATTCCTGCGCCTGCGGAAGGACCTACCGTATTGCAAAGGGCGGCGTTGTGGGAAGATCTGACGATATTACCAAGGTGAAGGGTGTGTTGCTTGCGCCTTCAGCTATTGAGGAAGTAGTGAGATCATTCAAAGAACTGAGCGATGAGTTTGAAGTGATCGTCACCAAGAAAGGTGACATCGACGACATCGCACTGAAGATCGAAATCAAGCCCGAGTACGAGGGACAGAAAGAAAACATCCTCGGAAGGCTTAAGGATCAATTGAGGGTCAACACGAATCTCGGCTACAAGATTGAAGTGCACCCATTCAACACTCTGCCGAGGTATGATGTTAAGGCCAAGCGGTTCAAGGACCTCCGCGGCAAACACTAATACCCGATGACAGGCTGCCTTTTGCGCCTGCCTTCGTTGCCCTTCGGCCTGTTCTTACGCGACGTACCACCAGGTACGCCTGCGTAAGCCCAGGCCTCGGAGCGCCTCGACATGCATCAAAATTCAGCCTGTCATCGAGAGGTAGAGTCATCAAGAGCCGCACCTTCTTGCTAAAGCTATTTTACCGTGGCGCCTTTTTCGATGAGTAGAGCCTTCAGTATTGAACGATGGCAGTGCGATTCATCCGGGCAGTAACAGCCGACCGAGAAATCGGTCTGGTGGGAGAGCGCCGCAAGTAACTCAAGTGTGTGCGCATTATCCGGCGTTGCCATCTCAGCGCGGTACTTCCTGGTGAAGGCGGCCCATTGACCGGGAGTTGTCGCCTCCTGTCCGAGCTTCATTGTTTCGACGCTCGGCGCTAAGTTAGGAAGCCAGACATCGTAATAATTAAGCGAAGCGAATTTCTCCTTGGGCACACCTCGCGGTGGACGACGTACGGTACCGATGCGGGTGCCTTCATTTTCGCTTCTTTCACTCCCCAGTCTCACCACACGTATAGCCATGATTCCTCCTCTCTCCGTGTCTAGTTCATTGAGCCATTCAATGGACGACAGCGGGCATCAAGCCTCTCTATCTACCACAGTATCAGTTAAGAGAAGAGTGTTCAATAGAAAAGGGAAGTGGCTTGCTCTTTCACCTGTCTCGTAGTACTCTTTTCGTGTTTATAGTATCCTTACGAGGTTACGGTGCGTTCCGGATTTATTTTCAAACCTGTGTGCATAGCGATTACTTTTTTCGGGTTGTTGCTCCTCTTCCCTTTTGGTCATACCTATGCTGCGGAGAAAAACATCATGGATACGAAGCTTGGTCTGCCGACAGAGATTGATGGCTGGAAATGGGACGGCAAAGAGGAGCAATACGATAACAAAACGATCTTCAAGTATATCGACGGTTCCGGTGAAGTCTATCTTGCCTACGGATTCCGCGGGCTCGTCACGCGTCGATTCGAAAAGGCAGGCAAGCCTCCCTTGATCGCGGACGTTTACGAGATGGGATCATCCGCCGATGCTTATGGTGTATTTGCATTTGAGCGGCAAGACGAGGAAGTTGGCATAGGCCAGGGGTCGGAATTCGGTGGCGGGCTCTTGAGGTTCTGGAAGGGAAAGCATTTTGTGAGTATTAATGCGGAAGGGGAGGGGGAGGATATCGATAAAGCGGTCCTCGATCTCGGTAAGGCAGTTGCGGCCTCGATCACGAAAGAGGGCGCGAAGCCACAGCTCATCACGTATTTACCGACTAAGGATTTTGGTCTCGCGGAGAAAGACATCTATTTTTTCCGGAGCCACGTGCTTCTGAACCAGCGTTTCTTTATCGCGCATCAGAATATCCTGCAGCTGGGTCCGGATGTCGAAGCTGTACTGGCCGGGTACCGGCCGGGCGGGCAGAAGATACATCTTCTGCTTATCCACTATCCATCGGAAAAACGGGCTATCGAAGGCTATTCAAGTTTCAGGAAAGCGTACCTTCCGGAGGCACGCGACGGAAGAACTATCAAGACTGAAGATGGTGCATGGACAGGAGCCGTGCAGTACAGAGACTTTGTTGCCATCGTCTTCGGTGCAGGGTCGGAAGCGTATGCAGACGGCCTGCTGAAAGCTGCCGAGAACAATCTGAAAGGAAAAATATAATGAAGGAAGAAAGTGTAATTACCCGAAGGGATTTTCTGCGCGGAACAGCCGGCCTCCTCGCCGGCGTGGCTCTCGGCTCAAGCTGTTCGCTGGAGGTGAAAGCGGAGCAGCGTCCGAAAGTGGTACTCATCCGTCACGCTGATGCAGTTGCGCCCGACGGATCTTTCAATGGAGAAGTCATTCAGTCCATGCTTGATCAAGCGGTCAAGGTGCTGGTCGGGGAGAGTGGGCCAACGCAAGCCTGGCAGAAGCTCTTCAAGAACTCAGATGTGGTGGGCATAAAGAGCAACTCGTGGAATAGATTGCCGACGCCGAAAGAGCTTGAGAAAGCCATCCATCGAAGCCTCGTGAGTATCGGCATACCCCAGGAGAAGATCGCGATCGACGATCGAGGAGTGCTTAACAATCCGGTATTCCTGAACGCCACAGCACTGGTGAACGCCAGACCGGTAAGGACGCACCACTGGTCGGGTGTCGGCACGTGCCTCAAGAACTATATCCAGTTCGTGCCCGAGCCTTCTGCATACCACCCTGAGGCCTGCTCGGATCTGGGTAAGATCTGGACCTTGCCCATAGTCAAAGATAAGACGCGTCTCAACGTGCTCTGCGCCTTGACGCCGCAATTTTACGGCAGAGGCGCCAGCTTCTTCGATAAGCGCTATGTCTGGCCCTATAAAGGACTGCTCGTCGGTGTCGATCCTGTCGCTGTGGACGCACTTGGGGCAGAGCTTCTCAAGAGAAAACGCATTGCGTTTTTCGGTGAGGACAAGGCGCTCGATGTGACACCCATTCACATCACGGTGGCAGACAAGAAATATCACCTCGGCGTGAGCGAGCTTTCACGCATCGAAATGGTGAAGCTAGGCTGGACAGACGACATTTTGCTGTAGAGACAGGAAAGAACTAAAAGAAGGTAGAGGTAAGGACAACTACAGGCAGAGGTAAGGACAACTACAGGTAGAGGCAATAGAAGGTAGAGACCGACTGATGATCTGTTTTATCTCTACCTTCGCTTTAGTCTTTACCTCTACCTTCTTTTCGTTCTTACCTGTTCTTCTAAGGGCTGTACAGGAACTTGAATGGCGATGATACAAAGCCTTCCAGTGATTCTTTTGACATGTCAGACATGGAGGAGAAAAGCCATTTTGAGAATGCAAACGGCTTTTCGGCGTAGACCAGCTCAGGCTTGCCTTTGATATTCAGCGCCTTCTTGACAGCATCCACCGTGTCGTAGAAATCGCCGATAGTATCCACGAGGCCCAGTTCCTTGGCCTGCAAGCCGGTATAAATTCTTCCGTCGGCAACACTTTTCACTTTCTCAAACGGCATCTTTCTTCCGGCTGCAACGTCCTTGATGAACTGCTCGTGGATATTTCTTACTACGCTGTCGAGATAAGCCCTCTCTTCCGGTGTCATCTCTTTGAAGGGAGAGCCCGCATCTTTCAGCTTGCCTGCTTTGATCGTGTTACTCTTCACTCCGATCTTCTTGAGCAACTCCTCGACGACGACCGACTGCATGATCACGCCGATGCTTCCCGTGATCGTGGATGGATTGGCGTAAATGATCCCACCTGCAGCAGCGATGTAATATCCTCCTGAAGCGCAGACGGAACCCATGGAAACGAAGACCTTCTTTTTCTCTTTGAGTTTTGCCACCTCCCGGTAAATCTCCTGGGTCGGTCCCACTGAGCCGCCGGGTGAGTTGATCCTTACAATAACGCCTTTGATGGTCGGATCATCTTTCATGCGTATCACATCTTCCATGGTTTGACGCGAGTCTGTGATAACACCTTCGATCTCGACCACACCGATCCTCTCTCCACTCTTCCCCAGAAGCCCCCTTATCAGTGAGAAAAGAAAGACGAGCAGTATGACCCCGACGATTATAACGAGTGTCTTCTTCATTCTTGTTGTTGCCACATTTCACCTTCTTGTCAGGAGCACAGTCCCGAAGGGCCTTTTCTGAACGAAGCTTGCCAGCCTCAGTTTGACGATCTCAAGCAGAGCGAGGACTGTAGCGACTTTCTCGGACAGGTCGAGATCGGCTTTAGGATTCCATGCGAATATCCCCGTCTCGCAGAGAACGAGCCGGAGGGCTTCCAGCTTTTCTTCGAGAGTGGGCCTGATATCCCGTATCACCAGGAACCGTTCCTGTCTATTCTTCATCAGGTCAAAGAAGAGCATGCACAGAGCCGTGAGGTCTTGATCTGCTTCCTCAATCTCAAGACCGCTCCTGCCTCGCGCGAAGATGTCTTCGCCCAGTACAGGCAGCTCTTGGAACGTAGCTACCATACCTTTAATCTTTTCATATTCAAGGATTTTTTCAACCAGCTCGGTGCGAGGGTCTTCCTCCTCCCTGGGAAGCAGCATGCGGGACTTGATGCACAGAAGAAGCGATGCCATCTCGATGAAATCTTCGGCAATCTTGAGATTCAACTGCTTGACCAACTCAACGTACTCGAGAAAGCGCTCGGTAATCATGCCGATGGGGATATCGAAAATATCAACTTTGTTCTTCTTGATGAGGTTGATGAGCACGGAAAGCGGCCCCTCAAAACACTCCATCTGTACTTCCAGGGTGGGTACGATCAGATTCACTGCCGCTTTCTCCTTTCTTCTATATACTGTCGCACGAATGCTGTTTCCTCTTCTTTTGTGGCGAGGCCCAGGTCAATCTTGGCGTCCTTCAGGGCATCAAGCACTTCGCCAAAAAAAGGGCCTTCCTTTATCCCCATCTGCTGGAGCGCTTTTCCGCTCAGGAACGGTTTAAATGAATCTGCGTAAGTGATATAGTTCGAAACTGCTTTCTTCATATCGTCCGATTGAGCCTTTGCCATGAAGAAGAGTCGCGCCTCAAGACTCAAAATCTCAAGCTCCTTATAGACCTCGCTCTTTTTCATGATCCGGAGTGCTCCACCAAATTGTGCCATGATTCTCCGTATCTTGTCCATATCGTTTATGAGCTTTCTTTTCATCGCGTCGGAGAGCTCCAGTTTGACCGCGAACTCCTCCACGTCCTTTATGTTTACATGGTCTACGAGGCCAAGCAGATAATAGCCGCTCCGGTTGAGTTTGCCCTTGTACAGCAATCTGTACCATTTGAGCACTGTGTCCATCTCCTGGAAGAGGCTGGCCTTGTCGGGATCAAAAGAAAGCTTTGGGTAGACGAACTTCAGCAGATCGAGTTCCTGCAACCGTTTGAGAACGGCGCCGGGATTCTCCTCATCCAGAATGAGCGACAGTTCGCGCCATATTCTCGACCCTCTTATTTTCGACAGAAAGCCCATCTTGATCGTGTTCTTAATCAGATTGAGCGTGAATTTACCGATTTGGAATCCGAAGCGGCGTTCAAAACGCACCGCCCTGAAGACTCTGGTGGGGTCTTCTACAAAGCTCAGGCTATGGAGAATTCTTATCGTTTTCTCTTTGATGTCGCCCTGTGCTCCGAAAAAGTCGATCAGTTCACCTTTGGTATTCTTGTTCAACGATATGGCAAGAGTATTGATGGTGAAGTCACGCCTGTAAAGGTCGAGCTTGAGAGAACTGTGCTCAACTATGGGAAGCGCTGCCGGAGCCTTGTAGTATTCCAAACGCGCCGTGGCTATGTCGACGCTGAAACCATCCGGATATATCAGCTTCGCGGTGCCGAACTCCCTGTGCATGCGAACCTTTGCCTTCACGAGTTTCGCCAGTGCGTCGGCGAAAAGGATACCGTCACCTTCAACGACGATATCAATATCGAAGTGTGCTATTCCCGGGACTGGCATCGCCGTCTCCGCTGCACCCTCAAGCGGATGCCCGGCCTTCGAAGCCTGCATCGACTCATCGGCCGCTTCATGGCTGCGTCCACTTAGGTCGCCGCGCTCGCCCGACAATTTTCCGCGGTCCTGGAAAGATGCCCTGAGCAAGAGATCTCTCACAAAGCCGCCGACCAGATAGGCGTGATAGCTCATTTCGTCTGCGAGGTTTCCGATGACGCTGAGCTCATCGAGCAACTCCCTGGAGAGCCGCTCCTCCATCAGTTTCTTTACGTTCTTTCTCTTCTCGTAGATGTCGTGATAGTCCATTTTGCCGAGAATCGTTTTTCTGATCTCGTCTTCCAGTATTCTGAGAAGGTCTGTTCTTGTGATAGCCCCTTCCAGCCTGCCTTCCTTCACCACGGGCACGAATCTCTGATTCCCGCCGATGACGATCTCCTTTACCCGGTCAATCGAATCCTCGGGCGCCACCATGGAAAATTCCGTGGACATGTACTCCTTTACCGGTAGATTCTCAAGTTTATGAAAGGCTGCCTTCTCTGCTATCTGGCGCGATATGATTCCTGTTACTTGCTCTCCGGACATCACCGGCATTGCATTGATGTTATATTTCGTGAGAATGCTCTTTGCTTCACTGATCGAGGAGTCCTGGTCGATGGTTTTTACAGGGAAGAACATGATGTCCCGTGCCTCCCACAGAGGCTTCACGTCCCGGTTGAGATACTGGAGCAACCTGGTTTTTGTTTCCTCCATGGTGCTCTCTTTCACGGTTGCGGAAGCCGCCTCCTTGTGGCCTCCTCCGCCCAGCAGTGTAAGAAGGTGGCCGACGTCAACCTCAGGGATACGACTCCTGGCGATTACATAAATGCGGTCGTCCATGCGGAAGAGGGCAATGACTACGTTCACATTTTCCATGTCTCTGAATTTCTGGACGAGGACAGCCAGGTCTGCGACGTAATGCTCGCTGGAGCTTTCCGTTATGACCACGTCTATCCCGTTCACATTGTAGACGGTCGCTGCTTCGATCAGGTCATGCAGTAGATAGACCTGCTCAGGCGAAAGCTCCTTAACAAGAATCTCGGAGACGATATTCACGTTGGCGCCTTTTGAGAGAAGATACGAGGCCGCGTCGAAATCGTCCTTGGTGGTCGACGGATACTGGAAGCTCCCCGTCTCCTCGTAAATGCCGAGCATCATGATCGTCGCTTCCTCTGGAGAGAGATCTATATCGCGCTCCTTGAGCAGAGCGATGAGCATGCTCACGCAGGCACCGACGGAGCCTGTCACATAGACTTCTCCTTTGATGTCATCGTCTGCAGGCGGGTGGTGGTCGTACACGTGTACCTTGAGATTCTTATTGCTGAGCAGTTTCGCGAGTTCTCCGATCCTCTTTGGCTGTTTGGTGTCCACGAGAATCAGTGTGTCGACAGCGTCATAATCGATTTCTTTTGGTTTTGCTATATCCAGGAAATAGGCTGCCGAATGGATAAGGAAGTCGCGCACGCTTTTTTCCTGGGAACCGGGAAAGACAAGGACTGCATCCGGGTAAAGCTTTTTCGCAGCGATCATTGAAGAAAGGGCGTCAAAATCAGCGTTCAGGTGGGTGGTGATTATTTTCATCGGGTACCAGGGTCCAGGGTCCTGGGTCCAGTCAATGCGATCAGCAAAACAATTCGCGATGCAAGCTTCCAGGATAGTTGTTGTCACTGCCATTAGCACCTTATTGGTTTCGTCTTTCACGCTGACCCGGGACCCAGGTGCCCCGGACCCTATCTTCTTCATCCTCTCGGATGGTATTTCTTGTGGATCTCCTTGAGGCGCTTTCTGTCCACATGTGTATAGATTTGCGTCGTCGAGATATCTTCATGACCGAGCAATATCTGGACAGACCGCAAATCTGCCCCGCCTTCCAGCAGGTGTGTGGCGAAGGTGTGTCTCAACGTGTGAGGAGAGACATGGCCGCCGTGCTCAAGCTGCAGACCATACTTCCGTATAATCTTCCAGACCGCCTGTCTCGTGAGGTGCGATCCACGCTTATTCGAAAGGAAGTAGATGCCCGCCGGCTTTGCCTCCTTAAGATAAAGCCGGATTATGTCGCGTGCATATGTGCCGAGCGGTACCATACGCTCCTTCGAACGTTTTCCTGTCGCAACGATGAAGCCCGCTTCGAGATTAATATCTCTTTTTTTGAGACCGACCAGTTCAGACACGCGAAGGCCTGTCGCGTAGAGCAGCTCCAGGATGGTTCTGTCGCGCAGGGAGACGTGCTGTGAGGGTTTGGGAGTGAGCAGGGTTGCCATTTCTTCCTGGCTCAGGACATTCGGTATCGGAGCTTGGAATTTGGGCATCTCCACATCCGCCACAGGGTTCTTTGTTATTTTTCCGTCAAGCAAAAGAAATTTGTAGAAGCTTCTCAAGGCGGACATTGCCCGGACAATGCTCCGCGTCTGTTTGCCTTTGCGCCTCAAAAAACCTATGTATTCTTCAAAGTCGCGCGGCTGCGGAACCCCACCGGTTCTACCTTCCATGAACTTGATGAATTCGAGAATATCCCTGTTATAGGCTTCTACCGTGTTGGAAGATGCTCCGCGTTCTGTTGTAAGGTGGATTACAAAAGCGTCGAGGTCCGCGTAAGGGTTCATGATAGAGCAGGCCTAGAGCCAAAGGTTGCCAGGTTAAGGTTAAGGTTAAGGATGACGAAACAAGATACAGACATAAGGAGAAAGAGAAGACCCCCTTGGTTGGAGTAACCAATCATTTTTTTCTCGCGGTTCTCAACCTCAACCTCAACCTTCGTTCCTGTTCTTACCTAGTTCCCTCATCGTCCTGTCGAGCCGAAGCCTCCGCTGCCGCGCTCGGTCTGCGGCAGCTCCTCTACTTCGCGCCAGGAGACGCGGGCTGTCTTGTGAAAAACCATCTGGGCAACCCTGTCGCCGGAGCGCACCACAAAAGGCTCGGCGCCCAGATTAATAAGGATCACTTTTACTTCTCCACGGTAATCGGCGTCTATGGTGCCCGGGGTGTTTAGGACCGTTACGCCGAACTCGACTGCCAGGCCGCTCCTCGGCCTCACTTGAGCTTCAAATCCATCAGGGATGCAGATCCGGATACCGGTTGGGATGAGGGCTCGTTCGAAAGGCTTCAGTTCGATCGGTTCGGGAACGCAGGCACGCAGGTCCATTCCGGAGGAGGAGGCAGTCGCGTACGAGGGCAGGGATGCGCTTTTATCCCGGGCGACGAGTACCTCTAACTCTTCCATAGCTTCTCGACGTTGCTCTTGTCCACGCGACCGAGTATGGCGAAAGATATCCGGGATAGATCACCGAAGACCGACTGGCTCATTTCATCAAGACTGGCCTTCTGAATACCGTCTATCGATTTCAGCGTTTCTCTAAGGGGGACGTAACCGTCGAAATAGATCTCGTTCTTGGCCAGCCTTCCCATGCGGGCTTCGGAGCTTTCCAGGGAGATGAAGAAATTTCCCTTGATATGTTCTTTCGAAAAGCGGATCTCGCTCGCTGGCACGCCTTCATCCCGCAACTGGGACATCTCTTTCTTGATGAGGCTGATGACCTCCTCGAGGTATTCGAGGGACGTCGATGTAGTGATGCCGAAGGTACCTGCATCGTGAAAGCAGTTAACGTAAGAAAAGATATTGTAAACAAGACCTCTCTTCTCTCTGATTTCCTGAAAGAGGTGGGAACTCATACTCCCGCCCACCAACGCATTGAGAGCATACAGGGGATAACGCCGTTGGTCTGTCTGACCAACCCCGTCGGTCCCGATACAAAGGTAGATGTGTTCGAGGTCTTTCTCGTAGACATCGATACCTGTGCACGATGACGGCTTTTCCACCGGTAACGATGATTCTGCTTTGTTCGCGCAATCGATGAAGAGGCTTTCTATCTTTTTGACGAACGTATCGTGATCGAGACGGCCCGATGCCGTAATAATCATATTTCCTGGTGCATGATGGCTGGAGAAATGAGACAGAAGTGTCTCCTTCGACATCTGCTGTACATTCTCCTCTTTGCCGAGGATAGACAGGCCCAGCGGATGCCCCCTGTAGTAAGCAGAGCTGAACATATCGAAGAGATACTCTTCAGGATTATCATCGATCATCTTTATTTCCTGAACGATGACCTGTTTTTCCTTTTCGATATCTTCTTCGCTGAAATTGGAGTTTTTATACATATCGGCAAGGATGTCGAGGGCAACGTCCATGTCCCGTTTGAGCACTCTCGCATAGACACAGGTGTATTCCTTGCCGGTGAAGGCATTCAGAGTACCGCCGACAGCATCGATCTCCCGCGCGATATCATAGGCGGTCCGGTTGGCGGTGCCTTTGAAGAGCATATGCTCGATGAAATGGGAGATACCGTTATTGGTATCGTCTTCGTAACGGCTCCCCGTCTTCCACCAGATACCGAGCGAAACTGTGGGGAAGTAGGGGAGCGTCTCTGTGGCGACCCGGATGCCGTTGTCGAGGACGCTCTTCTTATACATCCTCTGCTGTTCCCTTGGTTTCCTTGACAGCTGCCTTTCTGGAAAGCCTTATTCGCCCGTTCGGCTCGACGTCGAGTACTTTTACGAGGATCTCGTCCCCTTCCTTGACGACGTCGCTTACCTTCTTTATGTACGTGTCGGAAAGCTGGCTCACATGCACCAGGCCATCAATGCCGGGCAGAATCTCGACGATCGCACCGAAGTCGACAACCTTCTTGACCTTGCCCATGTAAAGGGTTCCCACTTCAACATCCTTGGTGATCTTTTTGACCATCTCGATCGCGTCGTTGGCTGCCTGAGCATCCTGCGAAACGATCTTGACAAGGCCTGAATCTTCGATATCGATCTTCACACCGGTCTGCTCTATGATGCTCTTTATGATCTTACCGCCCGGGCCTATGACTTCCCGTATCTTTTCCGGCTTGATCATGAGCGTGTATATCCGCGGCGCATAGGGAGAAAGCACTTCTCGCGGGGCAGGCAGCGTTTCGGCCATGATATCGAGGATTTTTCCGATACCCGCTTGAGCCTGATGCACGGCCTTCCGCATGATCTCCCTGGTAATGCCTTTAACCTTGATATCCATCTGGACAGCAGTGACGCCTTCGCGCGTTCCCGCTATTTTGAAGTCCATATCGCCCATAGCATCCTCATCGCCCAGGATATCGGACAGAACGACATCTTTGCCGTCCTGAAGTATAAGTCCCATGGCAATGCCCGCAACGGGCTCCTTTATCGGGACACCTGCATCCATGAGGGACAGGCAGCCGCTGCAGACTGATGCCATCGATGAAGAACCATTCGATTCGAGAATCTCGGAGACGATCCGTATCGTGTACGGGAAGTCTTCCTTAGACGGAAGGATCGGCGCAAGAGCCCGCTCCGCCAGATTGCCGTGGCCTATCTCGCGTCTCGACTTTGCCCTGAGAAAGCTCACCTCTCCCACGCTGTAAGGTGGAAAATTGTAATGGAGCATGAATGACTTGTAGCTTACTCCCTCGAGCAGAGATTCTATTTTCTGCTCATCTTCCGCAGTCCCGAAGGTTGTCACTGCAAGTGCCTGAGTTTCGCCGCGAGTAAAGAGACTTGAGCCATGCGTCCTCGGAAGGATACCGACCTGACAGGTGATCTTCCGGATATCCTCTGCGCCCCGGCCGTCTATCCTTTTGCCGGTTGCAAAGAGCGACTCTCTCATCATCTCTTTCTTGATTTCTTCGAACGATCTCGAGACAGCGACCGGCTCCGCATCAGGATATTTCGTAGCCAGTTCGGCATAGACGGCCTGAAGCTTGTCGCCACGCTCTCTCTTGTCAGGTATGGCAAATGCCGCCGCGAGGTCCTTCTCGATAACGGACCTTATCTCCGTCTTCAGTTCCTGGGGCGCACCGGCAGGCTTCACCGGCAACTTTGCCTTGCCCAATTTCGCTTGCAGCTGTTCCTGCATCTCTATGAGAGGAAGGAGGCTTCTGTGAGCCATATCAATGGCCTCGATCAAGTCCTCGCCTTTTACGAAACCTGCCTCACCCTCCACCATCAGGATGGCTTCCCTCGTGCCGGCAAGAATAATGTCGACATCGCTTTCGTTCATCTGCTGTGCCGTCGGATTTATGATGAACTCTCCGTTGACTCTTCCGATCTTAATCCCCGCCATCGGCCCGGAAAAGGGTATCGGCGAAATGACCATCGCAGCTGAAGCGCCGATCATGCCGAGCAACGCGGGATCGTTTTCCTGGTCAACAGATAGCACGGTGGCGATGACCTGCGTCTCATTTCTCCAGCCTTTCGGAAAGAGCGGCCGCAGAGGCCTGTCTATCAAGCGGGAGGTCAGTGTCTCTTTGTCCGAAGGCCTCGCCTCTCTCTTGAAAAATCCGCCCGGAAATTTGCCAGCAGCGTACGTCATCTCCTGGTAGTTTACGGTTAAGGGCAGAAAATCCTTAGTGGTGTCCTTTCTGTCCCCCACTGCAGTGACAAGCACAACAGTGTCGCCATACCTGACGAGAACGCTCCCATCTGCCTGTTTCGCGACCAGACCGGACGAGATAGTCAGAGGTCTGCCAGCGTATTCTATTGTAATCGATTCTTCCATAGTATCCTTCCTGGTCTTCTTTATTTTCTCAGGCCAAGTCTTTCGATCAGCTTGCGGTATCTGTCCACATTCTTCTCTTTCAGATAGCTGAGGAGCCTTCTTCGGGCTCCGACCAGCATGAGCAAGCCTCGCCTGGAGTTGTGATCTTTATCAAATTTTTTGAAATGTTCGGTGAGAAGTTTTATTCTTTCTGTGAGCAGCGCAACCTGCACTTCAGGTGAGCCGGTATCCTTCTCGTGAAGCTTGTACCCTTCTATAACTGTTTTTTTCTGGGCCGGTTCCAATGACATGCTTCTCGCCTCCTTAACTATTAATTAATCTCTTTATGCGGATTGTTCTGGTCGGGGTATCGACCTTCCCTATGCCGATCAGGACACCGTTTCCGGTTACAAGCTTCGCGAATTCGCCGTTTCTTAAATCCCTGAAGCCTTCCAGCAGCGGCACCGGCATGCCGTTCTTCAGGAATTTCTCCAGGTTGGAATCGACCGTCACCTCGCGCAGACTTTTTAAAGCATCTCGCAGGGATAGAGTGTATTTTACTACATCCTGCTCTGTTTTTAAAGCTTCAAGAGGAGTGCTCATCTCCAGGGTGAATTCGCCGTGGCGAGACCTTTTCAAAGAATGAAGGGCCGCTCCGCAGCCCAGCAGGGCGCCTAAGTCCTGGGCAATCACGCGTATGTAGGTTCCCTTGCTGCAGGTTATTTCAGCATCGACATAAGGATGGGAATACTCGATGAACTTTATTTCATGGACTTCCACTTCCTTGTAAGGCGTATCCATGACTACGCCTTTTCTCACCCACTTGTAGAGCGGTTTGCCATCCATTTTCTTGGAAGAGTATACAGGTATCTTCTGCTGTATTTTTCCTTTGAACCTGAGCAGGGTCTCCTGAATGGTCGCGATGTCAAATTGCGGCGGGTCGACATTTGTGAGCGTCGTTCCTTCCAGATCAAACGTGTCTGTGGTAATGCCGAGCACAAAACGCGCAACATAGGTCTTGTCGCCATTCTCGAGGAACGGGATGAGCTTAACCCCTTCATTGAGCGCGACCGGCAAAATCCCGGTGGCATTCCGGTCGAGGGTACCGATGTAACCGATCTTCTTGAACGGATAAATGGCTTTGAGCCTTTTTATGACGTGATAGGAGACTATCCCTGAGCTCTTATCGATGACGAGAAAACCATCCATCATAACGTTACAGCCTCAATGAGCAATTTCTTCACCTGGTCAGCGTTCCCCTCAATAATGCAGCCTGCCGCGTTCTTATGACCTCCGCCGCCGAACCGGCCTGCAACTGAGGCTACGTCTATCTTCCCTTTTGACCTTATGGATATCTTGTACCGGTCCGCCCCGATCTGCCGCGCTACCAGGGCTACCTCCACGCCTTTCATCTCTTTGAGAAATTCCACGAACCCGTCGGTGTGCTCCTTCGATGCGCCTGTATTCTTGATCATTTCATCCGTGATCAGCATAAAAGCAAGCCTGTTGTCATGATGCGTCTCGAGTGTCGCCAGCGCCGCGCAGAGGAGCTGAAACCGCTCCTTGGGATGGCTTTCGTACACCTGCTCCGCAACATAGGCAGGAAGCACGCCGAAGTGCGTCATCTCTTCGCAGATGATGAAAGCCTTAGAGTTCGTGCTGTTGTACCTGAAGGAACCGGTGTCGGTGAGTATGGCAGTATAGATGTTCACGGCTATGTCGAAATCGATCCTGACATTGAGCGCTTTCACGACAGCGTAAATGATTTCCGCGGTGGAGGAGGCCCGCTGATCAATGATATTCAGAAAGCCGAAGGCCTCGTTCGTATCGTGATGATCGATGTTGATAATCTGCCCCTTCTCCTTAAGTTTTTCATATCCATCTCCGATCCGGAAGAAATCGCCGCAGTCAACCGCAAAAATAGCATCAAACTGTTTTGCCGGAATCTCGTGTACGAGGTTGGCGGGTTGAGGGAGAAACTCGTACCGGTAAGGCACCGTATCTTTAAGGTAGACGACAGATTCCTTGCCGAGATTTCTGAGTGAGAAGGCCAGGGCGAAGGCGGAGCCCAGGGAGTCACCATCCGGGTCAATATGCGAGGTGACCATAAACTCTTTCCCGTTCGCGACTATCTCTTTAATCTTTTGAAACATTGCCCGCCTGTTTCAGGATGGCCTCAATTCTGGCGAACTTCTCCTGGTCCGTGTCGTAGACGAATGTGATGTCAGGCATGTATTTCATGCGCACTTTGTCGCCCAATAGATGTTTGATATAGTTGGTGGCACGTTTCAGAGCCTGCGCCGTACGCTCTTTTTCCTCTTCGGAGCCAAAAACAGAATAGTAAACCTTGGCAAACTTCAAATCGTCGGTCATTTTGACGTCGATGACGGTGATAAATCCGAGGCCGGGATCTTTTATCTCCTGTTGTATGATCAGTGAAATCTCTTCGCGCAGGAAGTCCTGCACGCGCTCTCTTCTATATTTCATTGCCCACCACCATGATCTCGATTGTGGTGTCGATTATTTTGCCTATGTACAACGATTCGATAAAATCGTGAATGTTCTCTATCATTCGCTCTACCACGTTTCGACCGCCTCCTACCACGGAGAAACCGATAGTGACGCGCTGCCAGAGGTTTGTCCGGTCGACCTCCATGACTGAAACGTTAAACTTCTGCCTCGTTCGCTCCACTATCCTTTTTGTATCTTGTCTCTTTTCTTTCAGAGAGTGATTCTCGGGCAGGAATATTTCGACGCGTGAAATACCGACGACCATGAATAGATATTAGCCATCGAGTGTCTGTTTTTCTTGTTCTTCAACAAAAAATTCGATGACATCCCCTTCCCGTATATCGTTAAAGCCTTCCAGGGCCAGGCCGCACTCATAGCCTGCCTGGACCTCCTTGGCATCATCTTTGAACCGTTTCAGGGAAGAGAGTTTGCCTGCATAGAGCTCACTCCCGTTCCTCCTCAACTTGGCCAGAGCGCTCCTTACGACTTTGCCCTCGGTAACGTATGAGCCGGCGATGCTGCCCAGTCGGGAGACGGTGAATATCTTCCTTACTTCCGCCTTGCCGATGCTGACCTCCACGATCTTTGGTGCGAGCATGCCTTCCATGGCCTTCCGTACTTCATCGATCATCTCGTAAATGATCGAGTAGGTGCGGATCTGCACGTGCTCCTGCTCTGCGAGCGTCTGTGTCTTCGGCATCGGCTTTACGTTAAACCCGATAATGATGGCGCCGGAGGCCATTGCGAGATTGACATCCGTTTCGGTGATGGCGCCGACGCCGCTATGGATAATCTGAATCTGTATGCTTGCAGTGGAAAGCCTTGTCAGCGCGTCCTGGATTGCATCGAGCGTGCCCCTTGCATCGCCTTTCAGGACCACGTTCAGCGTCAATTTCTCAGTCTCCTCCATCCTTGCATAGAGGTCTTCGAGCGTGACCCTTGGGCCTGCCATAGACTCTTTCTCGCGGATCTTCTCCTGTCGGAACTTCGAGAGTTCTCGCGCATAGCTTTCTTCTGTGGTTGCGATAAAGGGATCGCCTGCCTGCGGCACTTCCGAAAAACCGACAACCAGCACCGGAGTAGCAGGAAGCGCTTTCTGTATCCTCTTTCCCTTGTCGTCGACCAGTGCGCGCACGCGGCCAAAGATGGTGCCGGCGACAAACGGATCATGCACGTTAAGAGTGCCTTCCTTTATCATGACGGTGCCGACGGGGCCGTGTCCTTTGTCGAGCCCGGACTCTATAATAATGCCCCTCGCCAGCTTATCGGGATTAGCTTTTAACTCCAGCATCTCGGCCTGAAGCAGGATCAGCTCCAGAAGCTGATCAATACCGATTTTTTTCTTGGCTGATATTTTTGCCATAAGGGTAGTCCCGCCCCACTCTTCGGGGACCAGCCCGTGTTCTGCCAGTTCTTTCAGCACTTTGTCGGGGTTTGCGTTCGGTTTGTCTATCTTGTTTACCGCAACGATAATGGGAACATTGGCCGCTTTCGCGTGGTTGATGGCTTCTACGGTCTGCGGCATCACCCCGTCGTCTGCAGCTACCACCAGAATGACGATGTCCGTCACCAGTGCGCCTCGGGCGCGCATCGCGGTGAAAGCCTCATGGCCGGGCGTATCGAGAAAAGCGATCTGCTTGCCGTTCACCTGCGCCAGGTACGCACCGATATGCTGCGTAATACCACCTGCTTCATGCTCTGCGACATTGGTGTTCCTGATGGTGTCCAAAAGAAGCGTCTTCCCATGGTCGACGTGACCCATGATGGTCACCACAGGCGAGCGCGGCTTCAGGTTCTCCTGCTCCTCGGCAGACTCCTTATCCTCTGTCTGTCTGGCCTGAAACTCCTCTTCCATGGAGAATACCCTTTCGACCTCAAAACCCAGGTCTGTTGCCACGAGGGATGCGGTCTCGTAATCAATCAACTGGTTGATATTCGACATGGTGCCGAGGGATAGTAGTTTCCTTATGACATCCTGGGCCTTGACGCTCAAGCGTTTTGCCAATTCACCCACCTGGATTTGATCGGCAATCCTCACAGTCTTCCTGACAATCCGGAGATCGGGCCTTGCCTCATCTTCGGCTCTTGCTTCAGTCCTGCCTCCTCTGCCCTTTCTGAAAGGAAGTGCTTTGCCCCCCCGGCGTCTGAAGGCGTACAGGTCTTCTTCGCGTATAACTACTTTGCGTTTGAGGAGCCCTTTCTTCTTGGCTGTGCTTGACTCCAGTTCCTCTTCTTCAATTTTTTTGAGGAGCCGTTCCGCTTTCTTGCGTTTCTTTTCTTCCTCAGGCTCTTCCTCTACCAGTTTGAATTCTTTTTCCAGATCCTGCTTGTAGACCTCTTCTAGAGCCCTGGTAATTTCCTGCTTCTTTTCTTCACCTATGGTCTCGACTTCAGGCTTTGCCTGCTCTTCCCTGACAGCCCCTTCCCCTGCCTTGGCAGGTTCTGTGACTTGACCCTCGGGCTGGGCTTCGGCAACCGGTGCGGCTTCAGCCGAAACGACAGCAGTCGCTGCCCCGGCTTCCACCATTGCTGCTTCTGCGGCCGGTGCTTCCGCGGTCGTCTTGAGCGACACCCTTCGTTTTGTCAGCGGCCGGGTGCCCGGAGCTTCTTCAGCAGGCCGTGCCTCTTCTGCCGGTTTCTCTAAGACCGGTTCGGGTGGTGGCGGAGGTGGTTGAACGCGTCTTCTGATAACGGTTGAGGCGACCCGTTTCTCTATTATTTTGTCACCGCTCGCGCTTACCTTCTCTTTTGCCTCTTCAGGGGTCTCTATTAGGCTCGCCTTCTCCTTGTCTTTAGTCTTGGCGCCTATAGTTTTGAGCTTCGATAAGACCTGCTCATCCTTCATCTTATCGGTGAGGGTGGTGATTCTAATCCTTGGCATACTACAAAACCTCCCTGTACTCCCTTACTAACCCTCTGTCGGCGCTTGAGCGACTGACTCGGCAGTTTCTGCGGCCTGTGCTTCAGCCTGTTCGGGCTCCTTAGCCTCTTCAGCCTGAGACTCCAATGTTGCCAGTTCTGCCGCCTGTTTCTCCAATGCTTCGGCCCATAGCTTGGCTTTCTCTATTATGGCCCTGCAGTCATCGAGAGATATGCTGGTGACCTTTGCAAGCTCTTCGGGTGCGAGGCGCGCGATATCGCGCGCATCTCTCAGATACTCATCAAAGAGCACGCGTGCCAATATCTCATTGATCTTCAGGTTCTGGGTCAAGTCGTCGATGACCTTGCGCGAAGTCTTCTCCACCTCTGACTCGCTCTTTATGTCTATTTTCCAGCCAGTCAGACGTGATGCCAATCTGACATTCTGCCCTTTCTTTCCGATGGCGAGCGAGAGCTGATCATCGTTGACGACGATCTCCATAGAGGTATCTTCTTCGTTGATATACACCTTGGAGACACGTGCCGGCGCAAGTGCGTTGCACGCAAATTTGGCAGAGTCTTTGCTCCAGGGTATGATGTCGATTTTCTCTCCGCGTAATTCCTGCACTACCGCCTGCACGCGAGACCCTTTTACGCCGACGCAGGCGCCGATAGGATCGATGGACGCATCCCCGCTGTAGACGGATATCTTCGCTCTTTCGCCGGGCTCCCTTGCAGCGCCGATCACTTTGATAATGCCTTCCTGAATCTCAGGCACCTCAACCTCAAAGAGCCGTACCAGGAAATTAGGGTGTGTCCTTGACAGAAGTATCGTACAACCCTTCTGATCTTTATCTACGTCAAGCACGTATGCCTTGACTCTATCACGTCGTTTGAACGATTCGTTCGGTATCGTCTCCTTGAAAGAAAGGACTGCCTCAGTCTTTCCGAGATTGACGACGTAATGGTTCTTCTCCACTCTCTGTATCATGCCGGTGACGATTGTGCCCTTGCGATCTTTATACTCGTTGTAGATGACGTCACTTTCCGCATTTCTCACTTTTTGCATGATTACTTGCTTCGCTGTTTGCGCAGCAATTCTGCCCAACTGTGAAGCGTCCATCTTAATACCTATCGAATCGCCGATGATGCATTCGGGATCAACCGCTATTGCCTCGTCCAGCAATATTTCAAGGTCCGGATCTTCCACCTTTTCCGCCACCGTCTTGAATCGAAAAATTTCTATCTCACCCATCTCCTCGTTGTAGCGAGCCTCAAGCTCAAGATGGTTGCCGAATTTTTTCTTGGAAGCAGAAAGAACAGCCTCCTCCAAGGTTTCTACGATTATCTCCTTGGGAATGCCCTTCTCTTTACCAACCTGTTCGATGACGTAATTCAAATCAAAATACATGCTCTTCTACCTCTCACAGCTCGAATTCTAAATGTGCTTTTTTTATAGCACTGAACGGAATCTTATAGATATCCGCATTCGCCCCGTTTGTCGCTCTGATTTCTACGCTTTCTTCGGTTACCTCACCTATCTCTCCTTTGAACTCATTTCTGGAGCCAATGAGTGAAGAGGTGATAACCTTGCAGCGTTTGCCGCTGTAACGTTCGAAATCTTTTTTCTTCTTAAGCGCGCGTGTGAGTCCAGGAGACGAGACCTCGAGTGTGTAAGGGTTGTCAATTATATCCTCTACATCGAAGAGCCGTTCAACCTCTCTGCTCACGTGTTCGCAGTCGCCTATCGTAACGCCACCTTCTTTGTCTATGTAAATGCGAAGTAACCATCTTCCGCCGGTCGGAATAAGCTCGACTTCGACCAACTCAAGGAGCTCATCGCGAACAATCGGCTCCACCAGATGCGTAATTCTGTCCACGATCTGCTGGATCTCTGCCATAGCTATTCCTGGGGCTCGCGTCGCCCCCTCCTGCGGCAAAGCCGCCGGAGCCTCCCCCTCTCGCTCGCCGTGCTCGCTAAATAGATTCCATCACCCGTGGAAAATCGCCACGGGTACCCGGCGCCGGAATCTATTTAGCCCTGAAACTAAAAGAAGCGGGTCGAGCCCACTTCTACTGGGGGCTAGTATAGCATACATTCGGAGGCATTTCAACACATTTTAGGGCTATAATAAAGGGTCACGGGTCATGGGGCACGGGTCACGAAGGACGGAACACGACAGTACCCTGTACAAATCACGCGAAGGCGTGCAAAACGAATGTGAACGCAGTTGGTTCGGCATTCCGGCGGACGCCGGAATCCAGTTAATTACGAGAATTCTGGACTCCGGTTTTCACCGAAGTGACGGAAATAGGTATTGTTTCAGGGTTGTGCCCGTGACCCTTGCCCCATGACCCGGAGCTTATGGTATTGACTTTGCAAGTGGTTGACGGTAAAAAAAGAGATAAGCGATTTAGGGAGGATGTATGCGCATTTCTGTTATCGGGGTTGGTTATGTGGGTCTTGTTTCGGGTGTCTGCTTTGCAGAAGTCGGAAACAACGTGCTCTGCATGGATGTGGACCGCGAGAAGATTGAGCGCCTGAAGCGCGGGGAGATACCTATTTATGAACCCCATCTCGAGGAGCTAGTCAAAAATAACATCAACGAGGGACGCCTTGAATTCACCGACAGCATTGAGCAGGCCGTGCAGCACGGACTCATCGTATTCGTCTGTGTCAATACACCCCAGGACCACGATGGTTCGGCCGATCTGCAATACGTTTTGAATGTAGCTTCCGGTATAGGCCAAACCATCGAGAAATATCGCATTGTTGTAGTCAAGTCAACCGTGCCCGTCGGCACCTGCGAAAAGGTGAGAGATACGATACGGCTGGAGCTGGAGAAAAGGGGCGTTGACGTGCCTTTCGACATTGCCTCGAATCCCGAATTCCTGAAAGAAGGCGTTGCCGTCGATGACTGCATGAAGCCTGAGCGCGTGATCGTCGGCGTTGAAAACGGCAGGGTTGAGGAGATTCTGAGCGAACTCTATGCGCCATTTGTCAGAACGGGCGCGCCTTTTCTGGTGATGGATCTGAGGTCCAGCGAGATGACAAAGTATGCGGCGAATGCCATGCTCGCGACGCGCATCTCCTTTATGAACCAGATGTCGAATGTCTGCGAGAAGGTGGGCGCGGATGTGATGAAAGTCATGCGCGGCATGGGCTCAGATTCGAGAATAGGTCCCAAGTTTCTTTTTCCTGGTGTCGGCTTTGGCGGCTCCTGTTTTCCCAAGGATGTGCGCGCATTGATCAGGACGTCAGAAGACGCAGGTTTCCATTTCTCCATCTTATCCGAGGTCATGCAGGCGAACGATGCCCAGCGATTTACATTCCTGAAAAGGATTCGTGAGTTCTACGGAGAGAAGCTGTCGGGCAAGAAGATTGCGGTCTGGGGGCTTGCTTTTAAACCGAATACGGACGATATGCGAGAGGCGCCCGCAATCGAGATAATTAACGGGCTCACAGCTGACGGCGCTGTCTGCCACGTGTACGATCCGAAAGCCTCTGAAAATGCCACCAGGATTTTCAACGGGAATCAGAAAGTCCGCTTCGGCAAGAACCAGTACGAAGTGATTGAAGGCGCAGATGGGCTGATTCTGCTCACGGAGTGGCTCTCCTTCAGGGAGCCTGATTTTGAGCGTATGAAATCGGTCATGAAAACGCACGTGATCTTTGACGGCAGAAATCAGTACAATCCCAAACTGCTTGCGGATCGCGGGTTTCATTATCTTTGCATAGGTCGGCCCAATGTATAAGTACGGTACGTATAAAGATCCGAAGCGGATTCTCGTCACCGGCGGTGCGGGCTTTATCGGTTCTCACCTGTGCGAAAGACTTGTAGTCGACGGTCATGACGTTGTCTGTCTGGACAATTTTTTTACAGGCACAAAGAAGAATATCTCCCATCTATTGGGCCGTCCTAATTTTGAACTCCTGACACATGACATTACCGAAGCTCTCCTGCTGGAGGTTGACTGGATATTCAATCTGGCCTGTCCGGCAAGTCCGATCCACTATCAGTACAATCCTGTCAAGACCACAAAGGTGAACGTACTCGGAGCGCTCCACATGCTCGGTCTCGCGAAACGCGTGAGGGCAAGAGTGCTGCAGGCGTCTACAAGCGAAGTCTACGGCGACCCTGAGGTGCATCCGCAAAAAGAGGAGTACTGGGGCAATGTGAACCCGGTCGGCAGAAGAAGCTGCTATGATGAAGGAAAAAGGTGTGCCGAGACGCTCTTCTTCGATTATCTGCGTCAGAACAAAGTGGACATAAAAGTCATCCGTATCTTCAACACGTACGGGCCGCGGATGCGGCCTGATGACGGCAGGGTGATCAGTAACTTTATCGTCCAGGCCATTCGGGGAGAAAATATCACCGTCTACGGTGACGGCTCGCAGACAAGATCCTTCTGCTATATCGACGACCTGATCGAGGGAATGATCAGGATGATGGATTACGAGACTGGAGAACAGGAAAGGGAGAGGGATTACACAAGGCCTTATCTTTCGGGCTTCCCCGGCCCTGTCAATCTGGGAAACCCTCACGAAGTAACTGTGGTTGAGCTGGCCGAACGGATCGTCGAAATGGTTGGTTCGGATTCAAAGATCATATTCGAGCAGCTCCCGGACGACGATCCCAAGAGAAGGTGCCCTGACATTTCAAAGGCCATGGAACATCTTGAGTGGCAGCCCGCAGTGCCGCTGGAAGAGGGCTTGCGAAAGACGATAGATTATTTCGTGAACAGCCCAAGGTAGTTCTTCGTTCTTGGTTCCTCGTGCTTCGTTACTAATGGTCTATCTCGTCCCTCGTGGTCGATTTCGTCTATTTTATCTGGCGTCTTTTGCTCACTGGATTCTTACCTGACCCGTGGTCCATCGGCAACCATGACCTTATCTCGATCTCTCTGTCCCCCTTCTCCCCAACGAGTCGGCGAAGAGGCTTAAGAAAATGGAGCCGGTGAGCACGACGATGAGATAGGGTGTCGACGTTCCTCTGAAGTGAATCAATAGTGCCGCAAACCCCATCGCCGCAGTGATAGACCAGAGCAAGACGACACTTTTCTTCGGCGAGAATCCGGCCCTGAGAAGCAGGTGATGAAGGTGGCTCGTGTCAGCCTTGAATGGGCTCCTCCCTGAGAAGAGGCGAAACCCCATGACTCTCAGCGTGTCGAAGATAGGCACGAGAAGTATGAGCATCGGAAACATCGGTTCGACGTGATAGTGCGCATCCTGGGTCAGCATGATGGAGAAGACCGAAAGAGAGAAGCCGAGAAACAAGCTTCCCGAATCGCCCATGAAGATATGAGCCCTGGTGAGCATATTGTAGCGCAGGAAGGCTCCGACCGCGCCGGCAAAGGCCACGCAGAGCCCTGCAAGCAGGTGATTGCCTGAAAGATAGGCGGCTGTGGCGATGAAGAGCGACGCGATAAAGGAGATGCCGCCTGCGAGGCCATTCAATCCGTCTATAAGATTTATGGCGTTGGTCACGCCTATAATGCACAGATAGGTGAAAGGCACGGCCAGGGAGTCGAGCTGTATCTGACCGATCGAACCGTAGGTGCCGATGTGCCGCACCACCACATCACCGCGAAGGACGACAATGGTGATGGCTGTCAGCATAGCGAGCAGTTTGACCCTGAAACCAAGCTGCTTCCAGTCGTCCACAGCTCCCACCATGACAAGCAGCGAGGCAGCGGCCAGGTACGAGACCAGGCGATGGTCAAGTTGGATGAAGAAAAAGATCGGAAGCACGCCGGCGAAGAAAGCCAATCCGCCCCATCGCGGCGTCGGCTCGCAGTGGACGCGCCTTTCTCCCGGATGGTCGATGCATCCATATTTTCCCGCAAGCCATATGACGGGCGGGGTCATGAGGAGCGTAAGCACGAGCGGGAAGCCGAAAAATAGAACCATGACACCAGAGGAGCAAGATGAATGCCGGTGCATGGTAAGCATAAGTCATTGAAATATATTAATTATTTTGCAGAACAATTCCAGAGGGTGGTGAAAAAATTCAGCCCTGGTCGTTTTGTTCCTAGCCCTGATGGGCCGGAAGCGAGCCACTCCCGAAGCGGCTCGCGTATCTCATCGTTCACTCGGCATGTAACTTGCGTCTAGCCTCGATCCGCCAAAGGCGACGTTCCTCAAAGGAGCGCAGCTCCCGTCCATCAAGCTTCCATGGGCGGCGGCCCATAACGAACCGAAGTTTTCGGCCTTCGAACCTCCCGTTCTTCCGTTGTATGCTGGCACGCATATTGCATCGAACTGTTGCGCACCCTCTATCGTGCGGTGCGCTCTTTGGGCCGATTTTGGAGCGATGAGTATGGGAGAGGGTAAGGTGATATCGTGAAAAAAGGTCAAGGGCCCCTGGCCAATTCTGCGGTACGACTCCGGGAGGAGTTCGATGACTGGGCCGTCCTTTTTAACCTGGATGCTGGAAAAGGCTTCGGACTTAATCCTACAGGTGTGTTTATATGGAAACTTCTCGACGGTCGTCACGCCGTTGACGATATCATCGACCGGCTTCGTAAAGAGGCGGAGGACGTCCCGGACGATGTTCATCAGCATATCAGCGAGTTTATTCGGACCCTCGAGAAAGAAGGGTTGGTTGGGTACGAGGCGGAAGGAGCGTAGGGCATAGCGGGAAGAGGGTGATGTTACGCAATTAATGAAGACCCCGAAAAAGATGGATATCGCCGTCTCCAACCGCTGCAACCTGCGGTGCCGCTACTGCTATTATTTTGAGAGCGCGGGGGATGCGGGAGAGGACCTTCCTCTAGAGGCGTGGCTCCGGTTCTTCGAGGAGATGGACCGCTGCGCTGTCATCGATCTGACCCTTGCGGGCGGTGAGCCCTTCATCCGCGAGGACCTTAAAGAGTTTATCGGCGGCATTGTCAGGAACCGCATGCGCTTTTCCCTCCTCAGCAACGGCACGCTGATCACCGACGAAATGGCCGGCTATCTTGCCTCCACCCGGCGGTGCGAGCGAGTGCAGGTCTCCATCGACGGATCCATTCCTATCACCCATGACTCCTGTCGGGGTGAGGGGACCTTTGTGAAGGCCGTAAACGGGATCAGGGCTCTTCAGAGGCATGCCGTCCCCGTCACCGTCCGGGTGACGATTCACCGGAACAATGTACACGATCTGGAAGGCGTGGCGAGACTTCTTTTGGAGGACTTGGGCCTTCCCGGGTTTTCCACCAATTCAGCCTCCCACCTGGGTCTCTGCCGTAAGAACGCGGAGCAGGTGCAGCTCACGGTCGGGGAGCGGACGCTCGCCATGGAGACCCTCCTTAAGCTGACGGCAAAATACAACGGCCGGATCGGCGCTGCGGCGGGCCCCCTGGTCGAGGCAAGGAGCTGGCTGGAAATGGAAGCGGCCAGACGGGCAGGTCTTCTCTCGATGGAAGGGAAGGGATACCTCACGGGGTGTGGCGTTGCCAGGGAATCGCTTGCCGTGCGGTCTGACGGTGTCATCACGCCCTGTACCATGCTTTCCCATATCGAACTGGGCCGGATCAACGAAGACAATCTCCGTGAAATCTGGCAGGACCACACCGCCTTGAAGGCACTGAGGGAGCGGCATCTGATCCCCCTGAGCAGTTTTGCCTTCTGCGAAGGATGCGAATATATGAGTTACTGCACTGGAAGCTGTCCCGGAATCGCTTACACCATCACGGGCAATGTTACCCATCCCGCCCCGGATGCTTGTCTCAGGAAGTTCCTGGAAGAGGGGGGAAGCTTCCTGTATTGGCAAGCTGCGCGTGAGGAGTGCGGGCGTAGAAGTTGAAGCAAAATCAAAAACGGGAACCAATGAGACCAGCCGAACTAACTGAACTGATGAAACCAATCGAACCAATTCAACCGGCTGTTCCCGATGTCTGTGCAGCCCGGTACCGTCTCAATGCCATCTACTTCTACCTGACGGAGGGCTGCAACCTGCGCTGCCGCCACTGCTGGATCGACCCGAAATTCCAGCGACATGAGAACGAATACTCCGCCCTGGACGTCAAGCTCTTCCGCTCCATAATCGACCAGGGGAAGGCACTCGGGCTTTCTTCTGTAATGCTCACGGGCGGCGAGCCTTTCCTCCACCCACAGATAGTTGACATCATCGACATGGTCCGCGACGAGAGGCTCGCCCTGACTATTACGACCAACGGCGTATTGTGCTCGCCGGGTCTGGCACGGCGCGTTGCCGCGTGCAGGAATCCTTTCGTGTCCGTCAGCCTTGACGGCGCACACCCTCAAACACACGAGTGGGTCCGGGGCGTGGAGGGCTCCTTCCGTGACGCGATCAGGGGGGCCGGCAATCTAGTCGCAGCAGGAATCCGGCCGCAGATCACGATGTCCATCATGAGGCAAAATTTCGGGGAAATGGAGGCCCTGGTGCACCTGGCCGAGTCCATTGGCGCCTCTGCGGTGAAGTTCAACCTCGTCTATCCCATAGCCCGCGGCGAGAAGGTGCACGAGGCTGGGCAGGCCCTCACCATCGAGGAGATGGTGGAGCTGGGCAGTTGGGTCGGGAACACCCTGTCGAAAAACGCGAAGATCCCCCTCTTCTACGATCAACCTGTAGCCTTCCGTCCCCTCGGGGATATCTTCAGTCATAAGGGTAACTGTGGGATCTGTCATGTCCTGGGGACCATCGGCGTCCTCCCCGACGGCACTTACGCGCTCTGCGGGATCGGCACCACGGTTCCCGACCTTGTGTTCGGCCACTCGGCCAGAGAAGCGCTTAGCGGAGTCTGGCGGAACACGCCTGTCCTGAAGGAATTACGCGTGGGCTTCCCCCACCGTTTGGAGGGGATCTGCGGAGAATGCGTTATGAATGGGATCTGCCGGGGAGGCTGTATAGCCCAGAACTACTACCGGGACAAGAATCTCTGGGCGGGTTTCTGGTATTGCGAGGAGGCGAGAGCGCGGGGCCTCTTTCCGGAGTTACGGATGAAATCGGGGTTCCGCGATCGAGCGGATGAGGCCGCAATAGGAAAGCTAGCCACGGGTGTCGCGGATGTGTGACGAGGAGTTTGAGAACGATGAAATTCAAATATGAACCCCCTGTGCTGGTCAATCTGAGTGGAGAAGGTCAAGCAGCCCACGGGGCCTACTGCACCAACTTTGGGTCACAGAACAAAGATTGGGGTTGTAACACCGGCCATCTGGCAGCGTGCTGTGGTACCGGGCAAGTCCCTAGTGATACAAGTAGCATAGGCGGGCCGTGTGGCTGCGGGTGCATTCCGTCGAGCATGTGCCCATGGTGCCATGCCGGTACGGGTGGATGTCACCCCAATTAAAGGCAAAGCAGCAGTGGTATTGCCTGGCTCAGTCGCCTCGGTTGACCAGAAAGGCCAGCGAGATGGCAGCCGTTTCAACAAGTGACACTCACGAAGCAAAACTGTATTAATTATGTTGCTCCCAGCATGAACCCGCTCCAGATGTCGTTTTTAGTATAGGTCACGAGACACAGCCCGATTCATGCTTCGCGGCTCAAACACGTCGAAATGTGGTTCCGAATTCTGCATCCGAAGCCTGCGCGCATATCCATCACTTTGTTAAGTTCGCAACGACACCTCGAGTGACAGAAGGTCAGTGCAAAGAATACCCAGCCCTAAAGCGCGTTCAACTTCCATGAATTTCTTCACCGATAGCTCCCAAGTTGAAATAGTGGTCTGGTAGGGGCAAGAGATTTACTAGGTGCCATCAAGTCCAGCAACATTCTATCCGATAATCGCGTAGGTGTTTTGGGAATGACCATTCAGGGTGTGCTGTAAGGAGGTGATCAGCAGGTACACCAACAGTAGCGCATGATTAGCCCATGAAGGAGGGGCAAACATGAAAAACACACGGGGAAACACGCGGAATGGTCTCTGGTTTTCATCATCAAGAAGCTTGACACTCTGCTTTATGGCTGTGGCTTTCAGTTTCATCCTTGTCTCTGTCTCGGCAGGCCAGACCTACAAGTACACCGAACTGCTGCCGGACGGATGGACTTCTGCCCAGGCTAACGCTGTCAATGCCGGCGGGGTAGTGGTAGGAGCCGTTTCTGATAACCAGGGTGGTGGACAGGGGTTTATGTATAGCGGCGGAAACTACACCCCGCTGACACCGGGAGTGTGGACTTCTGCCCAGGCTAACGCTGTCAATGCCGGCGGGGTAGTGGTAGGAGCCGTTTCTGATAACCAGGGTGGTGGACAGGGCTTTATGTATAGCGGCGGAAACTACACCCCGGTAGGTCCGGGAGGATGGACTTCTACCTCCGCATCCTCCATCAATGACAGCGGCATGATGGTAGGATCTGGGATTGATAATGGTGTGTGGAAGGGCTTTATTTACACCGGTTACACCGGCGGAACCTACACCCCGCTGGCGCCGGAAGGATGGCGCTTTACTTTCGCACTCTCCATCAATAACAGCGGCGTGGTGGTGGGGTCCGCTTCTGAAAGCGGCAAGTGGAAGGGCTTTATTTACACTGGCGGAAACTATACCCTGTTGCTGAGGGACGGATGGGATTTTGCCTATGCTTACGCCATCAATAACAGCGACGTGGTGGTTGGCGATTGGTCTCAAGGTGGTGTGCAGAAGGGCTTTATGTACAGTGGCGGAAATTACACTGAGTTACTGCCGCCGGGATGTACCCAGGCTTCCGCGTCCGCCATCAATAACAACGGCGTAGTGGTCGGTGCCGGGTTTGACGGTACCGTATGGAAAGGCTTCGTCTACAACGGGGGAACGTACACCGACTTGCTGCCCCCGGGATGGACCGAAGCTCACGCAAAGTCTGTCAATGACAGTGGCGTAGTGGTGGGATGGGGCACAGTTACGGATTCCACTACAGGCCTTCCAATAACGAAAGGTTTCATCGCCACTCCGCCACCGCCACCCCCGCCTCCCGTCTCTGTTTCTCCAGAAGACGAGATCGATGGCATCGTTGATTTCATCGACCAAACTCTCGCAGCGGAAGACTGCGGCAAGGTCACGATGAAGGGCTTGGAACAGAAGCTCACCATGGCAGCTCACGCGGTAGAGAAAGGGAAGATTAAGAAGGCTTGTAACAAGCTTGACAACGCCTACGACCGTGTCACCAAGCGTCTGAAGTCCAAGAAAGCCTGCGTTGCGCAACTTGCAGCCGAGGTGCAGGGTCAGATCCAGGATGTGATGGAAGACCTGGCGTGCAAATAACAAGGAATGCCGTCGTTACCGGAACTGTAACCCGGTAAACTCAACGGGCGGATGCCAGTGCACGCGGGCATCCGCCCTTTCTCTAATCAATTTCTACGGCCGACACCCAATCCCGTCGAAATTTCCTCAAGCAGGTAATCTATCCTGATTTTCAAACAGCATTCGCTCTGCGCATGCGCCTATATTATGCAAGCTGCACGAAGACTCTCGCGTGGCGTAAGCTCTCTCTGGTACACATAGTGCACGAAACTTCCATCAGACTTACATCAGGTCTTTGCATCGACGACCATAATGAAGCCGAGGCGCGCCTTTGAAAAAAGATGATAAACCCATCGCGAACCCTTGGGTCGTGCCCAGGGAGGAATTCGACGACTGGGCTATTCTCTTTGACCCTGATACCGGACGCGGGTTTGGGCTCAACCCCACCGGCGTCTTGGTGTGGAAGCTTCTTGACGGGGAGCACGACCTGAACGTGCTCGTGAATGAGATCCGTCAGCGCGCTGATGACGTGCCGGACGACGCGGCCGATCATATCGTGTCCTTTGTCGATGTATTGGTTGCGCAGGGCCTTGCCGGATTTGATCGCAATATGTGTGGTATTGCTTCCGGTACGGAGACGGAAGGAAGATCACCCGCAGCGCTTACCTATACGTCCGGGAGAGGCGCGTATAGCGACGCGTTCAGATATCAACCACCTTGTCTCGTTGATCTGAGCGGAGCCCAAGCGGCTCACGGGAGTTGCAGCGCATCCGGATCACACGCCAGTGGCTGTGGTCAAGGCAGTGGGTGAAGTTGCTCTAATGGTCTCTCTGCTACCGGCAACTGTTACGCCACTGGTACAGGTGTCACGGGGTTGGACTCAGGCTGCAGCCTTTTTGGGCATGGCGCCGCCGGCGGTAACTATTGCAATTATGGTCAATTGCCACAGTTCTAAACGTTACTATTTCAGCGATAACGAACTTGATCTCTCGGTATTCGATAATAGCTATTGCAACGACGATACCGGCGCCCTGCCTATGATCCCGCCATTCTTCTCAAGATCATCCACTATGCCTACTCGCGGCAGAAAAACGCGTTCCTTGAGTGCAATGATGTGTCTCGAAGGGGACTATAGGTCGAGGGCAAAACGTATTGCGTTCCTCACCTGGATCAACTTTCCACCGGATAGCGTCGTGATAAGCGCACCCACCCTCGCTTTAGGTACGGTCTGGATGTGATCGAGATTGACCGCACAATCTTTTCGCACGCCATCTTCTTCGCTGAGATACACTTCGCTGGGGATGTCGCGAATGGTTGACATAATTGGGGCTACGGTGATCTCACCCAGATAGTCGATCACCGAATCTCTCGTGAGGATCAAGACCGGCCGTCTCTTATCAGGCGCCCTAAACCTATACCAGCGTACTTCGCCCCGCTTCATTCATCCCCCCAGGCCTGCTCTTTTCCCACAGGCTGAATTCACCCTTCTTGACGGGGCGGCGCTTGTATCCTCTCCGGTGCTTCTCCTCAAGCTGTCGCGCCTCAAAGTGTTTAATTGCGACACGGAGAGCGGCGCGGGTGAACTCTGACCTCGTTGTCTGCATTACGCGGACAACCTCGTCAACCTTCTGTACCAAATCCTCGTCCAGTGTCATCTGTATCGTCTTCATGGGCCCCTCTCTGGCGTGTGGATAACTATAGCTATTATAACACACATAAAAAGAACGGTCAATTTACTGACGACCGCCGGCATAACCGGCTCAATAACCTCCGCGCTGAAATCAGCGCTGCACCGAGACTACTTTGAGCCTCCACCCACATCGATAATTGCTACCGCGCCACTCTCATGCGCAATGAACCTTCCCTGGTACGCAGATTGCAGTAACGCATTCTGTCCGCCGCGAGCGGCGGCGTAACGACCGCCGACTCCGTCGGTTTGAGGGACCGGGCCAGTAGGCCCTCGAGGACCGCTGCCTTTGGCAGCTGGAGGCGAAAAGAGTGAAGCATCGATTCGGCATTTCTGGAGATGCGAATGAAACTTGAAGATATTGGTCTATCCTCGAACGAAGTGTACCTCAAGGCCGAAGGCCGGTCCTCAAGCGTAGCGCTCCTCGAGCCGGCTCTGCCGGCGGGCCTTGAAAGAGCTCAGCTTATGGAGGCAAGATGATGCGGATCATGAAGACCCCAAAATCGATGGATATTGATATAACCGATCGTTGCAATCTGCGCTGCAAGTACTGCAGCCATTTCTCCAGTGCCGGTGATGTGGGCAAGGATCTTCCGACCGAAGAATGGCTCACTTTCTTCGACGAGCTTGGGCGCTGTGCCGTCATGGATGTGACACTTTGCGGCGGCGAGCCCTTCATCCGGGAAGACCTGAAAGAGCTCATCGGAGGGATCGTCCGGAATCGGATGCGCTTCAAGATCTTGAGCAACGGCACGTTAATCACCGACGAGATGGCCGCCTTCATTGCGTCTACGAGAAGGTGCGACAGCGTGCAGGTATCTATCGACGGTTCCGTCCCGATAACGCACGATGCGTGCCGGGGCAGGGGCAGCTTCCGAAAGGCGATGAACGGGATAAAGCACCTTCAGCGATATAATCTTCCGGTCACCGTGCGCGTAACCATCCATCGCAAGAACGTACATGATCTCGAAAACGTCTCGCGACTTCTCCTCGAAGAAGTAGGTCTGCAAGGCTTTTCTACTAACTCCGCGTCCCATCTCGGCCTCTGCCGAAAGAATGCGGAGATAGTCCAGCTCACAGCCGAGGAGCGCTGTCTCGCGATGGAAACGCTGCTCAGACTGAGCGCCAAATATAACGGCCGGATCAGTGCCGCCGCCGGACCTCTGGCGGAAGGAAGGGGATGGCTTGAGATGGAGCAGGCCCGTAACGAAGGGCGAGAGATGCCGGGCCGCGGTTTTCTCGTTGGCTGTGGCGGACCCATGAACCAGATCGCAGTTCGCGCGGACGGCGCGATCACCCCTTGTGCACAGATGCCTCACATGGTGCTTGGCCGCATAAACCAGGATGATCTTCGAGAGATCTGGCAACACCATACGGATCTGAACAGATTGAGAGAGCGAAATTCCATAGCGCTATCCACCTTTGAGTTCTGTGACGGTTGCCAATACATGAGCTACTGTACCGGCAGTTGTCCGGCGCTGGCATACACAATTACCGGCAGCGCGTACCATCCCGCTCCGGACGCGTGTCTCAGGAAATTCCTGGCAGAAGGCGGGAGACTGCCCGTAGCGACCAGCTGCGCATGCAATGCATAAGAATTAGGGACTGGTTCAATTGGTTGAATTAGTTCCATTAGTTCTATTGGTTAAAGAAGGCCGATGGTAGGAGTTGGTGATGGCCACGGTGAAAAGATTTGAGGATTTGGAGTGCGAAACGGTGAACCGTTGAAAAAAGCTTATGGGGGAACTCATGGAACTAATAAAACCAATCGAACCAATGGAACAAATTGAACAAACCAGACACTTGAACAAACGGCGCAGCTGCAGTATCATCTCAACTGTATCTATTTCTATCTCACCGAGGGCTGTAATCTTGCCTGCCGTCATTGCTGGATCGCGCCCAAATTCCAGGGAGGAGGAAAAAGCTATCCTTCTCTCTCTGTGGAACTCTTTGAGTCGATAATTCAACAGGCGAAACTTCTCGGTCTCACGAGCGTGAAGCTGACGGGTGGAGAGCCGCTCCTGCACCCGCATATACGGGAACTGCTGGCCATTGTCAGAAGGGAAGATCTGGGACTTACCGTTGAATCGAACGGCGTTCTCTGTACCCCGGAATTGGCCGAGGACCTGAAGTCCTGCAAGAACACCTTTATTTCGGTCAGCCTCGATGGTGCGAACGCGGAAACCCACGAATGGATGCGGGGTGTTGATGGTTCGTTCGAGGCAGCGCTCCAGGGCATTCGCAATCTGGTGTCTGTCGGCTTTAGACCTCAGGTCATCATGAGCATCGTACGTCGCAACAGAGACCAGATGGAAGCAGTGGTACGCCTCGCAGAATCGCTGGGCGCGGGTTCCGTCAAATTCAATCTTGTACAACCCACTGCACGTGGAGAGAAGATGCACGAGCAGGGAGAGGCCCTCACCATCGACGAACTGGTGGATCTGGGCGCGTGGGTGGAAAGCACGCTTTCTTCAGCTACCAAGCTGACTCTCTTCTACAGCCATCCGGCAGCTTTCAAGCCGATGAGCAAGATGTTCGGCAATCAGCAAGGCTGCGGTGTCTGCGGGATTTTGGGAATATTGGGTGTTCTTGCGAATGGTTCGTATGCGCTTTGTGGAATCGGCGAGACCGTTCCCGAGCTTGTTTTTGGCCATGCCGCGAAGGACAGGCTGGAGGATGTCTGGCGCGACTCTTCCGTGCTCAATGAGCTGCGAAAAGGCTTGCCGCATCAGTTCGAGGGCATCTGCAAGGATTGCTTAATGAAGGCTATGTGCCTCGGTAGCTGTGTTGCTCAGAATTACTATCGGAGCAAGAATCTCTGGGCTCCCTTTCTGGTACTGCGAAGAGGCGCAGAAGAGAGGGCTCTTTCCGGGAAGCCGCGGAACCTTCCCGAAACCTGATCCGGTGGGGGGAACGCATCCTCCACGAGAAGCTCTCTACGAGATAGCTTGTTCAGCATGAAGATTGCCGCGTGAATGGTAGGCCCACCGGCCTACATGTCTTAAGGTTTGCACACTTTTCGCTCTCAGGAGCCCGATGCATCCTCCAGGGATGCGCCGCCAGCAGCGGTCGCGTAGCGCGCGGAGAATATACCCCACGACCTGCTGATGCTGCACGACCCACGGGTCAACGCATCTGTTGTTATCTCCCTTTGTTCTGATTCCGTGCGCATCGAGGTATGTTACCCGGTGAACTACGTTGCAGTTTTGGGAGGCGCAAGAGTAAAAGATCACGTCCCCGCACTTTACTTGTTTGTGTTCGTAAGGAAGAACCTGCAGAATGTCCCCGTCTTTGAAAACAGGTTCCATGCTGGAGCCGGTATAGACGACGTAGGTAGGGTAATTGGGCGAGGGATGCGCCTGCATCACGTAATGAATGGGCGCACGTAACACCAGAGCCGGAAAGCAAGGGGTGAAAGAAGCCCCATTTTCGCCAGCAGTCCGATCAATAAAAGGTCAGAACCTCGCAGATTGGCCGCCAAGCTACGATCTTCACCAGGATGCGCACTGCCATCTCTTGTCACGTAGGCTCCTCCCTTTCTTTTTGGTTACTTCGTGAATAGACGGTTGTAAAGCCTGTATATCGTTTACGGACAGAGAGCTACAGGAACCGTGTTCACGTTTTGCGAAGGTTTGTTCCCTGAGTACTGTTTATTTTCGGAGGAATAGAGGAGAAACTTTAGAGGAGGGCAAAAAAAGGACCGCTTCGCTTGAGGACCGCCACCTGTGCGGTGGCTTGAGGACCGGCCTGCGGCCTTAAAGGCAACAGCTTTCAGTCGCCGAGGGCGACGCTCCTCAAGGAAACAAAGTTTCCGGTCCTCGAGGGCCAGAGGCCCGGTCCTCAAGCTCCCACAGGGAGCGGAACTGTGGCCTTTTTAAGGCGTAGGGAATTGTGTATAATGTGGTGATGACGAAGAGAGAGGAAGAATTAGTTGCGGAAGGGTGGGAGAGAAGGTTTGTTGCGACGGAGCCGAGGCTTCGGGAAGCAGTCGAGCTTTACCAGGAGATAGGGTTTGACGTTCTTCTTGAGCCCCTGCCCACGGAGGATGAAGCGAAAGGTGCAGGGTGCGAGGAAAGCGGTTGCACTGCGTGCTTTGAGGTTGACAGGGAGCGTTACAAAGTCATCTATACCAGGGCACGAGAAGGCTAATACCAATTTGCCTTCAAGCGTATACCTTCGTTGTCGCTGCGTCGCTCTCCTCGACGTACTTGTAGTACGCCTCGGGTACCCGCTTGCGGGTGATGGCTCCTCGCTGCCGCCTCGGTCTCCATCTTGAATGCAAATTGGTATAAGAGAGCTAACGCTTCTTAAAGAGGTCGTTCCAGAGCTTTTCGGCTTCGGATTTCGGGGACTTCTGCGCAGATGCCCGGGAGCCTGTAGTTCCCTCTTTGAATCGGAAAAAATCGCAATAATTTGCCCTATCTTTTTCTTTGACAGGCTCAGCTTGCGGCTCTTCGCAAGCATTAGACTTTGATGCAGCGTAGAAGGCGCAGTTCAAACAGACACGAAGATCAGTTCCGCATTTTGGACACTCGTCCCTTCGTGAGACTTTCTCCAGTTCAATTGCGGTACCGCATTTAAAGCACGTTTTCATATCTCACACCACATAACCAGCTTCTTCATCGCAGATAAGAGCGGATAAAGGCTCTGATAACTGCTGACGTGTTGTACACCTTCGCGGAGCGACGGAGTGTGGGCGGTATCGGCGTTCCACCACGATAGCGGTCACAAGCCTACTCACCCTTACAGGAGGCTGCGCACTCTGCGGATATCTCTCATTGTCATCTATGTACATCTGCGATAAAAAGTTTCGCCCTTCGTGTTCTCACAGTCTTCTCAGAAGTTCCCTCAGATCGTTGATTACATTCCCGTTGCTTTTGCCGGACGGATTGTAATGGTAACTTTCAATCCCGAGTGCGCGAGGCACTTCGTAATCAAAAACCTGATGATCGCCCACATGGACGATATCTGAGAGTGAAACACCCAGGTTGGCTGAAAGCTTACGATAAAATCTCTCTTCTTTCTTGACCATCCCCAGATCTGAGGTTGCAGATACAACGTATTCGAAATAGCTGGTGAGCCCGGCATGCGCCAGTTCTTTCTCCACGAATATCCTGCCGGCATTTGAGGCTATCACGAGCCTGTAGTGGGCCTTGAGGCTTTGTAACACATCAAGCGCGTGAGGAATCACTTCTATATGATCGATATACGTTTCCAGAAGTTCGTGCGCGGATACGGCCAAGCCGAATTTGGCGAGCCAGTATTCTACGTCGTACCAGAGCAGGTTCGCGTCACCTATGATCTCGTACTCTCTGAGTATGAGCTTCTGCGCCTCGTCAAAACGTACACCGTGCTTTTCGGAGTATTTGCGCGGGATTCCCTGGTGCCAGACCATCTCGCCGAATTTTCCCTGGACGAGCGTCCCGTCGAGATCGAAGGAGATTACTTTCTTCATAGTACGTTACCACCTTGGCTTTTCACGCCTCTCCATTCCAAAAGTCTCAATGAGACCTACTTTCCACAAGCCCTGTTCCTTGAACATCTTCAGCCGGGCCGGCTGTTCCGCCTTCTTGTACTGCAGGATGATCTCTGCCTGGTCTCTACCAATTGGTCCCATATCCCACTTGCTGTCTTTCAGGACCGTGTCCGGATCAAAGTAGAAGAGATATTCGTCCCAGTACGATCTGGCGATCAGACCGCCGATAGAGAAGTCGGTCTCTACCTGCTCCTTTGAGTAAGTTCCTGCAGCGCGTTTGAAGACGTCCCCGGCAATGGCTGTTTTCGATTTAGTGGAAAGGGTATTCCAGATGCCGACATAATCTTTCTGTTTCATAGCTTTGAAGCAAGATTCCGCGGTCTGCAGTATCTTTGTCAGTCTCTCCTCCTGTCTGTGCTGAGACCGAAATCGCAGCAATGAGTAAAAGGGCGATCAGTCCTGCTATCGTGGTTCTGGTTATTTGCGCCATCCTTCCGGCTCGCAGAGAAAAAGAGCCGGAATGTATTTTACTACATCCCGGCTCTTGTTGCTATCGTGTCAGGTTAGAATTAATGCTTAGCTGCAATAGTCATTTATACTTCCGCTTCCACGCTTCTGCGCTTCTACTTCTGTAATCTGATACTAGTGGTGCGCTGGGGTGGCTACTACGCCGCCAGCGCCGCCACCTCCGCCGCCGCCGCCACCACCACCGGCGAGTGCTGCTCCGGCCAGAGCGGCAAGAATTCCAGCGCCGACTAATATCGTTCCTGCACCAACGCCACCAGCTGCTGCGGCTCCGGCAGCGCCTGCACCTGCTGTTATGGACCCGGCGCCTGCCTTTGCCGTAACTACTGTTGATCCAGTCGCGGCTGAGGTCATACCTACCGCGTTCATGGCTGCGGCGATAGCTCCCGGCTCACCCATGATGTAGCCACCACCCAGGGTTCCACCCAATGCGCTCGGCACAGGTATGGCCATTTGCATCGAACCTACCGTGGGAATCCCCTTGGTTGGGCCGTAATAGGTGATGCCGGGCTGCGTGATGAGGCTATCGAATTGGGCCTGTGTCATAGTGACCTTCGTTCCATCGCCAAGAGTCATAAAAGGAACGGCTTCCTGTGCCAGCGCAACCGATGCGAAGAGTGCTTGGAGTAGAAATAATCCAGCTAAAACAACTCGTGCGATTTGTGTGCTACCTCTCGTACCCATGGTACCTCCCTATTTTTTTAGATTCAATGCAGCATTGTGCTGTTCTCAACGGATTCTTCCGCGGGGCAGAACGTGGGTAAGATATCTTTCAAGGCTGCCACTATCCTATTTCTATCCGGGTCGACGCAGAGGGTTTTCAGATGCTCCATTTTGATGACTATGTCCTGCTTTACGGTGCCATTTTTTGCTCTTAATATTTTGGGATGTGATGTGTTCTCGACCAGCTCCAGAGGAGTCAGCAGCTTCTCACAGAGTTTCTCGCCCTGCCTTAAGCCCGTGAAGACAATCGGGATATCCTTATCCGGTTCCAGACCGTGAAGTCGGATCATCTCCTGAGCTACGTCAAGGATTCTTACAGGTTCCCCCATATTGAGGATAAATACTTCTCCTCCTTCACCGATGGCGCCTGTCTGAAGAACGAGCGCAACCGCCTCCGGTATGCTCATGAAGTAGCGCTGCATATCCCGATGGGTCACAGTAACCGGCCCGCCTCTTGAGATCTGATGCTCGAAGAGGGGGATGACGCTACCCCTGCTACCAACGACGTTTCCGAATCTGACTGCCATGAATTTTGTGTGATTTACAGTGTTGTAAAACTTGACGAGTTCTTCAGCTATCCGTTTTGTTGCACCCATGACGCTTGTCGGCGTGACAGCCTTGTCTGTTGAGATCAGGACAAACTTGTCCACGCCCGCATTGACGGTCTCTTTGACTACGTTGAGGGTACCGAATACATTCACTTTCAGAGCTTCCTCAGGATAGAGTTCCATCATGGGGACATGTTTGTAGGCCGCAGCGTGGAGCACGATGTCGGGTCGACAAGTCTGGAATATCTTAGCGATCTTTCGTTGATCGCATATGTCAGCGACAACTGGTACCAGCGGGATAGTCCGCTCCGATTGCTTTATCTCATGCTCCAGATCGAAAAGGTCAGTCTCGTCCACATCCAGGGCATAAACCGTCTTTGGCATATAGCGGCTCACCTGTCGCACTATTTCCGAACCTATAGAGCCCCCTGCCCCGGTCACGAGCACAGTCTTGTCGCGTATAAGGCTCCTGATATTCTCCACCCCTATAGAAATCTGTTCCCTCCCGATAATATCTTCTATACTGATCTGCTTGACGTCGGCGAGGGTGACATTTCCTTCGATAATTTTTCGAATGCCGGGAATCACTCGAACATCCTTCACTCCGGATATATGTATGGCGGTCATGATCCTTTTCATTTCCCTACCCGTCGCGGATGGTACCGCGATCAGTATCGACTCGATCTTGAGCTGATCCACGAGATCTGTTATATCCTCGGTTTCGCCCAGAACTGGGATGCCCTGAATAAAGCTTCCCGTCTTGCGCAGATCATCATCCACAAATCCCACAGGCCTGTATTTGCTTTCGTTCTGACGACGATGTCCAAGCGCTCCATGAGCATATCACCGAAGGGTGGCGCCCTCGAACGATAAGGGTGTACATCTCGAGAAGGCGGGTTACTTTTTCAGGGACGCTCAGTGTTGATGCTCGTTTTTTCGCTTTCCTTGCCGTCGGTCTTGCTGACGGCTGTTTAAGAGGGACTCCGGCCACGGTGTTACTCGGCTGCAAAAAGTATGCTACGACTGAAGATGCCCATCAAAGGCTTTGGCCGAGACATCGCCTACAGCTGAAGGCCAGCCCCGCAAATTCGGAATCAAAACATAAGAATAGGGTGTGGGTGATGTCAACATAATGACTGCGCTGTACATGAAACCTTCCAATATGGCGTCTGCTCCATCCACCACTTTCCTTTTTTTTCTTCGCAAGATGTGGTATTTTCTCCGGTCGGGGAGCGCTCGTAATGCGTTGCTTCACGTATTGTGTTACGACGGTGACTGCGCTGTTTTCAGCCGGGCTTAGTTGTGTCGATGATTGGTCCCATATATGTCAAAATGCCATTACACGCCCCGCTTTGGTCGGATATGCATCTGTCCTCGGACTCGCCTCGGTTTCATAGCCGCGCGCATTTGCCGAAGCATGCCATCGTCAGAATGAGCCAGGGTCCGGTGGGGATGTTCACGAGCAGAACCGACTGCTGCAAAGAAACAATCGGTCTCCTGGTATGTAATTTGTAAAGATTGAGCAGTGAGAATTCATGTACCTGTCAAACCATAATGCAAACAACTCCGGTGCAGTGGGGTTAGGAGGACCGTGAATGACGCGGAAGAGTAGGGTGGCGGCGGTATTTTTTTGCGCGAGTCTTCTCGCGATTTGTGGGATTACAGTTCTTTTTTCAGGCTGTCAGAGAGCGCGAACGACTGAAACAGCCGCTGCGCCGACTGTTGAAGTGACGGAGGTCATCAGGAGGGACGTACCGATTTATTCTGAATGGACAGCTTCAACGGACGGCCTTGTGAACGCAACGATCCGCGCCCAGGTGCAAGGCTACCTGATAAAACGAGATTACACTGAGGGTGATTTCGTCAAGAAAGGACAGGTTCTTTTCGAGATCGATCCGCGCACGTTCCAGGCCACCCTGGAACAGGTGAAGGGACAGCTCGCAGAACAGCAGGCACGCTGGGGAACGGCCAAAGCCAATCTCGAACGCATCAAGCCTCTTGTAGAACAGAGGGCCGTGAGCAAGAAGGATTATGATGATGCGGTCGGCGCCGAGGCAGGGAGCCACGCTGCGGTGATTGCTCTCCAGGCACTGGTTGACAAGGTCCAGCTCGATTTAGGATTCACCAAAGTCACTTCCCCTATAGACGGTATAGCAGGTATTGCCAAGGCGCAGTTGGGCAACCTCGTGGGCCCCGGTTCGGTGGAAGAATTGACCATGGTTTCAACGGTAGACCCGATCAAGGTTTACATTCTCATGAGTGAGCAGGAGTACCTCAAATACGTGCAGAACGGCCGCGAGCACGGCCAAAAGATGCCCCTCGAGCTGATCCTGGCAGATGGGAAGGTCCATCCTCACAAGGGATCATTCGCTTTTGCAGACCGTCAGGTCGATGTCAAGACCGGCACTATCAAGGTCGCAGCGCTTTTCCCCAATCCCGGAAACGTGATCCGGCCCGGACAGTTCGCCAGAGTCCGTGCGCAGACCGATGTCAAGAAGGGAGCGCTCCTGATACCGCAGCGGGCAATTATGGAGCTGCAGGCAGGCTATCAGGTTGCCGTCGTGGGTTCCGACAATAAGGTTTCTATCAGGCCGGTCAAGGCCGGAGAAAGGCTCGACAGCTCCTGGTTGATAGATGAAGGTTTGAAGCCGGGTGAACGGATCATAACCGAAGGGCTTCAGAAGGTAAAGCAGGGAACTGTCGTGCTCGTTAAGTCAGAGGCTGCTCCCGCGCAGGAAAAGGCCCACAGGAAGTAGAGAAACGACTCTATGTCAAAGTTCTTTATAAACCGCCCTATTGTGGCGATGGTCATCTCCGTGATGTTTCTGATCCTCGGAATCATTGCCATGATAGGTTTGCCTGTGGCTCAATTCCCGGAGATCGTGCCTCCGGAGATTCAGCTCTTTACGCGTTACACCGGCGCCGATGCAGAGACCCTGGAGCAATCGGTGGCAACGCCGATGGAAGAGCAGATCAGCGGCGTTGACAACATGAACTACATGTATTCCGTGAATGCCAGCAATGGCACCATGCGCATGTTTGTCAACTTCGATGTGAAGACCGACCCGAACACCGACCTGATCTTCACCCAGATGCGACAGAATCAGATTCAGGGCCAGCTCCCTGCTGACGTGCGCAATTACGGTGTTACGATTCAAAAATCGAGAGCTGCGCCTCTGATGCTGATTGCTCTTCACTCTCCAAAAAAGACATATGGCGGAAGATTTCTTGCGAACTACGCATTCATTAATCTCAACGATCAGCTTGTCCGTGTTCCGGGAGTCGCGCAAGTGGGTGTGTATGGAGCCGACCGCTACGCGATACGCGTTTGGGTCAGGCCCGACAGGCTCGGCAAGCTCGGCATAACCGTGCCTGATATCATCAATGCCGTTCAGAAACAGAATACGGTCAATCCGGCCGGGCAGATAGGCAGCGAGCCCGTTCCTTCCGGACAGGAGTTCACCTATACGGTGCGGACGCAGGGCAGGCTTGTTTCTCCCGAAGACTTCGGATCGATCGTCGTACGCGCCAATGCCGATGGTTCGATTGTCCACTTGAGTGACGTGGCGCGCATCGAGCTGGGATCGCAGACGTACAACCTGCTGGGCCGTCTCGACGGGGAACCTGCCGGCATCATGGCCATCTATCAGTTGCCAGGGTCGAATGCCCTTTCTATTGTGGAGGGTGTAAAGAAAGTGATGGAGCAGGCAAAAACACGCTTTCCTGCTGATCTCGATTATACCGTTGCGCTCGATACCACGCGCTCCATCGGTGAAGGCATCCGCGAAATTTTCAAGACGCTCCTGATTGCCATGGCGCTCGTCATCCTCGTGGTCTTCATTTTTCTTCAGGGATGGAGGGCCACGCTCATTCCGACACTCGCGGTTCCCGTCTCCCTTATCGGCACCTTTGCCTTTTTTCCGCTGCTCGGCTTTTCTATCAACACGTTGTCACTCTTCGGGCTTGTGCTCGCCATAGGTCTCGTTGTGGATGACGCCATCATCGTGGTTGAGGCTGTCGAGCGCCACATGGAGGAAGGTTTTTCGCCGAAAGAGTCGGCGCTTAAGGCCATGAGTGAAGTCGCAGGCCCGGTGATGGCCATTGCCCTTATTCTTGCAGCGGTCTTCGTTCCTGTTATCTTTATACCGGGTATCACCGGCAGGCTCTATCAGCAATTTGCCGTAACCATCGCTATCTCGGTTCTCATCTCCGCCTTCAACGCCCTGACTTTGAGCCCGGCTCTCTGCGCTCTCATTCTCAAGCCCGGGAAAGAAGGCAGGGGCTTTCTCGGACCTTTTTTCAGGTGGTTCAATAATAGTTTCGGGCGAGCCTCTAAGACGTATCTGAACATTTGCGGGATGTTGATCCGGAAGAGCGCGCTCAGTTTGCTCTTTCTCGTGGTGGTTGCATTACTCGGTATTCTCATAGGCAATCGAGTCCCCAGGGGATTTTTACCGGAAGAAGATCAGGGATACATGTACATCAATGTCGCCCTGCCCAATGCTGCCTCGATTCAGCGGTCTGATCAGGTCTGTAAAAAGATCGAGGAGATCATCAGAAAGACGCCCGGCGTTGAACATTACCAGACCCTGGTCGGCAACAGCCTCATGAGCCTGGCTCAGAACACTTACAGCGGGTTCTTCTTTGTGACGCTGAAAGAATGGCGATACCGGACAAAACCGGAGGAAGAATATCAGGCCATCATGGCGCATTTGAACCGTGAGTTGGGCAAGCTGCCCCAGGCCGTTGCCTATGCTTTCCAACCACCGGCTATACCGGGCATCGGTTTGGCAGGCGGGGCCAATTTTGTTCTCGAGGACCGCGCAGGGAGAGACATCAGTTTCCTTGCCGAGAATGTGAATAGGTTCATGGAAGCTGCGAGGCAGAGGCCGGAGCTGGCCCGTGTGACGACAACCTTTCTACCTGCTGTGCCCCAACTGTACGTGAAGGTGGACCGTGAAAAGGCGATCAAGCAGGGTGTTGACATTTCTCAGGTCTACCAGACACTTCAAGCGTTTATGGGTGGCTATTTCATCAACTACTTTAATCGCTTCGGCCGGCAGTGGCAGGTCTATGTTCAGGCAGAAGGGGAATACCGCACCAAGGCGGAGAATGTCGGCCAGTTCTATGTGCTCAACGACAGGAGCGACCCTGTGCCGCTCTCAGCGCTGACTAGCATCGAGTCGCGCTTAGGTCCGGAATTTACGATGCGCTACAACCTCTACAAAGCGGCCCAGATTTACGCTACCGGTAAACCCGGCTTCAGCTCGGCACAGGTCATGACGGCGCTCGAAGACGTCTTCAAACAGACTATGCCCGCAGAGATGGGCTTTGATTACCTGGGTATGAGCTTTCAGGAAAAGAAAGCTCAGGAAGGCATACCGGCCTTCGCTATCTTTGGATTTTCTCTGCTCTGTGTTTTTCTCATTCTCGCAGCCCAGTACGAGAGCTGGTCTCTGCCGTTCAGCGTGCTCCTCGGCACACCTGTTGCGGTCTTCGGAGCCTTTGCCGCCATAGCGCTCCGCCACCTGATAAGCCCCGTGGTGAACAATAATATATATGCCCAAATCGGTCTCATCGTGCTCATCGGCCTTTCGGCAAAGAACGCGATCCTTATCGTCGAGTTCGCCAAGACGAGACATGAACGGGGAAGGCCGCTCGCCGATGCTGCGATAGAAGGAGCGAGGCTGCGGCTCAGGCCGATCCTCATGACCTCATTTGCATTTCTTCTGGGTGTGCTGCCTCTCGCCTTCTCGCATGGTGCGGGAGCGGTAGCGCGGCAGATCATGGGTACGGCTGTTATGGGCGGCACGGCTGCCGCGTCGTTAATCGCTATCTTTCTCATTCCTGTGACATTCTACGTCGTCGGAAGAGTGGTCGATTTGCGAAAAGGGAAAAGTCCAACGGGAAACGAAGAGACCGGCGCGAGCGTTAAATCGAGTACTGACGGTCCAGGGAGGGAGGAGTGACATGCGCCGGCTGACAGCCTTCTCTTTTTCAATGCTCCTGCCGGTCGTACTGGTCACGCTATTGCTGTCGGCCTGCGCCATCGGCCCGGACTACCGGCGTCCTACAATCAGCTCACCCGGGTCATGGCGCGTGGAGGAACCGGAAGCGCAAGACCTCACCGATACGACGTGGTGGGAGCAGTTCAAAGATCCTGTCCTCGGCGATCTGATCCTGATCGCCTTGAGAGAAAACAAGGATGTGAAGATCGCTGCCGGAAGAGTCGAAGAGTTCATGGGCCGTTACGCGGTCACGCGCGCAGCGCAGTTTCCACAGGTGACGGGCACGGGGAGCGCGATCAGGCAGCAATTCTCAAACCTTACCAACCCTCTTCCTTCTCCTTCGCTTCAGAACCCGGGCGACCTTTACCAAGCGTTCATTAATATGAGCTGGCAGGTCGATTTGTGGGGACAGCTTCGCCGGGCAACAGAAGCTGCACGAGCCGACCTCCTGAGCACCGAAGAAGCGCGCCGCGGCGTGCTTCTGACCGTGGTAACAGGGGTCGCAATTACATATACGGACCTTCTGGATCTTGATAAACAGCTCGAAATTGCGGAGCGAACGGCAAAGGCCCGTGAAAACTCGTTCAATCTGTTCACGCTCCGTTTCGACCGTGGCCTCATCTCCGAGCTGGAACTGCGCCAGGCTGAATCCGAGTATCGGTCGGCACTCGCTACGATCCCATTCATTCAGAAGCTCATCGCGCAGCAAGAGAATGCGCTCAGTGTTTTGCTCGGACGTAACCCCGGGCCCATCCCGCGCGGCAGGCAGATCGATGATCTTGTGCTGCCCGTGGTTCCGTCCGGTTTACCTTCGGCTCTTCTTGAAAGGCGACCTGATATTCGGCAGGCTGAGCAGGACCTGATCAGTGCAAATGCAAGGATCGGTGTAGCCAAGGCTCTCTACTTCCCGACGATTTTTCTCACGGGCTCTTACGGCGTGGCGAGCAGGGAACTCAACTATCTTTTCGCCGGAGCAACGAGTGCCTGGAATTATGCCGCTCCGGCCGTTGTGATGCCTATCTTTACTGCGGGCGCCACAGCAGGGCAGGTGAAGATAGCCGAATCGGTGCAACAGGAGACGCTCTTCAGATATCAGAAGGTGATCCAGCAGGCGTTCAGGGAAGTGGATGATGCCCTGATCGATCAAAACAGATCAAGAGAGATGCTCGGCATACAACAGCAGCAGGTGGAGGCCTTACGCAGTTACGAAAGTCTTGCCCGGTTGCGCTACGATAACGGATATACCAGTTACCTCGAAGTGCTCGACGCCCAGAGAAGCCTCTTCCAGGGAGAGCTTCTCTACGCCCAGACGCAAGGCGCTCTCTTTCGAGCGCTCGTGAACGTGTATAAGTCTATGGGGGGAGGGTGGGTCACCATTGCTGACAAACTCGCCCTTGAGTAACACTGATCTAATATTCAAGCGGATACCTTCGTTGCCCTTCAGCCCGTTCTTACTCGACGTACCACCAAGTACGCCTCCGTAGCCCGTGCCTCGGTTCGCCTCGGTCTCCATCTTGACTATTAGATCAGTGTCCGCCGGTCAGCAGATCTCGTCTAGAGTCCACGAACACTACGTGCAGTGCATTATTTGACGACGGGATCAGAGCATGTAATGATAGACTGTTGAGCTCAGAATGTCTTTGCTAGTGGGAGGTAAGTATGCCGAAGAAGAAGACAATGCCGCAATGCGCGGAGTGCTCGTTGCCACGGAGTGAGCGGATATGCCTTTCTCCGGTGGGAAAGGGTTCGAAGGGGTGCCCGACCCTGAGTAATAAGAAAATTATGGAGAGTGCTCGAAAAGAGTACCAGAAGCCCGAAGTACTGGAGTTTGCACGACAGGCAGCGATTCAGGAAGGCGAATGCTACTTGAACAAAGAGAAAAAACCTTTCATGATGCATCCGAGCAAGCCGAGAATTCAGGAGATCTGCGAGTTCGCTGCAAAAATGAAATACGCCCGGCTGGGCCTCATTTCCTGCGTAGGGTTGAGCGGAGAGGCCGCCATCGTGGCGGAGGTACTGGAGGCTCAAGGGTTCGAAGTTATATCCGTAATCTGTAAAGCGGGTTCAGTGCCTAAAGAAGAAATCAGGGTAAGCGAGCACGAGAAGGTGAAGGTTGGAGAATACGAACCAATGTGCAACCCCATCTATCAGGCTATGCTTGTCAACGAAGCAGAAACTGATTTCAATGTGATGCTCGGGCTTTGCGTCGGGCACGACGCTCTTTTTTTCAAATATGCCAACGCGCCGACAACCGTGCTTGCCGTTAAGGACAGGCTTTTGGGTCACAACCCTCTGGCCGCTATCTACACCTCCGATACATTCTATGCCAGGCTCAAACGAAAGGGCTTTTAAAAATCCTATCTGCGTTTTCGTTGCGGGGCGCCGAGGGTCTGCTTTTTTGCCCTGAGCGTTTCAAGCGATTCTCTGATCTCTTGTATCTCGGACTGAAGCTGGGCGTTGGTTGTCTTGAGAGTCTTTATCTCGGCATTAACGGCGGCAAGACGTTCCTGTGCGTCTGATGAAGCTACCTGTGTCTTGAGGGCGCTGATATCGTTGGCAGTTGAGCCGATGGCAGACTGTGCTGTACTGACTTCAGTATCCAGGTAGAGAAAACCTTTAGCCGCGGCAGCGATGCTGAGAACGCAAAAGCAGGTGATGAGGATTTGTTGCCAAGGTCTCCGGGAGGATTTTTGAGTAACGGAGTTTACTTCGTGACTGTTCATAGCGTTCAGCAACTCTTCCGTGCCGGTCATACGTCTCGCCGATAGACTCTTTTCCATGATAACCTCCCAAATGTGAAACGCCGATACACGTCTTGCAAATGAGAGGCCACTGAAGTCTCTTCTGTGATCATTAAATTGATTCGGAGAAAGAGGCAGGGCGGATGAGCCAAACAAGCCCATCCGCCCTGTACTCAGCTGTGAAGTTCGCTTATAATCCGTTGCCCTGAAGCGTGATCGTCTTCGACCCCACTGATATATAAGGGTAGAGATTGGTGGTTTTGGAGCATTGCGTGCCCGGCGCAAGCTGTACGTTAATGGTCACGATTCTAGGTTTTGAGCGCGTCCGCGGCAAGCCGTGAGTGGGCGAGAAAATAGAACGTCGCAAGACCCCGGTAAGGCCGGAACGGTTCGAGCACCTGCTCCACCTCCGCTGCCGTCAAGCGCGAACCGGAGCCGAGATAGCGACCCAGCACCGTGCGCACACCGAGGTCATCTGCCGGAACCGCATCCGTTCTCCCGAGACCGCGAATCAGAATGTAGTTGGCTGACCACGGTCCGAATCCTCTCAGCCCGCTGATTAAGGCTCGCGCTTCATCATCGTTCATGCTCTTGAGGGAATTCAGGTCAAGCGCGGACTCAGAGATACTGCCGGCAATGTCCCTGATGTATTCAGCCTTTCTTCGGGAAAGACCGCACAACATGAGATCATCTATTGAACTAGCGGAGAAGTCTTCCGGTTCCGGAAAGAGCCACAGACCATCTATCCTGCGTCCAAAACGTTCCAGCAACCTCGAACGTATGCTCTGAGCCGCGGAAAGGGAAATCTGTTGCTCCGTAACCGCAATGACCATCATTTCAAAGACTGAGGCAGGCCGAAGGAATTTGAGTCCGTATAGTTCCCGTGTAACAGGCCTGAGCCTGGCGTCTTTCCGTGCAATAGTGTAGAAGCCGGTAAGATCGAGATCTGCCAGCACTATCCATGCGGCGACTTCCTTAAGAGCGTGTCGATTGACGTGCTGAGGACTTGAAACACGAAGAAGGGGCGGGTGCAGCCTGGTTTGGCGAATTTCCAGCACGGCAGGAGTTCCGGCGATCCTCACCGCAACACACAACACGTCTTCATCCACGCCTTCACGAGGAGAAAAAGCAGCAAAAACCTTGAGACACAAGTCCAGATTGTAAGGGCCGACCGGGGTCAGGGTGATCACAGCACGATCATTATAGCGAATCTGTTCAAAGGAGTTCTACATAATTTTATGTGGCAAAGATTTGTGATGGCGTTGCTGTTCTGCAACCCATTGAAATTAAATGGGCCGTGAAGGATTCGAACCTTCGACCTCCTGATTAAGAGTCAGCTGCTCTACCGAGCTGAGCTAACGGCCCAAGACCCATCGTTATAGCACAGGGGGGACCCGAATTCAAAATATTTTTGAGACTGCATATTTTGAGACTGCTTCAGAGGTCGAATGTCTGTTATAATAAGGAAAGCCGCATAATTGAGGAGGGGAGCATGTATTTCATGAACATCTGCACGTGGAAGCCGGAAGATGAAAAGGCCGTTGCAAAGGTGAGGGCCGGCTGGAAATGGCCCGAGGGCGTGAAAGTGATTTGTGAATTCTTTGATCTTCAGGGGTGTCGCACGATTAACGTCGTAGACACTGATGCGAAAGGGCTCATCGCAAGCAGAGCCGCCTGGCTCCCACTGCTCAAGTTCGAGACCTTTCCGGTGTATCCATTCGGTGAGAGCCGTAAGTTGATCAAGAAAGACGGGGTCTGAGAAGGCTTTCTAACCCTGTGAATACAAAAGGTAATAAATCGGTTGACTAACGAATACCCCTATGTTAGATAAAAGGCTCAGGCCAATGTATGGCTGAGAGCAATAAGCCCAAAGCCAATAAAGAGACCGCACTCAAAGCGGTTCTGACGTATGGGACCTTGGGCTTGGAAATGGGTCTCTCCGTTGCGATTGGCCTCGCCCTGGGTTTTTACCTTGACCGTGTTTTTAAGACCGCCCCCATACTTACACTTATTTTTCTCGGTTTTGGTCTGGCGGCGGGTATGAAAAGGCTTTACGAAGTTTGGAAGAAGGCCGAAAGAGAAGAAAACGAACGTGAAGATAAGAATGCATGAAGAGATACTGAGTGAGATAGAGCGGATCAACGTGGTTGTTCTGGCGGTTGGCTGTATGGCGGCTGCCATTATCATGCGCGATTTCAAGTACGTCTTCAGTTTTGGTGTCGGCAGCGCTATCGTGACGCTCAACTTCAGGTTCTTGAGAAAAGGTGTAGAAGGAATTTTTCAAAACCTGCAGCAGGGAGGAGCGCTCGAGCAAAGTCAGCAAGAGGAGAGAGAGCTAATCAAGCGGATCAGCAGGAAAGCTTTCATCGTCAAGCTGCCCCTCAAGTTCCTCGCCCTCGTCACCGCGGTTATTCTCGTGGTTCTTTATGGCGATATACATGTAGTCTTTTTTCTTGTGGGGCTCTCCACGGTTTTTATTTCTGTGCTCTTAAGTTATGTACTGTCCGCTTTGAAGCCGGTGGATGAAAGGAGTAAACAACATGGAGCATGAAGCCTTTAGTTGGACACAGCTCATTCCGGGCCTCGCGCACTTGCCCCCGCACGTGTCCAACGCCATCCTGATTTCAGTGATACTTCTTATCATTGTCATTGCCGGTTACGTGCGTATCAAGAAAAGCCCGGATGACGTGATACCTGATGACAAGCTTAACTCAAGAACTTTTGTAGAAGTGATCGTAGAGGCTCTTTCGGGACTCGTCGAGAGCACCATGGGGCCGCGCGGTGGCGAGTTCATGCTGATCATAGGTACACTGGCCCTTTTCATTCTTTTCAACAATCTCTCCGGTATCGTGCCCGGTTTTGTGCCGGCGACCGATAACGTGAACACAACCTTCGCCTGTTCTTTGACGGTCTTTGTCCTGACGCACGTGTACGGTGTCAGGGAGCACGGCATCAAGTATCTCAAGCATTTTGTGGGACCGTTCTGGTGGCTTGCCATCCTCTTTGTACCGATCGAACTGATCGGTCATCTGGCGAGACCGCTTTCACTCGGCTTACGACTTTTCGGCAACATAACAGGAGACCATCTCGTCACAGCGATCTTTTTTGGTCTGGTTCCGTTTTTGATTCCTTTGGTGGTCATGTTTTTGGGTCTTTTTGTTGCGTTCGTTCAGACCTTTGTGTTTATATTATTGTCGATGGCCTATTTCTCTGGGGCAGTTGCTCACGAGGAACATTAATATACAAACTACGTGGAGGTGATTCAGGATGAAAAAAACGTTCTCAATTCTCATGCTTCTCGGTATCTTGATAGCGTTCTCGGGTGGAGTCGCAATGGCTGCCGAGGAAGGGAAAGGTCTTGACCCGCAGGTCAAGGCTATGATCGCTCTTGCATCAGGCATCGGCATCGGGATTGCAGCCTTGGGCGGAGCGCTGGGTCAAGGCAAAGCAGTTGCGTCTGCGCTGGAAGGGATTGGTAGAAATCCCGGGGCGTCGGGGAAGATTCTGACCCCGATGATCATCGGTCTCGCAATGATCGAGTCTCTGGTCATTTATTCCCTCGTTGTCTCTTTGATGCTTTATTTGAAGCTTTAGTTGCCAATCGGAATACAGGGGAGGGGGGCAGACTACGGAACTGCTGGGCGGTTTGCCCCTGGTGAATAAATTGGATGGAAGATCAGGACAAAGAGAAGCGTCCCGGTACGGTTGGTGAACTCTACCACCTGGTCCGGGATTTCCTGCGCGATTTTTGGACCGAATCAAAAAAGGGGACAATCAGGCATAAGAAGGGCATAGCGGTCTTCTCCGCCTTTCTGTTTGTCTGCGTCGCCATTCTTGTGATAACCGCGTTCAAGCTTTCGGAGACTCCGGCCTTCTGCGGTGTTTGCCACAATATGAAGGTCTATGTCGAGTCATGGAAGGCCTCCACCCACAGGCACGTCGCCTGCATTGAATGTCATTACAAACCCGGCTTCGCCAACCATCTTAAGGGAAAATGGAGAGATGGACAGCTCTCCCTCGCCTACTTTATTACCGGCAAGGGTCCTACCAAACCGCATGCCGAGATCGATGACGTAAGCTGTCTGCAGAGCGGGTGCCACAAACGACAGGACCTTAAGAACCCGGTTGTTTTCAAGAACGTTGTTTTTAACCATCCCCAGCACATCGAGCAGATGCGCAGACAGAAGCAGCTTCGTTGTACGACCTGTCACTCCCAGATTGTTCAGGGCGCCCATATGATCGTGACCGACGTTGAGTGCTTTATCTGCCATTTCTACAAGACTAAAGATCAGAAAGAGTATATAACGGGCTGCGGCTCCTGCCACTTCGAAGCGCGGGGCGACATCCAGGTAAGTCCGAACTTTGTCTTCAACCACAAGAGCTACATCGCGAGGGGCATCAAATGCGAGCGGTGTCACACCACGGTGGTGTCGGGCGACGGACACATACCTGAGTTTGCGTGCCTCCAGTGCCACAATAAACGCGAGATATTGACAGCCAAATATACCCCCGAATTCCTTCATAAGAATCACGTGACGGATCACAAGGTTGAGTGTTTCACCTGCCATTCAGCTATCAAACACCAGATCGTGGGCCTGCATTATAAGGGCCAGGCGGCTGATGCGTGCTCCGATTGTCACGCAGCCGGCGCCCACATGGAGAAGGTCAACATGTACCTGGGTAAGGGGGCCCGGCTCACGGAGGAGCAGCCGAACAGGATGGCCGTGATCAACATGGATTGCGATGTCTGTCATGGCAAACACCTCGACCGTACAGCGCTGCGCGCAAGCTGCAAGGACTGTCACGGCAATATCACGGACGGCATGATAGACAGGTGGCAAAAGCTCGTGAAAGAGAGCCAGCAGGACCTGATGAAGGAGATCAATGAGATCAAGAGTGCCCAGGGAGGAAGCAATCCCGCTGTGAAGAAGGTGGTCGACGATGCGCTCTTTAATTACAATTTCCTCACGAGAGGCAATGGTGTGCACAACATCGTGTACAGTATGCGCATCGTGAACGCCACGAAGAATGCTCTTGAGGAAGCAAAGGCGAAGATGAAAGGGGTGACCACTTTCAAGCCGACGCCATTCAAGCTTTCCTGCACTCAGATGTGTCACGGCGAGATCATGCAGAAGAAAGTTCCTTTCGGGAGCGTCAGCTTTGTTCATGAAATGCACGCAGAGAACGAAGACTCCTGCCTCAACTGCCACAGCGCTTACGCTGTGCACGGCAAGACAACGCTCAAGGACTGCTCGAGCTGCCATCATGGCCAAGGCATGGGAAAAGTCTCCTGCAAGGATTGTCATCGGGCTGAGGAGAGCATGTTTAGAGGTTCCGGCATAAAAGGGATCAAGGAAAGTAAAGACCCGATGTTCGGTAAAGTCAGCTGCGTGCAATGTCATAAGAGTGTAAAACAAGGAAAGAAAGAATCCGTAGCCGCTATCAAGAGCAGTTGTGCTGCATGCCATGGGAAAGAAGAGGCCGATCTGGTCGACGACTGGATTAGCCAGAACAAGAGTGTCTCGTCGAAATATTCACCGGTGCTGGCCGGTTTCCAAAAAGAGATTGCAGCGATTGAGACGAAGGAAGGCAGGCACTCCGTACCTTTGAGGGCGCGCTACGATGAGATAAGCCAGGAGCTTACTTTCATACTGCAGGGCAACTGGGTGCATAATCCGCAGTATGGAGAAGCCATCGTGACGAAGATGAGCCGTGATGTCCAGGCACTGGATGAGATGATAAAAACAAAAAAGTCAGGAAAAGAAATATTTCTACCCGCACCGCAGAGTGAAGCAGGAAAAAAATAAAACAGGAAAAAGATAAAACAGGTAGAGGAAAAGACTAAAGCGAAGGTAGAGTAAAGGAAACGACTAGAAGCAGGTAAAGGTAAGGACTAAAGCGAAGGTAGAGATAGAAGCAGTTCGTTGGCTCTTCTCTACCTTTCCTTGCTTTTACCTTTACCTTTTTTCGTTCTTACCTGTTCTTTCACTTCTCCTTTGTTCCGCTGCCGCTTGCGCCCATTTTAGTCACATCGACAAAAGGCACGGCTCCTCCCGAGACCTGAGGTAAAATCCCGTTCCATTTCTCGATGCCTTTGTACTGCACGAGTATCGGGCTTATCGAGTGCGAAAGGGCTTCATTGGCTTTGGCCTGTCCCTGAGCCACTACGAGAATCGATTCAGCCTCTCCTTTTGCCGTGGCAACCTTCTGCTGAGCTTCGATCTCGCGCTGGGCCAGAACCTGTTTCTGGGTTTCTACCTGTTGCTGGGCCACCTGCTTGGCCTCGACCGCTCCTTCATAACCCGGAGAGAATCGGATGTTGGCAAAGTAGATATCATCGACGATGATGTGATATCTCGACAGGTTATCGCCCAGTTTCGTCATCGCCCTTTTCCGGATCTCCTCCCTCTTGGGAAGAATCTCCCCGATAGGATACGTCGGCACAACCTCTTTGACGAAGTCGTTGAAAGCCGGGTCGATCACCTTGTCCGCAAAATCAAGCCCCACTTTCTGGTAGAGGTCGTTGACGTACGCCGGATCGATATGGAAATTCATCATGCCCGTCATGTTCACCATCTGGTATTCTTTTGAAGAAGCATCGATCTGTTTGAACGGATGGGGTTGCACCTTGACATCGACCTTGATGACGCTTTCCGCAATGGGCACTTTGAAATTGAGTCCCTCCCCCATGATCCGCTTCTCCACACTTCCCCAGAAGAGGATAACGCCCCTGTGGCCGGCCGGGATGATGACAAAGGTGCCCCAACCGATGATGAGGAGGATGAGCAGTATAATAATGATTCCTAAATTGCGTGGCTTCGGAAATTTCAATTCACTGACGTCAATGGTTCTATCCGGCATCTTTCCCCCCCTGCTACTAATTTGTATTCAAGCGTATACCTTCGTTGTCGCTTGCGTCGCTCTCGTCGACGTACTCTAAGTACGCCTTCCTCGGCTCCTCGTTGCCGCCTCGGTCTCCATCTTGACTACAAATTAGTAGCCAGGCCAGACAAGATCGTTTTGGACCAGGATGACGGTCTTGCCCTTGGAGTAACCAGGAAGCATTATAAAATGGACCACCGCCATTGTCGACTTTATGTCCTTCTCTTCCATCTTCCAAGCGCGCAGCGCGATCTTCCCCCCTTCGGGGACTTCGCCTCTTCCGAGCGCAGCGGGCTGGCCTCGTCTGCCGTATGCCCTTTCACCTGATTTTTTCTCTATTCTTGTCGAGTGCCGCCATCTCCTGAACTGCCGCCGGCGCCGAATTTCTTTATCTTCACTCCCCCCGGCATCTTGGGAAAATCTGTTGCAATGCACAATTCATCCGGCAGCTTGTGCTTCGCCACCTTCTCCTTCAAGAAGTCGCGGATCTGTTTCAGGGAAATGACTTCGCTACCTCTGGGGATGACACACGCACAGATGCTTTCTCCGAGCACAGGGTTCGACGTGCCAACGACGCAGACTTGAGAAACATTCGGGTGCTGCAGGATCAGCGACTCAATCTCTGATGGATATATCTTTAATCCGCCGCGGTTAATGAGGTCCTTGCTTCTTCCGTACATGGTAACAAAACCCTTTTCGTCAACTGCTACCAGGTCGCCGGTATGCAGCCATCCATCTTTTTCCAAGCTGTTTATCGGTCTCTTCAGGATTTTGCCAGTAGCCTTTCAGGACATTAGGCCCTTTGACCATCATCTCACCAACTTCCCCTGGGCCTATCTGCTTGCCGGTGATCTGGTCGATGACTTTCAGTTCCATCCCCGGAACCGGCATGCCAACACTTTTTTTGCGGACCTCCAGCGGCGTCCCGAAGGGACACATGGTGCCTGCTCCAGGGCCGACTTCAGAATTCCCCCAGGAAGAGGACAGATAGATGTTCCTGTTTTCTCCCCACTGGATCACCTCTTCGGGGCATATCTGACCGGCAAGATAACCGGCTCTCAAACTGGAAAGATTGTACGTATCGAGTCTGGGATGATTCATCTCCATTATGTAATGGGCCGGTGACCCATGCTGGAGCGTCGGCTTTTGCGCGTCGATAGCTTTTAATGCCTCTTCTGCATTAAACGTTTCGAGCAGGATAACCGACGCACGGATCAGGATCGGCTGTATCAGTGTGGTCCCGCAGCCGTAGGAATGGCACAAGGGAAGTATGCCCATAAAAGTATCGTCCGCCGTTGCCCTGACGCCACGAACGTGGGAATAGCCACCCCTGACAGCCTGGTAATGTGTGATCATCGAACCTTTGGGTACACCAGTGGTGCCTGATGTGTATAGCAACATGGAAAGATCCCGATGCACGTCGATCGGCACTTTTGTGAAATCTTTTCTTCTCCCTTCCGAGACCATCTCTTCAAAGTGAAGAACTTTTTCTCCGTCACCTCCCCCCAGGGAGATCACATACCGAAGATGGGGTAGATTGCTCTGGAGCTCCCTGACAAGTGCGAAATTGTCAGAACCTTCCTTGCCCTTCTCCACAAAGATGGCCTTGGCTTGCGAGTTATTGAGTATGAATGACAGCTCATGCGTCCTGTACCCCGGGTTGATCCAGGTAACCACAGCCCCAATCTTCTGCAGAGCATAAAAGACACTATATAATTCAGGTCGATTGAACATATAGACGGCAACCCTGTCGCCCTTTTCGATTCCTGACTCCTGCAGGCTTGCAGCAAGCGCATTGGACTCTTGTTCCAGCTGCCCAAACGCAAGAGCGATATCTTTATAGAAAACAGACACCTTCCGGGGAACCATAGCGGCGCTTCTTTGCAGGGCGGCCCCCACAGTCAGATTCTCAATATCTTCGTAGAGTGTTGTGGTATCCAGGTTACCCATCACTACCTCCTTGGCGCGGTCTGATTTCTATGCGAGCCCGAGTTTACGACCTCATCAAGGACGACAGAATGAATTTCATCCATTCCTGTGGGATGCTTCGGAGGTCCTTCGTCGCATACTTCTGAGTCCAATGGAAGGCCGTCTAACGCCAATTATATATAATGGATCTATCGTTGTAAACAGAAGTCTAGGGCATGATTGGCCGGAGGTGACTGTGTGTTGCATTGCCAGACTTCGTATGGTATATGGATGAAGATATCGAAACTCAATAGAAGGAGCGGAAAACGGTTTGTCTACCGCGAGGAATCCTTCGGGAAAGGAGATGACGATACAGTGAAGAGAAATAAGACGGGCTTTATTGTCTGCCTTTCGGTTTTGGTGTTAACGCTCATGGCCAGTGTGTGTCACGGATTTGGTCAGAAAGCTTTAGAGAAGCTTAAGGAGACACAGGACTGCACATACTGTGACCTGCAGAATGCCGACCTGTCCGGCGCCCAACTTCCCGGCGCGCGACTTTCGGGTTCCAACATGAGCGGCGCGAATCTCTCAAAGGCCAATCTGTCCAATGCCAATATGCTTTCCACAAGGATGAACCGTGCCAACCTGTCCGGGGCCAATCTCTCGGGTGCTTTTCTGCGCTCTGCTAATTTCAGGGACGCGAATCTCACGGGTGCTAACCTTTCCCGGGCCAATCTATCGGAAGCTAACCTCTCTTTTGCCACTATTTCCGGAGCCGACCTCACCGATGCCGACCTTTCGGGCGTGACCTGGATAGACGGGACAAAATGCGGAGAAGGGTCAAACGGAGAGTGCAAGAAAGAGCAGCGCCCCGTGTCCGGCCCCGGCGCATTCCCTTTCTGATTTTATAGTCGGGCCGATACTATGCATGAGTCTCTCTCTTTGAATTCTTTCGCTCATTGAACAGAGATTATCAGCAGTACCTCTTAATTTATTTATCTTTTTTGCCGATTAAATTATCATGCACCTTAGGCCGGAGCTCAGCGTAAGAATTGTCGTCGACGTGGACGATCAGAAAGGCAGGATCAACGCGCGGAATTCCATTATTTACGATGTGATACGTGATTCCTTACTTCTCGCGCAGACTGAGCCGCCGATCAAGAGCTCGATGATCGACAAGGAAGTCATGCTTACCTATGTGGTGATGGAGAACAAAAGAGCCGTACGTTACGGCTTACCTGCCATCATAACAGAGTTGAGGGAGGAGTATGAGCTGGCTCCCGAACGATACGTGCACGCTATTGTGGCCATTACAAAAGGTGAACCGAAACCATACGACATAAGAATGTGCTATCGCGTGGGGCCAAGCAGCAAGAGCGGGCTGGATGCCTCTATTCAGCGCGCGAAGATTAATGTTATCGATCTTTCGATTGGCGGTATGAGATTCAGTTACGAGCAGAACCTTCTGCTGGATCCTCAGATGGTTGTCGAGATACGTCTCAGCCTCGAAAGAACGATCTACAAGATACCTGCCAGAATCATCAGGACCTGGGAGGCAGAGAATTCGCGTCTCGGAACGGTATTGAACTGTGCCGCTGCCGAGTTTCAGAACGTCGGCACAAAAACGGAACAGGCACTCTCCCGCAAGATCCGCGATATCGAGAGGGAATCCCCGTTTTCCTGACGGTGAGCGAGACCTTGCGCCGTATCTCTCTCCTATCGGTGGTAAGCATGGCAAAGACCATTTATGACTGCTACAGAATCAATGGGCACAGGGCCGGTTTCTGGGTAAGACGCACTGTCTGGGATCGCGAGAGCTCATTTTTTGTGAAACGGATCGGCCAGCAGGCTCGCGGCCGACTGCCATCCGATGGCTCCCATCGGTGCAGCCTGGCTGTATGGGGAGATTTTTACCAGGGCGATAGCATTGCGAGCAGGAATAGCCGCCTGGATTATGCGGACACGTTCTCGTGGTTATATCTGGGGCCTGAGAAGGGAATGGAAATGATTCTTTCTGATTAGCCGCTAAAGTATCCGGTAAACAAAATCCCAATCCATATTTTCCTATTGACACTACCAGCGCTGCGGGCGTATGATTCTGTTATATTGGATCAATGGTTGAACATATGACAATTACCGCTCCCATCCTCGCCCGCCTCAATAAAGAAAAGCTCAATGAAAAGATTGTAACGCGCATAAAAGAGCTCATGTTTGCCAACCAGCTCCAGATCGGTCACAAGCTGCCTTCGGAACGGGAATTGATGCAACAGACGGGCGTCAGCCGCGCCGTGGTGAGGGAGGCGCTAAGATCGCTCGAGCAGTCGGGCCTGGTCGAGATCCGGCAGGGAGCAACCGGTGGAGCTTTTGTAATTTGCGACCTCGAGAAGCCAATTTTTGACGCCGCGCATACTCTTTACAGCCAGGGCAAATTGACGCTGGGACACTTCGTTGAGGTGAGGAAGGCGATCGAGTGTGTGAGCGTGCGCGCGGCCGTTGCAAAAGCCTCGCATGCAGATATCTCCAGACTGCACGATCTGAATGCCGCGTATCTGGAGGAAATGGATGAGGAGTTAAGACATCGCCGGCACGCCGAGGCATTTCACGTGGCTGTGGCTGAGGTATCCGGCAATCATCTGAGCAAGCTGCTTATAGGGGCTTTATTCCGCTTGCTCGACACACTGCGGCCCGACAGCGTGCAGAGCAGGAGATTCAAATATGAGACATATATGCTCCACAAAAAAATCGTAGAAGCCATCGAACGGAGAAATGGCGCTCTCTGTGAGCGCCTTATGGCAAGAGATATAGAGCGCACGGGAATGTTGGAACATTCAAAAGTAAAGCGGTCCGGAACGAATGTGGGCCGAACGGGGAAAAAGAGATCCTCGGCAAGTAGCTCGCGCCGATCCTGGAGCTGAAGAATAGAACTGGCAGCAAGAGGGAGACCAATCCTTCCATGAAACTAAGACCGGAGGAATAGAATGGAAAAACGAGAAGGAGTTCGGCAAACCGATGAGTCTTCAGAAGCCGCAAAACCGGTGTCCCTGGGCAAGTCCTACTATGTACTGATTCTCCTGACTCTTGTCTGGTCATGCGCTTACATCGATCGAAATATCATCAACGTCGTACTGGAACCGATCAAGAAGGAATTCGGTGTTTCCGACACGCTGATGGGTTTTATGGTCGGTTTCGGCTTCGTCCTGATTTACGCCATCCTCGCTATGCCGGTTGCCCGCCTGGCGGACCGCAAAGGGCGGCTTCCGATCATCTGCATAGGAGTTACCTTCTGGAGCATCATGACATCATTCGGTGCGGCTGCTCAAACTGTATATCAACTGCTCTTCACCCGCATCGGGGTGGGGGTCGGGGAATCGGCTGCAAGCGCTCCCGGCAACTCTCTCATTTCGGATTACTTCCCCAAGGATAAGCGCCCCATGGCCATGGCCATACTCTCCATGTCTCCCTTTATCGGCGTTTACGGCGGATTCTTGATCGGCGGCATTGCCGCCACCTATTGGGGTTGGCGCAGCGCCTTCCTTTTCGCCGGAGTGCCCGGTATCATCGTCGCCATCCTCCTGCGCTTCACGGTCAAGGAACCAGTTCGCGGAGCCCTTGACGGGAAGAACGTCGACACGAAGGTCTACAGCTTAGGTGAGACCCTCCGCTATTTCATTAGTAACAAGACATATCTTCTTACAGTGATCGGCTTTACTCTGACCAGCTTCGTCGACTTCGGCATAACCGCCTGGTTTGCATCGTTCCTGATGAGGGTGCATCATCTGACGATATTGCAGGCCGGGACGGTAGGAGGCACAATCAAGTCTATAGCGGGTGTATCGGGCGTTCTGCTTGGTGGCGTCGTTGTAAATTATCTGGGCAAGAAAAGCGATACGTACAAGATTCTCACTCCCGGGATCACGTCGCTTCTAGCAGGCCCTTTCCTGGCTATCTTTTATTTTGCGCCCATGCCGTTAGCGTGGGTCGGGCTCGTCTGTGGAGTTATCTGCACCGGCTTCCGTATGGGTCCTCTTCTCGGCCTGGTACAGAGTGTTGTCAAGGTGCGCATGCGGGCTTTTGCTGCCGCGGTGATATTCATGATGGGCAATCTGTTCGGCTACGGGCTCGGACCGTTGTTCATAGGTATGTGCAACGACCATCTGAAACCGACCTACGGTCCGCTCGCGATCCGCTATTCACTCATCAGTATGCCGATAATGACCATGTTCGGCGCACTCTTCTTTCTCTGGGCAGCGCGCTACGTCAAACGGGATATACAGAGGAGCTTGGTCGAAGAGTAAAGGGCACACTGAAAGGAGTGTCGCACATGGAAAGAAGAGCATATCTTGAAGGAGGAGTCCCGTATCCGGAGGAAATAATCAAGGAGTACACGTCGAAAGGCTGGTGGCTGGGCCTGACGTACGGCGACATACTCGACCGCGCGGTTGAACGCTATCCCGGTAAGGTGGCCGTAGTCGATGCCAGGACCAGTCTCACCTATAGAGAACTCAAAGAGAAGGTGGATCGCTTGGCGATCGCTTTTCTCAAATTGGGTTTAAGAAAATATGACAGGATCGTATTCCAGCTGCCTAACCGCCATGAGTTCTTGATTGCATTCTATGCCGCGCAGCGGATCGGCGCTGTCCCGGTCATTACGGTAGCTCGCCAGGAATACCAGGAGATGTCCCACTTCTTCAAGCTGACCGAAGCGAGCTGCCTGGGTCGTGCCGCTCCGTGACGGCAAACGCGACTACACACCACTCATCGCGCAAATTCGCGCAGAGGCAAAAAGCCTGAAGTACATCATTACGCCCGACGACGGACTCCCTCTTCCTGAGGGCGTCCTCGCGCTCGAAAAGCTCATCAGCGGAGTGGCCCCGGAAAAGTACCCAGCAGACTACCTCGCGCGGTTTCGGCCCGATCCTAACGACGTAGCAGTCATTTTTACGACTGGTGGCACGACCGGCCTTCCCAAGGGCGTCCCCCGTACGCATAACAGCTTTCTGGCTAACGTGCGCTACACGGGAGATCACACAAAACCGGAGCACGTACGCGCGCAGGTCACCCCCATCGGTCACACCATGGCACACCAGGGTGCTGTTGGCGCTTCCATATTTTATGGCACCACATTGGTGCTGATCGCGGCGCCGAAGGCCAAGGAGGTGCTGGAGGCGATCCATAAGTATCGAATCACAGATATCTCATTCGTGCCAACCCTGCTTGAAGATATCCTTAACTACCCGGATCTGGGCAACTATGACCTGACCTGTATCAAATATTCGAGAACCGCGGGAGCTGCGCTACGACCGGAGACAGCCGAGAGGGCGAGGAAGCTGTTGTCCACCTGGGGAGGTGTTTTCGGGGGAGGCAATTTCGGCTCTACGGAGGGACCAAACACGCGCGAACGTCCTGACGCCGTCCCGACGCCGCGAGGTTCCATAGGCCAGCCGGGTGTTGATGGAGACCGCTGGAAGGTGATCGACGAAGAAGAAAGAGAGCTCCCGACGAACACAGAAGGCGAACTTGTGGCGAAGGGGCCTGCGGTCTTCACCGGCTACTACAAGTCTGAAGCGGAGAATAAAACGATCTTTACCCGCGACGGGTATTACAAAATGGGTGATCTTGGGAGGATAGACGAACAGGGTTTCATTTTCATCACCGGGCGAAAAAAAGACATCATCCAACGGGGAGGCGAAGGGATCATTCCGAAACAGATCGAAGATCTGCTCGACAGGCTTCCTGCTGTGGAGAAATCTGCAGTCGTGGCTATGCCCGATCCGCGACTCGGCGAGAAAGCCTGCGCCTACGTGGTCAACAGACAGGGCCATGCCTTGACATTTGACGAGATGGTTGCCGGCCTGAAAGCGATGGGAGCCAGTGTGCTTCTCCTTCCGGAAAGGCTTGAGATTGTGAGCGAGCTTCCGAAAACCAGCGTCGGGAAGATAGACAAGAAGGCGCTGCAGAAGGACATCAAGGAAAAGGTCGAACGTGAAAGAGGCTGCTAAAAGATAAGAATTTTATCGCAGATGACACGCAGATAAAGGCCAAGAGGACGATGTTCACAGAGTGCGCAGCCTCCTGTAAGAGTGAGATGCTTGTGTGCAGCATTGTGATAGAGCGTCAATGCTGCACACACACCGTCGCTCCGCGAAGGTGTTACCCAGTCCTGCACGTCGGCGGATCGCAGGTTGACCGGCTGTGGCTGCTCTATCGCACAGGCGGTCAAGAAAGATCTATCTGCGTTCATCGTCAGTTCTTATCGGCCTTTATCTGCGATGAGAAAGCTGTGAAGGTATGCGTAGCGAAGCATCCCTGTGGGACTTGAAGGCAACTTGGGATAAGATAAGGAGGAATGTATGAAACTAGGTCGTTTTATTATTGATACGCACGTTCACGCGCAGCGGCACGCGGCGGGCAAGAAGCTGAAGGAAGTTGGAGCAGCAGAGTCGAAGAAAGCCAATTATCAGGATCTCTCGCACGCGATGCGCGACTTGACCACGTATGACAATTCTGAGAGGCTACTCTATGACATGAAATGTTATGACGTGGACATGTGCATTCTCTGTTCTGCTTTCGGCATGAACAACGAGATCAACGTACAGCTTGTTGAGAAATATCCTGATAAGTTCCGGACGCTCTGCTGTGCGAAAGAGACGGCGGACAAAGCGCGTGCAGGTGAGATCGAATGGACTATTGAAGCGGCCTGCGCCGAGCTGGACCGGTTGCTCTCCACAGGTAAATTTATCGGCATTGGCGAGGGGGCGCCAGGCAACCCATTGCACATGACGACGAAGAAGACGCTCAACCAGTCAGAGCGAATGGACCAACTGCGGAAAGTGATGGACGTGGCCCGGAAGCATAAGGTGCCGGCCCGTTTTCACACAGGCTCGCCGGGCATGTATCCTATTCCTTATACCTATTGGCCTGAAAACTGGCACCCCTACTGGATTCATGACCTTGCTACCGAGTATCCGGATGTGACGATCATTTTCGAACACGGCGGTATGCAGGGCGGAAACCAGGAAGACCTTGTCGACCAATGCATCCAGGTGGCATCGAATCATGACAATGTGTACCTGGAAACGGGCATCTACTGGACGGAGCTCTATTATAAGGCACTTAAGAACCCGAACGTGGGCCCGGAGAAACTGATATGGGGGACCGACTGGGGCGCGAGCCAACCGGTCCAGACTCATATCGGCGTGCATCCTCAGACGTACGTAATGCAGGTGCGCAAGCAAGGTATCGTAACGCATCAGGTAGACGTTATGGGATGGAGCCTGAAGCAGGTCGCGCGACTCGATATCTCGCAGGATGATCTCAACCTGATCCTTGGCGGTAATGCGATGAGAATCTATAATATCGAATTTCCTCTGACACGGATGTTCAGAAAGATCGTCTAAGACATGAGAGGGCGCGGGATTAGCCCGTGCCCTCCACACCTTCCACACGCCCCCGAAAAGAAAAATCTGTTATAATAACCAACGGGTCGTCCATTGGCAGATCCAGGCTCCAGCTTTGGACATTTGTTATGTAATGAATAGTGTAAGAACCGCGGTAGCAAAGACTCGCGCTGATCACGGAGGATAAACATGGCGGAACACGATCGTTTTCACTACAAAACGATAGACGAGCTGAAAGAGAATATCGTGAAGCTGGGACTCGATATACCTGTCTCGTCAAATCTAACTGTCCTTTCTCAGCCGGTAAAGATCGGTAATAAGACGGTCCCCAACCGTTTGGCCATAAACCCGATGGAGGGCTGCGACGGCACTCCGGAAGGGAAACCCAGCGATCTCACGCGGCGCCGTTACAAACGTTTTGGTCAGGGCGGTGCTGGTCTCGTCTGGTACGAGGCGACTGCCGTGGTGAACGAAGGCCGGGCCAATCCGCGCCAGTTACAGATCAACGAAGAGACCAGGGCAGATGTGGCCGCGACCCTCAGTGATTTACGCGAGGCAGCGCATGCGGCAGGCCACGAACGTCCGTATGCGGTTGTTCAACTTACCCACTCCGGCCGCTACAGCAGGCCCGGCACTTCCCCGGCGCCGATCGTCGCCGCTACCAATCCGTATCTCGACGCCAGGTTTCCCGAGGTCCACGTGATTTCGGATGAGGAGCTGGAACAATTGGAAAATAAGTTTGTCTCGGCTGCCGAGATGGCGGCAGAGGTGGGTTTCGATGCGGTCGATATTAAAGCCTGTCACGGATATCTCCTGGCGGAACTTCTGTCCGCCCGCACGCGCGAGGGCCGCTATGGCGGCAGCTTCGAGAACCGCACTCGTGCGCTCTGCTCCATTGTTGATAAGATCAGGACCAAGCTGGGCGATAAGATAGCTCTGGCAGTGCGGCTCGGCGTTTACGAGCAGGTGCCGTACCCTTACGGCTGGGGCGCAGATCAAAACGATTTCCATAAAACCGACTATACCGAGCCGGCGCGGCTTGTTCAGATGCTATGGGAGAAGGGCGCAAAACTCCTCAGTATCAGCCTGGGAAATCCTTATTACAATCCACACCTGACAAGGCCATACGACAAGGGTGGCTATATCCCGCCTGTGCACCCGCTGGAAGGCGTTCGCCTGCTGCTCAATGCAGCGAAGGTAATGCAGGCCGCCGCGCCCGAAGCAGTGATCATGGGTGCAGGTCTCAGCTGGTTGCGCGAGTTTTCCGCGAATGTGGCTGCAGGCTGCGTGGAGCAGGGCTGGCTCAAGCTCGCAGGCTTCGGCCGCCAAGCGATTGCAAACCCGGACTTTGCCGCCGATCTTCTGAAAGCAGGAGCGCTTGATTCCAAGAAGACCTGCCTTGCCTGCAGCCAGTGCACGACAATCATGCGCGACGGCGGATGCGCAGGATGCGTGCCGCGGGATAAGGACGTCTACCTCCCTATTTACAAGAAGGGACGGGAAGGAAAGCCGCCCTTTGACAGTGATACGGTGGCAGAGCACCTCTAATTTTTCGCGCTGGAGCTTTTCTTGAAAACAAGGGCCATGGTGTTGGAACAATTTAACGCTCCTCTGAAGATGAGGGAGCTTGAAATCCCCACATTGCAGAACGGTGAGGTGCTGGTCAAAATCGATGCAGCGGGCGTGTGCGGCTCGGATGTGCACATGTGGAAGGGAGAGGACGAAAGAACGCCGCTGCCGATCGTCCTCGGTCACGAAGGTGTGGGAACAGTAGCTGATGTGAAGGGAAGCAAGCTATATGTCACGGGAGAGGCGCTGAAAGCAGGGGATCGCATCCTGTGGAATCGCGGCGTAAGTTGCAATGGCTGTTACTATTGTGCCGTGCTCAATCAACCGTGGCTTTGCCATACACGCAAGGTTTACGGGATCAACCGGCCGCTCACAGAGCCCCCGGGTTTGAACGGCTGTTACGCGGAACACATCGTGCTTGCAGCCTCCACAGATATATTCAGGATCGATGAGAAGACCGATCCTGCCATTTTTGTGTCCGCATCATGCTCGGGCGCGACCGTGGCCCACGCCTTTGATGAACATCCTTTCCCATTCGGCGGCAGCGTTGTGATTCAGGGGCCGGGGCCTCTCGGGGTGTATGCGGTGGCGTTCGCCAGGCATCGTGGCGCGAGCGATATCATAGTGACGGGCGGCGCAAGTAACCGCCTGCAGCTCTGCAAGGATTTCGGAGCAACGGTTCTCCTTAACCGGCGCACCACTACCATCGAGGAGCGCAGGGAATTTATCTTCGGCAGAACAGGCGGCCGAGGCGCAGATGTCGTGGTCGAGGCGACGGGGGATCCGTCCGCAGTCGATGAAGGTCTCCCGCTTTTGCGTTCGGGCGGGGCCTACCTGTCCATAGGATTTTCCCAGCCACCCGGTAATTGTAACGTCGATTTTTTCAAAGAGGTCGTGAGGAAGAATGTGAAGATCCAGGGCGTCTGGGTGAGCGGCACCCGTCATACGTTCCAGGCCCTGCGCCTCATTGAAAAAGAGAAAGATCTCTTCGGCAGGATGATCACGCATCGGTTCGGGCTGGATGAGGCCAATAAGGCTCTGTCCGTGATGGAGAGCCGCGAGGCGTTGAAAGCCGTGCTTATCTTCCCGTGAATTTTAGCGGGACTTTGCGTCAAAAATAGGCTATATATTAAGAAACACAAAACAAATTTACGATACCCAAGGGAGGATAGCGATGAAAAGGTATTCTGTGCTGTTTGCGGTTGGTCTCATAGTAATTGTCATTGCTTTTCTCGCGGGATCGAGCCCGGTCGCGGGCGCTCCTGCGAAAGAGATCATTATCGGCAACCTGGAGGATCTGAGCGGTCCCACGTCCGTGTGGGGCAATGCTGTTACTCGAGGCGCGGAGCTTGCGGCCGAAAAGATCAATAGCCAGGGGGGCGTCAATGGCGCCAAAATCAAGATGATCACCCTCGACACCAAAGGAGACGTGCAGGAAGCGATCAAGGCCTTTAATCGCCTGGTCGATCAGGAGAAAGCAGTGGCAGTGATCGGCCCACCGATCAGCAACATAGGCATCGGCCTCGCGCCCATTGCCGATGCAAAGAAGATAGCCTTCGTAGGTAGCTTTGCAGACCCGCGCGCTACTGTGGGCGAAGACGGAAAGGTGCATCCTTCCATGTTCCTGATCCAGCCAACCACCGTGCAGTACGGCGAGATCATGGCAAGCTACGCAGTAGAGAAGCTCGGCCTCAAGAAGATCGCCATCCTCTACGATCAGTCGAACGCTTACGCTGTTTCGCTGATGGCTCCGTTCAAAGCCTATGCTGAGGCGGCCGGCGCCAAGATAGTAGACGAAGAGGTCTATGGTAAGACGGACAGGGATTACAGAACGCAGCTATCCAAGATTAAGAGTTCAGGCGCGGATTGCGTCTTTGCCCCGAATTACATTCAGGGGCTGGTGATAACCGCTAAACAGAGCAAGCAGCTTGGTCTGACGATGCCGTTTGTCGGCGCTCTCGACTACGCTGCGCCGTTTGCATCGCTGGTGAATGACCCGGAGGCGGCGAACAATATTTACTTCGCAAATAATTATTCGGACAGTGAACCGCAGTTGACGGAAGTGAGGAAGGCTTATAAAGCCAAGTACAATGAGGACCCCATCAATAAAGTCTATCTCGGATATGACAAAATGCTGGTTGTGGTGGAGGGCATCAAGAAAGGCGGCGCTGCCACGCCTGACAAGATTATCGAAGGCCTCAACAAGGTGAGCGGCCTCCAGGGCACGACCGGCGTCATCACCATATCGCCGAAAACGCACCAGCCAGTCGGTTTATCCATGGTGATGTACTATATCGATCACGGGGTCTATAAGGATCTTGGTCGTTATGTCCCCGCCAAACATAAACAACAGCAGTAATCAGGCTTGATGCGAAGCTAATATTCCCTGCCTGCGTGAATGCGCGGGCAGGGAACGAGCGCAGGGTTTCAGGTGAAGAATACGCAGCCATTCAATCAGGAGACCAAAGATGAGGATCGACGGCCGTGACGATCCAGCTGCTGATCAACGGGATCTCTCTCGGTTCGGTATACGCGCTTATCGCTGTAGGCTTTGCATTAATCTTCAATATTCTCAAATTCTCTAATTTCTCCCACGGCGGTCTCATGTCGGTGACCGCCTATATCGGTTACGTCGCATCGATCTTTCTCGTACACTATATCAAAGGCCTGCCGCTATTCGTGGCCACGCTGATTGCAGCGGCTCTGGGCGGCGGCCTGCTCGCGCTGCTTGTGGAGCGGGTTGCTTTCAGGCGCCTGCGCAACAGTAACAGCTCTGTCATCTACTATTTCATCTCCTCCATTACAATGGGTATTCTGATGGAGAATGCCGTCACGATCTTTGCGAGCTCCAATTTTTATTCGTACCCCACTTTTTTTCCGGCATCCGTGATCAGGTTCGCAGGCCTGAGCGTTGCCATACCGGACCTCCTGACGCTTCTTTTTTCGGCAATGGCTCTCGTGATACTTCTCGTGGTCCTTTTTCGGACAAGGATCGGACTCGCTATTCGCACTACGTCCTTCGATACCAGCACGGCGAAGCTGATGGGAATGGATCCGAACAAGGTTGTTGCCGCGACGTTCTTTGCCTCGGGCGTGCTGGGAGGGGTCGCAGGCGTCTTTCTGGGAATAAACTACACGCTTTACCCTCAACTCGGGCAGCTCATCGTCAAGGGCTTCGTCGCCTCCGTTATCGGCGGACTCGGTAGTATTTCCGGCGCGCTCATCGGCGCGGTGCTGCTCGGGATCGTCGAGATATTTCTGATCGGTCTTGTAGGCGCGGGCTGGTCTCCCGTCTTTGTCTTCGTCATCATGCTGGTCTTTCTCCTGCTCCGGCCTCGCGGTATATCGGGCGTGATCGTACAGGAAAAAGCCTGAAGGAGACCGCGTGGAATACGTTGTTTCAACGCTCACGTTCACCGGCATCGCGGCGATAGGCGTTCTGGGCGTTTACATGGTGACCGGTCTGACCGGGCTCTTCTCCTTCGGTCAGGCTGCATTTTTGGCGATCGGAGCCTACGTATCGGCTGTCCTTTATAAAAATCTGGGCTTCCCATTGCCTCTCGCTGCGCTCGTGGCCATGATCGTGGGGCTGGCTGCAGGCCTTCTCGTCGGCCTCCCGACGGTTCGCCTGCGACGCGACTATATTTCTCTGGTTACTTTTGGTTTCGGCGAGGCCATCATCGCGGTGCTCAACAACACTGCGAACATCACGGGCGGCGCCATGGGCTTATCCGGTGTGCCGCAGCGGACCGGTTTTTTCCTCGTCTTTGGAAGCCTCCTTATATGCCTGGCAATCGTTATCAGCTACAAGAATTCTAAATACGGCAGACAGTGCCTTGCATTGCGTAACGATGAACTCGCTGCCAAGTCGATGGGCATCAACGTGGAACGGTTGAAGCTCATGACATTCCTTATTGCCAGCGTCATGACCAGTTTCGCCGGCGTGCTTTACGTTTTTTATACGACCTATGTTGAACCCGGCGCCTTCGGATGGGTCGTCTCCGCTGAATGGATGATCATTGTATTCGTCGGAGGGGTCAACAGCCTCACAGGCGCGGTACTCGCGACCTTTATTCTGACGGGGTTGCCCGAATTCTTAAGATTCGCATCCGAGTGGCGCATTGCCATTTATTGCATCATCGTGCTCTTGATCCTCAACTTCCGCCCCAGCGGCATTTTCGGCGAGCATGAGATTTCGCTGCGCTTTCTTCGGAAGCTGTTTCGAAAAGGGGAAAGAGAAGCGTGAGCTTGCTGGAAGTCAAATCCATATCCAAATCGTTCGGTGGCGTGAGAGCGATAGACGATTTCTCGTTTGAAGTAGACGGTCACGATATCGTGGGGATCATTGGTCCTAACGGCGCGGGCAAGACCACCGTTTTCAATCTGCTCACGGGCGTTTACCGGCTTGATGCAGGACAGGTTTTTCTCGATGGAAAGGATCTGACGGGCCTTCCCCAACATGCGATAACCCGGGCAGGCATCGCACGTACCTTTCAAAATATTCGACTGTTCCGGGGACTCAATGTGCTCGAGAACGTAATGACCGCTGCCGATCCCTATTCCGGCTACAGTCTGCTCGACGTCTGTCTTTTTACTCCACGCAAACGCAAGCGCGAGAAGGCGGTGAGAGATCTCAGCAGAAACTATCTTAAGATAGTCGGGCTGGAAGGGTTTGAGAAAGAGAAACCGGAAAGTCTGCCATACGGCATGCAGCGGAAGCTTGAACTGGCACGGGCGCTCGCGACAAATCCGAGGGTGCTCCTGCTGGATGAACCTGCAGCAGGGCTCAACCCGAGCGAAGTGCGCGCCTTCATCGATCTGGTGCGGACTATTCACGCTCAATTTCAATTTTCGATCATCATCATCGAACATCGTCTGGAAGTTGTCATGGAACTATCGTCCAGAATTTTTGTGCTCAATTTCGGAAAAATGCTGGCGAGCGGCGCCCCGGCGGAGATCGTCTGCGACAAGGCGGTCACTGAGGCTTACCTGGGAGAAGAGGAGACTGAGTGCTCAGCATAGAGAAACTTCAGGTTGCCTACGGTCCTGTTCAGGCCCTGGACGGAATCAACGTTGAGGTGGGCAAGGGGCAGATCATCAGCATCATAGGATCGAACGGTGCGGGCAAGACGACCCTGCTTAACACCGTCTGCGCGCTCGTTCGCCAGAAGAGCGGGACCATACGATTCGAGGGCCATGAGTTGAGCCGTCTCACTCACCAAATTGTCAAACTCGGCATTGTGCAGGTTCCGGAAGGGCGCAAAGTTTTCGCGGGTCTCACCGTCAGAGAAAACCTGATGGCCGGAGGATACACGGTTAGGGACGCTCCCCGCCTTCAGCAGAATATCGAAAGGATGTTTGATCTCTATCCCATCTTAAGGGAGCGGCAGAATCAGCAGGCCGGCACCTTGAGCGGCGGTGAGCAGCAGATGCTGGCCATCTGCCGGGGATTGATGGCCGAGCCGAAACTGATCCTTCTCGATGAGCCTTCGTTGGGATTGGGACCGATAATCGTCAATGGCGTCTTCAGTTTGATCAGGCGCATCAGAGAACAGGGAATAACGGTAGTGTTGGTGGAGCAGAATGCGAGGAAAGCGTTGGCCCTTTGCGATTATGCATATGTGCTGGAAAACGGCCGGATCACGATGAAAGGGCAGGGCAGGGAACTGCTTTGTGACGCGGCGATAAAAAAGGCGTACCTGGGAGAGTGTTAAGGTATTGTCAAGAAGTTTGAGTGAAGAAAGAACGTAGTCACGATTCTTTATCGCACGGTAGACACAGATAGAAGTCACAGAGAGAGATGCTTCTGCAGATGAGCATGCCTATCGTCCAACATTGCAGATTCTGCGCCAATGCTGGACGCACTCAATCGCTTCGCGAGTGAGCATGTACCCCAATCCCGGAGGTGCTGCAGGTTGACCGGATATGTGCCGCTCTATCACACAGGCGGTCAGAACCTGCTAAAGCATTCATCAGTGTCTCCGTTCATCCGTGTGATCAAGAATGTTCTAAGGTTTTGATGTATAACTGCGATCTGCAAGCATACCGCTTCATGAAGGAGAAATAATGCCCGTTTTTGACCTGAATGATGTCCCCGGAACAACGTTTCCTGCCGGGCGGCTCACGCGTGTCCTTGCCGGTCCGGGCGCGCCCGCAGAACCGGATCATTTCGTGATGGGATACGTCACGATATACGCGGGCGGCGAAGTACCGGCCCATGCACATACGCAGGAAGAGGTCTACTTCATCGTGAGCGGACACGGCGTAATCGAAATAGACAACGAGAAGACAGAGGTCGGGCCCGGCAGTTACACATACATCCTGCCCGGACAGACCCACTCTTTGAGGAACACGGCGAAAGAAGATTTGATCATGATTTTTTGCTATGCACCAAAGGGCATCGTGGAGCATTGGAAAGAGGAGCTGAAATCTGCGGAGGCGAATACGTGAGAATCGTTGCGTGCGACGTGCTGGTCATCGGAGGGGGCTCCGCAGCCTTGCGGGCAGCGATCGCCGCAAAAGAGACCAACTCGGCACTACGAATTGCTCTGGCCACAAAAGGCAGGCTGGGTCAAAGCGGCGTGACGGCGAATGCCTATTCCGACCGCATGGCTTTTCACGCGGTGCTCGACCACACGGAGCCGCGCGAAGATGACGCATGGAAGTATCATGCGGAAGACATTTACCGCATCGGCGGGATGGTTTCCGACCGCAAGCTGGCCGAAGTACTGGCCAGGGAAGGCAAGGAAGCTTTCAAGTATCTGGATGCGCTGGGCGTGCCGTTCGTCAAGAAAGAGGGTCTCGCCGATCAGTTCGTTACGGACGGATCTGAATTCGCCCGCGCCTGCTACACGGGTCCGAAGACCGCGGCAGATATCGAAGAAGCGCTCGTGCGTAAATTCCGTACGCTTGTCATCGACCTGTTCGAGCTTACCGCAGTGCATAAACTCGTGACGGATGCGCGGCGAATTATCGGCGCGCTCGCTTTGACTACGACTGAAGAGGAGGCAGATAAGGCTCTGCTCGCATTTGCTACCCCCGCCGTCATTCTGGCGACCGGCGGCGCGGGACTTATCTACGAGCACAATGTATTTCCGGCCGGCATGACAGGAGACGGTTATGCTATGGCCTACGAAGCTGGTGCAGCGCTCGTGAACATGGAATTCATCCAGATCGGCATTGCTTCGACTAAAACGAAATTTAATTGCTCCGGCAGCATGATGCGGGCTGTCCCGCGACTCATCAACGATGCAGGCGATGAGATCCTGTCCAGCTATTTTGCACGCGAAACGCCACCTGCCGAACGGTTCAACACCATGTTCAGGAAGGGCGCGAGCTGGCCGGTGAGCTATGAACATAAGACACACATTATCGATATCGCCCTGTACAAGGAACGGGAGAGCGGCCGCAAAGTGTATCTCGATTACAGCCGGAATCCGGAGGGCTTTTCATTTGATCTGCTCGCGCCGGAGCTGCTGGCCCGCTACCGGAGTGAAATTCGCAATGACCTGGGCGATGAAAAGCGGCGTGAGTCGCCGCTCTTTCGTCTCATGGAGATCAACCCCGATTCGATCCAGTGGTTCAAAGAACGGTCCATCGACCTGGCCGGAGGCGACCGCATAGAGGTGGCGGAGTGTGCGCAGCATTTCCAGGGCGGCGTGAAAATCAATGCACAGGCTCGCACCACGGTAGCAGGACTGTGGGCCGCAGGAGAAGCAGCCGGAGGCCAGCACGGGGCAAACAGACCCGGAGGTAACGCGCTGCTCGACTGCCAGGTTTTTGGCAAGATCGCAGGCGTGGGGGCGGCACGGGCTGCCCCATTGACACAGGCACCGAATGAGGCTTTACTCAAGGAAGAGATTCATTGGTTCAGCGATAATCTCTCCGAAATGGCATCGGGAGAGATCAGCTCTTCAGCGCTGCGCCGCCAGATCAGACAGATCATGGAGCACAGGGCAGGCATCATCAGAACCGGCGAAGGTTTGCTGCGCGGACTGGCCGGGATCAGAGAGCTCAAGCAGATGAGGGCTTCTGCTGACAGCCGCGGCTTTTCTTATTTGTTTGAGACGAAAGGCATGCTCCTGGTGGCGGAGATGGTGCTGGCTGCCGCGGCCCTGCGCGACGAGAGCCGTGGGCCTCACCTGCGATTTGCTCGTTACGAAGATAATGAGCCGATTGCACGCGACGACACCCGGTGGTGCAACTACATAGTAATCGGTCAGGATGCGCGAGGCATGAGGCTTGAAGTGCGCGACCCGCAGGCCACCACGGAATAGAAGAAACAAAGGGGAGAAGCTATTTTGGCGAAAGCGAGAGTCCATATCGGCAGGGTGAGCGATGCAATGAACAGGGAAGCGGTGATCAGGGATGTAATCGCTGCGCTCATCGCTCTTACCCCAGCAACAAAGATGATAAGAGCCGGCTCGAAAGTCCTGATCAAACCCAACCTGACCGCAGATACCGAGCTGTGGCAACAGGGCATCGTGACCAATCCCTACACGGTAGAAGGCATTATCCGTTACGTACAGCAGGCTTCACCGGCAGAAATTATCATAGCTGAAGCAACCGCGTGCGGTCTTGATAATAAGAAGGCGTTTCGTGTGAACGGCTTCCAAGAAGTGGCCGAGCGCACGGGAGCCAAGATTATCGATCTTTATGATGAAGAATTTGTCACCGTTCCCGTGAATGATGGCATGGCGGTAAGCCAGATCAAGGTGGCCAAAAGGGTCCTGGATGCTGATGTTATCATTAATGTGCCAACGATGAAAACCCATGTCGCGACAGGTGTAAGCTTATGTCTGAAGAACCTGAAAGGCGTTCTCCCGGAAGACGAAAAGAGGCGTTCACATTTTCTCGGGGTTAATAAGTTCGTGACAGACCTCAACTCTATTGTGAAGCCGCACCTCTGCGTCATCGACGCGACCATTGCCATGGAAGGGGACGGACCCATGCAGGGCACGCCGGTGAACCTCAGTTTGGTTCTGGCAGGGACCGATTCCATGGCGACAGATCTCATCGCGACCCGGATCATGGGGTTCGATCCCTGGAAGTTCAAGTGCTTCAATTATGCGAAGGAGCAAGGCATAGGCGTCTGGAACGAAGCAGACATCACTCTCAGCGGTCTGCCGCTCGATGAAGTCAGGAAAAATTTCCGGCCGGCATCGGGTCCGTTTCCCGATATTCCGGGCATTACGCTGATTGATGGCGGTGCGTGCCCGGGGTGCCTTGACGGCGTGAGAATAGCTCTCGGTCGCATCAAGACAGCGGGGCTTATGGATAAGCTGCCGCCGGTTAACGTTGTCGTCGGCAAGGATGGCTCTGTCACAGGCGAGAATGATCTGATTGTGGGGCGGTGCCTCAAGCAGCACAGGGGCAAAAAGCACTATGTCCCCGGATGCCCGGCGCAGGTTTTTGTAATCGCCGATGAGTTGCGACAGCTGGCGGGACAGTACCGGCTCTTCGGCTCGAAGGAGCAATACCTGCTTCATGAGGATGATTGATCGTGAAGAATAGAATGGCCATCGTACGCACGGCTGGAATGGCCGAGCTCGTAGAGCGCGACGTGCCGAAGCTCGCAGAAACTCAGGTTCTTATCGCCATAAAAGCGTGCAGCATCTGCGGCGGCGACCTTCATATCCACAAAGGAAAGCACCCTTCCGCGCCTTTGCCCATGGCCCTTGGCCATGAACTGTCCGGCGATGTGATCAAAATTGGCTCGAAGGTAAAGTCTGTGATTGTCGGCGACCGGGTAACGGTTGAACCGGTGATCGCTTGCGGGATGTGCCCTCCGTGCGCTCGGGGAGAATACAGCTATTGCGATAATTTGAGTTTTCATTACCGTCAGGGCCAGGGCGCCCTTGCCGATTATTTTGTGGCTGAAGAGCGCTACGTCTATAAGCTCCCTGCCCATCTGTCATACGAGGCGGGCGCCCTTATAGAGCCGCTGGCAGTAGCTGTTCATGCCGTGAGAAGGGCGAAAATAGGTTTGGGCGATAAAGTGGCGGTCATAGGCGCGGGCCCAATCGGCCTGCTTGTGACTGCTGTCTGTAAGGCGGCAGGAGCGCGCGAGATCATAGTGAGCGACATAACCGATGTGCGTCTCGCGACAGCATCTTTGATGGGCGCAACAACAACGCTCAATTCGCGCAAAGAATCGATAGTCGATGCGATTCGCAAACTGACAGGTGGCCGGGGAATAGGCAAATCTTTCGAATGTGTCGGCAGCGAGAAGACCTTCGATGAGTCGATGCGATGCCTCTGCAAGGGAGGTCTTGCTACTATCGTGGGCATCTTTGAACAACCCGTCATTCAGATTACCGCGAGCTTATTTGTTTCCCAGGAGGTCACGGTGCAGGGTTCCCAGGGCTATTGCTGGGATTTCGAAGCCGCGCTGGAACTCACGGATGTTATTGATCTCGGCAAGCTCATCTCGCACGTATTCCCGCTGGCTGACGTGGACAAGGCGCTGAAAGTAGCGTTGAACTCGGACGAGAACCCGGTGAAGGTCGTGCTTAAGCCATAGGCTTTGGAAAGTTCGGGGCAAAAACGAAATGACGATTCTACCACGGAGGCACAGAGAAGTGCTTCACCGAGAAAGGATACTATGGTGTCCGGAACAGTAGAGATTCTGTTCCGGACACACACCGACGCTCCGCGTGGGTGTAACAAGTACCTGAATCCCGGAGGGATGCAGGTGACCGGATATGGCCGTCTCCCCATATCCGGTCAGAGCCTACTTAAGGCTTTCCTCTGTGTCCTCTGTGCCTCTAGCGAAGCGGGTGGTGAATAATTGTTCTAAGTTTTGGTATAACGATCAGGGGGGAAGTTATGAATAAACTGAAGACTGCACAATATTTTCATGGTGTCGAAGGAACGCATCGACGGGCCGCCTATAAGGGCATGGGCTTTACCAGTGACGATATGAAGAAGCCGCTTGTCGCTGTTGTGAATACGCCCAGCGAAGTCTGTCCCGGCCATTTCCACCTCAGAGCCGTTGCGGACGCGGTGAAAGCGGGCGTCTGGCAGGCAGGCGGTACACCGATGGAATTTGCATCCATCTCTCAATGCGCGACCCCATCGCTCGGACTCGCCTCCATGCGCTACGATCTTCCAGCGAGGGACCTGCTCGCCTTCGATATCGAGACCATTGTTGAGACCCAGATATTCGATGCAGTCGTCGCCATAGTCACGTGCGACAAGACCATACCGGGTGCACTGATGGCTGCTGCCCGCCTCGACATGCCTTTTATCGTGGTGCCCGGAGGCATCATGGCCGTCGGCAGGCATGAGGGTAAGCCTGTGTCGCTTGCTGATCTGGATGAGAAGGTGTGGGGCGCTTATCAGATGGGAAAAGTTTCGGCAGAGGAGATACTTTGCCTGGAGGATGAAGTTTGTCCGGGCCCCGGCGCCTGCCCGATCCTCGGCACTGCGAACACTATGCAGTGCCTGGTGGAGGCCGTTGGCATGGCGATGCCCGGATCCGGTACCTGCTATGCCATGTCGGGTGAGCAATTGCGTCTCGCGAAACTTGCAGGCAACAAGGTAATGGAGCTTATTGAAAATGGGATGACCGCAAAAAGAATCATGACCAGGGAAGCGCTTGAAAATATGGTGCGCACGCAGATGACCATCGGCGGCTCGACAAACGCGGTGCTCCACATCCTTGCGATCGCCCATGAATTGGGACTCGGTGACGTGATTGACCTCGATCTTATCAACGAATTCAGCAATAGCACGCCGTGTTTGGTAGATGTAACGCCTACCGGTTTTTATCATCTGCCCGATTTGCATCGAGCGGGCGGAGTGTCAAAGATTCTGGAAGCGCTGGAGAAAGAGCTGCACATCGACGTGGCTACCGTTACCGGCCAGACCATTGGTGAGCTTATAGAAGAGACGAAGAAAAATGTAATAGTCGATCAGCAGCAGGTGATACGTCCTCGAAACAATCCTGTAGCAGCTACAGGTGGTATCGCGATCCTGAGGGGCAATCTCGCTCCTCTCGGTTCCGTGGCCCGCCGCCTGAATAACACCATACCCGAACACACGGGACCGGCGAAATGCTTCGAGTGCCAGGAAGATGCCATAGCGGGTATCAACAATGGGAAGGTCGTAGAGGGCGACGTTGTGGTCGTGCGTCACGCGGGCCCCAAAGGCGCGCCCGGCATGCCTGACACATATGCGGTCCTGGCATCGATCGTGGGCCGCGGCCTGGAAGGAAAAGTTGCAGTGGTGACGGACGGCCGTTTTTCAGGCTTTGCCCGTGGCCTTGGCGTCTGCCAGATTTCTCCTGAAGCCGCGATTGGTGGGCCGCTCGCAGTCATAAAAGATGGAGATAGAATCCATATCAGCATGCCCAAGCGGGAACTGGCGCTTCTGGTTGATGATCTGGAAGAGAGGCTCAAAGCGTGGCGCAAGCCCGCGCCGCGCGAGACGAGGGGAATGCTGGCGTTGTACGCAACCAATGCGCAGCCCGCCTGGAAAGGCGCCCGACTGGCGATGTACGAAGAAGATGACGCTTCATCGTCGACAGCGCAAAGATAGGATTTATCGCAGATGCACGCAGATAAATGCCAAGAGAGATGTGCGCAGATGAGTTTGCCTGTGACCAGCATTGTGATACAGAGCCAATGCTGGTCACCCCTCAGCGCTCCGCGCGCGGGGTCTTACCTCACCGGAGGTGCTGCAGGTTGACCGGAGATGTCGTATTATCACAGCTCCGGTCAAAAAATAATCATCCGCCTTTATCGCAGTTCTTATCCGCTCTTATCTGCGATGAAAAGCCTTGCCTTTTGAGGGGTGGAGAATGAAAGGAGATAGAAGATGAACATGTTTTCTGGATTCGAGCATGCGGCAATCGCTGCACACGATAGCAAAGCTCTCGCCGATTGGTACATCAGCATGTTCGGCTTGCAGGTGGTGCACGATAATGGCAAGACACCTCCGACGTATCTGTTGCAAGCGCCTGACGGAACAGTCATCGAGATCCTGCCTGCCGCATCAGGTGAGAGGATAGATTATAGTCAAACACATGCGGGATTGAGACACCTCGCATTAACGGTCTCCGATTTTGATGCCGCTCAAAAGTATCTGCGCGATCGAGGAGTCGATCAGTTTTTTGATTTACGGCAATCGGAAGTGAGTAAGCTGCTCTTTTTCCGTGACCCTGAGGGGAACATACTGCACCTGATGTGGCGGGCAAGGCCGCTCGGTTCATCCACGAAATAAGGCGTCTCAGTGAGGCGCGACGGAAACTCAATCGGTGCTTGATCGGCGGCGCGCCGCATGGGAGAATATGCGGGCGACGTGGTTATTATCCGGCAGCGAGACACTTACTGTAAAAAGGGGGCACAACCTTGTTACCAAAATATACCGTCTTGCAGAAGATCGTTGAAAGCGGGCTCGTCGCGGTCATCAGGGCTGAATCGGCTGAGCAGGCAAAGAAAATAACCGATGCGTGCATCGCTGGTGGCGTGGCGGCAATAGAGATGACCTTTACGGTTCCAGGAGCGGTCGCAGTTATAGAAGAACTGGCCGACACCTATCGTGCGGGTGAAATCATCCTTGGTGCGGGCACGGTACTCGACCCTGAGACGGCGCGCATAGCCATTCTGGCCGGGGCCCAGTACGTGGTCAGTCCATGTCTGAATGTAGATACCATGAAGCTCTGCAATCGCTACCAGGTTCCCTGCATGCCGGGCGCGGGCAGCACAAGGGAGATTGTCGAAGCTATGGAAGCGGGTGCGGATATCATCAAGGTGTTTCCGGGAGAGACACTTGGTCCCGGCTTTGTAAAGGCGGTCAGAGGACCTTTGCCACAGGCCTCGCTTATGCCGACCGGCGGGGTGAGCATCGAGAACGTCGGCGACTGGATCAAGGCTGGTTGTGTTGCGGTGGGCGCGGGCGGCAACCTCACGGCCGGGGCAAAAAAGGGCGACTATGCTTCGATTACCGACCTTGCGAAACAGTTCATTTCCAGAATCAGCGAAGCTCGCGCACGCTAGAGGGGAGGGGTAGGGCGATGGCCAAAAAGATCGTCTGTTTCGGTGAGATCATGCTAAGGCTCAGCCCGCCGGGCTATCTTCGTTTTGAACAGACAGACTCTTTCGACGTCGTGTACGGGGGCGGCGAAGCAAACGTGGCTGTATCGCTGGCCAATTATGGGTTGGACGCTTGCTTTGTCACCAGAGTCCCTGCGAATCCCATTGGTGAGGCAGCTGTAAATGAAATGCGCCGCTACGGGGTAGATACCCGGTTTATGGCAAAAGGTGGAGAGCGATTGGGAATATACTTTTTGGAAAAGGGTGCCTCGCAGCGGCCTTCAAAGGTAATATACGACCGGAAATTTTCGGCGATTTCTCAAGCGCAGAAAACAGACTTTGACTGGCAGACTATTTTCGCAGGAGCCGACTGGTTTCATTTTACGGGCATCACGCCTGCGCTCGGCGACAATGTGGCTGAAGCCGTGTTAGAAGCCTGCAAAGCGGCTAAGGCTGCAGGCGTCACAGTCAGCTGTGATCTGAATTATCGTAAGAACCTCTGGTCGAGCGAGAAGGCGGGTAAGGTCATGGCAACGTTCATGGACGCCGTTGACGTCTGCTTCGCGAACGAGGAAGATGCGGAGAAGGTCTTCGGCGTCAGGGCGGAAGCAAGCGATATCACGGGTGGTGTGCTGAGTCATGAAGGGTATAAGACAGTGGCCCGGCAACTCAAGGAGCGTTTTGGCTTTAAAGTCGTGGCAATTACGCTCAGGGGGAGCATCTCGGCATCAGACAATAACTGGGCTGCCATGCTGTATAAAGATGGTCAGTACTATTTCTCGCGGAATTATCCCATCCATATCGTGGATCGCGTGGGCGGAGGCGACGCCTTCGCAGCCGGTCTTATGTACGGTTTTCTCAACGGCTACAGCGATCAGGATGCTCTTGAGTTTGCGGTCGCAGCGTCTTGTCTCAAACACTCCATCGAGGGCGATCACAATCACGTGAGCGTGGACGAGGTAAGGGCGCTCATGGCCGGTGACGCATCCGGCCGCGTTCAGCGATAATTCTTCCTTATTTCGGCGTGAACTGGGCGAGGTCGTAGATTCCCAGTTTCTTTTCGATTGAGGCGACCCGAAGTACCATGTTTTCAAAGCCCTCATGCCCGAACAGCTTGTTCTCCTTATCCTCAAAGGCATCACCCAGTTTAGCATACTCCTCGGCCGGCACCAGCTCGTGAAAAGCCGGAAAGAGAACGGTGTCCTCGCGCGCAGCGTGAGGCCGGTACATGCGGATGAAATCGCTCAGCGAACGGGAAAGTCTCTGGCTGTTGGCAGAGATCTTGAGAGACTCAGCATTCGAAAGCTGCAGCGGCACGTCTGTAAGTCTTCTGCCCGCCTGATGCTGCTGCAGGAGTGCGGTGACAAGATCAACCAACTTTCCGGCCTTTAAGAACCTGGGAAAAAGATAGTCCTCCTCCAGTTTCTCGTGATAATCCTCTACAAAGGAACGGACGATTTTGCTTGATTCGGTGAGCGTATCAAGCTCTGCATACTTTTTTGCTCGCAGTCGTCTAATCCATTCCTCGTAGATAAGGAGAATTCTCCGCAGCACCCCGTGTTCTCGCATCAAGTCTTCTGCGGGAGAGACTTCTACCTCTTCCTTTCTTGGCTGCTCAGTCTGAGCAAGTACTTTGTCAGCACCGGCGAGAGTCAGCATGCCGGCTGTCCCGCTGACCTTAAAGAGAAAACGCCTTCGTGTCATTTCATTCATATGGACCTCCGTTATCCCTGTGCTCTCATCGTCCTAGCGGAGCGGTCGATCGTCATCACTCCCCCTGTATTCCAGGAAACATTCTTCGGTGCGAGCGCCATTGGACCGTAGCACATCCACAAGCGGCCCCAGCTTATCGTAGAAAACAACGAGTAATTCGTTTTGATTCAGCTCTGCGAGAGTCTTCTCGAAAGCTTGCTTCTCATCAAGGTATAATTTTACAGGCTTCTCCGGGAAATGCTGTTCGATGGTTCCCGCCATAAGCGCGGCCAGTTCGCCCCTTGCTCTTCCGCGTGTGTCAGCATCCTCTTTAAGAACGATACTGTCAAAATAGAGAGCTGCCCGGTGCACGCCCTCTTTGATGAGCGCATCGTCGCGGTCTCCCGGCAGGCCGATCAGACCGACGCTTTTTTTGCCTGTCTGCTGCACGAGAGCACCTACCGCATTGAATGCTTCAGGGTTATGACCATAATCGAGGAGGACATGGTTGCTGCCGAGGCAGAAGAGATTGGCCCTCCCTACGTTCTGTTCGTGGGCCGTAAAGTCTGAAAGGGCGCGTGCAATAGAATCTGCGGAAACGTCGAGGGCCCGGCACGCAGCGGCGGCCGCAAGCGCGTTAGCCGTATTGAATGTTGCTTTCCCGGTCATGGTCACCGGAACGTCCCGCACCATGACTATTGGATTTTCAGCGGTCTGATAAGCCTCTACAATCCATTCATCTTTCACGTAGTAGGTTTTTCCGCCGTTTTCCAGGTGCGATCTCACGACCGGATTGCCCGGATCGAGAGAGAAGAAAACAATCTTTTTCTTTACCCAGCTCACTCTCCGATCCTCTGCGAGCTGCGGCAGGTACGGATCGTCAGCGTTGAGTATCAGCGTTCCCCCTTCCCTGACACGTTCCGCAACGAGTGATTTCACATACAGGATGTCCTCTATATCCCTGATGTTATCTTGCCCTATATGGTCCGCCTGTATGTTGCTGATGACGCCGACGTCTGACCAGTCGTATCCCAGGCCGCTCCTGATGATGCCTCCCCGCGCCGTTTCCAGGACAGCTACATCGACCAATGGATCGGACAGAACGGTTCGTGCGGAACGAAACCCGGTCATATCCCCTTTCTTGATCAGACGTCCGCCTATCCAGATGCCGTCGGTCGTTGTCATGCCTACCGTCAATCCGCCCTTTTCCAGAGCGAAACCGATCATCCTTGTAATTGTGGTCTTGCCGTTCGTGCCGGTGATCGATACAATCGGTATCCTCGCCTTACTTCCCGGCGGATAGATCATTTTCACGATGGACTCGCCCACGCGCCGTCCCTTGCCCTCAGAGGGCATTTCATGCGGCCTCAAGCCCGGAGCAGCATTTACCTCGAGCACGCCATTGAGCCGATTGGCAGGAGGTTTTGAGATGTCGTCAAGCATGAGATCGATACCGCATATATCGAGACCTATGGTCCGCGTGGCTCTCTCGCACAAGGCCTTATTCTCCTCGTGGATGGAGTCGGTCACGTCTTTCGCGCTGCCTCCTGTAGACATATTCGCACTGTCACGAAGCGTAACCGTCTCTCCCATTGCCGGCATGTGCGACTCAAGATCAATCCCTCGTTTGGCCAGGAAGGCTTCCATCACGTCATCGATGACGATGTTTGTCAGGGGTTTCTCATGACCTTTCCCCCGCAAACGATTCCCGTTTTCCCGGTCGATAAGCTCCTTCAAGGTGCTGCTGCCGTCCCCGACAACATGTGCCGGAATCCTCTCGCACGCTGAAACAACTTTGCCGCCAAGGAGCAGCACCCGGTAGTCTTTTCCCGTAAAACTCTCCTCAACGATCAATCTGGATGAGTGGGAACGGGCGATTCTGAACGCAGTGAGAAGCTCCTCATCCGAAGAAAGGTTTATTGAGACGCCACGTCCGTGATTACCATCGAGCGGCTTTACCGTGACCGGAACGCCAAGGTCCCGGGCCGCTCGCTTAAGCTCTTTCTCATTATCGACTTCCTCGCCTCTGGGCACCGGAACGCCCGCCTGTTCGAGCAGATCCTTTGTCAGCTGCTTATCCTGGGCTATTTCAACGGAGACAGCGGAGGTCTTATCGGACATTGTGGCTTTAATAAATTTCCGGTATTTGCTGTAGCCCAGTTGGATGAGGCTTTCCGTCCCGATTCTTATCCACGGTATATTCCTTGCGGCCGCTGCATCTACGATTGCCCTCGTGCTCGGGCCCAGGTCGGTCTCAGCCACTATCGTACGTGCCTCTTCAATTAATGGTGCAACATCGTAGGACTCCCCCCGCAGGAGCGCTTCGACCAGCTCTACCGCGTGAATCAGGAGGAAGCGCGTTCCTTCCTCCGATATATACTGCACGGCTATCCGGAATTTGCCGGGCGAGGTTGTGGGCACGGTTCTGCCGAAGTTCCGAGGAATATCTGCCAACTGAAGCAGCTCAAGCGTGACGTGTTCTACGATATGGCCAAAGTAGGTTCCCTTGTGCAGCATATGCACGAAGCCACCCGGTACACCCTCTGAACAGACGTGCTCATTGAGACCGGGCAGCAGCGCCACAAGCCGCCCGACAAAGTCCGGAAATTCGGAGCTCTCTCTTCCTGCCAGATCTTCGAGGAAGATATCCATTACGATGACAGGATGATGGGTGAAAGTGTTTGGTCCGGCCAGCGTGCGCACTGATTCTATTTTCATGCCGATTCTCTCGTGAGCTTCCTTGCTTTGAGATTTTTTCCCTTCCCTATGTCGAAAGAGTGGTGACTTGCAATAATGTGCACTTTGAGACCCGTGACAGTTATGGGTTTGTCCTCACGCCCGCCTGAAAGGTCTGAATAGCCGATATTCCTGCCGTCTATCAGGGTAACCGTTCCGCTTCCCAATACCTCGGCCGACGCACCGCGAAGGATAACCGCTGTGTTCTCATCAATGCCGATTCCAAGGCAGTGAGGATGCCGCGTCACTGCAACGGCGAGGCGGCCGAAACGGCGTCGCTGCGAGAAGTGACTGTCGATGAGGACGTTCTTAACCAGACCTATCCCAGGCCGGAGCTGAACCGCGCCAGGCCGCGCCAGGACTTCGCATGGTCTGCCTGTTATCATCGTCTCTCCCATAAGGACCGCTCCTGCGCTTGTTCCTGCCATGACCACGCCTTCCCGGCACCGACGGGACAATACGTCGTGCAGTTGGTGTGCTACGAGTTGATTCATGGCCCGCACCTGATCGCCTCCTCCGAAGAAGATACAGGTCGCCTGCTCGATCGCATCGAGCAGCTCGCGCCCGACAGACCGCGGCGATCGATTGAAACCTATCACGTGCTTTGTGACACCGAGAGACTGGAATGCTTGCGTATAGAGCTCCTCTGTTCGCTCAGGCCTGCACGTTGCCGCTGTGATGGTGACCAGACGAGCTCTTTTTCCGCCTGCCAGCTTTACAAGCTTGCTGAGAATCTCCTTCTTGCCGGTGAGATCTTCACATCCCCCGATGAGAACGACAACAGAATCTTTCATGATGACGGTCTGACTCCGATAGTTAGAAACTACAGTTTTAGCCTAAGCATTGGCGGGCTTTGTTTCAATTGGTCAAGCGCTTGTGTCTGATCAGCTGGATTTTTATCTTTGTTTAAAGTGATGTTGAATACGCGGCAGCGATTGTTATGCGGTTAGTCCGTGATTTCAGCTGCGAACTGGCGTTTGAAGTTGCTGCCTGTGACGTAAGAGGGCGCTGTTGAAAGTTTCCGGGATAGAAACGATTGCGCTCCTGGTATAATCGAATCCTACAAGACCGCTCTCGGCGAGTGCGGCAATCTCGCCCGTGCGCATCATGCGGTGGTACATCCTGAAACCGGAAGCATCAATTTCATCGACGTGCGTTTCAATCGTAAGTGTATCGAACAGGAAGGCCTCGCGTCTGAAATCGATCACTGTCTCTTCTGTGACGACACCTGTCTTGCCATCGCCCAGATCGAGTTCGTTAAGACCGAGCGTTTGAAAGAGACTGACAACCGCCTCATGCAGCATCTGAACGATGGCGTCAGCGCCCAAATGGCGTCTGGAGCTGAGGTCTCTCGCCTGGACCGTAAACGTGTAGGTAAACTCGTAAAGAGGTTGCTCTTGCAACTTTATTCGCGCCATCTAACCTTGCCCCGCGCCAATTTTTACACGGCGCGCGGCGGAAAGTCAAGGTGCTCTATGCCTGCGCGGGCTTCCCGAGGATGCGAGAAAGATCCTGATACCGGCGATTGAGAAGGCGATGAAAAATTCGTTTACTTTTCTTTGCAGGTGCGCTATGTTCTAGACTCATGCACAGAAAACCTGCTCTGATCTTGCTCATCTGCATTTCACTCTCCATGCTGGGGCTGGCATTTCATCACCATGCGGATGGAACTTCACACGACGATTGTTCTATCTGCTTTAATGTCTCCCATCATGCAAATGTGGCTTTTCAGGATGTTCCTCAAATCCCACCACCAGCTTCCGTCATTCTCCTCATCTTCTTAGAGAATAAGATCAGCCCTTCAACTATTTGTTATTCTCCGTACTCAAATCGAGCTCCCCCCGCTTAGTATCCGATCCCTCAGTCAGTTTTGGTAAAAGAGACACAAGAAAGACTTCATTAGAAAACCGTTATGCGGAGGTGCCATCATGAAAGCCATGATTACGCTCGTTTTGCTGCTTATATTTTCATCGGGTGCATATGCTCAAACCATGGAAGACCGGCTAAACGCCCTTGAGCAGACCCTTAAGAAGCAGGAGCAGACGATCCAGCAATTGAAAACTCTTCAAGACACGTTACAAAAGCAGGAACAAGCTATTGATGATCAACGAAAGTTGATCGAGGAATTAAAAGCCGCGGCCAAACAGCCCCAACCTTCTGCCCCGCCCGCGGCTGCCGCGGCGCCACAGGCGGTGCCGCCCGGAGAGATGCAGCAGCAAGTCAAGGAGTTGAAAGAGCAGGTGGAACAGGTGGTCGAGGCGCAGAAGAAGACCGTTCCGAGCGTCTTCAATCCTTCCATCGGGTTCGTGGGTGAGACGATCTTCTCATACAACAGCAAGAATTCACAGCAGACGGGCAGCAGCCGGCCTGGCGGGTTCGACGTGTTGCAGCGTTCTGTGGAACTGAACGCTGCCGCGTCGGTCGATCCGTTTGCGCGCGGTTATGTGGTGATCAATGCCTCGGTCGACCCGACCACCGGCGAAGCCACTGCAGGGGTGGAGGAGGCTGCGATCGTCACGACCTCTCTGCCGTGGAATCTGACAGTTAAAGGCGGGACGGTTCTTCGGCGAATTCGGTCGGTTGTCGTACATCCACGATCATGAACTCCCCTTCGTGAACCGCCCGCTGGTGCTTGACCAGTACGTTGGCGGCGAATCGAAGACAGACGGGGTGCAGGTCAACTACCTGCTGCCGATCTCCCATTACGTGAGCCTGACAGCGGGCACCGGCACGCAGTTCGGTGATACGCCAAACAATGTAGGTGATTTCCGTGCAGCCAACAATCTGAACTATTGGGGTCGCGCCTCCACGTATTTTGACCTGACACCCAATATCTCATTCGAACCCGGGCTTTCAGGCATGTGGAATCCGAACACCACATGACTCTCGGTGGCCCGCAAGTTCAACCCAATGGCAGCATATTCACGGAACGGCAGCGCCGCATGGTAGGAGCGGACATTACGTTCGCGTACAGGCCGCTCCGTAACAATCAGTTCCAGAGCCTCACCTGGGGCACGGAAGTACTCTACAGCAATAATCGCTACGACGTGATCTCACCGGATGGCGCCCTATCTACCCAAACCGTGCCCTCCTATGGCCTGTACTCGTATCTCGCTTACAAGTTCCATCGGCAGTGGACAGCCGGCACCATGTTTGAGTGGGTGGAAAACCTGTACAACAACGAGGGCAGAACCTCTGCGTATTCCGGATGGGTCACATGGGCCTTGAGCCACTGGAATCAGCTCCGGCTTCAGTACACGCACACCAATAACAATGCCGCGACCGGCCTGCAAAACTAATGACGCCGTCTATCTGCAATGGGCCTGGATCATCGGCTCACACGCGCATGGCTGGCAGGAACGCTGACCCTTGAAGAGGAGGAATCTACTATGAAATCAAAATTACTTCTTTTACTCTCGATCATCCCGCTCATCGGGGTGTTGTGTGTGGGCGCCACGCCCGCTCATGCCGCCAAGATCCGCATTGTCACGACGCTGACCGACCTGGCGGACTTTGCGCGCGCTGTCGGCGGCGACCTGGTCGAGGTCAACAGCCTGGCCACGGGCGTCGAAGACACGCACGGGGTCCCGATGAAACCGAGCTTCGTGCCGATGATGAACCGGGCGGACCTGCTGATCCTGGTGGGATTCGACTGCGAGCACGCTTTCCTGCCCGCATTGCTAGAAGCGAGCAAGAATCCGCGCATCCAGGTAGGCACGTCCGGCTACGTGGACTGCTCGAAGGGCATCACCCCGCGCGATGTACCCAAGTCAACCGATCACTCCGCGGGCGACGTTCATCCCTACGGCAACCCGCACTACATGCTCGACCCGGTGTTGGCGAAAACCGCAATACAAAACATCTACAATGCGCTCGTAGCCTTCGCCCCGCAGTATCAGGCAGAATTCACGCGCAACCGCGATGCCTATCTCGCCAGGCTCGACGCCAAGATTGCCGAGTGGAAGAAGGAAGCCAGACCGCTCAAGGGCGTGAAGTTCGTATCCTATCACGAGCATTGGCCGTACTTTGCGGAGCGCTTCGGCATGGACTACTTCGGCACGATTGAACTGAAGCCGGGCATCGATCCGACCGCGCGCCACATCGAGGAACTGATCGCGTCGATGAAGGCCGAGCATGTTCCGATCGTGGTGCGCGAGCCGCAGTTTCCCGAAAAGGTGCCGAAACGCATCGCGGAGCGACCGGCGCGACCCTGGTAACGCTGCCCATCATGCCGGGCGGCGTGCCGAATACGGAGACGTACATCAAGATGATGGATTATATTGTTCAGCACGATGGTTGCTGCAGTGCAGGGCAAGAAATAGAACGGAAAGAAGCGGGCGCGGAGGGAACATGGATAGAGCGACATATCATCCTGGACAATCTGTCGATCGGCTACAACGGCCAGCCCGTGCTGTCAGGGATTTCGCTCTCCATCCCTCGGGCCAGCTTCACCGCCATCCTCGGCGCGAACGGTTCGGGCAAGTCGACCTTGCTCAAGACCGTGCTCGGGCTGCTTCCGCCGCTCGCGGGTCGCATCGATACTGCGTCGCGCTGCCTTCGGCTATGTCCCTCAGTCGATTCAGTTCGATCCGATCTATCTGTTGACGGGGTTTGAGGTTGCCCTGATGGGTGTGTACGGGCGCGTGCGTCCGGGGCGTTTTGTCCCGCAGGCCGAGCGCGCCTTCACGAGAGAATGTTTGCGCGCAGTGGGCGCAGACGGGTTCGCACGCGGGAGGTTTGCGGAACTCTCCGGAGGCCAGAAACAACGCGTGCTCATCGCCCGGGCGCTGGCGACGCGGCCGGACGTGCTCGTGCTCGACGAACCGACTGCGGGCGTGGACATCACGGCGACGCACGCCGTGCTCGACTTCATCTCGCAGATCATCAGAGGAAAGGAATATCACCGTCCTGTTCGTGACGCATGACTTTGCGCCTGGTGCGCGATCACGCCCGGAAGGTCATCTGGCTTCATCATGGCAAGGTGTTCCAGGGGAGTGCGGACGAGCTGCTAACGCCGGAAAGGAATTTTTGAAATGGAGATGGGCTGACATGGAAGCATTACAGCAGATTCTTTCGCCCGATTTTCTCCTGCGCAACTCGGTCTATACCAGCGTGCTTGTGGGCTTCGCCTGCCCGCTCGTCGGTGTGTTTCTCGTGATGCGCCGGCTCGTGTTCATGGGTGTCGCATTGCCGCAGATTTCCTCGACGGGCGTCGCGGTCGCGCTCTCGCTTCCCTTGTGGCTCGGCTTCAAGCTGGCCGATCACGGCTCACACAGCGCTCATGAGCTTGCTTTTGTCGGCTCGATCACCTTCTCTCTGGCGGCGATTCTGGTGCTGGCGTTCATGGAGCGACGCGGCAGCGGCCAGCCCGAAGGTCGACTCGGCACTGCGTACGTCGTGGCCGCTGCGCTGGGAATCTTGTTGCTATCGCAAAACCCTTATGGCGAGATCGGCTGGCTCGACATGATGAAAGGAGAAGTCATCGCCGTCCACAATGCCGATCTTGCGCTGACCGCGGCAACGCTCGCACTCGTCCTGGCCACGCTGGGGCTTTTTCACAAAGAGCTGCTTTTGGTTTCGTTCGACCGTGAGATGGCAAGCATACTCGGCAAGAACGTTGTTTTCTGGGACGTGCTGCTCTATTTACTGATCGGCCTGACCGTTTCGATGGCTGTGCTCAGCGTGGGTCCGCTGATCGCATTTGGATTCTTGCTCATCCCCGCGCTGACGGCGCATTTATTCGCGCGCACCATGCGCCAGTTCACGGCGCTGGCCTCCCTGGTCGGTGGCATGGTCGCATTTTTTGGCTTCTGGATGGCGTATCGATGGGATCTGCCTGTCGGCCCCACGGATGTCGTTCTCCTCGGCGTGCTCTACGCGACAGCCTGGGTTGCTGCCAAACTCTTTCGCGCAGGATCACAAAGACTTCACAAGGCTTGAGCTGCAAACTATTTGTGGAATCAGGAGGCTCGGAAATGGAGACGAAGATACAGAACAGGACGCGACTCTTGCTTATGAGCGTGGCCGCCCTCCTGCTGCTTCTCAGCCAGCCACCGGTGGCTCACTCGGCGGATAGGTTCGTCGATAACGGAGACGGTACGGTTACGGACACGCGACGGCACCTCATGTGGCAGAAGGGCGACAATGGGGAGGAGGTCACCTTCGAGGCGGCACAAAAATACTGTCAGATGCTGAAGCTTGGCGGTCACACTGATTGGCGTCTGCCCGAGCCTGAAGAACGAGAGACCGCGGTGGCTATCGCATTGATGATGACCAGACATGGTCGCGATGTCTACTCCCGTTTTGACCTCTACTGGTCATCCGACCCCTTGACCTTGCTCCCGTTCAACTATCACCCTTCTTACGGGAGGGAGGTCCAAAGGACATACCCAGCGACACCGGGTGGCAGGGCGTTCGTGAGAGCCGTCCGCTCCATTCGCTGAATCAAACATATTCCCAGAAAGGAAACAACAGCAAACAACGAGCCCGGGCTTTAGCGTGTGCCCGGGCTCGTTGTTAGAAAAGATTCAACGGATCAATATCCTGTGCCGCTGAGTGATATGTTTGTCGTGGGGTGAGCAGGATCATTCGATGAAATGGACAACGTCGCGTACTTTGAACCCGTGTTCATTGCCCAGAAGATCACGCTGGCGGTACAATAGCCATTCGGAGCAACGGAGCTGCAGTTGTTTGTCTGGCTGAAAGATGAGGCTGACTGACCAGTCAGGGCAACACTGACTGTCAGTGGCGCACTTCCTGTATTGGAGATGGTCACGAGCTTTCTCAATCCCCAACCAACAGGGACATTTCCAAAGTTGAGCGATGCGGGATAGATGGAGATGGTGGGCGTGCCGGCCGCGCCGCTCTGGTTCACGGTGAAGGTCATGCCGGCAATAGTCGCCGTACCATTGCGGGCTGCGCCGGAGTTTTGCGTTACGGTGTAAGAGACCGTCTTGCTTCCGGTGCCGCTCGCCGGGCTGACGCTAAGCCACGAGGCATTGCTTGACGCTGTCCACGCGCAGGTGCTCGCCGATGCACTGAGCACAACGCTTCCTGAGCTGGCTGATGCGCCAACAGTCGCGCCCGTCGGGTTTATGGAGAAGGTGCAGCTTGGTGCGGAGGCTGCCTGGTTGACGGTAAATGTCTTGCCGGCAATAGTCGCCGTGCCATTGCGGGCTGCGCCGGAGTTTTGCGTTACGGTGTAAGAGACCGTCTTGCTTCCGGTGCCGCTCGCCGGGCTGACGCTAAGCCACGAGGCGTTACTTGACGCTGTCCACGTGCAGGTGCCGGCTGAGGCATTAACCGTCAAGCTTCCGGCTCCGGCCGTAGCAGGAGCGTTTGCGCTCGTCGGCGTTATCGAGAATGTGCATGTGGGCGGCGGTGGAGGCGGTGGAGCAGCATTGGTATTAGCAATCGTATACTGACCGAACATGACACTTGTACTGATCTCGGAATAGCCAATCCTGAAGTAGCCCTGTTCTCCCCATCCCGAGCCCCAGCTGTTCTTGACAATAAAGGCTTGCGCATTATCGTCGTATCCTACCAGAAGAACAGCGTGGCCGCCTGCAAGCGACCCGGACGTATAGTGATAAACGCCGCCTGTGTAATAGAAGAAGTCGTTGTAGACTTCCATCGTGGTGATGAGCGGACCGTAGGTGGCAAGCGCATTCTTAAGCGCATCCACGGTTACGGAGCTCGTTGTTACCCATCCCCACCCCTGGGTCTTGTCGGTGACCTGCTGCCATCCGGGAAGAGCACTGCTGCAAACGCCATTTGTTTGTGTATAAGGATAGTAGCTCTCCGGCGGCAGGCCTGTATCGCGCACATAATTGGAAGCCCGATCGATATAGCCTCCACCGCAGCTGCCGGCACCGGCGCAGGAAACCAGAACCTGCTCAGCAAGGTTCACATCGGTATTGGGCGTATTATGTGATATCAGCCAAAAGGATTCGAGGGCGGCTGTCGTGGCGAACGCCCAGCAACTGCCGCAATTTCCCTGGTTCCTCACCGGCGTGACGTAGTTGTTGCCTCCATAGTTTCTCCAGTCCAGGCTTGGCGAAAGGGCGTACGCCTGGAGAGGACCGGCGGCGGCAATCATCTGTTCGCGGCCGGTGGCGAGAGGTTTGATGAGCCCTGTCCGCAAGGCTCGCTCATGAACGGGCAGTTTCGAGATCTCTGTCTCTCCTGCAACCCACTTGCCCGAATGCGTGTGCAGCGCTGCGCGTATGGCAGCGAGTTCGTTGCTGTCAGCGTGGGTGATGCCGACTGCGCCCATCAAAAGAACGACAAACGAAACAAAAAAGAGCAGCATCTTCTTTCCGGTCATACCATCCTCCATGTTGTAAGAGTTGAGACATTCTGCGTCTATCGGTCTCATGCCAGCACAGAAACTCATTCACCTTGTTGACGCTCTCGAGTCAGTACTTTGCACACCGCCCCAGCGTCTGGTGTTCCTTGGCATGAGCCGTTAAAAGCACATCCAGTTTTGCCCGACTTTTTACTCCGGTACCGCGATGATATGGGTGACCGGCTTTCTATCGATCGCCCGACTCACCTCCTTCTTCTTGGTTGATCTTTCCATTTCGTTGATTAACCCCCTTCCTCACTCAAGAAGAGGGTGAGAGCAACAGTCAGGCCAGTGCACTGCGGCAGCCTATGGTACTGGAATTAAAATGTTTTAATGAAATTGGGTATTGTTCGGAATGTCAATCGTGAATGAGATCACATACACTGGAACCTTACGAAGGCGCCGGGCAATACGCCCGAAAGTATTAGTAATTTCGGGCGCTAAGGCTTATGTGAATGATTTTGCCTACGCCTCGCCGTTAGTTTGAAGGTTTTTGCAGACGGCGTAAGGGCTCCTTGGGGATACCTCGTAAACATCGGGGGCTAAGATGCGCATTATCAGCCCGGTTATGGACGATGACAGTGCAAAAGAACCCTCCGCAACGTATGGCGACAGAAGCCCGTTTCAACGCCCTTCCAGGGGCAAAGACGCAGCTTGCGATCGTGCCCCTATGGCGGCGGAAGGCAGTGTCTTATTCTTTTCTCAAGAAGAACACTACTCCTTATACACCTTTTCGTATTTTGCTTTTAATGAATAAACGTCTTTCACGATCTCCGCGCTCGGCAGGCCTTCCGCTTTCGCTCTCTTAATATACTCATCGACTATCGGTTTCATCAGCTTTGGTATCTCTGCCATGTCTGACGCGGGTAGCTGAATCACCTGGTGGTTGTACTTCTGTTTTGACCAGGCCACGGCTTCGGTCACGTGATCGTCCACGTATTTGGCTGTCCATTCCGACTGTTCCCGCCTCATGTCATCGAATATCTTTTTGACGTCGGGCGGAAGTGAATTCCATTTCGTCTTGTTCATGACCACCGCGAAATCGGTGAGGGCTATATTGACTATGGTCGTGTACGGGCAGTAGGCGGCAAAGTTGAAGTCTTTGAGGACTTCGATGGAAGAGACAATACCCTTCACAACACCCTTCTGGATTGCCTCAGGCGTATCGGATTGCGGCATGGCAACGGGTGTTGCGCCCAACGCCTGCACCGCATCTGCCAGGGTGCCTGATACGCGTACCTCCATGCCTTTTAGATCTTTAAGTGTTCGCACAGGCGTCTTTGTCATGAAGCTGGAGGGCGGGGACGTGAACAGGGCGATGATCTTCACCGTGTCAAACTCTTTAGGATTATACTTTTCAATTAAGTCATAGAGCGCCATGCTTGCAACCTTGGAACTGGGGAATCCGACGGGGAGAGAAATGGCCTCCGAAACCAGAAAGCGACCGGGCTGGTAGCTCATGGCAAAGTTTCCGATGTCGGCTATTCCCGACTGGACACCGTCAAACATGTTCTTTGCGCTCACGAGTGTACCGCCGGGAAATGTGTGGACCTTCACCTTGCCATTGGTCCGTTTCTCGACTTCCTTAGCCCACCGGTCCATCTGCACGCAGGGAAACGTTCCTTCCGGTGGGAAGTTCGCATAGTTGAGGTGTATGGGTGTCTGGCTGTGTGCCACTCCAGGTGAAAGAGCGGTGAATCCGCAGAAGAAGCCAACAACAATCAATAACGCTACGAGTCTTTCCCTTTTCATAATTACCTCCCCTTTTTATGTTCTTACTCTTGAAAAATACCGCCGCACTATTTCTTCCTGCGTCACCTCCTTCTCAAAGCTGATAGGTTTTCGACCTCGTATCTTCCGGCTGCATTGCTGCCGGATTTATTCACCTTCCATGAGGAGCTTCTTCAACCGCTCCATCGACAACCCCGAGAGCCCCAGGGAGTCAAAGGTTCTCCCTGTTTTCATGAAGTCTGTCCCGGCTACCACCCCCGCGATCGTAAGAAGAGAGCGGGCAATCGGAACGTCCACTCCTGCATATGTTGCAGCGGACACGAGGAAGGCCAGACCGCAGGCAATGTCCTCGGTGACATAGCGATGACTGTAATCGATATTTTCCGACCAGAGCCGGCTCGCCATCAGAAGCCGCTTTGACTCTCTCGGGTACATCCATTCATTGGGTCGGGTTTCATCGTAATAGTCCTCGAGGGGATAGTGGTTCGGTTGATAGCCAAAGCCTTCCCTCACCTTGATCCGCTCCTTGTCGAGAAGAGAGATCACCTTCCTGATCCCCGGGGTGGTTCCTTCATTGTGAATATCATACGCTGACGGATGCTCGATCGGACCCGTGTTGAGCACGATCAGCGGGGGATGTATAACCGGCCCCGCATTCATAAGCGCTCCGGAGAGTCCATCCTCGACAGGATGGACCGAAGGGAAATAGGCTTCTATTGTTCTAATGGCCTCGCTTGTTTTCTTCGCAGGGACGACACCGGTAGGAAGGTGACAGGCCCGTACCACGATCCGGACCTCACGAGAGTCAATCTTCCTTGTCAGATAAGGGTTTGTTCCTGTCTCCGCCACGGCGATATCTTTCCGGCATCCCGCATCGCGGAAGTATTTGTACATGAGGTACGAGCCGAAACTCCCCGGAGGCAGATAGACTACCTGACCGTCCTCGAGACAGTGTGTAAGGCTTTCCGCAATGGGGATCTGCGTGAATGCGGGGAGAATCGAAAGGATCATTTCAACGCCCGCGACCGCTTTCTTGATGTCATCGGTAATCATCGAGATCGGCGCTTCCCCCTGGATCAATGGTCCCGACACCTTGATCGTGCCGGTTGTCTTTATCGCTTCCAGCTCTTCAGGAAACTTGCTCCACATCCTGACTTCATGCCCCTGTAACGCGAAGTCAGCGGCAGCGGCGAAGGATCCGTTACCGCCCCCCAACACTGCCACGCTCCTTTTCATATTCCCCCCCTCAGTTCTTACCGATTGCCTTGAGCACTCGTATGAGACCGCGATATTTCTTTTCGAAGAGGTGTTTTGTGTTGCGATTACGATACTCGTATATCCCCTTTCCTGCGCGCGGGCCCGTCTCGCCTCGTTTCATTTTCTCTTCAATCATCTTCGGTGCTTTGAACCTTTCGCTTTTGTATGCCGCGTAGAGAAAGCGGTCCGCATAGTAAAGGATATCAAGGCCGCCGAGATCGATGAATTCCAGAAGTCCAAGCACGGAGAGTCTGAAGCCAAACCCATAGCGGATAGCAGTATCGATGTCTTCGGCGCTCGCGATCCCTTCTTCCAGGATGCGCACGGCTTCGTTCATGGCACCGGCCTGAATCCTGGGGATGATGAAACCAGGGCTGTCCCTGAGCACGACCGGTACTTTACCGATTTTTTTCAGAAGCCCGGTCATCGTATTAACTGCGCTGTCGGCAGACATGTCTGCTCGGGCAATCTCCACCAGAGGAATGATGAAAGCCGGATTCAGCCAATGCGTGATGAGAAGTCTCTCAGGATTGTCGAGCCCCTTCGCCATGGTTTTTATATCGATCGTGGAAGTGGCGGATGCGACTATCGCCTTTGGGCTGATTACAGGAGAGATGTCCTCGAAGAGTTTTATTTTCAGCTCCGGTTTCTCGGGCAGGGCTTCGAAGATGTACTTCCCGGAGAGGTTCTCCCGCGTGATTCCGCTGCAGAAATTGAGAGACGATAGAACCGTGGCCGGCTGCAAAGCGCTGTATTTCACTTTATTCAACAGCCTCATGGTCGACGTCAATTCGTTGCGCGCCCTGGCGACCACTCCTTGCCGTTCTTTTTCGCTTCTCTTCTTCACGTCGACTATCCTCACGGGCACTCGGGCGAGGGCGAACGCGAGGGCGATCCCAAGACCCATACGTCCGGGACCGACAACAACTATGCTGCTAGCCGGGTTTGCTCTACCTTTCATGGACCCCCCTTTAAAAGACAGGCTTGCCTACCCCTTACACGTCGCTGAAGCACGACGCACTAACGGCTATTTTATTCTCCGTGATATCAATTGTAAAGGTCAATCCTATCCGTAGCGTGCTTCGTCTTTGAACTCCTGAGATGCGTCCGTCTTCGCGGACTGCTCGATAAAGTCTATGACGAAGTGTTGCATGATGCGGAAATCCTCTTCTTGCTCGTTTTTTGTTACGTCGAATGCGGTGTACATTGCTCCTCCTTTTAAAATAAAAAAGCCGCTTTGGGCAATTCGGGCCTCAAAGCGGCTATAAAAAAAGACCGCTTAAGTCCCGGAATCCGATTATCCCAGGACTTAAACGGTCTCTCTCACTGGGACAGCCGGTTAGCTATCCCACCACCAGATATTAAGCATGCTGTTTCTGTCCGCAACGCACAAATTCATTATGCGTGTAGTACAGCACGGAAATGAGGGTCATGTCAAGAAGCCTCCGTTGACCTCCGGTTGAACAGGCATATCATAAATTGTCAGGAATGCCCCTGTTCAAAATCCATGATCGCAAACGTATGCTAATTGTATACGTATTGTAATACGGAAACATGGGGGTTCACGAGGAAAGTGACGCAGCGACAACGAAGGTATACACTTGAAGACAAATCGGTATAAGACGTGTCTTTGTTGGTGTCGCTTGCGATGCTAGCCAGCTTTCGTTCATCGATGAGACCGGGCCTAGCACGTCACATGAAAAAGACCGATTGTTTCACCTTTTGCTTTGTTCCATTCTTTAACAGCTTTGGGAGTGGCCATCAGATCGACTTTGCAATTCTTCTTCGTAAAATATTCGTGAGCTTCTTTGGAGAGTGTCACACTGTTCTCCTGCCCCGAGCCGATTATTATTCTTTCCGCACCTTTTTCGTACACGTACTTTGCTTCTTCAAGAGATATGACGTGAGATGTCCCATATATAGCCTTGGATAGTTTCTTTTTCCGTTTCTTGACGTCACCGGACAGGCGAATAAGAACGTCATGCTCAATGAGTGAATCTCCAATGGTTATCGAACCGAAACTCGTTGCTTTAATGTGAGGCTTCATTGTTATGCTCCATCGTTAGCCGGGCATCATAGTCCCTTGCCCCAGCGGTACTGCCAGATAATTCCAACCAGACTATAATTGGTCCCGGAACTGGTGTGTATGCTATTGCTGCCGTAAAGCTTGATCGAGTTGTTCCGGTTCACGGGCAACGCAAGTGTGGCGCCTACTCGCGAATTGTTCTCTAAATCACTTTTCCGCACGTCGTTCACTGTCGAGCGCCCGCCGTAATCGTAAGTCCCGCTCAAGGCAGCCCAAACTCCACGGCCAAGCTGGTACTCGATGTGTGCCTGCGTGGACCAGACGGGGTCCTCCTGAAGCCTCTTGCCGCCGAAGAAGTCATCATTGTTGCTGAAGAAAAACACGCCTGTAGAAAGCTCCAGCGTAAGCGGTCCCCATGCCTTGGAGATTCCGATATCGGGCTTGACGAACCAGCGGTTATTGCCAAGGTTCACCAGCTTGTCCTTATCATACTGTCCGAGGGGCGCGGACACCTGGACGCTTGCCCCGATGATCACATCCTGCTGGTAGTTGGCAAATTCTTCCACTGACAGCGCGGGCGCGCCATAGAAATTGACCGAGAAACGGAAGCGCGGGTCGTTGAACCCGGAAATGTTACGTTCTCGCTTCTGGCCCGAGGCCGTCGCGCTTCCGGACAGTTCGGAATACGGCACTATGACATCGATCTTCCCTGATTTGCCCCACACGTCCAAAGAGCGTGCATACGCCAGGACCTCGGTGTGCATCCAGAGTTGGGCGCCCTTGACCGGCGACGAACCTGCGGTTGATAAACCGCCGTCTGTATAGGCATAGCCCGCGAGCAGGAAATTGATGCCGACCGGCGTATTGACATAGGCCCTCGGCTCGATCTCGCCGGCACGTGCATGCACAGCCGCGAGCAAGAGCGCAATTACGGTCAGTATCACGCCGGATCGCTCGATCACCTGCCGATCGCACCATCTCCATCTATTACATTTCAATTTAACGTTACACATCTCCGAGTGATGGCTGATGACATAATTATACACCTGAACGCGAGTTATCAATGTCTGGAATGTAAAGTAAATCAGAGTGGGCATAGACGTACTGTCCAGTTGGCTCACCATTTTTCAATCATTGCAGGACATCACACCAAGGGTATTCATCGCATCGCCCGCGAGATCGCCTGCAGAAAAAAAGTAAGGTGGATGGTTCGAAGTGCCGGAGCCCATCTGGAAGAAGTACAAAACGCTGGCTGAATAATCCTATTCAACGCCAAGGCTCTGCATTACCGCAGAATCCTGACCTCTCCTGTTAGTGCGCGGCAAAGAGTTTCAGATACTCGCCGTAGCCCTCTTTTTCCAGGTCCTCCTTGGGGATGAACCGTAGCGAGGCCGAATTCATGCAATACCTGAGGCCTGTAGGTTTCGGGCCGTCAGGAAAGACATGACCGAGATGGGACTCGCCATGCTTGCTGCGCACCTCGGTGCGCTTCATGAAGAAAGTATTGTCCTCTTTCTCCACTATGTTATCCGGCTCAAGAGGCTTGGTGAAGCTCGGCCAGCCGGTGCCGGATTCGAATTTGTCGAGCGAACTGAAGAGAGGCTCGCCGGAGACAATGTCAACGTAAATGCCTTCCCGGTGATTGTCCGCATACTCGTTCTTGAAAGGCGGCTCTGTGCCTTTCCTCTGGGTGACGTCGTATTGTATGGGCGTCAGCATTTTCTTCAGCGTTGTCTCGTCAGGTTTCTTGAAGTTTCGCCAATCGTGTGGTCGTGCTTCCATTGTGCTTTCCCCTTTCTCTTTAGGAGCCTGATCGGTACTGGCGCTGGCAGGCTTTGGTCCGGGCTGATCGAGTGCCGGGCCTTGACACGCTGCAAGCACCAACAGAATGACCGACGCAATGATTGCGGTATGGCTTCTTTGCATCGCGCAGCAACCTCTTCTTATCAGGTAGTACATCCGTCGCACTCTGTCAATCTTCACGCTGTCCATAGAACAGTCTCCTTGTGCTACAGTTTCTTCTTTGTTTCGCCGCGAGACCCATGAGTCACCGTATGTTCTTTCTCGCGAGCTCGACCAACCTGCGCTGCCCTTCCGTGGAGAGGCCGAGGATCCCTATTTCTTCCTGAAGCGCTTCCGCAGTGCCGTAACCGCTGAGATAGCCGTTCAGTCGAGCTGCTGCGGTTGAGTTCATAAGTGCCTCGTCGGACGGATAGATGCTCCGGAATTCCTTCATGAACTCGCTATGGCCGCGCAGGCCGTATTTCTGATGGTACGCCTCTGCCACGTAGAAGCGGGAGAACGGCACTATCTCGGTTTTTACTTTAATCTTCTGCGTGGCCTCGATCTCGTCCCGCGTCTCCAGAGCCAGTTGCTTCTGCGCATCACTGCGGTAGAAGATTGCGACTTTATATTGCGTCGACCATGAACCCATACCCGGATCGTGGGCTTCCCAGAAGCGCTTGAGCAGATCCCTGTACGTAATTACCGCAGGGTCATAATCTATCTCGACGCTCTCGGAGTGGTCTCCGAGGCTGTGGTACGTAGGGTTCAATTTTGTTCCTCCCGTGTAGCCGACCCGCGTGCGGATAACGCCTTTGATGCTCCCGAACTGGGCATCCGGACCCCAGAATCAGCCCAGCGCAAACGTCGCCGTTTCGATTCTCTGCGGCCGACTGGCGTCTATGGGCGGTACAGCCATCCGGTCCACTGCTGCAGCCTCTGCACCTCTTTTCATAGTCACACCTCTCCCTTTAACGGATTCGTAGGCGAAAAGCCCTGATATGAGCGCCAGAACGACAAAACCGACAGCCGACAACAGCGCCGGTTTCTTCAGACGATGCCATTTTCTCTCTTCCATGGTAACCTCCACGTCCTCGGTTGTACTTCATTGCAATTTATTACTCGATAATCCGTCGACATGGTGTGAGTATAAGCATTGACCTTAAAGAGGGTACAAAGGAAATGTAAAGAGTTTGTAAAGAAAGGGAGTTCTCACCTCGGACTTACGGGCAGCGAGAACCAGATGCGCACAAAGCCTTCTGCCAGTTCAGCACCCACATGGCCCCCGTGCGCCTCGATGAGTTCCTTGACAATAGCAAGGCCGATGCCCGCTCCTCCATGCTCGCGCGAGCGGGACTTCTCGCCGCGATAGAATCGTTCAAAGATGAATGGAAGGTCCTGATCCTCAAGTTCTCCTCGAGTATTCGCAAAGACGAACAGTATCTCTTGCGGTATCTGCTCGATGGAGATTGTGAGCGTTCCTCCCGAAGGCGTGTACTGGAGGGCGTTCTGAAGGAGGTTGCTGACAACCTGCGACAGCTTCTCCGGGTCGGCGTAGATCTTTATACTGCGCTGCTTGAGGTCCATTGCCATCGTGATGCGCCGCGCCTCGAACTGCGGCCTGAAGGCATCGAGCATTTGTGTGACCGCGCTGTGGGCTTCGATCTCAACCTGGTGAAGGTCGGCACGGGCTGCATCGGCTTTGGCCAGCCTCATAATGTCCTCGACCAGGTTGGAGAGGCGCAGCGTCTCCTCCTGCAGCAGTAGAAGCGTCTCCGGGGATGCGGTCAGGACGTTGTCCGCGAGCGCTTCAAGATAACCCCTGATGTTGGTGAGCGGCGTCCGCAGTTCGTGGGCCACGTCGATCACCATCCTTTTGCGGAGTTGCTCGGTGTGGCGCAGGCTGGCCGACATCCGGTTGAATGCCGCCGAGAGCCTGCCGACCTCATCGTTCGAAACGACCGGCACCTCTCCCGTGTAGTCACCTTCGGCGATCCGTTGTGCGGTGCCGGTCATGTTGGTAAGCGGGCCCAGTAGTCTCCGCATCAGTACGACACTCAGAGCCAATGCGAGGATAAACGCCGCAATGCTCGCCCAAATGAGATACCGGTGCACTGCGCTGACGAACATCTGATGGCTTGCTAAAGGATCTATGTGATACTTTTCCATCAGGATCATGAAGTAGCCCGCAGCCAGGTAGTTGACAGCAAGCCACACCACGCTGATCACGAAGGCAATGACCAGTACGTTGACGCCGAGAAGCTTCCACAGAAGGCTCTGCTTCAAGGTCTACTCTCCTGTGCCGGACTCCCCGGCTTCTTCTGCAAGCTGGTAGCCGGTCCCCCTGACCGTCAGGATAAATCCGGGATTGGCGGGGTCCTTCTCTATCTTCTGCCTGATCTTTCCGATGTGGACATCCACGACGCGGTCAATGACGATTGCTTCCTGTTTGGGATAGAGCCGCAAGAGGAGTTCGTCACGAGTGAAGACCTTACCCGGCGCTGCCATCAGCGCGTGCAGCAGGTTGAATTCGTGATGGGTCAGTTCGATCCGCTTTCCGTCCAGCGTCACTTTCCGTTTCTCCGGGTCCACGACGAGACCTCTATGGCGCAGAACAGGCCCGGCTTCCGTTGCCGGGCGGCTTTGCACGCGTCGCATGATCGCTTTCACCCGCGCAACCAGTTCCCGGGGGCTGAATGGTTTCACAACGTAGTCGTCTGCGCCCAGCGTAAGTCCCGATACCCGGTCCACCTCTTCGTCCCTAGCGGTCAGGATCAGGATCGGCACGTCTGAATCCTTCCTCAGCCGCCGGCATACCTCCCAACCATCGAGCCTCGGAAGCATCAGGTCCAGCACAACGAAGACGGGCTTGCGCTCGGTGGCGAGTTTGAGTCCTGTCTCACCATCGTGAGCAACGATAGTGCGAAAGCCTTCCCTTTCGAGATAAAGCGCTATCAGGGATGCAGTCTTCTTATCATCCTCGATGATCAGGACAAGAATCTGATCGGATGGCACGGCCATGTAGTCTGCACCTGGCGACGGGTCATACTGTTCGGCTGCCCGCGGATAAGCGCCGGCAGCCTCTCGATTTCACCAAAGCGTTCTCTGTTTCTTAGCGGATATTACCGGAAAAGTCAATGTGGAAAGGCTTTATCGAGCACCCGTCACATCGTCTTTGCTATCTCACGTCTGACCTGAGACATCAAGACAAACGGCCGGATACCTCCTCACACAGGGAAGCGTTTGCGGGCTCCTTGATGCGTTGGAGTCCTTGCTTTGCACCGTCAATCTCCTCACGCACGATGCTTTTCAGATCGCCGGGAAGGATCTCTTTGTTGCGGCCTGCCAATTCCTTGAAGCGGGCCGTAACCCCGTCCAGTTGCTGTTGCGTCAGCACGTAGCCCATCTTTCTCAGGTGCTCCTTCATGGCGTGACGGCCTGAATGCTTGCCGAGCACCAGTGGTGTCTCAGCACGGCCTACCGATTGTGGAGTCATGATCTCGTAAGTGCTTTTTTCCTTTATGATACCGTCCTGATGGATGCCCGATTCGTGCGCAAAGGCATTGGCGCCGATCACCGCTTTATTGGGCTGGACAGGGATGTGCGCGATCCGGCTCACAAGACAGGATGTCTCGTAAATATGCTCGGTCCTGATGCCGGTGCTTAGACCGTAGAAGTCCTTGCGGGTGTGGAGAGCCATAACCACCTCTTCCAGCGCCGCATTCCCCGCCCTCTCTCCGATGCCGTTCATAGTGCACTTCACCTGCCTGGCGCCGTTTCTGACGGCTGCAAGGGAATTCGCGGTTGCCAACCCGAGATCATCGTGGCAATGCACCGAGAGTACCGCGTGCTTTATGCCGCTTACGTTCTTCATGAGAAAGGAGATCAGCGCTCCGAATTCATCAGGTACGGCATATCCAACCGTATCGGCTACGTTAACCGTCGTCGCTCCCGCAGCGAGAGCCGCGGTCAGGATGTCGCGGAGAAACTCTCTGTCCGTCCTGGTCGCATCCATCGCGGAGAATTCCACGTTATCCGTATACGTGCGGGCATGGACCACCGCCCCGTACGCCTGTGCGAGGACCTCGACCCTGCTCTTTCCGAGCTGATGTTTCAAGTGAATATCGGAAGACGAAATGAATACATGAATGCGGGGACGGGCCGCCTTTTTCAGCGCGGCCCACGCCCGGTCGATATCCGGTGCAACCGCGCGTGCTATGGCGGCAATCTCGGTTCCTCGTATCTCTTCGGCGATCAGTCGGACTGCCTTGAAGTCCCCGTCGGAAGCAACGGGAAAACCCGCCTCGATCACGTCGACCCCTAATTTCTCCAGCTGCCTCGCGATGAGCAGCTTTTCGCCGGGCGTCATACTTGCTCCAGGTGACTGCTCGCCATCTCTCAAGGTAGTGTCGAAAACGCAAATCCTCTGCTCATCGGCTGCCATATCGAGCCTCCGCTTCACGTGTGAAGTTACACCTGTACAATTGGTTAAGGTGCACGGGGTCAGCAAGTGCGATAATCTTTTTCTTCTGGAGATAATGGAGTGCAGTACCGCCGGCCATACCTATCAGGTAGCCGTAGGGAAGGCCTATAGCCGCAAGAGCGACAAGCACAACGATCACGAACTCGTTTTTCGCCGGCGCCATGTCCCTTACCAGGTTGAGGAGCGCAAGCCCCTCGAAAAGAAGGATCACGCCGAGTACGGGTTTGGGAAACAAGACCGCTGCGCCGTTCACATTGCCTCCCAACCACAACCCCATTACCACGTAAAGCAATCCGTAAATGACGATCGATCCTCCCGTCCTCGCCCCGAACCCATAGTGACCTGCGAGTCCGCCGGAACCGTGGCAGACCGGTATGCCTCCGAAGAACGGACATACAATGTTCATCAGCGAATACGTGAAGCCGATCTTTCGCACCGGAACGTCTTTCTCCGGGAAATAATCATTGATGATTCGGTTCGACGCGTATATGGAGTTGCCGAGCGAAAGGGGAATCTGGGGAAGGGCCAGCACGAAGAACCCTGTGATGATGCTGCCGAGTGAGGGCATGTGAATTGCCGGAAGCCTCAAGGCGCCCGCCCCCGCAAAAAGCGACGGGTGATAGTTGACCAGCAGCCCATATACTGCTCCAAGCGCTATCACGGGCAGCGCCGGTGGAAAGCGCCTGTTACCCATTAATGCGAAGACGGCAATAAAGGCGATCCCTGCAATCACGTACCCTGTCGGACCGCTTGACGGGATATACTCCTTCAGCGCAAGAAGGGACAGCTGCAGTCCGAGACCCATCTGGACCCCTCGTATCACCGCGACGGGTATAAGCCTTCCTAGCCGATCGATCACCGCCGTTAACGGTCAAGAGCAACATAACGACGCCGATGGCAAGACCTCCACCGTAGAGCAGGTCCCCGCCGAGCTTCTGGGTGATGACGAGAAGAGCCACCGCCTTCAACGGCTGGACGGGCATCGGGATTCCATAGATCAGGGCGGTCGCGATCTGCATGGCGCCGAACATCATGAAAACGCCGCTCCCGTCGATGCCGGAAGCCAGAATCATCCCCAGTATCAGTGGAAGGTCGGTCCCTATATCTCCGAAGGCCCCGGACAGTTCGTTACGGTCGATGCGCACTTGTCCTTGTATGAAATCGACTATTCTCTTCATGTCTGCCTCGCCTCTTTACTCCACCTCTATAACGCCATGTATGCCGAGGGCAGGGGAGCTTCGCCCGTTCCGGCGTCAGCCTACCGCGTACTGAGCAGCAAGCCTGCCTTCTTCCAGCGCGTCGATGATCTCGTCGATGGCTCCTTCGGATTCAACGCGGCCATACCACCAGTTCTCGGGATAGATCACCATGGCGGGGCCTTCATCACACAGTTTCAAACATCCGGTGCTCGATACGGTAACATCCGCCATGCCGCGGTCGGACAGTTCCTGCTCCAGATACTGAAGCAGGCCCATCGAGTTCTTTTTGTTGCAAACCCCCTGGGGACCGCCCGCAGCCCGGAAACTTCCGCATACGAAGATATGGTGTTTTGGTTTTTTCATTTTATCTTCCTCCTTCAATTGATAGAGCCTGTCCTGAATGAATGTATCCGGTATATGTCATCCGCAGCCCATGCCCGTTCCGCTGCATCCTTTCCCCATGCCGCAGCGCCCCGGCGTTCGCAGCAGGATGCGCGGTATCTCTTTTCCGGTCAGCACCGCATCTACGGCCTCCTTTGCAAACCCCTCCATGACAACGACCTGCATACCCGACTGTTCAAGGACGATTTTGGGGAAGGGACCGATGCCGCTCACAAAAATGGTGGAGCAGTCCTGTAGCATGCGCGCCATTTCCCTCCACCGCTGTGTGCCTCCACCGGGCTCAGGGGTGGAGCGGCGGTCCACCAGCCCGGCTTGCCCTTCGCGGAGGCCGAATATCCAGAGAGAGGTCGCCTCGCCGAGATGCTGGTTGACAAGAAGTCCCTCCATGCTTGCAACGGCCACATAAGGTCTGGCGGCGGTTGCGTGCGGCTGAGCTGCTTTCTTCAGAAGCTCCCTGACCTCCCGGCTCTGCGGTTCCCCGATCATGCCTGCCGCATCCGCTCTGCAGCGGGTGCAATGGCGCATCTGGGGCATGTACTCCTTGACCTCGGCCCGTATGGCATCCATCCGATCCGCGGCAATCGGGGCAATGCTTTCGAAAGGCGTTCCAGCCACGTGATAGAGTGGAATGCAATTGTGGATATCGGCCTTCTGCTCGGCCATCCGTTTCGCGATCTCCTTGACGTGGTGATCGTTGATCCCCGGAATAACTACCGTGTTGATCTTGACCGTTACGTTTCTCTCCTTAAGCAGATCAATTGCCGTGGCCTGTTGCTCCACTATCACCCGGGCCGCATCAACGCCACGATAGACTTTGCCGTTAAGCCTGGCCCAGGCGTATATATCCCCTCCTATGGCAGGATCCACCGCATTGACGGTGACGGTGACGTGGCTCACATTGAGCCGGGCGATCTCTTCTACATATTTCGAAACCTCGAGACCGTTAGTTGCCAGACAGAGCGTCATGTCGGGATGTCTCTCCCGCACGAGGCGAAGGGTCTCCATGGTCTCATACCCGTTGGCAAAAGGATCACCGGGACCTGCTATCCCCACGACGCGGATGTCATGGATCCTCTCCAGCACCGCATCGAGATAACCTGCCGCCTGCTGCGGTGAAAGGATCGTGCTCGATACACCGGGACGCGACTCATTGACGCACTCGAAGTCCCGGTTGCAGTAGTTGCACTGCATGTTGCATTTGGGCGCCACCGGCAAATGTATCCTTCCGACCTTGTGGCGAGCGCCTTCGCTGAAGCATGGATGGTCTGAGTGATTCATGTGCGCCTCCTCGTCATATGTAACTGTATCCTACGTCTGAGCTAACTTGTCCCGCCTCCATGAGCGCGTTGACGATCCTGTCGAAGAGCTGCTGCGTGCCCCGGTAGCAGATGTGAAGGATGCGCTGCCCGCCGATCCGGTCGTGGATGGGAAACCCGACGCGCACGAGCGGAACGCCGAGCTTCTTCGAAAGAAAATAGCCTTTGCTATTCCCGATGACGATGTCCGGTCTGAATGGCGCGGCACGCCTCGAGCATGCCCACGAAGTCGGCATCCTCAAAGACCTGCACGTCGTCCGGCCTGCTGTGTTCCAGAGTCGACAGGATCGTCTTTCCTGACTCTGCCCGTAGCAGCGCCCGTTGCGCAAAGCGCCGGGACCATACCGATCTCGTCCAGAAAGGCAGCCATGGAAGTCACGAAGTCGGCTTCGCCGTAGATCACCGCACGCTTACCGAAGACGTACTTGTGACCGTCGATGTAAGCGTCGACGAGCCGCCCCCGTTCTTTCTCGTATTTGGCGGGTACGCCGCTGGCCGAATATCTGCGTAATCGCGTCGAAGAAGGCGTCCGTTTCCCGGATGCCGATGGGGAGTCCCAGGGTCACCGCCCGGACGCCGTATGCTTCTTCCAGATATGCGGCTGCGCGTCCGCGACGCTGCCAAGGCCCCTACCCAGTTGGATCGTTGCCAGGGCCCTTCCCATTCTCCGGATCGACTGTATCGGTGTTCCGCCGGCGGAGAGCTTCTGGTAGTCGGTCCACGATTCGCCGTCGAGCGTCTCCGAATAATCGGGCAGCATGGTGAAACCGATCCCGAAATCGGAGACGATCTCCTTCAGATGTCGCAGGTCCTCCGCCGACACAAAGCCGGGGAGCAGATTCAGCGTGCCGTTCGGATGGGCCTCCTTCGGCGAGCGCTTCGACGGTGGCCCTCATCGCCTCGTGAAAGCCCTCCATGTGTGTACCGCTGTAACTGGGCGTCGATGCATGGATGATAGACGGGAGATCGCGCTCTTCTCCCTCTCTTTTCGGTATTGGTCAATATAAAGGCGGACATCATCCCCGATGGTCTCCGAAAGACAGGTGGTGGCGATGCCGATGGCCGCCGGTCCGTACTGCCGCGTAAGGTTGTCGAGAGCCGTTTTCAGGTTGTCGCCGCCGCCGAATATGGCGCTCGACTCGCTGAAGTTGGACGAGGCGATGTCGATCGGCTCCTTGAAATGGCTGATCACGTAGCGGCGGATATAGGTCGAACAGCCCTGCGACCCGTGGATCAACGGAACGCAATTCTCGATGCCGCGGAAGGCGATGCTTGCACCGAGCGGAGCGCAGAGCTTGCATGCGTTCCTGCGTGGAGACGAAATTCCTCGGTACGTTTTCATGACACCGCAATGCTTTCGGCTCATTCATGCCTCGCTCATGGTCCGCCTTCCTTTCTTGCCGTTTATGGTATGCCGGAGAAAATTCCCACACTGGGCTCATGATCGACGCATGGACTTCCCGGCAGAAATTGAGCATGCCTTCAAAACCTGCAAGGGCAATCTTCCGCTCATGGTTGTGATCGCAGAAGGCGACGCCCATCTTATACGCGATCGGCCGTTCCTTGACGCCGCCGATCAGGAGATCCAGCCTGTTTCTCCATCATGAACCGGGACAGCTCAAGAGGGTTGGCGTCGTCGACGATGATGGTACCTTCGTCGCATATCTCCTTCAGATAGTCGTAGTCTTCCCGGTTGCCGGTCTGGGAGCCGACAACGACAGTTCGGATGCCCAGGTGGCGCAGCGCCTTGACCAGAGAGAACGCCTTGAAAGAACCGCCCACGTAGATGGCCGCTCTTTTCCCTTCCAGGTCCTGCCTGTATCGCTCCACCTCGGGGTAGATGCGGTTCACCTCATTGCGGACCAGCTCCTCCGTGCGCCGCAGCACGGCAGGGTCGTTGAAATGACGGGCCACGGTGTAGAGCGCGTCCGCCGTATCCTCGATGCCGAAGTAGGAGACCCGCTTGAAGGGTATGGCGTATGCGTCCTCCATCATCTTGGCGAGATACGTCATCGAGCCGGAGCATTGGACCACGTTGAGGGCGGCGCGGTGCGAGCGGCCTATCTCGGCCACTCTTCCGTCGCCGGTCATACAGGAGACGACGTCGATCCCCATCTGCCGGTAGTACTCTTTGATGATCCAGGTCTCTCCGGCCAGGTTAAAGTCGCCGAGGATGTTGATGCCCGGTCCGGGCAGCGGGCTTGCATCGTCCTTGCCGATCAGCTTGAACAGGGCTTCGCAGGCGGCCTTGTAGCCGTCTTTCTTTGTGCCCTTGAAGCCTTCGGAGTGCACGGGTATCACCGGTATGCCCTGTTCTTTCTGCGACCCGCGCACAGACCGCCTGCACGTCGTCGCCGATCAGACCGACGATGCAGGTGGCGTAGACGAAGGCAGCCTTGGGATGATAGGTCTCGATCAGCTCCGTAAGGGCTGCGTAAAGCTTCTTCTCGCCGCCGTAGATGACCTCTTCTTCCCGCAGGTCGGTGGAGAAACTCAGCCGGTGAAGCTCCGGTCCGGACGAAAGGGAGCCCCGGATGTCCCAGGTATAGGCTGCGCAGCCCACAGGGCCGTGGACGAGGTGGAGGGCATCGGCTATCGGGATAGAGGACCACCCGGGACCCGCAGAAGACGCAGGCCCTCTGGCTCACGGAGCCGGCCAGACTCGCCTTTTCGCAGGCGATCTCGCCGCCTTCTTTTCCCGTCTCTAGAACCTGTTCTTTTCTTCCGTCGAGGATCTCGATCATGTTCTTCCTCTGCACTATGGACGATACAGGCTAGCACGAACCTCGTCTAGCCTCATCCGGTCAAGCTCGTCCTGCTCTATTCATCACATCACCAACTCAAAACTCTCCTCCGGGGCATCCCGGTCCTGACGGTCCAGCAGCGCGTTGAGTATCTTCTCCAGAAGCCGGAGCGCGCCGCGGTAACCCGTTATCGGGAAATACTGATGGCCGACCCGGTCGTAGATGGGGAAGCCTATGCGGATCGAGCGGTATGTCCTCGTCCCGGGCGATATACTTCGCATAGGTATTGCCGAAGATGAGGTCCGGCTTCTCGTTCTTGACGTAGCTGATGGAACCGGAACATGTCCGCAGTCGGTCCATGCTTGACCGGTCGTTCTCCCCGGCAAGCTCCCTGATTCGGCTCTCGAACTTCGGTCCTGCCGGCGTTCCCGTCACGACGCACAGCACGTCCATGTCGATGTCGGTAAGGAACTGAGTCAGCGAGATCAGATGGTCCGGGTCTCCCACGAGGGCGACTTTCTTCCGGTAGAAGTACTGGTGCATGTCGGTCATCACGTCGACCACCTGGCCCCGCTCGATCATGAGGCTCTCCGGGACGCCTGACGCCGGCCGTCTTTCTGAGGCTGTCGATGAAGGCATCGGTGGCCCGCAGCCCGATGGGGAGATCGAGCATCTCGAAGGGGACCTTGCACTTCGTGTCGAGCAGTTTGGCCGCCGCCAGGGACGCGGTCCTGCCCGAGGGCGACGGTAAATGTGCTGTCGCCGGCGCTCGCTGATCTGCTCGACGGTTGCTCCGCCCTTGGGATACATGTGGAACTTGCCGTCCAGAGGGCCGTTGACTACGCCCGAGGTGTCGGGAAACATGATGTACCTTGATGCCCATCTCCGCCGCGATCCGTTTGATCTCGGCCATATCCGAAGGCTCCACAAAGCCCGGGATGATATTGATCTGGTTGATCCGCTTGCCCGTACACTCCGACAGGTACTGGACCATGCTCTGAGTCATACTGGCAGAAGCCCGTGACATGGGAACCCTTGAAACTCGGGGTGTTGGCGTGGATGACCCTTTTCCCTGCAGGGATCTTTCCCGTCGGTCTGCGCCTTGTTGATGATCTGGGTCAGGTCGTCGCCGATAACCTCGGAGAGGCACGTGGTATGGACGGCAACCACATCCGGACCGTAAGATGCGTGAAGATGTTATTGATCGCCTCCACCAGATTGGCCTGGCCGCCGAATACGGAGGCGCCTTCCGTGAAGGAACTGGTGGTCGCCATAACCGGGTCCTTGTAGTGTCGCGTCAGTGCGCTCCGGTGGTAGGCGCAGCATCCCTGCGACCCATGGCTGTGCGGGAAGGCAGTTGTGGATGCCGAGGGCCGCGTACATGGCGCCCACGGGCTGGCACGTCTTTGCCGGGTTGACGGTCAGCGCACTTCGGTCCGCCATCTCTTCGGGTGTATGTCTTAGTAGCATGACTGTTCTCCTTTCTCATCTGCCTGATCTTGCGGTCCCGGGGCATTTGCCGGGATCTAATCGACGTATGCGGCTTTGTGACTTGAACTCCGTTACATCCTCGGCTCGCTCTCGAACCCATTCTCTTACATGTTCCATGCGTAGCTGCCTGCCAGCTCGGGGCTCTCCTGCCAGGGCGCCTTCACGAAGTCGAAAATCTTCGAGTTGACCATCCGGTCGATCTCCCGGTAGAAATTGATCGGCGCCTTTGAATCCCGCGTAGGGCCCGCTGTAATCATAGCTGTGGAGCTGCTTGAGGGGGATTCCTGCTTTCTGGATCACGTACTTTTCCTTGATGCCGGCGCAGAAGATGTCGGGTTTGTATTTCTCCATGAGTACCTCCGCTTCGTAATGGTTCAGGTCGTCGATGATGAGGCGTTGTCCGCCATCTCGCGGCATCATGCCCTCGTAGTCACTGAACCGGATGCCGCGCCTTGCGCAGCCGTTCGATTTCGGCTTCGTCTTTGCGCGGCCGGTACCTCGTCGTCGTCGCGCCACGACCGTCAGTTCTTCGATATTGCGCGTATCGGCATCGACACGATGTTGGGGATCACCTTCCGGCCTTCGTAATCGTCCCGGTGGCCGAACTCGTACCCGGCCGAAACGGTCTTCATGCCGATCTCCTCGAAGAGCTCCTGATAGTGATGGGCCCGGGAACCGCCGACAAAGAGCATCGCCGACTTTGCCCTCGCATCGTGATTTGACTTCCTGACGCACCCGCTCCACCTCGGCATCTCCTCGGCGTATGACCGTCTCCACCCGTTCCATCAGAGCTCCTGGTCCCCGAAATAGGCGGCAATCTTGCGGAGCGACTTGGCCGTCGCCTTGGCCCCGATGAAATTGACCTTGAACCAGGGGATGCCGTAGCGCTTCTCCATCATGTCCGCCATGTAGTTGATGGAGCGATGGCACATGACCACGTTCAGATCCGCCGTGTGGGCGCTGGCGAACTCGTCATATTCCGAGTTGCCGCTGAAGGTGGAGTGGACCGTGAAGCCGCAGGTCTCGGTGATCCGCTCTATCTCGAAGGCGTCGCCGCCGATGTTGTACTCGCCCAGGATATTGAGCCGGAACTCCCCTTCCTTGGGCGATTCCAGCTGACCGACCACGTCGGTGAAGACCTTGTTGTTCGCGACATGATGGCCGGCCGACTGGCTCACGCCTTTATATCCCTCGCAACTGAAGCCGAAGATGTTGACGTCGGGATATTTCTCTTCCATCTCCCTGGCCACCGCATGGACGTCGTCGCCGATGAGTCCCACCGGGCACGTGGAGAATATGCCGATGGCCTTGGGATGGAAGAGTTCTATCGCTTCCTCGATCGCCTTCTTCAGCTTCTTTTCGCCGCCGAAGATGATCTCTTCCTCCTGCATGTCCGTGGACAGGGCATAGGGCATGAAGTTGGGATCGGTCCGCGCTCTTCGGCCTGGTCTGGTTGCGTCGCGTGAGCCAGCTGTAAAATCCGCAGCCGATGGGACCGTGGGTGATCTGGAGAATGTCCCGGGTGGGTCCGAGCACCACGCCCTTGCAGCCTGCGTATGCGCATCCCCGCATGGTCAGAATGCCGGGAATGGCTCTGGTGTTTGCCTGGATCTCGGGCACCTGCTTCGCCTGCTTCGACCTTGTTGACGACGATCTGTTTGGCCCGCCTGCGCGCCACCTTCGCCGGATATTTCTTCAGTATCTCTTCTTTGACCTCCAAAGGGTCAACCCTTGACTCTATCATGACATCTCTCTTGTTCGTCATGTTACTCCTCCTCTATCAACTGTCAAGCTGGGGCCCGATGACCCACCTGCGGATTCGCGCAGGCCGTATCCGGCATCCAGTCCGCCTCGATTCGGCTACCCTGGACGCTCGCCAATGACGGCATACGCACGCGGGCATATCGATCAGCTTCATCCAGGGTTTCATCGCCTGTCTCGCCCGTCCTGATGCGGATCGACTCATCGACCGGCAGGACGAATATCTTGCCGTCGCCCGCCTTTCCCGTCTTATTGACTTCGATGATGGTCGATACGACTTTCTTAACCAACTTGTCGGGCACCACAACCGATATCATCCGTTTTGGGATCAGCCGCTGGCTGTTTCCGAGCTGCGCAATGGCCTCTTCGTAACCCTGTTCGGCGCCCTTCAGCAGGTCGAAATCGACCAGGCCCTTTGCCCCGGCCGAGGCATTCCCTCGCGTGCATGGACGATATGCCTGCCTCTGCCAGCGCCTTCTTCGTCTGGTTGATCTTGTTCATCCTGATGATGGCCATGACCTCTTTCATAGCGCGACCTCCTCCGTGCCGTGCGCGGTCTCTTTGATCCCGGAGCTGACCGTGTAGACCTCTTCAACAGGTGAGACGAATATCTTGCCGTCACCGAATGCCCCTTTGTCGCCGGTACGGGCCGCAGCCATCACGGTCTTGATCACCAGGTCCTTATCCGTATCCGGCACGACCATCATCAACAGCTCCTTCGGTATCTCGTCGTAGGTGACGTCACCGATCTTGATCCCCCGTTGCTTGCCCCGGCCCGACACGTTCATCCGGGTCACGGCGGGGAAACCCTCGGTCATCAGATGTCTCCAGGACGATATCCACCCTTTCCGGTCTCACTATCGCTCTGATCATCGAGCATATCCATATCCTCCTTGGTTCGCTGCTCTTGAACCGTATTCTTTCTACTGGTCCACGCCGTATTTGATGAGCAGCGCTTCCAGTTCATCCGTGGAGATCGGCTTGGGAATCACGAACATCTGGTTTCCGTCGATGGCCTTGGCCAGGGTCCGATATTCATCGGCCTGCGCGGCCGTAGGCTCGAAGTCGATCACGGTCTTCCGGTTGATCTCGGCCCGCTGCACCACGTTATCCCTGGGAACGAAGTGGATCATCTGCGTGCCCAGCTTCTGGCGCGAGCATCTCGATCAGCTCGCTCTCATTGTCCACCTTGCGGCTGTTGCAGATGAGTCCGCCCAGACGCACGCCGCCGGATTCGGCGAACTTCACGATGCCCTTGCAGATGTTGTTTGCCGCATACATGGCCATCATCTCACCGGACACCACGATATAGATCTCCTTGGCCTTGCCGTCGCGGATGGGCATGGCAAAGCCGCCGCAGACCACGTCGCCGAGGACGTCGTAGAAGGCATAGTCGAGGCCGATGGAATCGGAGTAGGCGCCGAGCTGCTCGAGCAGGTTGATAGAGGTGATGATCCCCCGGCCCGCGCAGCCCACGCCAGGCTCGGGTCCGCCCGACTCGACACAGCGCGTCCCTCCGAAGCCGATCTTCACGACGTCGTCGAGGTCGAGGTCTTCGCCCTCCGGCCCGCAGTGTATCCAGCACGGTCTTCTGCGACAGGCCGCCGAGCAGAGGCGGGTTGAGTCGGCCTTGGGATCGCAGCCCACGACCATGATCTTCTTGCCCATCTCCGCAAGGGCCGCCACCGTATTCTGGGTGGTGGTCGATTTTCCGATGCCGCCTTTCCCGTAAATAGCTATTTTTCTCATCTCTCTTCTCCTTTCGCGTCCTTTCGTGAACGACGAGTAATCCACCTCTATACTCAATAACCGTGCCAGGAAGGAAACTGCGGCTCCGTGAACGAAACTGTAACGAGTGAACACTATTAAGTACGATAGCTTGTGGAGTGCTTGGGTTTATCTGTCGAGGTATCTCGGGAGGGTCCGACCTGAAACCGGGAGCAAGAAAAAGCTACATAAATGTATCTTACATGCTACATGCTACATTTGCGTAGCTTTTGTGGATCACTTAAACTCACGCGGATCGATGGCATATTTTGTGATCCTCAATCCCATCACTCGTTCTGTGAGGCCGAGGGCTCGCGCCGCCTTTGCCATGTTGCCGCGGGAGTTCTTCAACTCCTCCATTATAATCTCTCTCTCCACGCTGCCCACTACTGCTTTAAACGCGCCGCCTTCTGCCTCCGGGCCAACGACGGGGTCGCTCGTCTGAAGATTACGGGGAAGATGGTAGCTGTGGATGACCGCATCGGTGGAGAGGATGATCGCCCGCTCTATGCAGTTTTCCAGTTCTCGCACGTTGCCGGGCCAATGATACTTCATGAGCATGTCGGTTGCGGTAGTCGATATACTCGAAATCTGCTTTCCTTGCTCCTTACCATATTTCTCGATGAAATAATCGGCCAGGAGCATGATGTCTGTCTTCCGTTCACGCAACGGGGGCACCATGATCGGGAAGACGTTCAGCCGGTAGTAGAGGTCTTCTCTGAATCTTCCCTCGCGCATGAGCGCTTCCAGGTCTCTGTTCGTTGCGGTAATGATCCTCACGTCCACCTTAATGGTCGTATTGCCGCCTATGCGCTCGAACTCTCTTTCCTGTAATACCCTGAGCAGTTTCGTTTGGACTATAGGGGGCAGATCCCCTATTTCGTCCAAAAAGATCGTCCCGCGGTCGGCTGTCTCGAAACGGCCCCTGCGGGCCGTGGTCGCGCCGGTGAACGCTCCCCTTTCGTGCCCGAAGAGTTCACTTTCTATCAAGGATTCGGGCAGGGCCGCGCAATTGATCTTTACAAACGGGAACCGCGCACGGTCCGAACTGTAATGGATCGCATGGGCCACTCGTTCCTTACCGACCCCGCTCTCGCCCAGGATGAGCACGGTCGCGTTCGTGCGGCAGACCTGCTCGATGAGGGCATAAACGCTCTGCATCACCTTCGAGTTGCCGACGATTGTCTTGGGCTTGAATCTGTCCTTCAACTCGCCCTGGAGGCGAAGGTTTTCCTCTTTGACTTTTTCGAGTTCCTCCTGCCCGAGCTGGCGCAGCCTGACCGCCTGGGAAATGGACGATGCTATGATGGTGAGAAGGCGCACGTCCTCTTCGAATGAGATCTTTTCGCTGAAGAGACGATCGACGGAAAGTGCGCCGATCACCTCCGTTCCGATCTTGATCGGGACGCAGATGAAGGCGATATCGCGCTTGTTGAGGCCCCTTCGCGACCCTGTCCGGTCGAGGAAGAGATGCTCATCCGAGATCCTGGGGACGATGGCCGGTTTTCCCGTCTCGATCACCTTACCGGTTATGCCTTCGCCCACACGGTACTTGCCCTTTGCCTTCTCCTGCGGCTGCAGACCGTACGCTTCTTCTATTACAATGTCGCCAGTCTTTCTGTTCAACACGGTGAGCGTGCCCCGGAGCATTTTCATATGTTCGGCCATCAACTTAAGAATCGGCTTCAGAGCGCGCTTCAGGTCAAGCGTCTCACTCAGCTTCGTGCTTATCTCGAAGAGGAGCGAGAGCTCCTGTATTTCACGAGATACTTTGGTATCGGACGTTCTTTGCATAATGGCTCGGGAATTATAATTTGTTTGTTTATTCTACCTTGCCCGCCCTTGTGAATCCAGCGTTTTCCCGTGGCTGTCAGTTCTCGGCGACCGGTGACGAGCCGATCAACATCCTGAAGACAACCATATCCGATCTCGTAAAACCGCACGTGCGATACATGTTGTGAGCGGCTTCGTTATCGTGGTCGGTCAGCAGGGTGACTCTTCCGCACCCTTCACTGAGCGCACATTCCAGCGCGCGCTCGACAAGGCTCGTGCCTACGCCTTTCCCGCGGAATTCGGGCGTCACTATCACGTCTTCCAGGAGGGCAACTTTTTTGCCCAACGCCGTGCTGATTGTGAACAACAGCAGTAGCATTCCCTGAATAACACCGTCGGCTTCATATACGAAAACAAAGCCCGCATCGGGATTATCGATGATCATTGCCAGCCCTTTGCTTTGCGCTGCGAGATCGGGGCTGAATTCTCGCTCCTGACTGAAAAGGATGCCGAGCAACTCGGCGCAACGGGGCACATCATCCGCGTTTGCAAGTCTGATGGTTCCCATTGAAAGAGCGAGCGGCTTACACGGCCGCCAGACTTTTCTTCTCTGCCCGGAGCCTGATGATCTCCTCCAGCGGTAATACGAAGATCCTGCTGTCCCCGGGCTCGTCCGCTTCCGTCGTTTCCCGTATGACAGCCACGGCCTTGTCCGCCATTTCGTCAGCCACGACTATCTCCACCTTGGCCTCAGTGAGAAAGGGAGCTTCATAGCTCATCCCTCTATAGATTTCGGGGTTTCTGCTCGGTCTGCCATAACTCTTCACCTCCATCACGGTCATCCCCTTAATTCCTATTTTCGTCAGACCGCCTTTGAGTTCCTCAACTTCCTCAGGTTGGATTGTCGCCTCTATCTTCTTCACGTTTCCCTCCTTTTTAAGTCTTCTTACGTTGTTTTAATTCTTCATCGCACCATGCGCTTCCGGCGGCGCCTCGCGACATGTTCTTTTCGTTTCCCTCTCTTACGCTGCCTTGGTCGCTTCATGAACTGTCCAACAGTCTCGTCGTCCTCACTCTCGCCTGCCTCAGAGTCTGAGACGTTGTCGCGATATGAGTTTTTCCTCAGCATCTCCGTCAACCGGTCCAGAATGGTCGCTCTGCCATTTTCACTCACGGCATGACCCCCAACAGAGGCAGTTTGCCACCGTAATGTCGGTAACAGGACAGAGATAGAGCCCTTTATCCGGGTACAGCAAACGGTGTTCTTCGTCTTCGACTGGAAGGGCCAGGCAGGAAACGCTCCTGCCCGACCTACCACTCACTCTCAGATTGCAGCAACGCCTTTTTCGCCGGTTCTTATGCGAATCACGTCCTCGAGAGACGAGACAAACATCTTGCCATCCCCGACCGTTCCGGTCCTCGCTTTTTCCTGAATAGCCTGTATAGCCTTGTCCAGGATCTCGTCCGGCACCACGACTTCTATTTTCACCTTCGAGAGAAAGAGCACCTCGTATTCGGCGCCCCGGTATCGCTCGGTATGTCCTTTCTGCCTGCCGAATCCCTTGACCTCGGTCACGGTCATGCCCTGCACGCCTATCGCGGTCAGACCATCCTTGACGTCGTCAAGCTTGTTCGGTTTGATGATCGCTTCTATTTTTTTCATTATGTCCTCCCTTGTCTCATAGTATATGGTCTTTCCGTACGGTGAAATCCGGGTATGCTATCACTGAAACCTCACTCTCGTCCAGGCCTTCCTCTTCCGCTTCCTTTGAAACCCTCATGGGAACAACCAGGTTGAGGACCCTGAAGAAGAGATACATGAGCACGAAGACAAAGACAAAGTTAGTGATCACACCTACAATCTGCGCTCCGAACTGGGATACGTCACCATAGAAGAGCCCTCTCACCGTTTTCTCGACGCCGTTCAACCCGTCGCCATACGTACCGTCCGCAAAAAGTCCCAGAGAAAGCAGACCCCACGCGCCGTTCGCGCCATGGACGGATATTGCGCCAACCGGATCATCGATTTTGAGCCGACGCTCGACAAAGAAGACGCTCATGCAGAGCAGTACGCCGGCAATGAGCCCGATAATAACGGCGGAGACAGAGTTGACGAACGCACATGGCGCCGTGATAGCCACAAGCCCCGCCAACAACCCGTTTGCCATCATCGATATATCAGGCTTGCCATATCGGAACCACATATACCACATCGCTGAAAAGGCGCCGGCAGCCGATGCGAGCATCGTGTTGGTTGCGATCACGCCGATGCGCAAGTCTCCGCCTGCGAGGGTCGACCCTGCATTAAACCCGAACCAGCCGAACGCAAGGATGAAACAGCCGAGGACGGCCATGGGGATATGATGCCCTGGAATTGCGTTTGGCTTGCCATCCTTTCTGTATTTTCCGAGTCGGGGTCCCAGCACTATCCCCCCTGCCAGGGCTGCTACGCCGCCGGTCATATGTACGACGGAAGAGCCGGCAAAATCGAGCGTCCCGTGTCCCAAGCCGAAATTCTTGCCGAGTTGTGACAACCAACCGCCTCCCCAGACCCAGTTCGCGTAAAGCGGGTACGTAAACATCGCAATGAAAAACCCATAGATGACAAAGGATTTAAAAGTCCAGCGCTCCGCCATCGTGCCGGTAGGGATGGTTGCGGTGGTGTCCATGAAAACCATCTGGAACAGAAACAGGGAAAAAATGGCGGCGTCATACGTGACCCCTGAGAGAAAGAAACCCCTCATGCCGAAGAGGCCGAAATCTTTTCCGAAGAGCTTTATCGCAAACTCCCCGTCGAGCAGGCCTGTACCACCGCTCAGGCTGGCAACGGTGCCAACTCCGCCCATCTGAAGGGCAAATCCGCAGATCCAGTAGCCGAGCATGCCTATCCCGTAAACCATCATGTTCATCGCCATGGTATGGCTTGCATTCTTTGCCCTTGTAAAACCGGTTTCAGCCATCGCGAAGCCCGCTTGCATAAACATGACAAGAAAGCCGCAAATCAGCGTCCACATGAAGTTTATCGCGATCCTGTTGTGGCCGACCACGTCAGCGAGTTTCATCGCCAACGGTTCGTTTGTCGCGAGTTTTTTCATATCGTCCGCGGTCGGCGCATTTGGTGAGGCGCCAACCACGTCAGCGGCCGTACCCGTTTTCACGCCTGCCGGGTCGGGTTCGGCGGCGAATACCGAAACGGTCAGACCGAGAAACATAAGACCAATGAGTAGCAGAAGCAAACACTTTTTCATCTGAGAACCCCCTTGCTATGTTTTTCGTTTACCTCGCCTTAAGCTACACGCCCCTGACGAGGGTAAATCTTTGTTGCTTCGGAGACCTCGGTGTCTTTGTTTTTCGCTTCGGCACCCAATTATCAGGGAGCCGCACTGCAACGTTGCAGTAGGGTGGAGCTGGGACGACATTGTCCCAGCTCCTGGGAATGGGAGGAAGAGTAGCCTTTACTTCTTTGTAAACAGTTTGCTCAAAACGTCCACGTTGATATCGAGCTGCACCGTCCATTTCCACTTGCCGTTGATATCCGGTTCATTGAACCAGACCGGACCGGTGAGCAGGCTTATGTCTTTGGTGAAGTAATAGTAGACGCCCACGCCGCCGCCGCCGAGCACGTTGTTGCCCGACATATAGTCTGCCGCAAAGACGATCCGGTTGTAATCGAGCTCCTCCTTCCCGTCTTTATCCTTTGCCATTACAGGGAAGAAACCGTGATCGAAGGCCACCATCCACCCTGTGTTGGACTTACTCCCGAAAGTGTTGACCAGGGTCCTCGTGTTGCCGATATAGGGACCCACCGAAATACGGCCGATGTAAGGTATAGTCTTACCAATCGTTCCGTAGAAGGTGTCCAGGGCCGTGAGATTGCTGGGGACATTGTGGTGCGCGAAGCCACCGGCGAAATAACCGACGTAGAGCGCGGGCGACTCCTTAAACCACACATTCTCCGGCGAGCCTATTTTTGCATTGTACGAATAGGGGGACACGTGGTACTGGTTGCCGCTCGGTTCCCAGTTTTCGGGCTCCAACATATCGACACCTACTTCCATCTGGATCTTCTCGAACGGAAGGACCCCCATGGTGAGGCCCACGTCGGTCGGGAAGTTACCTCCTCCGGCTCGTGCATTCTTGCCGACCGTGAAATAGTTGTCCACGCCGATATGCAGAACACCGAATGCCTGTATGTCGGGGGTTGCCGGCGTCCAGTAGGTCGTCGAGGGAGTTGCCCGGGCAATGCCCGCCAACAATGCCAATGCTAAGATGCTCAAGGTAAAAATCCTGACCACGCCTAATGATGACTTCACTGCATGTCCCTCCTTTGTAACGAGAAGTTTTGAACCTTTCACTACGCACCTCCTTAGGATTTGATCGACCCAGAATACGGCACATAAAAAAGGCGTCTTTCACCCCATCGGGCATACGGACTACTCGATGGATGGAAGACGCCTTTGTCTCGCGCTCGCGGCCAGCAACCGTCATCTGTTTTCCCTTTCGCAAAGGGCCGTGATCGTGACGGGCGTGTCGATGCCGCTTTCTCTCTCAAGGGCAATAACCGTGCCAAGGCGTGACTGTTCCGGATCCAAGAGAGTTACCATGACGAAACAATAAGCAAATACCGGTAGTTATGGGAGAAAGCGGAACTTGATCAAGCAATTACTTTAGTGCTATGACTCGCATGCGGAGCTACCAAAAGGTAGGATTTGCGAGCTATATCCTACGTAAAGGTAGGTTTCACCCGTGACGCATCTCTTGCGGCTTGGGCTATCGGCCTGAGTCAACAGGACGATGTTGAAATACCGCTGGAAGTTTGATGCGTTCATCTCCCCGCTGGAAGTAGTGCACATCTGATTTGTATAAGCCTTCTTCAGGTCTTACATTAGACACATTAGCCTGTTTGCTTCTTCTGATCTTTTTCTGTGCTCAGGAGACGGGCTGCTTGCAAGTAAACGGAACGTGAGGGGCATACATGCGCAGCGTAGCAGGTATTGATATTGGCTCGGTTTCCATTGCGCTGGTCGTGCTCGATAGTGCAGGGCAGGTTACCTATCGGGATTATTGCTTCCACAGCGGTAATGTCTCCGCAACACTCAAAGCCATGCTTGGCAAACTGCCTGTGCAACAGCCGAGTGGTTTTGGAGTTGTCGGTGAGAAGGGACGAGAATTTTTTAAGGTCGGAGTTGAAGTCAACGAACAGGTAGCAGTTATTGCCGGGATCAAGTCCTTCGTCCCCAACCCGGGAGCCATCGTCACCATCGGCGGAGAAACCTTCGGCCTGATCCTTTTCGACCGGCAGGGTCATTACCAGAAATACATATCTAATTCTGCCTGTGCCGCCGGCACGGGATCTTTTCTGGATCAGCAGGCATCACGGTTGGGGCTTTCCGGCAGTGAGGAACTGAGCCGCATCGGTGAAGCATATCAAGGGGACCCACCTCGCATAGCCACCCGTTGCGCCGTCTTTGCCAGAACGGACCTGGTCCACATCCAGCAGCAGGGATATGGCCTGCCGGCAATCGCTGCCGGTCTGGCCCGCGGGGTTGCCCAAAATATCTATGACACCCTGTTTCACGGCGTTGAATTATTGGATCCCGTGGTTGTTGCCGGTGGCGTCAGCAAGAACAGGAAGGTTTTGCAATACCTGCAGGAGGCGGTAGGACGCCCGCTGCAGCCACTTCCCGATGGCGAGTACATCGCGGCGATTGGCGCTGCCTTGATCGCTCTGGAGCAGCAGAAAACGGCTGAAGCATCGCCGCCGATTCCTGTCCATACGTTGTTTGGGCGAACCACAGCGGTTCGCAGATCCTACGGATACGCACCTCTGTCGACCGTGAAGACGTACGTTTCCAATTTTGAGAGTTGGAAGTCGGAGGTAAGTGATGAGGTGGAGATTGACATATACGAGCCTCTGAGCCCGGGTGACGACACCGAGTGCTATCTGGGAGTTGATATTGGCTCTACCAGCACCAAGGCAACTCTCATGAATCGCGAGAAGGCGGTGGTGGCGGGCTTTTATACCCGAACCGCCGGCCAGCCGATTGCAGCGGTTCAAAAATTAACCAGGGCCATCGCTGGGCTGGAGCAACGTTTTTCCATGCACTTCAGAATTCTTGCAGCCGGAACGACCGGGTCGGGCCGTAAGTTTATCCACGCGATTACCCGGGCCGACTATGCGGTGGATGAAATCACGGCTCATGCACGGGCGGCATATCATCTGACCCCGGAGATCGACACGATCATCGAAATCGGTGGACAGGATGCAAAATTTACCGTGCTCAAGAACGGCAATGTAACTTTTTCGGTCATGAATTATGTGTGTGCCGCCGGCACGGGCAGCTTTATCGAGGAACAGGCCAAGAGGCTCGGGGTCTCGCTACAGGACTACGCGGGACTGGCTCTGCACGCGTCCGCCCCTCTGATCAGCGATCGGTGTACCGTGTTTATGGAGAGGGATCTGAATCACCTCCTCAGTCTGGGATACACCCGCGAGGAGTTGCTTGCCGCGGCCCTCCATTCGGTCAGGGACAATTATCTCTCCAAAGTGGCCCACGTAAACAAGATCGGCAACCACATTACCTTCCAGGGAGCCACCGCGAAGAATGATGCGTTGGTCAAGGCATTTGAGCAGAAGCTGCAGAAACCGATCACTGTCTCCAAATTCTGTCACCTCACGGGTGCGTTCGGTGTTTGCCTTAAAATGGCTGATGACGGCCTTCTGCGAGACTCCGGTTTCAGAAAAGGGCTGCATGCCGAGCAGATCGTGGCGAACGAATACGTCTGCGAATACTGCAAGAATCACTGCAAGATCAAAAGCATTGACCTCGACGGTGAAATCCTGGGATGGGGGTATTTGTGCGGCCGGGAGGAGCACGATTCGGGTTACCGCAAGAAGCACTCTTCGGGGTTTGATCTGTTGCGCGCCCATCGTAAGGTGTTTGATGTTTCCGCCGCGGCCGGTGTCTCGAAAAGGCGGACCGAAGTTAGCGCATTCCGCGCGGGCTTTTCTCTAGCCCGCCTGCGGAATCAGATCCAGTTCAACCTGCTCGAGCTGCGAAAAGAGATATTCTCATTCGGAGCCGTGCTCCCGCGTCGCCGGCGAGCGGATCTTCTGAAAATCGGATTGCCGGCAACACTCACCATGATTGAATACCTGCCGCTGTGGGAGCTGTTCTTCACGCATCTGGGACTTACGCCCGTGGTGACTTCGGCCGACCCGGCGCACGTCATGAGCGGCCGGGAGATAAGCGGCGCAGAATACTGCACACCGTTGGTGGAATTTCACGGGCACATCAGAGATTTGATGCCCCGTGTTGATTTTATCTTTTTTCCCCAGCTCTTTGAAGACGCAACGGATGAGAAGACCAAGAGCTACTGCTACTACTCTCATTATGCGGTGCCGGTCGTTCACAACATACCACACCTGGAGCTGGCGGAAAAAGTAATTGCCCCGGTCTTGAACATGAACGGCAGTCTCGACGAGTTGATCCGGGAAATCTACCTGGGGTTTCCGGAAGAGATAAGAGCAGAGGCCCCATTCGAACGGGTTGACGGAGCGTTCCGGTTAGCCTGGAGCTGGTTTCAGGAACGCAAGAAAGATTTGCAGGAACTGTTTCAGGATCAGGTCAGCGCGACCAATGATATCTCGGTTGTACTGATGGGCCGACCGTACCTGATTTTAAATGATGCTCTCAACAAGGGAATTCCGGACCGCCTGGCTCAAATGGGCATTCAGTCGTTTGATATGGATATGATACCGGTTGACGAGCAGCAGATCGATGCGGCGCAGGATTTCGTTCGGTTAAACCACTGGCATTATGGCAATCGGATCATAAAAGCTGCGGAGATCGTAGCGCGAACGAAAGGCCTGTTCCCCATCTACCTGACCGCGTTCAAATGCTCGCCCGATTCTTTCATTCTCTCCTATTTCAAAGACATCATGGATTACTATGGCAAACCCTACCTGATCCTGCAACTGGACGAGCATCAGGCGGGCGAAGGCTATGATACTCGCCTGGAAGCGGCCATTGAGACCTTCCGCAATTTTCGCGGAGCGGCAAAACAAAAAAACCGTCCCGGGATAGATCTCGAGAAGTCTTTTACCGACAAAACCTATCTCCTGCCGGACTATGATCACCTGAGCTCGCACCTGATGCAGGCAATATTTAATCACGCCGGTATCAAGGCCGAGCTCGATTGAGCAAACCCCGGATACCATATTGCGCAGCATCCAGCTGAATGACGGTCAGTGTCTGCCAATCAGCGTCCTCACCCAGGGAATCCTACACACGATAGAAGCCCGGTCTCTGCGTCCGGAGCAGGTCGCCATCTTCTGCAACACGGATGCACAGACTTCATGCAACCTCCCGCAATATCTCCGTTTTGTTAAAACAGACTCTGACAAAGATGGGCCATGGCCTGGAACGGGTGGGCGTGCGGGCCAGCCGCTATCTCCCCACGGATTTGCCTTTGGAACTGCTGGCTGACCTCTACCGGGCCTGGCTGATTTCAGGGCTGGTGCAGAAGATGACGCACCAGGTCAGGCCGCGGGAGAAAACTGCCGGAGCCACGGACCGGCTGGTTGAAAAAGCAACGGAGAGCCTGTGTGCGGCCTTTCGGAAAGGAACGTCTAAGGAAGAAGTTTTTCAGGAGATCGTAGAAGATTTTATGGCCGTCGAGGTTACCAACGCTCCGGTTGCCCCAGGTGGGGATCGTGGGCGATGTGTACGTGCGCGACAATGACATCTTCAACCAGGATCTTGTCCGGGGGCTGGAACAGGGCGGCGCAGAAGCCGTCACTATACCCTTTATCGATACGGTAGGCCTTCTGGCATCGACCCACTTCAGGAGCCTATGGGTTGACGGTAGCTACATAGGGTTGCTTCGGGACAAAGCCCTTTACAATACGTTCAGTCTATTCGGCCGAAACCTGATCAAGATTGCGCGTCCACTCATAAAGAATCAAGAGTCGCACCCTCAAGCATGACCCGGTGACATACCTGCAGCACCATTGCCTGTCCATCAGGCACGGGGGCGAAACATCAGAAAATCTTCTTAAAGTCTATTATCTACACGAAAATTACCCGGACTTGAAATTCATCATCCATGTATATCCTCTTTTCTGCTGCCCGGGACTAATCAGTGAAGCGATTTACAAGAAGGTGGAAAAAGATCTGGGCATCCCCATCGTGCCGATAACCTATGACGGAACGCAGACAGACAAAAATAAGGCATTGGAACCGTATCTTCATTTTCTGTGAGCTACAATTTCAGAAGCCTTTCAGAGTTCTTATGGGTTATCTTCGCCAGATCGTTCGCGCTGATTGGTGCGATATCCAGCAACTTGCGGCCTTCGGCGTTGGAGGAGAAGGGATAGTCGACCGCGAACAGCATACGGTCGGCGCCGAAGACTTCCAGGGCGCAAAGTAAGGGCGGGGCAGTGAAATAGGCGCTGGTGGTGATATAAAAGTTGGTGCGAAAATATTCGGCCACCCGCTGTTTCAGCTTAGGGTTCAATCCCGTCAGACGGCCGTCGGCACGGACCATGGAGAACGGAAGGTTTTCGCCCATATGGCCTATGATGATCTGCAGCTTCGGGAAACGGTCGAATAACCCGGACACCACCAGGCGGAGACGTGTGCATTCCGCACTCGACGTGCCAGCCCCAGGCCGAAGTCGACAAAGATTCGGCGACAGGGACCGGAAGGTCGCCGAAATAAGCCTGGTACACTGCCGGCGGTGGTGGGGCGGGATGCAGGTAAATAGGGACGTCCAACTGCTCGGCCGCGGCGAAGACAGGCTGGAATACCGGGTTGTCGAGAAAGCGCCCGTTGATCGTACCACTGATCAACGCTCCTTTGAACCCAACCTTGGTGACGCAGCGTTCCAGCTCAGCGGCGGCGGCATCAGGGGCTTGCAACGGCAACACGGCAAAGGCGGCGAACCGGTCCGGATGGGACTTTACTGCATTGGCCAGCATATCGTTGATGTCGCGGGCCACCGCAATCCCGGTATTCCGGTCCAGCTTTTCCAGGCCGTCCCCGGCGACGGACAACACCTGCATGTCGATGCCGGCTGCATCCATGTCTGCCAGTCGCTTGACTCCTAAATCATTCAGTTTCGCTGCGAGCGCGGGTACGGAATCCCGCGCGTTTATGCCCACCGCCTTGAGGGCCGCCGTGAGTTGTGGCGTGCCAACATGCTCTTCAACGGCGATAACTCTCATACCAGACTTCTTTGCATCCGCAGCCTCGCTGCGTTTCTCCATACCTTTCAGCATGGCCGGCAACGCCAGCGCGGATACGGCGGCTGCGCCAATAAACTCGCGTCTTCCCATCTTGGAACTCATCTCGTGCCCTCCCTATTTTGAAAATTGTTCAGCAGTCTGGGTATTCTGTTCACCCCGAAATGGGATTCCTCCTCGACTCCAGATGCGGCAAAGTCTCTTCTGGATTATACTCAGTGTTATCCCATGAAGCAAATCAAAAGAAAGGAGTGGGCCTCCCTGACTTTACCGCTATTAAAATTATGAATGTTGTGTAATAATGGGTTTCATTCGAGTCACGACAGGAGGGAAAGAGCATGGAGGAGGCGGTTACGTTGGTCAGATTGGTTAAATTGGTCCAACTCCTGATAGTTGGTATAGCTGCTTGTTTTGTAAATACAGTCACGGCAGCCGAGTATCCGACGAAGACTATCGAGGAAATCAAGACTGAGGTTCAGCTTCGGGCGGACCGCAACCTCTATCCGCTCTACGGCCTCAAACCGGCGGATGTGCGGGAGACGCTTGCACGGACCCGTAGTACCGATCCTGAGGAGTGGGGCAGTGAGTGGATGAAGACCGGGGACCGATACTTCGGCCAAGCCAAGGCCGAGGAGGCAACAGACACAAAAGCAGCCCGGGACGATTATCTCATCGCATACCGCTATTATGCCTTCGGCCGATGGCCGGTCCCCAGCTCTCCGAAAAAGGCGGAATGTTACGCGAGAGCACTGAATGCATTCGCAAAGTATACCCGTCTCGCAGAACCGCCGATCGAAATTATTCGCGTTCCCTTCGAGGGCAAGGAGATTGTGGGATATCTTCTGAAGCCCCCGGGAGTCTCGAAACCGCCTGTTTACGTAATTATCAGCGGTGCTGATTATTGGAAAGAGGATCTCTCCCTTACAACCCTGCCCATTGTCCAGAAAGGCGTTGCCACTCTGGCCCTCGACATGCCCGGTACCGGTCAGGCCCCGGTAGCCGCGCTGCCGGGCTCAGAAAGAATGTATTCGGCAGTGATCGACTACCTGTTGACCCGTAATGACGTCGACGGCAGCCGCATTGTGGTAGGGGGCGCGAGCTTCGGCAGCTACTGGGCCACCCGCGTCGCATTCCGTGAGCCGACCCGCCTCAGGGGAGCTGTTTTCCACAGCGGTCCGGTCCATGACTACTTCCAGAGGGAATGGATCGAAAAGAGTTTCATGAGCACATACTATATGTTCGATTATATTCCGGCCCGACTCTACATCCTTGGCAAATCCACGGTGGAAGAAGTTCTCAAGTTCATGCCCACACTGTCGCTCAAGACCGAGGGATTGGTGGGGAAGCCGACACCACCCATGTTGCTCCTCGCCGGCGTCCAGGACCCGCAAACGCCTTACAGCGACCTTCGCGTATTGCTGGAAAACGGCAGCCCGAAAGAGGCCTGGGTGAACCCGAAGGGCGGGCATATGGGACGAACCAAGGATATGGATGATCAGGCTATCTTTGAGCAGGTCGTCTACCCCTGGGTTCTCCGCCACCTTGATCTGGCAAAGTAGGCATCTTCACTCAGGAGGCGGTCCGTTCTGGTCTTTTCAGTACCCTGGGCTTTATCGACGACGGCACTAATAATCCATTCCAGGCACTGCACCTTCCGCCACAGCGGGCATGCTATACTTAAGCATTAGGAAAAGAGGGTGATACATGCAGCAGATACACGCCCGAGTGCTCTGATAGAGGAGGAGTGACATGTGCGCCATAAGTGCCGACGTACTGGGGCTGGAGAAAATGTCCCTGCAGGACTGGCCGCGACTGGAGCGTTTGCGAAAAGCCCACTTCGCTACCAACTCGGAGATCTGTCTGGAGCTGGCCCGGAACACGACCGAGTTTTTCAAGAAAGAGAAAGAGAGAGCCGATGCAGCGGGACAGTCAGGATTACTGGACTCTCCGGAGCTGACGGCCGGGAATCTCTACGAATTCGTCATGAGCCGCAAAGAGCCGTTTATCGCTGACGAAGAGCCTGCTGGCCGGTGCCACCACCACCAAGCAAAAAGGCGTGGTACTTTACCCGCATTTCCTCTCGCTCACCATCTGGCCGGAGCTGGAGACGATCAGCCAGCGGCCGAAGAATCCGTTTCTCATAACGAAGAAAGACTGGCTTGAACTGAACGGCAGCATCTTCCCGTTCTGGATGGATAGGACCATACAGGAGGTAACGCGCAAGGACTTCGGGGCTAACGGCAATACGCCTGCCTGCCAGAGCGTGATGGAGCGCATAGCTTTCTTCCTGTCCAGCAAGGTCTACTGTATTTCGCATACGATACCCAATTACGAGCTGATGCTGCAGAAGGGACTCCAGGGCATCATCGATGAGGCATCCCGGAAGGAGCAGGGATTGGGATCGTCAGATGATGACCGGGCAAAAAAGGACTTCTACCAGGCGGTCCAACAGAGTCTGGGCGGTATCATCCATTACGCAGAGAAGTTAAGCATCGAAGCGGGACGGCGGGCCATGGAGATGAACAACAGCGGGAACCCCGCGCGCGCTGCCGAGCTGCGCCGTATGAGCGACTACCTGAAGCGCGTCCCGGCCCAGCCCCCGCAGACGTTTCAGGAGGCTCTGAACGCGCTCTGGATCTGCAAGGTAGCCCTGCATCAGGAAAACGCGAATGTAGCGCTCAGTCTGGGCCGACTCGATCAGATCCTTTATCCTTTTTACAAGCAAGACGTCGAGAGTGGCCGGATCACCCCCAGCGACGCAGTCGAGCTGGTGGGCTGCCTCTGGCTCAAGATCGCGGACCACATCCCTCTCGTGCCCGAGGCGTCAGAAGAACTTTTCGGGGGCACCGCCTCCAATCAGGCTATTACCCTGGGCGGTGTCGACCGGGACGGGAATGACGCAGTGAATGACCTTACCTATGTGATGCTGGAAGTCACAGAGATTCTTCGCCTGCGTGACCCGAACTTGAATGCCCGGTATCACCCTCTCGCAAACCCCAAAGAGTACCGGGACCGGCTCGTCCGGCTCAACCTGAAGACGCGTGCCACACCTTGCTTTCATAACGACCTGGCCGCTATTGACCTCCTCAAGACCCAGGGGGTATCGGAAGCCGATGCCCGTGATTACGGTGCCGTCGGCTGCGTCGAGCCGACGAGTTGCGGCCGCACCTATGGCGCCACGGGGACATGTCTGATGAACCTCACCTCTGTTCTTGAGCTTGCGCTGTTCCAGGGCAAACATCGACTCACCGGCATCGGAAAAGACGACCCGCTCTGGCAGGCGAGTCCGCCTCCGGAGGCCATGCAATCCTTCGACGAATTCAAAGCCGCTTTCGAAAAGCACCTTGACTGGCTCATAGGGCACGCGGTGGAGTTCAACAACATGCTCGGCCTGACCCACCGGAAAGTGCACCCCACTCCCATGCTTTCCGCTATGATGGAAGGCTGTATGGAGAAAGGCAGGGACGTGATCGACAGCGGCGCGACCTATAACTCGTCGGGTGTTGCAATCACGGGTCTGGCGGAGGTGGTCGACTCAATCACGGCAATCGAGGAGTTCGCATTCGGAAACGGCGGCGGAAGCAGGATCCCCATGTCCGGAATGATCGGCGCAATTACGACCAACTGGGGCGGTGACGAAAAGGATGAGGCCACATCCACCCTCTATCGGAAGTATCACGCAATGGTAAGGGCTTCGCGAAACAGATTCGGATACGACTCGAGCCCCTTGGCCAAAAAGAATGCCGCCTGGATCGTCGGCCTCCTCCACGATAAATTTCAATCACGGCGTAACTACCGTGGCGGCCCGTACACGGTGGGCTACTGGACGATGACGAACCATGCCGGCTTCGGCGTGCTCACCGGCGCGCTTCCCAGCGGACGGGTCAAAGGAAAGCCCTTCGCGAGCGGCATCACCCCGGTGGAAGGACTTGCCCCGGAACTGCCATCGTGCCTGCGCTTCGTCGGCGCCCTGGACCAGACCCATCACATGGTCAACGGCCAGGCCCTCAATCTCAAATTCACGCCGCCTCCCGCAGGCGATGACGGGAAACAGGCAGCAATTCCTCAATACCTTCAGCGCGTATCTGGACACCTATTTCAAAGATTATGGGGGACTCCAGGTTCAGTGCAACATCATCGGAAGGGATGAGCTCTGGAAGGCGCACAACAACCCGAGCGAATGTCCGCCTGACCTCTTTGTCCGCGTGTCGGGATACACGGCCTATTTCAAGGATCTGAACCCTCATATGCAGAGAGAGATCATACTGAGGGCCGAGTACGACGTAGCCAGCGGACAGGAAGTCTGGGATGGGTGGACGGAAAAGCCCTACCAGCCGGTGTCGCACACAGTTGCTTCGGCCACCCCCCGGCCGCACCTCAGTCTGAAAGCCGGGACAGGCCTCGATCTCATCATGAGCTGGCTTCTCGGCGATGCAGCCGATGTGGTCCTGGACGGGCTGCTTGGCTGGATGCGGTGCAGCTCCTCAATCCCATCAACCAGACATTCAAGGGCCTGCTGGGAGATTTTGACGGCACGTTACTCTTCCGGACGCGGGATAACAGCGTGCGGAAATACGTGAGATTCCACGATGGCGGCATGAAGACGGATGAGAAGATGGCCGCGAAACCGAACGTCACGATCACGTTCAGCGACGGCCATGCCCTGGTGAATTTTCTTTTCTCGCCCGTGAGGGGCTATCTCAATGACGTCATTGAGGATGGAAAGCTGGACCAGACCCACAGCTTCGACATCCTGACGGGCATGCTCAGGAACGAGATCACCGTGGACGGCAACCTGAATTATCTGTACCGGTTCGGCTATCTGGCCAACCATCTGCTCCTGGACGCCTTCCGGCCGCTGGAACTATTGAGATGAACGCGCCGATCTATCTTCGACGGGCCACTGATCTTTGACGTGCGGCGAGGTTCGACGGAGGACGGCCCGGGAATACGCACCGTGGTGTTCTTCAAAGGCTGCAATCTTCGCTGCCGCTGGTGTCACAACCCGGAATCGGTTGATGCCCGCGAGGAGATCGGTTTTTACCCGCAGGCCTGTGTCGCGTGCGGTGACTGTGAAAGAGCCTGCCCCGGGTCTGCCTGTCGCCTCGATAACCCGTCGCGCATCGATCGCGCGATCTGCCTGCGTGCTGCGGCGTTTGCGCGGATGTCTGTCCCGGCAAAGCACTCAGAAGGGTCGGCCGTTCTTCTCCCCCGATGAACTGATCGATCTTCTCGTCAGGGACGCACCGTTCTTTCGGGCTTCCGGTGGCGGCGTTACGCTGTCGGGAGGTGAGCCCACCCTGCCATGGAATACGCCGGCGACATTCTGCGCCGACTCAAAGAACAGGGGATTCACACGGCGATCGAAACAAATGGCTTCTTCCCGTGGGACCGATTCAGTGATGCGATTCTGCCCAACGTCGACCTTATCATGATTGACGTGAAGTTGGCCGACCCTGGCAGACACCGTGAATACACGGGAGAGTCAAACACCGTGATCATGGAGAACCTCCGCCGCATCGCCGTGGAGTATCCTTCGCTTCTTCTGCCGCGTGTCCCCCTCATTCCGGGATTCACCGCAACGACGGAGAACCTTGCGGCGATCGGATCGCTCTTCCGTACGCTGGGGCTCGCAAGATACGTGCTCCTTCCGTACAATCCCACGTGGTTTCATAAGGCCGCAGCCTTGGGCAAACCGGTTGATAAAAGGCTTCCTGTGCGCATGTCGTCGCCCGAAGGAGAGCGCGGCATGGCAGGCGCGGCCTCCAGGCTGATAGCATGTCGACCGCATCCTGCGCATGGACTTCCTGTTACCGACCAGACATCAGGAGAGAGGGAGAAGAGAAATGACAGCGAAAAAGTTCACGGCGTTCAAGCTCGATCGAGTCTGACCCCGTGCAAGCCCCGGTTTGCCGCGATTCTGAAAGACCTCGAGGGGAGATCCTCAATACTCGACATGCTCCGGTCCTACCAGGCAGAGCTTGTTAAAGACGCCTCGCCCGGCAATGTTTACCTGGGCAGGCTGGCATGGCTTTTTGCGCACGGGCAGCCGGTCAATCTGAGGGGCCACTACTACGACATCACCCTCGTTCTCAAACAGGGCGACTCCCCGTTCGGCGGCATCCTGAATTTTCTGTGGGGACCGAGGACCGGCTCCCCTGGGCGGGAAAGAGTTTTGCTCATGCGGCAAAGGAGACTATCGGCGGCTACACGGACGGCACCGAACCGGGCAGCGTGCCTGTCTTTCTCGGGATCAACTGTTTCAGCAGGGTGACGGAGTCCTTCTGGAACACGGCCGGTATCGAGTCCATGACCTTATTGGTCCACTTGAAGGAAGCGCCTCCGGCCGAGCAGGAACGATACGGCTACGCAAGAAAGGGAGGTCTCTTCATCTCACGGGAAGCGGGATCGGTCGATCCCGGCAACGCCGGGAAAGAGGTGCTGCAACTCAACTACCGCTGGCCGAAGCTCGGCAATCCGCCCCCGCTCAGCTACCTCATCGACGAGATGGTGGAAATAGCGCAAGGTCTCTACCTCGGGCAGCTTCTCTTTGCCTCAGATATACTGACGAAGTATGACCCGGTCCGCCCGAGTTCCGATTATCAGTACGCCCATTACGGCTATTTCCTTCTGATGGACGAATCCTGGCACAAGAAAGGGGAAGAAGCATGAGTCCGAAAAAACGTACCACACCATTGCCCGAAAAATTAACCCGCTTTACCTTCAGGCAGCTTTCCGACAGGGAGACGGCGGACCCGCTCTTTAGTTCGATCACGGCTGACCTCGCAGGGCGGGCCACGGTGCTCGATCTCATGAGCTATTATGCTCGGAAAATCAGGGACGACCTTTCCACGGAATCGCCTTACTTCGCGAAGTTGCAGAAGATCTTCGATTGCTCTATTGCGCCGCAGACCATGGCCGGATACCTCCACGGTGCAGCGTTGGCATTCCGCAACGAGGGGCTCCTCAACCTCTTTAACCTCAATACGCTCAATTGCGCCTGGCCGATTGCGCGTTACTTCTCACCCTGGACGGGCAAGACCTTCGACCCTATTGCTCCCGCGAAACTGTCGGACATGACGGGCGGGTTCGAAACGGGCGCAGCGCCGACGGCGTGGGGATCGAATACGTACCGCTCAAGACGTCCCCAGGAGAAGATGGCCGTTGATGTGATGAGACGGCTCAATATCTGGCTGGAGGATGCGACGCCGGAGGAACGGAAGAGCCGCGATTACGACGTGAAAGGATTCTTCTTCATCGGCAGGGAAGGCCTATCGGTGAATCCGACAAACCACGGCCGCGCTGTTTACCAGTTCAACTATCGTTGGCCCTCGCTGAAGACATTCTCTCCGGACAATTATTGTGTAGACGAGATCGTGCAGATTGCCGATGGGCTTTATCTCGGTCAGTTACTTTATGCCACCAACCTGAAGAAGGAGTACAGCCCGTCCGCCGATCCCGCTGAGTACAACTATGGCAACTTCGGTTACTTTCTCATCATGGACGAGGACTGGCAGCAGCGGAGGGTGAAGATACGCTTCGAGGTCTAGCGCGACGTTATGGATGGTCTCTTTACTCCCGGTAGAATAATTACAGCGGAGAGAGTGAGCGAGCGAGATGCGACAACTGCGATGCCTGTCTCGTTGCTTCAGATACCGTGCCTGTACGCTGCCATAAGGGCGAATTTTAGCTCGGCCCAGTTCGCGGTAAAGGCCACGCCGAGCCGGTTGCCGCCCCGAGAACTACTTGGAGCCTAAAAAGGAATTACTTGGAATTCCATCGGGAAGGTGTGCATTCGCCTCGCTGCGTTTTCCGTAATCATGATTGTCTCACCAAAGACACACCCGGTCTCGCCATTTCTCCACGCCGGATCCACGAGGTCAATGTTGAGCGCAAAGACCATGCCCGGCCTCAGCGTACTCACCATTGCATCAAGTGTGCTTGCGTCTGACTGCAGCGCGTGAAGTCGATAGCGCGGGTACTCGAGAGAGCTGAGCCCGTGCCCGTGCATGCCCGCTTCACATATGCCGAGCCCCTTTGATTCAATAACACTGCGGATTGCACCAATGGCATCTACTATTTTTACTCCCGGTTTAAAGAGCTCCATGCCTTTCCTGTAGGCGGAGAGGCATCCCTCATAAATCCTGCGATACTCCGGTTGAGGCTCCCCTATGCAGAAGGTCCTCTCCACGTGCGTGTAGTATCCTCCGTATTTGGGATGCATCTCGCAGGTGATAATATCGCCGGGTTCCAAAGCGCGTTGCGTCGGCAGACGAAATGGATGAGGAAGAGGATGAGCGTCGGCGGCCCACAAAAATAGCGTTGGCTCTTCACCGCCATTTGCGAGCATCACTTCCATCATCCGCGCGTAAACCTCGCATTCTTTGACGCCTGGCTTTGCTGTCCGGAGACACGCATCAAGCATCAGGTCGCCGAGCTGCGCCGCTTTTTCCAGGACCCCTATCTCCTCAGCGCTCTTCACTGCCCGCATCTTCTCGAGCATATCGTCCGTATTCACGATCTCGACCTGAGGCAGAAGGCCGGTCATCTCCACATAAACACTGTGGGGGAACCAGCCGTCCGGGTCAAGCGGTCCCGCAAGCCCATCAACACCGATGCGCGCCTTCTCAAGGCCGAGCTCGCGTATGCGTCCTGCAATACTAGCAGCCCAGGTACCCTTGCGCGCCCGTACATCCGAAACCCAGTCCTGCGCCCGTTTCCAGTACTCCACAAACGTAGGCATAAGCACGAAACTGGTCGGCTCACCTTCCAGAGGGAAGATAGTCACATTGAACGCTGCGTTCCCACCGATATGAGAAATGTAGCGGGCATTAGCAGTGGTAACATCCCAGTTCGCCGGGAAACCGAAGAGCAACAGGCAGTCGAGGGCTTTATCGCGCATAGCGGAGCGCACCATCTGCCATCTCCTGTCCCGTTCCGCCAGGGACAATCTAGGGAGTTCAAGTCTTGTTCTCATAGCGCCACCCTGCCTTTACTTAGAGAGTTGCCGCAGCGTCTCAATGTAATCTGAAATGGCTTCGTCGAGGGTGTATTGGGGAGCCCAACTAAAATCCTCTCTGGCCCTTGTAATGTCGAAGATTGCATGGTAAGGCGCCTCAAGAAACTGGAGTCCCGGCCCCACCTCAATGTCCGCTTCAGGAATACAAATCCTAACAGCGCGTGCGAAATCGTTCAATGTCTGACCAAAGCCGGGCCCGATGTTGTAGGCCGTGTAGCGAGGTTTTTCCGCAATTGTTGCGAGATAGATGCTGTAAGCCACATCTTTAGTGTAGATGAACTCGTCCTTCTGCTCTCCGCCTTTTTGAATACGAACCGGCTTGCCTGCGAACGGCAACTCAACGATCTGACTGGTAACGGCCATACCGCCGTGGCGCACCATTTTACCGGGGCCAAAGGTCATGGCGAACCTGAGAGCGAGGAATTCGATACCATATGTTCGTTGGTAGAACTCACCGATGTGCTCGCCCATCAGTTTACCCGATTCATAGATCCTGACGGGGTTCTTAGGGTAATCTTCCGGCACCGGCTTGTAAACAGGATGGGCGTATTCGCCGGTGATATAGCCGTAGACTCCTTTGGCACTCGTGTAGACAACCCGTTTCACTTGCATGAGACGCGCCGCCTCGAGGACATTGAGCGTACCTATCACATTTACATGGACACTCTGCGGTGGGTTCTTGTTTGATACAGCCCCGACGAGCGCCGCCGTGTGTACGATATGTGTAACCTTGTGCGCCTGAATGATCGATGCGAGGCGCGGGAAGTCCTGCACATCGGCAAGTTCGATATCGATCTTCTCTTCCACGGGTGCGATAAGATTCCTGTCCATATGGCGTGCCATTACAACCGGCCTGTGTCCTTCTTGCACGAAGCGCGTGGTTGTCATGGCGCCGATTACTCCCATGCCGCCGGTGATTAATACTTTCATCTTATCCTCCTTCTCGCAGGGTTCGTCGGGGTCGCCCAAACATGGAGATCGTCGCACTTTCTGCGACTAGGAAGATCGCTCCGCTAGGAAGATCGTCCGCCACGGCGGACTAGGAAGACCGCTTCCCCCGCGCGGGCCTGGAGCGAAGCCATTACAAACCGGCCGAAGACGAATGTGAGTTGGTGTTCTTCTCTTCCATCTTCCTAACGAATGAAGTGAGTGATCTTCCATCTTCCATCTTCCCTCAATCATTAGTCTTCAGCGGGAAGGCCCAGGGAGAGACCTGATCGGCGCGCCGTCCGAATACGTCCCATTCGGGAATCTTTGCCCATATCCCTTCAGCCTCAGCTTGCAAAGAATCAAGCAGCGCATCCTCATCAATACCGGAAAAGCGACGTTCTTCCATCACCACGCGACCATCGATGATAACCGTCTCGATATCGCGCCCTGAACCATACTCGATGAATGCCTTTACCGGATCAAACACAGCGCCATAGTCGATTTTGTGAAGGTTCGCAATAAAGAGATCAGCTTTCGCTCCAGGAGCAAGTCTGCCGAGGTCATCACGGCCGAGGGCACGCGCACCGCCGAGTGTCGCGGCGTTATAGCAGTCGCCGTAGCCACCTGCCAGATAATCTCGTTCAGCGACACGATTCATGAGGCTCGTCATGCGTATCTCATTCACCATATCGAAAGGATAAGAATCAGTTCCGAGCGAGACATTTACTCCGCGTGCCAGATATCGATCGAATGACTCAAGGCAGATGCCGAACTTCGAGTACTTAAACGGGCAGTGGGAGACAGAGGCGCCGGCATCAGCGATCATACCGAGGTCATTGCCGCGCGGCAGGGAGGTCCACGAATGGCCATTCAGCAATGCACAATGGCCGAGGATTACCTCAGGTCCCAGAAACCCGAGACGATCCAGGAAGCCGATAGGCGTGGTCCCGTAATTCAGCTCAATCTGGTGGAACTCGATCATGTTCATGGCGGCGTGTATCTGGATGCCTACCCCGAGATCGCGCGCAGCCTCCTTTGTCTTTTTCAGGAGTTCGGGTGTGCATGTATCTGTCTGTCGCGGATAGAGCATGCCTTGAATCCGGCCGTTGTATTTTCCGCGGTGTTTCTTGATGAAATCTATTGCCTGGGCGAGCCCTTTTTCGCCGATCTCATCAGACCACACGTAGCGAAGCGCGCCTGTCTCCTCATAATAGAAGTTCACGTTCCTGAAGGAGGGAGCGAGATAGGCGCGTAGCCCCAGTTCCTCGCCCACCATATCGACAAATGCATCCCCTCCCTCAGCTCCGCCGCCGTAAATCTGAATAGTGGTTGAACCGTTCTTGATCGCCTGCAGGAGCGAGAATTTGCCGCCTATGCGGAAGTTCTCAAGACCAATCGGCCCCTTCGCTCCCTTACGCGGCGTCAGAAAGGTGAGGTAGTTCGATCCGAAATAGTCGACTTTACCCGGATCATTCAAGAAATAATCCCCTACATTTGAACTCGCGTGGATATGGGTGTTGACGAAGCCTGGAGAGACGAGTTTGCCTTTGGCTTCTATTGTGCGATCCACGGGCTCGGGATAAGAGAAGCCCACGAAGGAGACGGTGTCGCCGTCGAGCACCACTACTCCGTCTTTGAGAATCTCATGACTCTTTCCGTTGAACCCGATTACGTACCCACCTTTGATAAGTGTTTTCACGAGGATGGCCTCTGCTTCTAGTTTTATCGAAGTTTCTCGTACATCGTGAAACGTTTGTTCTTGGCCTGTATCAGCACGAGAGCCGTTTTGTTCAAGCCTCGATGATCGGTCGGCGAAAAATTGTAGTTTGCTCCGTACACCCCGGGAAAGTTGCGCATCTTTTCGATATAGTCCCTGATCTTGGTACTGTCCTCCGGCCCCTTCGGATTAACGCCTTTGAAAGCCTCGAAAAGGATACGCGCTGCATCGTAGCCGACTGCCGCATTGAGGTCTGCCTCTTTGTTAAATTTTTTCTGGTATTCATCGGTAAACTTCTTGATCATCGCTTTAAACGGGTCCTTATCCGGGAGCTCTTGATAGACCACGAACCTCGATCCGGGAAGCAGGAGTGTGTCCGGCTCGTTACCCGCAATCATCTCGAGGAAAGACGGAGAAACGTTGCCGGCTCCTGTGCAAACAGGGATTTTGAAACCCAACTGCATGAAATTCTTTATGACCACGCCCGCCGATTTACCGGTGGAACCGACCATGATCGCCTGAGGGTTCGAAGATTTTATATTGGTTAATTGTGGTGTGACATCGAGGTCATTTACGTTGAATCGCTGACTCGTAAGTTGCATCTGATATTTTTTGGCGATCTCTTCGGAATCGGCGAACCAGGTCTGGCCGGAAGAATCGCTGGAGCAGATCTGCGCTATGCGCGTGAAGCCCTGCGATTTGTACCAGTCGAAAAACTTCTCAATATTGCTGTAGACACTTACGAGAACCGCAAACCAATAAGAATCTTTGCCGTTCGGATCAAAAGAAGCGGAGAGAGAATAGGAGGTAAGCTTCGCCTCCTGCATGATAGATTGGGTCGAGCGGCTTGGGGCGTTTGTAGACGGCCCGTAGACCGCCACGACATTGTCCCGCTGGATGAGCTTTTTGGCGGTAGTGACAGCCTTTTCTACGTTGCTCTCGTTATCATACGTGATCAGCTCTATTTTGCGACCGTTTATGCCGCCTGCCTTATTCACATCTTCGGTCAACATTTGGAGGGCCTTCAATTGAGGATCGCCCAACCACGCCATGTTCCCTGTAACCTCCAGGTTCACCCCCAGCCGGATCGGCCCGGTTTGGCCGTGGCATAAAAGAGGGAACATGAAGAGAAACGCAAGAACTAAGGTCGCACGGGCACTCCTTTTCAAGACACTAAAATGTTTAAAACAAGTCTCGAGTCTTCCCATGGGCTCCTCCTTTGTTTTTCGTTTTTGGCTTTCTTCAAAAAAGGTTCACGAATAGCTAACGTAGCCATCAATTCAGGGACTCGTGTAAGTCAATTTTATATCAGACCATGGTCTTGTCAAGCAGAAAAGCATCATTCATAGCACACATAACCGCATTCCGGCCAAATGTTGACTTCCCCGGAAAAGGTGCCTAGGTTGGCTTCGCGGCAATACTCATTCAAATCCGATGGGAGAGAGATACATGAATACAAATTCGAAAAAGCAAACGGTAACCCGTGAGGGCTCTCAGGCCGGTGCCGAGCAGCGGTTGAAAGAACTTGGCATCAAGCTCCCGGTGCCGCCTGAGCCGTTCGGCACCTACGTGGAAGCGGTGCAGACCGGCAATCTGCTTTTTCTGACCGGGATGCTTCCCACGGAAGGCCACGCAGCGAAATTCATCGGGCGCGTCGGCGCGGAGCTCGATGTGGAAGCCGGGCGCAAGGCGGCCCACCTCGCGGCGCTCAACGTCCTTGCTGTCGCGAGGCAGCATTTGGGATCGCTCGACAAAGTCACACGGGTCGTCCGCCTCGGCGTGTCTGTTGCCACCTCCGGAGACGTCCGCGATCAGCCGAAAGTCGCTGACGCCGCGTCCGAGTTGCTCCAGGACGTCTTCGGAAAACAGAAGAACCCTTGCCGCCTGGTGTATGGCGTCGCAAGCCTTCCGCTCGGCTGCCCGGTCGAGCTGGAAATTATTTTCGAAGTAGCGGGGTAAAAGGAGGATGTATGTCAGACAATAAAACAGCAATTGTGACTGGAGCATCAGGCGGCATGGGCACGGGTCTGGTCGAGGGATTTCTGAAGCAGGGCTATAACGTCGTCGCAACGTCTCTTGATGCCAGTAAATCGTTCACTGCGTCACCCAGCCTGGTTCTTGTCGATGGCGATATCGGTAAGCAGGAGACCGCAGCCAAAGCTGTCGAAGCAGCGATCAAGCACTTCGCAGCCATCGATGTTCTGGTGACTAGCGCCGGAATCTACTACGTCAAACCTTTCACGGACTTTACGACCGAGGATTTCAATGCCCTGGTCTCGGTCAACCTGCTGGGGTTCATCTACATCACTCAGCTCACGGTGAAACAGATGCTGAAGCAGAAATCGGGGAGCGTTGTGAGCATCACTGCGTCGCTTGCCGATAACCCGATCGCCGGCGTAAATGCCTCGGTTTCGATGATTACGAAGGGGGGCCTGAATTCAGTGATCCGGCATCTCGCAATCGAGTATGCAAAAGAAGGCATCCGCTTCAACGCGGTAGCCCCGGGCGTCGTGGACACGCCACTCCACAAGGACGATCCCAAGGACTTTCTTAAGACGTTGCAGCCAATGGGGAGAATCGGCAGCGTAAAAGACATTGTCGACGCTGTTCTCTACCTGGCAGACGCCGGTCAGGTAACCGGAGAGGTGCTTCACGTGGACGGTGGTGCCCACGCCGGCAAATGGTGATGGTGAAGCATTAGCCTCCACCGCTTTGCCGTGGGCCGTTCTGGATAACCGACACTTCCGCTCCGTCGATTGACACACTTCCTACGCGGTATATTGGCGTTTCGTTACCATCAACGGTCACCGAAACTTTGCCCACACTCCCCTCCTGCCTGACGGAAACGGTGATCCACGGAAATTTCGTTCTTGCGCTGAAGGTGCACGTAGGCGCGGAAGCTCTAACCTGTACCTCTGCGGTACCGCCGGAGATATCAAAGAAATGGAGGGTGTCCGGAGAGACCGAGAACGTGCATGAGGTATCCTGGCTGTAGGAGGTGGCATACAGCAAGGCAATGACAAGCATGATGCAATGCAACAAAACGATAAGTTTTCTCATAACCCCCTCAGAAGGCTGCTCACGACGGAGTCTCAACTCCTATCTATAGATGCACTGTAAGCAGCGCATGTACTCGTGTCAATCAGGTTCCCTCGATGTTTGGTCACATATCCAGTGTCCGGGCGCGGAACGAGTGCGGGTTTACCCATTGACTCGGCGTGTTCTGATGTTTACGTTGGGTTCAGAATGAATCCGCCATGGCCCAACTCGAAAAGGTTCTGTGCACCGCCAAAACCCACAAGTCCAGCTCGAGGCGGCACTTCACAGACAATCATCAAAACAGAGGAGGTGCTAAATGAGTGACCGGCAAATAAAAAGGAGGTGTTGGCAATGAAGCATAAAAACATACCGGCGATGGTGATCATTGCGGTAGTGCTCGCCCTCGCCGTCCTGTACGGCAGGGCCATCACCGCGCAGGACACCGCACAGGACAAGTACACGCTGCAAGTGCCGAATGGGCTCGCGTTCTCTGATTTCAAAGGATACGAAGACTGGCGGGTTGTCTCCGTCGCTCAAACCGAAGAAGTGCTCAAGGTGATTGTCGCCAATCCGGTGATGATCGACGCCTACCGGGCCGGCATTCCAGGCAACGGCAAGCCTTTCCCTGACGGCTCCAAGATTGCGAAGCTCCAGTGGAAACCGAAAAAGAGTGCGGAGGCCCCCTTTTCCGTGAATGTGCCCGACACCTTTACACAGGCTTTTTTCATCGAAAAGGACAGCAAGAGATTTCCGGACAGCGGTGGATGGGGATACGCCCTGTTTAACTATAACGCCGCGTCCGACACGTTCAAGCCCGAGGGGAGCGGCAACAACTGCGGGCACGCGTGCCATACGAGAGTAAAGGCAAAAGATTACATTTTTCACCCGTATCAGAAGCGGTGAACGGGGAAGCTATTTGTCAGGGAGGGAACAACAATGAAGATTGTGATGGTGCTAACGTCACACGATCAACTGGGCAACACCGGCCGTACAGACCGGTTTCTGGCTGGAAGAATTTGCTGCGCCGTATTTTGTTTTCAGAGACGCCGGAGTCGACTTAACGCTCGCCTCACCGAAGGGTGGGCAGCCGCCGCTCGATCCAAAGAGCGATCTGCCGGAAAATCAGACGCCAGCCATGGCGCGGTTCAAGAAGGATGAGGCGGCGCAAAAAGCCCTTGCTCATACCGTCAAGCTTGCGGATGTGAAAGCGGAAGATTTCGACACGGTCTTCTACCCGGGCGGGCACGGCCCAATGTGGGATCTCGCGGAGAGCCCAACGTCGATCGCTCTTCTGGAGGCCTTCTACAATTCGGGCAAGCCAATCGCATTGGTGTGCCATTCGCCCGGGGTGCTTCGCCACGTTACTTACCAGGGCGCTCCGCTGGTGAAAGGAAAACACGTCACCGGTTTCACGAACGGCGAGGAAGAGGAGGTGCAGCTCACGAAGGTTGTGCCGTTCCTGGTCGAAGATGAACTGCTGCGGCTCGGCGCCATATTCGAGAAGAAGGCGGACTGGCAGCCTTTTGCCATCACTGACGGCCGTCTCATCACTGGCCAGAACCCCGCGTCATCGACGTCCGCGGCTCAAGCGCTTCTGAAGCTCATGACTGTATCGGAATCGGAGCCATCAATGAATGCCGTACAAGTCGAACAGAAGAGCTATGAGATGCCCCCGCGGGAGGGGATCAGCATCGCGCATTTTCTCACCGTGAAGGACATCGAGCGATCGGCTCGCTATTACGAGAAGGTCTTCGGCGCTCGCATTCTGAGCCTAGGCGACGGCAACGCGCCTGGGTACCTTCAGCTCGCGAATATATGGATGATTTTGAACGTCGGGGGCGGGCCGACCCCCGACAAGCCATCAGTAACGCTCCGCGTCCCCGACCCGGATACGATCAGCAGCTTTCTGAATCTCCGGGTTGCGGATATTCAAGCGTGCTATAAATTATGGAAAAGTCGAGGAGCCGAGTTCATCACGGAGCCGATCCCCAAGTACGGCGAGACGCGCTGCTACATCCGCGATCCTGACGGTTATATTATCGAGGTCGGGCAGAGCACCGCCCTCAAGTACGGTTAACACTCGGAGATGAAAGATGAAAGCAATTGTTGTCCACCAATACGGCGGTCCTGAAGTACCCGAGTTCGAAGGATACCTGACCCGGTTCCAGGTCCGGGCGAGGTGCTGGTGCGGGTCGCCGCCACGAGCGTGATCAGACGCTTCTAAAGCTGCTCGCTGCAGAAAAGGCGGCTTAGAGCATAACTCCGATTGACGAGCACGTAAGAAAAGAGGTTGCTATGTCACCCAAGCAGATGGTAACTGGAGCAACGAGAGGAACGGTTCAGCAACATCAGCCGGGCCAAGCCGTTTTCAAAGCACTTCTGCCCGAAGAGATCGACTGGAAACCGTTCGCAGCATTCCCTCCTTCGGTGCGCCTTGCGGTTGTTGTTGGTCAACCATCGGATGTCGGACCTTACACGATCAGGGTCAAGGTGCCTCGCGGTGTGAAGTTGATGCCGCACAGGCACCCCGAGGACCGGATCTACACGGTCATCTCCGGCATCTTCTACATCGGCCTGGGTGATCAGTTCGACGCGGAGAAGTTGGTGGCCTATCCGCCCGGCGCCGTGATCATTCTGCCCGGCAACACATCCCACTTCCACTGGGCGAAGTCCGGCGACTACATCACGCAGATCACGGCGATTGGGCCGCTTGGTATTGAATACATCAACTCGAAAGACGATCCACGGAATGGAAGCTCCGGGATGTAACGCATAACGATCATCGGAGGCCAACATGATTTTGCGCGGCGGTTACGGGTAGTGAAGGGAGGCACCGTATGAGACAGATCGCTTTCTTGTTGGTTGCAGTTGCAGCGGTGGCCGGCGTTGTCGCCTACATGGCCCCCGCATCCGGACAGGCCGATGAAAAGGCCGCCCCGATCTTCGTAAAGAAAATTCCCCCCGGATACCGCGACTGGAGGTTGATCTCCGTGGCCCACGAAGAAGGCAACCTCAACGATATCCGCGCCATTCTGGGCAACGATAAAGCGATCAAGGCCTATCGGGAAGGGAAGCTTCCGTTCCCGGACGGCACAATCATTGCCCGAATAGCCTGGAGTTACGTCCCGTCGGAGGAAAACAACAAAGTCTTTGGCCGTCCCCAATCTTTCGTTCCCGGGTCCGCCCCGGATTGGTACCTTCAGTTTATGGTCAAGGACTCAAAAAAGTACGCCGCGACGGGCGGCTGGGGGTTCGCTCAATTTAATAAGGACGGCAAACCTGCCGACGAGGCGGTGCTCAAAACCTGCTTTCCCTGCCACGAGCCTGTCAAAGCTCGCGACTTTGTCTTCACCCATTACGCACCTTAATACCGAGAATCGTTGGAGGGAACATGGCGAAAGTGACATATGACAAAGAGATCACGGCACTTCTTGTGATTGATCCCGATAACGATTTCATTTCCGAGGGACCTCAACGTTAGCGAGGTATAAACAAAGCAAACAAGGAGGGTCTGAACATCATGGAAAGAGATCCGAACGCGACAGGAGAAGGTTTGACCATGATACAGCGGGTGTCAATCTGCTTCACGGCGGGGGTTATAGGCGCACTGGCCGTGGTCCTTTTCGGCCGCATCCTGTTTGAGTCGGGGCTTAGCGCGACATTCGGGGTAAAGGCCCCAATATCCTTGCACCCGCCGGATATATACAGGCCGCTCTTCTGGGGAGGGCTGTGGGGTATCCTGTTCGGGCTTTTTGTGAAGACCGCCTGGAAGCGGCTGTACCTCTTCGGTCTTCTTTACTTCCTCGCGCCGGTGCTGGCGCTGTTCTTAATCTTCTTGCCGATAGGTGGCGCAGGGTATTTCGGGCTTCAGCGCGGGCCGATGTTTACATTATACTTGCTACTCGTGAATCTGCCGTATGGGATAGTCACGGCGTTGATCGCAAGAGCAATAATAGGGAAGAATCCATAAGCATCCCGCGCGGTCCCTCATTGTGTGCGGCACGGACAACGTGAATGATCCCACTTACTCCATCCGTGCCGCTGTAATGTGTGTTCCCCGGACTGCCAAATTCAGCCCTGGCGGAAAAACAAAGTCGCACGCAGTCACTTAATTCTTTTCCAGCTTGATAGCTATTCCTTTGACTTCGGTACACGTGTACGCAAAGATATTATAAATTGGCACGAAACCATACAGGCTATTTGACACGGTGACATTGATCAAGGCGTCACCTCCTGTCGGTGCGAGAGCATTGTCCACTGCCTTTGAAAATGTCGCATCGCCCCAAGGAACCATTCCGAGAAGAAAGTAGCGGCAAGCCTCGCCCTGTGCCGCGCCTAGCTCCTTGTACGACTGTCCGCTTTTCAAAACTGCGCCCGGATCACCCGAGGACTTCGTGACCACACCGAGTGTGCCAACTGAGGTGCAACCGAACAGAACTATTCCTACCAACATCACCACTAACAATGCGCCGCCTCTTTTCATTACGCCCTCCACTGTAATGTTTTGGTGTCCGAGGATGCCCGACCCCCCGGGCATTTCGTTCTCAATGTTACAATTCTACCAAAGCATTCTGTCTTGTCAAAGTTAAATTAGTAACGTTGTCAAATATACGAATAATGTTTGGGTGACAAGCAGAAATATACAGCTGTAGCCTCTCAAAGGTCTTTGCATTGCAGCGCACATGCGAAGATGCAAGTAACCTATCAGGAATTACGTCTATCATGTTCAGGCATTTCTAGCAATCATCTCTTGACATACTAGAGGTCCATGCACAAGTTGAGGTAAATAGCAGAGTAACGAGTGAACCGCACAGCCGTATGAGGTCGATTGATGGGCTAAGGGAAACAATTGGAAACGACGCACCGGGAAACTCCTTTTAATATCACATGCAAAAAAAACGTGCTAGCGCTGCATTGCGACGGCTTTGTGCTAAGTTGCTTGTGGTCGCTGTCGCAATTCAGTCATTCTCGCTTAGCTTGCCCTTACTCGGATCAGTTAGAATGAGAGGATGCTTCGGCGCTCAAAGTTCGAACACCGGGTGCGTGGGGCCAATGATAGGTACCTCCACTGAATGAAACATGCTTGGCTCCGGATTGCTCGGTCTGTGGGGAGCGAGGAAGAAGCTTAAGAAATAAACCCGATCAGGCACGGGTTTTCAGACACCGGTAGAAACCGGTCACTCACTTTCAAAGGAGGAAGATACCATGAAGCGATCTGGACTGTCGGCAGTACTCCGGACTTTAAGGTTCAACAAACCGGGTTCAACGAAAGCCAAGCTCGTGCTGAGCCTCGTGATGTGCGTGATGCTGTGGGCTGTCACGGCAGCGGGCCATGACGAGGGCTGGCCTTTCCGTGGCCCCATTCCCTTTGTTCCCGACTCCCAATCGTTCTGGGATTTCTCTGAGAACTGGACGACCAACTACGGCCCCGCCTATCGCGATACCGTGCTGCAGCCCTCGAATTTTCTCCCGTGCGACGGCAAGTTTGCCCTGTGCTTTCACTCGGGGCCGGAGCCCCTGCCCTGCAAGCTGACGGAGGATGGCCGGTTTGCGAACTGCACATGCACCGTGCAGGACGGCCTCAACTTCGTGCTGATCACAGGCATCCTGAACCGCGCTGTATATCTCGAAACGATCGAGCAGGACAAGTGCAAACCTGATGGCACGGGCTGCCAGACTGTAAATTCGGCACCGGTCTGCAAATTCTTGAAAAACGGGAAGTTGATCCCGGGGGCGCAGGTGATCTCGACGTTTGACCCGGACTCGAGCTCAAACACAACGGACACATCCAAGGTGTTGAAGAATTGCAACGGCCCGTTTGCCGGATGCATGACCGCTGGCTGTAAGCTCACCAAACACGGCACTGCGGAGTGCTTATGTCCGGTCTTCTATGGTAATTTTCAGTTGGTCGGTGCAAATGCCCAGTGTTCGCTCGGGGACGATCTGGTACCGTCCGCCTCCTACAACCCAAAGCGGGATCCTTCCGTCCCGTAGGGAGCGTGTACGCCACGCTGGAAGTCCGCGCGGAGAAGCGTTGCTATCTGGCGATCCTCCTCTGCGTGGCCTGCTGGACTTCATTCGCGGGCTGCCCTTCCCGCCTGCCGAGCAGCCCGCGAATTTCACACCCGCGTCAAGCCAACGTGGCTCAGTCGAGAGATGGTACCGACCGCAACGGCTTCTTCAAATCCAGATAGGGCAAGGGGTTCTTCGGATTCATCAGGTTCGGAACCTGGTCGCTAGAGGCCCCTCCGGGAATTCGTTGGATACTTTCTTCGATAAGGAGAAGAAATCTCGACAGGACCCGATGTGAAGGAGCTCCACGCGAAGATCGGCCAGTTGGCGATGGAAAACGATTTTTTGGCAGTCGCGCTCGGGCGCATAGACGGGTCGAGCGCAAAGAAATGATCGACCGGGAGCATCCCTTGCCGCTGACACGACAGTGCCGGATACTCAACTTTCCCCGGTCGAGCATCTACTATACTTCTGTTCCGGTGAGCGACAGGGATAGAGAGCTGATGCGTCTCATCGACGAGATTCACCTGGAGTGTCCCTACGCGGGAACCAGAGGTATCCGGGACGAACTCTGGAACAGGGGTCATACAGATCGGCAGGAGTCATGTGCGCACGCTCATGCGGAAGATGGACATAGAAGCGCTCTACCGGAAACCGCGCCTCACGAAAACCCATCCGGGACATACGGTCTATCCGTATCTGCTGAGAGGGCTTTTTATCACCGAAGCCAATCACGTCTGGCATCGGATATAGCTACATCCCCATGGCGCGGGGGTTCTGCTACCTCGTGGCCATCATGGACTGGGCATCAAGGAAAGTGCTCTCCTGGCGGTTATCAAACACGCTCGACACTTCCTTCTGCATGGACGCCCTGGAAGAGGCGATCGCTCTCTACGGGACACCGCAGATTTTCAATACCGACCAGGGCAGTCAGTTTACCTCGGATGATTTTACCGACATACTCAAGCAGCATGACATCAGGATCAGCATGGACGGCCGGGGCCGCTGGATGGACAACGTGTTCATCGAACGGCTCTGGAGGAGCGTGAAGTACGAAGATGTGTATCTCAAGGCGTATAGCTCAATCGGTGAGGTGAGAAAGGGCCTCACGCTGTGGTTTGATCGGTACAACAGATGGCGGCGTCATCAAGGGCTTGACAACAGGACGCCCGATGAGGTTTATTTGACTACGCTGCCCACGGCGAGGAAAGCGATGTGAACGAGGGCGGCCCACCGCTTAAGACGGCCCCTCTAGACCATCTCTCTGAATGGTCAACGAATAATGAAGTGGGGGGCTAATCGTCGAGGTTAAGTGTCGTCTTAGCTCCGCTTGCGGCGGGATCGGATAAGACCTCTTCTTTTGCCTTTTTCGTCTTTGCCTCGCGCGCCGCTAGCGCTTTATCCCCCTTGATTTTCCACGCCGAGCGCGAGCTTTGAGGTAACATAGGCAACGAGTCGCTCGTGTTGTCTCTTTCGGTGTCTCGCCTTATGTCGTCTTTCTTTCTCAATGCTGGCGAGCTATCATTGTACGGTAAAGGCGAGAGCAAAGGGCAAATCATCGGCGGCTGAGCACGACAACTACATCTGTCGGGAAGGCCGGTATGCTGCGGGAAAGAAAGCTGAATCGATCCTTTACAAGAAAGCCGGTAACATGCCCGAGTGGGCCCGAGGCGACCACCACCTATTTTGGGTAGCATCTGACAAATACGAGCGGGCCAACGGCCGTGTGTACGAGGAGATCGAGATTGCCCTTCCCAATGAGCTTAACCTTCAACAGCAGCAGAAGCTTCTATGGGGATTTGTGGACGAGCAGATGGGGAAGGATCATCCCTATACTTATGCGATCCACTCAGCGAGCGCCACGCTCGACCCGGATGTGCAACAACCCCACGCTCATATCATGTTTTCCGGGAGATTACTTGACGGGATTGCGCGAGGACCGGATGCATATTTTAGGCGCTGGAACCGGAAAAACCCCGAAAAAGGTGGTGCGAAGAAGGACCTCCGGTTTTCCGTCATCTGGGGCAGGGAAAACATAAAGAAAAGCCGGGAGTCGTGGGCAAAACATCAGAACCGTGCCCTCGCAAGGAACGGGTATACAACTAGAGTCGACCATCGGACCCTCGAGGCTCAAAAAAAGGAGGCCGAAGCGAAAAACGAAATAGAGAAGGCGCGGAAACTCGACCGCCCCCCGGAAAAACACTTGGGGCCTCGGGTATCCCGAAGGACGATCCGCAGACTGAAGGAATGCAGGCTGCAGGCCAGGACAGCTGAAGAAAAAGAAAGACTCACCGATACGTACTACAGGACGGCGGAGCCCACGGAGCGCGCAAGGCAGGCCCACGATGTCCGGTCGGTGAAGCGTTTTGAGGCTGAAATCGAGCGTCTTTTGAAAACCCCCGGCCATGGCAACATGGGAGGCGGTGATTCTTTCGACCCAGAGCAAGATCCTGAGCAGTCCTTGTTCCCAAGGCCCGGGTAACGGCACCGCCGGTGGCTCATTTTTCTCCCTGCGATGTTCCGGGATGGGCCATAGTTGGAGGCATGAAATGAGCGCGGTTGATCTCCCTGACGGAAGAACTCCCAAAGATGGAATGAGATACCTCCTCTGTGAAAATGTGTGCGGTCTTTCATACACAGTTCTAACTGTTGGCCTTCGTTCACTCCGATGCGGCTTCCAATCCTCAGGAAAACTACGCGATGCTCTATCCAAGCCCCAATTCAGCGTTGCCCTCTTCTGGTCCTGGATACCTTCAGCTTTGACATCAGGTGGCGCTATGCATTGGACGTCGACGATGAAGAGGACTACCTCTCTCGCCGCTCTCTTGTTGAGTTCCGCAGGCGGCTCGCTGCCAGCGATCCGGAGATGAAGCTGGTTCGTGGGGTATTCGATGGCATCAGAGATTCAGCCCTGAACAGGCTTGGCGTATCGGTCAGTAATCAGCGACTTGATTCGACGCACATCATCTCGAATATTCGCGTACGAGGAAGATTCGCCTTGTTCACCAACACCCTGACCGTGTTTCTCAAGAGCCTGGATGAAGAGCACGCTTCAAGAGTCCCGGAAGCAATTCAGAAGTGGCACGCACAAGAACCCGAAGGCTGGTTTGGATTAGGTCCAGCTGAGCAAAAGGTCAAACTGGAAGAATTGGCGCAGTATGTCTACGGGCTTATTCTTCTCTTCGAGAACGATGATGCGCTCACCGGCGGTGAGCCGTACCAACTACTGAAACGCCTTTTTTCCGAACAATGCGAATACACCAATGCTCACGAACCATCATCCACAATTCAGGTGAAGAATAAGAGTGAAGGAGCGACGCTGCAATCCCCCTACGACCCGGACGCATCGTGCGGGCATAAAGGACCGGGTTACAGCCTTCATATCACCGAGACCTGCAACAATGGGGAAAAGCTGGAGATCATCACCGACTACGAAGTCCATGGCGCCGCCCGGTCCGATATGGGCAAAGCCCTTTCCGTGCTGGAACGTCTGGACACCGCCGGGTATAAACCTGACACGCTCTTTGCCGACGGCGGATACCCTTCCGTTCCTTCAGCAGTGAAGGTGCAAGAACAGGGTATCGAATTCATTACTCCGGTTAACCGCAGCAGACTTGCTGACGACGTCGTGGGGAGAGATAGCTTTCACTTTGACTCGGAAGGTCTCGTGACTCAGTGCCCTCTGGGACACGCACCTGTCGACCATCGGGTGCTCAGTGGCAACAACAGCACCCGTCGTTCCCTTCATGCGATCTTCGATGGCAGTATATGCCGATCCTGCACGATGCTCGATCACTGTCCGGTCCGGGCTCCCAACCATCGCACTCGAGGTTGCCGGGCCCGTGACACCGTCGGGGATTTTCGTCTGGAGATCACCCCCGAGATTCGCCTGCGGGATCACATGTACGTCCTCCAGCAGACACCCGAGTGGAAGGACCGGTACAAGATCCGTGCAGGTATCGAAGCAACGAACTCCGAGCTGAAACGAGCGCACGGCATCGGCAGACTTCGGGTGCGTCGGCTCGCAAAGGTATGCTTTGCTGTGGCATGTAAAGTAATCGCCTGCAACATCAAGAGATGGGCCAAGGCCCTCTTGGCCTTGAAAAGGCCGCTGCAGGGCTTTATATCGTTTCTGTGTATTCGTGTGAAGCTATGGTCCGACCTGATCGGCGTGTCCTTGTTCAAGAAGCAGATCTCGTCTCGATGGTGGGAACACCATCGAGGTGACACTTTGATCTTTCAGAAATGGCACTTACTTCTCAGGGATCAATCGGCGCTTTTCTCCCTCTTTTTTTTCCTTCCCCCCTTTCCCTCCTTCCCTTTCCTTCCCTTTTTCCTTCCTTTTTTTTCCCTCTTCCGGCAAAGTCGCTGCTTTCCTTCTTCTCCCTTCCTTTTCCTCTCCATTCCGGCTTTTTTGAAACGCACAATCCTCCGGCACGAGGGTCGCTTTGCGCCGCTCTTGATACTCCTTCGTGGGTTCGGCATATAGAGCCGGCAACTGAGAAGCCCATAGCCTTTTTCGCTCGCATACGCCAAGAGACCCTGATTGGCAGTTCTCCACTTTTCCCACTTCCCCCAGTACTGCCGGGCCACACCGACGGACTCTTTCCCTTTCTTGACCGACTCCGAGCTGTCGACGCTGAGCATGCCCTCCGGGGACGCTATTGCACGAGCGAGCATCTCCTGATGCGTCGTCTCCATCCGCTCATGGTCCCAGTGATAGTTCTTCATGAACTTCTGGAGTGACCGTACCGCACGGCTGTCTAGAGCTCAAGGCGATTTTTCTTCTTTTTTCTTTTTTCTCCTCTCCTTCTTCTCTTTTTTCTTTTTTTTTTTCCTTTTTTTACTTCTCTTTCTTCTTTTTTTTTTCTTTTCTTTTTTTTTCTCTTTTTTTTTTTTTGCTCTCTCAAAATACTCGGCAGCATCGTACCAGTAGACGGCATCATCCGCATACGTCGGTCTGTTGCGGGCAATCTCCCTGCTGATGCTCACATGGTGTCGGCCAATGCGGCGGCCGATCTCCCTGAGGGAAAACTCCGCGATATGCATATGAGCAATGAGGTAACGCTCGGGAAAAAAACACGTTACAGAGGTACGCCTGCGTAACAAACAGTATAGCAGGCAAGTGGAGAAACGCAAGAGAATAGGAGATCGCACCTTGGTGGTGGGCATGGACATCGGGCAGGAGTTCAACGCGGCGTGTCTGATGGACAACGAGGGGAAGGCGCTCGGGAGATACGCCCGGGTCTCAACTCCCGGAAGGCTTCGACTATTTTCAGGCGATGGTCGAACAGGCGAAAAAGAAGCGCAAGTTCACCAAGGTCTTGATCGGCATGGAGCCGACCGGCCACTACTGGAGGAAGATCGCTTTCTTCGCCAAAGAAAAAGGCTACGAGGTCCGGTTCATCCGTACCACTGCCCTCAGGCACCAGCGGAGCTGGATGAGAGCTCTCCCGTCAAACAGCGATATCAACGATGCGTTCACGATAGCCAATATCGTCACGCGAAGGGAAGTATATCGATACCGTTATCGAACACGGTATCTTCCGCGAGCTACGGACCCTGGCTCATGTGCGCGAACGGACCCTGCGCCAGAACATAGGATCGAAGCATGTCCTGGAGGCGGTGCTGGATGACTACTTTCCCGAACTCAGGCAGCTCTTCTGGTCGAAAATGTGCATAGGGCATGGTGGCGCTCCTTGATCCATCCCTTTCCCGAGGATGCCGCAGAGCAGGTCTTGCTGCCATAACAACACTGCTCACCCAACCATGCGCAGGAAGCCAGGCCCGGGAGAAAGCACCAGATCGTCCAGCCGCAGCCTAGAGCGTGGGACTCACGGCCATCGGACAGGCTGACCGGGTGAGGCTCAAGATCCGCTCGAAGAAGTCAGGCGCTCCGGCGCGAAGCTGAACGAACTGGGCGCGAGATCAAAAGTCTCGTCAAGCAGATTCCCCTGGCCCGCTATATCCTGTCGCTGCCCGGCACCGGTCCCTTGAGCTGCGGCATATTCCTGGGGGAGTTAGTAAACCCTGACTACTTCCAGAATCCTGGGCAGATTATCAAGTATGCTGGCTACGATCTTAAGGAGGACGATCCGGATCACGAGTGTGGTCGGTGCTTCACTCTACCAGAAAATCCGCTGCTCTTGAGAAGGTTCTTTTCTACATGCCTCGGGATCGTGCAGCGGAGTTCCTTCTTCAAGGATACTACGAGCATAAGTGGAAAGGATGTGTCTCCTCTCAAAAAGAAAGAGGCGCTCTGCGCCGTGATCCTCAAGCTCATACGGTGCTCTTTGCACTGATCAGGGATAGGAGAATGTTCACCGAAGAACTGAACCGCTGCGAGCAAGCAGCGTAAAGAGGAGATTCGTTGTGGTGGAAGAAGGACCGTATGTCTTCGTAGGCATAAAGGCCTGTATGATCGCTTGGTCACTTCACCCACCCCTTTGATCTGAATAACTAGTTGAGCAAAAGCTCGAAGAACAAAAGAGGTTGATTCCGTCATGCCCTTTGCTTTATTGATCACCGGTGGTGCACTTTGATGTTGAATTCGCCGAGCGCAGGTAGTTCTCGCAGTGCTCTTTTGCGGGAAGGCCGAGCAGGGAGAGCTTTGAGAGCAGATGGTTGATGAGCGTTGGGGTACCATGCTGCCCATTGACCGGTTCTTCCTTGTCGTGTGGTTCATGGGAAACTACGTGTGCCTGGGTCATGTCTTCCTCCTTTTCTTTTTCAAGAAAAAGCAGGTTAGATCATGACCTTAGCGGTCGCAGAGGTCAATGACTTTTGTTACGTATAGCAGGAAGTAATAATTAGAACTCACCCAATCTCGAACCATTCACCCAATTGTTTCACTATGTGCCCGAACGTTTCCTCCAGCAGAAAGATATCATTGTGGAGCGCCTGATGTATCTCCACGGCAGGAGCACCATTTGCTGCAAGCTCCTTACACGAGGCTATAATCTCAGGAACATCTCGGGATCCAAACATGAGAAGCGTCCGTGATTCATCAAGTGACTGGGGAACGGGAAGGTTCTTAAGGATTTCAAAGTTCGCGCCGGGTAAAGACTCACGCACACGATACCCTCTCATCACCTCAATGAGTTGGCGCGTTTCCGGGCTATATGTGGTTTTCAGCGCGGGTGATATCCCAATGGAAAAATCAGCCGAACTTATCAGACAAAGACGACCGCCCAGAGAATGACCCACGACGGCAACCTTTCCGAGAACGCGACCGTGTTCAATGCTCATCTCTACATCTTGGAGCACATTGTAGTCCAGCGGAAGCATGTGTTCCCCATGTCCCCTAAGATCAATAACGGAAGTCTTCAGCCCAATTTCAGCAATGCGCCATGCCAGACCGAGCTGCTCTTCTTTGCAACCTCCGTAACCATGGACTACAACGACCGAACCGCGAGGACTGGCTGGAGTTAATGTGACACAAGGTATGCCGAAGTTGTCGGCCGGAATAATCTCACGGGTGATGTGCATTATCGTCCCTCCTCACGTGCCTGCAGCCACCGGCGACGTTGACTCTTTAACGTTACCACGTGAACGATTGACCGTCAAAGAGAAAGGCAGGAGAAATGCAACGATGACTGGAACGTTGTGTGTATCTCAATGACCTGTGCTCACGTGAAAACAATCAGCCGAAAAACAATGGTTGTGCAGCGAGCTAAGAACGTGGAGATTTCCAATACCGAGGAAGAAACCGTCCAGTGCGTCCAGCGTATCGTCGGTACTCATCTCCAAAGTGATCGGCCATAGCTTTTTCCTCTCGAATGACCAGCAGGTGCCAGACCGGATGCAGGGACACGACCCAGAGGAGGAGCATCAATGAGTTGAGGCACAGGGCTGCACCCAAGGCTATAAACGTGATCCATGCAGCATACATCGGATGACGAAACCACCTGAAGGGGCCGGTTGTGCAGAGCCGATTTTCTACCCACCAGTTCCGGAGCGCGTGCATCGTCCAGAAAAGAAGGATGAGCCCGGCACAAATCAAGACAGCCCCGAGAATCTCCATCAGTGACTCGTATGTGCATATTCGGGGATGACCCAGTGCGCGATCTGCGCGCATCGCTACCAATGAAAGTATGACGCTGATAGCGGCACCTATTGGGCCAATACCGAAGATCTTTTGCAGCACGTTCCGATCCCGTGCACACTTTCGTCAGATGTCTATCTGGCTCTATCAGCGAGCGACCTGACCGTGCGCATCACCATTGCTAAAGTATTATGTCACAGCACTCGTTGCAACGTGAACGTTCCAGTTAGCTGAAGTTTGGTATCAAGGGCCTGACCTACTTCATGGCATACAAGCCGACCTGCATATGCGACAGCCAAAACATCTCGACCACCGAGAAGCCAACGGTCCGCAGGAGTTCAACGTGCTCGGAAAGCGTGATCGGGAAATAGTTTTTCCCGAAACGAGCACGGTGTTCCTCTACAGACTTCTCTGAGCGACCGGCGTCAATCTGGAAATGACACCAGCGATCCAGGCCTGTCCTGATTCCTTGCTCGCTGTCAGGCCGGAAGTTCTCAAACGTGACATACAGTCCACCTCTGTCAAGGAGCTGAAAACAGGTATCAGTTGCACGTCTCCTCACCGAGTCTCCGCCATAGTGGTGACTTTGAATGGCGGTGATCACCTGCGGAGTCTCAGAAACTACTTCAGTGAGTTCTTCGGTAGGGAAGGTCCCCAAGAAACAGATGCGGGCCGATGGCACGTGCGCCAGCCTAACACGGGCCCGATCAAGCATAGCCGCGGCAGGGTCCGCGAGTAGAAAACGAGTCTTCGGCAGAAGCGGCAGAGCCTGCTCCGTCAAATAACCCGTACCACAACCGGTGTCGAGCCAGACTGACACGTTCGGCAGAAGCCTTCGTACCAGGTCAATGGTTTCGGTATGAAAGAAGTGGTAGAAAGGAACTGTCTTGAATATTTCCCTATCGTAGTCAGAAGCGTTGTGGGGCGTGCTATTATCACGCATGATTTTTGGACTCCAATCCCAAGTATACTTTCCGCTATGTATGATTATATACAATTATATCTACTGTCAAACGATCACACCGAAACATCCCTCCAATTGCCTGGTATTTCTTTCTTCCCTTCGATACGGTAGACTAATGTCCATGCGCGATGAAACGAGCCTCCTTCCGTTCCCAATCAGAGATGATTATCCGGTTTTCGCTATTGTCAGTGATACCCACGTCGGAGCCCGCAACTCAGAGTATCCCGCCTTCATTCGTTTGATGGACGAATTGAAGATAGAAACCATTATCCACACGGGAGACGTCATAAACAAACCAGGCAGTCTGCACCAGTGGAAGAGATTCTTCGAGACGACCGGTTCGGAGAAAATACTCCACGTCACACCTGGGAACCACGATATACGGTTCGAGACATCACGGGAGGTGTACCGACGGTTTTTCCCCTCACACTACTACTCTTTTTCGGAGGGTGATACCCTTTTTGTCATGCTGAACACGGTGCTTCCCCGTCAACGATCGAGGATAACGGGGAGACAGTTCGAGTGGCTGCGCAGCGAGTTGAGAAGGCCCTTTCGCTTTAAGTTTGTCTTCCTCCATGAACCCCTCTATCCTGCATTACCGCTCCACGGACTCAACGTCTTCAGAAAGGCACGGAACAGGCTCCATCAGCTTTTTGTCGAAAACCGGGTTAACCTTGTCGTTGCGGGCCACAACCATATGTACCGGCGAAGCGAAAGGGACGCCGTCACCTACATAGTGACCGGTAACATCGGGGGAAAGCTTTTTCCATTCGGACTCGTGTCGAAAAATGGAAGTTCCTTTCGCTATATCGTAGCGACGAGAGTTGGTGGACATTACCTGTTGGAAGTGAAGGACATGGAGGGCAATGTCACGGATCGTTTGTCCGTCGTATCCGAGAAGCCGCACGATGCCCGGTGTGTCGGCCCTGTCTCAGGGCGCAGATCGGCCGTTCTCCTTCGCTTCGATCGCTGAGCAGCTATGCGATGCAACTGAACAAACCACGACGCCGAACCTCCTTTGCGCACTCCGATCTCGTAGACTCATCGGCATTGCCGGCGTACTCAATTACATTCCCTCCCTCGGGCCGGCAACAATGCTTGGTATCCTTACGCTCGAAGACCCGTGGGAGAGGCCCAGGGAATAGCGGATGTGTCATGCCACCGGTAATGTTGTCCTAATTTGATTAAGGGCCGATGCTTTCTTCCAGGGTGGATGCGGAACATCAGATCATGGGTTCTCGAACTGGCCTACATCGAACCACTCCGCAAGCATGGACGCGTGGTCGGATTCAAGATGGAGCGTTGAATACAGATAGGTAGTAGATGCTGATGTTACGGTTGAGACGATATCACTATACTCCTCCTCGACGGCCATGCGTTTGAGACAGTCCAGAACCTGTTCGCGGCTCAGGTCGAAAGGTGGGCGCGTGAAGATATCGAGAGGAACCGGTCTCGGATAGGCAGCGGAGTTTTCACGTATTACCTCCGCAACGAGTCGAACTGGGTCGCCTTGTTTCTCAAGAAGCATCACGGCGTACGCATGCGGTCATGTTCTGCGAAGAGAAGTAAGACCGAGTGCCGTCGTCTGAAGTCAACTCGTGCAAATCGTCATGAATGCTCACGAGCGCTTGCGAATGCGGACTGGAAACGCGTAGCCTGTTCGCCCGACATCGCTCGATACTGCGTCATGAACTGCTGCTCTAGCTCGCATTCCGAAATGAGACGACCGGCTTCGCTGGACTGACGAATCAGAGCTGCAATCGTGGCGGCTTCCGCAGATCCTTCGTCGGCGACATTGGGATTCACCCGTTCCTGATTTTTCATACCTTCGTCATATCGGGTAGAAGCTTCCGCCTGGCCAGTTCGTCAGCGACTTTGCCGAGGCCAAGCTTTCGATATGCTTCCGCAGTCGGCGCGCCAGTGACTTTGTCCCATCCCATCTCTTCGTAAAACATGTCAATGGCTGTTTCGATATCTTTTCTGTCCATTCGTATCGTCCCTTTGGAGAAGGGCGGCTTGCCTGATGGATCTTCAAAGATCCATTCAGGAGCCAGATCATGGTTTGCCCGCATCGCAGATGTTCCCATGTCCCGAATCGTGAGGGCACGGTGCAGGACGAAAATCCGCTCCGCTACCCGGTCCAGTTCCTGCTGGTTTTTCCGGTCTCCTGTCGCAAGGCTATAGAGCATCGACTCGAGAGAATCATCGCCACGGTAGCCACGCTCTTTGAGAGGAGAGGCCACCCATGGGCCCATCCAATTGCAAAGGGAGAGCGAATCATGGAGTTCCTTGCGAAGCACTGACCACTTGGCCATTTTAGCTTTTGAGCGGTGCATCGGCGTGTAGGCTCCTGCTGCGTCCACAGCATCGGGCGAGCCCCAGATTTCGGCAGCCAGGCGTTTCTGTATGGAGAGCGGCAGGCCGTTGCGGACGAAATTGCAGTGCGAATGACACTGGGCGTCCCGGTTATATTGCAGATTGATCAGGACCCCGCACTGTCCCGCGTCTTCAGAAGAATGGTGCTTCGGATGGCCCATTTTCCAGTATGCCACGTTGTGATCCTTGCTCCAGGTTTCTTCAGGTATAGACCAGCGCTCCAGGAGATAGCCGGTGCCAAGCCCCAGGGCTGTGGCCAGTTCTCCGTCTTTGGCTGCAATGCGCGGCAGGAGCTCAAACAGAAAGGACGGATCTCCCTTCTCATATTTGTCCCAGGTATAACTCTTGAAGTCCTTTTCAGAGACATTCTTCTTGATGAAGCCTTCATAGTAGAGTTTCTGGAAATCGCGCTGCAGCTGTCCGTAATTGCACCAGATGCCGAGGTCATCCGCCAGATGCATACCCACCATACAGGCCTCAATGTTGGTCTGGCCCCGCGGCCCGTCGGGAAATTTCTTGAAGAATGCACGCCCAAAGTTGAGACCGGAGCATGTATTCTGGCCTACGTCGGGGATGCCGTATTTCGTTGAGACGGAAGGAACCTTGATCAAGGCATGGCACCTGATGGGGCAGGCTGTGCAACCGGCCCCGCGTACTGTGTACTGCCACGCACGGTCTCCCAGGAAGAATGCCGCGCTGTTCGTCCTGTACGCGATTCGATTCAGATCATGAGGATCGCACGTCCCTGTAGCGATTGGATGGGGAGCTGCTCCCCATGCGTGTCCTTTCCCGCCTTTCCAGCGGACGTTCGGATCGAAGAATTCTGCCCACGGCTGTGGTTCGCTCGGCACGACGTGCTGGTTGTTTGCGCCGAGAAGCGAAAGGTGATATTTGATCAATTTTTCCCATTGCGCCTTATCGCCTGCAATCCGGACGCTGCCTGTGCCGATGATGGCGATGGCCTTGAGGTTCTTCGAACCCATCACGGAGCCGATGCCGCCGGCGGAATGGGAGACCGAATTCATGATATTGGAGAGAGGAATCAGGTTCTCGCCAGCAGGACCGATAGCGGCCACTACGCACGTGGGCCCCAGGATCTGCGAGATTGCGGTGGTTGTCTCGCGAATACCCTTGCCCCAGAGACGGCGTGCATCCTGGATCTCCACCTGCTGGTCTATGATCGACAGCCAAACAGGGCGATCTGCCTTGCCTTCGATGACAATGGCGTCGTACCCCGCGTATTTCAGTTTCGCAGCAAACTGCCCGCCCATGTGTCCGGTCCCCACGAGAGACCGCGGCCAGCAGGTCGGCCAAAGTGTGGTGATCGCAGTGCGACCATTGCAGGGCACCCCAGTGCCTGCCAAAGGACCGACGGCGAAGATAATTCTGTTACCAGGATCGTGCGGTTTCGTCCCTGCAGGCACTTCGTCCCACATCACTTTGTAGCCTATGCCGGTTCCCCCAAGATAGTCCTTATACTTCTCTATCGTATCTTCGGTCCAGGTGTGACCGGTCGACAGGTCGACATGAAGCACCTTCCCGGCCCAGCCTCCGTATTTAGGCATCGGGTTCCTCCTCGTAGCCAACGATCATAGCCTTTATGTGGGAGAGGGCGGTCCGGCCAAGTGTCGCCATGTAGATATGAACTATAAGATAAAGCGCAAACAGGTACGCGCCAATGACATGCATGGCTTCGATCGGTTTCACGATATTCCAGAGCAATATGTGATCGCGGATAACCACGATATCACTGAAGAGAAGGCCCGTGATCACGAGAAGAGGGGTAAAGACGAACATGATAGCGCCGTAAGCGAGCCTCTGAAGAGGATTGAATTTCTCGTCGGTCGACGGCTGGAAAGGGTTCTCCTCTTGCTTGAAGATGGACCATACATAGAATTTCACCTGGCTGAAGATTCCTTTAATATCTCTTCTCTTCGGTACGTAGTGGCGGCGCAGGTGGCCACTCGCAAGGCCACAGACAAACCAGAGGAGACAGGAGACGGCCATAGCCCAGCCCGCATACCGATGTATGAAAAGCGCCTTGCTGTGCAGCGGCAAATCCGGAATACCGGTCATGCGGAGTTGGATGCCGGTAATGAGGAGTAGCACAACGATGAGGGCGTTGCTCCAGTGCCACGCTCTCAGCAACAAGGGATGGAGATAGGTTCTCTTCATATTTTTGGTCATGATTTTTTAGTGATAGCGCGCAATGCCCCGTGCACGGCCACGCAAAGCAGCGCTGCGGGCAGGAAGATGCTGCCAAGCCGGTCGATCCAGCCGAACGCAGATCTCTGTCCCGAGGAAAGCACGCCCGGTCTGGCTTTGTCTTGGTAAGGCCGAGTATTCAGGAACGCTTTCTTCCGCTGGCCGGGCAAGTGGCATTCAAAACAGGCAGCGGCTCTGTCGCCTTGGGGTCGCATCGATCCTGTAGCGCGAGGCGGTATCTTACCCGTCAGGTCACGCCATGGCACATAGCTGAGAGATGCCGCAGGACACGCCTCGACGCACTTCGGTTTTCCGTTGCAGAGATTGCACTTGGTAACTTTTCGGGAATCAGGGTCAAAAGAGATCATCTCCCAAGGGCACGCCTTCAAACAGACCTTGCAGCCTGTACATTTCTCCATGTCGATTATGCGTGCTCCCGTGGGAGGCGCGGCCATAATCGCGTTCTCCGGGCAGATGTCCGCACACGGGACCGGATGGGGACATTGCTTACACAGGTCCTGGATGATAAGGCCGTTTCCCCATAGACCCTTTGCCTCGCGCCATCCAAGCAGAACGTCGGGCCCGAAGTTGATGTTGCGGTCAACTTTGATCCTCGAGAGTGTCGGAGCAGCTTTGCCATCGTTAAATTCGGTGCAGGCCAGCTCACAACGACCGCATCCCACACAGGCCGCCGGGTCTGCTACCACGATGCCGTGGGCCTGCTCTATAATGATCAATGGGTTTGTCTCGGGCCTTGTCGCGCTTTGAGCCAGAAGAGGAGCGAGGGCTGATGCCCCTATGATGGATATTCCGCCCAGTTTCAAGATCTGCCTGCGGGAAAAGAGAAGGCCTGGGCCGGATGAATCTCTGGATGCTTCGAGTATGTCCTTCTGCTCAGCCATGGTTCGGCATCTGGTGTGTACCTTAAAAAGTACAAATTGTAAGGTTGCGCTTATTATAACGCTTTCATCCTCGTGGCGCAAGTTAGGTTGACAGACACTATCCCGAGTAGTAAATTAAGGATTATTAGCGAAAGAAGACTAAACTTGTAATATATGCTCAATCGCCAAAGGAACCGCTGGATTGCGTGGCGTCACTGTAACCGGTGCGGACGATTTACCGACAATATGTTTCTAATACAAATCACCCATGAGACTTTTTAGCAAAGGAGGACTGCACCGTGAGCAAAAAAGGGGACGGTTTAACAAGACGTGAATTCGTAAGACAGGTCGGGCTCGGAGTTGCAGGTCTTGCAGTAGCTTCGCCTGCGCAGTTCGCCCTGTCGGCCGTATCGACCACAAAGGACGGCATGGGCTACCGCGTCCTCGGCCGAACAGGTCTCGAGATCTCTGAGGTCGCGCTCGGGGCCGGTTCGATAAGCCCCTCGGGTGCCAACCTGATTCGCGCGGCGCTCTCTCAGGGCATCAACTTCATTGAGACGAGCAGCAACTATAAGAATTCCCATGTGGAGACGGCCATCGGCCAGGTGGTGAAGTCCATGGGCAACAGGGATAAGGTCTTCATCCTTACCAAGGCCGGCAATGTCGAAATAGGACGCATGCTTGATGCACCGGCTTCGGAAGTTGAAAAAGCAATCAGAGCTGAACTCGAGGCAAGCCTCAAGAGATTGCAGACCGATTATGTCGATGTCTACACCTGCCCCTACATGGCCTTCAGTCCCAAGGAGGTCACGTTACCTGCCGTACAGGAGGCCTTGGACAAGTTCAAGAAGGAAGGGAAAATTCGCTTCAAGGGGCTCTCCACCCACAGCGACTACGTCGACATTTGCATGGCAGCCATCAACGGGGGATACTACGATGTCATCCAGTTTCCGGTCAATTTCGCTACGGTACTTCCGCACATCAGGGAGGCTGTTCATGCAGGCCAAAAAGGCGGAGAAGAGCGCCGGCGCGGCACCTGCTAAAACAGGCGAAAGCGGCTTTGAGAGGCCCATTGTGGATGTACGGGAAGTTCTGAAAACCGCACAGCAGAAAAACATCGGAGTGGTAGCCATGAAGGGCGCCCAGGAGTCGTTTCTTCCGCCGTCCATGCGTGAACAGGTCAAGAACGAGTTGGCCAAAGATACAAAGCTGAGCTGGCATCAGTTCGCCTATCGATTCGTGCTGGATCAGCCACAGGTGAGCACCGTAGCAGTCAGAATGGCCAACATGGCCCACCTCAATGAGGCGCTCGTGCTGCCTCAGAAAACATTGAAAGGGTAAGGCCGTTCTTGTTTGCGAGAGAAAAACGGCGAGGAATAGTCCTGAGGAAGATTTCGCGAACGGAGACTGTGATCTCCTGCCTGCTGCTTCTGTTCCTGGCGAGCATCGGTGTAGCCATCTACGTCAAAGGACAGATCTATGATTCGAGTCTCTTTCGTCCAGAGCTCACGGCGTTGGCAAAGCAGCATGTGACCGAGACTCCGCCGGCAGACACACCCAAAGCCGAGCCGCCATCCGCAGTCGGCCAGACAGCTTCAGTTGCCTGCCGCGCAACCCACCTCGTCGTCAGGCCTGCTCGATGATCTCGTTCCCGTCGGGATGGAAGCCCATGGAGAATGTCACGCACTTCAGCGCTGATACCCTCTACGAAAAAATCGATGGTCGTGCTGAGGAATACCTTGACTATAAACTGGAGAGCCTAACCTGTGTGAGTCTGGTGAACGCCAAGGACAACAAACAGTTTATCGACATCTATCTTTACGATATGGGCAAGCCCGTTCAGGCGTTCGGCGTCTTTTCCGTCGAGCGTACGGAGGATCTTCCCGCGATCACGCTGGGCAGGGAAGGATACCGCGCCGAGGCCAGCTATTTTTTCTGGAAGGGCCGCTATTATGTGCAGGTAATGTCGTCGACCAAGGGTGCTGATATTGCGGAGGTCGGACTCACCGTTGCACGCACGCTTGAGAAACGGCTCAAAGACAACGGCGAGGCGCTCTGGGGCTTCAAGGCTCTGCCGGAGAAGGACCGCATACCGGGGAGCGTTCAGTACTTTGCAAAAGATGCCATGAGTCTCGATTTCATGAAGGAGACTTACATCGCACTCTACAAAAAAGGCGATGCCAAAGTAACAGCATTTCTCTCTAAGCAGTCCTCACAGGATGCCGCCGGCAAAATCCTTGCGAGCTACGAAGCTCACATAAAAAAGTATGGGAAGCTCCTCGATAAACGTGATACTGACGGCTACATGCTGCTTACCGCAGATATGGGCGGCGCCTTTGACGTCGTCTTCCGCAAGGGAAATCTGATTGGTGGTGTAAGCATGGTGGAGGATCGGTCCGTGGCCGAGAAGGCGACATTGGATATGCTGACAGGTCTGCGTGACAAGGAATGATACCTATTCGCCTTCACGTGTATACCTTCGTTGTCGCTGCGTCGCTCTCCTCGACGTACTTTGAGTACGCCTCGGGTACCCGCTTGCGGGTGTGGCTCCTCGCTGCCGCCTCGGTCTCCAGCCTGAATGCAAATAGGTATAAGGCAGATGTCCGCGAGAATTTGAGGGTGGAGGGGTGTATTGATGGATAGACGGGAATTTCTGAAAAGAGCCGGGGCCACAGGCCTCGCTATCGCAGGCTCGGCACTCGGCGCAGCTTGGCTTTATGATCCCAGAGACGGTGCCCATTACTTTCGAAACGAGGAATCACAAAAAACGACTTCACTCAAATCCTATCGCGTGGAGCGTGGGGCTGGCGCCGTAGAGATGAGCGTTGTCCGCGGAAAGGATCCGGAAAAAATGATGCGAGCCGGCTTAGGGGCAATGGGCGGCATCGCCTCCTTTGTGCAGAAAGGCGACGTGGTGCTGATTAAACCCAATGTGGCCTTCGACCGTTCACCGGCGCTGGGTGCCACTACGAGCCCTGACGTGCTCAAGGCGGTTGCGTTGCTCTGCAAGGAAGCCGGGGCGCGCAAGATCATCGTCGCTGATAATCCCATCAACCAGCCCGAAGGATGTTTCTTCAAGTCGGGCATTCAGCAAGCGGCAACGGAAGCGGGCGCGGAAGTGATGCTTCCAAAGCCGGGTGCGTTCTCTCTCATAAAAATAGGTGGAGAAGTGTTGAAGACGTGGACCGCGTTTTACCGTCCCCTCGAGCAGGCCACAAAGGTCATCGGCATCGCGCCCTGCAAGGATCATAACCTCTGCAGCGCCTCAATGACCATGAAGAACTGGTACGGTCTCCTCGGCGGACGCAGGAACCAGTTTCACCAGCAGATCCACTCGGTCATTGCGGACTTCGCCCAGATGATAAAGCCCACGCTTGTTGTCCTCGATGCGACTCGGGTCCTGATGCAGAACGGTCCGACAGGAGGCAGATTGAGCGACGTGCAGGAAGCGGATACCCTTGTTATCGGCACCGACATGGTTGCCGTTGACACGTTTGGCTATACCCTCTTCGGGAGAGACCCGGAGAAACTCGAGTATATCCACAAGGCGGAAGCACGGGGACTCGGTTCTACCAAATGGAAAGAACAGAACTGGCGCGAAATTCTCGCCGGCTGATCAACTGAAGGAAGGGACATGCGCATCACACGCGTACGATTAATCTCACAGATTTTTTTCATAGGGCTCGCCCTGTTCTTCGCATTCATCACGCAGTTCAGTTACCTCAAGGGGTATCCGGTTTCCCTTTTTCTGGAAGTAGATCCTCTTGTGGCTATAGCATCATCGATATCGGCGCACACGCTGTACCGAAGTTTGATCCTGGTCGCTCATCATTCTGATTCCCACCTTGTTGCTGGGAAGGTTCTTTTGCAACTGGATCTGCCCATACGGAACCCTGCATCAATTCGTGGGCTGGCTGTTTAATAAACGCAGCATTAAAGAACGGATGGAAAGCAACAAATACCGGAAATGGTTTGCCCTCAAATATTATATCCTCGTGGGAATGCTGGTTGCTGCGGCATTCGGAAGCCTCCAGATCGGCCTGCTCGACCCGATCTGTCTCTTCTTCCGATCTCTCAGCGTATCGGTTCTACCTGCCGCAGATATGGCTCTGGGGCGGATTTACCTTCAGCCGTTCTTGTACCAGTTCGCATGGGTGACGGGCCTCATCGTTTTTTGCTTCGTCTCGATGAACCTTGTGATTCCCCGCTTTTTCTGCCGGGTTCTATGCCCTCTGGGAGCCACACTCGGCCTCCTCTCCCGTTTCTCTCTGTGGCGTGTTGAGCGTGATGAGGAGAAGTGCGTCAACTGTAACCTCTGTCTCCAGCGTTGCGAAGGCGCTTCCGATCCTCAGTCGGCCCTCAGAAAATCTGAATGCGTGGTTTGCCTCAACTGCATTGATGACTGTCCTCACGATGCACTCAGTTTTAAAATGCTGCCGCCTTATTCCCACGAGAAGACAGCGCCCGATCTAAGCCGCCGCCGCGTTATTTTTGCGGGCTTGACGGGACTCCTCTTTTTCTCCTTCTCACGAGCCAGTGGTGAGATCTCGAAAAATTTCAAGAAGGAGGCCATGCGTCCTCCTGGATCAATAGCCGAGCCTGAGTTCCTCAAGCGATGCGTCAAGTGCGGACAGTGCATGCGCGTCTGTCCCACCAATGTGTTGCAACCGGCCATGCTGGAAGCAGGCGTCGAAGGCATATGGACGCCGGTCATGAATATGAAAATGGGCTACTGCGAACTCAATTGTACGCTCTGCGGGCAAGTCTGCCCGACAGGCGCCATACAAAAGATTTCTATACCTGAGAAGCTTGGCGTTGGAGAATACTCCGACCTCGGGCCTGTAAAAACAGGTACTGCCTTCGTCGATCAGGGCAGATGCTTGCCGTGGGCCATGGACACCCCGTGCGTAGTCTGCCAGGAAGTCTGCCCCATCTCACCTAAAGCCATTTTTACCCGTGAAGTCGATGTCGTCAACCGCTGGGGAAAGCAGGTCAAATTAACCCGGCCTTATATAGACCCCACGTTGTGCAACGGATGCGGCATCTGCGAGCATGAATGCCCGGTCAGGGACTACCGTGCAATACGGGTCACAACTGTTGGCGAAACCCGCTCCCAAGATCGCTCGTTGCTGCTAAAATAAGTCTTTCATCAGCAGACCTGCAAAAAGGCCTCCCGAGAGAATCTCTCCGGATCGGATATTCATTGTTTCGGAAGAAGGGCAAGAGGACGTGCCGTGCAATCGCCCTAACAATAAAATGAGAGGTTCGTGTAACAAGGTGAAAAGAATATTTGAAGTGCAGCGAGAATAATATGAATATGCCGCAAGGCAACTGCCGTTAATCGGTACGTAAGGTGTCCTTTAGATGATTAGCAGAATTCCAAGCCTCATGACACACGAGGTTTCAAGCAGTGTTTTTTAAACTACGATGATTGCGTCCACCCCGCGCAACTATCTCAGGCGATTCTACTGGCCCAGAACGGATAATTAAGCTATATCGTAGAAGAACCTCTTGGACCTTTTCCGAATAATGATTCTGAATTACGTCGCGGACCTTTTTATCCGCAAAGAGTGCAAGGCAGGCATGACAGTGGTGGGCATATTTCCCCTCCCAATCAATAGCGGGATTCTTGGAAGCAGCCCATGCAAGAATACGCTCGGGGCCTTCAACAAATAGCCAGATCTTCATGAATTCTGTCGCACAGTGGTGATAAGTCTCCCGAAGTGAGGTCTTGCGCTTTATATCAATATTGAGCTCGGGAATCAATTCCCTACTGAGACCGCAACAGATTCCCATCTGGCCATTGGGAGTTATTGCAAGTGTCGTTAGAATACTGTGGCAGCCGTTCCGGTCGTGAACATTGAACCCGGTCACGAATTGATTGACATGCTGAGGAACAACATGGTCCAGAGACATAGGCATCCATGGGCTTTCAATGATTTTTAATAACTTACCTTTTTTTGTTTTCAGGATTTGTGCAATGCGCGGGTCTGCTTTGATTGCAGAGGCTGTAACCTTTCTTCCCTTTCGAACCTCAACCACAATGACAGTGCGTAAGCCATACTCCAGGGCAGCAAGGGCCCCATTTATTACGGCTGATTGCGGAACAAACTGTTGGTGGAAATCACCGGTACTGAAATTGATCTCTTTCAGTCCGGCCTCCTTCACCTGAGATATGCGTGCACTGGCCCCCTCTTCAGTTTTGGACCAATACCCATTAGTAACGCACCGCGTTGAAAGACCCAAATTTGTGGCATGACGGATTGCAACAACAAGATCTTTCCCCAGTAGAAAACACTCTCCGCCGGAGAAGACTATCAGCTTCATTGTCTTAAACCGCCCCGCCTCGTCAATAAATTTCAGAATTTGTTTTAGGGGCAACCTGGTTTTTATTCCGGGATGACCCGTGAAGCAACAGTTTTTGCAGGCGGCCGTGCATTTATAGCTTGCGAGCACTGTAGTCACCGTCGGAGACATGATCAGTGGTTGCTCGTCTATGTTATCCACGGTGTCGGTCATGTAAGAACCCGATGCCGCCCGCTAGGGCTTTCCGAAATAGCCGTTCTTCTCAAGATTTTGTGCGTACAGGGCGAGGTCGCTCGCAAACGAAACCAATTTGCTCATTGTGGCGATTGCCTTCAAATTCGGACCGCCCAAAGGATAACCATCCAGCCATCCCGTGAAAAACCTCTTCTGAGAACCCGAACACAAAAACGGGTAATGCAACGGTTGCCAGAGCAATGACCTCGGTAACTCCGGCAGCGGTTGCCTCCGCAGCCACTTCCACAGTTGACGCCGCATTCGAACCCGAGTCGCTTCCCGTATCCGCTTCCGTTTCCACGTCTGACGGATAGCATACTCCGCCCGAATCCGCTTCGAGGTCCACGTCTGACGGATAACATACCGCCGCATCGGATTCTTCCATCTGTCTGCTCACATACCCTGCGCCATAACTTGGTCCAAATCTATCCAGCATCGGCAGCTCTCGAATCGGACGCCGTTTGCGAATCTGCAACAGGACATTCTCCACGTAATCATTTATTTCCTTCGTCGTAAAACGCCTGCTGAATACACGCTTTTTATTGAGGTCCGTCAATGACATCAGAAATATCGTCCGGAGGTGCTTTTCGTCTTTGAGGTAAGCTTTCGTGATTATCTGATCGACTTCGGGATCCACCTTGATCAAGCCCCGGTCCAAGTGCAGCCAGTGATTTTTGTTTGAGATCCTTCGGAATTACAAATCTAGGCATGTTATCGATGCAATAGCGAATCAGCTTCTTATTGGTAAGTGTCAAATAAAACACCCGGTTTGTAATCCCGATAGCTCGCTTGGTGGTCGGCGGATGAAATCCCAATTGGATCATAACCCAGCTCGGATTTTTGAAAAAGCGCTGTTGAATACTTTTGTCGTTAATCAGTTTGTTTACAAAGCTGTCAACCTTTCTCAAGTCTTTCATGATATCAATTGTCAACAAATCTCTCGGCATAATTCACCTCGCGCTCAAATTTGTTGCGTCATAACCTTTGTACATATAGAGCGATGCTACAGAAACAATTATGATGCTCAAAACAACGCGCACCGACAGTAATTCCTCGGTGATCGAGCTAAATACCTCAACCGTTGAGGGAGTAGATATCGGGTTTATCCACAACGCCGGCCTGCTGCATAGCCTCCTTGAGGTCTGCAGACTCGGCGAATGCCTTCACACGGTTGATACCTTTGCCTCAAAAAGTAGGACGACTTCGTTCGGGTCATCCGCCCCCCGGAGAAGAGTCCTGCTTCAACGCGTTTTGGGAGGTGAGCGTCGTATGCGCGCTTCCAATCCGAGAAGTCGCGGACTTTACGTCGGACAAGCATATAGCTGACCATGAAGGACTCCTGTGATTAGTGTATTGGTGGAGAAGGTAGACCTTCTCTTGCTCTCAGTCATAAGATGTCAATCAGCTGCCTATTTGTCAAGACTACGTCCACCCTCTTAGGAGGCTCTGTGCTCTCGCCGTCGATTCTCTTCTATCAACACTATTTGGTTATATCTCTATGCTGGTCGGGGAGCGAAGCACATGGGATGCGAAAGATGGTGTCCGCAGATGAACGAGGAACGAGCTTTTCAGAGGCGCCTGCAGACGCCCGCTTTAAGCGCTATGGGATGAAGGCTGATGTGCTATCAGCTAAACAATGATGATCTCTTTGGGCGTCTTGTGAATGCAAGGCCCGGGACCGGATTCCGTGATAATGTAGTTATCGGTAAGCCCCGCCCAGACATTCCTGTTTGCAGCCGTAGGATGAACCACAATGTTCATTCCGGGCTTGATTTTCATCGTCTCGTCATAACGGATAAGAGGCCGTTCCACGAAATGGTAGCCCATCTCGTCCGCGTACAGCCCATCCGGACTGTCAAAGTCGCAGGAGAAGCTCTGCGTTGCCGTGTGCGATTCTCTCTTTATCGGCAGGACTCACCGGGAGTTGCTCGAGGAATTGGCGCGCCTCCGACATTGAACCATAGGGATAGTCGGCCGAGAATATGATTCGGTGGGCAGCCGACCTCAGAGAACAGGTCAAGGAATGGAGGAGTGAAGTTGAAACCACTAATCGTGTAATAGACATTCTCTCGCAGATAATCGCCCATCGGGCGACCCAGTTTCGTCACTGCCATCGGCAAGTTGCGATTTATTCTGGGAAGCATGAATGGAAGGGCTTCGCCCAAGTGGCCAATGATAAGCTGCAAGCCCGGGTATCGGTCGAACGCTCCGCTCAGAATGAGGCGGAGGGTATGGATTGCGGTTTCGATGTGCCATCCCCAACCCGAAGTCGACAGGATGTTCGTCACCTCTGGTGCGTAGTTTCCTTTGTAATAGGCCTCGATGACCGGCCGCGGAGGCGGTGTTGGATGGAGGTACAGTGGAACCTGTAGTGCCTCGGCACGCTCCAGGATCGGCCAGAAGAACTTGTCATCAAGGTAGCGGCCCCGGATATGACCGTTGATGCATGCTCCCTTGAAGCTGAGCTGACGGACCGCGCGGTCCAATTCCTCAGCTGCAGTTTCCGGAGACATGGTGGGTAAGCTGGCGAACCCGGCGAAACGCGTCGGGTGGCGTCGCACCGCGTCTGCGAGGATGTCGTTTGCATCGCGGGCCAGCTTCACTGCCTCGGTCGCGTCGAGTTGTTCCACGCCGGGGGCGTTCAGCGAAAGTACTTGAACATCGATGCCCGCTGCGTCCATATCCGCGATCCTGCGGTCCCCGAGATCTAAGGCTACATGTTGCAGCCTGCCAACTGACGGCGTTGCTGGAGCCCCTGTAGCTTTCACGAAGTCAGGGGTCATGAAGTGCTCCTCTAGTGTAATTGTCCGCATCGTCCTTCTTGACACTTCTGCCTCTTCTGCCTTAGGTACCTTCACCAAACCACACCTCCTTTTTGGCGTTCGTTGGGCCTCAGGCAAGAGTATGTGATTACGCACAAGCTGTCAAGCGAAATGCACTGACCTTTGTACTGACCGCTTTGTTGTTGACAGCAAGCCACTCTCTGAGATAAAAGAAGAGCGACGAATAGATTGGGACTTGGGTGGCTCCCACGAGCCTGAAAAGGGAAGCCGGTGAGATTCCGGCACGGACCCGCCGCTGTGTATGGGGACGAAACCCGCATGATGAGCCACTGTGTCGTGAACCGCAGAGACCAAACGACACGGGAAGGCGCGGGAAGTAGGAAGATCCATCAGTCAGAAGACCTGCCGAAGCCCCGATAGAGACTTGGCGAGAAGGTAAATCCCCAAGCTGACAACCTCAGCTCGGGGATTTTTTGTTGGTGGCAGAATTACCTGCCAGGGAGGAAGATATGGTTCACGCGACGTTCATCAAGATCAATCCCGAAAATTGCCGTGGCTGCCGGCGTTGCCAGGTTGCCTGCTCCTCCCACGACCCGGGACCGCTCAACCCACGCCTCGCCGGTGTTCAGATCTTAAGGCTGGAAGAAGGAGCCTGCGATCAACCCGTCGTCAACGTGGAGTGTCTTGAGCGGTTCTGCGGCAAGGTGTCTCCGCACGATACAACCGGCCGGAAGCCCGCATGTGTGAGCGCATGTCTCTTCGGGGCCTTGGAAATGATTGAAAGGAAAAAGAACGATGACTAAGAAGAAAAAATGGTATGGCTGGACCGGAACCATCCTGGAGGTGGATCTTACCCATGAATCGATTCATAAGGTTGACCTCTCGGAACAGCTGGCCTATAACTACCTCGGCCAGGCGGGAATCAATGCGCGGATACTCTACGACCGGGTCTCATCTGACACCGATCCCTTGAGCCCTGACGCTCCCCTGATCTTCGGAGTCGGGCCGCTCGGGGGAACACTCGCCCCCTGTTCCGGAAGGTTTTCGGTAACGTTCAAATCACCCCTTACCGGGATATTCGGCGATTCCAACTGCGGTGGCCACTGGGCGTCAGAACTGAAGATGGCTGGGTATGACCATATCGTGATTACCGGAAAGGCCAGGCACCCGGTCTACCTGTGGATCGACAACGACCGCGTGCAGATCAGAGACGCGCGGTCAATCTGGGGAAAGAGCACGTGGGAGACGGACGACCTGGTCTGCGAGGACGTAGGGGAAAGAACCGCCCAGGTGGCCTGCATCGGACCGGCAGGCGAGAATCTTGTCCGGTTCGCGGCCATCATCTGCAACCGTGCGCGGGCAGCGGCCCGGTGCGGTCCCGGCGCTGTGATGGGGTCGAAGAATCTTAAAGCCATCGGTGTGAGGGGGGATCGCGGCATCCACGTTGCCGATAAGTCAGCGCTGTCCGACGCGGTCGAGGAGGCAGTGAGCGCCATTCTCGCCGATCCGCTTTATGAATCGGCCAAGACCTACGGCACGCTGGCCATTACGCCCCTGGCGCAGGCCCTTGGGTTTTTGCCGACCCGCAACTTCCAGGAGTCGACCTTCGAAGGAGCGGACAAATTGGGAGGAGACGTTTTCATAAAGCAGTATGCGACCCGGCATAAGGGATGTTACAACTGCCCGGTCGCCTGCAGCAGATTCTACAAGGTACCCGACGGACCTCACGCAACCCAGGGGGAAGGGCCGGAGTATGAAACGGTTTCCGCCCTTGGCGCCAAATGCGGCAACGACAACTTCGAATCGATTCTCCACGCAAATACCCTGTGCAACCAGCTCGGAATGGATACCATCTCCACGGGCAATGTTTTAGCCTGGGCCATGGAATGTTATCAGAGAGGGGTCCTGACCCGCACGCAACTGGACGGTCTGGATCTCCAGTTCGGCAACGACAGCGCCATGATAGAGTTGATCAAGAAAATAGCGGCCCGTGAGGGCATCGGTGCTATCCTGGCGGAAGGGGCACACCGGGCTGCCCGGCAGGTAGGAGGCGGCGATTGGGTCGTCCATAGCAAAGGCATGGATTACCCGGCGGTCGATACGAGAGGCACAAAAGGGATGGCCCTCTCCTTTGCCGTATCTCCAAGAGGCGGGGATCATCTTAAGGGGCTCTCGCTCTATGAAGTAGCTCCGGATATCTATGCTCAGGCTATCCGACAGGAGACAGGCATCGATGTTACCCCGCAGTACTGGCTCCAGTACGAGACAAAGGCCAAACTGATGCGGTGGCACGAGAACTGGCACTGCGTGGTCGACTCACTTGGCCTCTGCAAGCTTGAGGGCATTGCCATCAAGCCTCTCCTTCCCAAGCACTTCCAGAGGATGTTGACTGCGGCAACGGGATGGCGTGTATCGATAGGTGAGCTTGAAGCCATCGGCGAACGCATATGGAACCTCGAGCGCCTGTTCAACGTGCGGGAAGGCATGCAAAGAGCGGATGACCTGCCGCCCCGCCGCCTCCTCGAAGAGCCGATAGCGACAGGTCCTGCTCAGGGAGAGCGGTTGGACAGGCAACGGTATGAGCAGATGCTTACCGAGTACTACCGATTGAGAGGATGGGACCCTGAGACGGGGATTCCGACAAAAGAGAAGCGCCGTGAATTAGGATTGAGCTAAGATGGAACTTGTCGTCAGAGGAGATTACACAATACCGTGCACCTATGTGTTGATCGGTTTAGAACCTCCGGCTATTGAAGGGCTATTTGTGTGTATGTGAGGTTCAAGGTTAGGATTTTTGTTGCACTACAGGGCAACATAGCGTAATATTTCACATGGTAGCAATAAAACTAAACCTCCTGACATCTTTCGTCTCCCGCCTCGCTGTTCCTCACTACGGGCCAGACCGGCTAAGGCTCATCGGAATGTGTTATTTCGCCCTCCACTCCTACCTCAAGGTACATCTGTACCGCTGGTGGCGTCGCTAGCCAGACCTCGTCAGAACATTCCGTTTCTACGTTCGCACTGAGAATAGTGAAGTTGTACGAAAGATTCCTGATGCGGACATCAGAATACTACCCTGACCAGAAGCGGTGAATTAATGCACCTTTACTGAACACTTCCCGAGGCTGTGTTTGGATTATCTCGTCTCTTTCGACAATCTTGCCCCATATGAAGTGCTACAATGTCCTTCATCGGTGAGATGGGTAGCCATTCCCGCTTGCTTGCTGGAAGCCTGAAAGTTATTGGCATACAAATTGCTCAGATTGAAACAATAACTGGGGGTCCCCTGCGGATCAAATTCTTGAGAAAAAGGAGAGTGATGTCATGAAAGAAGAAGCCAACACAGCCGAGATTCTTGGCAACGATTGCGGGCTGGATAAGGAACTGTTGGACAGGGCACGCCAGGAAAGAACGCTGCTACTCAAAGCAGATCCTGCATCGAGAAAAGCGCAGTTTATGGCGCATGGAGTAAAGGAAATAAGGTGTACTCGTTGCAGTCGGATCAGGCCCATAGCCGGTGCCGAGCAATCTGAAGACGGATGGCTATGCGAAGATTGTTTGCCGGGATGATGCAGGAACCGAAATATGACGGGCAAAGGCAAAGGCAGGGGAACTTACTCGGGATGCTGCTTCCTAGGTCCAGTGGCTGTCTCATGGTCGAGCTTACGGATCTTATGTTGCAAAGCGTGGCGTTGCCCTGCGTCCCTGCCGTTCTATCGTAATTCGCGACCGGTCAAACTATCTCTTCATTTCCGAAACGCCGGAACAGCAATGCACCAAAGATAAGGCAGTAGAGAAGGACGTTGATGAGTGGATATAGGGATCCGAATCCGTGGAATCCCTCGCTACCAATAAACGAAGACGCAACATGTTGCGCCCCTGAAAGCTTCGGCCACACATAGTAGAGAACGTTCCCCCATGACACGTTCTGCGGGTGGGTGTCCGATTGTGGAATCATTACCTGTGCCATCTGACTGTGGCTTAACGCGTATAGTGCGTCGGTTACCAAGCCGACGACGCCAACGCCCAGAACACAAAGAAAAGCGACAATATCCGGCATCAGGAGCGACAAAAGAAGCACGGCAACAACCACAAAAAGTAGATTGAAAGAGCACAGCAGTGATGCAGCAAGGTATCCGGGCATGACAACCTTCAACGTTACGGAGGTAATCAAGAATACAATGCCGTGCAGGATGAACATGAAGAGTGTCGACAAAGCCCACAACCCGAGTATCTTGCCCATAACGTACTGCCGTCGGGTTATCGGTTTTGACAGAATAGACGATTGCATCCCGTTATCCCGGTCGCGCCTGAATACGCGCATGGAAAGCAAAGCCGCTATGAGCATCACGCCCGCAGCAATGACATGAAAAGTCACTTTCGACACTGTCCCGACAACGGTTCCGGCGTCAAGCGCCTGGCCGTTCACCATGTACGTGCCTTGATAGCAACCGCGCGCAAGAAAGACTACTATGACGCAGATAATGAACATAACGACAAAGCTCCGCTGACGAGCCTCGTCGGCAAAGGTATACTTCGCAATGTTGATGATGGGGCGAAGTGTTTTTGTCGTATCCATATCAACCTTTAACGAGCCTTACAAATACATCCTCCAGGGTATCGCCGTCCTTGAGAATGGTGGAAATCGCGTCTTTCACCAGAAGTCTGCCGCGGTTGATGATTGCAGCGGTATCGCATATTTTCTCAACCTCCGACAGCAGGTGAGAATTGAGGAAGATAGTCATTCCCTGTTGTTTAAGGGACTCCAAGAGCAGGCGTATTTCTCTGATACCAATGGGATCAAGGCCGGAGGTGGGTTCATCGAGAATGAGCAGCTTCGGATACCCTATGAGTGCAGCGCCAAGTCCGAACCGTTGAATCATGCCTCTGGAGTAAGTATTCGCCTTGCTGTGTTCTCTGCCTTGCATGCCGATAAGCTCGACGATGCGCCTGCATTGATCTGTGGCATCGGACCGGCCGATACCCAACAACTCCGCGCATCGTTGCAGATACTGCCATCCGGAAAGGTGCGGCGGCATATGATGGCTTTCGGCCAGGTAGCCGACTGCGGTGCGGCAGTCGGCACGCGTACTTGAAAGGCCGTTTATCGACAGGCTTCCCGATGTCGGCCGTGTAAAGTCGAGCAGCATCCTGACGATCGTGGTTTTCCCCGCACCGTTGGGTCCAAGCAGAGCGAAATATTCACCGGTCTGGACGGAGAACGAGACGTTATCGACGGCCGTGAGGGAGCCGTATCCCTTCGTTGCAGCGCTCAATTCAATCATAGAACACACCCCTGCTGATCGACAAGACATCACTTTCGATTATGGCCACCGATATACTGTCAAGGCGTGGAAGGTGCGGGAGGCACTATAGACGGCGGTGCCTGAAAAGACCCACCCGTACTGACGTCATTATTAATTATCCGTATGGCCGCCGCTTGCTGCGCTGCCAGCGCCTGTGCTGCTGCCTGTTGGGCCGCCGCTTGCTGCGCTAATGCCTTCTGGACGGCCGCTTGTTGAATTACGAGCTGCTCTGCCGCTGCCTTATTGGCCGCCGCTTGGGAAACTGCGAGCTGCTGTGCTGCTGCCTGTTGTAGTAGCAGGTACTGTGCCGCTGCCTGTTGCGCTGCCGCTTGTTGCGCTGCTTCCTGAGCTGCTGCGCATTTCACCGATGCCTGTTGCGCTGCGCTTTGAGCCTCCTTCAGAGCCGCGCTGCATTGAGACGATGCCTGTTGCGCTGCGCTTTGTGTTGTTTGCTGAGCCACAGCTTGTTGGGCTGCTTCCTGAGCTGCTGCGCATTGAGCGACTGCGTGTTGTGCTGCGTTTTGTGCTGCCTGTTGAGCCGCGGTGCATTTCTCTTGCTCCGCGTTTTGTGCATCTGTTCTGCCAGGTACCACAAACGAAAGTGCCAAGAAAAGAAATAAAATGACAAGTAGTGTTTCTTTTGAAACGCCAGCTAATCTCATAGTCAGTCTTTTCATGCCATCACCCCCTATGATGAGTATTCTCCCAGCGTAGTAAATACATACCTAATTATAGTGCGTCGGTATAGAGTTGGCATCATTATGTGACTGATCGACTGTCGAGAGTATCCGCCCAAAAGAAGAAACACGTAGAACGCGTCTGGGCCGCCGGGCATCACTTGTAACAGACCATCATGGGAAGAGGGATCCTCAGGGCAATGGCCTCCACAGGACACTCGATGACGCACGCACCGCAGTGCCAGCATTCGTCTGCGTGAATTGCAGCCGGAATCGCATTGTCAGCGGCCATTGAAAAAACGTCACTCTGACAGACGTCGACGCACGCGCCGCAGCGGGTGCACAGATCCTCATCTATGAGCGGTGGCATGAATGTCTCCTCAACGTTTTATTGTCCTCCATTCCAAGACGGGCCCATCGTCTCCTTTTCGCACCATGAGCAGCTTGTCGAGCAGCGGGTTTGTAAACGGATAATCGACGCGGGCGTGACCTGCCCTGGTCTCCTTCCGTTCCATGGCAGCAAGAAAGATGACCTCGGCAAGATCTATCAGATTTATGACTTCGAGGCTCCGGGCCAACTCGTGAATGTCCTGCGCGACGAGGGCGGTACTCACCTTTTGTTTCAGCCTGCGCACATGCGTGAGGCCTGCGGTGAGTAGCGTATGGGATCGGACAGGGCCGGCATAATCCTGCATGATCTGTTGAAGGGCTGTATTGGCTTCTTTCCAACCGGGGCCTCTCGTTCGCCGGAGCATCTCGTGCAGCGCCCCTTTTTTTTCTTCAATGTGCGAGGTCACTGCGCGAGCGTCAGGGGCAGGCGCGTTGTGCGCGTAGCCGCCGGCGCTGTCTCCCGCAATCCAGCCGAACGTTGCAGCACAGGATATGCCCCCAAACAGCTCATCTCCCGCGGCATAAAGCCCCTTTACCGAGGTTTCTCCTTTTTCGTTGTAATAGACGCCGCCGGACAGGTGCATCTCATACGTCGAGAATTCCACGGGCTGTTCCTTCAGGTTGATGTTCTCCTCTTCCAGGTACTGCAGGAATGATGCGTTTCCTTCGTGGTTCAGCCAGTGTACCATGTACTGGTAATCCTCTTCGGAGATGCCGCCACAGTCCATGTAAATGGGGCCTTTGCCTGACTTGGCAAAATCTTCGAACGCCGAATGCCAGATGTCTGCTGCCATGTCTCCAAGCTTCCGGTCAGGCTTTGTAACGAAAGGCCCTATGGGCTTGCCCTCCGGGTCCCGGAGCACCCCCACCCAGGTACCTTTGCCGCATCGGGCAAAATACTTTGGACCGGCCCATCGCATGGTAAGTTCCACGTTAGCAAGTTCGGCGCCGGCCCTGTACGCCATCGCACGACCATCACCGGTATTATTGGGCGAGTAAGCGATATTGAACATGTGGCCGGGGGTCGGGGCCGGGTAGAGTCTTGTGCACAGCCCTGTACCCAGCACGACGCTTTTGGCCTCATAGACCAGCAGCTTGCCGTCCCTCGTATTGAGCCCCAACGCTACCAGGCTGGCGCCCGTGTCGATAAGATCAAATATCATCACTCTGTTCATGACGGTTACGCCCCTCTTCAGGGCTTCACGCGTCAGAACCGATTTCTGGTCTCTTCCGGCGTACTTGAGAGACGCGAGTATGCGGCCGGGAAGCCCATGTCCCGCAAACTCGTACCGGCCTTCATATTTCATGGGTATGCCCCACGCCTCCCATAGCTTGACAATATCAAAAGACTTCTCCATCCATGTGCGCATAAAACTCGTGTGCCTCATCGGCCCGCCCACCTGCGAACGTGCGAGAGATTCCAGATTGGGATTCATATCCGGACCATGGACCTCCGGAATGTAGCAGCGGAAGTGATCGTTTCCGAGCCCCGCGGAACCACTGCGCACCGTGTTTGCCTTGTCGGCAACCACCACGTTCGCACCCAATTCACTCGCCCGTATGGCTGCCATGAGTCCTGCTATCCCCCCGCCTACACACAGAACATCGGCACGTACGATCTCCTCGTTCATCAGTAACTCTCCTCCCAACGCGAATCAGTTCAGGTGCGTCGTCTACTCTTCAGCGATATTTCTTTGCTCGAATATCTTTCCGGTTCCCGCAAATACCGCGATTGGCGTCAATGCATCCTTGAAGGAAGCCAGAGCGCGGTTTGTGGAAAGATCATCAATACGGCAGTTGCCAACACAATAGCAATAAGTAAGACACTCGTTCCCTTATAGACTTTTGCCAATGGGACGTTCGCCGTCGAGCTCACCACAAAAGCGATCATGCCCACGGGTGGAAAGATGAGCCCCATGGCTATCATCATCATCGAGAGCACGCCGAACCAGACGGGATCGAAACCGAGCGACGTGATGAGCGGAAAGGAAACCGGCAGGGTGAGAAGGAGCAGGGGAATCTCGTCCATGACCATGCTGATGACGAAGTAGCCTACGATGATGCCTATGACGACGAGCCAGCGGTTGAGCCCCATTTCCATGACGGTAGCCACGACCTGCTGCGGGATCCGGCTCATGGTCATGTAATAGCCAAAGATGTTGGCCCCCATGAAGATGATGAAGCACATGGCCGAGGTGCAAACAGTCTCTTTGAGGGCCTCTATCGCACCTGCCCAGGTAAGACGACCCATTGCCACGCCGATCACCGCAGCCATCAACGCGCCGAGGGCACCCACTTCAGTCGGGGTGGCAATGCCTTCGTAGAGAAGAATCAGGACAATGAGAATCAGCAGCAGACTGGGCCAGATACGAAAAAGACTTCGCCAGCGCTCATCCATGGGCACGCGCTCCGTACGGGGAGCGTGAGAAGGGACCAGCAGTACCCAAACGTAGATGCACAAGGCGAGAAATATACCAAGGATAATTCCGGGGATCACCCCCGCAACCAGCAGCCGGCCAATCGAAGTTTGCGTTGCTATACCGTAGATCACCATGGCAACGCTGGGCGGGATAAGGATGTCAAGTGTGGCGCCCACACCGACGGAACCCGCGGCCAACTCATCCGAGTAGCCGAAACGGCGCATATTCGTGACAGCTATATTCGACATTGCGGCAGCGGCCGCGACGCTGGCACCGGACATGGCTCCGAAGATCCCGCAGGCAAAAACCGTTGCGATGGCAAGGCCACCCTTCACGTTGGATAGCCAATTGGCGGCCGCGGTGTAAAGGTCTTTTGCGAGACCGCTCGACGATGACAGGTAAGCCATGAGAATGAACATCGGCACCGTACTGAGATTGTAATCGCCCACCGCGTTGAAGGGCACTGTCCTTAGAACAGTCAGCACAATGTTCCAGTCCCCTCTGATGAGCCAGATGCCCAGAATACCCGAACCGGCCAGGGCGAAAGCGATCGGTACGCCCAAGGAGGAGGGCTACGACCAGTGCTATAATAGGGAGAGCAGCTTCCATTCTTGTTCTCCTGACATCTATGTTGCCCCTGATCAGACCATGGGTGAATCGTCTTTAAACAGGGCAGATTCTCCCGACCTTATCCGTGGCAGGTCGAGGACCATCAAGACAAGCATCAAGAATAATCCCACGGGGATAATTGCGCATGAAGGCCACACCGGTTGCGATATGCTATTGAACGTCATCTTGCTTGCGTAGGTGCGGAGCACCTGGAGGATTGTGGCGAAAGTCAGAACTATAACGTAAAGGATAGAGAAAAGCTGGACGAGATGGTTTATGGCGATCAGCACCGACCGTCGCAGGTGGTTCGTTACGATGGTCACCCGTATGAAAGCCCCTCTCCGATAGGCGTAGGCGCATCCCAGGAAGACGCTCGCCAGCATCAGATACTTCTCCGTCACCTCGTAAGCTCCCGTGATCGGTCGGTTGAATAGATACCGTCCAATCGCGTCCGTCGAGGTAAGAAGCACCATGATGGCCGTGGCAGCCATCGCCGCGTAGGTTAACACGCCCTCACACCAGCGTAGCAGTTTCATGCCATTCCTCCGTAAGTCTAATGCCGGGCGCGGCGCCAAGGAATGATGAAATCAGTCTCCCTGGGACCCTTGGCCCCTTGAACCCTCGAACCCTATTTCCTTCTTGCTGATCACTTGCTGTACTTTGCCAGGTTTGCCTTCAGCTCCTGAATGATCTTTTTCCCCGGCAGGCCCTTCGCCTCCAACTCCGCTTCCTTCGCATCCCAGACAGGCTTCACCGCTTTCTCCCACCGAGTGAGCTCAGAGGGCGAAAGTTCGACAAACTGGAACTTTTCCTTCTCCACTGCGTACTTGGCGCCCTGCTCGTCGAGCTTCAGCCATATCTTGGCGTAGAGATCGACAATATAGTCACCACCGACGTCATCGATCGCCTTCCTGATATCTGCCGGCAGGCTCTCATATTTCTTCTTGTTCATTGCGAGATAAAACGTGTTGTATCCAAGGGAAACTTTGGTGCCGTAATGGAATACTTCGGCGAGCTTGCGCCCCTCCAGCAGATCCGTAGGCAAGACCGCACCGTCAATTACACCCTTGTCAGCTGCAGTGTAGACATCCCCCAGACCAACGGTCACGGGGGTAAACCCCAATGCCCTGCCCGAGTCCGATATGGCTTTCGCCGGGCTCATCACTTTCAGGCCCTTTACGTCCTCCAGGGTCCGAACAGGTTTCTTTCCTGTAAACAGGAATTGCCAGCCGGTGCAATAAATGGCAATGATATGCGTGTCGGAGAATTCTTTGCGGGCCTCGGGGAATTTCTTATAGATATCCCAGATCACGCGACTGGTGTTTTTACAGGTCGGTCTTATGTCTGCCAGATTCATTATTTCGCTGACCGGAAAGCGCCCGGGTGTGAGCCCCACAAATGCCTCGGCAATGTCGGCCACGCCGGTTACAGCAGACTCGTAATTTTCAGGGAGCGGGCTCAACGTTGCGGAAAAATAGGGGACGACCTTTACCCGCCCCTGGGTTCTCTTCTCCAGCTCGTCAATCCATGGTTTGATAGCGCCTACGTAACGTAAGTGCGTTGGCTGCATCATAAGATTGAAACTGAGTTCGATGGGCTTCTGTTGAGCGAAGACAACACCACTGAAACCACACATGATGATCCCGATCAGGACAAAAAACAGTAAGATCTTTCTCTCCATGTCCAACCCTCCATTCGTTGAAGTATGATGGGCTTCCCAATCCCTGCAACTCCCTCCGCGCCCTCATGGATGCAAACTCCTCCCATAGAACCGCACTGGCCAAAATTATCATATCATAATGCCACCGTTCCATACTATCAATGGTATCCGAGAGGAGCTCAAGTCTGCTCCTGACTCTTGTTGCCGCGATGGATAGACGGGATCAGGCCTCTCGCCGGCACATTCTCTCGCAGGTCCAGGTCTCGTTACGTGCGGGTGTCTTCAGGACCTCCCGCTTGTACGTTTCAACAAAGTGTTGCATTCCCGGTAATGTGATTTCAACCACTTACGGATCGTTTTTCAATAAAGTTCTTCCAACCTTTTCAAGAAAGTGCCGCAAAAACCTGCAGATTTTCAATAAAGTTCCGCAGCCTTATTTTACGGGCCTTTCGGGCACTTTCATGATTGTTGCTGCTAGTTTGTTCTCTCTATGTGCAGGTTGACACGAAAGGTGAGGTCAAGTCGGTTTGCAATTCTAAGTCAGCTGGTGCGGGTGGTGACTTTGTCGGCCCACGCTGACCAGATATTCTGGAAATTGAAATCACCGACAAGAATGGGCGCCTTCCTTTAAGTCACAGTCAAATGGCTGCTACATGAACCTCCTCACGAATCCATCCCGCAGTGTCATTCCAACTGTACACTAGTTTGGGGTTCTTTGGGTTTTTGGCAAATTCGTCTGATAAAAATATTCGCGAGTAGATTGCAACTCGATCGGGTGAATCATCTGTTTCTCCGTGCGGATGGATATTGATTAAATTGTAATGAAGAGGGTTATGCTCGCCTCTTTCATCACGTTTGGCGGCAGTGCTGCCAGCTCCAACAAATAGAAGAGATTTTCCTTCGACTTCCACACGTTCGGCGATTTCCTGATGTACATGCCCAGTAAGGAATATTCGGATATCCAATTTCTTCGAAAATGCCTTGCGTAACGCTGCAATTTCTTCATCATTCACTCGCTCAGAGCCTGTCGTGGAGGAGCCGAGTGAATGATGTGCCAAGAGCAATCTGGGCATTATCAGTTCACTTGCACCAAAATGTTCCAAGCTATTCTCCAGACTAGTTGTAATATTGGTGTCAACAGTCGGTTTGTTTGTAAAATGATCAATGCCGGTGGCGGCGGTGTTTACACAAAAAATTAAAGAACCGAGCTCGGGGAAAGCCCATGCTGCGCCGCCAAAATAGTTATCCTTGGTCCACAATTCGTCGAAAGTGGGTAAGGCTAGAGGTAGTCTCTTGATGAACCTTTCAAACGGCGCCCACATATACTTTCTCAAGTACCTGAGCTCGCTTGGTATGTCTTCCTTTTTATCTAACGAGATTAGACGAGGTACCTCTTTTTCAACAACAACACTTCTGGCCCTTGATATGTCAAAATTTACATCATGGTTACCGGGCACAATAACGAGCCTGTCCGTACCTTCGGCATCTTCTAGCCCTCTCAGGGCTGCTGTCAGCCGTCGTATGAAGGTCTCAAACTTGTCGTATTCCTCATCTCGGGCATTGTGAGTGATATCGCCGATTACAACAATCAAGTCAGGCTTGCGATTGAACTCCGGAAACTCCTTTGGGATTGTCTCTGTGATGTCATTCTTAAGGGCGTCAAGGAGAGGGCCGTCTTCGGCTGATCCCCAATAACTGAATTCGGTAGATTTGCCGAAATGTAAGTCTGACATTTGCACCAACCATAACCCTTCGCGAGATACCATTCCGAGGGGGTAGACCAGAGATTGAACACGAGCCGTGATTTCTTCTCCCTTAACTTCTTTGCCGACATCGATCCATGCGTCATGCAAGCGCTCTCTGTCGCATGCCAACACAACAGGGTATACCTTGGGCCCTAACTGCGTCACAACAACGATCTTTAGCCATGGAAAGGTTTTCCGTATTTGTGGTAGATATGTATGCCCTATGATGCCCATGCGCTTTGACCCAGGCTCTATCGGAAATTCGAGATCCATAAGCAGAACACTGAAGCGCCTAGACCGAAGGGTGTCCATTACATACTGAGGGTGGTCAATCGTTTCAATGTCCACGTTTTCTATATTGGACAAGGCCCGTTTATAGATATCTCTCATTCTCGGAATATCGTCGCAGACAAGAATTCTCTTTTTTTTGTCCATTCTGGCAATACCTCCTAGACAATGGTAGCAAACAGAATTCCAGTGGTGAATACTTTTCGTGCGCGGTCGTATCTGCCTGTGTATCTTGCGCCAAATCGATAAAGTGGAGCTGATAGGCTGATAAAATCGGGTCCTGCGCGAAACTTTTCTTCGGCCTCCTCGTGATCACACGGGTTGTTCACAAAGACCGCGCACCTTCCATTAATGTCTATTTCACCGCCAATGATTATTTCCGAAAATAGTTCCCCGGCAAAATTGTCAGCCACATTTTGGGTCACGCTGTCGATGACTCTTTTGAGCAAATCCGGTTCAGCTACAATGTGGATGTTTTTAGTATCATATTGAATGCTGTCCTCCAATCGAACGGGAATTTTGATGCTCCTTTTTAAGTTGTTGCAGAGCGGCTCAATAAAATCGTTGTACAGCTTAAAGATTCTGGCTTTGAGAAGAATGAAAACTTCTTGGGCTTGGGTGTCAGGATTGGAATGACTAAGGAGCCTGCCGATCTCCGAAAGACTTTCTTTTATCAGCTCTACCTTTTCCTGGACGTATGCGGTTGATGGTTTCTGCTCGTGCACCCACTGTTCGCGTAATTCGGCCCTGTGCTGCATAACCATTTGTATAAGAGACAATAAACGGTCAATTGTGGGGCTTTTATTTAGATGTCCCAAACGGACAAGAGTTGCGATTGCACCTCCCACCTCGGCCAGGTAATAAAATATGGCGAAAGTCTGAATATCACTTGTATCATCAGAGCCCAATCCGAGGGTAGATTCCACATGCTCAGCTGTTAGCGTAGCGGCAAGATTTGGAATTTGTGTATAAATTCTATGCCTAGGTTCACGATGCTCCAAAAGACGTTTTGCCAGGGACGTCAGCGCCCATAGTAATTCACGATCTGGGTCTCCTTGCTGAGTGAAGAAGGAGAAGACCGACTGGACCAGCCCATACGTGACGAGATCTTTTGGCGTCTCCTTCTGTACCGACTCCATAGCCTTGATGATGGTTTTTCTGTCCCCTTCTCCACAATTTTGCAGAGTGTAGTGTATAAGGGCGTGCAGTATCGCAAGGCACGAGTCTGAACACAACATCGCGTCGCTTTTCCCTTGTATAAAACCACATATTTCTTCGGTAAGTACCTCCAGAGGCCAAAGAAGAGCGGTCTCAAACAACTTTGAGCAATTGTCTTCTGTCCACTCCCTTACGATCTGGCGAAAAACTTGCACGTACTCGCGCCTTAGCCCCAGTTTTTCAAGCGTGGCGATGTTTTTACTGAGAATGACGCCAAATAGATGGTCATACTTGGCTGCCTGCCGACCCTTGAATGCTTTGAACAGGGTCATTATGCCTTCCTCGTATTGGCTCATCTCCCACAAAGCCATCTCAAAAGCCTCCGAGGAGATAACGGAATCAGGCATGCATTCAAAGTCAGTGATAGAGGGGACAGAAATTGTCTCCGTTGCGGAATGTCGCCAAGGATCAAGAACGGCGGTCTTTAGATCGATGGGGAATATCTCGGCCAGCCTGATGTTTATATACTCCTCCAGGAGTGCGTTAGGGTGGGATTGAAGCGCTCGATGGTAAGCCTCCGCCATCCGGCAATAAGGACATGAAAGAGGACTAGTGAAAACGGGGAAAAACGAACGCATCAACGCGCCGGTACGGATACTAAGTGGTGTGGAAACGCCGTCATAAGACACCCGTTCCGACATGGCCGCCCCAGGCGGCCGATTGTCCAAAATGAACCAAGCATGCAGCTGCTTCAAGCCACACTGGGCCACGTAAGCCGCAATTTCAGTTAATCCCTGCCCGTGATGGATGGCATCATCCAAGAAAAGGACCGGTTCCTTATCATGAGCCACGTTGCGCAGCTTTGCCTCGTCGGACGGGGATAGGCGACGCTCCCGCACTATCTTACGGCTCTCAACTGCCCAAAGAATTTGGTCGTGCTCAAACCCGAGCTTCTCGGCGACCTCCTCCACAACCCCGCCGATTACAGATTCGGCTGGCACAATTAATGCCGAACATCGCCGTGCGAACCTTTGCACGTGCTGAATCAGAAGGGTTAATGCATCTTTACGAACCAGTTGGCGAAAATCAATAGCTAACACAAAATGATGACCCGCTTGGTTGCTACAATGCCTGTTGACAATTGCTTTCTGCCGGGTGACGAAATTGTAGAACCAGCCCACGGCTTGTTCATCGCGGGGATGAGGCATGGGATCGAGGCCCTTCTCTCCCATTCTTTGAAGAGCGGAAGTGTAGGGATCTACACGGTGTGTTACGTTCTTTTCCTCGACTGCTGGAAGATTAGCAAGGCGCAGAAGGGAGTTATAATGTGTTCCGCATTCCGGGATACGAGTATCAGGATGAGAGTCCAGTAGAGCAAAAGCTGACAGAACATGTAACGGGACCGTCCCACAGCCTCGCACAATTCTCAAGACGTGCGAACCTGTATTGACTACGTCCGCAAAAATCAAAGCCTTCTTGAGCCTGTAATGTTTTAGAGAAGCTATTGTACTGGCGATTGAGTATGGGGTGGGCAGATCAACCTGACCTATGCCAAGGGCACTCTTGCGCAAGACGTCGGCGCATAACTGACGTGCTAGAGAAGAGTATGTGACAATTATCTGGGGATCAGTTCTCATGATTTCCCGCTCTATGACTCCCGCAAGCAAAGGTCTGATCTCGCTGTCTCTGGCGAGTTCGTACAGATCCATGTACCGCTCAGTCCGATCACCGTTCGGAAGCTCGACGCATACATCTGTCATGACATAGCCTTTGGACTTGGCTAAGCTCACAATCCTAGAACTGACTCCTGCCTGCCAACTCCAGAAGACCTCATTCAAGGATACGGATTGTCCTGAATAGTTACACAAGTGAAGATCCTGTTCTACGACCTTGCGAAATGCTTTATGCCAAGTTGGAAAAGAGCCCGAAATTACTCCCGTACTAACATAGTCTGAAAATTCCGGGGTTCCACCGATGAAGTGCAGTTCGAGATCAGTGCTGAGAGCGAGCCAGCCCTGCGGCACTTGGCTCCCACTTTGGACGTCTTGGAACTGATCTCCATATTTATGAAAGTTTGTTCTGATCTCGTTAATTGCGTCGTTCAATCTGGTAACGAACGGACGAGTTATGCCAACCAGCACCACTGGGGCGTGCCGGGCACAAGTGGCAGGAAGGATCTTTTTCATTACGTGCCACGCAGTGTCCTTATCGGCGGAAGCTCCGCTTAGGTCGATAATGCAGTTTGAATACTGCGTCAGAGCTTCAGACACAAATTGCGTGAAGTCTGCGTCAACCTTTACGCTTTTGGGACGTGATTTGTCTCCCGAAAAGAGAGACAAATATACAAAAGATGGAGCAACGGGATCCTTCAAAACAATTTTCTTTCCTTGTAATGATAAAGGTGATATAGCGAGCGCCAGCTGTACGTTGCACCCTCTGGTTGTTTCATTCTTGTAACGCCTGAGGTTGGTAAAGCCAAGGTTCACCAGTTCTCCAGGGAGTTTTGTGGCGTTGGGATAACAGTACGTTCCTCCATTCGATTCTCGAAACATCAGCATTCCTGGTAAGTGTTCCAGGCAGCTTGCGCATTCGCCGAGACCGGTCAACGGGCTTTTTTTTCTATTAAGCCTGGTCTTAAGCTCGAGCCGACTGACGTCTGGCCTCATGGCGTACCGGAATACCCCACCTGCCTTCTTTCGGTCCCCGCTATCTACGTCGAGAGTGCCTTCTATTCCGGGACCGTCGTCAACTACAACCAGTTCTAGGAAACCTTCGTTCTCGTGCTGTGTCAAAAAGAATTTCATTGAAGGGAGTTTTCCTGCACTCCGAATTCTCTGAATGTCTCTCCGTGATTTTTCTGGCAGATCCCATATTGACCGAAGGAGACGAGCAGCCACAAAAGCCGTTGCCCCTTCCGCATGTTCCACGCTGTTTTCGGTTAATTCTCGGTAAAAAATATCGATAAAATCCCCTTCCGCGATCTCCTTCTCGTAAAACTTGAGCCATTCCTCGACATAATCGTGGAGCACGGTTTTCAAATGTTCGACGTCGTTGCGACTCGCCACAGGTGTCAGCGGCACGAGAATCTGGTCTTTGTATGCTTTTCTTTGGTAACCGTGCCGTTCTAACTCATCGAGAGATCTTTCTGCCAGCCGGGAGGCTGTTTCCTGATTATACTCGATACTGACAGGCTTTCCTTGGATTCGGCAGTGACCGCCATACTTTATAAAAAGACCCAGGAACCCGCTATCCACAAGAAAACAGAGAGGCTTAAATTTTTCGTGCGGCTTAATTGTCGACAACGAAATCGGGAGCTCAATGATAAGTGGACGCTTAAAACGCGTTAGCCTCTCATATACAATCTTTGTAAGCTGCGCAAGCGGCCAAAGATCGAACCATGTGGTCTGAGAGAAGTCTAAGGTGACTGGGTCCTTGGCTGATCTCAGTTTTTGCTGTATTGTTAGATATTTGGGTGTGTACCAAGCCGTCTCAGTTAGTTTATTCAGTCTTTGCTTGAGAGTGACCACCTAACCGATCCCGGTTGTACAAGTTTATGGCGGGTTTCAAGGAGTGCCGCCCCAGCGCTGTATCCTAAATTGTACACTAAAGCATTACCAGAAGGCGCGGATCGTTGTCAAGTGATAATGCGAAATTGCGATGATATAACTTGGAAAAGCGAAGAGTTTCACAAGACGTGAACCCGAGATGTCATCTTTTGGAGACCCGGCGAGGACGAGTAAATCCCTCAGTTTCTCCAGTCTTTGCCAGTTTTTTCGTTGCATTAACAGGCAGCTTGTGAAAGAATTCTAACAGGGGAATATAGATCCGGGCACTGCTTTCGAGGCTCGGGCGCGTGGAGCCGGTTCAGGGCTCATCGCCATGCAGTGAAGGAAGTGGCAAAACACGAAGCAATCGTGCCTCTGCGCGGTGCTCTCGGAAGATGCCAAAGACATTCCAATTTCGGGTATGAGAAAACGAGTGTTATAGCAAAACCTCACCTAGTCTGACTATTTTGTGCGAGCGGCGCAATATCAACTTTTCGTCCAATGCGGTGCGCATAGTTGTAAGGTTGAGAGGCAAAGGTCAAAACGCGATTGCGGTTTGAGGTAGAAGACAAATATCTCTGATGAAAACGATCATTGAAAAGAAGTACTCTCCCGCCGGGCACCGACGAAGGCTGAAGGAGCGCTTTCTGAAGGCTGGTCGGAAGGCTCTGGCCGATTACGAGCTGCTGGAGTTATTGCTGACGTATACAATTCCTCGCAGGGACACGAAGCCCATCGCAAAGGCCCTCCTGAAGCGATTCGGAAGTATCCTTTCCGTGCTGCAGCAGTCTGATGGGCAGGTAACGGAGATAAAAGGGATTGGTCCTGAAACCATCACGTTCCTCCATGTGATCCGCGCCTGTCTGACGCGATCTCTGGAGACCGCTGTTGAGCACCAACAATCCATTTCTGGTCCTGAAGACATCTTCGCATTTGTCCGGTTGCACCTGGGCCCGCGCGCAACCGAGTGCATTTACGGACTCTATCTTGATGATGCCAGGCGGATTATCCATCATCAAGAACTGGCGACGGGTACGGTGGATCGATCACCCCTGTATCCTCGGGAAGTGCTCAAGCCGGCGCTGGTTCACAATGCAACTGCCCTGGTGCTCGTTCATAACCATCCTGATGGTCAGCCGGTACCTTCCGAAAACGATCTGCAGATGACGACCAGACTTGAGGATCTTGCTACACAGTTCGGTGTCAACTTACTGGACCATTTAATAGTAACACGCTTACAGGCATACAGCATCAAAACGGGGAAACTATTGTGAGCAACTTCAGCTACCTTTCCCCTGATTGGCCTGTGCTCAATGAACTCGGTGAGCTTGCCGAACGCAATTTATATATCGATCCAAATACGTCTTTAATCAAGTTGCGGATGTTTGCCGAAGCCTTGGTGAAGTATTTGATGGCGTATGAAGGAATAGAAGACCCGGTCGGAGGGACACAGATTTCGAGAATCAGCGCTCTCAGTAATAACGGCGTAATCCCTGATCGACTGCTTCCGCTCTTCCACTCTTTGCGAAAAGTCGGTAACAAAGCCACCCATGAGGTTTTTGGCACGATTGAATCGGCGCAAACCCATCTGCAATTCGCGTATAGACTGGGTGTATGGTTTAGACAGATTTATGGGAAGAGCGATTTCAGTCCTCCAGATTTCGCCCCGCCTCAGAAAAGTTTTCTCGATGCCCAGGACCTGCTCGCACTGAATGCGACGCTCAGGCAGCAGTCCTCCAAGCTCGAAGAGGACTACAACAGACTCCAGGTCGAACTCGAAAAACTGAAGACCCTGGAGGTTACGTCTGAAGCAAAGGCAACCCGCAAAAAAGTATCCGCGCAAATGGCCAGTCGAATGAATCTGTCAGAGGCCGAAACAAGGGTGCTCATTGATGAACAGCTGACTGCCGCGGGATGGCTCGCAGACAGTCAGAATATCCGTTACGCAAAAGGAACGCGCCCGGAAAAAGGGGTCAACAAAGCTATCGCCGAATGGCCCACCGCCACAGGGCCTGCCGATTATACGCTCTTTGTCGGGATGAACCTTGTTGGTGTGGTTGAGGCCAAAAAGACAGCAAAGGACGTTGTTTCCGATTTACAGCAGGCAAAGCGGTATGCTAAAGGCGTTCAGATTAAGGATGAAGGAAAGTTTATAGGTGGACCGTGGGGAGATTACTGGGTGCCATTCCTGTTCTCGACCAATAGTCGTCCCTATCTGAAACAGCTTGAGCACAAATCAGGGATATGGTTTCTTGATGGTCGTCAATCAACGAACCATCCGAAACCTTTACAGGCATGGTATACCCCAGAGGGCATTACAGATCTCTTTAAGCAGAATATAAAGGCAGCCACCGAGAAGCTCAAAAAAGAGCCCCTTGATTATCTCGACCTGAGAGACTACCAGAAGACGGCCATCAAGAAGGTCGAAGAGTCACTGGAAAAAGGCAAGACGGCAATCCTTTTGGCAATGGCGACGGGCACAGGAAAGACGAGAACAGCCATCGGCCTCATATATCGCTTGATAAAATCAGGCCGGTTCAGGCGAATTCTCTTTCTCGTGGATCGTAATGCTCTTGGGGAACAGGCTGCCGATGCCTTCAAAGAAACCCGCCTCGAAGATTTACACACTTTTGACCAGATTTTCGATTTACAGGAGATTGACGCATCGAAACCGGAGGAGACCACAAAAGTCCACATAGCAACGGTGCAAGGGGTGATCCATCGTATTATGTTCAGCACCAATGACGACGAAATCCCTACCGTCGATCAATATGACTGTATAGTAGTGGACGAAGCCCACCGAGGGTACACGCTTGACAAGGAATTAGGCGAAGTGGAACTCCTTTACCGCGACGAAAAGGACTATATCAGCAAGTATCGCAAGGTGCTGGAGTATTTTGACTCGGTCAAGATCGGCCTCACCGCGACGCCGGCCCCTCATACAGTCGAGATATTCGATAAGCCGGTTTTCACCTACAGCTATCGTGAAGCGGTTATTGATGGCTGGCTCGTTGACCATGAACCACCCCATCAGATAGAGACCAAACTGAAGAAGCAGGGCATAACCTGGAAGAAAGGTGAAACCGTCCCGGTATATGACAAGGTCACAGGTCAAATTACCAACCTGGAAAACATTCCCGATGACCTCACACTCGAAATAGACTCCTTTAACAAGCTGGTAATTACCGAGAAATTCAACCGCACAGTCGCAAAGGTGCTTGTCCAGGAGCTTGATCCGGACAGCGATGAGAAATCACTTATCTTCGCCTCCTCTGATGATCATGCTGACCTCATTGTGAAGATTCTCAAGGAAGAGTTCGAGGAAGTCCTCGGTCGGATAGATGATGACACAATCACCAAGATAACCGGTTCAATAGACAAGCCCCTTGAGACAATCCGTAAATACAAGAACGAGAAGTATCCCACCATAGCCGTGACTGTTGATCTTCTTACCACGGGCATTGATGTCCCTGAAATCTGCAACATTGTCTTTCTTCGCAGGGTTCGTTCACGTATTCTTTATGAGCAGATGCTTGGACGGGCAACCAGGCTTTGCGACAGGATTCGGAAAGACCATTTCAACGTTTATGACGCCGTAGGGCTCTACGAAGCCCTCGAACCCGTTACGAACATGAAACCGATTTCTCCGAACCCCACCGTTTCCCTCCAGACGCTCTTTGACGAACTCTTCGTTCTGGAATCAGAGGAAGACCAGACGAGACACATGGGCCAGATCATCGCAAAGCTGTACAGGAAGGCGCGAGCGATGAGTGAGGAGGAGCAGGAGGCCTTCGAAATCCTGACAGACGGGCAGACCATTCTGCAATTTATCACATCCCTTAAACAAAAGCCCATCAGCCAGTTCAAAGAGATGATCAGGGGCAAGCAGAACCTTCTTGCCTTTCTTGATGAAAATCGTTATCAACCGCAAAAACAGTTGATTTCAAACCATGAAGACGAATTGGCATCCCTTACACGAGGCTACGGCAAAGGCGATAAGCCTGAAGATTTTTTAAATGAATTCAAGACCTTTGTCGTCGACAACATCAACAGGATTCCTGCGTTGGCTCTTGTCTGTCAGCGTCCCCGTGAGCTGACCCGTCAAGGGCTGAGAGAACTGAAGATGGCTCTCGATGAACAGGGCTTTACAGCGACGAACCTGAGGATCGCCTGGCGGGAATGGACAAATGAGGATATTGCAGCGGATATCATCTCTTTTGTCCGCAGACAGGCCTTGGGCGACCCACTCGTGAGCCACGAAGAGCGGATGAAACAGGCGATGAAAAAGGTATACGGCCTCAAAGCGTGGACAAAGATGCAGAGACAGTGGCTTGAGCGGATAGAAAAGCAGTTGATCACCGAAACCGTTATCGAACACGATGACTTCGACAAAGGGGCCTTCATGACGCACGGCGGTTTTGACAGAATAAACAAAATTTTTGAAGGGCAGCTAAATACGGTTCTTGACGCAATAAATGGCGCCCTTTATCCGGAAAGGAGAAAAACAGCGTGACAACGCAGGAGATCGTTCAAAAACTCTGGAGCCTCTGTGATGTGCTCAGAGACGACGGCATCACATACCACCAATACGTGACCGAATTGACTTATATCCTTTTTTTAAAAATGGCGAAAGAGACGGGCGCTGAAAAGAATATTCCAGAAGGATACAGATGGGACGACCTCTTACATGAGCACGGGATCGATCTGAAAAGATTCTATCTGGACCTGCTGAGGCATCTGGGAGAAGAAGGGAAGGGAAGAATCAAGGAGATATACGCCAACTCCCGTACAAGCATCGATGAGCCCAAAAACCTGGAAAAGATTATAAAGTCCATCGACAATCTTGACTGGTACAGCGCAAAGCATGAAGGCCTCGGCGATCTATATGAGGGGCTCCTACAGAAGAATGCCAACGAGAAGAAGTCGGGGGCCGGGCAATATTTCACACCGCGCCCTCTCATTAATGTCATGGTGAGACTTGTTGAGCCCCAGCCCGGCGAGCAGTGTGGAGACCCTGCCTGCGGGACCTTCGGGTTTATGATCGCGGCAGACCGGCAGATTAAAGAAAGAACCGATGATCTCTTTAACCTCAAGGAAAGAGAGCAGCAGTTTCAACGGAATGAGGCATTTACCGGCGTTGAGCTTGTGCAGGACGCTCACCGTCTGGCCCTTATGAACGCCATGCTCCACGACATAGGGGGCAGGATACTGCTGGCAGATACCCTCTCAAATGCCGGCAAGGCATTCAAGGAATATGACGTCATATTGACTAACCCTCCATTCGGCACCAAGAAAGGCGGCGAGCGACCCACACGTGACGATTTGACCTATCCGTCTTCAAACAAACAACTGAACTTCCTGCAGGTGATTTATCGTTCGTTAAAGCCAAACGGCACATCACGCGCTGCTGTTGTGCTGCCTGACAACGTCCTCTTCCAGGAGGGTGATGGTCAGAAGGTCAGGGCAGACCTGATGAACAAGTGTAGCCTTCATACGGTCCTGCGTCTTCCCACCGGCATCTTTTATGCTCAGGGCGTCAAGACAAACGTCCTTTTCTTTACACGGGAGAAGACAGATAAAGACAACACCAAGGAAGTCGGGTTCTATGATATGCGCACAAACATGCCGGGCTTCGGGGTGCGGACTCCATTTACTGAGGAATATTTCAAGAACTTTGAACTTGCCTATAATGCCGAAGACAGGCATGAGCACAAGGACCCTGAGGGTCGCTGGTCTGTCCTGACCCGCGAGAAGATAAAGGCAAAAGGAGACAATCTTGACCAGGGTTTGATCGCTGACAGTTCAATGAAACGGGTTAACGGGTTTGATGATCCGGCAGGCATCGCTGAGGATGCAATAGGCAAGCTTGAAGAGGCTGTCGGTCTGCTCCGTCAAGTTGTCAAAGAGCTTCGGCAGACAGGGGTTGGAGCCTAATGGTGGCAAAGAAAAAAGAAGACGTGCTGACCGCAGAAGATAGGCTGAAGGCAGCCTTAGTACCCGAGGACGAGCGGCCATATCATATTCCGGAGAATTGGGTGTGGTGCAAATTGGAAAATATTTTAAATGTTAAATATGGTAAAGGACTAAAGAAGGAAATTAGAGAAGATGGCGAATATCCAGTTTACGGGTCAAACGGGATTGTGGGTTTTCATAATCAATCGCTAACAATTGGCCCCACGATTATTATCGGAAGAAAAGGTTCTGTTGGGAAGGTGCATTACTCGCAAACCAAATGTTGGCCTATCGATACTACTTATTATGTTGATCAGTTATCTTTGATCGAATACTCTTTCCTGTATTATTTGTTAAGTAATATCAAGTTAGAGGAATTGGACAAGTCTACAGCCATACCAGGCATAAATAGAAATGATCTTTACTCAATAAGTATTCCCCTTCCACCCCTCTTCGAACAACAACGTATAGCTGAAAAGCTCGAATCGTTACTGGGGAAAATGAAAGAGGCAAAGGCGCTACTGGATGAAATACCTGAAATCATCCAGAACCTCCGTCAGTCAATCCTCGCCGCCGCATGTTCCGGAAGATTGACGGAGGAGTGGAGACAACAAAATCCAAACACCGTTATGCGGAATTTGCACAATGTGGAGCAAGAAGATGTAAATGCTGACCTTGCTGCCGCTGGCTATGATTTGAGGGATATGCCTGAATCATGGTTTGTAACTTCTATTAAACACTTAGGCAGAGTTAAAGGCGGAAAGAGACTTCCGAAAGGGGGAAAACTTGTCGATTATAATACCGGGTACCCATATATCAAGGCTGGGGATTTAAAAAACGGAACAGTCACTTTGAATCAATTGGAATATCTAACCCCTGAGGTTCAAAAACGAATCAAAAATTATACCGTTGCCGATGGCGATATTTATGTAACAATCGTTGGCGCATACATAGGGGATGCCGGTATCATACCAAAAGAGTTGAATGGTGCAAACCTGACTGAAAATGCAGCAAAAATATGCGGTCTCTCGAACTGCAATAACAAGTATTTAGCATTTTGGTTAAGATCGGCAATTGCGCAAGAACTAATAAGGAACAGGATCTCTTCCGCAGCCCAAGGAAAATTAGCTTTGCATCGCATCGAAACGATAGCGGTCCCTCTTCCGTCTATTGGGGAACAGGAAGAAATAGTACGCTTTGTCGAATCCCTCTTTAGTAAGGCCGATGACCTTGAAACACAATTTAAAGAGGCTTTAGAGCTTGTGGAACCCGTGCCAGAGATCATTCTCTCCAAAGCCTTTCGGGGAGAGCTTGTCCCGCAAGACCCAAATGATGAGCCGGCATCGGTACTACTGGCGCGTATTCTTGCCCATTTTGCCGATATTTCCACACATACTAAGCGGCCGCACCAAGAGCCTGCATCTCCTCGAAAAGAGCTTAATCAGCAAAGGGGGTACACTGTGCCAAGAAAAAGGCGCGACTCAGACGTAAAGGGGAAACCTTTTCTAACCGACAAGCTACGGGATTTAGGGGGCAAGGCGAGCGCCGAACAGCTTTACGAAGCTTCGGGCTTACCTATCGTTGATTTTTACAAACAGCTTTCCGACGAGTACAACCAAGCGTGGTTGAAAAAAACAGGGGATCTGGTAGAGGTAACCTGATGAGGCTCGACCGATTATGGATTGATGAGTTTAAGAACCTCCGCAACATCGAGATCGACTTCGACGAAGAATGCATGACTACCGTCATAATTGGTGAAAATGGTACCGGCAAGTCTAACTTAATAGAGGCGATCGCCTCTATTTTTCGCAACTTTGACCTCGACGAACCGCCACCACCTTTTGACTTTGAGCTTGAATACCGAATTGAGAATAAGAAGGTACGATTGTGGGGTCGCGCGAACGAGTGGGGGTTGACAGTTGACGGCGAACAAATAACCGGCGCCGAATTCAGGCGTCACAAGGACGAACTGTTCCCGGAACTTGTCTTTGGTTACTACTCTGGCGGTAATAGTTGGCTCGAATCCCTCTTCCATTCGCATCAAGCCCGATATTACCGCTGGGTTAAGAGCAATGAGGCAGAGAATCTCGACGCCTCAAGCCCAGACAAAAGGCGTCTGTTCTATTGTCGACCAATTCACGGTGTACTCGCACTGCTCTCCTTCTTCGCGTTCCCAGACAAAAAGATTAGTAGGCTTCTCGAAGATACGTTAGGCATCATAGGATTTCATTCAGCCATGATTTTGTGTCGAGAACCATGGTTCGCAAGCTCGACACGTGGGGGTAAGGTGCCCTCGGATTTCTGGGGCGCGGGCGGGAGACCGGGCCGATGTGCTCGCCTCTTGCGTGAAGTGGCATTCTTCCCGATTGCGCGGACCATACGGGTACTCGATGACTATCGTGACAAAGGAGGCGACGAACAACAATACTGCCTCTATCTGCGAGACGAAAAAGCATTGCGCACGTTTGCTTCCAATTTCAGCGGTGATCTCGCAATGTTCGAAGCGCTGGAGAGCATCGATATATCTGACCTGATCCGCTGGGTGCAGGTCTGGGTCACGCATAGAAACGACGTTACAGGCGAAATAGGGTTCGGTGACCTATCTGATGGGGAACGTCAGCTCTTGATGGTGTTAGGTCTGATACGTCTGTCACGAGGCAAGAAGACACTGTTTCTGCTGGATGAACCTGACACTCATCTTAATCCCGCCTGGCAACATCGGTACCTTGAATTGATCCAAACCTGGATGCAGGCTGAAGCCAACCGGTGCCAACTGATTCTCACAACGCATAACCCGCTCACTGTTTCAGGGTTGGAGAAAAAAGAAGTTCGAGTGATGTATTTTGATGGTGAGAAGCGAGTCAGAGTGAAGGAGCCCTACGCAAATCCACGAGGTATGGGGTTCACGGCAACGCTTACGGAAATTTTTGGCCTGCCGACCAGTCTCGATCAAGAGACTCAACGGCAGCTCGACGAACGCAATGTCATTGCGCAGGCCAAGAAACGGACAAGGAAGCAGGAGCTTCGGCTTATCGAGCTCAATGACGCGCTAAGTCGGCTCGGCTTCATGTTCGAAGATCGTGAACCGCTTTATCAGGATTTCCTACGTGCATGGCAAGATGTGCGTTATGCGGATCGACCACCGCTCTCACCCGAGCAAATCGACGTACGTCGCCGGGCAATGCAGACTCTCATTAAGAAGCTCCTTGACAAGAAGGGAGCTAGCGCATGATTTATGTAAGGCGTGATTCGACAGCGATCCCGGAGAAGGTTCTTAAGGTTGCGGAGCGAACACAGCAGAAACTTGAAGCATTGCCGAAAAAGGAAAGAGCCCGATTTATAAAGAAAAAATCGCATGTTTGGAGGGTATTTGCTCGCTATCTTGCGAAAATGTCATATGGAAAGTGCTGGTACTCGGAGAGCCCGGAAGTTCAGTCCTTTCTTGATGTCGATCATTATCGACCAAAGATTGAAGCAAAACGATCTGATATCGAAACTGACGATGGTTACGGATGGCTCGCTTTTTCCTGGGAGAATTTTCGATTGTCGGCGCAACGTTCTAATCGCGTCAGTACCAACGAGGATACTGAGGCCATAGAAGGCAAGTCGAGTTGGTTCCCACTTATGGAGGGGAGCCCAAAGGCATGCTGGGATAATCGGTGTGTGAATGATGAGCGGCCAGTCCTGCTCGATCCGGTAATCCGGAAGGATGTTGACCTCATCGATGTTGGGGCAGACGGCAGAATGTGTGCAAGCAGAGTTTGTGTGGGATCGGCAAGATTGCGCGTACAGCGTTCACGTGAGCTTTACGGTCTCGACCTGCCTAAACTTGTTTCAGCACGAAAAAAGGTCATGCGCGATATTATCGACCTCCACACCACCTTGTTAGACTTAGTCACGGTAGCAAATGCGCACGAAGGTGCGGCTGATCTTCTACCGATTATGGCAATAGTAGATCAACTGCGTCGAAAAACGCTTCCTGATAGTCCGTACTCAAAAGCGTCTCGTGCGCAGCTATGTCTACTAGGAGCAGCAGATCTCTGTGCTCAACCGGAGGACATACCCTAAACATTGTGGATGAATGAGACAGACCAGTCACGGCGTAAGATGAAACAGACAAGGGATCGAGAGGATAATATTTCTGGGAGCTTATAAAGTATCACAAGGCGAAAATATGAGTTTTTTCTTTGTTGACAGGGATTGGCACAAAGTCTTCAGCAAGGCCGTGAATCAAGCGGCGGATGAGATTTTGCTGATAACGCCATTTGTTCAGTTGCGCCCTGTCAAAGAACTTTTGGGGCAAAAAGATATCAAAGTAAAACTCGTCACCCGATTTAATCTGGAACATTTTTATAAAGGAGTATCTGATCTTAGGGCTTTGGAATTCTTGCTCGATATGGGCGCAGAAATTAAAGGCATTCGAAACCTGCACGCTAAAGCCTATGTTTTTGACTCATCAAAGGCAATCGTAACATCCGCAAACCTTACCCATGCAGCATTATTGCGGAACCATGAGTTTGGCCTAGTTACGGGAAATCAGGAACTGATCCTAGAGGCAAAATCTTATTTCGAGTCTTTATGGAATAGCGCCGGCCCTTGTCTCACAAATGTGGAGCTCTCAAAGTGGAAAAAATATATCGACCGTGTACAGCGAGCCGGTGGCCGAAGTAACAAGGCACATCACTTCAAGGATTATGGAAAAGATATGGGAATACCGGAGGCCATAGTCGGCGAGGGCAGCGTCTCGCCAACACAGGCCCAATGGATCGTGAAGTTTTTTGGCATAAGCTCTGATAGAAGGCCCTGGGACTTTTCCATACTGCAAGAAGTTCGGAGATTGGGCTGTCACTGGGCGTGTACATTTCCCAAGGGAAAGAGGCCACGCAAGGTGAGAGACGGGGCTATCATGTTCATGGGCACACTTGTGAAAGATCCCAGCGACATCTTAATTTACGGTCGTGCTGCTGGCGTTCAGCACGAGCCGGGGCGCGATGATGCAACTGCAGCCGATATAGAATTACGGGACTGGAAAGCCAAATGGCCCCACTATATCCGGGTTAGGGATGCTGAATTTGTAGCCGGCCAGCTGAGGAACGGTGTATCACTGAACGAACTTATGGAGAAGTTTGCAGGCAATTCATTTACTTCTACTGAGCGCAATATGAAACTGGGGCATGGTAACACTAATCCCCGGCATGCATATCTGCAGCAGGCAGCGGTTGAATTAACGCCGAAGGCGGCAGAATGGTTGAACGAAAGTCTTGAAACCGCGTTCGGATATCATGGCAGGCTCTCTGAAGCAGACCTTTCTAAGCTGGACTGGCCTGAAGGGGAATAGGGATTACCATTAGCGGGGGAAGGAGGCAGAGTCGAAGCTAAAGACGGCCCCAGGGACACAGTTGGCTTTATTTAGCAGGAAGACTCCCATAGATTTTTCGCACCGCCGTTACCCGCTGGTGAGGAACGGCTCAGGCTCCTGAGCGGAACAACACACCGCACGGTGCTTTATCGTTTTCAGGGTTACGCCTAGCTATTTTTGGGGCTAATCCGGCAGTCCTTTAGGAATAGATACAGACACAGCGGTACTTCGCCCTATATAGTAATATTTACGAGTAGTTAAGCGGTAATTTTCAATAAAGTGACGTCACTTTGTTGAAAATTTACGGTACTTTATTGAAACCTACATACTTCATCAATCGTTCTTTCAGCAGTGTGTAGCGCATCCGCGGCTTGTTGTTGTGGATTGCTATGGCGAGTGCTTTCTTCGTTCCTACGATGATGACGAGTTTCTTGCCTCGTGTGATGCCGGTGTAGAGCAGGTTGCGCTGCAATAGCACGAAATGCTGGATGAGGATGGGGACGATACGCCCCATAGTTATGGAATAGGCTATGGCAACAGGGCATCAACGAGGTCTTTCAGGCCCACGAATCTGACCCGGACATCCTCGTAGCGACTTGTGAAAGACCTTTTTACGTCGGCGGCTACGACAAAGTTATCGCCGCGTGGGTACTGTCTCCTGAAGCTCTTGATATTCGTTGCATCAAAGTCGGATGCAGACCATTTACACTCAATCGCTAAAGGTTCCGAGCGTCGCTTGGCCAGGACAAAGTCGACCTCGTGGCCCCGCTTGTCTCTCCAGTATGAGATTGCGCGGGATTGAGTCTGTGCGAGTATTTCATTCAACACAAAGTGTTCCCAAAGCGTACCCGCATCCTCCGACCGCAATTCATGCCATCCCCGGTAATAACAGATGAAGCCGGTATCGAAGCCATAAACCTTGGGGGCGGAGACGATCTCCGTGGGACGATGGGAACTGAACGGGCGGACAACATGGACCACAAACGTTGCTTCGAGCACCGAGAGATAGTTGGAAATGGTTGCACGGCTGACCTCGCAAGGACGGGCAAAGCTCGTCGCTTCAAATATCCCTCCGCTCTGCGCAAGCAGGAGTTCGACGAACTTTAGAAAGGAATACCGCCGCTCAAGTCTGAAAAGCTCCTGAATGTCTTTGGCCCAGTATGCTTCCATCCATTCCTGAAAATCCCGGTCCGGCGGTTCTTCAGCGAGGAAAAAGGGAGGCAGCCCCCCTCGAAGAAAGCGGTGATGAAGGTCGGTCTGTTGAAAATCAGTGAGATCGGCAGAAATCATGGGTGTCAGCCACAACTCCTGTTTACGCCCGGCGAGCGTGTCTCTGAATTTTGCTGAAGCACCGAGGGTCGATGACCCCGTAGCGACAATCTTTGTATTCGGATAGTGGTCCGCGGCGATTTTTAGAATTTCAGATGGATTTGCCAGGCGATGGATTTCATCCAGGACAACGGTGCGGCCGTGCAAGTCATCCAGGAAAGACTGGGGATCCTCCATTATGCGCCTCACCCTTGGCAGCTCGCAATCAAAATAGTCAATGTTGGGAAGGCTCTGGCAGAGCACTGTCTTGCCGACGCGACGCACCCCTGAAAGCCAAAGGACGGAACGTTTCTTCAAGGCCTCCCGAATCTTATTCAGCCAGAATCGTCTCTGTACCATATGCAGGTAGGTTAGCACATAGTGCTACTATATGCAATCGCAAAAGCATTTGGTACCCACTGACTAATTGACTCAGTGGCTCATCAGCCGCTGTTTCAGCAGCGTGTAGCGCATCCGCGGCTTGTTGTTGTGAATGGCGATGGCGAGGGCTTTCTTCGTTCCTATGATGATGACGAGTTTCTTTCCGCGAGTGATTCCCGTGTAGAGCAGGTTGCGCTGCAATAGCACGAAATGCTGGATGAGAATCGGCATGACCACCACCGGGTATTCAGAGCCCTGCGCCTTGTGGATCGATGTGGCGTAGGCGAGAACAAGCTCATCCAACTCAGAGAAATCATAGGCGACGAGCTTGCCGTCGAAATTGACCGTCACTTCCTGCTCCTCGCGGTCGATGGCGCTGATGCGGCCGATATCGCCGTTGTATACGTCCTTATCATAGTTGTTCCTGATCTGCATCACCTTGTCGCCGTTCTTGAACGTCCTGCCTGCGCGTGCGATCTCATCGTTTGAAGGATTGAGCTCACGCTGCAGCTCTACATTCAAGTTCAAGGCGCCTATGGTGCCTTTGTGCATGGGAGTGAGCACCTGAATATCCTTGAGCGTGTTGTAACCAAACTTGGCCGGTATCTTTTCCTTGCAAAGAGCGACAATGCGCTGCAGCGCCTTCTCCGGCTCTTCCACCTCTATGAAGTGGAAATCGGTAGAAGATTCACTCAATGCCTCGAAGTCCGGCATCTGGCCATTGTTGACGCGATGGGCATTGACGATGATCTCACTCTGTCGCGCTTGCCTGAAGATCTCGTTGAAGCGCACGGTCGGCACGACGCGCGAGTCTATGATATCGCGGATTACGTTTCCCGGACCTACCGACGGTAACTGATCGACGTCGCCAACCAGGATAAGCGTGGCCTTCTGAGGTATCGCTTTCAAGAGGCTGTACATCAGCATAGTATCTACCATGGACATTTCGTCGATCACTACCAGGTCTGCGTCAATCGGTTCCTCCTCGTCCCGCTTGAACTTTCCGATCCTGGGGCTGAACTCCAGCAGCCTGTGGATCGTCTTGGCTTCGCGGCCGGTGGCCTCCTGCATGCGCTTTGCTGCCCGGCCTGTGGGCGCAGCGAGCACGATCTTCTGCCTGTTCGCTGCGTAGACGTGCGTGATGGTCCGTATGATAGTCGTCTTTCCTGTGCCGGGACCTCCGGTGATAACCATTACCTTTCTATCGAGTGCTTCCAGAACTGCTTTGAGCTGCTGATCTGCAAGCGTTATGTTCAGTTCCTTCTGCGCCGACAGAAGCGCTCCTTCGCGGTCCATGAGCTGGAGCTGCTTCGGGCTCGCGTTAAGAGTCATGAGAAGCCGCGCTATACCGGTCTCAGCCACATGGAGCGGCGTGAGATAGACAGCGTTATCGCCGAGGGTTGAACTTTCCCTGTCCTCGATGACGATCTTCCTTTCTGCAGCAGCGGCCTGAAACGCTTCCAACAGCGTTGCTTCTTCAATCCCGAGAATTTTGCTGCACTCCGCCGTGAGGGGCTTGAACGGATAGAAGGTATGACCATCGTCTGCGAGCTGATTGAGCACGTACTGGATGCCCGCCTTGGCGCGAAGCGGTGAATCTTTCGATATACCCAGCTTCTCGGCGATCTTGTCCGCAGTCAGAAAGCCTATGCCGAAGACTTCCTCCGCAAGCCTGTACGGGTTCTCACGGACGACAGCTATAGCCTCCCTGCCGTACTGCTTGAATATCTTGGTAGCGTACGCAGGACTCACACCATAGCCCTGCAGGAAGACCATCACATCACGGATCTCTTTTTGCTCGTCCCACGCCTTCCGTATCATCTCGATCCGTTTGTCCGCGATGCCTTCTACTTCGCGCAACCGTTCGCTGTCATGTCCGATTACATCCAGCGTCTCTGTGCCGAATTTCGCAACGAGCCTACGCGCCATAACCGGGCCGATGCCCTTGATGAGTCCTGAGCTGAGATAGCGCTCGATGCCGGCAATGGTGGCGGGAATTATAGATTCGTAGGCGGAGAATTTGAATTGTTGGCCATACCTGGGGTGGGTCTGCCACTCACCCTGTAATTTCAGCACTTCGCCTGGACTCATGCAGGGAATGTTCCCCACAATGGTGACGAGGTCGTTCCTTCCCGTTACCCGTATCTTGGCGATGATGTAGCTGTTCTCTTCGTTGTAGAAGGTGACCCTTTCGATCTGTCCTTTGATCTCGATAGGCATACAATCCTCGCAATAGTATACTACAAGGATTAATTTTCTTGACACTTTCCTCAAGCGCGTTATAATGGGCTAGACAATCCGAAATTCTCTTCACTATCGCGTACGAGGAGGTGGCCAGAATATGAGCAATCAGAAGAGCCAGTTTAACACTGAAGATTGGTGGGCGGTGTACCTCGGGTTTCTGGTCTTTGTCCTCAGCCTCGGATCGCTTGCGGGACTGGATATCATCGGATGGGTGGTAACGCCGAAGATCTGGACAGAGCTTTCGAAGTCCATCGGTCCGTTTTCAAAGAATTACGCCGCGTTGTCCAGCTTTCTCTCTCTCTTTTTGACCTACGTTGCGTACCTCGTTGTTCTTACCATCGGTGCAGCATGTCTTGGTCTGAAACTCGGTAAGTTTGTATATGGCTTTACCGTGATATTCTGGCTCACCTATGCCTGCGTCCTTGTGGGAAGCTTTGCCAATATCGCTGCGAATGCGCCGGGTGACATAAAGAAGTTCAACCTTTCATGGTCTTTACGGCTGACGCAGGAGGCCGGACTGATCTGCGCGCTGCTCGCCGGCCTGTTTATCAGCAACTTCATCCCAAAATTTGCCGAATCCTTAAGAGAGGCGGCCCGACCCGAGTGGTACATCAAAACGGCGATTGTCATTCTCGGCGCAGCGCTGGGCGTGAAGGCCGTGACAGCGATGGCGCTTGCGACAAAGATCATGTTTCTGGGCCTCTGCTCTATTGTTGTTGCCTACCTCCTCTATTGGGCGCTCGTCTATCTGATGGCACGGACGTGGTTCAAATTCAGCAGGGAGTGGGCAGCTCCGCTTGCCTCCGGTATCTCGATATGCGGCGTCTCGGCTGCGATCGCTACCGGGGCTGCCATCAGGGCAAGGCCTATTGTGGCCATCATGGTATCTTCATTGGTCGTCATCTTTGCCGTGGTGGAACTAATCTTTCTACCCTTCCTCGCGCAATCATTTCTTTATAACGACCCCCTTACGGCAGGCGCCTGGATGGCGCTTGCCGTGAAAACGGACGGAGCAGCGGTGGCGAGCGGTCAGATCGTCGATTCTCTCATCTTAGCCAAGGCGCTCGCTGTCCAGGGGATACAGATATGAACCGGGGTGGATACTTTCAACCGCAACCACGGTCAAGATATTTATCGATATCATGATCGGGGTTTGGGCGTTCATCCTTGCAGTGATATGGTGCACGGTCATCGAATGCAAACCGGGTGAGAAGGTCAAGGTGGTGGAAATATGGCACAGATTCCCGAAGTTCATCATCGGCTATGCGCTTACATTTCTCGTCATGCTCTTCATCTGTCTGAAACTACCGGGTCAGCTTAACGCAGCAAAGGCCGGGAGTGGGGCGGCAGATGTTTTCAGGTCGCTCTTCTTTGCTCTCACCTTTTTCTCCATAGGTCTCGTGTCGAACTTCAGAAAGCTCTGGGAGGAGGGGATCGGCAAACTCGCATTGGTCTACGTTGTGGCCCTTTTCGGGTTCATTATCTGGATGGGCCTTGGGATATCGTGGATCTTTTTCCATGGCGTTAAACCGCCCATCATCGGCGGCTAATAAGGAGGCACACAATGGCTGAAGAACAGCGAATCGGCGAAGAACTGAAAAAGATGGAGTATGAGCCGTTACTCCCGGTGGAAAAGAAACTGATTGCCTATAGTCTCATCCTCGGAGTCGTCCTCCTTGGCGTGCTTATCCTCGTAAGCAGCGCATTCTTTCCGGCCGGTCATTAAGTCGCTTACTGCACGGCGCATCCAAGGGCGGGGCGGTAAACCCCGCCCTTGGTTTTTCTTGACAAAGCGCAGGTCTCATTAGTATGGTTTCGTAATGAACAAGGTAGAATTTAAAGAGCGATACATCGAGACGGATGTGCTTTGCGTCGGCGGCGGGATTGCAGGCCTGATGGGCGCAATCAGGGCCGCTGAGGGCGGAGCGAGGGTTCTTGTTGCCGAGAAGTCGAATGTGCTCTACAGCGGCTCGGGAGGCCTGGGTAACGATCATTTCATGTGTTACATCCCCGAGGTGCACGGGCCTGATATCGAACCCCTATTGGCCGATTTTCAGAAAGGCCAGCAGGGAGGCTTGAGGCCCCGTAAATTCATCCGTACCTGGTTTGAAAGGTCACACGAAATTGTCAAGCTATGGCACCAATGGGGCATCCCGATGAAATATAACGGCCACTATGAGTTTGCGGGGCACGGATTTCCCGGCGATGTTCTCACCCATCTGCATTATGCCGGCAAAGAACAGAAAAAGATTCTTGCACATGAGGCTGAAAAGCGCGGTGCAGAAATCCTCAACCGTGCAATGTGTTTTGATTTGATTCATGAGAATGGCATGGTAGGTGGCGCGATAGGCGTGAGTACACGGGAAGACGAGGTCATTGTCATAAAGGCAAAGGCGGTTATAGTGAGCACGGGCTCGGTCATGCGCCTCTATCCCGCGTCGACGCCCGCGAGAATGTTCAATACGCGCCTCTCTCCCGCTTGTGTGGGCGACGGCAGAGCCATGGCGTACAGGGCCGGAGCAGAGCTGGCAAGCATGGAAGTACCGATGATCAGGTGCGGTCCGAAGTATATGGCCAAGGCCGGAAAAGCCACGTGGGCAGGAGTGCTGCGCGACCCTGGCGGCAAGCCGGTAGGGCCTTTTGTCGATAAGCCGAACAATAAATACGGCGATCCGGTCGTCGACGTCTATCAGGATATCTTCATCGATTACAGGAAAACGGGCAGGGGGCCGATCTACATGGATTGCGACGGTCTCTCCGACGAAGACCTGGGATACATGCTCTTCTGGCTCAGGCACGAGGCTAACTCCCCGTTGCTCAATCACCTCGACGACGAAGGGATCGATATCAGGAAGAATCCCGTGGAGTTCACGACGTACGAGTATGAGCTTTTTCCGAGGGGCGGAATCCTGTACAATGAGCGTTCAGAGGCATCTCTGCCCGGGTTGTTTGCTGCCGGAGACGAATTTTTCGGTGGTATCTCCGGTGCAGCAGTCTTCGGCTGGATTGCAGGAGAAAGCGCTGCGGATTACGGCGCGGGCTGCGGTTATATAAGCGACGACGCGATCAGGTCGCGTGTTGCTGAAGGCATGAGCCTTTTCAGCGCTTTGAGGGAGAGACAGGACGGACCTGACTGGCAGGAAGCAAACACGCTACTTCAGCAACTCATGTGGGACTATGCTGGACCCGTGCGCTCAGAGACGTTCCTTGAAGCGGGACGTCGCGCTTTGCTGCGACTGAGGCGGAAAGCATACGGGAGTATGGTCGCAGCCAATCCCCACGAGCTGACGCGCGCCCTGGAAGTGCTCAATTTGATCGAAGTCGCGGAGCTTACGTTCTTGACGGCATCTGAGAGAAAAGAGACGCGCGGAAAGCATAACAGGGTAGACTATCCCTTTACCAATCCGCTTCTCGAAAAGCTGCTTGTGGTGAAGAGAATGGACGGGCGACCGGTGCTGGAGTGGAGGGAAATGCGGCGAGGCTAGCGCCTCGCCAGGGTCATGGGTCACGGGGCAAGGGTCACGGAGGACAAGTCCAATCCCGTCTGTCGTCATTCCGGCGGAAGCCGGAATCCAGAAAGCGGACTGGATGCCGGATCAAGTCCGGCATGACGCACAATGCGCCGCTGCTTGCGACGGGGCGGTTTATTATTTGAAATTATTTGGGGAATTTGATATTCGGATTTGTTTAGGATTTAGATATTAGATATTCGAGTTTGAGGTAAGAAATGCCGCCGGTGATTGACAAAGAAAATTGCAAACGTTGCGGTAAATGCGCCGATGCCTGCCCGAGCGATGTCTTCTATGGTTCAGGCAAAGGTGAAATTCCCGTCGTTACCTATAAGGATGAGTGCTGGCATTGCAATGCCTGCGTTGAAGCCTGTCCGCACGAGGGCGCGATCAAGCTGCGCATTCCTCTCCCGCTGATGGTGATGTATCAGGACAGGTCCCGCTAGAGCTGCCTCAAAGAAGAGATCATACTACCCTTTGTTTATTGATCTTAACGGAAAAGTTTGTCTTGTTGTCGGCGGCGGCCGCGTTGCGGAAAGGAAGGTGCGAACGCTTCTCGCGTGCGGAGCGCAAGTTCGAGTCGTCAGCCCTGATGTTTGCAAAGGTGTCCGTGCTCTCCACAAAGCAAAGAGAATAGAACTGGCAGAGAGAGTCTACAACCTTGCGGATCTCAAGGGTGCGGCGCTTGTCTTTGCGGCGACAAATGATGTCCTGACAAACAAGCGGGTGAGCCAGGATGCGCGGAAAAAGAAGATACCCGTCAACGTGGCGGACAGCCCTGACCTCTGCGACTTTATCGTGCCTGCCGTCGTAACACGTGATCCCGTAGTGATAGCAATTTCTACCTCAGGTACGTTGCCGATGCTGGCGCGGAAACTGCGAGAAGAGATAGAGAGGCTGCTGTCGAAGGATCTCGCGCATTACGCGACGAAAGTCGGCAGGCTGAGAAAGCTCTTGATGGAACGGGTAGGAGACGGTAGCAAGAGGCGGAAGATCCTGAACGAGATAAGCAAAGTCAGCATCGCCGAAATAGCCGCGATGTCGATGCAAGAGCTACGCGCCCGCTTTCTGAAATAAAGAGCTCGGCCGGTTTGCCTTGTCTTTTTGGTTGTTTGGTTTTTCCCAATGTTCGGCGGGATACACCGAGGGATTAAACAAACTAAACAAACTAAATAGCCCAGATAGATCGGGCTCCCTTCGGCGATCTCACCAGGGCGCCTTGTAATAGTGGACCTGATCCCGGTCCTCCTTCTTCCATACCTGCCCGGACGATTTGTCGCCAGTACTCTGCCCCCGTATGCTACCACCACAGTAGACCTTCGGGTATTTTCCCAAATAGATATCACCGGGCACTACGATAGCCACATGGCCGTGCCCATAAGTGTCTTGTGGTCGCTTATACTCCCATGATCGAAGACCGGCGATCACGAGATGGCCCCAGGATGCAAACAGAGCCGCTTCCTTGCCGGAGACCTCGGGCCAGGATACATCCAGGAAATCGACAATGTCGTTTGCTGTCCGACCGACAAAGGATCTGTGGCCCAGTGCACGTGCGACCTCATCGACAAAATAGTTGCAGTAGGCTTTATTACTCAAAATATCGAACTTCTCTCTGCATATTCTCAACAAGGCATCGGCTTTGCTCTCTTGGCCCACGACGAGACCCTCCTTATTACCTTGTCGGCTTCCAAACGTATTTTCCTTTCTTGGTTATGTACCCGGATTTGCGGTCTATTCCTACAGGGGCAAGCCCTTCTGAGAACTCCCCGGCTTCATCGAATATAAGGCGTATGACTATTTTACCGTCCCGGCTGATATAGCCACATTTTCCGCCGGTACATACCACGGCGAGCCCTTCGAAGAACTCCACTGCCGCGTCAAACCGGGGTTTGATTACTATCTTCCCTTTTTTGGTGATATAGCCACACTTCCCCTGTATCTCAACCGGAGCGAGCCCTTCGGAGAACGGTAATGCCCTGCCAAAGCGCGGTTTAATCACCATCTTGCCGGTCTTATCAATGTAGCCCCATCCAATACCGCCGCCCGCGTCAGCTGCCGCTAAACCATCCGAAAAATTGTCAGCGTCGCGGAACTGTGACTTGATCACGAATACGCCTGACCTGTCGATGAAGCTTACATCGTCGTCCTCTTCGAGTCTTGCGAGAGCAAGGCCTTCGGAGAACTCGGCTGCAAGAGAAAACTTAGGGGGTATCACCATTGCGCCGGTCTTGTCGATATAGCCATAATAAACATCATCAACCCCAATTCTTACCGGTGCGAGCCCGTCAGAGAACCTTCCATTGGCTGCAAACCTCGGTTGGATCACTACGCTGCCTGTTTTGTCAATGTACCCCCACTTCTCGTCGATCTTAACGGGCGCCAGCCCTTCGGAGAAATCGCGGGCGTCGGAGAACCGAGCTTCGATTACGACCTTGCCTTTGGTATCGATGAAGCCACACTTACCCTCAATCCTTACCTGTGCCAGTCCTTCGTGAAAGTTGAGGCCGGAATCAAACTGAGGTTTGATGACGATCTTCCCGGTCTTATCGATGTAGCCCGCCTTTCCGTCCACTTTAACAGGAAAAAGACCATCTGATGCCAAGGCTCCGCACACGCCGAGAACTATCAGGAGTAGCGCCGCTGCGCAAGGAAGGAAGCATAATGCGATTCGTTTTTTCGCAGAGTCTTTGAGACGGTCGGCAGCGACTCTCTTCATTCGATTCTCCTAGAGCCCATGCGTGTGCGCTGTTGCCCCGCAACGCCCTCTTCCATCTTCCTAGCGCAATGCGCGGTCTTCCAAGTCACCGTTCAAGGTGACGGTCTTGCCTCTGTTTTTGCTGTCTTTCTGGACCCAGGCCCCTGGACCCTAACTAGGCAGCTTGAACAGTTTTGCCGCGTTCTTCCAGAATATCTTCTCAACATCCTCTTTGGGCAGCTTCAGCGCGTTCACGAATTTGGCGACTCTCTCCGGCCCGCCAATGGGATGGGCATAGTCGGTGCCGATGAGCAGGCGGTTCACGCCCATGTAGTCGAGGCAGCATTTCATCGCGGGCAGATGAAAAGAGATGGTATCTACCCACACGTTCTTCTTGTAGTACGCGGAAGGCGGCTGAGAGAGGGAATATCCGAAATCCTTCTGGTACGTGTTGAAGCAGTCGTCGATCCTGCCTACCATGTAGGGGAAGACCCCACCAAGGTGTGCATGGACGATTTTCAACTTCGGGAATCGCTCTATAATGCCTTCGAAGATGAGGCCGGTGACCGCCATGGTGGTGTCCAGGATGAATCCATAGAGCGGCAGTGGCATGCGGGCTTTTTTCATGGCGTCCGTTGTCAGCGGCGGGGCAGGGTGCACAAAGAAGGGAAGATCAAGACTTTCAGCCGCTTCATAGATCGGTAAGAATTCTTTCAGGTAGATTGGCTTGCCCGCCAGGTTGGAGAAGATCGTGACACCCTTCACCCCGAGATCTTTGTGAGCCCTTTCCAGTTCCTTAACCGACGCCTTCACATCCTGATACGGCAGTGTGGCGAGTGCATAGAAGCGGCCTTTGTATTTCCGGCATGCTTCGGCCAGATAATCGTTTATCTTCTTTGCCCATGCGACGCCGTCGGCTCTTGGAAAGAGCTCTACGCCGGGCGTCGTCAGGCTCACCAGCTGTACGTCGATGCCGTATTGATCCATATCTTTGATGCGTGGTTCCCAGTCATAGTGTCCCGCCTTTGATATCGTGGCGAGTCGCATACCCTGATGAGAAAAAACAAAGTTGGTCGGCCCCGTGCGCTTCATGGTCGGAGAGCCTTTCCTTCCCTCAAGATAATCCATCCATGGCTTTGGGTATAAGTGGTTATGTACATCGATTATCTTCATAATCTACCTCCTTCTCATAGAATCGTTTCTTTGGAACTAATGAGCGTCCGCTGCCGCCCTTGCCTTTTTCTTCGCTCTGTTTTCCTTTATTGCAGGAATCTGCCAGAAGGTCAGAACGGCGATCAGCACATAGCCGATAATATCAGTGATCCAGTGCGGGTAAACAAGGAAGAAGCCCGCTACCATGTAGAGCGTTCTCTCCGTCCAGCTTAACGTACGGAATAAATAACCGTGGAACATGATCGCCATACAGGCAAGGCCGATAAACGCCGAAACGACAGGGCCGATTATGGAGAGAGGCGGTCCCATCAGGAGGAGCTGATTGGAATAAATGTAAAGGTATGGCACCAGGAAGGATGGCAAAGAGTACATGAAAGTCAGGTTGGTCGTTTTGACAGGGTCTGTTTCCGCGATTCCCGCAGCAGCGAAAGAGGTGGGTGCCACAGGCGGGCTGATATTTCCAAGTGCGCCAAAGAAGAAGCAGAAGAGATGTGCAGCCATCGGATTGACGCCTGCCTTGACGAGAGCCGGAGCGGCCAGCACTGCCAGGATCAAGTAGCAGGTGACCGGCGGGAGTGGAAGACCGAGGATGAGAGAAGCAATCATGGTCAAGAAGAGCAAAACAAACATGCTGCCGCCTGAAACCTGAACGAGGATATCGGAGAAACGCATGCCCAATCCTGCCATGCTTATGGTGCCGGTAATCAGGCCGGCAGATGCGCAGCAGGCGGCAACGATGAGCGCCCCTTTCGCGCCGCGCTCAAGCGCGTTTACGGTTTTGCCGACACCCATTCTCGTTTCACGGCGCAACCAGCTTGCAGCCAGACAAGTAACGATAGCGAAGAATCCTGCCTTCTGCGTGGAAATTCCCAGCCATGCCACACAATAGATAAGAACAGCGATGGGAAGGAGCATGTAGCCGCGGGTGACGAGCGCGTGTCGCATGCTTGGCAGCTCAGACTTCGGCAGGCCCACGAGGCCGTACTTTGCGGCCTGCAGTTCCACGATCATATACACGGAAACATAGAAAAGGAGACCGGGGATGAGCGCGGCCTTGCATACGTCCCAGTATGTTCCGCCGATCATTTCCGGTATGATGAAGGCTGTTGCACCCATGACAGGAGGCACGAGCATACCGCCTGTCGATGCAAGCGCTTCAACAGATGCGGCCACGATCGGGCGATATCCGACCCGTTTCATTAAAGGGATGGTGAGCACGCCCACAGCCGTTACGTTGGCCACCTGGCTCCCTGTCATCATGCCAAAGCCGCAACTCGTTACGACCGCGGCTTTTGCGGGTCCCCCCCGGTACTTACCGAAAACCGAGAGGCCCATATCTATGAAGAAATTGCCGGCGCCCGATATAAGGAGGAACGCCCCAAAGATGATAAAGACGATAATAACGGTTGAAGAGACACCAAGGGGCAGCCCGAGAATCCCTTCGGTGCTGAAGAACATGAAGTTGACCACCTGATCGAAGGTAAATCCTGTATGAGCAATATACGATGGAAGATAGGTGCCAAAACTGAGATAGGCAAATCCTATGAGGGCCATGATGACGATAGACCAGCCGATTGTGCGTCGTGTTGCTTCCAGCACCAGTAGAATGCCCACCGTGCTGCAAGCGTTGTCGAGGAAGTTCGGCATGCCGGTCCTGAAGCTCAACGCTTCCCATTCGATGAAGACGTAGACTCCCAGGGAGAAGGAGAGGAGGACAAGGACTATATCCAATACGGTGAGGGAGCGAAACTCCTCAGATACCTTTGCTTCCTGCGATGCGTCTTCTCTCGCTTTGAAGGGGAACATCAGAAAGATAAGCGCCAGCGCGAAAGCCAGGTGGATGCTGCGTTGCTGAACACCGGGCATAGGGCGAATACCTGCTGTCCACATATGGAACAGAGCCATGGCAACCGCAATCACAAAAATGAGATAGCGGCGCGGTGTCCATGGTTTCGTCTGTTTGGGGGCTGTTGGGGCTACAACAGTCTGTATTGGATCACTCATTGCTTCTCCTATGTAAAGTTATTTTTTTATTATGCCGATTTCCTTGTAGTATTTCTCCGCGCCCGGATGGAGAGGCAACGGGATCCCTTTGAGGGCGTTCTCGATAGACAGATCCTTTGCCGAAGAGTGAATGGCATAATAATCTTCCTTATGTGTAAAGAGATTCTTCAGGAAGTTGTAGACGAAATCGGAAGGCACGTCTGCATACGTCCAGACAGCGCTGGCAAATCCGTAAATGAGGGTATCCTTGTCGAGGCCCTTGTACGAGTTGGCTTTAACCACGGTTCCATAATAATAGGGGTGCTCTGCTACCACCTTTTCCAGCACCTTATCGTCCACAGGCACAATACGGGCAGGGTGTCTCGCAGCAAGTTCCGTGTACGCGGCCACAGGAAACCCGCCGCCGACAAAACCGCCGTCGAGGCTCCCGTCCTGGATTCCCTCCACCGACTCCTTGTAGTTGTAATAAGAGGGTTTGAAATCCTTCTTGGCGACACCGTGAGCCTCCAGGAAAAGAAGAGCGCTGTTCGCGACGGTGCTGCCGGGACCGCCAACGCCAAGACGCTTCCCTTTCGCATCGGCAAACGACTTGATGCCGGAATTGGCAAGCGTGATAAAGTACTGGTCCGAAGCATTGAAGAAAACAATGGCGCGCAGGCTTGTAAATGGCTTGCCGCTATATTCGCCCTGTCCCTTGTACGCCCTGTACGCGTCGGGACTGCCGAAAGCAGCAAGACACGGCTTCTTTGCGGCCTCACGCTGCATCATGCGCCTGACCATATCCATGGTGCCCGTCGCTGCTTCATGGACCACACGGCCTTCAGGCATAAACCTGTTGGTAACAGTTACCATTCCTGCTCCAAGCACATAGGCCGTGCCGCCGGCAGGCGGAGTATAGAATGGGGTCAGCTCCGCTGCGACGACTGCAGAAGCGGGTGCGAAATATGCTACGAACATACAGGCTACAGCAACAACAATTGTTTTCGTCGGCCATTTCATACCAGCACCTCCACGCCTATTTTTTGAACCACCCCTGCTCCTTCAAATATTTCTCCGCGCCGGGATGAAAAGGAACTGTAATGCCCTTCGTAGCCGTCTCCGGCTGCATGTCCTTGGTTGCCACATGGATCTGATAGTAATCCTGCCGGTGGTCGAACAGATTCTTCAGGACTTTGTAAACAGTATCGTTGCTCACGCCTGCATGAGTCCAGACTGCGGTCGCAAAGCCGAGGATCGGTGTATCCTGATCCAGTCCCTTGTAAGACCCGGCCTTTACCACTGTGGCATAGTAGTATGCATGCTCGCCGGTAATTTTTTTCAGCATTTTTTGGTCGACAGGGACAATCCTTATGCTGTTGCGGGAAGCAAGCTCGCTGTAAGAGGCGATAGGATAGCCGCCGGCGAGAAAGCCGCCGTCGAGGCTCCCGTCCTGGAAACCCTCCACAGTCTCTTTGTACGTAAAGTAGTAAGGTTTGAAATCCTTCTTCTGAACTCCATGCTGTTCAAGCAGAAAAAGCGCCGTGTTGGCCACGGTGCTGCCCGGACCACCCATGGCAATGCGCTTTCCTTTCGCATCAGCGTAGGATTTTATGGGAGAGTTACCCGGAACAACGAAGTAAAGGTCTGTGCCCATATTGAAAACGACGCCCCGTATGCCGGTGAAGGGTTTGCCCGCATACTCTCCTTCGCCCTTATATGCGCGCCAGGCGTCCACGGCGCCGAAGATCCCGAAGGCATCTTTCTTCTGTGCCTCCTTCTGCATCATGCGCCTCACAATATCCATCGTGCCCGATGAAGCTTCATGCACGAGCTTCACATCAGTGAGATACTTGTTGGTGACGGTCACAATGCCGGCGCCTGTTATGTAGGCGCCGCCGCCTGCAGGCGGCGTGATAAACGAGATCAACTCCTGAGCCTGTACCGGGACGGTAGAGACGATCGCGGCGAACATGCATACGCCGGCCAAACCAAACATGCCTTTGATCCACTTCATAGACCCTTCCCCCCTTGTGATTAGTTTACGCGTGTAATCTCAGTCTCGGATTGAGCACTTTAATCGGCCACACTGATCATTTGCCACTGGGTACTGGCTACTGGCCACTGTTTTCTTCTACCTCGATACCCGACCCTCGACGTTCGTCACTCAAATGTGATGCTGATTCATCCACCTTCTTTGCCTGTTTGTGAATTGTCGGCAAGTTCCTTGAACCTCTCGCCTATTTCCATGAGATGCGCTTCAAGAACCATGAGCGCTCTTTTGCGATTGGACTTTACCAGGGCATCAATGATCTGTTCGTGAGCAGTAATGGTTCTGTCTGTAAGCTTCGGGTCAACTCCCAGAATACTGCGAAAATGGGCAACTACGGTCAGGATGGATTCCGTGAGAATAACGAACAGATGATTCTTCGAGGCCCTCGCCAGTAGCTTATGAAACTGCGTGTTCTCCTCGTAGGCTTGCGCATTTCCAGCCAGTTTTTTCCTGGCTTGTGACACATTAGTCCTGAGTGCTCGCACATCCGTCTCGTCCATGTCATGTGTCAGGAGGCTTTCCAGCACCATTTTTTCAATCGCAAGACGGGCAAGGGTCAACTCGTCAATCTTGATGCGCCCCATTTGAAAGGCGTCCAGGAATGAGTTGCTGATTGTATTGAGAATCGTGTCTACGACGACAGGGCCGCCGACACCTCCTTTATGCATGCTTATGAAGCCTGAAAGCTCAAGCAGTCGCAAGGCTTCGCGAATCGTCTGCCTGCCCACGCCGAACTGATTTGCCAGCTCGGTCTCAGACGGAAGTCTGTCACCAGGCTTGAGAACGCCCTTAAATATGAGGCGCTTGATCTCGCCTGAGATTTCGTCGAAAGCCCTCTTCGGCTTGATGCGCTGAAAGAGCGTCGAAGCTTCGCCCGTCGACTGGGGGTCAAAGATGCGGTCTGCCCCGCGCTCGTTCACCATCCGCTCCTATACGTACAACATCTCTGGACCGAATTTGATCGTTATGGCCTCCACCGGACAATCGAGCCTGCAGGAGCCGCAGTGCCAGCATTCATCCGGATATTTGACGGTCGGTTTCTTTGTCTTATCGCTGAACAGAATGACATCCAGCGGACAGTGCGCATCACAAGTTCCACAACCCTTGCATTTGTCCAGATCAATCACAGGTGGCATATCTCCTCCTCCTTATACCAATTCGTCTTCAAGCGCATACCTTCGTTGCCCGTCGGCCTGTTCTTACTCGACGTACCTCCTGGTACGCCTCCGTAGCCCAGGCCTCGGCGCGCCTCGGTCTGCATCTTGAATACGAATTGGTATAGCCAGTCATTAAGTGGATCTTCCGTTTACTTTGTCGGTACAGTCTCGTAATCCAATTTTTTGAAAGATGTTTTTATGTCGTTCCCGCTTTTTTGGACGATGATTTGGCCGTCGAACGCGGGATTGGTTTCGGGATAATCGGTACGATTGTGGTAGACGTTAAACCTCGTCTCCTTGCGCGCGAGAGAAGCGCTGCACATCATCTTGCCCACCTGCAAAATCTGGTAGCCTTCGGAGACACGCATCAATTCGTGATAGTTCTGTGCGCGTATCTCGCCATAATATTTTTCCAGCTGCTCAAGTTTCTCGAGCGCTATATTCAGCGTGTTCTCGTTTCTCGCCGGTCCTGCATAGAGCCAGAGCATTTTTCTCATCGTGTCTTCAAACTTCCTGTGCGCCAGCGTTCCGGATGCGCGAAGTGGTGCAAGAGTCTTCTTCTTCAACTCCTTCACCTGAGACAGGTTAACGGGCTTATCTTTTAGTTCTTTTGAGTATTCAGCCGCCACCTTGCCGGAAAGATAGCCGCCTGTGGTGCAGATATGCGTGCAGCGCATCTGGTCCGCGCAGTCTCCTGCCGCGAACAGGCCGGGGAGCGTCGACTTGGTTTCCTCGTCTATCATGATGCCGCTCGAACAGATCTCCGAAGGGCCTCCCTGCATGCCTTCGGATGCCATGAGTTCGAGCATATCTTTCCGCAGGTTTATCCCTTTCTGTTCGATGAAATCGGGAAGTGTGTCTTTATCGTACCCAAGCGTCTTATACAGGTGCGTCATCTCTTTGTCCGCCAGATGTCGGCAGTCAACGTAAATCGGGCCTCTACCTTCCGAGATCTCTTTCATCACCCCTTCAACCAGTTTGGAGCGCGCGGCCCTGTTTCCGAGCGGGTGGTACTTGAGCATGAATTCTTCGCCTGCGGCATTTACTATTTTGCCGCCCATGCCCGTCAAAGCGTTCAGGCCGGCAGCGCTGAAGCCCCTGGGGACGAGTGTTATGCGGACTATCTCCATGTTTGCAAGCTCTGCCCCGGCTTCGAAGGCCATCATCTGGGCCGCGCCCGTGTTGGCCGGACATTGCCATGTATTGAAAGGCATTCCTGTGGGGTTCTCAAATATGCGGTTTGTGTTGCCTGTGGCGAGGATGGTCGATTTAGCCTTGATGATATAAAAAGTTCCCTTCCTGATGTTAAAGCCGACTGCGCCGATCACCTGGCCGTCATTGGTGAGAAGCCCCGCGATGGCGCACTTCTCCAGCGTCTTGCAGCCGAGACGTCTCGCCTCTTTGGCGAGCAATGGCTTAAGATGTTTACCGTTGAAATTAATCATGTACGGGCCCGGAAGGCTGAAGGAGGTAGTCCGGTAGTACGTGCCGTCTGTCTGTTTGAGCGTGCAGCCTATGCGGTCCATACGCTCGATCGCTGCATCCAGCTCGCGGCAGAAGACGGCATTCTGCACGTTCAAGTTTACAGCGCCTCGCGCCACTCTTCCTGCCCACTCAAGGTATGCCTCCCTTGTGTCCCACGAGCCGGTTCCCAGATACGCCATGAAATGGTCCACGCCCCCCGCGATCGCCCCGCAACGGTTAATGGAACTCTTGTCGGCGATCAAGACACTCGCGCCCTTTTCTGCCGCGCCGATCGCCGCGTTGTTGCCTGCGAGTCCTCCCCCGACAACGAGTACGTCGGTTTCGTAGACCTCGCCGAACTGTTCGATACTTTTAGCCATAATCCCTCCCTGCAGAACAGACACCGCGCTGGTTGCATTATACGGGTGGTACCCAATGTCAGACAATCATACTACATAATAGAGCGGTAGAAGAAGTCAAGAAAAAAGGAGCGATTTGATGCTGGCAGAGCTATTTTACGCGTGAGACCTTGACCGTCAGGAGATTGTAGCTGTCCGGACAGTTGAAGACCGTCTCGTCCGTGCCCCAGGGATAGCTGCCATCAAACTGCATCACATTGAGGGTAGGGAAGAGGGCGTGGTATAGCCAGCCACACATGCCGCCCGTATTCCAGCAGCTGACATCAAACGTGTCGCCGACCTTGTGGCCCGCATTGCATGTGCCCTTCAGCCCAGTCACTTCCGCCTTGAGCTTGGTTCCCAATCCCGGATCCTTCGCCATGTCCCCTCCGCTAATTCCTAGTCTATTTAGTCTTTCTGGTCTGTCTAGTCTATCTAGTCAATTCGCTCCTGCTGGAGGCGGCTGCTTAGTCTCTCTCTTCCATCTTCCTGGCGCAACGCGCGGTCTTCCTAGCCCGAAGGGCGGTCGTCCATCGTCTGTTCCCCGACCCTCACGGCCACCACAACTCTGTAGAGCAACGTTATAACAAGGAAGCCGCATCCCCAGATCCCGGCGGTGATCAGTATTTCCGGCGGTGTGGGCACGTACGTCGTGATCTCGCCCAGGGGCGAGGGAATAAATCCGGGCACGATCAAGCCCAGGCCTTTGTCGATCCACATGGCTACAAACGCGGCGAGGCAGGCGAAGAAAAGCAGTGGCTCTCTTTTTCTCGTTGCGGGATTGATGAGCAGGATAAAGGCTATGGCCACGAGAATGAACGAACTCCATGCCCATGGCACCAGGCTCGATTGACCCGAGAGACCAAAAAGCAGATATTCAAAATGCTCTCTATGCTCCGGCACGTTGCTGTAGAAGACTGTGAACATCTCGACCAGCAGGAAGAAAATCGTGATTGCCAGGGCATAGGTGGCGATCTGCGCTATTTTCTGAATGGTCGCTTTTCCCGCATCGAACCCGGAATACTTCTTCAAAACCAGACTCAGCATGATGAGCAACGCAGGCCCTGATGCGAAAGCTGAAGCCAGAAAGCGCGGCGCAAGTAAAGCGGTCAGCCAGAATGGGCGCGCTCCAAGACCTGAGTAGATGAATGCTGTAACCGTGTGGATGCTTACGGCCCAGGGAATGGAGACGAAGACAAGAGGCTTCGCCCAGCGAACCGGCGGCTCGCCTTTCTGCTCAGCGTCCAGGGATGCCCATCCGATCAGAAGATTGAGGAGGAGATATCCGTTCAGAACGATCATATCCCAAAAAAGTAAAGACCTCGGTGAGGGATACAGGAGCACGTTGAGCACTCGTGCCGGCTGGCCCAGGTCGGCAAAGATAAAGAGCACGGACATGATGACAGCGCCGACCGCGAGGAATTCGCCTAACACGGTCATATGCCCGAATCCCTCGGTGTGGTGGAGATAGTAGGGCAGAACGACCATTACCGCAGACGCGGCAACGCCCACGAAAAAAGTAAAGTTGGCGATGTACAGACCCCAGGAGATGTTCCTGCTCAGACCCGTAATCGAGAGTCCTTCATTCCACTGCCTGAGATAGCAGAAAAATCCGGCACCGATCACGACAAGCAGAAAAACCAACCAGGCCCAATACGCGCGGCTTCCCGCAAACGCCTTTTCTATCATGAATCCTCACACCAGGTAATAGACATTGGGTCCGGTGCCGAGCGACGGCTTTCGCTGGAGCACGAAACGTCCTTCGAGCACCTTCCTGATCTCCGAGCCGGGATTATTCAGGTCCCCGAAATAAAGTCCTTTATCCTTACACGCCTCGACGCAAGCCGGTATCTGGCCTTTGGCAAGCCGCTCCTCGCAAAAGTTACACTTTTCCACCACCCCTTTTGTCCTCGTGGGAAAAGTCTGGTTGATTGCAGGAATTGCAGGTCTCGGATCGGCCCAGTTGAAGCTGCGTGCGCCGTAAGGACATGCAGCCATGCAATAGCGGCATCCAATGCATCGATGATAGTCCATCATCACTATGCCGTCTTCTTCCCTCCTGAACGTGGCCTTGGTCGGGCAGACAGGCACGCAGGGAGGATTTTCGCAATGGTTACAGAGAACGAGAACGGGCTTTTGTTTGACGTCATCTCTCGTGAATGGGCGCACCTGTTCCGGGAAGACTTCTGCAAAAGGCGCAGTCCAGATCCACTTGATTTCGCGCTTTCGATCCTGAAAGGAGGGAACGTTGTGAAGCCTGTGGCAGGCATTGATGCAATCCGTGCAATGTTCGTTTTCGACGCACGCGCGAAGCTCCACGAGCATGGCCCACCGCTTCCTTGCGGGCGCCGCCGATGAGAGGGTAGGGGGCGCCGAGAGCAACGTATAGGCGGGTTTGAGAACGAACCCCGCGATGGTTAGCCCGCCGATTTTCAGGAAGCTCCTTCTGTCGAAACTCACGTGCCGCGCTCCTTCGGAAAATTGTGGCATTCCCAGCAGTATGGTTGAACGTTCATATAATCATGGCAGCGGTCACAGAACTTGGCCTTATTCGTGTGGCATTGGGTGATGCAGGTATTCGTGAGGCTCATGACATATTCTTTTCCGGTGGATGAAACATAGGTTCTTCTGCCGTCACGGACAACCGTTTCTTTCCATGTGTTCAGGAGATTTACGTGGCTCGTCCGCATGTATTGAGTCGATTCCACGCACTCTTTCTGACCCGGAGGCAACTCCAGCTTCGGCGCGCCCTCTGCACTCCTCCCCAGCCAACCATACCAGATCGGCACAGTGACGAGTCAAAGGAAAACGATGATGATTCCTGCAGCAAGACCTTTGTTATACAACGCTCACTCCGTGAAGCAGGTAAATACCGAGCCGCAAGCGGCTCAGGTACGCGCCGTCATTCCGGCGGAAGCCGGAATCCAGAAACCGAACTGGATGCCGGATCCAGGTCCGGCATGACATACACTGCGCGACTCTTATATGCTTAACCTACTTTGACCTTCTTCATGACCCATGACCCGTGCCCCATGACCCTACGCAGGCGGCTCTTCCGCCGGCGCCAGCGGTTCTCCCCGCAGATCATTCGTGCGGGTCTCTCCCTTCATGACGAGCGCGTTCCCCACAAGTTCGTGGACGCCGCAGACCTCCACACCCGGAACCCAGTATTCAAAGAGCGGTGGAAGTGAAGCTTTATCGATGGCACATAGACACGCCACTACGTTCACGCCATGTGTTTCCTTCACATATTTGACCGCATTGGCACGCGGGAACCCGCCCCTCAGCCTCATCTCCATATTTTCATCGGCGCCCAGCCCTGCGCCGCTCCCGCAACAGAATGTTTTCTCTCGAATCGTGTTTTCGGGCATATCGTAAAAATGGTTGCAGACATTGCGGATGATATATCTCGGCTCTTCGAGCAGACCGATGGCGCGTGCGGGATTGCAGGAGTCGTGGAAGGTCACCCTCCAACGGTCATTGCGCGCCGGATCCAATTTCAGCTTATTATTCTTGATGAGGTCAGAGGTAAATTCCGTGATGTGTAGCATTTTTGTCGACCGGGCATGTTCGAATCTTGTGCCGGTGATGGGCGAAACGGGCTCTTCCAGAAAATCGGCAGGACCGTTGAATGTATCCATATATTGATGGATGGTACGCCACATGTGGCCGCATTCGCCGCCCAGGATCCACTTAACCCCGAGCCTGCGCGCTTCGGCATATATCTTGTGATTGAGCCGCTTGGCAAGTTCGGACGAATGAAAGAGGCCGAAATTACCACCCTCTGAGGCATAGGTGCTCCACGTGTAATCGAGCCCGATCTCATGGAAAAGCATCAGGTAACCGAGGAACGTATGCCAGTGAGGGCTCGCGAAATAATCGGCCGAGGGCGCCACAAAGAGTATCTCGGCGCCCTTTCTATTTATGGGCACATCGATAGTGATGCCCGTGAGATCCTTTATCTCATCGACGGCAAACTCAAATGTCTGCTTGAAAGCGTGCGGGGGAATGCCAAGATGGTTTCCCGTCCTGAAAGAGTTTGATGCGGGCTCCACAACCCATTGGATGTTGCAGCCAACGAGATTGAGAAGCTCCCTGGCGAACATCGTGATCTCACACGTGTCAATGCCGTATGGACAATAGATCGAGCAGCGACGGCACTCCGAGCACTGGAAGAAGTAGTAGAACCACTCTTTCAGGACGTCTTCCGTGAGGTCGCGCGCACCCGCGAGGCGCCCGAAGATCTTGCCGCCTACCGTGAAATAGCGCCGGTAGACCGAGCGAAGAAGTTCGGCTCGGAGCACGGGCATGTTCTTCGGATCTCCGGAGCCCAGAAAATAGTGACACTTATCGGCGCAGGCGCCGCAGCGCACACAGATATCGAGGAAAAGTCTGAACGAGCGGTGGCGCTTCAGAAGCCGATCCATACCTTCAAGAATGATCTCTTTCCAGTTCTCAGGTAGCTTCCAGTCAGCGTCCGACGGATGCCATTCTCTTTGGTTCGGTAGATCGAGATATTTCTGATGTTTGAGCGGGGCCGCGTAACTGAAGGTACCTTTTTTAAAAGAAGCCGATGGCGAAAGCCAGTCGCGTTCCGCCGGTTGATACGTGATGTCGAGCATCTCGTCGGGTTTTAGTTTATCTTCAGCCACGGTAACACCCAGAGAAAGACAGGTTGAGGTTAAGGTTAAGTAAGAAAAGAACCGAACCAGAGAACGTGAGAATGAAATTCTCAGATTTACGGGTACAAGCATCTAAAGCACAGGTTGAGAAAGAAATGAATGGCCCTGTCTTTCTTAACCTCAACCTTAACCTTAACTTGTCTTTTCTCTTTCCTGTCACTCTTTCTCCACCGGCAATCCTGCTTCTTTCATTGCCTCGCCAAATTCCGCTTCGTACTCTTCATAGGTGTGCACTTTGACCGGATAGCTCCACGGGTTTATGTGTCTGCGCGCACGGCTGTTATTCTGCAGATTCCTGGTGGGGCTCAAGAAAACACCCGGCGCGTGCATCAACTTGCTGAAAGGAAAGTAAGCGGCGAGGACGCTGACCAGGAACAGATGAATATAAAAGGGCAACCCGATTGCCGCAGGAATGGCCGGGCGAAAGGTGACTATGCCGATGAGCAGTTCTTTCGCTTTTTCAGCGTCTATCTTGAAGAAGTGACGCATGAGAACACCGGAGAGTACCACAGCGATAATCAGCAGAAGCGCAAAATAGTCTGAAGCCAGCGAGATGAGTCGGATCTGCGGATAGATAATCCTCCGCAGAAAAAGGTAGCCGAGGCTGATGATGATGGCGGCATCAGTGATATAGAGGGCGGGCAATCCCGCGTGGAACAGTCCGTCCAGACTCTGCACAGACGCGACACCCGGAATCACGGGCTCGGTAAAGAATCGCAGATGTCGGAAAAGAATGATGGCAAGGCATCCGTGGAAGAGCAGCCCGCCTGCCCAGAGAAAGCGGTTGGAGCTGTATATTAGCTTTTGCGTGGGCTTCAATTCGGCCCTGTCGTTCCTGAGGAGACTCCGGAAGAAAAAGACTTCGAGCGCCATCCTCGTGAACAGGCCCCAATAGTTATGAGGGCTTTCTCGATTGTTAGTTTTGATCCATCCTAACGATTTTTGTTGTCCGCAGACGGTGGGTATATGAAATGGAACGGGAGACTGCGCCCATAGTACGACCCGGTAGATGAAGCCGGACAATAAGGTGAGACAAGCGAGGCAAGGTATTGCCACGCCAAATAGTGTCGTGAGGCCAGCGCCGCCGACGCCAACCCAGGGTATAGCGATCAACAGCAACACAGCAATAAGCGCAATCCACATTCTGTTCATGTTCCTCTCGGTCTATCTCGTCTTTCTCGTCGTCTGGTCTTTTTGGTCCGCAGAAAGTGAGACCAGATGGACCAAATAGACCAAATAGACCAGACAGACCAAATCAGGATTCTCGTCCCATTCCCGTGACACCCGTCCAGCGTCCCGGACCCATGACCCTGTTCTAATGCCCGCAGGACCCTTGCGAGCCGGTCGCTCTCTGAGCGGGCCTCTCGTACGCGTATCTCAGCAATCTTTTCGCGGCACGCCACATACAGATCGAAAGCAGCGAGCGTCAGTTCGTCTATGCGCGATTCGATCCGGGAGAGATCGCCTGCCAACTCGGAACCCTGACATGCATCACTTAGTTCCTCACGGATTGCCCTCTTAAACTGCATTATGAACGAAACAGCATCAGACGGCCGAAACTCCTGCACAGCCCGTATGCGAACGATCGCATCGAGAGCAGGAAGCATTTCTTTTGTGTCAGCTCCCGCTGCGATTCCATCAAGCAGGACCTCAATCTCTCTGTGAAACGTCGACCCCACAGGATTGGAGAAGGAATCGCTCCGGTTCTTCAATAATGCGGCGCTCTCGTGAGGATAGGCCGCAAAGAGAAGATCCAAACAACGATCAAGTATTCTATCTTTCTTTTTCGTCAGCAGTTCCTGCAATGTCATTCTCTACCTTGTAGAACGTGTGAAACTACATTGTCAATACGCTGGACTCCGGTTTCCACCGGAGTGACGGCTAAAACATGCTGCCCTTACGGGTGCGTAACCGGAACCCCTGAAAATCGGGTTCTGCTTTGCTCCCACTCTTGCCCCATGACCCATGACCCTGTTTTACTTAAAGAACCTCCCCTTGAGGATGAAATCCCAATAGAGGCGCCGTGCGAGACTCGCGTATAGGAACCATTTGAAACGAGAATCTTTTATCGCAGATATGCTGCGGCCGTAATCGAATTCTACAAAAAAGGCGCGCCCAGACCCTGTTGGAACTGGACAAACGGTATTGCCGTCATACGTGTCCACCGGCTCTGCGTTTGCGATGTGACTCTTGATGCGGCGGGCCAGGACGACTGCCTGCTTGCGCGCTGCTGATGCGGTTTTCCCGGAAGGGAAGTTGCCGGCGTCACCAATGGCGTAAATGTTTTCAAAATCTCCGTGGCGCAGCGTATTTTTGTTACAGGTCACCCAGCCGAGTGGATCGGCGAGACCCTCCGAGTTCTGGATGACGTCGCTGCCCGCATGGGGAGGAATGATGGAAAGGAGATCAAAATCGATTCTCTCTCCCAGAAAGTCCTCACAGAAGCCTTTCTTGCCTTCGATCTTCGAAGGGTTGAATTCGATCTTCACTTCGATGCCCCGATCCCGAAGAAGGCCTTCCAGGTAGCTGGCGTATGGCTCAATGCTGGGCGGGACTGAGGAAGAAGGCGTGGCGAGCACAAAACGGCACTTGTCTCGTATACCCCGTCGTCTCATCTCCGCTTCCGCGAGCAAGATAAATCCGACCGGTGCTGCAGCGCACTTCACGGGCATCTCGCAGATACAGGAGACGATGGCACCGCCTTCAAATTTCCTGAGTGCTTCACGGAGCTTCACTGCATGTTCCAACGTGTAAAAACTGAAGACATTCTTCCCGGATTTGAGACCCTCCTTCAGACCCTCAGGTTCATCCAGCAGGAGCTTTGCACCCGTGGCCACAATCACATAATCAAAAGGAATATTTCCTGTTCGCGCTGTCGTTACCGTCCCATGCGGATTGATCTTCCGCGCTTCATCCGTCACGAGCGTTATACCGCTGACAAGAAGGCCACTCACGTCCCTGCTTAAATCCTGCTCTTTGTCGATGTCAAACAAGAGGGTTAAGAGGCCGGGCTGATATAAGTGTTTCGCGTCTCTTTCAATAACGGTAATTGCAGCATCCTGCGTCGCTATCTGTTTCCTGAGCCGGTTCGCGACCATGATGCCTGCAGAGCCCCCGCCGACAATCACTATCTGTTTTGTTTTCTGGTTAAGTCCCATACCCTCCAGCCGGTTTCTCTAGTTTCTTAGTCTATCAGGTCTGTTTCGTCTATCTAGTCTTTCTCGTCCCTCGTCCGAGCGAGTAGCGCGGTCGTCCTAGCCCCCGTAGGTACCCGCTTGCGGGTGTTCCCATGACCCTGTTTCGATCAGTGCCACTCCCATTCGATGAATGGTTTCTTCAGGTCTGTCATGGCATTCACGATCAGTTCGACAAGCCCTCCGTAGAATATCCCGCTCTTCTCCCACGCGCCGTAATAATTCAAAAGGTCACGGATCTGGCCCTTGCAGTTCGAGCAGGGGGCGCAGACATACTTTTTCTGATCAGGGTCGGGAGTGTCCGCAAACGCCTCTAAAATCTGTTTCAGTTTCATCCTTCCGGACACGCCATTACGCCAGTCAGGAAAGTTGGCGGATTGCATAATGGCAAACCCACTGCCTCCCCCACAGCAATAGTTGTCCACTCCGTGCGGCTCCATTTCCCTGAACTGCGGAGAAATCTTTCTGAGTATCCGCCTCTGGGGCTCCACAATCCCCGACAGCCTCACCAGGTTACACGGATCATGCAGTGTGACTGGGAAATCATTGCGCGAAGGGTCGAGTTTGATTCTGTCCTTACAGACAATATCTGCCAGAAGCGGGATGGCGCTCTCTCTTGGGATATTCAGATCCCCGGTGAGGAGGCGGTCCGCAATCACAAGCATCGCTTTATGCGAGTGCCCGCATTCTCCAACGCAGATCTTATTCACTTTCAAGTGCTTTGCAGCCTCTGCATGGCGCACGGCAACTCTTGCAGCCTGAACATCATCATACCAGACCCCGTAGTTCACCGCATCATAGCCGGCGACCGCACTGGAAAGTGTCCAGTCTATACCCGCGGCGTCGAAAATGATGGCGAAGGCCTCCGTATTCTCAGGCCAGGCCATGAACTCACCCGCGTTATGCATTAAAAGGATGTCGGCTCCTTCCTTGTCGACGGGTATCTTTACCCTCTTACCCGTTTTCTCCTCTATCTCGTCTTCCATGAAGGCCACGATGTTCCCAAGCGCTTTGGGGGTCATGCCGGTGCTGGAACCGACTTTTAGCTGCTTGACCGTCCCCAGTTCATGTAGTTCGCGCGGCGCGATTCCCAGTTCCTGGCTGAATAGTTTTCTAATCTCCCGAGCTATCACGGCATTGTCGACGCCTATCGGACAGGCCTGCGCACACCGTCTGCAGAGAGTGCACCGGTACGCAAGTTCCGCAAGCCTCGCCAGTGTGGTCCAATTGAGCTCAATGTCGCTTCCACTCAGGAAAGACGCTATCTTGCCTTGCTTCTTGAGGTGTTTGTTTACAATCCGTCGGAAGACTTCGGAACGAAATATCGGACGGTAGATCTCCTGCTTGCCACTGGCTATGTAAATCGGACACGCGTCACTACATGTCTGGCACTTCGCGCAGTTTTCCAAGGAAAGCATCAACGGCTGGAGAAAAGTCCAGTTATTCTCTTTCGAGATGAGCTTTTCCAGACCGGCAAGGAATTTCCTTACAAGGTCTTCTTCCTCTTCTTTAGTTTTCAGCTTAGGCAGCAGAAGAGCCGATACACCGTCCAGACTCGCCTCATACTGTGCGTCCTGCCCTTTGGGAAGTTCTTTCAACGATGGGTGCGAATCGGGCCGGTCATAAGGGGGTGGAAGGGGCATCAATTGTTCGTCCGACAGGGAACACATTTGCTCCTGCGGACGACTTATCTGACCCGGTTTTGTTTTCTTCGTCATCTGTCTTCTGCCTTCTTTTCATGCTCAGTGGGCGGCTTCGTTACAAGCTCGCTCCATTTTTTTTCTTGTTGGATATGAGGGGCTGCTCCACGTGACCCGCTTGTCGAGGAGTTTAACTATTTGTTTTTCGACTTCGCTCCCTCTCAGGTTCGGTTTGTCCTCCCAGCGTACCCGGTGGTATGTAAAGTACTTGGCAAGCCCGTGTCTCATCAGGCTAAAGGGCAGATACGCGAGGAAGAGGGAAAAAAGCACGACCGCAATAGAAGGCACGGCGTTCATCTGCTTTGCCGGCCTCAATCCAATCAGGCTCCCGGCGTATTCTCTCGCAACAGCAAAGGTCTGGTCGTAGAAACACCATGCAGAGCAGACCGCGAGAAGAACAATCAGGGTAAATATGAGATTCAAATAATCGGCCGGCACAGCGTAGAGCCTCATGTCAGGATCAACGGTTCTTTTGAATAGCAAGCCTGTACAGCCTATCAAACATAACGACAATCCCAAACCCCCTGCCCCAACGGTCGTATAAAAAATAAGCCCATCCCACGCGGTTGATGATCCGGAAACGGCAGAACCCTCGAGCTGCAGTGTCACGGCACCGACCACGAGCAGTAACAACCAGAAGGCTATTAGCAAAATCCCTATATGAAAGGGGTATGTCCAGTACCAGAGGCTTCTGTTTCGCCTGTAACATTGTTCAAACAGGAGCCCCTCCCTGCCCCATATATCTTAACTCGCCAATAAGACTCCTGTTCCGCGGTTTTGTCCACCAGTCAATATCTTCCAGGTACGAGCCGCCATAGTCGCGCCCTTTCTCGTGAGCAACCGGATAAAGCTCCCACCGCAAGTGCATGGGCATCGTGGCATATCTCACCACCGCGAGAACGCTTCCAATCACAAATACCAGAAAAGATGCATATGAGAGCAACTGAATTAATAAGGGGTTAAGCATTCGCCTCCTGCTTTCCGCGATGCACCTCACTTCGGACTTTCCTCGCGAATCCCATATCAGGGCGCAGGCATAGCCACTTACCCCATGGAACGAATACATCGCCGGGTGTCAGAATTGGCAGGGCGGGAGTGTGCCGCAAACCTCGGATCACATCACACGCAGCCTGTCGGCTTCGGAAGCCCTGCGATCTTGCATGCCCCCTTTGCCGGGCCGCCAGGGAAGAGCTCGTATATTTTCTTCAGGTCGAGGCCCGTCTGCTTGACGAGCATGCGGACCGGTGGCGCGATCTCATACTTGACGTAGTAATCTCTCAGATAATTGACCAGCTTCCAATGGTCTTCGCCCATCGGGTAAGCTTTTTCCGCTTTGGCCAAATCTTCGGCCACTTCCTTATTCCACTTGTCCGGCTCCTGAATGAAGCCATCCTCATCGACTTCGATTTCCTGTCCGCCCAGTGTGGCCTTTGCCATTTTGCAGCCTCCTCTTATTCCTTTATGAATTTTTCCGGTTGTTCATCAAATTTCTTCTTACAAGCCTTGCTGTCGAAGTAATACGTCGTGTCGCTGACAATGCTCGTGCCTCTTGCCTTTTTTTCCTCAAGCTCGACTTTACACACGGGACATAGTGCCATAGCTACCCTCCTCCAATAAAAGATAGGTTGAGGAAAAGTCTAAAGCAAAGGTTAAGGTTGAGAGAAATCAACGACACAGCCTTGCCCCAGTCCCCAGCGCTATTTTTTTGCTTGCTGCTTGTCACTGGCCCTTTCCTTAACCTTAACCTCAACCTTAACCTGAGATTTATATTCCTTCGCCAGGGCGACGAAAGACGGCGCCCATTGCGGTGTACCCAGGGCATGCAGATGCGTGTAAGAAGCAAAGAGGTTCTTGTAGAAAAAGCCGTCGACATGACCATCGATGCCGTGGCCCCGTCTCACGTTATAGGCCGTTGTAAGGGGCATGCCTGTTGTGACAATCCTTGAATGGTGAAATTCATGTCCTCGCAGGACTGAGCCGCACGGAAACCAGGGATTATCGACAGCAACTTCCAGCTCCACGTAGCCGTGCCCCTGCGGGCGCTTTGATATCTCCACCTCGGCCGGTATAACCCCGACCATCTCGAAGCGCCTCTCCTGCCAGCGTATGGCCCGGCTGAGATACATCAGGCCTGCACATTCGGCATATACGGGAAGTCCTTTTTCTATGTGCCGGGCTATGTCCTGGCGAAGGTCTCTATTCGATTCCAGCTCCTTTGCATAAAGCTCCGGAAATCCGCCCCCGATATAGAGACCGTCGATTGCGGGCAGCGTGCGGTTCGAAAAAGCATCAATCGGGATTACATCGGCTCCGGCTTCCCGCAGGGCTTCAAGGTTTTCCGGGTAATAAAAACTGAAGGCCCGATCGGATATCATCCCGATCCGGACTGCCTGTATCGCCGCGGCAGGACGCGGTAGCTCAGAGATAGAATGCTTCGGGGCTTGTCTGGCCAACGCCATGATTGCATCGATATTGAGGTGCGGTGCAACCCTGTCGCAGATAGTTTGTACGATTGATTCGGCTTGCTCTTTCTCGCCGGACGGTATCAAACCCAGGTGTCGCTCTGCAATGATAAGGTCCTGATTACTGGGTACCGCGCCGAGCACCGGTATGCCGCAGTGCAATTCGACAGCTTCTTTGAGTTTCTCCACATGGCGGCTTCCCGACACGCGATTAAAGATCACGCCGGCCAAATTCAGGCCCGGTTCGAAAAGCTGAAAACCTTTCACGAGCGCGGCAACGCTCCGGGTCATTCTTTCTGTGTTGACGATAAGGATGACAGGCGCCCGCAATTGGCGCGCGAGCCATGCGGCACTTCCCTGGCCGTCGGCATCAGGTGAATCATAGAGGCCCATGGCCCCTTCTATGATTGCCAGCTCGGCCGAATGCGATTTCCTCGCAAAAGATGAGAGCAGCACGTCTTCGGCCATGAAAAAATTGTCGAGGTTGAAGCAATCCTTGCCGCTCGCCAGGCGAAGCCAGGAAGGATCGATATAATCGGGACCCTTCTTGAAAGGCTGAACTGCCATACCCCTATTTCTCAAGGCCCTTGCGAGAGCGATGGTTACGGTAGTCTTTCCTGACCTTCCTTGAGGGGCTGCGATCACGAGCCTCGGGGGTAGGAGTATGCGGGTCTGATCGCAACTAGTCAATCGTCTATTTATCTTTCCCCCCTCTTCCTGGTCAACCATTCAACTAATCACCACTCAACTGTCCTTCCTGTTTTCCCTTCAACGTAATAAACGACGCCCCAAGGTATATGTATTCAATCTTATCCTCTTTCGCCAGCGCGGCTATAGCTTTGGCTATCTTTGGGGCTCGCGTCGCCCCCTCCACCGGCAAAGCCGTCGGAGCCTCCCCCTCAACGCGCGGCTGTGCGCGCTCGGTCGACAAAGCTATTTTCCCTTTAACTTAATAAACGACGCCCCAAGGTATATGTATTCAATCTTATCCTCTTTCGCCAACGCGGCTATAGCTTTGTCGACGATTGCCTTGTCGTCGCCGAGAGCGCGGGCTACCTCTTTGTTCTTTGCATGAGGCACTGTCTCCAGGTACTTGAGGACCTTCTCTTTCAGTTCTTCCGTCACCTCGGCCATCGGTTCACCTCCGCTTACCACTTGAATTGGGTCGTTGTCCTGTACGTTTCGACCGCGTGCGTGAAGTCATCAATGTGCTGCTCGGTAAACGGTATCTCCGTGCGCCGGAAGAAGGCTTCCCAGCCTATACGCTCGATCCACTCGCCGATCCGCTCATACGGCTTGGCATTGGCAGCATAAACTTCGATGATCTTTTTGACGATCTCCACAACTTCGGGCCAGCGTGGCGGCTTATTGGGCAGGAAGGGCACCACCATGCGCGAGAACATCGGAGCCTTTCGGGCGTTAGGCACTTTGCCGCCCACGTAGATGGCAACGCCATCTCCCTCAGCATCTGCCAGCGGCATGGCAGGACAGACGGTAAAGCAGTTGCCGCAATACATGCAAAGGTCTTCTTTCACGACCACGCTCTTCATGCTCTGGTCCGGGTGGCGCCGGATAGCGCCTGTCGGGCAGGACTGGATAGTGGTCGGTATCTCGCACTGAGCGACAACTCTGTCGTGGTCGGGTCTCGGTGGTTTTGTATGGACGCCCACGACCGCGATATCCGAACAGTGAACCGCGCCGCACATGTTGATGCAGCAGCCGACCGCGATGCGCACGTGGTTCGGAAGCTTCGACTCTACGAAATGTTCATACACCTCATCCATGATGGCTTTCACGAGGCCGGAAGCGTCGGTGGCTGCGCTGTGGCAATGGATCCATCCCTGCGTATGGACGATATTGGAAATGCCGGGAGTGGTGCCTCCAACGGGCAGGCCGAGCTTTTTCAGATCGGCAATGATCAGGTCTACGTTCTTTTCGTTGGGCGTTAGAAACTCGATGTTGTAGCGGCTCGTAAACCGCAGGTGGCCGTCACAATGCTTGTCGGCGATATCGCAGATGTCGCGGATGAAGTCGATGCTGACAAGTCGCGGAGAACCGGCTCGAACCGAGTAGACCGTATCGCCGTTCTCTGCCACGTGTTTGAGCACGCCGGGCCGCGGTGTCTCATGGTACTTCCATGTTCCGTAATTCTTCTTGATGACATCCGGGAGCATGTCACGAAAATCGGGTGGTCCTATATCTGTTCTGCCCATGATTGGCCTCCTTAGTATTCTACCTGTCAAAAAAGACATACGGGTTCGATCTCGGGTATTTGACCATCTGCGGTACGGGCGGAATCCCCATCTCCCGCAGGAATGTCTTGAACCCAAGTCTTTCTATCAGCTCGGCAAGCCTCTCTCTGGTCCTGCCGTTCTCATCCCACCACTCCCATATTTTCCGAAGCAAATCCTTCATCTCGTCATACGGCGGGTCGAGCTTCATGAAAGGAACAAGAACCCATGACAGGTACGCACCCTTGATGATCGGTGCTTTGCCGCCCACGAGGATCGTGGCGCCTTTTTCCAGGCCCGGCCTGACAGCCTTCGGCATGGCATTGATGCAGTGCATGCAGCGCACGCAGTCCTCGGCGATAAGCTTCAGTTCTCCGGCCTTGGCGTCCCAGACCAGGGCTTCTGTCGGGCACCTGCGGACAATGAGGTTCTCGATGTCGAGGCCGTCGCTGGCATACTGGCGAACCGCTGCCTGGTCTATTCTCAGTGCATCGCGCCACGTGCCGATGATCGTGAAATCAGCACGCGCTATTGCTGCAACGCAATCATTGGGGCAGCCGGAGGCTTTGATCTTGAACTTGTAAGGCCACCTCGGCCGGTGGATCTCATCCTGGAACTCCATGGTCAGGTCGTGGATCAAGCCCAGGGTGTCGATATTCGACCATTCACACCGCGCCTGGCCCACACAGCCTGCGGGCGTGCGAAGCGCTGAGCCTGAACCGCCCAGGTCGAATCCGGCGTCCGACAGCGTATCGAAGCATGGCTGGAGGTTCTCCGTCGTTGTCCCCAGGAGAATAATGTCCCCGGTCGAGCCGTGGAAGTTGGTCATGCCGCTCCCGTATTTTTCCCAGATGTCGCAGAGCGTCCGCAACGACTTTGTCGTGTAGAACCAGCCAGCCGGCTGATTGATACGCATCGTATGAAACGACGCGGCTCCGGGGTACTTTTCCGGCGAATCGCAGTACCTGCCGATAACGCCTGCGCCATAACCGGTAACACCCACGATCCCCCCGTGCTTCCAGTGAGTCACTCTATCCCTGTACGACTGTTCCTGGATCCCGAGCAGATCTTTGGCCGCAGCGTTCTTCTTGGCCATGCGTTTGATCTCTGTCACATAGCTCGGCCATGGTCCCTTTTCCAGTTCATCCAACAACGGGGTGTCGTCCGCCATACAGACCTCCTTGTGCTGCAACCTGTTATTTGTACAAATAAAGTCGACGAAGGAATCAGTCTATCACAAAGTCTGAAAATACATCAACAGGGCAATTTAAGAGGGAACTACGTAATCAGACGACGAGAGAGAGTATCGAGTGACCCGTTACGCTAATTCGTATTCAAGCCGGAGACCGAGGCGCGCCGAGGCTTGGGCTTGCGAAGGCGTACCTGGCGGTACGTCGAGCAGGCACAGGCCGAAGGGCAACGAAGGTATACACTTGAAGACGAATTAGCGTTACTGGTTTTCGGCGACTTCTCTGTACTTGGCCACCTTCTTCGCAACAAAAGGCATAACGGCCGAAAGGAGAAGGATGACAGCGAGACCGAGAGTGATCGCAGAGATGGGACGGGTAAAGAAAGAGACGAAACTCCCCTCGGACACGAGGAGCGCCTGTCGGAGATTAAGGTCGAGCATGGGACCCAATACAAAGGCAAGCACGAGGGGCGCGCCCTCATAGTCGAACTTCCGGAACAGATACCCGAGGACGCCGAAAACAATCATGATTATGACGTCAAATACGCTGTTATTCATGCTGTAAGCGCCTACCAGGCAGAAAAGCAGAATAAGCGGATAGAGGAGCTTTGCCGGAATCTTCAGGACCTGAACCCACATCGGGATCAAAGGAAGATTCAAGACCAGCAGCATAACGTTCCCCAGGTACATGCTGCTTACCACGCCCCAGAAGAGATCCGGATGCTCTTTCAGAAGGAGTGGCCCGGGCGTGACACCATGGATGAGAAACGCACCGAACAAAACCGACAGGCTCACATTCGGCGGGATTCCGAGCGTCAGAAGCGGGATGAAGGAGGAAGAAGCCGCAGAGTTGTTGGCTGATTCGGGACCGGCGACGCCCTCGATAGCTCCGGTTCCGAATTTCTTCGGATCCTTCGAAAATCTCTTTTCCAGGCCGTACGACATGAATGAGGCGAGCACAGGTCCTCCGCCCGGCAGAATGCCGAGGAAAAATCCTACGAGCGTGCCGCGGACCAGAGCCCACTTTGATTCAATCCAATCGAGTTTCGATGGGAAGAGGTTCTTAAGTTTGGTCGTAATTACTTCCTGCGTGACTACCTGCTCAAGATTGACGAGAACTTCACCTATGCCGAAAAGACCCATAGCAACGGGCGCTATGCCGATTCCGTCGAAAAGTTCCAGAATGCCGAACGTCATCCGGGGGCTCGAAGTGATGGGGTCAAGCCCGATGTTACTGAGCATCAGTCCGAGACAGGCCATCATGACCGACTTCAGCATGGATCCGTGCGAGAGATAGGTCACAAAAGTGAGCCCGAGAATAATAAGGGCAAAATACTCGTGAGGCCCGAAATCGAGAGCAAACCGGGAAAGCGGTTTCGCAAACAGCATGAGGCCGACGATCCCGACAGTCCCTGCGATGAAGGAGCCGAAGGCAGCCATACCAAGCGCCGGGCCGGCCCTTCCTTTGAGGGCCATCTGGTGCCCGTCCATGCAGGTAATAACCGAGGCTGCTTCGCCCGGAATATTAACCAGGATTGAAGTGGTCGAGCCGCCGTACATTGCGCCGTAGTAGAGACCGGCGAGCATGATGATAGAGCCGGTAGCTGAGATCTTAAATGTGATGGGAAGAAGGATTGATATCGCGCCGACGGGACCGATGCCGGGCAGTACACCGACGAGCGTGCCCAGCACGGATCCTATGAAGCAGTAGAGCAGGTTCTCAGGCTGCAGAGCCACGGAGAACCCGTAGATCAAGCTATTCAGCGATTCCACGGCCAACCCTCACAATAGCTGTTTTGAACTACCATCTGAAAGGCCCCCTGGGGAACTCAATCTGCAGCGCATAATGAAAAATGACATAGGTCAACGCTACGGTGACGAGGGAACTCACGACCACAGCCCATGGTTTCATCCTGCCCACAGCATAAAGCACAGCCATGAAAGCCGTTGTTGCTATGACGAATCCCAATTTCACCATGAAAAGAGCGTAGAGAACGAGAGCGACCACGGCTATGAGGACATTGCTCCAGGTTAAACCGTGCCACAATTCGGCGATACCCTTCTGGTCGCCGCCGCGGACCACTGCCTTGATAATAAGAATTACGGAGAGCAGGCCGAAGATGATACTCGACCAAAAAAGCACGAACCCTGCCCCTGGAGTTGAAACCTCTCCGACGCCAAGCTCCAGGGCTTTCGTCATAATGAAAATCCCAATAGCCAGCCAGAAAATCCCGCTTATCAAATCACGTTTATTCACGCCGCTCAGCTGCCTTTCGTTTCTCTGGTTTTTCGAGTTTCTCTGGTTTCTCTTGTTATAACCAGAGAAACGAAAGAAACCAAATCAACCAGAGAAACTGTTAATACGGTTGTGTTGCCGGCTCCTTAATAAGACCCGTTTCTTTCAATGTCTTATCGAGCCTGGCCCATGAATCCTTAAGGAAACGGTCATAGTCCTTACTATTGTAGTACACCGGGATCAGGTCAAGCTTATCCATCACTCCCTTGACTTCCGGGCTGTCCTTGGCTTTGGTAAAAGCGCTTTCAAGTTTTGCCACCACGTCCGCAGGCAGGCCGGCCGGACCGAGAATAGAGAAGACGGTTTCGTTCACAAAATCATAGCCCAGTTCTTTGAGCGTTGGTATGTCGGGCTGTTTAGGGTTCCGCTTTTCTTCAGTGTACGCGAGAATGCGTACCTGTCCAGCCCTCGCATACGGAACGTGTTCGGGTCCCGAGGTACATACGTCGACATGTCCTCCAAGGAGGGCGGTCATCGCGTCGGCGGTGCCTTTATACGGAATGTGGATCCATTTTATTTTCTCCTGGTGTTCCAGGTATGCCATTGCGTGCTGCTGGGCTGAACCCACGCCGGTAGAACTGTACTTCACCTTGTTCGGGTTCTTCTTTGCGTAGTCGATGAGCTCCTTCAGCGTTTTCCACGGAGCATCCGACCTGACGACGATAGCGTTCTGAGGAGTAGCATAACCGATTATAGGCGTGAAACTTTTCAGCGGTTTATAGGTTACTTTCTGCATCTGGGGAGCACGGACTACCCCGGTGCTTGTACCGGCGCAGAGCGTATATCCATCCGGCTTTGCATTTGCCACGAGCGCCAGAGCAATTGTTCCGGCGGCCCCTCCCTTATTGTCCACGACGATAGGCTTGCCGAGATATTTTTCCGCCGCACCCGCCATGGCCCGGGAGGCCATATCCATGGAGCCGCCCGGGGCAAAGGCCACATCCATGGTAATCGGTCTATCAGGATATTCGGCTCTTGCGGATGAAGAGAGGAGACTCACGAACACGAATCCGAAAAGCGCCAGAGCCATGAGACATTTGTGTGATTGTCGATGCGTCTTCAAAACTCCTCCTCGATCCCTTGTTCATGGTATTTAACACGCTGCTCAAAGTATTGTCAAACACTTCCGCGAGCACAGCCTCACGGGAAGAGGCCGCCGCAGCGCAGTACCCGGTCTCCTTCGCGGATGGGCGCTTTGTATTCAGCGTTACAGTTGTGGTGCAAAATGACAGGCCTTTGGTGTATAGTTTAAAAAAAGATAGACCCGAAAGTGAGGAAAGAGAGAAATGGCTGAAGAATATGTGCTGAAAGAACTCTGTCGATACAGAATAGGAACATGGGCAGACATCATGTACCGCAATGCACTGCTCTATGCAGAGGAGGAAGTCTTTATTTACGGGCCTGAAAGATTGACGTTCGCCCAGTACAACAGCCGCGTTAATAGTTTGATCCATGCACTTAACGGTTTGGGTGTCCGCAAGGGCGATGGCATAGGCATCTTCGCATGGAACTGTCTCGAGTATCCGGACGTGTACGGTGCAGCGATGAAGGGCGGCTTCGTCATATCGCCGTTCAACCCGCGACTGCTGGCGAGCGAGATCGAGTATCTTATCAACTATTCGGAAGTCACTACGCTCTTCGTCGGCCCGGAACTGGTGGAGATCATTTCCTCACTCAGGGATCGTTTCCCACGGGTGAAGCATTATATCGCGCTCGAAAAGCCGGCTGCGAACATGATCTACTACCCCGACTTTCTTGCCGGAGGTTCCAAAGAGGAGCCGGACGTCCAGGTCAAAGAGGATGACCTTCTACTGATATTTTACACCAGCGGAACGACAGGCGTGCCGCGGGGAGCTCTCTACACGCATAAGCGTACGATGGAAAATGCTCTTGTCAAAGTCAGCCAAATGGGAGTCGAGGCGGGAGACAAGCATATCATGGTGCTTCCCTTATTCCATATAGGCGGTCACAGCCATTTCTGGGCATTCTATTTCGCGGGCGGAAGCAACGTGATCATGCCGCAGAGGTCCTTCGAACCTCCGGCTACCCTGCAAGCCATCCAGGATGAGAAGGCGACCGATATTCATATCGTGCCGACGCAGCTCGTCGCCATGCTCGCTGTGCCCGACGTAGAAAAATATGACCTGAGCAGTCTGAAGCGCATCTGGTATGCCGCCTCACCCATGCCGGTCGAGCTGCTTCGACGCGGCATGAAGAAATTCGGATCGATATTCATGCAAGGCTACGGGCAATCGGAATCAGGACCTGACATTACTTTTTTTACCAAGAAAGCGCATAACGTGCTCGATAAGACTCCCGTGGAACAGGAGATCCTTGCTTCCTGCGGGCAGCCCTGCGTAAAGGTGCACGTGAGGATAGTGGATGAGGATGAAAAAGACGTGCCGCCCGGTGTAGCCGGTGAGATTGTTGTTCAAAGTGAAAAGATAATGCGTGAGTACTGGCATAAACCCGAAGACACAAAAGAAGCCATGGCAGGCGGGTGGCTGCATACCGGGGACATGGGTTTCTACGACAGCAAGGGTTACATCTACATCGTGGACAGGAAGAAGGATATGATTGTGACCGGAGGAGAGAACGTCTATCCACGCGAAGTGGAAGAGGTGCTTTACCGTTACCCGGCGGTTCAGGAAACAGCCGTTATCGGCGTGCCCGATGACGTGTGGGTGGAGCGCGTTCACGCCGTCATTATCCTCAAAGAAGGGCAGCAAGCTACCCCGGAAGAGGTCATGAATTTCTGTAAGCAAAACATGGCGCGCTACAAGGCTCCGAAGTCGATCGAATTTGTTGCGACGTTACCGAAGAATCCTCAGGGCAAGATATTGAAACGGGAACTGAGAGAGAAATACTGGAAAGGCAAAGAACGGAGGGTAGGGTAGGCAGGAGTGACGTTCGCAGCGCCGTGGCAGGAATGAAAAAAGGAAAAGTCTATCTCGTCGGCTCAGGGCCCGGTGATATAGGGCTCATGACTATCAAGGGACTCAGGTGCCTGCAAAGGGCTGACGTCGTTGTCTACGATTTCCATATCAACGCCCAGATACTCAACCAGGTAAAACAGGAAGCGGAATTTATTTACGCGGGCAAGCGCGGCGGTCATCACGCGATGACGCAGGACGAGATCAATGAGACGCTCGTCCGCAAAGCAAGCCGGGGTAAGATCGTCTGTCGTCTGAAAGGTGGTGACCCGTTTGTCTTCGGCCGCGGCGGAGAAGAGGCTGAGGCGCTCGCAAAGGAAGGGATCCCTTTCGAGATCGTGCCCGGCGTCAGTTCGGTCATCGCTGTACCGGCGTGTGCCGGTATCCCTTTGACGCATAGAGATTACGCTTCCTCTTTTGCGGTGATCACCGGCAACGAGGCAACCGAAAAGAGCGGCAGTTCAATCAACTGGTCCGGGCTCGCGCATAGCTATGATACGCTCGTCTTTCTGATGGGGACCAAAAACGTCTCGATCATAAGCCGGGAACTGGTGGAGGCCGGAAAGAGCGCTGACACGCAGGCTGCCCTGATACACTGGGGAACAAGACCTGACCAGAAAGTCGTAGTCGGTACGCTCAGCACCATCGCCCGGTTGAAGGAAGAAAGCAACATGAAAGCTCCGGCCATAATGGTAGTGGGCGACGTGGTGCGGCTGAGAGAATCACTGGCGTGGTACGAAAAAAAGCCCCTCTTCGGCCACCGCATATTGATCACGAGGGAGTATACATCCGACTATGAGCCGCTGGAGGAAGCTGGCGCCGAGATTTTCGAGTTCCCAACTATCAAGGTAGTGCCGCCGAAAAGTTTCAAGAGTCTGGACGAATCTATCAGAAAGATTGAAACCTACAACTGGCTCGTCTTCACGAGCGCGAACGGCGTCGGCTACTTCATGAAAAGGTTCTTGAGTAAAGGGCGTGACGTGAGAGACCTGAAAGACATACGCCTCTGCGCCGTTGGTGCGAAGACAGCCGAGGCGATCGCCGCCTATGGGATGAAGGTAGAGCTTGTGCCGGATGAATTCAATGCGGAAGGCCTTTCGAAAGCATTTCTGCGCCTTTATGAAGGAGGGTCGGGAACGCTCAAAGGTGTGCGCTTCCTGCTGCCAAGAGCGGAAGGTGCGCGCGAACTGTTCCCGGCGCAGATCCGCGCATCGGGTGGCGAGATAGAAACGCCGGCTGCATATCGGACCATCAAGCCGGAGAAACACGGCAAGCTGCTGAAGCGCTTTCTCTTTGAGGGTCGAATATCGGTGGCAACCTTTACGAGCAGCGCTTCGTTTACCAATTTTCTCGATATCGTAGGTCGCGACGCGTTGCCGTTGCTCGAAAAAGTTGCGATAGCTGCTATCGGTCCGGTGACGAAAAGGGCGATCGAGAAAAGCGGACTCAAAGTGCATATATTACCAAAAGAGGCCACCATCAGCGCCATGGTCCGGGGAATTATAAAATGGGCGACAAGAAGACAGGGTCCAGGAGTCCGGGGTCCAGGGTCCGGGGAAGACTTAAAGGCAGAGGAAAGACCTCCCTTCGGGCTAGGACGACCGCGCTACGCGCTCGGACGAGGGACGAGAAAGACTAGATAGACCAAATGATAGACCAGATAGACTAGAGAAACCAGATAAACTAGAGAAACTAGAGAAACTACAGGAAAGGGGAGATGATGAAACCAAAGGTGAACGTGAAGGATCTGCAGGCAGAGATCGTAGATGCGATGCAGAAGTGGCAGCGGATGGAAGATGTGTCTCTTGCCTCTACAGGACGCATCATCGAAAAGACGACGAATCCGATCATACGCATGATCATGGAGATCATACAGAGGGATTCGCAGATGCACTATACTGTGGAGAAATGGATTGCGGAAAGCCTTCAGGAGACCGCGTTCTCATTCACTCCCGACGAGTTGAACAAGGTATGGTCGCTGATCGAGCGCCATATTGAGCTGGAGGAGAAGATGATCGATACCGTCAAGTCGCTGCTTCCGTCGCTCAAGGGCAAGCGCATGGTGGTGCAGGAGTATCTGCTTGATTACCTGCTCAAGGATGAAACCAAGCACGCGAGTCTGCTACGACGTCTGGAAGGCATCAAGCGCGGCATGCTGCCCTAGTACCGATTCGCCTTCAAGTCCCACGGGGATGCTTCGCTACGCATACCTTCGTTGCCCATCGGCCTGTTCCACCTCGACGTACCCCAAGGTACGCCTTCGGTGACCCATGCCTCGGAGCGCCTCGGTATGCATCTTGAATCCAAATCGGTACAGAGAGACTCAAAGATAGGTTAAGGTTAAGCAAGAACAGGGAAGGACTAACGCAAACGCGCTTTTCTCAACCTCAACCTGTATTGCTGATTTATCTTATTAATGCTGTCTAATGTCGTGTCTCAGAAATAATGCAACGCTTGTTGTCATTCCGGGCTTGACCCGGAATCCAGTCTTTTTAAGTGGATTCCGACTTTCGTCGGAATGACGGAGACCCGGAATTATTCATGTTATTTCCGAGAGGGCACACTAGGCTATCTTAACCTCAACCTCAACCTTTCTTTTTCATTTATCACGGTGGGTTGTCGAGTGAGGTGATCAGCTTCAAGTTTACATCTTTGAATCTCACAATTTCCTTGCCCTTGTGTTCGTTCATGAACTTCTTTGCATCGGCTTCTTTTTCAAAAGGGATGGGCTGGTGGCCCATCGGTCCGTAGACATCGCTCCAGATCACATAAAATGCATCAAGAGCACTGATTGATTCCTTGGAATAGTAATCCTTCACAAAGATGGCCATCATGTCAGCCTGGCTTTTTTGCGGATTATATTTCTTCATGTCCAGGTAGTACTTGAACATATCCTTGGGGCCGTCAAAAGTTGGCGCTGGTACCATCCTTGAACTCGATCCTTGCAGTTCCAGTCGGGAAACATCGAAGGGGACATGCCGCAAACAGGGCATCTCTCTTTCTGAGCGGGCATCATGTGCTCGGCCGCTGCTGCAAATGAAGCTGCGACGAGACAAGAAATGATGAGCAAGAATGACAGTGCTACTTCTCATATGGCCTCCTGACTGCTCCTCAGTGACCGGCTGCCGGGCTTCTGCTCTTCCGTCGTCTGCATGCGTTTCATCTTCCTTCGATCCCTGATCATTTTTGTGTCGTCGGACATGTCTTCGTAAGCCATCTTCATCGCATCTTCGAAGGAGGCGAGCTTTCCCTGGTTTGTCCTGATAAAGTTCTCCGCGTCATCCTGTTTTTCAAAGGCCCACTTTCCTCTTTTGGACATGACCCCGGGCTTACTACCGCCGATGATCCAGAAAGCCTTCTCCGCATCGATAAGCTGTCTGCCGTTGAAGTCGCCGACCTTGATCGCTTTCGGTGTTTTGTCGATGTTGTTTGCCAGGTCGACGGCAGCACAATGGAGGCTGCAGAAGGCATTGCTTGTGCCGTCATCATACTGGATCAGCATGCGGGAGAAGTCGTACGTGCCCCTGTCCATCCCGCAATACTTGCACGCTTTATGAAGATGAATATCTTCGTTCGTCTGGGAAAATGCCATCCCGCTGAAACCGAAACAGAGAATCATTGCCACGCACAGAACAGAAACTTTTTTCATAGCAACCCTCCATTCATTTCATTGATGATGCCGATTAGCCTTAGCTCAAAACGGCATCTTAGCTTCGCAGTCTCGCTCTTTACGTTTGCTGAGATGCAGCCTGCGCGCCAGGTGCGCGATTCTCAGCCTCGACTTGGCAAATCTGGCCGTCCTTCATCTCGAATATCCGGTCTGCGTAGCGCGCCAATTCCTGGTTATGCGTGACCATGATGATCGTGAGGCCCTCATTTCTATTGAGCGTCCTGAGGACCTCCACGATCTCTACGGACCGTTTTGTATCAAGGTTTCCGGTCGGCTCATCGGCAAGGAGTATCTCCGGCTTGTTCACCATGGCCCTGGCTATTGCCACCCTCTGCATCTCGCCGCCGGAAATCTGACCCGGCAGGTGATCCTTGCGATGCTCGATTCCAAGAAGGCTGAGCAGCTTATCCGCTTCGGGCTCCGTGTTCGGCTTGCGGTAAAAGGTAAGCGGCAGTATCACGTTCTCCTTCACCGATAGAGTGGGAATGAGATAGAAATTCTGAAAGATATAACCGAACGTCTCTCTTCTGATTTTTGTCAGATCACGCTCGGAGAGACGCTTCCCTTTGCCGAAGATTTCACGACCTCCAAGGAGAAGCTCGCCGGACGTTGGATTGTCGAGGCAGCCCAGAAGATTAACCAGGGTGGTCTTACCCGAACCGGAAGGACCGATGATCGATACGAACTCGCCTCTATGGATTTGCAATGAAATATTGTTTACCGCTTTAATCTCCTCGGCCCCGCGATGATATATCTTCGTCAACTCCTTTGCTTCCATTGCTACAGAATTCTCGTTCATCTTGCGGACTCCCCTCTGATGGCTTCCAGAGGCCGAATCCTGCCGGCCCTCCAGGCTGGATAAACGCCGCTGAGAAGGCCTATACAGATGATGCCCAGCAGCGTGGTCAATATCAGTTTAAAATCTATGATCACGAGACCACCGCTCGGTGCATAGGGCAGAACAGAGCGCATGAGTACATCCGTTACTCTTGATAGAATCAGCGCAAGGATGATGCCGAGGATACCGCCTGTCGTGCAGAGAATAAGGGTTTCGATCCAGACCAGCTTGAATATGTCCCACGGCATAGCGCCGACGGTCTTGAGAATACCGATCTCCTGGAATCTCTCCCACACGGACGTGAGGATGGTATTGATGACGCCGACCATGGCGATAAGAATGGCTATGATGGCTATCGAGAGCACCATCACCTGAGCCGTGGAAATGAGCTTCATGATCGTATCTTTCACCTGCGCCAGGCTGACTATCTGGACATCCGGGAGCTGATACAATTTTTCCTCAAGGCGGGCGCTGTTAACGCCTTTCTTCAATTTGATGCCGATCGTGGTGATCTCGGTTGGTCTTATTAAAGATCTTCTGCGTTGTCTTGAGGGGCACAAAGATTGTTCCGTCATCCTGCGTGCCTGTTCTCTCCAGTATGCCCACGACTTTGAACTGGACATTTTTCTCCGGCATGAGGATCATGTCGCCCACTTCGCGCTGTTCAAGCTCGGCCGCCTCATATCCCATAACAGCCTCATAGGTGTCGGTATCGGTAAACCAGCCACCCTGCCTGAATTTGAGAAACGGCTTCATCTCCGCAAAGCTCTTGGGCTCGATACCGAAGTATGCGGCTATGCCGCCGCTTTCGCCTTTATTCGGATCGAATACAGCTGACATGAGGATCGGCGTGATCTTATCCACTTCAGGCTCTTTGGATACATCCTTCATGATAGACTCTTCCATGTACTTGAGCCCTGTCCCGCCTTTCAGCATCAGGGTGGCCGCCTCGTACGGGCAGCCCTTGGCCATGACCATCAGCTGAAATCCCATGTTGTCTATATCCTTATCGAGGGAAGTTTCATAGCCTTTGTTAAAACCCAAAAGACTCACGAGCACCCACGCGGAAACCGCGATACCCGTCAAGGTGAGAAGGCTGCGGACTTTTTTTCGCAGCAGATTCTTATAAGCAACTTGAAACTTTGTGATCATTTCTTTGGTACCTCCTGAGTTGATGAGCCCGGTTTAGCTGAAAAAACGAACTCGTCCATGAGAATGAGATTCTTTTTTGTGGCCCTGAGTGCGGCCCTGAAATCTGTCTCGGCTTCAGGGGCCGGATTTTTTATGTTCTCAACCTTACCTGAGCCTTTTCCCGAAGCCACGTCGTAATGATCAAAATCTTTAAGAGTAAGTCCGATAAACTGCTTGCCGAAGTTCGCGTCGCGCAATTTTCCCGCATACTGGCTCGTCATCTTCTGTATATAAAAGCCTTTTATAGTCCCTTCGAGGTCGAGCACAAGGAATACCTGGATGCCGCCGAACTGTCCTTTCTCGTTGACCCCGTGTATGTAGCCGATCTTCTTCTTGCCGGCATAGATTTCGTAGATCGTGTAAGGAACATCGATGGTCTCGTAGAGACCCTTGAATTTATCGCCGAGTCGTGTTTCTACGGTCGCGAGCAGCTTCTGTCCGCCTACTTTCTGAATCGAGGTATAAATCGTCTTGTAGCCGGTCGATTCAGGAAAGAGCCGCGCCACGTCGCGGTCAGGATCGTTCAGATCGCAGCCCACCGCACCCCAGGCAGAGGTGTATGCCGCTATAACGATGAGGAAGGCCGGGATAAACAGCTTCAAAGCAGCGACGAACCTAATCTGTTCTTTTCTCATATTCGTTCCATCCATTTTATTTTTCATATCGGCGTATAGTAATAAACCTGGAAGACGACCCTGTTGTCGCTCGGGTTGTCATTATAGGTATACATGACACGGAGTGTTACGCTTGATGTGACCAAACTTGAAAAACAGACTGATCCCTGGAAATTCCTTTCATCGCCGTATTTCCACCAGGCAGGTTGAAATTCCAGTTTGTACCTGTTTTCCTGATCCAGATTGATGCTGAAGCGGTAGAGTCCTGCGTACGTGTTCTTGCCGAGCCATTCCCCCCCGAGCGCTTCGAAGCGGTGTTCGAACCTGTTCCGTAGAATCGCAAAGTCGGTACCCACAAGCCGCATATTCTCGGGGTCGGGCTGTAACAGTTTGTAGCCCATGGTGTCGAGCGTACTGCCATAGCCGAGCGAAAAGCCTACATTGTAGTTGTCACGGCTGAGCACTCCGTAAGAGATCCTCGCGGCGCTCATGTTATTGCCTTTCGTGTACACAGGCATGCCCGAGCCGGTTGTCTGCGTTGCTGAAATATCCCCCCATGAGAAGTCCTTATACAATCCTGCTCCCCAGTCTCTATCGTACCCGAACCCCTGAATGGCGAGTGTTCGAAGCAGCAGGGCGTGGCTGTCCAAATAAGAACCGAGCCCGAAAGCAGGACGGTTGTGGCCGACCCACACATAAGGCCCGGCGTCGGGAGTCTTTACTTTGAAGTAAGCGTTGTACACCTGGGGTTCCAACTGATAACTATCCTCCCCGTGCGTCCCGTTTACCGTCACAGCGAAACGTGACTGAAGAGCAAAGGTTGCCCAATCTCCGCTCTCGCCGGAGAATCGCTGCAGATAGTCGAAACCAACGCTCGGCTTTTGCATCTCTGCATTAGGGTTCTGGGAATAGTAGATCGATTTGCCTGCTTCGGTGGAATAGCCGCCGATTGCCTGCGCCTCGAAGTAGAGCAAGTGATCCGCGGCCTGGGACGTAGCAGCCAGAAGCTAGGAGAACAAGACCTGTACATAGACTCTTACACCAATTTGCATTCAAGATGCATGACCCAGCCTCCGGCGGGCTGCCCCAGGCGCTACCGAGGAATGGGCCACCGAAGGCGTACCAGGGTACATCGAGGTGGAACAGGCCGATAGGCAACCAAGGTAGGCGCTTGAAGGCAAATTGGTGTTATACATCGAAGTTGTGCCTGCCCCTGAATATCACCTTTCCCTCTTTTGAAATAGTCAGTTTTATCTCCCATTCGCCGGGCATGACAATATTTATTGGCAGGAGATAGTCACCTTTCTTGGAGACTGCAAAAGGCTTGTCCCCGGTTGCGTGCGCGCCCCTCATGGAAGGCATGTCGGCATCAGCCTTAACTTCCAAGGTGGTAGTCTTCTTGCCGTCCGCAGCAAAGATCTCGACCTTCATGATCACCGTGCCCAGTTTAGGCTTCTTGTCAAAGCCATATATAAAATAGTAGCCGCCTTCGAGCGGGACCTTCTTGCCCGGTTCGGGCATGGGCGCATACGTCGGAGCCTTCTCAGCCGCGGGAGCGGAAGATGTGCCGGATGCGCTCCCGGACGCAGCGTTCAGTAATGACGGTGTCAGGGCCATAGTCAACAGAGACAATCCAACTAAGAAATAGAGAGTCGCTTTCATTGGTTTACGGTTTCCCCCTTTCGCGATAGTATTAATGAATAGCACGGCGTTGCAATCCCGCACATTAAATAGATGACAAGCGAGCTAAACTTAGCCGATGTAGCCGATGAACTAAATTCCCCACGTGACGCATAATAGCAGTAACTGTGCCAAAGTAAGCGTTTTTGTCTTTTCCAATAAATACGCATAATTTCATACGGCAATTATAAGACCGAATCGGGAATTTGTCTTGTGTGGCGGGACAGTATGCTGTTTGCAGGACGGGAAGGACGGATTAGATTGCAACTGCATTACCCACCATTGCGCGCCTGCGCCCGGTTTCCGGTATCAGCAGACCGACGATTGCCCAGAGGACTCCCGTAGCGGAAAGAAGAAGCAGCGCTAAGTCAAAGCTCCCTGTAGCATCGACGATACGGCCAGCCAGCCATGGCCCGAGAAAGCCACCCACGTATCCTATGGAAAGCACCGTACCGGTAGCAATACCGGCGAACTCAATCGGCAACAACTCCAGCGGAAGTGCAAGCGTCATTGAGAACGTACCGCTTGTCGCAGCACCGACGAGCACCATCAATAACCAGCCCCATGAGACGGGTACGTACATAGCGGCCAGAGAAGCGAACGCGAGAAGCAGTGCAGATCCCCACATGAACGGTTTTCTCAGACCGACTTTGTATGAAGCCCAGGGCATCAGGAAAATAACCGGGAAACCCGCCCATCCTCTGCATGAGGCTATAAATCCCGCCATCTCCGGAGAAGCGCCCTTCATGATAAATAGGGTAGGGCTCCATCCTGACCAGATGTAAAAGTGAACGTCATTAAAAAAGAGCAGGAGGGCAATGCACCACATATTCTTATCCTTCCAGAGGGAATATGAAGGAAGACGAGTACTGGCTCGATGCAACAGCGCGGCCGCCGGAATACGGCGTGCGCGGCTCCCTGGCTACCATCCACCACAGGATGGCAGCGGCTACGGCCGGGAAACTCCAGATTACGAAGGTGCCCTGGATGCTATTTGTTATAGGGAAAATCAGGGGTAGGGTAATGGCAAGTGCGATAGCGCCGGCCGTTGTTATGCCGGTGGAATAGACTCCGGTCGCCAGTCCGACTTTCTCCCGCGGAAACCACAAGCCAACGAGCTTGGGCAGATTCGGATAGACGATACTGAAACCGATGCCATAAAGAGCAGTGAACAATAACAAACTGCCGAAGCTCCGGGAAGTCCCTCTTAACAGGCTTCCGGCCGCCATCACAATGGCGCCGATACCTACCGCTCTCTGCGTACCCACTCTGTCGGCGAGAAATCCACTGGGTATAGCGAGCACTATCAGTACCGTGACCGGCAAAGCAAAGAGAAGCCCCACGGCAGCGTGGCTCACGTGGAGTTGCGCCGTAATGATATGCGCCAGCGGAGGAATACCGAGCATGGGAGTGTACATGCCAAAACCAAGCAACCACGCGCAGGCTACCATGATCCAGGCACCCTTTAAGGTCCGGGGCTCAGACGTGACTGCCAATGGATTGACCTCTGATGGGGATTTTTGGCTCATCGGAGTTTCAATATCGATATGGCACCATCGTGTGCCGTTCCAGGATGATACAGCTCAAGATGATGCACGTATCAGTTTAGTTCCTCTTCAAGATTTGATGTGAGACTCTTAGACACGGAAAGCTTTGTTGCAGTTGCCGTGGCCAATGAACCTTTTTCAGTGAGTGGTTTGAGTGTAAGAGCGACGCGTTCGGGAACCAAATGATATCCGCCACCGGAAACCAGATCGACGCCCCAACAGATGAGCCCGCCGGGTAAAAGAATGTTTCCAGCGGAGGCTCCAGAGAGTGCGGAGCGAACAGGCAAGGTCACGGTTTCGTAACCTTCTTTTTCGATAGTCAGGACATCATCCTTCTTTCGCTTGAGGTTGACTGCGCAAGGTGTGCTGCACGTCGCGCCATTGGCGGACCTGACCAGGGCACCTTCCGGCGCGGTCACGCAGCTTAATTCCTGGGAGGTCCCGTGACTCAATGCTCCGCAACCTGCTAACGCAATCAAGGCTAAAATCGACAATAGAGTCCTCACGCTACCCCCTCTTTTTTAAAGCTGCTTTCTTTGCGACGCATCATGCGCCGCTTGCCGGGCGTTTCGCACCCTTTGCATGGCAGGACTTACAGACTCCTTTGAAACAGCCGAGCAATTCCTCCACAATATATCCATCGTGCTGCAGGGCAGCGGCGTGTGTGCAGGAAAAATCCATGTCAAATATCTTCCCGCAATTTCGGCAGAGGAAATGGCAATGGGGCTCCTGTGCCACTTCATACCTCGCTCCCTCTCCGGCGATACTCAAGACATTGAGGAGACCGGCTTCATGCAGGGTTTCAACCGTGTTGTAAACGGTGGTCTTGGAGAGGCTGGGGATCTTCCGCACCAGGCAGCTGTAAAGCTCTTTTGCATCAGGATGGCCCATCCTCTCAATGCACTCCATGATCTTCATGCGCTGATAGGTAGACTTGATGCCTCGCGCGATCAGTTGCTTCCGTGCATCCATGGAGTTTGTACTCATTACAATATAGTATATAATACAGGTATGAGAAAAGTCAAGCGACTAAAGCACTTCTTCGTCTTCTTCGCGCCAGGCAGGATCGACGATGCAGAGAAAGAGAAGGTCTGAGACGCCGGTATTCTCGATACACTGCGTCGAATGAGGCGGAATATAGATGGTCTGGCCGGGCCGTACCTTGCTGGATTCACCATCGATTGACATGAGCCCCTCACCATCGAAAATGTAATACACCTCGGTTGAACGCAGTCTGTGCAGCCTCGTCTTTTGACCGGGTTTCACGGTGGCGTGGCACAAGCTGTAGCGAGAGAGCACGTTACTCTTATGCGGATGAAGGAGTTGTCGCAGGAGCGAGCCGTCACCAGCCAAAAACTCTTCACAACTATTCAGATCTTTGATGAGCATGTGAGGGCAGGTCCCTTATAGGGGAGTCCATAATTGACTAGACATTGGTATCTTCTTACTGGACTCCGGCGTCCGCCGGAGTGACGAAAAATAAGGTCTGCGTCATTCCGGCGAAAGCCGGAATCCAGGACATGACGTGCGATCACGTGTCTACACAATTATGGTCTCATTAATAATTCCCGAGGGGTCGACTTGTCTGTTTCATTGGTTCATCACTATTTCTTGTTATAGAACGGTGACATGCTTCGCAGGAAGTCGACAGCCTTCTTGAAGGCGCTGAAAACAGTCTCCACTTCTTCAAGAGTGTTATCGATGCCGAAGGAGAAGATCACGGTGCCCTGAGTGGTCATATAATCGCGTCCGCATGAGACAAGCACGTGTGAAGCCCGCAGGGAGCCGGTGGCACAGGCCGAGCGGGTGGAGACGCAGATACCATCCTCATCAAGCATGAGCACCAGCGATTCTCCCTCCACGTATTTCACCGAACAAGAGATCAAATTAGGTAAGCTCTTGGTGGGATGTCCATTGATTATGACCTCGTCTATCGTGGCGAGGCGGCTCAAAAATGCTTTCTTGATTTGACCGAGATGCTCGAGGCGCGACGACATCTCTTTTCTCGCCAGTTCCGCAGCCTTGCCCATGCCGACGATACCGATCATATTCTGGGCACCCGCTCTGAGGTTCTGTTCCTGTATACCCCCATCCAGAAGCGGGATGATGTTTGTTCCGGGACGTACGTAGAGCGCTCCCACACCCGAGGGACCGTAGAACTGATTTGCCGCTATGCTGAGCAGATCGACGCCGAGGGCGTTCACGTCTGTAGGTATCACGCCGCCGGATGCGACAGCGTCGCTATGGAAGGTTATTCCTCTTGCCTTCGTGATCTGTCCTATCTCCGCTATCGGTTCGAGGGTGCCGATTTCATTGTTTGCGTGCATAATGCTGACCAGGATTGTTTCCTGAGTGATCGCTTTTGCTACATCCTTCGGATCAACCAGGCCGTGCTCATCAACGGGAAGTGAAGTCACATGATAGCCCAGGCGCATCAGCATGCGCAAAGAGCGAAGCACTGCCTGGTGCTCGATATTGGACGTGATGATATGTTTTCCTTTATCAGCAAGCGCGAGCGCAACACCCTTGACAGCATGGTTGATCGACTCGGTTCCTCCGGAGGTGAAAATCACTTCTGGCGGGTTGGCATTGATGAGCTGGGCGACATCGTTACGGGCCTTCTCGAGTGCTTCGGCCGCCTGGTCCCCCATGCGATGCTGGCTTGTGGGATTGCCGTACCCGTTCTCCATATAGTTGGTCATCGCCTGCTTCACTTCCGGATGGAGCGGCGTGCCTGAGATATTATCCAAATAGATCATCTGTCCGGTCCCCTGTTATCGTTCTCGAGATGGGCCATAATCTAAACTGTCGATCTTCCGCAGTTGGCGCAGACGGGAGCTTCGGCAGAAACTTCATGCTCACAGTAAGGGCATTGGCATTGAGCGGCTTTCGCGTGAAGATGCTGGTCCTTGCCGCCCCGTTCCTTTCGCGTTCTGCCCGCCTGACGATCGTAATAGTTCATTATGGCCTTGTGGAGCGCTTCGGGGCCGAGGTGGGAACAATGGAGCTCATTCTTCGGCAGTTCTCCAAGATCATCCGCGAGCGTCTTGGCATTGATCTGCAGGGCTTCGTCAAGGGTCTTACCCTTTGCTTTTTCGGTAACGATACTTGAAACGGCAACTGCAGCACCGCAACCGAGGGTCTCGAACCTGACATCATCGAGACGACCATCCTTCACCTTTATCGTTATGGTCGTCATATCACCACAGACGGGATTGCCCACCTCGCCGATGCCATCGAAATCTTCCACCTTTCCTCTATTGCGCGGATTCTGAAAATGTTCTTTAACTAAATCTGAATAGGGAGACATACGTACGATACCTCCTTGCTTGCGCAATTATCTTCAAAAGTATAAACTTTCACGGGATTTTTTTAAAGAGCTACCGCCATGAGCCAAGCGCACAGCCGCGAGCAGTAGCCCAATCAGCGCCGGATAGGCCGGAAATCAGCTAGAGCGACGAAAACCAGATAGACGAGAGACTAAACAGACGAAACAGAGAAACTAGACCAGAGAAACATTTTATCTCGCCACGAGAATGACTAGCGAGCGGGCGGTGAGCAGACAATGATCCTGCGGTTCGAGAACCTTCTCTTCCCCGGCGTTCGCAACATCATCAGGAGAGTTCTTTGAGGTATCGACTGCGACGCGCCAGGGTTTGCCGTTTCTTGCGCGTGGCACCTCAAATCTTCTATCTACAAAATCAGAGTGAAACATCAGGTAGAGGTCCTCGTCCCCGAAGATCATGCAGGCGAAACTTCGGTTCTCGGGACCCCAGTCCGGGCTTACGCCGTCCCAGTTGTACCATGCTATGTCCCGGTCAGTGTAAAATTTGACATCCCTGAGCGGAGCGTGGCGACTGCGGAACCGGATCATTTCACTGGTAAAGCGGAACACTTCCCGGTTCTGTTTGAGGAGTTCCCAATTGTACCAGGAGATTTCATTATCCTGACAAAACGCATTATTGTTTCCTTGCTGGGACCGGCGGAATTCATCTCCTCCAAGAAAGAGCGGCACCCCTCGCGAGATAAAGAGCGTTGCGATCATATTCTTGATCTGGCGGAGCCTCTCACGCTCAATGTATGGATCGTGCGTGGGCCCTTCCGCGCCGTGATTGTAACTATAATCGGCGTTCGTGCCGTCGCTATTGCCCAGACCATTAGCTTCGTTATGTTTCCGATCATAGCTTACCAGGTCGTTCAACGTGAAGCCATCATGGCAGGTCACGAAGTTTATGCTGTTTACCGGTTCTTTGCCCGACCTCTGATAGATATCTGCGCTTCCACAAATGCGGCTGGCGAAATCAGCGATCATCTCCGGGTCGCCTCGCCAGAAACGTCGCACGTCGTCTCTGAAGCGGCCATTCCATTCTGACCAGAGATGACCCGGGAACGAGCCGACCTGATAGGCTCCCGCAGCATCCCATGCTTCAGCGATCAGCTTGGTGTGGCGCAGGATCGGGTGCTCTGCGATCTCCTCCAGGAGAGGCGGATTCTTCATGATGTTGCCTTCCTGATCGCGCCCCATGACAGAAGCAAGGTCAAACCGAAAGCCATCCACGTGCATCTCGAGAACCCAGTACACGAGACAATCGATGATAAACTGACGCACTACGGGATGGCTGCAGTTAAGCGTGTTTCCGCACCCGCTATAATTCTTGTAGAGCCTCTTATTGGGTTCGAGCATGTAGTAGATGCTGTTGTCGAGCCCGCGGAACGAAATGGTTGGCCCCCGCTCATTGCCTTCCGCTGTGTGGTTGAACACAACATCGAGGATTACTTCGATACCTGCTTTGTGCAGGCCTCGCACCATTTCTTTGAATTCGGTAATCTGTGCTCCATCCTCTCTGCTCGCCGCGTAACGGCCTTTTGGCGCGAAAAAGGCAACGGTGCTGTAACCCCAGTAGTTCTTGAGCGGCTCCCCGCTGAATGGGTTCGCCGTGTCGAGTTCGTTCTCGTTAAATTCTTGGATGGGCAGGAATTCAAGTGCGGTAATCCCCAGTTCTTTCAAGTGCGGTATTTTTTCGAGAATTCCACGAAAAGTTCCCGGGTGCGCAACTCCTGAGGATGCATGGATCGTCAGTCCCTTAACGTGTGTTTCGTAGACGATCGTCTCAGACCACGGTCGTCGCAGCGGAGTGTCTCCCTGCCAATCGAAGGTGTCCGAGATTACCATACAGCGAGGAGCCGCATCGGCATTGTCATGATTTGAAAAAGAGAAATCCTCCTCAGAGGAAGAAAGGTCGTACCCTTTTGCCGCGTTGAATTCGCAGAAGGGCCGATGTGAAAGCGATTTCGCATACGGGTCGAGAATCAGTTTGTGCTTGTTGAATCTGTGGCCCTGACCGGGCTGATAAGGGCCGTAAAGCCGGTACGCATAATACTGTCCTTCCTTTATCCCCTCGACCCAGACGTGCCATATGTCTCCGGTCCGGAAGTGCATTGGGTCGAGTTCGATAGCGGCAGATGGCGCAGTCTCTTCCGGATGGTCAAATAGTTGGAGTGTGACGCGCGATGCATTCCTGCTGAAAAGGTTGAACTGCGCTCCATCATTATGAAGATGGACCCCAAGAGGGAGCGGATAGCCGGGGAGGATCTTACGAACCTGCTCCACGACCGCCTCTCATCGGGTGAAAACCTTCCGCCGGTTTAAGTGATTTTGCCAAGTGAGGATTACTATTTTTCCAGCCGGTCTATTCTATCTCGAACACAAGCGACCAGCTTTTCCAGATCCTCGCGACGCAGTTCCTGAAGAAAGCGAAGATCCGTATCGGTTTTGAGAAGTCCTTTGATAATGCTTGTCAGCTTCTCTTTTGTGATGTCGCCGCTCATGGTATTGGAAGGAATGTCCTATTCTGTTGTATCCGGCTCTATATCCGGCAGCACTTCAATATTCCTGCGGTACTCGGACAATACATGTTTTGCGAACCTGTTTTTGGGCTCTTTCTCCTGAAACAGCTTCTTTTTTAACTTAGCCGGACCGGCGTTGTAGGCATGGAGGGCTGTTGCAGTATCCTTGAAGTCTTCCACTAATCGAGAGAGGTGGTAGACGCCGAGCTTTATGTTGTTCTCAGGCTCGCTGAGGGAGCCATGCCCGTTATAAGATGCACCAGCATCTTTCGCTATGAACTTCGCAAGCGATGGCTTTATCTGCATGAGCCCGCGGGCTCCGCGACTCGATACTGCATCGTGGGTGAAGTTGCTCTCTACCTTGATCACCGCGAGAATGAGTCGGTAGTCAAGTTCGCGGAGCTGGGATTCCTCGTAGACCGTATTTGCCATCTTTGTCAAAGTCTCGTCGCGAAGCCGAACGTTCTTCAGCTTTATGAAACGGATAATCTGCTGAATGACGGCCTCTTTTGGAGACGCGTCTTCATCTTCGGCAAATGAAGGCGAGGCTGAGTAAATCAATAGAGCGCCGCACAGAAGGCCCAACGCAGCGATCGACGAACAATACCGAGACATCTGTCGTTTAGCAAGTATCATAAGTGGTCTTTTTACACCAGATCGAAGCCTTATGTCAACAAATTAAAGCAGAGGGTCACGGGGCCGGGGTAGAGGCAGAGGGAAGACCGCCCTTCGGGCTAGGGAGATCGCTGCGCTAGGGAGATCGCGCTCCGCGCTAGGGAGACCGCACTTCGTGCTAGGAAGAGGGAAGAAACAGACGAGAGACACAAAAGACACGAGGGACGACCGCCCTGCGGGCTAGGACGACCGCGCGTTGCGCTAGGACGATGGACGAGAAAGACTAAATAGACCAGATAGACCAAACAGACCAGATAGACTAAATAGACGAGACAGACCCGAGAAACAAAATGAACCAGAGAAACCAGAGAAACCAAAAAAACCAGAGAACCTGGCACGCGATGATTTATCGGAACATGGTGCTTATGATAAATGTATAAACAATTGATTATAGGGAGGCTTACATGGTGAATCTAGAGCTATCAGATGACGAGGCAAAGGTCCTTCAGAGCGTAATCGAGAACTACCATTCTCATCTCGACGTAGAGATCCACAGGACGTATAAGCGGGAATTCCGTGACGCGCTGAAGGAGCGGGAAAAATTTCTGGCGAATATTATTGAGCGGCTGAGAAAGCAGAGGGCGCAGGTAGCGTAAAGAAAGAGGGAAGACCGTCCACTCCGTGGACTAGGACGACCGCTGCGCTCGGACGACCGCGCGTTACGCTAGGACGATGGACGAGAAAGACTAAATAGACTAGTGTATTGTCTCGCAAATAAGTTTACGCTTTCTGTCATTCCGGGCTTGACCCGGAATCCAGGTATTCTTGCTAGATTCCGGCTTTCGCCGGAATGACGTGGCTGAAAATATACTGAAGTCATTTCCGAGACGGCACATTAGACAGACCAAACAGACTAGATAGACCAAATAGACTAGGTCGATGCGTAGCCCATGTCGAAGCCTTTGAGATTGAGCTCCAGGTGTGCGCGCGGCGAGAGCTTGGTCAAGACTTTTCTGGCTACGTCGGCACTGCAAAAGAGGCCGGGCTGCCGCATCGCAAAACCCAGCAATACAAGATTGGTCATCGCAGGAGCGCCTGCACTGAGAGCTAGCCCCGAAGCGTCTATCGAAAAGTAGTCTCCTGTTGCGTCCGTGTTGACAAAAATCAATCCATCCGGTTTTACCAGACTTCGATGCATCTTCAGATTTTGGCTGCTCAGAATGAGACCCACGTCCGCCTGCCCCTCACGGACTAACGGACTCTTGAAAGCCCCTACCTTAACGTGTGAAACCACGGTGCCTCCGCGCATTGCCATGCCATGAATCTCCGACGTAAGCACCTCGAGCTTCATCATCATGGCCGCCTCTGCAAAAAACCTGGTGAGAAAAAGAATACCCTGGCCGCCTGTCCCGCTCACGATGATCTGCTGTTTCATAAGGGTTTCTCCTTCTTCGCCTTGATAGCTCCTTTCGGACAGACATGCCTGCAAACCCCGCACTGCACGCAGAGCGCCTGGTCTATCCTTACCTTGCCTCTTGCGCCGGTAGCTTTTGTCCGGCTTCCCACCTCGGGCGGCACGAGCGCGGGACATTCGAACTGCTTAACGCAAAGCTGGCAACCGTTGCAGGTCTCGTCGATCTCTACGGCACAGAGCATTGTCGATCCCGCTGCCCTTTTATCCATGGGACAGGAACGCTTTGAAATAATTACCGCAACGCCGCCGTTATTTCCGCGACAATATTTGTCGGCTTCCTCAAGCAACGAACTGAATGCGGGCACGTCATAAGGGTCGCACTCGCGGAGGAAACTAACCCCACAGGCGCTGACGATCTCGGGGATCGAGACTGCCGGTGCCGGCGTGCCGTCCGCTTTGACGCCCAGGTGTGGCGCCGGCTGATGTCCTGTCATTGCAGTTGTGCTGTTGTCGAGAATCACCAAGATAAAACGTGCCCCCTGCACGACAGCATTGATGAGACCGGGGATACCTGCGTGGAAGAATGTCGAGTCGCCTATGGTGACCACGATAGGAGGTATCTTATCTCCGTCCTGCGCGTACGAGTGGTAAAAGCCCGCACCCTGGCTGATGCATGCGCCCATGCAATGGCAGGTGTCGACCGCGCCGAGATTCAGGCCGAGCGTGTAGCAACCGATATCGCTGGGAAAGATGCCGCGCGGGAAGGTTTTCTTTATCGCAAAAAAAGCAGGCCGGTGAGGACACCCCGCACAGAGAGATGGCTTCTTTCCGGGCGATACGCCTGCTGCCTTCCGCGCGTGGGAAGATCCACGGAGAAATGTCTCCAGCGCCTCCTCGACGCAATCGGGCGTGAGCTCCCCTTGTCGCGGGACATCGCCCGATTTTCTTCCATGAACGTTGCCGTTCCCGAGCTGCAGTTCTATTACCGGATACGTCTCCTCCACCACAAGAGCTTTTTCATAATCACTCCGAATCATGTCGACGAACTGCTTATTAAGAGGGAAGGGGAGAAGTACCTGAAAAAGATCGACCTTGTCAAACAGCCTCATCTCCTCCATCAGCTCGTACACGTGGGCAAATGCGACTCCTGAAGCAATCACACAGGGTTTATTGCGCGGCTTGTTGCGCGTCGGACGGGAAGCATAGGAAACAGGAGCGAGCGCCTGTTCTTCGGCGATCTTATCGATCTTCTCGTTGAGGAGTTTATGCAGATCGTAAATGAATTGAGGCGTGGCGGCCCATCGGGATGGATTCTTCTCGAAGTGTGCGTGTCTCTCAAGGACCTTCGGCTTCTTGCACACGACATTCTGCCGGGCATGGCAGACACGTGTCGTGGGTCTCACCATCACGGGGATTTCGTACCGCTCCGAAAGATCAAATGCCCGCTGTATCATCTCCTTGGCCTCGCGGGGCGAGGAGGGATCAAAAACAGGGACCTTGGCGAAGTGGGCAAAAAGACGGCTATCCTGCTCTGTTTGAGAGCTGTGCGGTCCGGGATCATCAGCAGAGATCACGACGAAGCCGCCCTTGACGCCGAGGTAAGCGGAACGCATGAATGGATCGGCTGCCACGTTCAATCCGACCTGTTTCATAGCGACCGCGGCGCGCTTTCCCGTGTAACTGTGGGCGAGCGCAACCTCGAATGCTGCCTTTTCGTTGACAGACCATTCAATGTGGATAGGCAATGGCGCCTCCCTGGAAAAGGCGACCACGGAGGAAAGGATTTCGGATGCGGGCGTGCCCGGGTAGGACGCGACCAAAGAGCACCCATTCTCAAACAGCCCTCTGCCAAGAGCCTCGTTGCCCATAAGCATTCTCTGTTCCTGTTTATTCATATCAAAACGTACCTCCTTCCAGCAAAAAAAGAGCCGTAGGCAGCCAATCTCACGGGCTGCCTACGGCTCTTTATCACGATTCCGCCGCTAGTGGACGAGCCTCAGCCCCGCGCCTGTCATACACCACCACCAGGCAGTTGAAGAATAGGCCATCGGGCCGTCGTTGTTTCCGTGCAGCATGGTGACTACTAATAAACTATTAGCCATATAAAAAGTCAAGGACAAAGGCTTTGGTCAGTACCCACACCCGACCAGGCAGTGTGGACTGCAGTGTTGGAACCAATCAAACCAATAAAACCGATAAAACGTCTCGAAACTGAGCTGTTACACGCGCCTCAAGTTTTCAGAGTGCGAGTCGATAACAGACTAAGACCTGACGGGAGAAGGTTAAGGTTAAGACGGAATAATAGCTCGCTACAATCCGATGAGAAGAATTCAGAAAGGAGATGAGGCAAGTTGACTGTTGTAATGATAGTCGTAGCAGTCTTTGTTGTGGCTGCTCTCAGCATTATGATAAAGGCGGAGAGTAAGTCAACGGAACGACGGGAGATAAATCCATTGGGCCCTTCTCCGAAGAAAAGAAGGAGCCAAACCGTAGACGGAACATATATTCTCAAGTAGATGGCGTCGCGCCGTTTTCTTACCGGCCGATAAATTGCTTTGCATCATTGATCGATATTGCCAAGCCAAGCCGGTCTCCCTCGATTTTGAACGTATTTATACCTATAACCTCGCCCGCTTTATTCAGGAGCGGCCCGCCGCTGTTCCCCGGATTGACTGCTGCGTCTGTCTGTATATAGGCCATCCCGTTCGGAGCTTTTCTGACTGCGCTGAGAATCCCTCTTGTCACTGTGCCTTCCAGGCCTATCGGAGAACCTATCGCGACGACTGATTCGCCTTGCACGGTCTTATTGGAATCGCCAAGCGGCAGATAGGGATAGCCTGAACCGGAAGCCTTCAATAATGCCAAATCCTTTTCTTCATCATTCTTTACTATGCTGGCAGAGACGCTCTTTCCATCTGCCAGGCGGATCGATGGCCAGGCTTCCTGGCGCACGACGTGGGAATTTGTCAGAAGATACCCGTCCGAGCTGACAAAAAAACCGGATCCGAGAGCCTCGCCGGCGATGATCGTGACCACAGCCGGCATCGATTTGCTGACCATTCGTGAAAGATCATCGGACTGAATGGATGCTCCTCGTCCGGCAGGCACCTTATCCTGGGTAAATTCTTTTGCGGACCCTTCCTTCTGAGACTCCTGCGAGGATCGTGAAGGGTTTATGATGCGTATCTCAATATGACGCGGCTCCTGTGCGATCGCCGTCGCCGCGGCCATACCGGTCATGAATATGCATCCGAACGCAGTGATCACCGAGTATCGAATCATATGCTTCTCCGGTCTGTCTTGTCCATTTAGTCTATCTGGTCTCTCTTGTTAACTACGCGTGCCTTTAGTCTATTTCGTTTCATTTGGACTTGCAACCGATTGTAATGAGGAAGAAGGCAGGTTGAGGTTAAGGTTAAGGTTAAGATGGACTGGCTGAGGACCAGATGGACCAGCCGGATCGGTTAGACGAAATAGACCAGATGGACAAGATAGACTAAAGAAACCAGAATAACCAAAGAAACGAGAGAAGCCGGATAAACCAGATACCCCAATCAGCTTCCATCGAAAGTAGTAAGTAGTATGTTGCGACCCAACAGGTTTGACGATACAGTCAATAAGTTATACATTATAGCGTAAACGTTAAACAATTGGAGGCAGTCATGGCTACGGTCAAGACATTAGCGAAAGGCCAAATAGTTATTCCAGCGGATCTTCGAAAGAAATACCACATAGAGCCTGGCAAGGAATTGCGCCTCATGGAGTATGGCGACGTCATGTATCTCATACCGCCGGTTGACGATCCCATAAAGGCAGCAACAGGCATTCTTCCCGACAGACCCTCTCTGTCACGAAAATTGCTTAAGGAACGAAAGAAGGACGCCCGATAATGGCAGTGACGTATGTTCTTGACAGTTATGCCCTGCTCAAGGTCTTTCAGAAGGAAGAGGGATACCAGAAAATCGTCGGGCTCCTTCGAGAAGTGAAGACGTCCGGCGGGAGGGCCCTCATAAATGCCGTAAACTATGGAGAAATCATTTACATCATTAAGAGGGCCTTTGGAGACCAGAAGAAAATCGAATGTCTCGCAGCGATTGAACGTTTGGGTATCGAAATCCTTTCTATACCGAACGAATTGGTTTTCAAAGCCGCCGAGTATAAGGCAGAGTTCAGCATTTCCTATGCAGATTGTTTTGCCCTTGCCTCCGCTCTTGAAAACAAGGCGGCCCTAGTAACCGGAGACCCCGAATTCAAGAAAGTCGAGCATCTCGTCAAAGTCATTTGGGTGTGAATGCCAACTGAATCATCCTCCCCGTTGCTTTGGACTTCCAACCACCTTGTACTAAAGAAGGAAGAGGGAAGGTTAAGGTTGAGTTTAAGAAGGACTGGCTGAAGACCAGATAGACCAGATAGACTGGGTAAGACCGATGGACGACCGTCACGCTACGCGCGACTAGGACGACCGCCCCGCGGGCTAGGACGATGGACGAGAAAGACCACTTAGACTAGATACCTAAATGGACCAGATAGACCAGAGAAACCAGATGGACAAGATAGACTAGAGAAACCAAAGAAACCAGATAAACCAGTTTATCCGGCGTTGGCGGACTTTCTGACCACTCTCAGGCGTTGCACTTGTGCAGCTCTGGTAACCGGCCGTGCCTGTTGTGGTTCGACACTTCGTACTCTTGTCTGTTCTTTCGTCAGCGAATTAGCAAAGATGCTGAAGAGTAAACTTGTTCCCAATACGATCATGAGATAAGGCATTGACGTTCTCTTGATCAGTAAGACTGCCGTCACTCCTTGCATCACAGTGAGCGACCAGAGGAGGGTGGATATGCCGGTCACGGAAAGTCCTTTGTTGAGAAGAAGGTGATGAAGGTGCGTTGTGTCGGCCTTGAAAGGGCTCCGACCGTTGAAGACGCGCGTACCCATCACCCTGAGAGTGTCGAAAATCGGGATCAGAAGGACGAGGACCGGGAAAAGAGGCTCTATATGAAATTTGGGGTCCTGCGTCAGAAGTATGGAAAAGACGGATAAAGAAAAACCGAGAAAGAGACTTCCGGAGTCACCCATGAATATGCTGGCCTGCGTGCCGAAGTTATAGAGTAGAAAGCCGGCCAGAGCGCCGGTAAACCCCATACAAACTCCTGCGAGCTCGAAGTTTCGCGAAAGGTAGGCGGCCACCCCGATGAACAGAGAAGCGAAAAAAGAGAGACCACCTGCTAGCCCGTTGAGGCCGTCGATAAGGTTGATAGAATTGGTGACGCCTATGATGCACAAGTACGTAAACGGAATCGCAAGAAAGCCGAGCTTTACGACACCTAGAGAGCCGTACGTGCCGATTTGCTGGATCTGTATACCGCCTCCAAAAATAACGGTGGTGATAGCGACGAGCATGGCGAAGAACTTAGTAGTAAATCCAAGCTCCCGGCGGTCATCGATGCTTCCGATAACGACCAGAAAGAAGGATGCAGCAAGATAGGAAAAAAAAGTCCTACCCAATCCGATAAAATAAAAAAGTGGCAAGATGCCGAGAAAGAAGGCAATCCCACCCCATCGAGGTGTCGGTTCGCAATGGATACGTCTTCCGCCAGGTTCGTCAACACAATTACATTTTCGCGCAAAATGAATAGTGACCGGCAAAAGCGCCAGCGTAAGCCCGAAAGGCACAATGAAGAGGAGCATCATCTGTCTGTGAAGGTCGTGTAACATGCGATAACCTTCAAGAGTTATCGCGCAGGTCAGGGTTACTTAAGCCGTGAAGAGCAGGAAAAAGACTGAAAGGTTGAGGTTAAGGTTGAGATCAAGACGAAGAAATAGAACTAGAAGGTGTAAGAGTCGCATTATCAGAATTACGGACGCAAACGTCTGTTTCTTTCCTCCACCTGATTGTGTGTTAATGAGGTGTGGAAAAATTAGGTGGGGTGTCCTTGACTCATAAAAGATGGTCCATGATCTCATTGAGAACCTGGCCGAACTGAGGCATGTCCGATTGAACTACTTCGTCGCTATCGAGATGCTTGTGGTTCTCAAAGGGCAATCGTGGCCTGTGTTTGGCGTTATCGTACCTGAAAATCAAGCCTCCGTTCCTTCGTTGATAGTGGTAAGAGTAACTGATCTTATGCACTTTGTACCGGAGGTCGACGTACTCAATGAAGTGGAGCTCCGACTGGTCGATGAAAATCAGACGTCCCTCGACGATGCCGATCTTCTCGGTTCGGTAGTCGGTAAGAAGTTGCGAGCTAGCAATAAGATTGGTTTCGGAGTAGTCGTTGATGGCGCTAGTAAAACCGGCTACGTAATCACGCAGCAACAAACTCGATTTCCTTGAGGTGTTTCAGATCGGCTACGATTCTTTCTTTAAGCTCTAACTCGCCTGCCCACCTGATATATTCCTCGTCTCCTTTCTTCATGTCCTCGGCGGCAAGCTCTTTCCTGAAAGCAGCAGAAGAGACCTTGTAGCGTGTTTCGTACTTCTTGATCTGTCTGTCCGTTTTTTGCAGACCAAACTCCAGCCGCTTGACCTCAGAAGCAATCGCAGACTTAATGACATCAAGAGCGTTCTCTCTAACATCAGACTCAATTCGTACCTTAGTCAAGGGGTATACACCTCCACTCGTCATTTATTATACGTCTTTACCCATGCATCTTCAATGGGCCATCTTCAGGTGCACACCTTAACCTCAACCTTCGTTCTTGCTTTTTTCCTCAATCTGTATTTGCTCTTACCTTTCTTAACCTACCTAACCTCAACCTGCTCTCTCCTGCGCCTGTCTTCTCCATCGTTGCTTTGCCAGTCCGAGGCCGTAGCCTAAGCCTATCAGCAGATGCTGGATCACATTGCTTAATCGGGCCCAGAAACCATCGAGGCCAAGCTTTTCCCATTCTCCGGGAACCGGTCGGCTGAAGGTCCGAAAACAGACGCGGGCTTTGTCTCGAAATCTTTCCCTCATCCTTACGTAAAAAAGACAGGTTTCCAGGATGCCGGGCGGTTCCGCTCCAGTCTCGAAAAGTCTGCGCCGTATGGTTTGCGCGCACTCTTTCACCACACGTTCTTTTTCGATACGATGGAGAATTTCATCTGGGAGCGGAGTACCCAGTAGTTCGTGGGCCAGGCTGAGACCAAGAAAAAGCATACGCTGTCCGCCTGTCTGCGCTGCAGTCTTCAGAAGGCTATTCCAGTCAAAATCACGGTGCTTGCGAAGCAGTTCCGCAATATCACATATCCAGCTCAGTCTCTCCCAATAGTGCTGCGTTCCGTGAACGCAGAGCATGAGGAACATCTTTTCAGGCGGAACGGACCAATATCCTGAATTGCATTTGCATTCTGGCTGATCGTGCCATATTGAAAGAGGCGCGATGGGGAAAGGAAAAATGGTCTGCGTAAATCTCCCAATGAATTTCCACAGGAGCCTTGCGGGCGCCATTGAACGAGAGCTCATAGAATGTATCGATGTAGGCAGCCAATTGCCTGGGCTCCAATTGGACGTCGGGCCGATAGCCGATAGAGATCATCACCTCCGCAGCTCTTTGTACATCTTCTTTCTGGACGAGAATATCGAGGTCTCCAAAAACCCGAAGCGCTGAGCTCCCGTAAACGGACGTGGCCAATGCAGGTCCCTTAAACGGAATCGACGGGATACCATGCATTCTGAACTGAGCAAGTAGTGTAGCAAGCTCTGTCTCAAGCCTCAGGTTATGCGCCAGATTATGATAAAAGTGCTCCTGAAGCTGCTTCATGACCCACGGTGGCGCAGCATGCTGTCCGATTGTCTTCAGGCTCCTGTAAAGAAGCGGACCGACAGCATGTCTGAAAGAGATTTGAAGCACATATTTCCAGTCCAACGCTCCGGCGGTGAGGTCCAGCACCCGCTTGGATGCCGCAGGCTCCATACTGGCACGTGCGCAGATAAGAATCAGTTCATGCTCGGCAGCGCGCATCGACGCATTCATGAATTACCTTCCGTTTTGAATCCCTTGCACATAAGCCTCAGTGATAACCGAGACATCGGGAGCTGTTGTCTGGAGGCCATGATTCAGGACTCCATGTAATGCGGAGTTCCATGCATCCATCACGATTTTTTTTGAAAAGTGATTTTGATATGTCGTGATAGCATTTTTCTGCCAAGACGTGAGCATCGCCGGATTCTTGGCAATCGTGAGAAGCTGTTGAATCACACTCTTGAAATTATCTTCTGTGAGCACCATGCCGACATCAAATTCCCTGACCCACCCTGCTATTGACGAGAAGTCGGGTCCTGCATAAATAACCGGTTTGCCAACCGCCAGTGATCCGAAGAACTTGGACGGTACAACGACCCCTTCCCATTCGGGACGAAGGCTCAAAAGATGAATGTCTGCTGCGTTGAGCCGTTTTGACAGTTCACTTTCATCTGCGAATGGTACAAGGCGGACATTCGTATCCTGCGCCGTGATTGCCGTCTTGAGTTCATCCATTCTGTTGCCGCGGCAGGCGAAGCAAAATGCGATCTTCGGATCAATGCGCCTCAGTGACCGCGCCAGATGAAGAAAGGGCATGAAATCGTGTGCCTTACCCATATTGCCGGAATAAAGCAGTGTGAGGGTCGCCTCCCCGAACATCTCGTTTCGTACAGTCGGGTCCGGCTGCTCCGGCGCTTTTGCCTCCACCAAGGCCCACGGGGTAAGTGTCTCGCGGCTGGCGCGATGGTTGTGCACGTTAAGACGCTTGCGCATGCAAGGCCCGAGATCAACCATGAGGTCGACCGGTTGGTATGTCTTGCTTATGAGCTGTCTCATAAACTTAGCACCCCAGCGCACCGGGCCTTTGACGCCGTCCGCGAGGATGGCTTCCGGAAAGAGATCGAAACACCAATACGCTAAGACCTTAGGGCGAACGAGCTTCTTTATTGCTGGAAAAAGCAATTGGGAGAATTGAGGATCGCTTCCGACGACGATGACATCGGTTCTAGGCAGCTTGAGGAGACGCAGGAGCCAACCCATCATTATCCAGAGAGCGTTACCTATGCGCAGGATGTCGTTTGCCTGGTTCCAGCCGAATCGAGGCACACGGATAATTCGGACGCCGTGCCAGTCTTCCCTTGCGACAGCTATTTTTGCCTTGGGGCGTCCCCACAATCTGTTGCTGGTCAGCACGGTTACGTCCCATCCACGGCGAGCAAGTTCAACAGCGAAGTCCGAAAATTGCCTCGCGCCGACAACGTCGTCCGGGTGAAAAAAATGGTAGAGGATAGTTATTGAGGGTTTTTTCATCAACCTACGGCACCCTATTGTCTTGCCATTTCAAATAGCTTTGCCCTTGCCTGGGCGATATAGCTTGCCCTTATCTGGCTTGCAATAAGACCTGGCCTGCCTTCAAGAAATCCCAGCCGGAAGATATAGTGGTAAAGAAACCAGAGTTGGGGTTCGAAAGGCACCCGCATCGCGATCATTTTCAAGAAGCGTCGACGCTCCTGGTGATTTCCGAACAGATTGGGACGAACGGCGCTTCCCTGGCTTCCGAGCCCATGGAGAAAGGCGTGCCGAACGGTAGCTTCCCAGGAGGAGTACTTGTTATGTCGATCAATATATGCGTGAAGCCCCTTGAAGTCCTCATGAACGAGCGGTGTCGTCAGACTGGCAAGCTTGCCGTTCACGAGAATGCGCTCGTGAACCTCCATGTCAAAATTGTCTGCCGTGTCTTCGATGAGGCGTTCGAAGCGGGCCTTGCCGGTTCTGAAAAGAAGTGCGGCTCTATGAGAGAATCCTCCGAAACGGAATCTGCGCCCCAGGAAATGGAAACCTTTGGTGATGAAGTACGCATCTGCATCGTCAGCCTTGGTAATGGCATGTGCAATCTCCTGCCACAGCTCAGTCGGCACTACCTCGTCAGCATCGAGCAGCAGCACCCAGGGCGTTGTGATGGACAGGGTATCGAGGGCCCACTGCCGTTTCTTTGGATACCCACCCTGATAGTCGAACTGGACGACCTCCGCTCCCTGTTCTTCTGCGATCGCGGCGGTCCTGTCTTTGCTGTGCGAATCGAGCACGATGACGCGCTCCGCCGGCGAGAGCGAAGCGAGGCACCGGCCGATGTTCTGTTCTTCGTCTTTCGCAGCGATGAGAACAGTGACCGGCAAGAGCT
>CAWGRP010000019.1:0-525838 GCA_963825005.1 uncultured delta proteobacterium | reverse complement strand
GTTCGTGGCCATGTCCTTGCCGTAATCCCTCATCACCTTGGAGCCGAACATTTCCGAGGGCGGAGGTAACGCGTTCCCGGAAGATAACGACCTCTACGTCCGGCAGCAGGCTTTTCAGTGCATAGGCCAGAGGGATGCCATTCTCGATGATCTCCAGCGCGTGGGAATTTCCCAACACCACAGTCAAACCAAGCTCCCTGGCCGTCTGCACGAGGGCATGGTCCTTTCTCACCCGGCTGATGGACATCACCACCGTGTTGATATCGGGATACTCCTTCTTGAGCTCACGCATCTGCTCCGGGGTGAAGCCGGTGTGAGGAAAGATGTGCAGGACGGTTCCCACCGGCGCATCGGGGGACCCGTTGAGGATCTGTGCCGCTGCGGCTATGTTGGTCTCCTGAAGGTCAGAAGACTGCCTCTGCTGTCGCTCGCTCTCCAGAATCGCCTTCTCGCGGGACAGGTCGGCAAATGACCTTCACACGGTCTACGATGTCTTGTGCCTTCTTGATTTCCGGAAGGGGCTTTCCAATGAAGACCACATTCCCCGGCACCCCGCCATACGCGATGTAGGTCTTGGAAGGGCACGTGTCCATGGATTACCCCGATGCCCGGGTGTCTGCCGTGAAAAGCCTCGTGGGCCTCGAAGATAGCCAGATTGTAAAGGTTGACGTAGCCGCGCAACGGCACACCTCCGCTGCTTGCCGCTTCAGCAACCGGATGATGAAGCACCAGCGCGTCGACTCCTGTTGCACCGGCAAGCTCGATTTCGCTCTCTGTAAGGGTCATGCCCACGGCAAGCTTTACGAACCACCATTTTCGGATTTCCCGACAATGAGTCCGGGCGTCTCGGTGATCGCCTTGCCGGGTATGTTCGAGCTCTTCGTCACCACAAAGGGATTTCCCGTACCGAACGCTGTTTCCGCCTTCATGATCACCCGGCCTCCGGTGATAACGTCGAGCGCCACGAGAACGTCAGCGACGGTGGTAACTTTGTCCGCCGCGAACGCGGTCCCGCTCAAGGCGACCGCAATAGTAACTACCGACAAAAGAAGAAGCATACTTTTGGAACGACTCATCTTTTCCCTCCTTTAAGATAAAAGCGTTTATGCAGTGCACGGGGCCGCAAGACATGGGCCCGTGTTGGTCAATAGTCAGATTCCGTTAGCTCTTTGCTGAATTCTGCACACGCAGAAATAGCGGTAGAGTAAGATTCGACCATATGGAAAACAGGCCTGTCAATGAATATCTTTGTCACGAGTATCAGACGACAACTTGTTGCCCGCGGAGAGAATAGGCCCGATCTTGGAAGAATCGAGCTGCTTCTTGTACTGCCAATGCTACCATTACACCCGGTGTCCGGTATTAAGCAAAGATTTCATTGAAAACTAATTTGTACTGTGCAACAATCAAAGCACAGATGTTCGACGGCCAGAAGGCTAACGACCATGCCAATGCAGACCTTGAGGAAAGAGTTGACGTGAAGCTCCTCAGCCCTGGCTCTGATGCTCATCAAACCTCGATCCAGGCAGAGGGGTATTGTTAAGTCACGTGCAAAGAATACCGGAGGTAGCCACAAATGAACAGATTGCCATTCTTTAACAGGTTCGCGCTCGCCCTTCTTGCCGCGCTTCTCTTTTTGGCAGGTGCGGTCTATTCTGCCAGAGAAAGCTCCGGCGAATCAATCACAGTTGCCACAGCGCCCTCTTCTTCGAGTCGGCGTTGCGCCATTGTATCCTCCACTGATTTTCAAGCGCGATGATAAGATCACCGGCATGGAAACGGAGTTCGCCATTCTTCTCGGAAATACCCTCGGTCGCGACGTACTGTTTGTCGAGATGCCGCGCACTGAGCTGATCAATGCCTTGCTTGGAGAGATCGATATCGTCATGTCGGGCATGACCGCCACGACAACGAGACAGGTACGAGTCAGTTTTACCGATCCCTATCTCAAGATCGGCCAGGTGGCCATGATGCGGGCACGGGATGCATCGAAATACAACTCATTGGCGAGCATCCGGGAGTGCAGCGCCGGGGTGGGTGTCGTTAAGGGAACGACAGGAGAGGCATATGTGCGCGCCAATTTCCTGAGAGCAGCGCCTATCATCACCGTGGATGACGTACGCGAAGCCCCTGGGGTACTGAGCCGCGGCGGATCGATCTCTTCGTGTACGACGCCCCCGCTATTGCGTGGATTGTCTCCGAGAACGAGGCAACACTGAGAGGCTTTTGGGAACCGTTGGACGAGGAATATCTTGCATGGGCGGTAAACCATGATGACGGGACTCTCTTAAAAGCAGCCAACGCTGCCCTGGCAACCTGGAAGAAGGATGGAACATTGGGGCAAGTCGTCGAATGGCTCCCTTATTGGAAGGCCGAGTAATGCCGTCCGCGAGCACTTTCTGATACGGTCACGATCCTCTTATCCGGGTAGCCACGAACTGAAACCAGTCTTTCAAGAAAGACGGCGTACCATTGCCTCAACGGGGCCTCACTCCTATTTCGTGCCTGTCCCCCTCATTTTTTGAATTCTCTTCTTCCCTGCTGTCCGCAATGCCGAGGGTCAGTATTGTTTCCCATTGATCCAGAATTACACCGGCGTTCTGTACGATCCATTTCTCTCCATGCTTCTCAAGCAGTGCCTCCGTCAACTCCACCAGGGTGTCAATTTGTCGTTTGGTTGCGGGAATATCATCTGTGGTCACGCCCAGGAGAGATGCGACATCCTCGATTCCGAACCGTCTTCCAGGTTGTTCATGCGAGTAGCTCATAGAAATCCTCGTGGTATGGCTTTACTGCTTAAGCTCCAATTGTAGCAAGGTTACGCATTTAGTCAAGAAGATTGTAGGATGAGCATTTCTTCCCTGGCTTTTCAGCCTGAAAGCGTGGTCAAAAAAGAAGTTTCACTCATGATGGGCAGCAGGCGTACGAACTGCCCGAGCATAAGGTTCTACCAGTGGTACGCATCCGGTTGCCAGGATCGACGTATCGCTGGGTCTTGTGCGTTGTGTATCGTGACTACCTATCACCGTTCCGTCGAAGCCGTGAAAAAACACAGTTTCTTTTTTGTCGTCTTGCAGCCTGCGAACTCCTTCCTGAAAGAAATGAACCGACCTTCTCTCGAAATAGAGAGCATTTTTTGTGGCAATCTTGATTCGCACGGGCTTAAGAGGCTACTTGGCCAAAGGGACAAACGTAGCGCCCTTTAGCTCACCAGGAACAACTGCATCCACGTAGCACCAGACCCATCCTTCTCCAGGTTCGATAGAGCGCATCAGCGGGTGCTTCGTCTCATGAAAATGCTTTGTTGCGTGCTTGTTCTTAGACGAATCGCAACAGCCCACGTGCCCGCACTCCAGACACATACGTAAATGAACCCATGTGTCACCAGTTTTGAAGCATTCTTCGCATACGTGCTTGTCTGTTGTAGTGTATTGGATCTGATTGACATGTGTACACCCCATAATCTTCCTCCCGGCAAAGCTTTCGTGGCATGCCGCCACTGCAAACACCAATCAAGATGATCCAGAATGAGCGTCGGGCCATTGTTCTTCCATCAACGTGAGTGTCGCCTGTCTTTTATTCCCGCAGCACCTGATGAACGAACGAAATTGCAGCTGATCCTTCGCCAACCGCAGACGCGACGCGCTTGATGCTGCCGCTACGCACGTCGCCTGATGCAAAGACAGTCGGCACACTCGTTTCGAGCAGGTATGGCGGACGGCTCATGTGCCAGCTTGCGGCGTTCAGATCTTCGGGGTACAGATCGGGACCCGTCTTAATGAACCCTTTCGCGTCGAGGGCGAGACAACCCTCCAGCCAACGGGTGTTCGGAACGGCGCCGATCATGATAAACACATGGCTGATCTTGTGTTCCTCAGTCTCTCCCGTTTGATTGTTCCGCCAGCGAATGGATTCGAGGTGATCGCCTCCTTCGAGGCTTACGATCTCCGTGTACTGCCGCAGGACGATTGCAGACGTTTCTTCGATCCGGCGAATCAGGTAGCGTGACATGCTCTCCGCTAAACTGCCCGAACGGACGAGCATGTACACCCGCTTTGCCGTTTGCGCAAGAAACACGGCAGCCTGACCGGCCGAGTTCCCTCCGCCGACCACGACGACTTCATCTCCGCCGCATAACTGGGCTTCGACGTAAGTTGCGCCATAATAGACCCCCACGCCTTCAAAGCGCGACAGGTTCTCTAAAGGGGGCCTTTGATATTGCGCTCCGGTCGCAATGAGGATAGCACGCCCGGAAACTCGATCTGCGTTCTCCAGCTCGACGATGCACGGCTTGCGGCCACAGGCGAGGCGCGTGGCGTTGGCGATAAGGATCGTTGCGCCAAACTTCTGCGCCTGGCTGTATCCCCGGGCTGCGAGCTCCTGACCCGAAATCCCGGTAGGAAACCCGAGGTAATTTTCAATCCTTGAACTTGAACCCGTCTGGCCACCCGGCGAACTCGCTTCCAGGACCAGTACGTCGAGCCCCTCCGAGGCGCCGTAAACGGCCGCGGCGAGTCCCGAAGGACCGGCGCCCACAATGATAAGATCGCGCACGTGTGTTTGATCTACGGCTTCATTAAGACCAAGGGCTCCGGCGACCTGCTGATTGGTCGGGTTGCGCAGCACCAGGCGGCCCCGGAAGATCACCACAGGTATTTCACTAGCCGCGACATGGAACGTATCGAGCAGGCTCTGCGTATCAGGGTCCTTTTCCAAGTCTATGTAAGAGTAAGGGTGTCCGTTCCGCATCAGGAACTCTTTGATGCGGAGTGTATCGGCGGAGTGATTCGAACCCACGAGCACAGCATCTCCCATCCCTGCTGCTATCAACTCCACCCGACGCAAGATGAAGGCACGCATCACGATCTCGCCGATCTCAGCATCGTTCTGCACCAAGGCCATTATCTGTTGGCGATCAAGTTCGATAACCTCCCGCGACTGGGTGACACGCATCCGAAAAAGAGCCGGGCGGCTCGAGAGCATATTGACCTCTCCAGTGAACTGACCCGGGCCGAATACCGCGACGAGGCTTTCAGCGGCACCTAAGGGGCGCACAATCTCGATCTCACCGGAGACCACCAGGAAGAACGGTACCCTACCGTCTCCCTGTTCGACCAGCACCTCGCCACTCTGTGTCACACGCATGTGACCGTGCTCCGCCACGCGCCGATGCTGTTCCGGCGTTAAGATGGGGAATATGTCCTCGGAGCGAGAACGGGTCAGGGGAAGCGGAATTCTTTTGTCCATTATGCTGTCCTTTCGTGGCGGTACATGATGAGTCCTCGTTTCCGTCAACGGTCAGTCAAGTTGCCCAGCATCCGGGCCAGGGCCATTTCCGCGTCTCTGGTCTGGAAGCCGAGCTTCATCGCGGCTTGGATTCTCTTTTGGGCATCGGGGTTGCGCACGCCCTCGCCGAAGAGATCAGAATCGCGACGGAAGTCCTCGACCGGCGCGAGCGCGATTGCATTGACCCGGTCCTTGACCGCGACATGGCCGGCGGCCGGAAACCCGGCGATACGACGAGCGAGCGATCTGACGAAGTCGTCGAGCTGGTCGGCAGGCAACGCTCGATTGATCCAGCCGTACCGTTCCGCCAGCTGTGCGTCGTAATCCTCCGCGCTCAACATGACCTCGAGGGCCCGGGCGCGGCCCATGAGACGCACGAGGTGTTGGGCGGCACCCCCGCCGGGGACCAGGCCGAACGCCGGCTCCGGCTGACTGAAAATCGCTGACTCTCGCGCCGCAAAGCGCATGTCGCACGCCAGCACGAACTCGCTGCCGGCGGCCCGTACGCGACCCTCGATCTGCGCGATGGTGACAAGGCGGCTTGCGCTCAGATGGCGAAACAGGAGGGCGATCGACGCTTCGCCGGTGAGCTTCGCCGCCTCTTCCCGGTACTCTTTGATCCGCGTCAGGTCGACGTGGGAAATGAAATAGTCCGGGTCGGCGCTCTTGAACACGAGCACCTGGAAGGCTTCGTCGGCCTCGGCCCGCTGAATGAGAGAGACCAGATCACGGACCAGTTCGGGTCCCAGAAGATTCATGGGCGGTGACGAAATTTCCACGAATAGAACGGCCCCTTCCTCGCGCACCGTGAGCGTTTTGAAACCCATGGGATCTCCTTGGCTCTCCGCCACCTCCTTTTTTATTTGCCGGTCACTCATTTTGCATCTCCTCTTTGTGATGATTGCTTGCGAAGCGCCGCCTCGAACCGGACGTGTGGGTTTCGCTTTTGGGCCACGCCTTTCTGGGCTCAACCTAACCATCAGAACAAACCGAGTCAATAAGTGAATCCCAAAGCCACCACGTAAGGACCATCCTGAGGTCCCAACAACTGTTTTGTAAACTGACGACCTCTCTGAATTGGTGAGCCTCTATCCCACCATCTTATACCGTGAAAATGTTCTTTAAGAAATCTTTCATCTCGCCCCAAGATTTCTTGTCGGCATCAGCATTGTAAGCAATCGGGAGATTGAGCTTCTTCCCTAATTCAGTGGCCTCGGGATTCGTAAAACTATGCATGGCTCTCGGATAGGAGATAAATCTGAAATCGGAACAACCAAGACATTCAACTGATCTTCCTGAGAGTGTTACCTCATCCGTTGCCTGAAATATGCAACATTGTGGGGGCAATTGTCACGCAGCTCGTACGGTAGTTGGCAATCGTTCGCTCAAACTGCAAGAGACAGGGCCAGAAGCTAATTTCCCATCGCGGGCAGGGTGCAGAAGGTCTTCTGTTTGTATCAGTCCGTGGCAAGCATCGCATCCTCTCGGGAGCTCTTTTCATCTTGCAAAATAACTATTGTCATTATATAGTCGTATACAAAACTATACTAACGGGGGTTGTTATGGCTGCAATGAGAAAGATTCTGGTACCCACGGATTTCTCCAAATTTTCGGATAATGCGCTGAAACAGGCCGTTGAAATGGCAAAGCAGAATAAGGCGAAGATTTATCTCTTCCATGTCATTAACCTCGTCCAGCAATGTTCCGTTGACTATTGTCTCGACACGGGAACTGTTGAGGATATTGAACAACAAAGCATGCGGTCTTCACAGGACATGATGCAGAAGCAGATCCGCAGGGTGGTCAAATCCAGCGATGTTGACATCGTCTCCGATGTGCAAAAAGGTACGCCCTATCAGGAGATACTGAAAGAGCAAGAGGACAAGAAAATGGACTTGATTGTTATAGCCACACACGGACGGACAGGCCTTATAGGTCATCTTCTGGGGAACGTTGCCGAAAAGGTCGCAAGGCACGCAAAGTGTTCTGTATTCCTCGTGAGAGGCAAATGAGGCAGTAAACGATTCTTGCCCTGGTTCTGCGGCGCCGCTTCCTCTCGGTCACGGCGGGACGGCTCGGAACCAACAGTTTACGCGTCGAAAATCTTGCCCGGATTCAGGATGCCTTTTGGATCGAATGTCTTTTTGATCCCTCGTAAAAGGTCGATCTGGCGTTCGGTATAATCCATTTTTAGATATTTTTTTCTGGTGAGGCCTATGCCGTGTTCTGCCGTTATCTTTCCGCCCATCGCAAGGGTCTTTTCGTAGAGAAGCTTGCTGGCATTGGGAAGCGTGCGATCCCATTCCTCTTTGTCCATGTCGTCCTTCTTGAAGTAGAGAACGTGGACGTTTCCGTCTCCGGCATGCCCGACGCAGAGCGGGTCCAGGCGAAACTGTTCGGCGATTCCTTCGGCCGCTTTCACCAGATCCGCAACGCAGCACCGTGGGGCCACCACATCCATCGTCTCATAGATCACGCCCATCTTGTTGGCCGCCTCGAAGATACATTTCCTCGCTTCCCACATTCTGTTCTGGGCTTCCGGTTCTTTTGCTACGAGAAGGTCCCAGGCACCATATTTAACGAAAATCTGTTCCACCATGTCCATCGAGTGCTCGAAATCCTCCTGCCGATTTCCGTCAAGCTGGACCAAAAGGTGCGCAGCAGCGGTGTTGAAGACGACCTTCTTATTCAGGTACCTCTCGGCCAGTCGAATTGCCGGGTTATCCATGAATTCGATGGCCGTGGGGACGATCTTCTCCCCGATGATGGCGGAAACCGCTTCGGCTGCGGATGCCAGAGAATTGAAAGGCGCAAGTAAATCGACCTTCATCTTCGGCTTCGGTATCAGACGAAGAATGATATTGGTAACAACGGCCAGAGTCCCTTCAGATCCGACAAGGAGCTGGCACAGGTTGTATCCGGTAACGTCCTTGACCACCTTTCCGCCGATCGTCATCTTCTCTCCCGAAGGCAGAACAGCTTCCAACCCGCAAACATAATCTTTGGTGGTTCCGTAGCGGACGGCGCGCGGCCCGCCCGAACCCTCGGCGACGTTTCCACCGATGCTGCAGCTATCCTTGCTCGCCGGATCCGGCGGATAAAAGCAGCCCTGTTCTTCGACGAGGCGGTGCAGTTCAGAAGTGATGATGCCCGGCTCGGTGACCGCCATCAGGTTCTCCTGATCGATTTCGAGAAGCTGGTTCATTCGTTCCAGAGAAAGAACTATTCCACCGTGAATAGGCACCGAACCGCCGCTCAGGGAGGTGCCCAGGCCGCGAGGCGTGACGGGGATCGAGTATTCGTTTGCCACGCGCAGGACCTTAGACACTTCATCGGCAGAACCGCACTCTTACCGCCGCATCAGGCCATGCCTGCAGTCCCAGGGTTTCATCCTTGCTGTATTTTTCGAGCACGTCGTCAGTTTTCAGAACATGGTTCTCGCCGACGATATCTTCCAGCTTCTTGATAACGTCTTGCTGCAATCCTTTTCTCATGTGCTACTCCTTTCTATGTTAATAACTCCAAAAAGTATTCTTATTCACCACCCGCTTCGCTAGAGGCACAGAGTGCACGGAGGAAAGCTCATGAAGGTTCTGACCGGATATGGGGAGACGACCATATCCGGTCACCTGCATCCCTGCGGGATACACGTGCATACTACACCTACGCGGAGCGTCGGTGTGTGTCCGGAACAGAATCTCTACTGTTCCGAACACGAAAATATCCTCTCTCTATGGAGCACTTCTCTGTGACCTCTTACCTCTGTGTAATTGTCATTCCTCATCGGGAAATATTTTCTGCGGGTTGAGCAGACCTTTGGGATCGAAGGCCTGTTTGACGCGCTTCATCAGCGCTATTTCCGTCGCGCCCATCTGGATCGACATATAATTCTTTGCCGTGAGTCCGACCCCATGCTCACCGGTCAGTTTTCCGCCCATTGCGATAGTTCTTTCGTATATCTCACCCAAAAGCTCGTAGGCCTCTTTCGTCTCCGCGAAATTTCTCTTCCTATACTGGATCGTGACGTGGAGATTGCCGTCGCCTGAATGACCATAGGTTGCTATATTCACTTTTTTCCCAGCGCCGCTTTCCTGTATTGACCGGGCGAGCAATGGAAGCTGGTATCGGGGCACCACCACGTCCGCTTCCAGATGGTCTTTTCCCAGGGCTTTTAAAGCGGGGAGGGTTTCTCTCCGTATCCGCCACAGACGGTCCGCCTCCTCATCGCTCGCGGCCAGCTTCGATTCAATCACGCCCGGTGCCTTGCCCGCGGTCGCCATCACCAGCTTGACCTCTTCATCTACAGCAGACTGGTTGCTCCCGTCAACCTCAATCAGCACCATCGCAGCCGCATCCTTGCGCAGATCAGCCGACAGATAATCGGCAACGCACTTGATACTTGTGTTGTCCATGAATTCGATGGCGCACGGCACAATGCCGCACCCGAACACCGATACTACGAGATCTGCGGCAGCAACAAGATCATCAAGATAGAAAATGCACGTCCGTCGAAGGGCCGGTTTCGGCAGCAGCTTTGCGATGATCTTGGTCACGACGGCGAGTGTGCCTTCAGAGCCGATAATAAGTGCGACAAGATCGTACCCCGTAACATTTTTCACCGTTCTGCCACCCACGTTAATTACATCGCCGTTCGGCAGGACAGCCTCTAGTCCGATGATGTAATCCCGTGTGACACCGTACTTGACCGCCCTCGTATAACCGGCATTCTCCGCCACATTGCCGCCCAACGTGCTCTCTATCGTGCTCGACGGGTCCGGCGGGAAGAAGAGATTGTACTTTTTCAGGGTCTCCTGTAAATCGGCCGAAACCACGCCCGGCTCTACCACAACCTGCATGTTCTTCTCATCGATCTCCAGTATCCTGTTCATTCTGAGAAGGGAGAGAACCACGCCCCCGTTCACCGGCAGCGCACCTCCCGAGAGACCTGTCCTGCCACCCTGAGGCGTTACCGGTATGTCGTTATCGTAAGCCAGCTTCATGATCTTCGATACCTCTTGCGTGGAGAACGGAAGAAAGACCACGTCAGGCATGAACCGCATTTCAGTCGCGTCGTAGCAGTAGTGCGACATGCCCTCCTTCTCCGTGACTATCTGCTCCTCTTTGAGAAACTTCTTACATTGCGACACAAGCTCTTCTATCTTCTCTTTCATTGCTTTCACATCCTATGGCGGCGATCTTGTTTATCTTCACTTTCCTTCGTGACCCTTGACCCATGACCCGTGACCCTACTTTGCTACTGCTCAGCCTCAGGATCACCATCGGCCCATCCGGAACAACTGCCCAGCGGGCATTCTTCCCATGCTTCTCAAAGAAGCCATCGATGCATGCCTCGATCGAATGTACCGGGCGCAAATGATATCGCACAAGCTCTTCGGATGAAAAACCTTCCGTGTAAATCCAGACATCCTTCTCCAACAGAACCTGATACATTTCCTGAGCGCACCATTGGTCAGGAATAAAAAATTCTTTCTGCATGACGCGGCAGACAAAGGATTCGGGAGAATCCACCATGCCGAGAACTTCCGTATATTCCGGGCTTCCTGCCCCTTCTGCGCAACGCGTGGCGATCAGGATATCACCCTTCGGCTTCACGACCGTGGCAGCACCGGTCATACCTTTCACGCTTTGATACAGATTGCAGTCGAGAGGCGCACCGGAATTGGTGGTAACGATGAAATCAAGGGGCGCATCCAACTCCCGCACGCAGTGCTTCGCGAGAAATGCACAGCCCTCCAAATGGGCTTTTACAGGATGGCCTGAGAAAATTCCGGTAACCTCCCTTTTCTTGTTGAGCGTCACATTCACTAGAAAATCTGCTCCTGCCCTTTCCATCACCCGCAAGCCTGCCTCATGGAAAAGATTCCCTTCGAGCTGCCCGTATTCAGTCATAGGGTGTGCAATCATTTCCGGACCGTGCATGAACTGGAGAGTCTCGACGGAAGAGATACCCGGCAGGATCGATTTCCGCCCACCGGAATAGCCGGCCCACATATGAGGCTCGATAAAGCCCGTCAGAATTTTCAGATCAGCCTCAACGTAAAGCCGATTCACCAGGGCTGGGACCTCACCGGCGATTCGACCAACCTCCACCATCTCTTCACTTTTCTTCGAAAGGTGGTCCACAATGCGGTAGGCACCCGCGATCTCAGGCCCCACCAGCCGCACACGTTCCTCCTCGGTTGAAGGCCGATGTATTCCCGTGGCAATAAGGATGGTGACAGCCGAACGATCTATTCCGGCACCGGCAATAGTTTCGAGGATGGGAGGAAGCATAACTCGATTGGGGGCCGGTCGTGTGATATCGCTGATCACCACACAGGCATTCTTCCTCCCTCTGCTTATGTCGCTTAGAGGCTTTGATTCGATCGGCCGGTTGAGACTCTCAGCTATGGCCCGCAAAGGGTCCCGCACAGGATCAGGCTCTGATGGCTCAAGAACGCCCACAAAACCGGGCGTGGCTTCAATCTCTATGGGGACGCCATCCGTAGAATACTTTAACGTCACTTTCACGGGTCACCCCGTGTTAACGTTCCTGGTCTAACGGCACTACAAGCCGTTGTTTCGTTTGCTCCCGTGCGCCGTTCGCCACTTCGCCGCTTCACCTCTCGTCGTCCGCCTACTTCGGCGGCGGTACCGGGATCATGCCCGGGAAGACGTATGCCTGAAGCATGACGATGATGCCGATGACCGCTGCCAGCGCGATGGAGTGCCAGAAAACCTTGCGGAAGATCGGACCCAGCGCGTGGGACCGCTCGTGCGGATCATCGTAACAGGCGGCACAGGCAACCATGATCGACTGAGCATCGATCATCTTGCCCATGACGCCGCCTGTCGAGTTGGTGGCCACGATCAGGATCTCATTCAAATGTAACTGCTGTGCCGTGATCCGCTGCAGGCTGCCGAAGAGAGCGTTGGACGCCGTGTCGGAGCCGGTGAGGAAGACGCCCAGCCACCCCAGGTAGGCGGCGAAGAAAGGATAGAGCGCGCCCGCGCCGGTGAAGGCCAGACCGAGGACCGCGTCAGTGCCGGAGTAGCGTGTCAGGGAACCGAGTCCGAGCACCTGTCCGATGACCAGGACAGGGATCTTCATGCGCCGCAAGGTGCGCATAGTCGCTTCGCCCCACTGGCGGGCGTTCAGCTTCAGTACGAGGCCCGTCAGAAGCGCGGCAACGAAGACGCCGGTTCCCGCGGCAGAGAGCCAGTTGATAGCAAATCTGGCGCCCTCGGGTTTAGCGCTCAACGGCAGCAACAGGCGGCACGCGCTGCACCAGGTTGTGGAGCGCCGGCATGTCCCAGACGGGCAAAGAGAGCGTTCCGCCGAAGGCCGAGCCGAGCAAGGTGGTCTTGATCTTGATGGCCACGAAAAGGTTGTTCAGGTAGGCCTTCCAGGCAGGCATGCCCCAGAGGGCGCAGCAGCAGATCAGGATCGCCCACGGCACCCAGGCATAAACCGTCTGGCCCACGCTGTACGGGTACTTCCATTCTTCCATTTTGATCGGCACTTCCACTGCTCCACCAGCCGCGGCGCGCTCTGACTTGAGCAGGAAGCGCGACTTCGGGTGCCAGACGAAGCGTAGAAAAAGGGCCGTGCAGATGACGGAGAAGACGCCCGAGACCACGTCGGTCATGAGGTGAAAGGCGTTCGTTTGTGACGCAAAAAACTGCATGAGGGCGAACGAGAGCCCGGAACAGAGCGTCGCAGGCCACACCTCCCAGGCGTCTTTCCACTTCCCTCCCTGCATCAACACGAAGGTGGTGACCAGCCAGAAGGGGACCAGGATCGAGACGAAGGGGAGCTGGCGGCCGGCCATCGCGGAGAGGGTTACCTGGTCGAGCCCGCTGACCGCCGCGAGCGTCACGATGGGAGTACCGATCGCGCCCCAGGCCACGGGGGCGGTGTTGGCCAGCAGGTTGAGCACGGCCGCCTCGAAGGGCGAGAAGCCCAGGCCCACCATGACCGCGCCGGCGATGGCCACCGGGGTCCCGAAGCCCGAGGTCCCCTCGATGATGGCCCCGAAGGAGAAGGCGATCAACAGCACCTGCAGGCGCCGGTCGAAGGAGATGTGGATGATCGACTCCTTGACGATCTCGAACTTGCCGGTGGTGACCGTCATGGTGTAGAGGAACATGGCCGCGAGCACGATCCAGATGATCCCCAGAAAGCCCGAAAGTGAACCGTATGCAAAGGCCGAAAACGCGGCCGCGAAGGGCATGCCGAAGGCCACGCAGGAGACGAGGAACGCAGCTATAACGCCGTAAGAAGGCCGCGTACGGCGCGCTGATGCCGAGGTGGCGGTGACCCTGCTTGTCCCTGTGCGGGTGCAGGGCGATGAAGTACAAGAGGGCCATAATCGGGATCGCCGCTACGAGGGTGGAAAGAAAGACGTTGCCCGTGGGATTGTAATTCTGATGATACATCTCCGCGGCAAAACTCTTAGTGGCCGCCAGCGTGCAAACAGCGAAGGTTATTCCTGATAACGCCATCGTAATCCTTCTCATTTCCTCTCCTCCTTAGGTAGGCAATAAAGCGATTTTCGATTCAGCTACAGAAATAAAGGTATGCGTCACCTCCCCGCTTCGTTAAGCACGAAAAACGATACATGGACCTTTCCTGTCTATTCTTCCCTAACCGATTTAACCTGTCAATCAAAATCTTTCAAAGACAAAATCCCGATACAAATCAATTGACAACTCTAAAATAATCGGTACAATAGTCAGTGCATTAACAAGATCAGAATCCCGACTGGAGGGAATTGAATCCTTCGGCGGGAACGCCCTTTGAAGAAAAAGAAGAATACCTTTATTCCTCCCGGCAGAAAAGGCTGAGCGGAAGAGTAGCATTTCAGGAGGTGTGTATGGCTCGACTGTACGAGTATCAGGGCAAGCAGATACTCAAAGAAGCGAAGGTTGCTGTCCCTAAAGGTGAGGTTGTCACAACTCCCGAAGAGGCTGCCAAGGCAGCGGAGAAAATCGGCAAACCTGTAGCGGTGAAGGTTCAGATCTGGGCAGGGGGACGGGGAAAGGCAGGAGGCATCAAATTCGCCGAAAAACCAGCCGACGCACAATCTGTAGCTAAAAGCCTTCTGGGTGCTGAGATTAAGCAGCTGAAGGTAGAAAAGGTGCTGGTTGAAGAGAAGCTCGATATCGATAAGGAATACTACGTGGGTGTCATTATCGATCCCTCAATGAAAGCGCGCTGTCCCGTCATCATGTTCAGTACCGAAGGCGGGATGGATATTGAATCAGTGCCTGAGGATAAGATTGCGAAGATGAACGTCGATGTGCTTCGCGGCTTCCGACTCTATGATGCACTCAACCTGGCGGTGCAGCTCAAGGTGCCAACCAAGGTTCTTCCTGCAATTGGTCAGGCCATCATGGGTCTTTATCAGACGTTCAAAAATTACAACTGCCGCATCGCGGAGATCAACCCGCTCGTTTTGACGAAGGATGGCAGGGTCGTCGCCGGCGACTGTCGCATCGCCATTGATGATTCTTCCGTTTTTCGTCATCCCGAATTCGGCATCGAGGTTGCGCGCGAGGCGCCTACTCCACCAACGGAATTGGATAAGATTGCCTGGTGGATCGAAGAAGGAGACCTCAGGGGAACCTGTTACATTGCGCAAATGACCCAGACAAAGGGAGAGCATCTTGTGGGTTACCACGGTCTCGGCGGCGGCGGCGCTATCCTGGGCGTGGACGCACTGAATCGGGTCGGATTGAAGATTGCGAACTACGCGGACACCAGCGGTAATCCGACGGCAGCGAAGGTATATCGCGCAGCAAAAGTTATTTTTTCGCAGCCCGGAATCGAAGCCTATTTCCTCGGTGGCTTCATGTACGCAAACCAGGAGCAGTGGCACCATGCCCATGGGATTGTGAAGGCCTTGCGCGAGGAGATGCCGAAAAGACCGGGATTCCCGTGCGTGCTCCTGCTCTGCGGCAACACAGAAGAAGAATCATTGAAAATCCTGCACGAAGGAACGAAGGGTTTGCCGGGACGGATTGAGATCTACGGCGGCGACAAGGTCTACGAAACAGAGTTCCTCGCCATGCGCGTGAAAGCCCTGATCGAAGAATATAGCAAGGAACACGGGAAAAAGGAGGGCTAGTCTGATGCAATTTGAAGAACGGACCATCAAGGTCATTATCGATGAAGAAAAATGTCTCGGTTGCAAGACACATGTGTGCGTCGAGGCGTGCAAGAAATTCGACCGAGGTATCCTCATACTCAAGGACGGCAAGCCGGCGCTCGGTGGAGACGCGGAATTCGCAAAACAGCGTGGAACGGAGTGTCTTGCCTGCGAGTACGAATGCTGGTTTCGCGGTAACGGTGCAATTACCATTGAAGCGCCCGTCCCGGGGCTGGATGACTATAGGAAGAAACATGGGGTGCCATTATAGGGTCCAGGGGCCGGGGTCCAGCAAACAGAATACAGGAGATTCAAGATTTAAGCTGATAGCTAATAGCTGAACGCTGATTGATCATAGCTGCCGCGTGTTGTGCGGCAAGAGGTAGGTGACGATATGGCGATACTACTCAAGAAAGATACAACGATTCTGGTTCAAGGGATCACCGGGAGGGAAGGCTCTGCGCGTGCCGCGTTCATGAAAGGTTACGGCACGAACGTTGTAGCCGGGGTAACGCCCGGCAGGGGCGGAGAAGAAGTCTCCGGGATCCCCGTGTTCAACACGGTTGCCGAAGCGGTTAAAGCGAAAGGCCCTATCGACGCGAGCGTCACCTTTGTTCCGGGTCCCGGCCTCAGAGATGCCGTGTACGAAGCGGTTGATTCAGGCATCAAGTTCATCGTCAGCCCGGTCGAGCGTGTGCCGCTCTATGATATACTTGAGATGGTAGCTTATACGAAGAAGAACGGCGTACAACTTCTGGGTCCCGGCTCCATCGGCATCATCAGCCCGGGGATAGCCGCTGCCGGCTGGCTTGGCGGCACGCCTGAATTTGCGCGAAGAGTCTTCGTGCCAGGGAATGTCGGTGTGATTTCGAGAAGCGGCGGCCAGTCCGCAACTGTACCGTGGGCTCTCAAGCTGGCAGGGCTCGGCATGACAACAGTGCTCCACGTTGGAACCGAGCCGGTAACGGGCACCTCCATGGCTGAGATACTGCCCCTCTTTGAGAAGGATGCTGATACGAAGGCGGTGGCCGTCTTCGGTGAGATCGGCGGACCGCACGAAGAGGAGGCGGCTGACTGCGTGCGGAGAAAAGAATTCACCAAGCCCCTCGTGATCTTTGTTGCGGGAGCATGGGCGCCCGAGGGTATGCGCTTCTCGCATGCGAGCAGCATCATCGAAAGGGGCCACGGCTCGGCAAAGAGCAAAATAGAATCGCTCAAGGAAGCAGGTGTTCACGTGGTGGATCGGCCGGATCAGATCGCGCCGACCGTCAAACGGTTGATAGAAGGGAAATAGAAGAGTCACAACCCAATCTTTACAAGGAGGTAGAATATGCCAGTAATGAGATCTGTGTTTTATGTTCCGGGAAACAATGAGAGTTTTATTCAGAAGTCGCCGAGCCTTGCGGCCGACATCATCACTCTCGATCTGGAAGACTCGGTACCACCGGCCGAAAAGGCAAAGGCAAGAGAGTTGAGCCGGGAGAATCTGAAGCTCGCCGGGTCGGGCGGATCAGCAGTTTATGTGCGTGTCAACAACTGGGAGACGTTGATGACGAATGATGACCTGGAAGCAGTTGTCTATCCGGGACTCTCAGGTATTTGCCTCGCGAAGTGCGGCCATCCGGATGACGTGAAGCGGTTGGACTGGAAGCTGGATGAGCTGGAGCGCAGGCGTGGAATGCCCATCGGCAGCGTCGCAATTCAGATACTCTGCGAAACAGCAAAGGGCGTTATAAACGCATATCCTTCCGCAACCGCGAGTAAGCGGATGAACTCATTGATCTTCGGCGCCGTCGATTACACCAAAGACATGCGTGTGAAGCTCACGAGCGAAGGTGTGGAACAGTTTCATGCCAGGAGCCACGTTGCAGTCGCGGCGCGCGCAGCCGGTTGCATCGCCATCGACTGCCCCTTCGTGGCGTTCCAGGATGCCGAGGGCTACGAGAAGAGCACCCGCGAGGGACGACAGATGGGCTACGAAGGACGCATGCTGATTCATCCCAGCCAGATCGAGCCGTCGAACAGGATCTACTCGCCTTCAGCCGATGACGTGGAATGGGCGAAAGGCGTGGTCGAGGTCTTCGAAAAAGAAGGCATCGCCAAGGGTGCGGCAGCAGTGTCGTATAAAGGCAAGATGGTCGACACGCCCGTGTACGACAATGCAAAGACCATCCTCAAGACAATGGAAGAAATTGCTGCTTTTGATAAGAAGCGCAAAGGCTAGGAAGAACGGACGAGACAATTTGTAGTTGCGTGGTACACCGGCCCGAACGGCCTCAACCGTTCGGGCCGGTTCTTTTATACCAATTTGCATTCAAGATGGAGACCGAGGCGGCAGCAAGGAGCTGACGCAGGCGTACTAGAAGTACGTCGAGGAAAAGCGACGCAGCGACAACGAAGGTATACACTTGAAGGCGAATTGGTATTATGCCTGGCGCACTACATCGATGATGGTGCCGTCGCGATACTCTACCACTGCCGCAATCTTCTCACCGGTTGTCACCGGTTCACGTGCTGCCTGTGATACGCTCCGCACGTGACTTGAGCTCGCCAATATCGCAGACAGGTAACCCGGCCGCCTTCAACAGACCCGCGAGATCGCTGCGGCGGGGATTAATCGCCACACCCTGATCGGTCACGAGGACATCAACCGTCTCACCCGGCGTGGCGACTGTAAGTACTTGATCTCTGATGATCGGCCATTGCCCGCGCACCAGGCTTGCAACGATGACGGTCAACCCGGCCCCCGCTGCCGTATCGCTGTGCCCACCCGATCCTCCCATGATAATGCCATCCGATCCGGTTATCACATTCACGTTGAAGTCTGTATCTATCTCGGTCGCCCCCAACATAACGCAATCGAGACGGTTAACAGCGCAACCCACATTAAACGGGTTCGCGTAAAAGCTGGAACCTACTTCCACATGGTTGCGATTTCTGGCGATCGAACGCACGGCTTCAAGGTCGAAGTCCTGCACGTCGATGATCTTCCTGAAGAGCCCCTGCTCCAGCATTTCTACCATATGGCTCGTTATGCCGCCCAGGATGAAACTCCCTGTCACGCCGGCCTCTTTCATTATCCGGCTCACAAAATGGGCAGCGGCCAGCGATGCGCCACCGGCGCCGGTTTGGAAAGAGAAGCCGTTCTTAATCAAGCCGGCCGCCTGAATGACCCTTGCCGCTGTTTCGGCGATCTTGAGTTGCACCGGATCATCGGTGATCCGCGTGGTGCCTGACACAATTCCCTTAGGGTCGCCGACCTTCTCCACAGGGACCACATAGTCGACCCTCGTCTGAGGAATTGAAATTGGGGTCAGAGGATAGGCTAAGACGTGGTCGGTAACAGCCACCACAACATCCGCATAGTCGGCATCCGAAAAGGCGTAACCCAGCGAACCGCAGGCAGCGGGGCCGCCAACCCCGTTGATGTTGCCGTAATCATCGGCTGCAGGAGCTGCAATAAAAGCAACATCAATCTTGAGCTGCCCGCATTCTATTGCCCGGGCTCGTCCGCCGTGCGTGCGCAGTATAACAGGCCTGCCGCATAGCCCGGCCGAAACAGCTTGCGCTACGGGTCCCGACATATAGTTCGTGTCGAGGCCGCTAACCACACCGGCTTTGATGTGATCGACGAGGGGGGCGTGCACCGGAAAGATCGCGCTGAGCGCAATGTTCAGTCCTTTTATCCCGAGCTTTGCTGCGGTTGCAAGCACACTGTTGACCACCACGTCCCCATTGCGGAAGTGGTGATGGAAGGAAAGAGTCATGCCATCCCTGACGGGGATGCGTTTGAATACTTCTTCGAGGCTATGCACGATCTTGCTCTCGCCCGGCCGCGCTGCTTTGACAGGCGGTCCAAATCTCCGCATCCGGGGCCGTGCGGCAAACGCGCCGCCGAAAGGAATAACCTTCCCATAGCCATCGATATAGTCAGGAATCTCACACCCGATCGCATTAATCATCGGATCTATCGTACCATAGGTCTTGCTTGCTCGATTAGTTCAATTGCTCTCATGAGTTTGACCCCGCCTGGTACATTGGAAAAATGGGGGTACACACCTCGGCCCCATGATATCAGGCAATCATTTGCTTAAGCCCAATTTCTTGGCGATTGTGCTGACTGTGTCATATTCTTCCGTGATCAGTTTTCTCATGTCGGAAGGCGATTTGTAGTCAACGACAAAATGCAGCTTCTCCAGTTTACTCTTCATCGCCGGATTCTTTATTGTCTGCTCGATGGCCGGAACCCATGCTTTCACTGCTTCGTCAGGCAATCCGGATGGCCCGTAAAATCCGAACCAGGTCGGAAGAAGATCCTGCTTGTAACCAAGCTCTCCGGGTGTTGGAACATTCGGGAGTTCCGCCATTTTGTTACTGACCAAAAGGATCCTCAGTTTTCCGGCCTCGGCATAGGAAATGACTTCGGTGACGGGAAGGACGACAGCCTCAATGTGCCCTCCCAACAGTGCGACAGCCGGACCTTTGGTCATGGGAATATGAATGAACCGCGCTCCGGTAAGCGATTGAATTATCTGAAGGTCAAAGTTGGCGGTCGTCTCGACGCCGGGAGTGCCCACACGCACCTTTTCAGGATTTTTTTTGGCATACTCGATCAATTCCGGAAATGTCTTCCACGGAGAACTTTCCTGGACCGCCACTGCAAACGAAATCAAAGCGCGTCCGCCCAGAGGCGCCAGCTCTTTGTCCGGATCGTAGGGAACGGACTGGGGATCAAACACACGAGGATAGACAAGAGGAGTCGTGGCGGTGAAAAGCAGAGTATAGCCGTCCTTCTTACTTTTTGCCACGGCGTCGGTGCCCAGGGTCATTGAGGCACCAGGCTTATTGACGACAACGATCTGCTGCTTGATAATTTTCCCTACCTCTTCAGAAAGAAGTCTGCCGGGGATATCCTGCATGAGACCCGCTGCGCCGGGGATAACGAGCTGCACCGGACGACTTGGATAAGGCTGAGCCTGAAGCGCTGGCGTTCCGACAATCCATCCGTAGCTGATCAGAAACAGACTTGTTAGAAATGCAAAGAGTCTCATGCCCTTCCTCCTGTCGAGACCATTCGTTATGTCAATGCTAAGATTTTTATTCACCACTGAGGCACAGAGAACACAGAGGAAAGCTCAAGAAGGGTCTGACCAGATACGGGGAGACGGCCGTATCCGGTCACCTGCATCCCTTCGGGAGTCAGGTACTTACTACACCCACGCGGAGCGTCGGTGTGTGTCCGGAACAGACTCTCTACTGTTCTGGGCACCAATTCTATGCTTTCTCCATGGCACTTCTCTGTGACCTCTGTGCCTCCGTGGTGAAATCCTCATTGGTTCTCTCTTATGATAGGCAGAAGAAGATGCGATGGATACTGCTGGCAGCGATAGATTTTGTGCACCACTGTTTTGCTTGAACATATATGCCATGGAATATATACCACCGCAGTATCCCCGCTGACGCCTGTAGGAACATCCAGAGAGGTGATCTCCAGGCAGATCCTGTGATCCTTCTTGAACAGGTTTGAGGTTGCAGCTATTTCCACGTCGTATCGATTGATTTCTCCCGGGACAACGGGCTTTTGGGCGCTGCGCGTCAATGGATGAAACGGCCGTCCCGGAAGAGACTTGTTCTCATCGATCACCCTGTGGGAAGCCTTGAGCCATCCCCTCGTTATCTCTCTCTCGGGCACATTTGGTCGTTCCATCTCTCCTTCTCGCGCGGTCTGAACCGAAACATCCGGTCCAACGTCCTTGAGGATGATAATCCAGTTTGTATCCGGCTGATCGATCTGGGCCCAGAAATGCAGTGAAAGCGGGCCGGTCACCTCAACATCGCACGAAAGAGGTTCGGTCAGATATCTCAATTTTTGTACTGTTCTCGTCTGTGTGAGAGGCATCTGCGCAAAACAATCGGGCGCATCAATGCCGTCCAGGCTCGACGGAGTGAAAGGCTCCCACCTCAGGCGCTCCCACGAATCAAGATACAGCTTCGTCCACTGCGTTTCTTTGAGCGGCCACTCGTCTGAATAGCGCCAGCGATTTGCGCCCATGACCCAGATCTTCACTTTAGACTCATCCATGATCCCCGTATCAATGCCCTTGAGCCAGTAATCGTACCAGCGCACAATTTCATCGTGGAAGGCAATCCATGGCCTGGGGAATTGCGCCGGGCCGTTCAGAAGCATCTTCCTGGAAGGAGCACCGACCCCTTTCTCCCAGTACCTGAGCGCAGCAAATAAATGCTGCTTATATGTATAGGCATACCATCCCGATCCCGTATACATAGGGACGTTGATCTTCTTCATCCCTTCCTCAACCTCGTGTTGATTTTCCTGCTCGTAGGGATGTATCAGGAAGCGAAATGTTCTGAGATCGAGGTTTCCCTTTCTCTGCAAGAGATTGAAGACCACCGGGTACATCCGGTAATCCGGATTGTTGAAAGCTTCTTCCCAGAGTTGCTCTTCCTTCGGACTCAGTTTGATCTCCCTCTTATTCTCAACGCTATGTTTGATCAGCCCCAGCAGAAACACGTGCATCACTCCGCCCGGGTGCAAGTCCCTGAATGAGAAGTTGCCGGGATCGTACGGGAAGATCGCTTTCAGGTGGGGAGGCTGCGTCATAGCTGCGATCACCTGACTTCTTCCGAAATCGGAAATACCTATCATGCCCACATTGCCGTCACACCACGGTTGACCGGCGATCCACTCAATCAAATCATAGGCGTCCATTTTGCCTTCCACCCATCGGTCGCCCGGCTCAGAGTGACCGAATCCTCTCGGGTTACCGACAACATGAACATAACCTCTCGAGGTTAAAAACCTGGTATCTCCGGCTTCTGCAGCGCCGCACCAGAGCGGTGCCCACGCGGGCTGATTATGACAGGCCTCGGCCGCATCCGGACTTTGCAGAAATTTGTTGTGAGCGGCAAAGGCGAACAAGGCTGGAAATCGTCCATCGCCGTCAGGCCGATAGACGTCGACAGCCAGTCTAACGCCATCTCTCATCGGGACCATGATATCGGTGCCTTCGACTCTTGTTTGGTATTGGGGCTGAGAGCCCTGCTTCTCGTTCATCGAATCTTCTCCTTCCACGCGTAATCAGTCTCTTATCTCTATTGCCATTAACCCGACATCATTGTCAAACAATAATCAAATGACTCTTCACAATCTCCGGTTCAGTATAGTTACTCGACAAAAGGAAGGAGCCTAAATCCTTTGGAATGGCCTGATTCGGTCAAATCAAAGCGCGTGCTGAAAAAGGGTTCTTTGGCTTTTGCGATCCAGATCCAAGAAATGGATGTCGAATGAATCAGGAGAGAACCGTGGTGCACAGAGAAGGAGGTTTTCGGCAAAATGTGCAGATCGTCAAATTTCCAGAGAACGTTATTGCAAGAAATGCGGTCAATAATCATGCAGAGCGGGCATTAGGCCGTTGCGGCTCACGATCCACCCCCAGACCTGTTATGGTCGGCGTCTCTCCGCAGAGAGGACACGCGGGATTCTTCTGAAGATTGAGGATCCTGAAGTCCAAATCAAGCGCATCATAGACTAACAAACGGCCTGCGAGCGAGTTTCCTATACCGAGTATGAGCTTGAGCACTTGCGTGGCCTGAACCAGGCCGATCTGCCCGGGCACAACGCCCAGGACACCCACTTCACTTCAGGTAGGGACGAGACCGTCAGTGGGAGGAGTGGGCCAGATGCAGCGCAAGCACGGCCCGCCACCGGCGGGATGAAACAGGCTTGCCTGTCCCTCAAACCGCGTCGCTCCTCCATACACATAGGGTTTGCCCGCGAAGTAGCACGCATCGTTGAGCAGGTATTTTGTGGCAAAATTATCAGAGCCGTCGAGAACGATGTCATAACCGCCGATGATGTTGAGCGCATTGCCCGGGGTGATCCGTTGGTCGATGCCGATCAGGTTGACCTCGGGATTTGCCCGCCTGAGCGCCTCCAGAGCGGATGCCACTTTTCGCTTCCCTACATTATCGTACGCATGGATGATCTGGCGGTTCAGGTTCGATACGGAAACCGTATCGTAGTCTGCGATCCCTAGCGTGCCCACGCCGGACGCAGCCAGATAAAGACCCGATGGGCTGCCCAGACCTCCGGCGCCAACGAGCAAGACCCTGGCGGCGAGCAGCTTCTTCTGTCCTTCTACGCCAACCTCTTTGAGGATGATCTGACGGCTGTAATGATTCAGTTGTTCTCTCGTCAAAAGGCTATCGCTCTCAACTTCATATCCCGCTTCTACCCACGACTTGAAACCACCGGCAAGTGCCCGCACGTCCTTGTAGCCCATCTCTTTCAAGGTGAGCGCCGTAAAAAGCGATCGCACGCCTTCACCGCAGTAAAGCAGTACCGGCGCCTCTTTATCGGGTAACAGGTGACGTGCATGCATCTCCACTTCGTCGCCCTCTGATGAAAACAGAATTCTTTATATAGCCCGCCGCGACCTGCTCCGGTTCTCGGATATCTAGAAATACGGGTGGCGTATCGCCTGCTGACAGACGGTATGCTTCGTCCGCTGATATCTCTTCAACCTCGGCCCGCGCCTCTTCGAGCAACTGACGGGGTGATTTATCTTCCATAGACTATGCCTCCAAACATCCTTCCTTTCAGCCTCCGGCAACGAGCATCATAAAGGTGACGGTATCGCCTTCGCTGAGCACCTTGCTCTGCCTCTCTTCATCCTGCACCTGGCTGGCGCCGTTAAGATAGATCTGAATGTCATGGTCGATGGCGCCGTCGCTGGAGAGAAGCACGTCCTTCGCGCGTTTGATCTTGGAGCCAAGCTCACGAGCAAGATCAGCTATTGTCGACCCCTGGAATTGAATCTCTATCTTTTTCTTTCCCAATGGTTGAGTGATAAGGGGCAAGCTCAAAAATTCTACAGTCACTTTCATACTGTTTACTCCCTAACGGCGTTTACGTGCGTGCCCCGGTTGCAATGTCGGGACTTTCCTGACCTGCATGAATTGCCAGCGTATCCGGTCTTCTGTTCGGCATGATTAGTATCCTCCTTTGAACGCTGATAGGTTTTTCACCTCTGATCCGATCACGGTCAGATGTGGTACATGCTCGCTTCTTTTCCTGTTTTCTCGTTCTGCATCTTTACGATATCCGCCAGGGTAAAACCGGAGAGCAGCTCGTCCATTTTGTTGCTCAACAGGGTCCAGACGTCTCGTGCCGCGCACTTCTCCGTCTTTGGACAGGCCGCCTGGTCCGTGACACAATCAACCAGGGTGCACGGGCCCTCCAGGACCGTAATGATCTCCTTGAGCCTGATCGCATCCGGCGACCGGGCGAGAAGGTAGCCACCCTTCCTTCCGCGCACCGTGTTGATAAGGCCCGCACCGTGCAGTGTCGAGAATATCTGCTCCAGGTATTTGGCCGATATGTCCTGCCTTTTCACGATATCGGACAGAAACACGGGAAGGCCGTTTTGTGCGTGCATGGCAATATCCATCAGTGCCCGGAGACCGTATCTACCTTTTGTTGAAATCTTCATCCGGTCAGGCTCCCTCGCATTGTGCGCTCCTCAAATGACATCATCCGATGCCGTCGCCCTTTCCACCTCCTTGAAGTAGCCCTCAAAGAGCGGCGAGGAGAGGTAGCGCTCTCCCGCATCGGGCAGGACAACGACGATGGTTTTTCCTTCACTGGCCGGTTCTCTCGCGATCCGTGCCGCAGCCGTGACGGCCGCGCCGCAGGAGATGCCTGAAAGGATCCCCTCTTCCTTCGCGAGCCTGCGGGCCATGTCTATGGCCTCGTCGTCAGAGACGGTCTCAATGCGATCCACGAGACTCAGGTCGAGGACCTTAGGCACGAAGCCCGCGCCAATACCCTGGATCTTGTGAGGGTTGGGCTGCAGGGCTTCGCCCTTGCGCGTCTGCGTGAGTATCGGCGAACTGACGGGTTCGACGGCAACGGAGATGATCGGTTTCATTTTTGTGGTCTTGAAGTATCTGCTGACGCCCGTGATTGTCCCGCCTGTGCCCACTCCGGCAACGAAGATATCCATTTTGCCATCCGTATCGTTCCAGATCTCGACAGCCGTGGTGCTCTCGTGTATCGCGGGGTTAGCCGGATTTTCGAACTGCTGGGGCAGGAAGTAGCGAGCCGGATTGCTCTCGGCTATTTCCGTGGCTTTCGCAATTGCGCCCTTCATGCCCTTTTCTTTCTGCGTAAGCACGAGGTTCGCGCCGAAGGCCTTTAACACCTTCCTTCGCTCGATGCTGAAGCTTTCCGGCATGGTGAGAACAAGCTCGTATCCTCGCGCGGCTGCAACATAGGCGAGCGCGATCCCGGTATTTCCCGACGTGGGCTCGATGATTTCCATCCCCGGTTTCAGCCTGCCCGACTTTTCAGCATCCCAGACCATCGCTGCGCCAATGCGGCACTTGACCGAATAAGCCGGATTCCTGCCCTCAATCTTTCCGAGGACTATTGCGTTGGCTCCATCGATCACGCGATTGAGCCGAACAAGAGGCGTTCTGCCTATGGAAAAGGTATTATCCTGATAAATGTTGCTCATAGCCTATCCTCCTGTTTCGGGTCCTCACGATAACCCATCAATGTATATCCACTAACCCTACAGTGTTACTGTAGATTAGGCTGGGCGCTGTTGTCAAGCATTATTGCTATGACCAAGGCAATTAATCTAATACCTCACATCTACTTGACGCGAACTATAAACAACGGGTACAGTAATACAAAAACCAGAGGGCTTATGTTGAAGATATCCGCTGATACTCACTGTGGCGTATTGGCTCTCTTCGACGTCGCCTATCATTCCGCCGGGTCCCGCACGCAGACCAAGGAGATTGCGGCTCACCAAGGGCTTTCGAAAGGACACATTGAACAGGCGTTCCAGAGACTGAAGAGAGCGCAGCTGGTAAAAAGCATGAGAGGCCCCACCGGCGGGTATTACCTCGCAAAGGCCGCTGCCGAGATAACGATAGGGGATGTCATCAGAGCAACGAAGGCAGGAACCCGGAACTCGACAAAGAGATGATCCGGGACCTTGGGCTCTCCGCTGCACTGGATTGACGCTCTCATTGTTCTGTGCGCCTCCAAGGGGCGTGAAATAGATCGTGCGGCCGGGGCTCGTTCGGCATCAGGACTAAAACAAAAAACAAGGATTACGTAGTATGAGAATAACGCGTGATGTTATAGAAAAGATAATCACGCATGCTGAAAAGGATGCGCCTGTCGAGGCGTGCGGCTTTCTTGTCGGCACAAAGGGAGAGATCACAGGCCACCTTCCTATCACGAATGCAGAGGCAAGGAGCGACCATTTCACTTTTGAACCGAATGAACAGTTTGCCGCCTATCAAGCTGTGGCGCGGAATGAATTTGATATCATCGGAGTCTATCACAGCCATGTTTCCACACCCGCTGAACCTTCCGCTGAAGATATCAGGCTGGCCAGGAACCGGAACCTCCTCCACGTTATCGTCTCGCTGATAGACGGCGGAAAGAGGGTGAGAGGATTTCGCATCAATGAGGAAAAGGTAGAGGAGGAACCCCTAGCGGTGATTGAGAACGAAACAGCATAAACAGAACGTCCGGTCGGCACTGGGATCTTTTGCCGACACTTCTGATTTATACCGACCTGCCGCTCTACCACGGACCTTACTGACGCTGCTATCCCCCGGGTGGGCGAAACGTGACCGTCTTCTTGGTAGCCTGATCAATCTCCTCGGGTGCAAGGAGCACTGTAATCCTCGAAGTGACGGCCCCGCTGGCATTGGCGGTCATAGCCACAGCTGCGGCGTCCACGCTGCCCGGCAGATCGAGAATTATAAAGAAGTCGTCGTCGCCGAAGGCATAGTAGAATGTCTCCAGTCTCCCGCCAAGTGCCTTGGCTAATTGTTCAACGGTCTCCCGTCGTTTCGACCCGCCCTCCTGGAGCAGGCCCTTTAAGCCCTGCTCCGTGTAGCTGCCCTGAACCAGATATTTAGGCATGACATCCTCCTTGTCTGATGCATCGTGCTCATGTTATGAAGATCAGCATACTAGAGGAGCATGTCAATTCGTATATCCGCCTCCGTCGTGGCGTGACAACCTGATCATGGCTCACGATTGCCACTCGAACTCCATAATGGGGACGCAAGATGGCAAGAGCCGGAATTCTCCCCTCGGGCCGCACGCTGATTTGGCTCATGGGCCTTACAGGACTGGATTGCCTGCATCGAATGCTTAGTATAAGAATTAACAGATCCTGATTGAACCTTGGAAAATAAAATGGGGAGACCCACACATCAGAAGCTTGGCGCTGCCGCGGGGTTGCTCCTTGCGGTAGCTGCCTTGATCATCAGCGCAAACGTCTATTCCATGTGCAACGATGAGGTATTTGTCAGCGACACTGAATATATCACCGGATGCATCAGCAATCCCGGGTTTGTCAGTCCTGGTGAGTACCTCTATTCTGTTCGTGTGAGGCCGCGCGAACGGCCATATCAGCAGCGCGGGAGCATACTATACGTACCTCGGAAAAACAGGCAGGCATAGTTTTGATGTGTTGTATAAATGGTATACACCCTTTAAGTCCGCCCCTGAAATCGAAGAGAAAATCGATATGCGACCAGCAAAAGGAAGCAGCGGAAAAGAGCAACTGATAAAACTCAGGTCGGCTTCGGATTGTACGGCAGCTTCAGTTAAGGTATTGGGTTTCAAGGGTGATCAATTGGAACACCAAATAGTTATACCTGAAACGTGCAGGACCAAAATCAAACAATAAATGAACATCACTTGGAAGGAAGGTATTTACTTATAAAACTCTTTAGCCCCGGTTCATATACGGGAAGAGACTGATAGAGGCCTCCGTTGTGGGATCCTGACACAGGCAGGAACTCCTTCGGTTCCGGCGCAGCCTCATAAAGCTCCTGCCCATGATGAAAGCGGATCATTTCATCATCGCGGCTGTGGATTATGAGGACAGGGCATTTTACGCTTCTTATATATTCCTCGGTATTATAGGCATTGCCCAGGACAAGTCCCGCGGGAGCCCATGGAAAGAGATCCCGCCCGACCGCTGCAATGCGGGTAAAGGAGGAATCAACAATAAGCATACCGGGAGTCCGTTCTCGGGCAAGCCATGCGGCAACTGATCCTCCGAGGGATTTTCCGTAAATGATAATGTTCTGAGGCTCTATGGACCGCTGCGCTGTGAGGTACTTCCATGCCGCTGCAGCATCCCGGTACGTTCCTTCTTCTGTAGGGTAGCCCGCGCTCATACCGTAACCACGATAGTCGACAGAAAAGGTGGTGAGCCCCATCCTGTTCCAGACCGCCACGAGGTCAAGAAAATGAGAGACGTTTCCGCCATTGCCGTGGAAGAAAAGTACCACCGCGATCTGATCTTCCGCAGGTATCCACCACCCCGAAAGCTTGACATTATCTTCTGTTTCAAAAGAAATAGTCTCAAAGTGAAGGTTAAATTCGGCCGGAGTTATCCTGATCACCTTATCAGGGTGGTATATGAGCTGTGAACGGCAGCCCGGAAAAGTAATGAGGGTCAAAAGAGTCATGGCGGAAAAAAGAATCGCTTTAAACTTCATTGCGCGCCCGTTGTTACGAGTAGTCTGCCAGGAACGTTTCACAACGTCTTTCTTCATTCAGAAATAAAGATTGAAACCGCACTTCAGTTCCGTCTGATAGAAGGACAGGGTCTTGCTCCTCGTAATCCCGAGAGAGATACTCGAATTCGTGCTGAGAACAAGATTCTGCATCAGTCCGGCCTCGAAAAAATTGTATTCATTTCCCAAGTCCGTAGTAGATGTCTTTCGCATAGAGATGTATTTTCCAGGAGTCGATAATATTTCTGACGAGCCCCGCAGAAGCACCGGCGCCGAGCGCGAATTTGTCCGTGAAGGCGCCCCCAGCGTTCAAATCCGACTCCATCATAAAATAATAGAGTCCCAGAATTCCGTTTTTCCAGCTGAATCCGCCGCCCGGATTGAGATGGGCGGTCATGTGGTCCTTGCCGTCTTGCATGATCGTTTGCGTTAATCCGGTATCCACCTTCCACGAAATCGGCTTGAAGAACAGGTCTCTCGGGGCAAGGGAGACGATGTTGATAACGTCCAGGCTCTCCAGTTTCAGCTTATTCTCCTGGGAATAGTACCTTAAGGCAGTGTCGCCAAATATGATCTGCGCCCCTTCCCTGTATCCTTTTCCGTTGTCCAGAAGGCTGTGGTAAACAGGCCGGTAGCTCAGCTCTTCGAAGGCACTGCCTCCTTTTGAGCCGACTGCAAATCCTATGCGACTTGAACCGTGGCCCTGGTCCGGTCTTGGTGGAACAGGGACCGAGTACTCCTCTTCATGCTGCCCTCCCAGGGCGCTCCTGGCCTTGAGGATTTTCATAAACCTTTCAACGTAGACATCTGTAGCTATCTGCTCTCTTATGTGAAGATACTGAAGATATTCAGTGGAAAGATCGTATATTCGTATCTTCTTCTCCTGAGAAGCGCCTTGCTCAAATGCGCCGTCAGGTGAGATCTCACCCTTTGCAAGCGCAATTGCCTTCACCTGGTCCTCCTTGGACATCAGGGATGCCAGATACTCTATCTTCGACGTCTGGGAAGGCCGGTATTCAGCGCCAAGAGTTATCCCTTTCTCCTCCACGTCCCTGACCGTATCAAGGGGAATGACCCACGCGCGCTGGCGGTCGGTCAGATTGAGGGACGGACGGGCTGCATCGAGCAGAAAGAGCAGGTCGTAAGAACAGTTCTCGTCAAAGAAATAGTAGTAGGAGTAGATGTTGTCGAGCTCATAGAGGTGCATCAGAAGTCTTTTCGTTTCGTCTTTGGTCAGATCAAGGGGATATTCCCAGATGTCCCTCCTGTCGATATCGCTGTACTCCTGCAATTTGCCGTAATAAGGGAGCGTGGAGAAGTATCCCTTGTAAAAACCGAAAAGACCTTTAACGGCATAGAGAGGGCCGAATGTTTCTTGAGTAGCCGCAGCGTAATTGACTGCATAGGCAAGGAGCTTACTTTTTGACGCTGTCTCTATGACCAGCAACGTATGGCCGAACATCGATGCGGGACTGTTGATATGGGCATCAGGAAAGACCAGTGTGACCGATTCAGGCTTGATCTCGTCGAGCAGGCTATCGAAAGATTTGATCGGTTCATTGAAGTTCCTGCATTCCGGATCCGGAATACGAGACATATCAAGGCGGAGTTTCTCCTTGATCCACTCATATCGTGCTACGAACCTGCAGGCGGCAGGCTTTACGCCGTCAGTCTCGTTACGGAAAATAGCCCTGATGGTAGCATCCAGTTCTGCCTCGGGATTATACTTGCCGTCCGCAGCTAAGAAGAACCTTGGATCGTCGATCAGGCTTCTTGTACCGAAAAGCCCTTTTTTATAGTGAAGCAGGGTGTGCCAGTACGTGTCCTGATGAAGGGCAGTCTCGTGGGCCTCCCTCAGGACCGACTCGAGATAGGAAGTCTCCTCTGCGCGGAGCCTCACCCCCGGCAGCGGCGCACAGAACGAGGAAGCATGAAAGAAGAATGGAGATGCGCACCTTCTGCAGGCGACGCATCTCCTGTAAACGTCTAGGGCTGGAATACTTACGTGGAAGAGATAACAGCCTCTATATTCCTTATCACTTCCGGAGCGGTTACATCATTAGATGTGTATATGCGGGAAAAATTCTTCTGGAGCCTTGCGTTGAAGGCTGCCTTGTCCTTCTGTGAAACATTCATGAGCGATGCGAGTGTGTCGAGGTGTTCTCCCTTACCCTTTGCGATGTCCTTTGCCAGACTGTCCATGTTGTCTGTCACAAAAACATTCACCTTTTCGTTCGAGGTCCATTCCGAGTACTGCGTGCAGTTCGACGTACCTGAGGTGATGCCGAAGGTCTGGTTGCCAAAAGTGCCGTTCGTCGTGGCCGCCGAGACCTGGGAAATAAGACCATCATTCCCTTCAAAGGCTATGGAACCGAGACCACAGCCATAATTCTTCTGGTCCGCAAAGAGTGCGGTGCTGAAACCAATCACCATGAAACAGACGAATAACAGGACAAGCGGTTTTTTCATAAGTTACCTCCAATTTTTATTTGTACTAAGGGAATCTAAGCAGTTAGTCATAACAAGTCAAGTGAACTCATAGGACGATGTACAAGATATTGGTGAATACCACGAACGGCTCTGCCGCAGCCGTTGTGCGATCTGTTCATCAATGCCGCCTCTTATTCAGGTATCACTGGCAGCAGCAGATACGACGCATGCTCGGCGCTGTGATAGACCGTATGGCTCGTCTCCTTGAGATTGCACAGATGGAACCAGATAGGGTCCTCTGACGGCGCATCCTGACCTTTGATTACCAGTTCGATCCTGTGGCCTGCCTTGAATACATTTGAAGTCTCGCGGATCTCAATCGCATACTCAAGAACCTTCCCCGGCTCAACAGGGATGCTCTCCGTATGAGGATGAAACGGCTGATATGGCTTGGAACGTTTCTCGTCAAGAGCTCTGTGCGATGCCCTGAGCCAGCCCTTTGTCACGAGCTGAGTCGCACCATCGGGTCCAAGGTCGTTCACGGTAACAATCCATGTGGCGTCTGTCTGATCAAGTGCAGCAGAAAGATAAAGCGCCATCGGACCTGTTACCTCGATATCTCTTTTCAGCGGTGCGGTGCTGAATCTAATCCCTGGAATTACATCGCGAGGTTGAGGAAAAGGTTTATTAACGAAAGCGTCGGAGCCGTCATCCTGTCCCGGAGCCTCGTCGCTCAATCCACCTTCTTTGCGCAAATAAAACTTTGTCCATTGCGTCCGCGCCAGCGGCCATTCATGCTCGTAGCGCCATTCATTCTTACCCTTGATGAACAGCTTGACCGGAGGCTCATCCATGATCCCCGTATCGATACCCTTGAGCCAGTGGTCGTACCACCTCAGGATAAGGTCGTGGTCGTCGACCCAAGGACGGATCGGACCGCTCGAATACTCGGTCTCATTGATCATTAACTTCTTCGGCGCATTGATCCCGTTGAACGCGGCGAAGGCTCCGGGAAGGTGGATGGGCCACGCGCTCCATCGACAGGCCATGTACGCGGGAATCTTTATACGATCGAATTTGGTGTACGGCGAAACTTCCCAGTAGTACGGGCCATCGAGCGGATGGGTCAAGCCCTCGAAGAGCGGCGGATTCTTTACAGGGTACTTCAGAGCATCATACAGAGGGACATAGATTTGAACTTCTTCTTTTTGCATCAGCTCCTTCACTAACTTCTTCACTTCCTCGGGCTTTTCCCTCAAGGTCCGAGGCAAACCGGCGACAGCTACGTGCCCCCACCACTGCATATAGAACATGTTCATCATGCCGCCGTGATAAAACTGATGACGGTACCGGTCGGTATGCGCCTCGTAAGGGAATATCGCCTTCAGGTGAGGAGGATTCTGAGCAGCGACAAGAAACTGAATCGTGCCGAAATAAGACATGCCGAGCATCCCTACATTGCCATCACACCACGGCTGTGCGGCGATCCACTCGATCACATCGTACCCGTCCTGATGCTCCTGCAATCCGTAGAATGGATATTCTCCTTCCGAGTCACCCGACCCGCGCGAATCCGCAATCACATGCACATAGCCGCGTGATACAAAATAGTCGGTATCGCCCGATTCTTGTCCTCCGTTGCCGCGCACAGGGTTCAAGGGACCTCTCGGCGACTTGAGCTTCTGAACATCTTTGCCGTAGGGCGAGGGAGAGAGCAGTGCGGGAAACTTCCCTTGCGCGTCCGGCCGGTATATATCCGCTGCCAGCCGCACGCCGTCTCTCGCAGGTATGAAAATATCTTTCTCCGCTTTCACCCGATACTGCGCCCTGGAGAGTTTATCCATCCAATCATCAGCCATATCATTACCTCCTGACCAGTTTCTCTAGTTTCTTTAGTTTCTCGGGTTTCCCTGGTCTATCTCGTCTGTCTGGTCTATTTGGTCTATCTAGTCTATTTGGTCGATGTCGTCCATCGTCCGAGCGCGAAGCGCGGTCGTCCTAGCCGGAGGCGGTCGTCCATCAGGTCTTCACTGGACCCTGGACCCTGTCTTTCTACGTGATCTTTTCCCTCAGTCGTCTGCTCTGTCGCAAAGCTACAGGCAATAACAAGACGGCGAAAGCTATGGTCAGGCATACAACAGAAATCGGCCGCACGAAAAATATCGAGATAGCTCCTTTCGATATGAGGAGCGATTGTCGCAAAGACGTCTCGAGCATGGGCCCCAGAACGAACGCGATCACTAAGGGAGCAAGCTCGTAGCCGGATTTTCTGAAGAGGTAACCTATGACCCCGAAGATGAGCATGATGAGTACGTCAAATTTGCTGTTATTTGTGCTGTACGAGCCGATGATGCAGAGAAGGAGCAGCAAAGGGAAAAGGATTTTATACGGCACCTTCAGTATTTTGACCCAGAGGCCGATCAGGGGAAGATTCAAGATGACGAGCATCACATTGCCGATGTACATGCTGACGATAGTGCCCCAGAAAATATCAGGGTGTTTCTCAATAAGTGTTGGTCCGGGCTGCACACCGTGGATCATCAATGCACCGAGGAGCAGCGCTGTGATAGCGTTGGAGGGGAAGCCCAGCGTGAAGAGCGGGATAAACGCTCCTGAACTTGCCGCGTTATTCGCAGACTCGGGACCGGCCACACCGGCGATCATGCCATGGCCAAACTTTTCAGGGTGCTTTGAAAGTTTCTTCTCCAGAGCGTATGACACAAACGTGGACATGATTGCTCCGCCGCCGGGCAATATGCCCAGGAAAAAGCCTAAGAACGATCCCCTGATAATCGCGCCTATAGAGTCGGCCCAGTCTTTGAGGTTTGGCAGCAGGTTCTTGATCTTTGTCTTGAATACCTCGATATTTAACGACTCCTCAAGGTTCTCCAGAACTTCGCCGACGCCGAAAAGACCCATGACTACAGGCACCAGGCCGAGCCCGTCCTGCAGATCCAAAACACCGAATGTGAATCTCGTTCGGCCTGTGACCGCATCAATGCCTATCTGACTGAGGCAGATGCCTATAATTGCCATGATGATCGCCTTGACAATCGATCCATGGGCAAGATAACTCAGAATGGCCAACGCAAGAATTATCAGAGAAAAATATTCGGGCGGGCCGAATCTGAGCGCAACTGCCGTTAAAGGTACGGCTACGAGCATTACGATCAATGTGCCGATCGTCCCGGCGATGAAAGAACCGAAAGCAGCTATCCCCAAGGCCGGGCCTGCCCTTCCCTGACGCGCCATCTGATATCCGTCCAGGCAGGTAACGACCGACGTCGCCTCGCCCGGTATATTTACCAGAATAGACGTTGTGGAGCCGCCGTATTGAGCTCCATAATAGATGCCTGCGAGCATGATGATGGCGGAAGTCGGGCTGATGCCGAATGTGACGGGCAGAAGAAGTGATATCGTGCCCACAGGACCGATTCCGGGGAGCACGCCGATAAGCGTCCCGATCAATACGCCTAAAAAGCAGTAGACCAGGTTACCGAGGCTAAAGGCCACATGGCAGCCCAATGCGAGGTGGTCGAAGAAACCGGACACGAGAGTTACCTCACCAGAATTTTAGCAATCCCTTTGGAAGCTGGCTCTGGAGCCACACGGAAAAAATCAGGTAGCTCAAAGTAGCCGTACAAGCCGATAAAATTGTGGGCATAACCCACCTTCTCGGTTCAGAGAGTTTAAATAAAAGTAACAGGCAGACAAACGTGGTAAGCAGAAATCCGAGAGGATCAAGCAACAGGATATAGCCAAGAAGGATCGCCACGGTCAGCAGCGGATTGAGAAACCTTCTCCACTGTCGTCCGGCCACATGTCCGAGGTTCTCTCCCTTCTTCTCCCCTCTCGCCTCCGAAAAAAGAGTGGAGATCATGAGGATCGAACCGAAAATTGCCAGGAGTGCTCCGGCGAGAAAGGGCAAAAAGCCCGCCCCCGGGGTATGAAAATTCCCCAACCTCAACGTGATTGATCCGAAACAGATCCCGATCCCGATAAGGACCCAGATCAGCCCGTCGGCGCGAAGATACTTCTTCATTGAATGCACATATCCCTGTCTGATGTCACGATCGCCGGCCGCTGGTACCGACTCGCGAAGGTCGAATGGTTACGGGTACCAGCCTCTATTTTTCGAGCGCTATTTCTCGACAAGCCCAAGCTGGTTGACCAATTTCCCCATCGGAGCGTAGAGCTTCTTCCACTTCTCCGAGTAGTCCTTGCCGCTCATGTAGGCCTCATCTATGGTGTACTGCTTCAGCAGATCCTGAAACGTACGATCTTTCATGGCGTTCTTGAAAGCTTTGTCGAGCTTCTGTCGGATTGGCTCCGGGAGACCTTTAGGCCCATAGATACCCATGTAGGAGAGCAGGTAGAAATCATGCCCCTTATCCACGATGGTCGGAACCTTGGGCGTGGCTGACCAGTGATTTCCGCTTATAATGACGAGCAGCTTCATTTTCCCTGACTTCACTTGAGGGATAAGGTCTGAAGAACCCGCAGTGGCTGAGTCGATGTGTCCGCCCAGACACGCATTCACGGCCTCCGGTCCGTTCTTGAACGGCACCTGCTGCCATTTGATGCCTTCTACCATTGCAATATGTTCCATCGTAATATGCGGCATCATGCCAAAGCCGGGATGACCGTACGTGAACTTTCCGGGGTTTGCCTTCGCATAGGCTATAATATCCTCCCAGGTATTCCACGGTGCGTCGGCCCTGACAACGATCCCGTTATTGTATTCAGCATAGGTCATGATGTCGACAACATCTTTGAATGGATCGTAAGGCACCTTTCTGATTTGAGGCTGCACGATGTACGTCGCGGTTACCGTGGTGCCCAGCATGTAACCATCCGGTTTCGCCTTGACCACGTAGGCTTTTGCGATCACCCCGCCCGCTCCGGGCTTGTTCTCATTCACGATGGGCTGCCCCAACTCTTTTTCCGCAGCCCTGGAGAGCACTCGTATCAGGGTATCATGCATGCTGCCCGGTGCCCAGCCGCAGACGATCGTGATCGGCTGATTGGGATAGGTGTCTGCCGCCAAACCTTGACCGGCGCATAGAGCCGTTATCAGGAGCATCACCGCGATACATAGTTTCAGCATGCAACGATTCGATCTATTCATCTTTCTTCCTCCGGTTCTCATGTCTGGCATTGTCACATTCCAGACTGATTTCTATTCATCGCCCGCCTATACACTACACTACTTTTCATCGCCGATAAGGACGGATAAAGGCTATGATGAACGCCGATAGTGAAGCATTGCTCGGATAGGGATAGAGAGACTATCCGAGCAAACACCCGCACCTCCGGTGGGGCGAATCCCCTTCGCGGAGCGACGGGATGTAGACAGCATTGACTCAGTATCTCAATGCTGTCTACAAACACACTCATCTGCGTACATCTCTCTTGGCTCTTATCAGCGTACATCTGCGATAAAAGTTTTAAGTCTCCGGCTTGAGCGCGAATCTTTCGAGGGGTACAGGCTCTGTAAAGAATTTTGGCTTTCCCTCTTCTTCCTTGATGAGTATCCATCGCAACCAGTTCTTGTCGTCTCTCGCCGGATAGTCTTCACGATGCTGAGTGCCGCGCGTCTCCTGACGCATTAATGCAGCGTTCAACGTCCAGCCCGCTGATAAGGCCATGCTCTGGGCCTGATGGTACCGGGACAGTTGATGAAAATCGTCGGCTCCGACCCGCTGCAGGCTATCCTTCGCCCATTCCACCTTGTGCAGCGCTTCCCGCAGCCGTCCGTCAACTCTGTGGAGGTTATACTTCACCGGTATCATGGCTTCATGAATCGCATAGATCAGCTCGTTGACATTGATATCGCCATGACGTTCGCAAGGCGCGAGCATCTTTTCTTTCAGTCTTCTCACCTCCGTGGGATCAACCTCCGGCGGCTTGGAATCCGCAGCATATGCTCCAACACTATGACCGCCCCGCAGACCGCTGACCGTAGCGAAGGCTATGCTGAATCCGCCAAACGTGCCGGATGCGCGCGCACCCGTGAAACCCGAACCGAGCGAAGCCGCATCTCCCACCGCCCAGAGCCCCTCAACCGTTGTTCTGCAATCCAGATCAATCCTTACGGGGCCCTGCCCTCCTACGAATTGCAACTCCACCTCTATGCGTTCTTTGTCCGGGTCCAATCCAAGCTTCTCACGCAGAGCTTTCAGCAGTTCTCCCCGGCCTGCAGGCTGAAATCGAGCAGGAAGAGTCTCGCTTTGCAAGGCGACCGATCTTTCCTCATCCGTAAGCTTTCTGAAATCGATATATATTGGCCCTCTGCCCGCTTCCACTTCTTTCGTCATTGCATCGGCTATGCGATAAAAGTCGAGAAATTCCTGTCCTGCTTTTACACCCGTTTTAACCTCCGGATAATATCGCTCCACAAATCGTTCGCCCTGAACATTCTCAAAGAAAAGATACAGGGGCGTGCGACGTCTGATGTCGCCTTTGAAGCCGAAGGTGTACGTGTTGGAAAACTCCGCATTCATCAAATGGGCGCCGGCACGATACGCCATGGCCACACCTTCGCCCGTGTTGACCGAGAAATGCCTCTGCGCATAATAACGACAGGATCCATTGGCTATAACCACGGCCCTGGCTTTGATAATTAACGTTTTGCCATCCACCAGGCCGAATCCTATAGCGCCGGCCACGTTGCCATTCTTAGTGATGAGATCGACGACAAATATTTTATCGAGCGTCCTGACGCCTTTCTTCGTTGCGGCTATTTTCAGCTTGATCATAAACTTTACGGGCGAAAAGTGTGTTGCCCGATATTTCTTATGGAACGGTACTGTAACCAGCTCTCCGCCGGACGTCCAGAATGGGAGTCCCATGTTCGCGCCTTCCTTGATGCTCCCGTACATCTCGTGAGCAAAAGCGCCAGTCCAGTCCTGATTATTCAGATACGTTCCCACTTCCACGAGCCACTTAAAATATTCGTCCGCCTCCTCGGGCCGCACCAGCGCGCAGTCGCCTCCGGAGAGAGGCACCTGGCCGGACCAACCTATTCCGCCTTTATCAACGACGAGCACATCACCTGCACTTGCTTTTGCTTTAATAGCCGCAAACAAGCCGCTGATGCCGCCGCCTATCACCAGGACGTCGGTCGTTACGACTTCTCCAAGCTTTTCAATCGATGTCACCTGTCTATTTCTCCTCTTTGGTTGTACCCGCGAATTTGATGGTCACACTAACCTTTGCGTCATTCCGTGAGCCGGATCCGTTCTACAGGTTTCTCCCGGTTCCGCCGGGGTGCACGATGGAATGCCGCGTCTCCAGCTCGCAACGATTACGGCCTCTTCTCCCGGACCCGGTGCCCCTGTGACCCTTGACCCTTGATTTTTTTATCAGTATGCCGTGGGTAACTGCAGCGGCCTGCTTTCTGACACTTTTATGCAATGAACAGGGCAGAACATCTCGCAGCTCCAGCAGGCCACACAATCGGCGGGATACGTGATTACCGCCTTGCCGGTCTTGCGGTCAAGGCGAAACACATCCTGCGGACAGGCAGAAAAACAGATCCCGCAACCAGTACATCGTTCTTTTGCTAATTCCTCTATCGCCATCACTATCTCCTTCTGTGGCCCCAGATTAAACCATGGCCGATGCCTTTCTTTCAACTGCAGATTGACCTCGTCTGCCACCTGTCATCTGCTTGTGAGGGCGATGGAATTCATTCTTGCAAAGCCAGCCCACGGTTGCGCTTGCTTTATGTCCTCTTTTCCGTTGACGAAGGATCACCTCCATATAAAATCTGTCGATTGGTTAGCAAACCCGGCAAACGCTAAAGAGGCAGCCACTATTGTGGCAAAGGAACAGAAGGTCAGCGAAGATGTAGCGGCGAAGCGATTGGCGCAGGAGATGAATCCTGTTATGGCCACGATTCCCGAAGCAGTAATCGATATCAGAGGAATCGAGATCGTGATGCAGCTGCGTTCAGAGGCAGGCCTGCTGAATGCGCCTCTTCCGCCGGTTCAAAAATACTACGACGCGACCTATTACAACCGCGCCGTGCAGAAATAGATCCAGCTACTTACGTTCGGTTGTTTTCCCTATTGTCGCCAGCTCCAGTTTTTCAACTTCGTCGCTTGCACATTCAGGACATTCGGGAGGCTCTTCTTCTCCCGGAATCGCCTTGAATTCCCATCCGCACTTCCTGCATATGTAGTTTTCTTCGGCCATGGCATCACCTCTTCTCTCGCTGGTTTGCCCAAGAGGAAGCGCACAAAAACCATCGCTTCCTTCCTGCACTCAGGTCGCCCGGTGCGAGGTTATGGTAGAAACTAATGCCGCATGACCGCAATTGCAATCAGGTGCATCGAGCCTGATGCCAGGTGTTATACCGATTTGCATTCAAGATGGAGACCGAAGCGGCGGCGAGGAGCCACACCCGCAAGCGGGTACCCGAGGCGTACTGGAAGTACGTCGAGGAGAGCGACTGGCAGCACACCCACCTTACGGCGGGTACCCGGAAGGTATACACTTGAAGGCAAATCGGTATTACTCTATTTCTACGATCTCCAGAGCGGTTGGCTCTTGCATCGAAAACTCGAAAAGGTATTGGATCGGTATCTGCTCATGCCATCCCATGCTCTCGAAGAGCCCGGGAACCACGGTCTCTCCTATAACTACGCCGCCATCTACCAATCCGTTGTGAACAAGCGTCAAGACATTCTCGAAAGGAACGTTCATAAGACCCGACATCAGAATAATGACTTTCGCTTTTGGAGGTTCTACTTTCTTTGTAGCGACTGTGCCCACGCCATCAACACGTTCGAGCCGCCAGAGCCTTTTCAGGTCACCATCCGTTGCGAAATAGAGGTTGAGCTCCAAATCCAGCAGATAGTAGCTGAAAAATGTTGCCATGGCATAGCAGGCGCCCTCACATCCTGCCCAGATTAAAGCATCGCCTTTTTTCGCGCCCGTCCTTTCAACGAGGGATTTGAAGATGGCAAACATCTCAGTATGATCATTGCCGGCTGATAGCACTCTCCTTTCTCGAGTCATTCCGTCCTCCTTTTCAACAGAATCGGCAATCAAATTCCAGCCACATTTCCCGTATTGCACATGAGGGACCGGTTTTTCATCGCCGATAAAGGCGGATAAAAGCTTATGATGAACGCCGATAGGGAAGCATTGCCCGGATAGGGATACAGCGGCTATCCGGTCAATCACCCGCACCTCCGGTGGGGCGAGACACTTGCGCGGGAGCGCTGAGGTTGTGGACAGCATTGACGTCCTATCACAATGCTGGCCACAGGCATTCCCATCCGCCTTTATCTCTCTTAGCTTTTATCTGCGCAAATCTGCGATGAAAGTCCTGCGCTCTATCGTTCGATCAGGTTTATCAGGTTCTTTCGTTCTCCACTGAGATAGCGCCGGAGATTCTCGCCGATCACCGCCATGGCCTGCTCGACATAGACGTCGGTCGGTCCGCCCATATGCGGAATCACCATCACATTCTTCATGGACCAGAATGGGTGATCTGATGGCAACGGCTCCTGACGGTAAACGTCAAGGCCTGCCCCCGCAATCTTGCCGGCGTTCAGGGCGCTGATCAGCGCTTCGTCATCGATCAGCTCTCCGCGGGCAAGATTGATGAGAAAAGCCGTCGGCTTCATGGCCGCGAGCACGTTAGCGTTCACTATGTTTCCTGTTTCGGGCGTGTGAGGGGCAACGAGGATTAAGAAATCGATCTGACCCGCGACTTTCACGATGTCGTGAGGATCGTACCACGTATCTACCCACTCCACGTTTCTCTTCACGATATCCATGCCGAAAACTTCCATCCCGAAAACCTTGCATTTGCGCGCTACCTCTTCGCCGATTATCCCTATGCCAAGAATTCCCGCTTTTTTTCTCCAGAGGAGTTTCGAGGGCCGGCTCACCCAGAGCGCTTTATCCTGATTCCTCACTACCTGGGAAAGATCCCTGTTGAGTGCAAGCATGAGAAGCATGACCATCTCGGAAACCTGTGGAGCGTGGATGCCGCGGGTGGTAGATATCATGACGTCCTTCCTCAGCGAGGGCAGACGTGTAATATAGTCGGTCCCGGTTGTCACAGCCTGGATCCACTGGAGCTTTGACGCCTTCTGCATCAGGCGGTCTGAAATCCTTGCGCACAGCAGCACGTCCGCCTTGCTGATAAATTCCCCGACCTCTTCCTCATTAGTGGCTGCATGAATGACGAGGTCAGGAAACTTCTCGCTTATTGCCTGTTTATATCCTTTCGCCAGCTTATCCAGCACGAGCACATTCATCTTGAGTTCTCCTCCCTGGGCGTTGTGGGACACAAGCGTTCGGTCCCGAAATAGACGATATGGTATAGCAATTTTACTACTTTGTCGATAGCTCTGTGAAGTCGAATGGAGCTCCGGGAACTTTGAGCGGAACCGGCCGATTTTCACGGGCGTTCTCCGTGGAAATCGGCCGTATTGGAAGTATCGTTTTCAGTAAATGTGGCGGGCTGGCCAGACGCCGAGCTTTATGACCTTGCCCTTCTGGACCTGGTCAACGCGGACTTTGTCAACGCCCTCAATCTTACCCGGCCCATAGGAGAGCGGCGTACTGCTGATGCCGCCGGTCTCAAGGTTTTTGATCTGGTAGAAGCCATTATTCAGTACGTCAACCGGCTTGAGTTTTTCAAGAGGCATCTTTAGCATGGCAAGTCTCAGAGCCTCGACCTGGGTCATGACCTCAAGCGTTCCACCTATGTACTGGGTGTGCCTGAAAAATTTATTGGGGTGATACTTGTTCTGGTTTTCGACCAGGAACTTTACCCCCGGGGTTGTGAGTTCATCCCAGGGAGGAAAGCCGCCGGCGACGACAAAGCCATCACCCAATTCATGCATGGCATCAGCAAACACAGGCAAGTGACTCGGCGTGCCGCAGGCAAAGGTCAGCTTGTAGGCCTGATAAGGACCCATGCCTAGTCTGACCATTTCCTTTACGGTCGGCTGTGAACCGGGATTGATCATAATGCCGACTGCAAGGTCAACGTTGTTCTGTTTGAGCCACATAAGCTGGGTGGTCGGTGGGGATGTAGGAACGACAGGCACATACTGGATCCCGACAAAATCGTATCCTGCCTTCTTCATATACGCTTCCAGCTGAGGTATCTCGATCGACTTGCCCATCGCGTTGTCAGCGGTAAGATAGGCAATTCTCGGTTTCCTGTTACCCTTCCATTTCTCTTTGTACCAATCGGCGACGGCTGCCAGGTCGTCGGTGTAAAGAGGATAGTAGGTCAGAATAGTTCCCGGCGGCTCCAGAAGAAAGGGACCCGTGGACATGCTGGGTGCTCCGAAGCCATCCTGTTTCAATCTATCTTTCAGGGCCAGCGCTGTTGGCGAACCCGATGACCTGTAAACCAGTATTCCTTTTGCCTTAAGCTCCTCGTAAATAGAGAGCGCCTTTGCAGGCTTGAGCTCGTCATCCCGCCACAGAAGCTCTATCGTGACATCGGCGGGCCATTTCTCGTTCCGCCACGGCGCCAGACGCTTTGTCTCGTTTACATATTTGACGTAGTCTTCGTAGGCCTGCAGGATCGCCGCCGAATCCTCGGCGTAAGGCCCCGTGAGCGACATGGTACCGCCGACATACACCGTTTTCCCGGCTGCATGAGCGCTGACAGGCACCAGCAATGTGAGTACCAGCATGAGAACCGTCGAGACCATTACTGCTGTTCCAATTCTAGCCATGTTCCGCTCCTTCCTGAGTTTAATATTCAGAGTATGCCACAGAATGACAGACCACTCAATCCGAAATAGACGCCGCTCAACCAATTAAACCAATCGAACAGTCGCTCTGAAACCGGGTCTTAACTCTACTCTGATTCTTCATGCGAAAAAGGCCAAAGTCTAAAATAGGCCTTGATCATTGCCCACCGGTGGTCAAGGCCCCTGGGTTCAAAAATGAGAAAGAGCATGATGATCAATCCTCTCGCTATGAGAGCGAGGGACGCGGCTGCCTGCGCTGCAACGGCTGCGGACAAAACGGGGCCAACAACCGTAACCAGTTCATCCAGCAGTTTGAGAGAGACAGCGCCTAAAATAGCACCCTCGACCGTGCCCATACCGCCGACGATCAGCATACCCAGGTACCAGACCGAGTCCATGAACGGGAACTGGTCCACGCTGGCAAAACCATAGTAGTGCACCAGAAGCGACCCGGCCACACCCGCATAGACGCAGCCGATGAAGAAGGCTTGAAGCTTGTAGCTCCACAGGTTAATCCCCATCACCTCGGCAGCCAGGTCATTATCCCTGATGGCTACGAAAGCCCTGCCAACCCTGCTCCTGCCGATGTTCACCGCGAAAAATGTAGCAATGCAGGCAAGTATCATCACCAGATAGAAGTAGCTGCCTTTGGACATAAACACCAGGCCGAATATCTTTGGTTTGGGGACGGTTAAGCCATCGGCGCCGCCGGTCAAGCTCCGCAGATGAAGCACAACCCATATAATGATGAAGTGTGCGGCTATGGTCGCCATGATGAGATAGAAGCCTTTAATCTTCAAAGAAGGCAGGCCGAAAATAAGACCCGCCATTCCGGCCCCGAGACCGGCGCAGGGCAAAGCTACCCAAAACGGCAAGCCGAGCTTGACTGTCAGGATGGCTGAGATGTAAGCCCCAACCGCCATGAAGCCGACGTGACCTATCGATATCTGGCCGCAGTATCCGGTGAGGATATTGAGCCCGTGCACGCTTATGATGGCGATGCCGATCATGGTCATTATGGTGAGAATCCTATCGCTCATAAATAGCGGGCAGCAGAAAAGAAGGATCAGAAAAATACCGAGCATTGCCCATTGCGACCTGGTGCGGAAGATAGCCATGTCTTGCGCGTAACTTTCGTGAAAGGTTCCCGCCATCTACCTAAATCCTTTCTATCCTGGCCAAACCGAAGAGCCCGTACGGCCGGAAGATAAGCACAATGATCATAACCACAAAAGGAAATATTTGAGCCAGTCCGCCGCCCGGAAGCAACGGGTCCAGGTATCCTGCAGCCACGTTCTCCAACACGCCGAGTATGATTCCGGCGACGATAGCGCCACCGATTGAATTGGCCCCCCCGAGCAGAACCACCGCGAATGCTTTCAGGCCGATCTCGGCGAGCGGAATCATGACGCCCGATACACCACCGAGGAGCATGCCGCCGATCACGCCGACCACACACGCGATGACCCAGGAGACGGCGTACACCGTGGTTGCCTTGATGCCGACGCTCTGCACCACCTGCAGATCTTCCGCAGTTGCCCTCATGGCCAAGCCTATCTTCGTGTAACGGAAGAGAACCATAAGCAGTACGACCGCCGTGACCGAGACGATCAATCCGATGAGCGACTCAGAAGGCACCGATATCTCACCGATCTTAAGGGTCAAGGTTGGGAGTACCCCGTGGTACGTCTTGTATTCGCCGCCCCAGATCAAGGTTACAAGCCCCTCCAGGACGGTTGCCAGCGCTATGGTCATCATGATCATGGCGAGTTCGGACTGACCCACCAGCGGTCGTATGGTAAGTCGCTCTATTAAGAGGCCGAGCACAATAGCCACAGCTATCGCGAGCAACAGGCTTGCCCATATAGGAAGGCCGAACGGTACCAGAAAGGTGTAGCCCAGATACCCACCGATCAGCACGAAGTGTCCCTGTGCAATATTGAAAGCATTGGAACATTTGAGGATAATGACAAAACCTATGGCAACAAGGGCATAGACCATGCCCAACGCCAGGCCGGTTACCACCAGTTGCAGAAAGAAGGTCATTAAGCAGCTCCTTCGATAGTCTTGATACTCAGCGTAGTCTTGATAGCTCCTGTGCGGCCGTCCCTGTGTCCGACCCTGGCTTCTATCGGGACCTCGGCTTTGTCACTATAGATTGCATCGATGAGATCGCGGTATCGCTCTTCGAGGAATCGCTTTCTCAATTTCCTGGTTCTGGTCAGTTCGCCCTCGTCCGGATCGAATTCTTTGTAGAGGTTCACATATTTCTTTATTCTGGAAGCGGACGGCAAATCGCTATTGACCCTGTCTATGTCGCCCTTGATAAGCTGGTAAACCTCGGGCTTCTGGGAAAGCTCCGCATATGTCGAGAAGGCCACTCTCCTCTGTCCCGCCCACCTGCTGACCTTGTCGTAGTTGATGACGATGATCGCAGAAACGTACTTCTTTTTTGGTCCGGCAAATATCCACGCGTCCTTTATGTAAGGGCTCGCTCTCAGCCGTGCTTCCAGAAGCTGGGGAGACAGCTTGTCACCGCCGGCAAGGCCGATAAGCTCTCCTATTCTGTCTTGAAATACAATGTGCCCGTCCTCATTGATGAAACCACTGTCTCCACTGTAGAACCACCCGTCTTTGAGCACCTCGTTGGTACGCTCCTGATCTTTGTAATAACCGGCAAAAAGAGCTGGAGCCCGAAAGACGAGTTCTCCGTTCTCGGCCACACGTACCTGTGCATGTTTGCCGACCGGGCCCACGCTCCCTGATCTGATGTCATCGTTCGCAGCCGCGGCCAGAGGCCCAGCCTCAGTTGTTCCATACACGCTCTTGAGAGGCAGATCAAGAGCATGATAAAACCTGAACGCATCCGGACTGAGCACGGAGCCGGTGCTGCAACAGATTCTCGCATTTGAAAGTCCCATGCTTTTCTTGATGGACTTAAATAAGACGACATTGGCAATCGAATAGAGTATCTTCAGGACGACGCCGGGCTTTCTTCTGTGCAGCCTGAGGTCAGCCATTTTGTAGCCGATAGGCATCAGCGTGCGAACGAAGAGCCCTTTTAATGCGCTGGTTTCCATGATGCGCGCTTGAAGCATAGCTGCCTGACTCTCCCACAGACGAGCCCCGTAGATGACGATGCTCGGTCCCGTCTCTCGTGTATCCCGCTGTTGGGTCTCCGGAGCCTCAGCGAAGTTCAAAATGTTAGCCGCCAACAGATGGCAGCCGATCCCGAGAGACTGTTCGGTCATCCAGACAGGCGGCAGGTACGGAACGATGTTGTCATGCTCGTGCCACGGATCGAGCTGCAGATAATACTCGGAAGAGGCCCTCATACTGCGGTACGTGTGGATCGCTCCCCTGATCGGACCGGTCGTGCCTGACGTGTAGACTATCGCGCAGACATCATCGGCGCTGCCGGCCTCTATGTTCTGCTCGAAGAGACCCGGGTGTTCCTTTTCGTATTTCTGGCCGAGTTCCGCTACCTGCCGATAGCCCATGAGAACAGGGTTCCTGTAGTGTGCGAGACCCTTGTAGTTCCAGTAAATGAGGCGTTCGAGCAGGGGAAGCTCCTCCTTTACCTCGAGCAATTTATCGACCTGCTCCTGATTTTCTACGATCGCAAAGCGAGCATCGGAATTCCCGGCAATCTGTCGTACCTCGCTCGCGCTCGCATCTGCATATATCCCGACGGAAGCCCCGTGATTTGCCTGTGCGGCGAGCTCGGCATAGTACCACTCCGGAGCATTGTCGCCGATTATGAGCAGCTTGTCGTCGGGCTTAAAGCCAAGAGACACGAGACCAAGCGCCAGGTACTTCACACTGTCAAAATATTCTTTCCAGGTGTAGGACTGCCAGATGCCGTGCCGCTTGTGGCGCATGGCCTTTCCGCTGTCACCATATGTTTCGCAGTTAGCTTTTAACACCTTGGGCCAGGTATCGCCCTTATCTATAGCCATGCCTCTATCACCATCTGCCGCAGCCTCGTTTCTCTAGTTTCTCTGGTTTCTTTAGTTTCTTTAGTTTCTCTCGTCCCTCGTCCGAGCGCGAAGCGCGGTCATCCTAGCCGTAGGCGGTCGTCCATCGGCTCCGGCTTCCATCCTCCATCTTCCTAGGCACGCATTGCGTGACGGTCTTCCATCTGTCTTCCGTGACCCATGACCCGTGACCCGTGACCCTGTCTTACCTAAGCCAGCCATCTCTTCCGCCGGTGGTAATGTTTAATCTCCCGATAACTTTTTTTGGACCCGACTGCGGACAATCCAAGGTAGAATTCCCGCACGTCTTCATTATCCCGCAATTGGTCTGCGGGAGCGCCCAGAACCACTCTGCCGTTCTCCATGACATACCCATAGTCAGCTATACCAAGGGCGGCTCTGACGTTCTGTTCTACGAGAAGGATTGACGTCTTCTGGTCGGCATTGATCCTCTTGATGATCTGATAGATGTCCTGCACCATCAAAGGGGCGAGGCCTAAAGAAGGCTCATCCAAAAGCATCAGCCTGGGTCGCGCCATGAGCGCGCGTCCTATGACCAGCATCTGCTGTTCGCCGCCCGAGAGATAACCGCTTACCTGACGGCGAAGATGTTTAACCTTGGGAAAATAGTCAAAGACCATCTCCAGGTCTTTCCTGACGCCCGCGCGGTCATTGCGGCAATAGGCACCTACCAGCAAGTTCTCCTCGACCGTAAGATGCTCAAGAACCCTGCGCCCTTCCATGGCCTGGCTGATGCCCATGGCAGCAACAGCTTCCGGTCCATATTTGTCCAGTCGCTTGTCATCAAAAATGACGCTGCCCTCGGTCACCTCTCCCTCTTCTGTTTTCAGCATGCCCGAAATTGCTTTGAGCGTCGTTGTCTTGCCCGCACCATTAGCACCGAGCAATGCCACGATCTTACCGTCGCCGACTTCCAGCGAAACCCCGCGCAGCACCTGGATAACGCTCATGTAAACGACTTCAATATTGTTCACCTGCAGCATCGTGTCGCCTCTATTCTTCTTTCCCCAGATAAGCGCTTATCACTTCCGGATTGGTGCTGATTTCAGCCGGCGTGCCCTCTGCAATCTTACGCCCGAAATCGAGGACAGCAATCCTGTCAGCGATACTCATAACCACTCCCATGTCGTGCTCCACAAGAATGATACAGTCAACGCCATCCCTGAGAACAGGGGTATTGGGATAGGTGTCTCCCTGACCCTCGAAAAGATCAATTATGAAACGGGCAATGTCCTCTTTTTCTTCCAGATTCATGCCTGCCATGGGTTCGTCGAGCAGCAGCACTTTGGGCTCCAGGGCCAATGCCCTTGCCAGTTCGACTCTTTTTCGCATGCCGTAAGGCAAGAGGCCGACCACTTTTTTTCTGATGGGCGCTATCTCCAGAAAATCAATTATCTCCTCTACCGTCTCACGATGTTTGATCTCTTCCTTTCGCGCCCACCCGAAATAGAGCGCGCCGGTGATGAAGTTTTGCTTCATAAGGGCATGGCGGGCAGCCATGATATTATCCTGTGTGTTCAATCCTGTGTATAGCTCGATGTTCTGGAAGGTCCTGGCGATGCCGAGCTCGGCCAGTTTGTCCGGCCGCATCCGTGTGACGCGTTTTCCTTCGTAATAAATCTCGCCTTGTTGAGGTTTGTAGAAACCGCTTATGCAATTGAGGAGCGCGGTCTTGCCGGCACCGTTTGGCCCTATGACCGCCATGATCTGGCGCTGTTTGACATCGATACTTACGTCGGTGAGGGCGGTGACACCGCCAAACGCAAGCCGGAGGTTCTCAATCCGTAACGTAACGTTCCCGTCATGTTCCACGTGTCAGGCCCCGCTCCGCGACATCCGGCCCGGCCTGTCATCGGGAAGCCTCCAAAGGACATCCGGGGCAATCTCGCATTTGGCAATGAAAAGTCCTGGAGATATGGGCGTAGTCTATACTAAAAGATTTTGGTTTGCTACAAAAACTTCGCGACAGTATCGCGGAGGTTTTACATGGGTTCCGGACGGTTACTCAACTTCTCTGACCAGACGTTTGGATATCCAGCCTGTTCCTCCGGAAGGCAGTCCAACGTCATACCAGTCCCCTGACTCGTCAAGCTTGATGACCTTCTCCCCTTTCTTCAAGGTCATTATGACTTTACCTTTCATGCTTGGTTCAGTTCTTATGTTGCCATTCTTCAAAAGAATAAGATGTGTCTCCTTCGGCTTCTCGGGCGTCAAAGGTCTCGCCGGTTCGATCCGGACATTTCCCGGCTTTGCAGAAGCGGGCGCCACAGCCTGTATGGACCGCCTCATTCTTAACTTTGCGAGGAAACGATCTGTGAATTCTCTGACCGTTGCGTCCTCAACGGGCTTGGAACTCCTGTAAGCAATGTTCACATCTCCTGTCTGGTCTTTACTTTCAACGATCACCTCTAAAGTCTCCGACACGTTGTCTGCGCTGCGAAGCCTCTCGAGGGTCACCATCCTTCGCTCGGTGGATGAGGACACCACCCGGTAGCCCAGATCTAGTCCTGTCGAAATGGTCGTGTTATATGCATAATCGAGATCCTGCTGTGAGAGGGAGGACTTTCCGGGTTCGGGGGTGAGCTGAAGAGTCGTACGGTAGGGAGCTGAGGCACAGCCAAGAACCATAACAGCGCACATGAAAAGAAGGGAACACAAAGATAGAGCGCGCATAGTCTCTCCTTCAGGTGAAGTTCGTATCAGGCGGTATAAAACCGCCACGCCTTTTTGACGGTTCACCTCTTTGCTTCATCAACCATATGTGCTATTGCAGTTTCCGTGCCGGAATGCCCCTGCTCCAAATCCGGCGAGCGAAGTTCGGCAAAAACCGGGAGCGGCAGCAAGGAATGTCTAATGCCAAGTTGTATTCATTTGCAGAGCGAGGCGCTCAAGCCTTGGCGAACAGAGGCGTACTGGTATGCGCGTCAGGTATTTACCGACTGGACCCCGGACCCTGGACCCGGGACCCTGCTTTATTTGCCCATTCTTTTCTTCAGCGTCGCAAGAATGCCGCCGGCGTTGACGATTTCGAGCGAACCGCCGGAAAGCGGCTCAAATGCGGCCTTCTTGCCTGTCTTTGGATTGCGTACCTCGCCTTTGTCGAAATCGATCTCGATATCGTCTCCTTCTGAGAAAAGCGCGCTCGCGCCTTTCGAGATCACCGGATAAAGGCCGAGGGCTACGCAGTTTCTCATGTAGATGCGGGCCATCGATTCAGCTACAACATAGCGGATGCCCAGCTGTTTGACCACGGCGGTAGCCTGTTCCCTTGAGGAGCCGCAGCCGAAATTATTTCCACCGACGATAACATCACCTTCACGGACGCTTTTTGCGAATTCCGGCGCAATGGGCTCGAACGCATGCTGCGCCAGTTCTTCTGTATTGAGGTACAAGAGTGAACCGGGGGTTATGGTATCCGTATCGATGTTGTCGCCGAATTTTCTGACTCTGCCTTTGATGATCATCTAGTTCACCTCTCTCGGATCGACAATCTTGCCTTTCAACGCGGAGGCGGCAACGGTCGCGGCAGACGCGAGATAGATCCGCGCATCAGGGCTTCCCATTCTCCCCTTGAAGTTCCTTGGCGTCGCAGCAACACACGACTCGCCTTCTGCTAACACCCCCTGATAGCCGGTACACAATCCGCATGAGGGGTTCCCGACCAGGACGCCGGCATCAACCAATGTACCGATGATCCCTTTGTCGAGCGCTTCTTTGTATTGTTCCCATGAAGCAGGCGCCACAAAGAAACGCACACTCTTAGGTATCTTCTTGCCTTTAACAATCCGGGCCGCGGTCTCCAGGTCTTCGATGCGACCGTGGCAGCAGGAGGCAATCACAGCCTGGTCAATGACGATGTCGCCCGCCTCGGAAACCGGCTTCACATTGCCCACATTATGAGGAAGGGCTACCTGCGGCTCGAGAACGGATGCATCGACAACATGGGTCTGGGCGTAGACCGCATCAGGATCGGGGTCGACGGGCTCGATCGGTTTATCTGTACGCGCCTTGAGATAGGCGGTTGTCTTTTCGTCCGCCCTGAAGATACCGAACTTCGCGCCCAGTTCAACCGACATGTTGCCCATGGTAAGGCGCGCATCCATGCTCATTGCATCAACGGCGCTTCCAGTCCACTCGATTGCCTTGTACTGGGCCACCTCCGTTGAATACTTCCCTGCAATATAAAGGATCACGTCTTTTGAGGTGACCATCGGAGGAAGCTTGCCCTGAATATCGAATTTAATCGTCTCCGGCACCATGAACCACAGCTCTCCTGTTCCGAGGACATACGCCATCTCTGAAGCGCCGATGCCGGTGGATGCCGCATTGAGTGCACCATAGGTCGTGGTGTGTGAATCGGCGCCCACGATCAGTTGCCCGGGCAGCACGTGTCCCTTTTCAACCATGATCTGGTGACAGATACCCGCGAAGACATCGTAGAAATGCTTGACGCCGAGCTTACGCGCAAGTTCCCTCGCCATCTTCTGCGCCCGCGCGCTATTGATGTCAAATGCCGGGACGCGATGGTCTGAGACGATGATGACCCGCTCAGGATCCCACAATTTGAATTCATCTTCAGATATGCCTGCCTCCTTGAGCACAGTCCGGATCAGGCGGAACGCATCGGGCATCATTGCCCTGTCGATCTTAGCTGTCACGTAATTGCCCGGTCCCACGTTATTGCGCCCCGATGCCCTCGCAAGGATTTTTTCAGCTATGGTCATTGCCACCGTTATCCTCCTCCTTCTTTTTCAACTCTCTATAGGTTCGCTCGCTTCGCTCGCGGTAAAGCTACGTCCTCTCACTCTTTATTCATCTCCGTACTGTCGCTATCCTTGACTTCAGTTGGGATCTCCACCACGAGGTCTTTGATGTGCCCCTCTGGAAACGTGAGGGGATCAACGGTGATCCTCGCTCCGGGCTTCACCAGCGTGATGCACGCGAATCTTCTTTTACCGTCCACCCGTATCAGGCAGGATCCGCACATCTGCAGACCACAGCAAAAACTTCTGAAACTGAGCGTCGGATCTATTTCCTGTTGTATCCTGTTGAGGAGCACAAGGACAGATACCTCCTCATCGGCTGGCACGGTATACTCAGTGTAACGCGGCTCCTTGTCGTAATCCGGGTCGAACCTGAAGACTTTTGCGGTAATCGTATCGCCCATGTCAGCCCTCCGGCCTCAGGTAATCAAGGGCAACGGGGGCAGAGCCGACAGCAAGTGTTCCTGCTTCCAATCTCACGAGTGTGTGGCGAAGCCAATCGGTGTTATCCTCTTTCGGAAAATCGGACCGGTAATGGAAACCACGGCTCTCCTCCCGCGCGAGCGCCGAAAGCGCGACAATCCGCGCTGCCTCGACTACGGAACGGAATTCGATGGCCCGGATCCACTCAAGATTGTGCCTCTGAAACGAGGGAACCTCGATGCGGTCAATGTCCGTATCAATGAGATCGATCTCGCGCAGAGCACGCTGAAGGCCTTCTTTCTCCCGCACAATGTAAACATCGCGCTCCATCACCTGCTGCAGCCGCTTCTTAAGCAGATTCACGGAAAGGGGCTCCGCCTTCTTCTCCATGAAGCGACGGGCCAGCTCTTCTTCGCGCTCCAGCACTGCCTTGTCTTGCGGCTCCGGAAGTTCTGCTTTTCGAGCATACTCTGCTGAGCGCGTACCTGCCTCGAAGCCGAAGACGATCATCTGCGAAAAGCTGTAACCCGATAAACGGCAGGCACCGTGAACAGCCCCCATGATCTCACCGGCTGCAAAGAGACCGGGAAGTGTGGTCTCGGTCTTTTCATTGACCCGTACGCCACCCATAATAAAATGGGAGCCGATGAGAAGCTCGACCCTGTGGTCACGCGGATCGATATCGAGTGCTTTGATCAACCTCCGGCGCTGCTCCCAGTTCTTAATGAGAAGTTTCGCATCTATCCCGGGAGACCCTCGTTGATCTATGTAGATAGGCCCATTGCCCTTCGCAATCTCTAAGTACAGCTTCCGCACCAGATCTTCCGAGTAAGAGGCGGCCAGGTACCGCGAAATATCGTCATCGACCACCTCATCCATCCGGTTCATGTAAGGCCCATTCCAGAACTCGGGGAAATAACGGATGTAGAGGGCGCGAGGACTGGCAGGCAAGGGTATGAACTGAATCATCTCCATGTCGACCAGCTCAACTCCTGCCCGGACAGCCATGATGTGCCCTGTGGCGGATGCATCGGTCGTCACGCCGAAAGGGTTGTTGCTGGTGTGCGGGTAGAGTTCACCGGAGCCGCCACCGGTCGCAAGCACAACCGCCTTCGCCTCAACACCAAAGAATTCACCTGTCACAAGGTCGAGGAGGGTTGCCCCTGACACTACACCGCCGAAGGTGAGAAGACTCGTTGCGAGCACGCTTTCCCTGAGGTCGATATTCGAACGTCGCGAGACATGCTGCCTCAGTTTCTTGAGCATGGGTGTGCTCTGCACACAAACCGATCTGGCGCGAAGCGGTATTACCTCGATGTCGATCTCCTGCAGGCGCCTGCATGCGTTCTTGATCTCATGCGTCGTGGCCCACGCTGCACCCTGGTGATTCAGAAATCTTCCGGTGTTGATCATCAGTTTGAAAAGGTCTTCTTCAGATCCTGCTCCTGCGGTTCCTCCGTTTGCGGTCGGGGTGAGCCCGCTCATGCCGATCGGCCCCTTCGATGCGAGCATTATCTTGAGCTTCTCATCTTTCGATGCTTCAAGCGCTGCAAGCGCACCCGCACCCCCGCCGCCGATGACCAGAACATCGCAGCGGTACGGTGTCGAGTGTCGAGTGTCGAGTGTCGAGTGTGAACTGCTCATTACTCACGTACCTTTCTTGTTACTCTCGTCCATCGGTCTTTTCTGTTTCTCTCTTCCATCGTCCGAGTCCGCCATGGCGGACGGTCTTCCTAGTGACGCGCAGCGTCACGATCTTCCCTCTGTTTTTCCGTCGGGACCCCGGCCCCAGGACCCCGGACCCTAAGTCACTGCTTCCGCTCCGCTCTTTCTCACAAGGAACGTCCTGCCGAACATTATTTTGCCGTAGGTCTTATCAGTCACAGGCAGGCGCAGGGCAATGCACATACCTTCTTTTATTTTTTGTGCGCTTTTCTCTTTAATCACAGGCGACTCATTGAGACTGAGACCGATTCCATTTCCGTAACCAAAGTCGGGGGTAGGCTCCAGGCCCGAATTACGCGCCTCTTTGAGAAGCTCTTTGCAGAGCTCTGATGCGGTCATTCCCGGTTTCAGCGCATTGAGCGCGCGATCGTAAACAGCCGCAAGATCGCTCAATACTTCGGAGAACGAGGCCTCTCCTGCTGCGAATGTTCTTACGCCTTCCGCCCAGTAGCGTTCAAACTCGACCGCGCAGTAAAGGATGAAAACAGTACCCGGTTCTATCCTTCTATTCTCGGCCGGACGAAAGCTCCGCTTGTCGTTGCCCATTAACAGGAGCACGCGGATGTCTTCCGCTCCGTCAAAGCGCGCCTGTTTCCGAAGCATTGCCTCGAGGAATTGCTCGCTCATACCCGTGGAGCAGACCGAACCGACCTGCTCGAAACATCGCTTCACGATACGGCCGGCCCGGCTGATCTCATCACTCTCCCTGTCCGACTTTATCATGCGAAGGTTTGGCACGATAGCGGCAGCGTCTATAATCTTGCAGCCTGCAAGCGCCTCTTTCAGAGCGCGAAATTCCTGGTACGGCATCTGCTCTTCAAGCCGGCCGAGGCCTACGGTGCACGGGACAAGAGCCTTTTCCTTCAAATACTTTGCACACTCGCTCGCCACGTTGCCTGCCGGCTTCAGTTCTTTGATGCAGGTAGTGACGAGCAATGACGGCAATCCCCTTGCAGCACCCTCGAAAAAGAGCACAACAGCTCCTTCAAGAGGCACCAGTGCTAGTGTGCCGCGAGGCAACCTGATGATAAAGTTACTCACGTAGCATGGGTCCGCATACTCGGTAAGCCCTCTTCCATAAAGGATAAGGAGATCGATTCCCCTCTTCTTCATCTGTGTTCTGACCCGCGCCACGCGGCTCTCGAACTCTTTTTCAGGCATGTTGACATGGTCCCAGACATTCCGTCCGTTCTTCAGTGCGGGTTGCATCGTCTCCATCGTGACACCTCTTTCAGCTAGATTTCCACCGGCTCACCCACACCAGCATTAAGGGTATTGCCATAAAATTTCGCTCGCACGGCGAGCGTGAGGGGGAGGCTCACACGGCTTTGCCGGCCGGGTACCCGCGCAAGCGGGTGGGAGGCGACGCGAGCCCCCCTGATCGTTACACCTCTTTCACGTATAGTTTCGTGTCAGTCTTCGCAAGCCGCTCTGCGCCACCGTCGACAACAAGCACTGTCTCTCCGCATGCGAGATAACCCGTCTCAGGCAGATACTGGTTTGGATGCACAACCACCGCCTGCTGTTTTTCAAACAGGAGTTTTGTCTCATCGTCTACTGCCCCGCCGGGCGCAAGAGATCCCACACCAAAGCCGTGGCCGCGCGCCCGCATGTAAGGCGGGTAGCAGTACTTCGCGTATCCTGCGTCGCTGATGACCCGGTTCATCGCCTTCGACATTGCCGACGCTTCAACTCCGGGCTTTATCGCCGCGAGCGACTCCCTGAAGGCGGAGAGGAGCATGTCGTACTTCTCTCTCACTATAGGTGCGGGTTCGCCCAACACCACGGTCCTGCACCATTGCATGAACTGCCCTTCGCGAACAGGCGTGATCTCTCCGATGATAATATCGCCGGCCCTGAGCCTCCTGTCGGTCGGCTCGTGCATCTCCTCGTTGTGCGGACCTGAGCTGAGAAGGATAAAAATATCGTCCGCGCCTGCCGCGCGCATGGCAAATTCCATCTCGGCGACCAGCTCGTATTCCCTCACACCAGGCCGCGCCGATTCCAAAAACGCGTCAAAACCGATGTCGGCTATGCGCGCCGCGTCGTAGACAATTTCAAGCTCTTCTTCTGTTTTTTCCCGCGCCATTTCCTCGATGATAAAGTCAGCCGGCGCGAGTCCGGCCACAGCGGATGCTGCTGTGTAAACTTCTTCCGTCATCTCGGCTGATCCGGCAACGCCCACGGGGCCGCTGAGCCCGAATTTGCGCAACAGGCGCTCCAGATCGCGCGTGAAGTTCGCACTCCCTCGCACGTCTTTGATCCAACTCTTCATCCGTACCCTTTCCACGTCCCATGAAGGCTCGATGAGAAGCGCCGCCTTTCCCTCTTTAGTAACCACGGCCGCGTTCCTCTGTCCCATGGGCCGACACCCGCAAAAATAATGGAGATAGCTGGGCGCCAGAATGCTGCAGGTACCGCCGGAGTAAACGATCAGCCCGTTCAAACCTTTCTTGTTGATCAGTTCCACACTCTTTTCCAGCTTGAGATTCGGATCGCTCATCGCGTCACCCTCATTTAAGCAGTTCGAATTCGCTCTTATGCTTGACTATATATGGATTGATCCCGCCCGCCTCCAATATCCCCATAATGAAATCAGGGAAGGGTTTTGCCTGTATGGTTTCGCCGGTGGTGAGGTTCTCGATTTTTCCTGTCTTGATGTCGACCTGCACAGTGTCCCCCATCCGTATTTTGCTGATCTCATCGCCGATTTCAAAAACCGGAAGCCCCGAGTTAAGAGCATTGCGATAGAAGATGCGCGAGGCGCTGTGGCAGATGATCACGCTTATGCCCTTCTTCTTCAGGAAGAGAGGCGCATTCCTCGACGAAGAACAGCCGAGGTTCGATCCGCCCGCCCAGATGTCGCCCTTATGCATCTTTTTGGGAAACTCAGGCAAGATCAGTTCGGCTATGTGCTCCAGCATTGGCTTCTCGCCCATGTGAAGCCAGTGGCTCGGAGTAATGCTCTCCGTATTCACGTTGTTGCCGACCCTCCAGACCGCGCCCTTCAGCGATCCATTCCTTCTTGCTTGTCCTGGTTTTTGCGCTGGTTTTTTCTGTCGCCATGATCAATACCTCCTACAGGTAGTTCCGCGGGTCCGCGATCTTTCCTTCGACCGCCGTAGCCGCACAGGTTGCCGGAGATGCCAGATAAGAGAAGGCACCCTCCGCGATCCGACCCGGCCAGTTGCGTGGTCCCGGGTGCATCTGTACCTCGCCGGGGGCGAGATGGCCGATGCTCAAGGTCTGACACGTTCCGCAGTAGGCTGGAAACAGGCTGCAGCCGGCATCCACAAAAACTTGAAGAAGCCCTTCGGCCGCGCACTGTTTCATCACCTCTTCGGTGGCGGGGATGATCAGCGTGCGCGCTTTCACCCTGCGTCCCTTCAGGATCTTCGCCGATTCGCGGAAATCATAGATGCTGGCACCCGTGCAGGTGCCTATGCAGACCTGATCGATCTTCACTCCGAGCGTCTCGGAAAGCGGTTTCGTATTTTCAGGAGAAGATGGCGCACAGACCTGAGGCTCCAGATCCGAGACGTCGAAGTTATAGGTCTTCTCGAAGTACGCATCCGGATCGCTCTTGACCATCTCATACTGGTGTTTTACCCTGCCCTTCAGCCACTCGACCGTTATTGCATCCGGCTCGATGAAGGCTGCATTTGGCGCCCAACTCGGTAGACATAAGCGTGAACGGGAAGCGCAAAGGCACGGGCAGCGAATGGATGTAGGGACCATCCCATTCGATACACTTGTAAACAGAAGCGTCCATACCGACCTTAGCAACGATATACTGGATCACGTCTCTCGGGTAGACGCCTTTTTTCGTCTCGCCCGTGATCACATACTTGTGCGTGTCAGGCACTTTGAACCAGAGGGTGCCGGTCAGGAAAACCTGCGACATCTCGATGCCGCACTGCGTCGATATCGCGCCGACCGCGCCGTAAGCGGGCGTATGGGAATCGCCGAAGACGCAGAGGGCGCCCGGAAAGGCGTAGCCTTCCTCCATGATGATGACGTGGGCGATGCCGGTGCCGAAGTTGAACACCTTTATGCCCAGCTTCTCAGCCCAATCCCTCGTCTTCTTCTGGTCCTCAGCCAGTTCGTCGCTGTGGCCGGTGCAGAAGTGGTGACCCATGAACATGCCGATCTTCGAAGGATCGAAGACGCCGGTCATCTCCCCCAACGATGTGAACTGCTCGTACTTCTTCGCGTCAAACCCTTCGTGCATGCCTGCATAGTCAATATTGCAGGTCAGGATATCACCCGGCGACACCTTGTCAACCGGGTTTACAGAATGTTTCATAAGAATCTTTTCAACTGCTGTGTATCCCATAACCCTTTTCACCTCTCCTGAAGTAATGTGTTAGAATCAGCTGTTACGTTTTACAGATTACTCTATCTTTCATCTTTAGTCCGTGACCCTGGACCCCGGCCCCTGGACCCAGTTTTCACTAGTGCTTAAGAAAAACAAGGCTGATCCACGGAATGTACGTTATAACGAACATACCGATGAGAAGCAATATGAAGAACGGGAATATGCCCTTGATTACCTCGTTGAGCGGCTCCTTGCACACTGCGCTCATGACGTAAAGGTGCATGCCGATAGGAGGCGTGAGGAAGGCAAGTTCCATATTTATCGTCATAAGAATCCCGAAGTGGATGCCGCTGATACCCAACTGATGCAATATCGGATAGACGATCGGCACCACGATCAGGATCTTCGTCGTCGGATTAAGGAACATGCCCATGATGAAGATGGAGATGTTCATGATCGCAAGGAACATCCACGGACGCAGATCGTATGCGGTTATCAACTCAAGGACCCGGTCCGACAGCTGCTCCATCGTGACGAGAAAGCCGAAAAGGGTCGCCGCCATCATGACAAAATAGATCATCGACGTGAGCACCACCGAATCGTTGAGAATCGAGACGATCTCCTTGAAGCCGATGTTCCTGTAAACGAAGGCGCAGACTATCAATGCGTAAAAAACAGAGATGACCGAGGCTTCGGTAACGGTAAACACGCCGCTGTAAATGCCGCCCATGATCAGGATAGGCATGAGCAATGCCCATATGGAGCTCTTGAATTTTGCCCACACTTCGGTCCAGCTGAACGGGTCATCCGCAGCCGGCCGGCCGAATCCCTTGTGACGGCAGATGAACCAGACTTCGATGCAGATCGCGGCAGCCAGGATGAAGCCGGGCAGAAATCCGGCGATGTAAAGGTCGGAGATCGACTCCCCCGAGGCCGCTCCATAAATGATCAGGATCGTTGAAGGGGGAATCAATATATCCAGGGTTCCTCCGGCCCCGATCAGATCCCATGCAGAACCGCTTCGGATAGCCTTTCTCCATCATCCAGGGAATGGCAATGAGACCGAGCGTTGCTGCGAGCGCTGCGCTGACCCCGGATATGGCGGAAAAAATCACCGCGGCGAACATCACCGCGATGGCGAGCCCTCCGTCGATGCGTTTGAGGAATGCGTAGCCAAATTCCAGAAGCGGCTTGGCGAGCCCGCCCTTCATCATGAGGTTCCCTGCAACGATGAAATAGGGGATGGCGATGAGGGGCAGCTTGTTGATGCTCCAGAACATCTTGGGCGCAACACCGTCCATCTTGATGAGGCTGAAGTAAAGGAGACAGGCGAGCGAAGTGATGCCCATGGCAAAGCCGACCGGCATTCCCGAGAAGAGCATCGTCAGAAGAAGGATAACCAGCGCCCCGGTCACGTTGATGCCTGTGGTGAGGATGTAATAGAGAACCAGTGAGCCTGCTATGATGATCGGCACAACGGGATCTTTCCATGCCTTCTTGCCTGAGAGTAAGCCGCCCAGCATAACGAGACGCTCACCCATGCGCAGAGCGAGCAGGATGCTGCCGATAGGCATGATCAGATAGGGAATCCACATGGGGAATTTCAGATAGCTCTCTGACGTGATGTTGGCCGAATACGCCTTCTGCACGAAGAGATACCCTCCGTAGATCATGGCGAAGACGAAAAGAAGTCCCAGTAGCGTGTGGTAGATGTGGAGGATGTTCTTCCGTTTGTCGGAAAACTTATCGATAAAGAGATCGACGCGGACGTGCTCATCTTTCTTGACGAGTGAACTGATGCCCAGAAAGACGCTCCATACCACGGCGTAAACCGAGATCTCATCCGACCAATCGAGCGACCAGTGAAATATGTACCGCGCGCATACGCTGTAGAATGTGAGGATCAGGGCGAAACACATGATGATGCCGGAGACCCAGATCTCCATGACGTCCCAACGGGCAATGGCGCGCGAGATCAGTCCTTTCTGCCCGGGACTCTTTGTCACAGCGTGCCTCTCCATTTCCTCCTCCTGGTCAGTCTCGTCCACCCGGCTCGCTGAAGCTGGTCCCCTCGGTCAGTTCAGCTGTTATTCCGGCTCTGCTACTTTTTGCCCTTGCTCAGTTTCTCTACTTCCTGCTGGATCTCTTTCACAAGATCGGGCCCGATCTTGGGCGCAAATTCAGTGTACACGGGCTGCAGCGCCTTTTTCCATGCGGTCTCGTCAGCCTTGGTGAGCGTATACACCTGACAGCCTTTTGCCGCAATCTGCTCAAACAACTTATTGTTGTCTACCTCAATGTCGGCTCGCTGTTCCTTCGTCAGCTTCTGTATCGCGTCCGACAGGCCGCTCCGTATGTCAGCCGGAAGCTTCTCCCACCATGCCTTGTTCCCGATAAGAATGGCCAGTGTCGCATTGAGCATGCCTGCGTCGGTCACGTATTTCTGCACATCATAAAGCCTGCGTTGGTAGAAAACCGTGGCAGGATTGGCCCCGCCGTCGATCATACCCTGCTGGAAAGCCGTGTACATCTCCTCAGGCACGGAAACGACGGCCATTGCGCCCATGGTCTTGAGCGTCGCAGCGCCCATCGGGCCGTAAGAGCGCATCTTCAGGCCTTTAAAGTCATCGGGCATCTTGATCGGGTGTTTGCTGTTATGGATGGCCACATCGCCTGACGAGGCCAACGACAGAATGGCCACACCTTTCTGTTCAACGTTCGCAAAGAGTTTTTTGCCCGCAGGACCCTCCAGGACTTTGTACGTGGTATCGAAATCGGTAAAAAGGTAGGGGAGCTTGATGATCTCAACCCTTGGATCGAGAGGCTCGAGAACCGAGCCTATAACGTAGGCGAACTGAACCTCACCTTTCATGATTGCCTGGACCTCTTCCTGACCGCTGTAAAGCTGGGCTGCCGGATAAGTACGCACGCGCACCTTATCCCCCAGCCTCTCCTTAATGTGCTTGGCCAGACGGTCGAGGCCGACGCCCATCTGCTGCTGCTTCAGCTGGATCGTCGTGATCTTTATGTCGATCGGCTGCTGTGCTGAGACGTCGCGCGCCTCAATGAGAATAACCGTGAAGAGGAGCATTGCACCCAACAGGGCAGCTAGATATTTCTTTTCCATCGTTATACCTCCTTCTTTTCTATAGTCCACGAAGCTCTTTTGGTCTTGCCTTCCGTGACCGGGTACCCGCTTGCGCGTGTTCCCGTGACCGGGTACCCGCTTGCGGGTGTTCCCGTCTACAAAGTACCATCAGAGAATCAGCTGCTGATATTTGTTCAGCCACTCAGCGTAATCTTTCAGCGCTCGCTCCAGAGGATATTGCGGAACATAACCAATCTCATCTTTGCTGCGTGAAATATCCTTGGGCTGCGTGTTCGGGTACGGAAAGCCGGCGGCGCCGGTCTTTGATACATGCTTCAGCTCGATCTCCACTTTCGGAAATATCGTCTTGACCGTATCGATGAGATTTTGGAACGTGACAAACTGTCCGCCTGTTACCGTATAGACGCGGGCTTTGATTTTCTCGGGAGCAGCAAAGCAGGCACAGATGCACGCTGTGGCCGTATCTTTCGAATAAACGTAATCAGCGCCTCCCCCATAGCTGAGAAGAGGATCCTCAACAACGACTTTCTTGCCGGCTATGGCGGGCCTGATGAACTGGTCGATGGTCCTTCCCGGAATGCTGCTTGCAATGCCCAGAAAAGGACCGAAGACAGAACCCAGGCGCACCGTGACAAAATCGACATTGTACAACTGATGATAACAGAGACCTATATATTCGGACGCAAACTTCGTCACCGGGTAGATCGCTTTCGGTCTGTGGGTGAGCATTTTCATCTGGAAATCAGGTTCAGTCGGTTCAGGCCACGCAGGGTCAACAGCCCCAAATGAGACAAGGCCGGTACTCGTGAAGACCACCCTCTTGATCCCTTCCAGACGCGAAGCTTCGAGAACATTTGCCGTACCCATGATGTTGACATTAATGCCGTCGTACGGCCTTTCCCGCACGCCTGACAGAAGCATTCCTGCTGTGTGGATAATACGGTCGATCTTTTCTTTCCGTATGGTGTGGATGAGATCAGGCATGCTGAGAAGGTCGCCCCTGACAATCTTCAGTTTGCTGAGATTGACGACCGTTGACAGATGGTGAAGCGGAGGAGCAGCATCAAACAGAACGAAATTCTCTCCGCGCTCAATTAATTGCGCAGCGACTTGCGACCCGACCATCCCGCCACCCGTTAATAAAATAGCCATACGTACCTCCTCGTAGTAACTGGGTCATGGGTCACGGGGCATGGGTCACGCGTAAGCAACAAACAACTCCTCCAGCCGCAGATACCGCTGACACAACGGAATCGATTGCAGCACAAACTGTTTGCAGTTTTGTCGGTCGTATTCCGTGACCCGTGACCCATGCCCCGTGACCCTATACTCCAAGCTCTTCCGCTATCTCGTCCAGCCCCAGACTCTCCAGCTTCTCTCGCGTTGGTATTCCTGTTTCTCCGTTCCACCCGCACACGTTGTAAAAAGCATCGAGCAGAGGCTCAAGCTGAACGCCCTGCCCTTTTCTTCCTTTTGCGCCGGGCAGATCCTCTTTAAGCAGCCTGCCGGGCAACGTGTCCCAGCTCCGCCGAAGTCCTTCTCTCACGTTGAAGGCCCGTTCTATAGTGCTGCCCCGGTCACCAATAGTGTACAGGTCCTTCACGTTCCTGTTCAAGCCGGTTACGCCCCTCAGCAGTGCCGCGAGCACCTCGTCTTTAACACCGACAGCCAGAAACGTGCAGAAAATTGCTGAATCGCAAAATACTCTTCGTTCGCGACTTGCTTTCACCAGTGCGGCCTCGGTCTGCGTATCGATCTCCTGTCCCTGCATCGGGTCCTGAGCGGTAAATCCTCCGGCATGGTGGCAGCCGCCACGGGGGCCGCACGCATAGACCAGAGCCATCCCCTTGGCAACCCTCGGATCATAGCCGCCGATCTCCATGCCCTTGGCGTGTATGGCAAACTGTTCAGATCCTTGACCGAACAAAGCTGCCATCTTCTTCGTACCCAGAGCCACGGTCTCGCCAAAGCCTCTGCGGTAAGCAATATCTTTTATTAACGGATCGAGCACTGAAGCGTTCCCGAAGCGCAGGTCCAAACCTCCGGTCTCTTTCTTGGTAATGATCCCTCTTTCGTAACACTCCATGGCGAACGCTATGGAGACGCCGGTGGACATGGAGTCGAGACCGAGGCTGTTGCAAAGAAATTCACCGTTGATGATTGCCTCAACATCGGTAATGCCGCAGCAGGTCCCGAGCGCGTAGAGCGTTTCGTACTCCGGTCCCCGCGTATGGAGCGGAGCATAAGGACCCTCCTTGAGCGCAACCTCTTTGGCGCACTTTGCCGTGCAGGGTGCTGCGCAGTAGGAACTCTTGACGATGAGTCCCTTCTTCTCCATTGACTGACCGCTGATCGCTTCGAACCGTTCGTCGGATCCTTCCTGAAAATTCCTGATCACCAGGCCGCCAACGCTGTTTCTCTGCGCTATAGCACCCATAGTTCCGTAGGCAGGAAAACGCTGAGAGAGCATCGGGTTATTCGCGATACCGATTTTCGCCTGTTTCATCGCTTCCTTGAAGACTGAAGGCTCGGCCAGTTCCGCTCTCTGCTTTCTGCCGCTCACCACAACAGCCTTCAGATTCTTTGATCCCATAACCGCGCCGGCGCCGCCGCGTGCTGCTATTCGTTCTTCGTTTACAATACCTGCATAAGGAACCATTCGCTCACCGGCCGGACCGATCGTGGCTATGGACAACCTTTTGCCCGGACATGCTCTTCCTTATAAACGCCTGCGCCTCCCCGGTGCCCATGGACCACACAGGCTTTCCATCCTGAAATGTCACCCCATCTTCTGTAATGACGACATAGAGCGGCTCCTCAGATTTGCCTTCTATGATCACCACATCATTGCCGGTCCATTTCAACTCCCTTCCAAAATAACCGGAAGAGAGCGTGTCAAGATAGAGACCTGTCAGCGGAGACTTGGTCGTGACGCAGTAATGATGACTTCCGAAAGCACCTGTGCCGGTCAGCGGTCCGGTGGAGAGTATGAGCTTGTTTTCGGGACCGAGCGCGTCGATTCCCACAGCCAGCTCCCGGTAAAGGAGCATCGCTGCCAGAGCCCGGCCGCCGAGCATCGTCTCTACATATTCGCGGGGGATAGGCTCTCTCTCGCTTGTTTTGCGTCTCAAATCGATGCGCAATAACATGCGTTCAACTGGATTGCGCGAGGCCATTCTACCTCCTTAACGTTATCGGGCCCGACTGCCTTCCGCAGTTTTCTTGCGACCGGAGCGATGGCCGTTGCCCACGTGCCGACGGAAGAGATGGAAGGTGTCATTAATGTGCAATTCCATGAGCTGCGTTGCTTTGCTATACTGCTTCGTTCGCAAGAGATGGATCAGCTGCTCGTGTATCTTGAGTACTTTTTGTGATCTCTCGGCGCTGTACTCGTAATCTTCGAGCAGCGTGCCCATAAGAGCCATCAGCGCTTCGGCGATCTTACTCAGCAACTCATTACCGCTTGCTTTCAGGAGCAACACGTGGAAACTCAGGTTTCTTTTTCCTCTGATACCTCGCGCAAGGTTCTCCCGTACCTCTTTCAGATTTCGTTCAAGCTCGTCAAGGTCCTCTGTCTTAATACGCTTGAACACGAGGGGCAGGGCTCCCATCTCCAGCGCCAGTCGCGCTTCTGTCAGTTCTTCAAGGGAGACGTTGTCCATCTTCATGATGCCTTCGAATGTGCCGGCGAGGATGCTTGAATCGATCTTCTGTACAAATGCTCCGCCGCCAGACCCCGGGCGCACAGAGATCAGACCCGAATTCTCAAGCGACCGCAACGCCTCCCGCACAACGGGCCTTCCGACCCCGAACGTTTCACAGAAAGATTTCTCTGAGGGCAGCTTGTCTCCCGGTTTGTAATGACCGTCCAGTATGGCTTCTTTCAACTGTCGATAAACTTCTTCACAAAGGCGTTGAGGTTTGAGGGGAAGAAAGACCTGAAAATCTTTTCGCTGGTCCATGGCATTCATGCGCTGTACAGGAATACGCAGATTCTGCTGCCCAAAATATTTCGGTATTACATTAAGACATTAGTACCGTGTTGGTGTCAAGAGTTTTTCCCTCGGCATTCTTTTCAGCATGATCTATCACGCATCCGAAAGGACCATTATGTACGCCGGATACGGATACTCTGTTTTTTTGAGTAAGATTGGTAGTAAGATATCGGGTACATCGCCGGACAAAATATCCGCAGGGGGTTATCACCGATGTTAATACGCGCGTACAGACTATTCAAAACCGGAAGCGCAATCCTTCTGACCGCTCTTTCGATTATTCTGCTGGTGACTTCCTCGTCACCCGCCCAGAACTGGCCGACAAAACCTGTCAGTGTCCTGGTGGTCTTTGGTCCGGGCGGAAGTTCAGACAGCATGGTGCGGGTCCTTGCAAGCAAAGCAGATAAACTGCTGGGTCAGCCCATCAGTGTTGAGAATAACGGCGGCGGCGGGGGCACCGTGGGTCTGGGTATCATCGCCAGAGCCAAACCGGACGGCTACAAGATAGCGCAGTGCGTCAGCATAGGCCTTATAGGCATCCCTCAGTTTCGCGCCGTTACGTACACGCTTGACGATTTCGTACCCATCATGCAGTTCGCAGCAGGAGAGACGGGGCTGGTAGTCAGGGCGGATGCACCGTTCAAGACGTTGAAGGAGTTTGTGGAGTATGCAAAAAAGAATCCGGGCAAAGTAACCTACAGCACAACATCGATCGGCTCCACGACCCACCTGGTTATGGAATACATCGCCAAGAAAGAAGGGATCACGTGGACTCACGTCCCTTTCCCAGGCAATGCCGAATGCCTCACGGCCCTTCTCGGAGGTCACGTGACCGCAGTTTCAGGCGATACCATCTTTATCCCGTACGTCAAGGATGGGACGCTTCGTCTTCTGGGCAATCACGGCGAGAAGCGGATGAAGTCTTTCCCGAACGTGCCCACGTTCCGAGAGCAGGGTTATGATTACGTGAATCCGACCACCTACGTCTTTGTGGCACCCAGGGGAACGCCACAACCTGTTGTAAAAAAGCTGGAGGATGCGTTTCACAAGGCCATGGATGATCCGGACTTTATCCGGGTCTGCGATCAGCTGAATAATCCCATCGTATATCGAAACTCCGAAGATACGCTTAAATTTCTTAAACAGCAGTACGTTGCCATTGGGAAGATGATTCGCGATTTCAACATACCGACCGAATTGAACAAGGGCCCCGCAAAGAAGTGATCTCGGTAGGTTTTATGCTCTATACCAAGCCGCATTCGAGCGAACGACCCAGCCTTCGGCCGGGTACCCCGGGCGGCAGCGAGGAGTCACACCCGCAAGCGGGTACCCGGACGCAGAGACAACGAAGGTATACGCATGAAGGCGACTTGGTATGACGCTTGATGTAAGAAGCAGTCTCTTCTGGCTTTCTCTTTCTATCGCTGTCACAGTCCAATCCCTCCGCATGGGGATCGGCACCCTTCAGAATCCAGGCATAGGGTTCATGTCCTTCTGGGCCGGAGGGTTCTTAGCGATGCTCTCCCTTGTTCTTTTCTTCAGAGCTATACTTAACAAAAAGAAGGTAACGGATGGGTCGACCGGCTACCCGCGCGCGGGCGCTTTGGCGGAGGAGGCGAAGCAAGCGCTGGTAATTGAGGCTGCACCTGCAGCAGCATGGCGAAAAAAAGTGTTTCTTATCTCACTCGCCCTCGTTCTCTATGCTGTGATTATGCCAGTGACGGGCTATCTGATCGGCACCTTTTTGTTTATGACCTTTCTTTACTGGTTTTCCGAACCGTCAGGTCTCAGGTGGTTCTTGTGGTCGCTGGTTCTCTCCTTTCTGACAACCGCGGCCTCTTACTATGTTTTTTCCGTCTTGTTAAACTGTCAGTTCCCGCCGGGTATTCTGGGAATCTAGAGGAGCGGCACGGATGTTTGAGAATCTCATCTATGGCTTCCATGTCGCCTTTCTACCCAACAATCTTCTTTTTTGTGCCATTGGGGTTTTGGTAGGAACCCTTGTGGGCGTGCTTCCGGGCATCGGCCCGATCGGCGCCATGGCCCTGCTCCTGCCTGCAACGTTCAAAGCCACACCCGCCTCAAGCCTCATCATGCTGGCGGGAATCTGGTATGGAGCGCAGTATGGCGGATCTACCACGTCTATTCTGGTGAATATTCCGGGAGAAGCAACCTCTGTCATGACATGCATCGATGGCCACCAGATGGCCCGGCAGGGTCGCGCCGGACCCGCCCTGGGCATCGCGGCGTGGGGTTCCTTCATAGCCGGTACCTTCAGCGTTATCGGGCTAATGCTTGTTGCTCTGCCCCTCGCCAAGGCAGCGCTGCGATTCGGCCCTCCCGAGTATTTCGCGCTCATGTGCGCAGGGTTGATGATCCTTACCTACCTGGCCCAGAAGTCGGTGTTGAAGGCGTTGATGATGGCCCTGGTGGGACTTATCCTCGGAACCGTCGGGCTCGATATTCTGACGGGTCTTCCCAGGTTCACTTTCGGGATCCCCGAACTCGTTGACGGCGTAGGCATCAGTCCGATGGCTATGGGCCTTTTCGGGATAGCAGAAGTCCTTGAAAGTCTCGAGCAACCCGGTACTGCGGAAATCCTTCAAACGCGCGTGACCCATCTCTACCCGTCTTTAAAGGACTGGGCCGCGTCAAAATGGGCCATAGCGAGGGGAACGGTGCTAGGTTTTCTTCTCGGGATTCTTCCGGGAGGAGGGGCCATTCTCGCCACCTTTGTTTCCTATGCGGTAGAAAAAAAGGTCTCCAAGCATCCGGAAGAGTTTGGGAAAGGAGCCATCGAAGGGGTAGCAGGCCCGGAGTCAGCCAATAATGCGGCGGCGGGAGGGGCGTTGATCCCCTTGCTCTCTCTGGGAATCCCGCACAACGTGATTATGGCAATGCTTTTTGCTTCACTCATCATTCATGGCGTTCAGCCCGGCCCGCTTCTTATCCGCAGCCACCCCGATATCTTCTGGGGTCTCGTTGCAAGCATGTACGTCGGCAACATGATGCTGCTGGTTCTCAACCTGCCTTTGATAGGGCTGTGGGTCAGGATTTTGAGCATACCTTCCAAGGTCCTTTTCCCTTTGATACTGCTTTTCTGCTTGATAGGAGCTTACAGCATCAATGTTGACATTTTCGACGTCTACGTCATGATCTTCTTCGGCATCGCAGGCTATTTCATGAGAAAATATGGTTACGAGGTCGCGCCCCTCGTCCTTGCCTTTGTATTGGGGCCGCGACTGGAACAGGCACTCCGTCAGTCGCTCCTGATCTCGCATGGAAGTTTCGCCATCTTCATCACCCGTCCCATTTCTGCTGTTGCTATGGGCCTCGCCTTTCTTCTTCTCATCTCTAACCTCCTGCCTTTTGTCAAAAAGCGGCGCACGGTTTACGAGAGGTTCGAAGAATAGAGGTTGTTAGGATTAGGAAATAGGTACATAGGAAACAATTCCAATTGACAGATGTCCGTGCCATGAATAGACTTGTTAATAAGTGAGAAGATTCTCACAGAGAGGGTGTGCTATGAAAAAAGCGATTTCAGTTTGTTTGTTCTTGCTTCTTCTGGTAGGTCCTGCTCTGAGCGCCCTTGGCCAGGACGATTACAACACGCGTTGCAGCTACAGCGTAGCAGGCCCCGAGGCGCCCCCGACCGGCGCGATCATCGCAGATTTCGTATTTGTCCGTCCGTTCGGGCTCATCGCTACGGCGATAGGCGCTGTTTTCACCGTCGCCAGCCTTCCCATTGCGATCCCGAGCGGCAGCACGAGTACGGTCGCAGAGAAATTGGTCGCAGAGCCTTTCCTCTATACATTTTCTCGCCCTCTCGGATGTTTCCCCGGCAACACCGATATCTTTCCGTAATAAACGATCAGACCAGCGCAGCAGACCGTCCGTCGGTTAAAAGACAGGTTTCAACGCAGTTAACGTAGGGTAATCCCCAGAGAAATTTGAACCTGGTTACGCACCGGTGGACTTCCCAGCCTCTGAAACCGGGAAAGCGCTAACTGGCGGCCGTTTCCGGTGACACCAAATTGCTGTGTGGTAACATCCTGTAAGTAAAGCACTTTCGGCGAGCCCCTCTCAGGCGTTCACAAGGATTATTAAGAGATTCTAATTTTTGAATAGGCTGCGTAACTATTGGAATTTCTTCAACTGCTCCACCGATGGGCAAAACGCTGTCGACCAAGGAATACCAACAGCTTAAGATCGTCCAAGGATAGGTTATACACAGCTATATCCACACTATCTGTTGAAAACTGAAAAAGGCTTTGCAATACGCATAGAAAGCCGGCAGCCGTTTGAAATTTGGTCGCCGCTTTGCTAGACTATGACCCGTCGCAAAAAACGGGAGAGGTGATGCCCATGATGATCATGTCGCAGAGATCGTGCACGTGCGGTAAAAAGATAGTCGGGCTTTCGATCGACTGTATCATCCCGGAGGAGGTCATCACCGCGATATATTGTCCGGAAGAGTCGAAGAATGTTACGTTCAATGAGAAAACAATGGTCCGGGATAACGGCTGGATTATTGAATACGATATGGAAATAGCCCGTTATTATGCAGAGCATGCCCACAAAGATCCGGCGCGTATCACTCCCGAGTCGCTCTTTATGGACGGCCTCGCATCGTGGACAGGCACAACTCCTACCGACCAGGTTGACCTTCCGAAGGAGAGGGATAAGATTATACGTTTAAGAGATCAAGATCCGAAAAGGTATATGGACGAATTCAAGCTGTGGGCAAACAATCGCGTTGAAAGGTTAAAGAGAGAAGGCTGGAAGAAGGCACAGAAATAATCTAGCTTTTCCGCCAAAAAACCGTGGACAAACTATTTGTAAAAGGGGCCCGCGAGCACAACCTCAAGAATATTGACGTTGAGCTTCCGAGGAACAAAATCACCGTCATTACCGGACCAAGCGGCTCCGGAAAATCTTCCCTCGCCTTTGATACGATCTACGCCGAGGGACAGAGGCGATACGTCGAGTCTCTGTCGGCTTACGCCCGTCAGTTCCTGGAGCTGATGGAAAAACCGGATGTGGATTACATCGAAGGTTTGTCGCCGGCCATCAGCATCGAACAGAAGAGCATCAGCAAGAACCCGCGGTCAACCGTGGGCACCGTGACCGAGATATACGACTACCTGAGACTGCTATATGCGCGTATCGGACACGTCTTCTGCTACGGCTGCGGCAAGGAGATAAGGAGTCAACACGCTCCGCAGATCGTGGACTCGATACTCGCATTGGGCCCGGGAACCAAGCTGGCGGTGCTTGCGCCGATCGTTCGCGGACGTAAGGGAGAGTATAGAAAAGAGCTCGACGATCTCAGGCGGCAGGGCTTCACGAAGATCAAGCTGAACCGCAAAATAGTCGATCTCTCGGACGAGATCACGCTCGACAAGAATAAGAAGCACGAGATCGATATTATCGTGGACCGGTTCGCGATCAGGGAGGGCATCGAGAGACGCCTCTCTGAAGCTGTGGAACTGGCTCTCAACAAGGCGGGTGGGCTCGTCAAGATAGAGCTGGAAAAAGAGACGCTTATTTTCAGTGAGAAATTCGCCTGTCCTGACTGCGGCATCAGCTACCCTGAAATGGAACCGAGGATGTTCTCTTTCAACAACCCGTATGGCGCATGCCCCTCATGTCTCGGCCTCGGCGTCAAGGAGTTCTTCGACCCCGATCTCGTGGTTCCGAATAAGGAACTCTCCCTCAGGGAAGGAGCGGTCGTGCCCTGGGGCGAAAAGAATCCCATTGCGTTCATGCCGTTCCTGGAGGCATTGGTCAAACGGTATAAGATTGACATACGGAAACCTTTCAAGGATCTGCCCAAGCTGGTACAGGATGTGATCCTGCACGGGTCCAACGGTGATGAAATCGAGTTCGAGGAGCAACGGGGCCACCGGGTCCATTTTGTGAAGCGGCCGATTGAGGGCGTTATCCCTGAGCTGCAGAGAGAAAGGGAGAATGCCGCTTTCTGGGAGAAGGAGAAATATGAACGCTTCATAAACCTCATTCCCTGTCCAACCTGCAAAGGCGCGCGACTCAAGAAGGAGATGCTCTGGGTAAAAGTGGGAGGCTTGAATATTAATGAGGTCACGCAGATGACCATCGCCCGGGAACATCGCTTCTTCGAGGAGCTTGACCTCCCGGAAAAGGAAAAAGAGATAGCGCGCAATATTCTCAAAGAGGTCAGCTCGCGGTTAAGGTTTCTCATTGACGTGGGTCTTGATTACGTTACCCTGGAGAGGAACTCTTCGACGCTTTCGGCCGGTGAATCCCAGAGGATCAGGCTTGCCACACAGATCGGCTCCGGACTGACAGGCGTGCTCTACGTGCTTGATGAGCCGTCCATCGGCCTTCACCAGCGGGATAACGAGCGGCTGCTCGCAACATTGAAACGATTGAGAGACCTTGATAATACGGTCGTGGTGGTGGAGCACGACTACGATACGATTCTTCTTTCGGATTATGTTATCGATCTGGGTCCGGGCGCAGGTGAGAACGGCGGCTATCTCGTTTTCGCCGGAACACCTGCTGAACTGAGAAAGGATAAAAACTCGCTTACCGGCAAGTACCTCTCGAAGAGACTGGAGATCGCCACTCCCAAGCAAAGAAGGAAAGCCAAAGAATTTATCCGCATGGAGGGCGTGCGGGCGCACAACCTGAAGAACCTCGATGTGGAGATCCCGGTCGGTGTTTTTACCTGTGTAACGGGTGTGTCCGGGTCGGGGAAGAGTTCACTCATCATCGACACTCTCTTTCCTCTTTTGAAACAACGACTCTATCGATCAAAGGACCGCGCCGGAGAGATAGACACCATTACCGGATGGCAGGCAATCGATCGCGTCATCGATATCGACCAGTCGCCGATCGGCCGTACACCCAGGTCAAACCCTGCAACGTATACAGGCCTCTTTACGTTCATCAGAGAGCTTTTTGCAAAGCTTCCCGAAGCAAGGATGCGTGGTTACAAGGAAGGCAGATTCAGTTTCAATGTGAAAGGCGGGAGATGCGAAACCTGCGAGGGAGAAGGCTTCGTCAAGATAGAGATGCAGTTCCTTCCGGACGTCTACATCGTCTGCGACGCCTGTCGCGGAAAACGATACAATCGTGATACCCTGGAAGTGGAGTACCGCGGAAAGAATATCGCCGATGTCCTGGGGATGACCGTGACTCAGGCCATGGAGTTCTTTGACGCGGTTCCGCAGATCAAGAATAAGCTGAAAGTTCTCAACGACGTGGGTCTCGGCTACATTCGCCTTGGCCAAGCCGCAACCACGCTCTCCGGCGGTGAGGCGCAGCGCATAAAGCTATCGAGAGAGCTCTCCAAGAGAGATACGGGGCGCACCCTCTATATTCTGGATGAGCCGACGACAGGGCTTCACTTCGTCGATATCGATAAGCTCCTTTTTGTTCTGAATGAGCTGATTGAGAGAGGAAATACGGTAGTCGTTATCGAGCACAATATGGACGTCATCAAGTGCGCTGATTACATCATAGATCTCGGTCCGGAAGGGGGAGATCGCGGCGGTTGCATTGTCACCAAGGGGGCGCCGGAAGATGTCATGGCTGACAAGAAGAGCTACACCGGCGATTTTCTCAAACGATATCTGAATGGCGGACGGAACTCATGAAGAGAGTCATAGTAATACCTGCACGATATGCTTCCAGCAGGCTCCCCGGCAAGCCGCTTGCGCTGATCGCAGGAAAGCCGCTCATCCGGTGGGTATATGAGAGCGCCAGCGGATCAACCTTGAAGGACGAAATCCTGATTGCGACCGATGACACCCGCATTCAAGAAGCAGCCCGCTCTTTCGGAGCGAATGTGGTCATGACAAGCGCCGACTGCGCTTCAGGAACAGACAGGGTCTTTGAAGCAGTTAAAGGGCTCAATGCCGACAGCATCGTCAACGTTCAGGGGGATGAGCCTCTGATAAGGGGCGATATGATAGATGCACTCTTTTCAGCGCTTGAGAAAGAACCGATCGATATGGCAACCCTGTGCTCTCCGCTGAGCGACAAGAGTGAATTGACGGACCCACATACAGTTAAAGTCGTGTTCGACAGCCAGGGTTTCGCCCTCTACTTTTCGAGATCACCAATTCCATTCATGCAGAAGCCCACCGATGTAACTGTGTACAAGCATGTAGGGATTTACGGATTTTCGCGCTCCTTTATCGAAACATTCGTGAGCCTGCCTAAGGGAAAGCTCGAGGAAGCCGAATCTCTCGAACAACTCCGCGCGCTGGAAGCGGGGCACAAAATACGAGTGCTTGTCACAGATTATCACGGTATCAGTATCGATACCATCGACGATCTTGAACGGGCGCGATCAATTCTCGCCTGATTTCTTCCATATAAACCGTCTCTCAAAACTCTTCCGTTTTCGTTTCTTCCATTGCAGGTGAGCCTGCGGCCGGCCGGCAAAAATAAGGTCAGTCTTCGTTGACACCGGACAAGCCTGTCTTATAGTAGACTTTAGGGAGTAAAATTCTTTAGAATCAGAAAGGGCTTCTCGTGTACGAAAAATTTTACGGCTTCTCAGAAGAACCTTTCAATTTCGGGCCTGATCCGAAATTTCTTTACTTGGCGCCGAGCCACTCTGAAGCCTTGTCCGGCATGCTCTCCGGTGTCCGGGAACAGAACGGCATCACGGTCGTAACCGGGGATTCAGGGACAGGCAAGACGACACTCGTTCGCGCACTCTTATCTAAACTGGATAAGAACGTGAGCACCGCGTTCATTGTATTCACCGTTCTTAGCTTTGAAGGGCTTCTGAAGTCAATCTTTAATGAACTTCGGATCTCTGCGTATGGTCAGGACACTTCCGCACTTCTGGATGAGTTTCATCTGTATCTTTCAAAGAAGCCTCACGACGAAATTGTCAGCGTCATTATCGATGAGGCACAGGGGTTGGACACGCATGTTCTCAGAGATCTGGTGAGGCTCTGGGAGACTCCCGACCTCCGGAATACAGGCCTCCAGACTATTCTCATCGGACAGCCCGAACTTGATGCAAAGCTCGATTCCGATGAGTTGCGGAGTCTCAGCGAAAAGATTACTATGCGGCGCCATATCACACTTCTCACCAACCGCGAATCGAACGCGTATATAGAACACCGGCTCAAGATGGTGGGTAGTTCCGCTTCAGATGTATTCAGGCCAGAGGCACTCGACTTGGTCTGTACCTGTGCCTCAGGCAATCCACGGGTGATAAATATGATCTGCGATAGATCTCTTCTATTGGGCCTGGCGAAATCCAAAAGGCAAATTAATTCCAGAATTGTAGAAGAAGCGATTAAGGAGTTGATGCTTCCCAAAAACGGGACGAAAAGACGAACGCTGGGAGAGCTGCTTCATGCTGACGGGTCGCGTGGAGAAACGTCTACGGCCGAAGCAGACACCGCACGGAGCGTCCAGCGGCAAGTCGCGGGTCGCCCCGCGCCTCGGTTTTATCCATTGACGCCAGTATGGAAAATGCAAACGTCCTGGCGTCGATTGCTGTATCGCTTCACTGAATCACTCCGGTCGCTAATCAGTTCATGGCCGGTCCTGGTTTCAGGATGGCGGCTCATGTATCAACCCGCGAAATCGTTACTATCTTCTGTGCCTGTGCTGCGCACCGCCTGTCGTCAAGACAAGCACGCAGAGGCTCCGATCCACCAATCTGGGCTGGAGTCCTCCGGAGCACCAGAACCTGTCCGGCGCCAGGCCGGATGGATAGAGTCTGATAAAAGCACGTTTGCGCTGAAACAGGCTGCGGGACGAGCCTTACTCTTTCCGCCTATCTATCGGCTCGCCGCCGGATCACTGCTTCTTACCGCTGCTCTAGTGTTCTTCATCTTATCGATGGCGGACCGTAGTCCTGCATTCCGCAACATCCTTGACCTTTATCCATCGAAGGAAACAAAAGGAAATGGCGAGCCGTCAGCGATCATTGAAAAACTCCCGACTGCGCCCCTTCCCGCCGAACGCCCTGATCCCGCGCCGGTGCCGAGCATCACGATTGATAGAGAAGCGGTTCCGTACGTCGCGGCCCAGAAGGCTGAATCTCCCCAGCGCGCCCCCGGTACTAAACGAGAAGCGCATCATCGCGTCATCGCCTCCAAACGAGAAGTGCCTCCGCCTTCCGCACGCAAGAAGCCGGAAGAGAAGCCTCGCCGCATCGTTGCACAGGATCAGCGCGAAACCGTTGGCCCGGTCAGTCACATAGTGGAGGAATCGCCTCAGCGCATCGCTCCGGCCCGCTCGCGGGTCCAGGCAGATCCGGAGGACGCTCTCCTGCTGAAGCAGGATGCAGCATGGCTTATGCTGAATCGTTAGGCACGCCGTTCAATGACAATCGTTTGATTGGTTTGATTGGTTTCAATAGGTTAATTGGTTAAAGCCAAAATCGTTCTAACCCGGCCTATCTGCCCGACGGCTGCAATCGCCGTCTTATCCGCCACAACCAATGAAACCAATCGAACAAGGTTTTACGTTCAGGATACACCAGGGTTCGGATGGCTCGCTCCGATATTTCTTTTTGCAAAGAAGAGAATAAGTGAGATAGAATTCAACGGATGATCTCCCGCGTCAATTCCTTATGACGCGGCGTTTGCGTCAGTTCAAGATTAGGATTCCCGTGAGACATTATTCCTGGACTCTTGCAGCAGTTGTGGCGGTTACTATCCTCGGCAAAATCCTGCAGCCTTCCTTCGATATCATCAATATTCTGGTGCTTTACTTGTTGCCGGTACTGATCAGTGCCGTGCGCTGGGGCCTTGGGCCTTCTTTCTTCGCGGCGTTGTTGGGCGTTCTCGCCTTCGACTTTTTCTTTGTGCCTCCGGCGCTCAGTTTCGAGGTTAGCGACGTGCGCTACGTCCTGACTTTTGCGGTCTTTCTGCTGGTGGCCCTCGTCACCGGAACAATGGCTACCAGGCTTCGGACTGATGCGGAAAGCGCACGAGATCGTGAGAGAAGAACAGCTGCTCTGTACGCACTGAGCCGAGAAATAGCGGCTCAAACCGATCTGCAGAAGGTCTTACAGACTGTGGTGAAGACAGTGGCAATGGCAGTGGGCGGAGAAGTGGTGATATTCATGCCCGGTCCCGTGGGCGGCGTGCTGGCTGAGATCGCTAACACCACTCCATCGATGGCCCGGCTTGATGATAAGGAGCAGGGTATAGCTCGGTGGGTATTAGAGGACGGGAAGTGGGCTGGAAAAGGGACCAATACGCTCAGTGGTGCAGAGCATCTTTTTGTACCTATCAAGACTGACGAGGAGACCCTGGCCGTCATGGCTCTGGGACAACGCGCAGACGAACTTCCATCCGAGCGGCGCCAACTTATTGAGGCCTTTGCCAACCTGGCGGCGATTGCAATCATCCGCGTTAAACTGGCGGAAGAAGCTGAACAGGCTCAATGGCTCAGAGAATCAGAGAAACTACATACGGCCTTGCTCAATTCCATCTCTCATGACTTACGCACGCCACTCGCCTCAATTACAGGTGCGGTGACAAGCCTTCTCTCCGAAGAAAGCGTGTATAACCGCGAAACCAAGGAAATTCTTTTGCAGACGATCAAGGAAGAGGCTCAACGCTTGAACCACTTCGTGGCAAATCTCCTTGACATGGTGCGGCTTGAAAGCGGTGTGTTGAAACTGAACAAAGAATGGTGTGACATCCAGGATATTGTGGGTGTTGCCCTCAGGCAGATCAAGGATGTTCTTCAGGGCCATCCATTGCGGGTTACTATGCCGTCCAGTCTTCCACTTGTTAAAGCCGATTGTGGTCTTATCGAACACGTTATGATTAACTTGCTGGAAAACGCCGCGAAATATTCCCCTCCGGGAAGCGAAATCTCCATTTCGGCTCATTACACCAATGAAGCGCTTCTGATCAGCGTCAGCGATCTCAGCCCATCGATCCCCAAGGCAGAGCGAGAGCATGTGTTCAACAAGTTTTACCGGTTACACCATCCCAAGGATCTGAGCGGGACAGGGCTCGGTCTTTCCATCTGCAAAGGGATCGTTGAAGCGCATGGCGGTAAAATATGGGTTGACTCATTGTCTGACTACGGTAACCGCTTCATCTTTTCCCTGCCCGCATCCGAGAAACCTCCGGAAGGATCAGCCGCAGAAGAAGGAGCGGAACATAATGTCTGATGGCGCACGCATACTTGTTGTTGACGATGAAAAACAGATTCGCCGGATGTTAAAGACCGCCCTGACAGGCTTTGGCTATGATATTGCCGAAGCGTCTTCGGGGCAGGAGGGACTGAATCAGACGTCAATCTTTCATCCCGACTTAATCGTCCTGGACCTTGGCTTGCCGGACTTCGACGGCGTCGAGGTTGTCAGGCGCCTTCGTGAATGGACACAGGTCCCAGTCGTTGTTCTTTCGGTAAGAGAGCAGGAGAGCGATAAGATTAGAGCACTCGATGCCGGCGCTGACGACTATATTACCAAGCCCTTCGGTATGGGAGAGCTACTTGCTCGCATCCGGGTTGCCCTCCGCCACGCAGCCAAAACAGAAGATGAGCCGATGCTTACGTTCGGGGAGCTTACGGTTGATCTGGCTCACCGGAGAGTGACGCTCAAGGGGGATGAGGTGAAGCTCACGCCGACCGAATACGAAATCTTGAAGCATCTGGCTCTGCACGCAGGCAAGGTCGTCACCCACAGGCAGCTCCTGAAGGCGACCTGGGGACCGAATTACCAGGAAGAAACGCATTACCTGCGCATCTACATCGGGCAGCTACGGCGTAAGATCGAGGCGGATCCGTCGCAGCCCAGTTATATTGTCACTGAATCAGGTGTAGGGTATCGACTGGTAGAGAAAGATCTGCCGTAGCGGGAGCTCTAAAGCCCTGCGCCTGTTAGTCCTTCATATTCCACCTGCAATTAATCGATGTTTTCCGTATTAGTCGCATCGCATTTTTTACGTTTTTTTTACCCTTCCAACCCATATTTTGACGCACAATTTACGTGCAACCCGCTAAACTCGTGCTTACCGTAAGTATGGTGAATGAAAAGTTATGTCAGAGAGGGGAGCATAAACAATGGCAACCGACGTACTTTACCTTATAGTTTTTCTCGTTGTTCTCGTTCTTCTCGCGATACCGTTGGGGAATTACATGGCGAAGGTCTTTACCGGAAGGCGCACCCTGCTTAGTTTTGCGATCCGTCCTCTTGAATCGGGTGTCTACAGGGTTTGCGGCATCAATGAGAGCGAGGAAATGTCCTGGCAACAGTACGCAGTTGCGTTTGTGCTCTTCAATGTGATCGGCCTCGTCCGTACTCTTCCTCCTGCAGGTTCTGCAAGGATGGTTGCCGCTCAACCCGCAGGGTTTCGGCGCTGTCCGGTGGGATACGGCAATCAACACAGCTATATCTTTTGTCACCAACACGAACTGGCAGGCCTACGGCGGCGAGTCGACGATGAGCTATCTCACGCAGATGCTGGGATTGACCGTCCAGAATGTAGTATCTGCCGCAATCGGTATTGCGGTCCTGCTGCCGCTTATCCGCGCCTTCACCTACAAGTTGAAGAACAGCATCGGCAATTTCTGGGTCGATACTACGCGCGCAATCCTCTACGTGCTGCTGCCGATGGCTATCATATGGGCCATGATACTGGCGTCACAGGGAGTCGTGCAGACGTTCAAGCCCTACGCAAAGGCGCAGACTCTTGAGGGTACCGAACAGGTTATTGCGGTGGGGCCTGCGGCTTCCCAGATCGCCATCAAGCAGCTAGGATCCAACGGCGGCGGTTTCTTTAACGCCAACTCGGCGCATCCTTTCGAGAATCCAACACCGCTTTCAAATTTCCTCGAGATGCTTGCGATTCTGCTCGTACCTGTCGCATTGCCTTTGACGTTCGGCATAATGATCAATAACCGGCGTCAGGGATGGACCATTTTTGCGGCCATGATGTTCCTCTTCCTCATCGGATTAAGCATCGCGCTCTGGGCCGAGTGGAGCGGAAATCCGCTTCTCGCAAAAACAGGCATTGCGGGCGGAACCAATATGGAGGGGAAGGAAGTCCGGTTTGGTGTGACGCCTTCTGTTCTCTGGGGAGAGTCAACAACGGTCACTTCGAACGGTTCCGTGAACAGCATGCATGACAGCCAGATGCCTCTTTCCGGTCTGATCTATATGTTTAATATCGCGATTGGAGAGGTGGTTTTCGGAGGTGTCGGCGTCGGCCTCATCGGCATGCTGATGTATGCCATCCTGGCCATATTCCTTGCGGGACTCATGATCGGGCGCACGCCCGAGTTTCTGGGCAAGAAACTGGAAGCGAGAGAGATGATCATGGCGGTGACTGCCGTGATTGCGCCTGCGATTGCGATGCTCATATTTGCGGGGATCGCAGTGACCACCCCCGCCGGCCTCAGCAGCCTGAATAACACCGGTCCTCACGGTCTGTCTGAGATACTCTATGCATTCTTCTCCGCGGGCGGGAACAACGGGTCGGCATTCGCCGGCCTCAACGCAAACACGGTCTTTTATAATCTGACCGATCGGTTTCGTTATGCTCGTCGGGAGATTCATGACAATACTGCCCGCGCTTGTCATTGCAGGATCGCTGGCACTCAAGAAAACGGTGCCGCCCAGTTCGGCGACCTTTCCGACAGCGAGCCCGCTCTTTGCCGGAATGCTGGCGGCCGTCGTTCTGATCGTGGGAGCCCTCACGTTCTTTCCCGCGCTGATACTCGGGCCCGTGCTCGAACACCTTGTAATCGCCACAGGACGGACTTTTTAAGGAGCGCGCCATGGAGCAAAAAAACGTCACTATCTGGCAGTCAGAACTGGTCTGGACAGCAATAAGCGGCTCTTTTCGAAGGCTCGACCCGAGAGTGCTCTGGCACAACCCGGTCATGTTCCTCGTAGAAATAGTTTCTGTGATCACAACGGTGATAGCGATCAGCAATCTGCTGTCCGGAGGACCGTTCGGCTTTAACATCCACATCAGCATCTGGCTCTGGTTTACTGTCCTGTTCGCCAATTTTGCCGAGGCGCTCGCAGAGGGCAGGGGCAAGGCTCAAGCTGAGACACTGCGTCGTGCGCAGACCGAAGCGTATGCGAAGAAGCTCCTGCCGAACGGGCAGACCGAAAGAGTGGCCGCGCTTTCTCTCAGGAAAAATGACACAATCCTTATAGAAGACGGCGACCCCGTGCCCGGGGACGGGGAGATAATGGAAGGCGTAGCGCTCGTGGATGAATCGGCGGTGACGGGCGAATCCGCGCCCGTGATACGGGAGGCAAAAGGCGATCGCAGCGCGGTCACAGGCGGTACAAAGATACTCTCCGGTCGGATCAAGGTACTGATAACAGCCAACCCGGGCGAGACGTTCCTCGATCACATGATCGCTATGGTGGAGAGCGCCAAGCGTCAGAAGACACCGAATGAAGTCGCGCTTGAAATCCTGCTGGTCGGCCTCACTATCCTCTTCATCGTCGTGGTCGCCACCCTGTACCCGTTCGGCAGCTATACCGGCGTGAAGATCGCGGTGCCCGTCCTCGTGGCACTTCTGGTCTGTCTCATACCGACTACCATCGGAGGACTGCTTCCTGCTATCGGCATCGCGGGCATGGATCGTTTAATCCAGCACAATGTTATTGCACTGAGCGGGAGAGCTGTTGAAGCATCAGGCGACGTGGACGTTGTGCTGCTCGACAAGACCGGAACCATCACCCTTGGAAACCGCATGGCAACCGATTTCATTCCGGCTTCAGGGGTTCAGAAGGAGGAATTGATGGAGGCGGCGCTTCTCGCATCCCTGGCGGACGAGACACCCGAAGGGCGCAGCATAGTAGCTCTGGCAAAGCACCGCCTCGATGTCCGCGGACGGGACATAAAGGCCCCGGAAGGCGCAGTGTTCGTTCCTTTTACCGCGGAGCTTCGCATGAGCGGTCTCTCGTGGAACGGACGCGAAGTGCGGAAAGGCGCCTCCGACGCAGTCGGGAAATTCGTGGAAGGCAATGGCGGGTTCGTGTCGGAGGATGTGAAGGAAGCAGTCGACGGGGTGGCGCGCGAAGGCGGAACACCGTTGATGGTTGCGGACGGGAAGAGAATGCTCGGTGTCATCCAACTGAAAGATGTGCTCAAACAGGGAATAAAGGACCGGCTCATGCAGCTTCGGCTCATGGGCATACGCTCCACGATGATCACCGGAGACAATCCCCTCACGGCGGCGGCCATAGCCGCGGAGGCGGGTATAGACGACTTTGTGGCGCAGGCCCGTCCCGAGGAGAAACTGAACCTGATCCGCAAGTATCAGGGCGAGGGGCATCTGGTTGCGATGATCGGCGACGGGACGAATGATGCGCCGGCACTCGCACAGGCCGATGTTGCGGTCGCTATGAACGCGGGAACGCAAGCATCGCGCGAAGCTGCAAACATGGTGGATCTCGATTCCAATCCGACGAAGCTGCTCGACATTGTCGAGATCGGCAAGCAGATCCTGATGACGCGCGGCGCCCTGACCACGTTCAGTGTCGCGAACGATGTGGCCAAGTACTTTGCGATCATCCCGGCAATTTTTGTACAGGTCTTCCCGGTGTTGGCTATTCTGAATGTCATGCGGCTGGCGACCCCGAATAGCGCCATCCTGTCAGCCATAATTTTCAACGCGATCATTATCCCGCTGCTTATCCCGCTCGCTTTGAAGGGCATCAAATACCGCCCGATAACGGCGCAGGCGCTGCTCTGGCGCAATCTACTCATCTACGGCGTCGGCGGTTTACTTCTGCCCTTCATCGGCATCAAAATAATCGACCTTGCCGTGGTCGCTCTTCATCTGGCTTAGGAGGTGAAACATGAGAGCATTCGGACGTGCGCTTCTTTTTTTCATCCTGTTCTCAATACTCACGGGTCTTGCCTACCCATTGTTCATAACGGGCCTTTGTCAGCTTATATTTCCTCACACAGCCAACGGAAGCCTTATCACTGCCGGTGATAAGATCGTCGGATCAGAACTTATCGGACAGAACTTTGCGAGACCCGAATACTTCAACGGCCGGCCGTCTGCCATCGAAAAACCGTACGACGCGAGTAATTCCGGAGCGAGCAATTTCGGACCGTCCAATGCAAAGTTTCTCGAAGAGGTAGGAAAGCGAATCGGCAAGGTCCGACAGGAAAACGGACTGAATCCCGACGTGCCCATTCCCGCGGATCTGGTATTGGCCTCAGGCAGCGGGCTTGATCCCCACATCAGCCTGGACGCGGCATTGATCCAGGTTTCGCGTGTTGCAAAGGCGCGCAATCTGCCGGAAGCTCAGGTTCGTGAAACAGTGGAAAAGCTTGACGAGAGTCCTTTTCTCGGTTTGGCAGATGGCAAAAGAGTGAACGTGCTTAAGCTCAATCTTGCTCTTGACGCTCTGGTGACCGGCAGCCGCTGACGCCCTGCAGTCCGAAAAGAGATTGAGCGGATAATAGAGAACAATGCCCCTGCACCGTTTGGACTCGCGGGTGAGAAGTTCGTTAATGTGCTTGAACTCAATCTCGAACTCCGCAAACAGTACGGAGCGTTGTAGTCCGCAGAGAGTAATGATCAATTCGAAGGAGGTTGCGAAGTGAAGGGTTCAAAACTTCTCGTTACAAAGGAAGGACATGCAGTGAAAAGGTCGTGCAGCATAATGCACCGTTTTTGTATTAAGCATATTGGCATTGTTATCGTTGGCGGGCATTGCCCAGGCAACACCCTCAACCACCTACTGGACGCCCATGACCCCGGACATACAATCATTCGGGGTTCTGCATATCGGCGTTGATAACTATTTCACCGTCGGCAAGAATACACGAGCCGGAGGAGGTAACTTCCCGACCGATGTGGGCCTCACCATGGGGGTCCTTCCCTTCGAGAAGATCCAGATGGAGGTGGGTATTGATATGCTGGAGCCTGAAAACTGGGAACCGAGCGGCAACCAGTACCACGTGTCCCCCTATTCGTACAATGCAAAAGTAGGCTCGCCGGAGAATGTGTGGTGTAAGGAGTCGCCCGCACTCTATGTCGGTTATTTCGCCGGCGGCTTCGCGCACCACAATGTACCCAGCAATCTCACGGCCCTGGATACCTTCTACGGAACGATTGGAAAGACCATACCCTACATCGGCCGTATTTCGGTTGGTCCCTATATCGGCAACTCCAGGACTCTCGTCAACAAGTACGGGAATAAGGATAACACCGGGTGGATGGTGGCCTTCGATCACGGGTTCTTCCCTGTAATGGTAAAGGATAAAGACGGGAAGGAGGAGCTTGATTACAATAAGGTCGTCCTCGCGGCAGACTACGCTTCGGGCAACAACGTGCTCGGTGGTGGTGGGGTGGGCGTCTACTACTACTTCACCAAAGACATAAGCCTGCTCACCGGTCCCGTCTGGTTCAATGAGCAGGATATCAACGGCAAGTGGAAATGGACGGTGCAGCTCGATATCAACGTGGACGTTTTGAGCAAACTGTTTACAAAGAAGTAAGATATTCCGGCCAAGGACCTTATTGTGCAACTTTCTGACCCTAACGACTATCTGAAGAACCTGTGGCAAGGGGCGATTCCGTTGCGTGTGACTTCTAAGCTCCGAACGGCGACGTTTGGTTATAGCAGTGAGAATTCTAAGGGGGCATCATGACCATAAAGCCCGGTATCAAGGCGATCCTCTGGATGGTTCCCGGCGCAATGCTTATGCTCGTTTTTGTGTTGGTGGCAGCACACTACTACAAACCGGAGAACCCGGCTGAAAAACTCGCATTCAAGGCGAGGCGGGTCGACCTGGTGAGCCGGATGCAAGTTGCTCTTGCTTCGGCCTCGGAGGCCGAAAAAAGTGCTGTCCTGGCCATCACCGATGAAGAGTCGCAGAGATTCGCCGACCAGGCGCGCGCGGACACAGCGCAATTGGACAAGGAATGTCGGGAGCTGGAGGATCTCCTGAAAAAGGGCGGCACGCAAGGCGAGAAGGACCTCCTTGCACAATTCTCCAAGGTCTTTACCGAACTCCAGCGTATCGACGAAGAGGTGCTGACTCTGGCGGTTAAGAACACCAACCTCAAGGCGTACAACCTGGCATTCGGCCCGGCTGCAGATGCGATCAAAGAAATGAACGCGGCACTCTCTCGGGTCGTGGCTGCACATGCCGAATCACCCCAGGCGAAGAAAGTGATGCTCCTTGCCTTTGGTGCCCAGACCGGTTCCCTGCGCATCGAGACCATGCTTCCGCCTCATATCGCTGAAGAGAACGATCAGAAGATGGACGCGATGGAAGCTCAGATGGCAAACGAGGACAAGGAGGTTCGCAAGGATTTGAATGGCCTGGCCGCGCTACCGGAACTGAGAGGCAATGCCGACGTCGCAACGGCCGTGTCGCGCTATGCGCAGTTCACCAAACTCAGGACGCAGATACTGGCCCTCTCGCGCGAGAACACCAACGTCCGGTCGCTTTCCGTCTCCTTGAATCAAAAGCGCAAGGCGATGCTTCTCTGCCAGGAAGCCTTGAGTGCCCTTAAACAGGCCATCTTGGATGAGCCGATTAAGGGGGTGACCTATGGCAGCCCACCCCACCCCCGCTAGCCGTACTGCTTCTTCTGAAAAACCACGGCTGCGAAAACCAGTGCCACGCTCGCCAATACAGCCGAGGCGCTGATGAATGCGAAGGAATAACCGAGGCTACCCGCGACGACCCCTGCGACAATCGGCCCTGTGGTGTGGCCGACATCCATGATCGACCCGAGCACTCCCATGGCGGAACCCCGCGCCGTGCGGCTCAGGTCAGCGATGAAGGCGGACGTGGCCGACGTCAATGTGGACATGCAGACGCCAAAGACAACGCTCAGCACGAGAAAAGGCCAGAAAGAACCAAACAGGGCAAAGCCTGCTATGGCTGCTGTACCGAGCAAGGCACCAGCGAAGATCTGCGGTGGTCTGCCGTGACGGTCGGAGATGCGTCCCATCATCGGTTTGGTCAGAGCAAGGCTGATGACCTGTGCAGAAAGACAGATGCCTATCTCATAGGCGCTGAGGCCCCGTGTAAGAGAATAGAGCGGCAGGAAAGTCTCGAATGTACCGTACGCGAAAAGAATTGCTGCCTCAGCACCGCTTGTAGCAATAATAGCCGGGTTTGATGCAACAGACCGCAGAGCGTGCCATCCCTCAGCCCAATTCTGGTGCCGTTGCGTGCTCTTCTCGGGTTCATGTATCCTAAGGATTAGAAAAAGCGTAAGAACCCCTGCCACGCCGGAAAGCAGATAGACAGCCTTATAGCTCATCGATGGATTGAAGGCCAAAAGCCCGATGAGCGCTCCACCTGCGAGGGGCGCCACGAACCGGCCGAGGAGGGTTGCTGTCGAGAACCATCCCATTCTTTCCCCACGCTCTTCGTGGAAGAGATCAGCCACGTGGGCCATGGCCACCGGCACAAAAGCAGCGGTCGCGAGGCCGTGGTAAAACCGGACGAGGGCGAGCTGCCAGAGCTTCGTGATGAAGGGATAGAAAAAGGGCGCTGTCGCAAACACGAGGGCGGAGCAGATCAGCATCTTTCGCCTGCCAAGCCTGTCTGAGAGCATGCCGATGGGTATGCTGAAGAGAACCCCGGTAAAAGCCGAGACAGCGGCAATGCTGCCAACAACCGCGGGATCTGCGCCGAGGTGCGACGCGAAGAGCGGGAGAACAGGGCTCTTCGCAATAGTGGAACTGAATATGGCGGACAGGCCGACGGCGCAAAGAAGGAGAAAAGGACTCATGGACGTTACTGTAGCATATCCTCGCATCCATTGGCCGATTGCGTGAACCAACTGCTTGATCTCTTCACGATACTGCATTAGGTTGAGTGTGGGTTGGCGGATTGACTCTTCTAGTATAATCGTGAAGGTGTATGTGTATGAAGAGAGGCGGCTTGGTCTCAAGAATAGAATTACTGGGCGCCCTCCTTCTCATCAGCATCCATAGCTGCGCAGTATACCACCAGAAACCCATCAATGAAGCGGCAGTGCAGCAGAGTCTTGAGCCGCCGGATTCTGAAGTTATTCGCGTACAGGCTCTCGAAATAAAACATCCGATCTTGAAGCCCGTCGATTTCGGCAAAGGAGACGGATTATCTCCGCAAAAGGCAGCGGTGCTGGCTGTGCTGGCTAACCCTTCGTTGAGAGCTGTCAGAGACCGAAGGGGGGTGGCTGCAGCGCAGCTTCTCCAGGCCGGCATTCTTCCCAATCCAGGCTTCTCCTACAGCCTTGATTTTCCGACCGGTGGCAATACGGAAGGCACCGTTAACGCCTATGCTTTGGGCCTCACTTATGAGGTCATACCGCTCATCACGCGGGGAGCGCAGGTGGATGCTGCCCGTGCTCAAGCTGCCGCTGTCGACCTTGACATAGCCTGGCAGGAATGGCAGACAGCCGAGGCAGCCAAGCTGCACGTATATAATCTCGCAGTTCTTGAAAAACAACTGAGTGTGGCCCGAGACGAACAAAAGGACCTGCAGGGGAATCTCGACGTGGTCAAGCAAGCTTTAGATCTCGGAGACCTGACCGTTGTGGATCTGGCTGCCGCTCAGACCGCCCTGCAAAAGGCCCGAGCACTGGTCCTCACGATAGAGCAACAACATGAGAACGAACGGCTTCTACTGAATCAGTCGGTTGGGTTTCCGCCCAATCAGCCGATTGCCCTTCAACGGGACATAACGCCTCCTTCATACGAGACACTCCTGCCGTTTACAGGAATGATCGGCGGGATGGAGGAGAGACGCCTCGACCTGCTCGCGCTCAGGAAAGGATATCAGAGTCAGGAAGCGCGCCTCAGGGCGGCCATACTCGCCCAGTTTCCAAGGCTCAGCATCGGGCTCTCGAGGTCGCGCGACAACACCGACGTCGTGAGTACCGGGTTCGGCGTTTCGATAGACGTCCCGATCTTTGACAGGAACCAGGGCAAAATTGCCATAGAACGGGCAACACGAGAGCAGCTGTTCGACGAATATGTGGCGCGTCTCTTCGATGCACGAGCCGAGATCGCAGCAATCCTGGCGGACCTGCAGTCGATCGAGAAACAGATTGCCGCGGCGGAAGAAGCCATACCGATAGCCACAAATCTGATTCAAAATTACCGCCGGGCCTTATTGGAAGGCAACGCCGATGTCGTGACCTACTATACCGCGCGGAACGAATTGCTCTCTAAGCGGATTGATCTTTTTAAGCTGAGAGCCGATCTTGCAGGCCGCATCGTTGCCCTTGAAATTGCTTCGGGCCAGTGTCTGGACTGTGTTGCACCGGAGGGTTAGCGGAGTGAAAAAGAGAGTGCGTTATACGCTTCTGATTCTCATTATAGTACTCCTGGCAACAGGGTTGTACCTCTGGTTTTTTCGCGGAGGGGCCGCGACCCAGAAAGATACCAGCGAAGGTGCGGAAGCTGCAGAGCCGGTTGCCCGCGTCAAGACAGCTGCCATCAAGACGGGCACCATTGAGGAGATTCTAACTATCTACGGAGAGATTGTGCCTGCACCGGGATCATTGCAGAGCGTCTCCGTGCCTTTTGAAAGCCGGGTGCGCCGCGTCATGGTGAACCTCGGGCAGGACGTTACGCAGGCAGAGCCGCTCGTTGAAATTGAGCCGAGTCCGGATACCTACCTTAAATTGCGTCAGGCGCAGAATCTCTACGAATCCACAAAACAGGCCCTCAGGCACGTGCAGGACAGATTCGACCTGAAGCTTGCCACCAACGATCAGCTGCTCCAGGCAAAGCAGACGGCTCAACAGGCCGATCTCGATCTTCAGAGCATGAAGCAACGCGGTATTGGTGGGCCACAGGAGATATTGGCCGACGTGGAAGGTCTTGTGAGCAACGTCTCCGCGCAGGTTGGGGCCATCGTCCCTGCGGGGAACCCCCTGCTTCAGCTTGTTAAGCAGCGCCGCCTGGAAGCACGCCTGGGGGTGGAATCGGAGAATATCGAGCGGGTCAGGACAGGCATGCCCGTCTTTATTTCCTTCGTGAACGTACCGGCATCGCCCGCTCTGAGCGGGACGGTTCGAAACGTTTCGCATTCGGTCAACCCGGCGAGCCGCGTAGTTGATGTTTTTGTTTCCCTGCCTCAGTCGAGCAAGCTCCTGCTCGGCCAGTCCGTCCTGGGCAAGATAACCGTTGCCTCTGTTCAGGGGTTGGTCGTGCCAAGGGCAGCCGTGCTGCCCGAGGAAGACAAGTTCTTTCTGTTTACCGTCGAGAACGGCCACGCGGTCAAACACGTCGTAAAACTGGGCCTCGACAACGGGACAGAGATCAATGTCGTCGCACCGGACCTTCGCGACGGTATGCCGGTAGTGGTTCTGGGTAATTATGAGCTGAAGGACAAGATGCCCGTTGCGCCTGAAGGCGTCGCTCAATGAGTATCATCGGTTGGGTGCACGCACATCGGCGATCGGTTCTTTTTTTGCTGGCAGTCCTGATCATTGGCGGTGTAGCCAGCACCTTTCAGCTGCCGGTTTCCCTGTTCCCCCGCACAAGTTTCCCTCGCGTCAGGATAAATATTGAGGCTGGTGATCGTCCGGCGGAGCGCATGGGCATAGAGGTAACGTGGCCTGTTGAAGAGGCTGTGCGTTCTGTTCCCGGGGTCCGTAACGTGCGCTCCACGACCACCCGGGGGAGCGCAGAAATCGCCGTTAACTTTGACTGGGGAAGGAACATGGCGGAGGCTGAGCTTCAGATCCAGGCTGCTATAACCCGGATAGCTGCCTCGTTACCCCAGGGCACTACCTTCACCGTCCGGAGAATGGATCCCACCGTCTTTCCGGTCATGGCATATAGCCTCACCTCCGACACACAGTCCCTCGTCGAATTGCGGGACCTTGCGCTCTACCAGTTGCGTCCCCTGCTCTCCACGGTAAGCGGCGTGGCCAGAACGGATGTCGCAGGCGGTGCACAGGAGGAATACCGGGTGACGGTAGACCCCTTCAAAATGGCCTCGTATGGCCTTTCCCTATCTGACGTGACAAAGGCAGTGTCGGCGAGCAACGTGATCGAGGCCGTCGGCCGCCTTGAAGATCATTACAAACTTTACCTGGTCGTATCTGATACGCGCCTCGCCGATCTTCAGCAAATCGCAAAAATGGTGGTCCGCTCCGGCGAACATGGAGTTGTGCTTCTGGACGACGTTGCGACGGTGAGCAAGGCTACGGCCCCTCAGTGGATTCGCGTAACAGCGGACGGCCATGACGCGGTAATCGTCCAGGTCTACCAGCAGCCCGGCGGGAATACCGTAAGTATTGCACGCGCACTAAAGGCAAAGCTCGAAGAGTTCCGGAAGCGGGTACCTTCCGGCGTCAAGATCGCTATGTGGTATGACCAGAGTGAAATGATTCTCTCCTCTGCCGGGAGCGTGCGCGATGCCATTATTATCGGCAGTCTTCTGGCGGCTTTCATCCTCCTCATTTTTCTGCACAACATTCGGATCACGCTCATAGCGATGATCTCCGTGCCGGGCGTGCTGGCGGCTACGGTGCTCTTCCTCTACGTTTTTGACATGAATTTCAACATCATGACCCTCGGTGGTATGGCCGCCGCTGTCGGGCTCATCATCGACGATGGCGTCGTTATGGTGGAGCACATCATGCGCCGGTTACCTGCGGAGGGCGGCGATTGGCTCGTGAAACAGGTCGGGGCAGCAGAAGAGGTCACGAAGCCGCTTGCCGGTTCTTCTGCCTGCACGATCATTATCTTCGCGCCCCTTGCCTTTCTTTCGGGGGTGACCGGGAGTTTCTTCAAGGCGCTCTCGCTGACCATGGCGATAAGCCTGATGATCTCATTCTTTGTTGCGTGGTTGGCGACCCCTCTTCTGATGCGCGCATTGCTGAGACACGGGCACGAGCGCAAAAAGAGAGGCCCGACACTCACGGACCGGATGCATCGGCGCTATGAGGCGCTGATGAACCGGACGATGGAGCACCGCTGGCTCGTTCTGGTTGCGCTCATCCCACTGGTCGCGGCAGGCTACTTTGGTTACCGGTATGTGGGCTCAGGATTCATGCCCATCATGGACGAAGGAGGCTTTGTCCTCGATTACCGGGCGCTCCCGGGGACCTCCCTCACCGAAACCGATCGCCTCATCCGGCAGGTAGAAGCGATCCTGCGCGCGACCCCTGAGGTTGAAACGTATTCACGGCGCACGGGCCTTCAGCTCGGCGGTGGGGTCACCGAGGCCGACCAGGGAGACTTTTTCATCAAACTGAAGCCGTTCCCGAGACGGCCGATCGACACGGTGATGGACGAAGTGCGGGCCAAGGTGCTGCAATCGATTCCCGGTCTTAAGATAGAGCTGGCCCAATTGATGGAGGACCTGATCGGAGACCTTACAGGTGTGCCACAGCCGATCGAGGTCAAACTTTACTCAGATGACGGCGACCTGCTGACCAATCTTGGCCCGCGCGTGGCTGATGCGATCAGCCAGGTGGCCGGTGTCGTGGACGTGCAGAACGGCGTCATCCTTGCCGGTAATGCGTTGGACGTCAAGGTAGACCGCGAAAGGGCGTCCCGGGAGGGAGTTGACCCTGAATCTGTGACAGGGATACTTACGGGATATCTAAGCGGTGTTGTCGTTACCCAGATACAGAAGGGCCCCAAAATGGTAGGGGTGAGGGTCTGGACGCCCCGAGATGCTAGAGCGACGGACAGGGACATTGAGAAGCTGCAATTACGCGCAACGGACGGTCACCTGTTTCCGCTCAGACGCATTGCCACATTGACGTTTGTCACAGGACAGCCACAGATCATGCGGGAGGACCTGAAGCGCATGATTGCGGTGACGGGGCGCGTGAGCGGCCGTGATATGGGATCGGCCATCCGGGACGTAAAGGCTCTCCTCGGTCGGCCCGGTCTGGTGCCAAAGGAGGTCTACTACAGCCTCGGTGGGCTCTACGAACAGCAACAGATTGCATTCGCCGGCCTGGTCTGGGTATTTGCGGCAGCAGTGCTGCTTGTTTTTCTGCTTCTTCTTTTTCTTTATGAGAGTTTTATCACCGCAGGCGCTATCATGATAACAACGCTGCTCTCGGTTTCAGCGGTCTTCATCGGACTCTGGATTACCGGCACCGAGTTGAATATTTCATCGATGATGGGCATGACCATGATTCTCGGCATTGCGACCGAAGTAGCCATCTTCTATGTTTCAGAATATTATGACCTCAAGTCAGCCAGGCCAAGTATGAATAACCGCCAGGCCTTGATAGAGGCCGGCAAGAACCGCATGCGCCCCATAGTCATGACAACGCTCGCCACTATTCTGGCCCTTCTCCCCCTTGCGCTGGGCATCGGCAGAGGCTCGGCTATGCAGCAGCCTCTGGCGATCGCCATCATTTCCGGTCTGATCCCGAAATTACCTCTTGTTTTAATTGTTCTGCCGCAGATGCTGGACCTGTTTGCCCCAAGTACCAAAGAAGAACCGCCTGCATAGCACCCCTTTCATGGGCATAGTATTTACCCGCACCTGCCTTGCACCACTCGCGCATGCACGCGGCACCGGCTCACATCGCTCAGCCGTCATTAAGAACGATACTGCGTCTCACACGGGACCATACTTTTCAAATGCTTTTAGCAAAAAAGACTTGTACACGCAGCAAAGACGTGCTATTAAAACAGTGCGTGCTTGTAGAAGCGCGCTAAATCTATGTACTCAAGGAGGATGTCATGACAAAGGCGGAGCTCATCGACAAGATTGCGAAGGATTGCAAGATCAGCAAGGCGGCTTCAAACAAGGCGCTCGATTCGTTTGTCGACGGCGTAAAGAAAGCCTTGAAGAAGGGCGACAAGGTCACTCTTATCGGTTTCGGTACCTTCTCTGTCACGCAGAGAAAAGCACGGAAGGGGAGAAATCCGCAGACTGGTAAAGAGATAAAGATTCCTGCAAGGAAGGCTCCTAAATTCTCAGCGGGCCAGGCCCTGAAGAAGGCTGTGAAGTAAAAACAAGCACGATCACGACGAAGAAGGCCGCCCAAGCATCAGGCGGCCTTCTCGACAAAAGTCATATCAGCGGCTTCCGGAGCTTTTTGCGCAGTCGTCCAGGAACGAGATGGCTTTAGACAGGGCCATTGCCCTTATCTGATCAAACGTCATGCTTCCCACTTCCGCTTTAGGCAACGCGACCATCACTTGTCCAAAGCTCATGCCTCCGGCAGGTGCGGTAGGCGACGCTTTCTCCTCGAAGCTTACCTGCACCTCAAGAAACCCGTATGTCGGGCCACGGTCGAACGTCTTCTCCACGGTGAACTCAATTCTTGATGCCATTCTATCTTACCTCCTCAGTCCGGTTCGTGTCTCGACACATCTTAGCATCTATGCATCCTTTATGTCAGCCCCCCAATCGCTCTCGATACGCGTTTAAACAGTCTGTCGTACAGTTGGAGCTTCCAATACACTATCGCAACTCCGCACAAACCATGAGATGTCTGCAGGAGCATTACGCCCGGTAATGCGCACTTATCTTTGTGGTAGATTCATGGCCTCGAACCCACTCTTGACCGGACGCTGCGGATCGTCCCTCCGTTGAAAAACCAGCCGTCTGGTACTATGTTCATGGAAAGGTGAGGCGGCTTTATTGAAAGACCGACAAAGGTGGAGAACATGAAGACCAAGGTAAAACATAGTATGACTGTCCTGATTCTTCTGGTGCTGTCGGTCTTCTCGCTCGCGGCAGGCGACGAGGTGAAGGTAAGAATAACAGAATACGATGTTCCAACCCCCAACGCCCGTCCCCACGACCCGGCAGCTGCGCCGGACGGATCGCTCTGGTTCACCGGCCAAGCGGCAAACGCGCTCGGGCGTCTCGATCCGAAAACGGGAACGATAAGGGAACACCGGTTGAAGACACCCGACTCGGGCCCCCACGGCCTCGTGGCCGATAGCGAGGGCAACATCTGGTTCACGGCCAATTACAAGGGATACATCGGAAAGCTCAAACCCTCAACCGGTGAGGTCATCGAGTACAAGATGCCCGATCCCGCCGCCAAAGACCCGCATAGTCTCGTGTTCGATAAAAGGTCCATTCTCTGGTTCACATGCGAGGGCAGCAACTTCGTCGGCAGGCTTGACCCGGCGACAGGAGCGGTTAAGGTGGTCTCGTCTCCTACTCCCGGCTCGCTGCCTTACGGCATAGTCGTCAGTGCTAAGGGCATCCCGTTTTACTGCGAGTTCGGTTCCAACAAGCTTGCATCGATCGACCCTGATACCATGAGCATCACCGAGCACCTGCTCCCTGACGGCGCCCGTCCACGACGCCTGACCGCCGTCGGCGACACAATCTATTACACCGATTATGCGAGAGGCTACCTGGGACAGCTCGATCCGGCAACAGACAAGGTGAAGGAGTGGAGGTCACCAGGCGGTTCCGGTTCAAAGCCTTACGGCATCGCGGCAACAGCGGATGGGATGATCTGGTACAGCGAATCAGGTATCACTCCGAACACGATCGTCAGGTTTGACCCGGCAACAACTACTTTTTCAAGCTGGCCAATACCGTCCGGAGGAGGCGTGGTGCGCAACATGGTCGCAGGTCCCGGTGGAACTCTCTACATCGCTTGCAGTGGTGTAAACAAAGTGGGCATAGTCCACATCGGAAAATAGTAGCCCAGCAACCTATCAATCGCGTACTTATACCAATTTGCATTCAAGATGGAGACCGAGGCGGCAGCGAGGAGCCGACGAAGGCGTACTGGAGGTACGTCGAGGAGAGCGACGCAGTGACAACGAAGGTATACACTTGAAGGCAAATTGGTATTACTCAGCTCGGTGGCTGATAGATTGCTGAGCCAAGCCCGAAACCTGGCACGTTAGTCGTATGAAGCCGATCACCGTCTATACTGAAGACGCCCAGAATAATCCATCGGCCAAGATTCGTTATGCAATCGGCGTCCGGCGGGGGCAGAGTTTTTGCTTCGTATGCTTACGCTGTTGGTGTGTTGTTTATTGATCCTGGCTGTCACCTGCGTTTTCGTGGGACAGCAGCAACGTTTTCTTTCTTCGCCTTCAACGCTTCAAGGATATCTCTGATCTTTTTCACTTCCGCATGGAGCTGTGCGTTGGTCGCCTTGAGGTCCTTCATTTCGGCGGTGACGGCGGCAAATGCTTCTCTTGTGTCGGGTGCGGTCACGCGTGCCTTAAGCGTGTTGATATCTTTGGCGACTGCATTGATTTTAAGGTCGAGGTAGAGAAATACGGCTATGGCAAGCATGCAGCAGCACGCGATGAAGATCTGTTGCCGACGCATCTTAGGTGGTTTCTTGGTCTCCGGCGTTGCATCTTGGTTGCTCACGGCACTCATGGCACTCAGCAAGTCTTTGGCACCAGTCATGTGTGGCGCCGACGCGTTCTTTTCGCTGACAACCTTCTCAAGGACATTTGGCTTAACCTCTTCTTTGTCGCCCATGATTGCCCCTTCTGCTGATTTTGATTCATAGCATACACCCGGCCTATATTGAGTTCAATTAACGCGACATGTCGTTAGACGAAAAACACCCCAGGAAGAGAACAGCACCGATGCCGTGCCTATTTTGGGCTTATCTTCAGCGAGTTATCCGCAGAAGGCGTTCCGCCTCTAATAATGGAACGATTTAAGAATATGAACTGCCTACCGGTCCCCCAGATATGGCCGTTACTACTTTCTCATATATTGTAGTCCATCCCTCGGCAAGACAAATTGGGACAGCGGTTGACTTGCTTGCCTAATATGGGTATATTGGGTCAACAACACGTTTACGCAGAGGAATCGTGGCGTCATCGGTCTGATGGTTCTTGAACAGGCCGTTGAATCAACCGCAGGTTATGAGAACAATCAGTTTCACCTCTGTTCAAAAATAAGACTAACCTGTGACGTTAAAGGTCACGCAATGAAAAGGGAGCTATCGTGTCGCTATGATGCTCGATGTAAAAGAGGTTGCAAAGTTGCTGACCGTTTCTGAAAAAACGGTCTACAGGTGGGTTGCAAAGAACGAGATTCCAGCGTACAAGATCGGCGAGAGCTACCGATTCAACAGGGTAGAACTGCTGGAATGGGCGACGGCCAACAAAATCAAGGTATCATATCAAATTTTCGACGAGACCCTCGAAACGGGCAGTTCAATGCCTTCGTTGACGAAGGCAATCAGTGCGGGAGGCATTCATTACCGGATTCCAGGCACCGACAAGGAAAGCGTGCTCCGATCTATCGTCGACATCATACACCTGCCCGATGACGTGGATAAGGATTTTCTGCTCGGGGCGTTGCTAGCCCGGGAAAATCTCGGAACAACGGCACTAGGCGACGGCATCGCGATTCCTCATGTGAGAAATCCTATTATTTTTCATGTCAGCAAGCCGGTGCTTGCGCTCTGTTTTCTGGAACAGGCCATTGACTTCAACGCCCTTGACGGCAAGCCCGTCGACACCGTCTTTACCATCGTCACTCATACGGTCCGCTCGCACCTCCATATCCTATCGCGTTTAAGCTACGCATTGCATCAGCCCCATATCCGCCGCATCATCAACAGCTCATCGAGCCGTCAGGACATCCTGGATACGCTCGCCGATTTCGAGAAGACGCTGACATCAAAACCGGTTGAGGATTAAGTCTCCCGTGCTGATGCCTTACATCATATACGCGGTCGTCGTTGTGCTGGCCGGGGTACCGGGTCTCAGTTTTCGCGGTGAGAACCGTGCGCAAAAGTACCTACCCGCGGCGGTTATCTCTCTGTGTAGTCTTCTCGTGCTTATCTACCTGTTGTGGACTTTCCGGTGGATAGAGCCGGATGCTGTGGTAAGGCTGATCAACTGGCAATTGCCTTTCGCGGGCATGGTTGCCGGCATTGATTCGTTAAGTGCATTTTTCCTGATTCCCCTCCTGATTCTTGCCGCAAGCTGCTCCTTATATGGCCCGCGGTATTTCAGCGGTCACCCTGCCGGCAGGTCCCACTGGTTCTTTTTCGGCCTTCTCCTTTCCGGGATGGTCATGGTGCTTTTGGCAAGAAACGGGGTTCTCTTCATACTTGCATGGGAAGTCATGTCCCTTTCGTCCTTTTGTCTCGTCATAACGGATAAGGAAAATCCCGCAGCAATGCGTGCCGGGTGGATCTACTTCGTCACCGCGCACATAGGGACGGCTTTCCTCTTGGCTTTGTTTTTCCTGCTCGCTGCCTTAAGCGGCTCATTCGATTTCGCCGCCTGGAAGGGCGTGCAGTACGGCGGCGCTACTGCCGATCTGCTATTCATCTTTGCCCTGGTCGCCTTCGGCCTTAAGGCGGGTTTTGTTCCTTTTCACGTCTGGCTGCCTCTGGCCCATCCGTCCGCCCCGAGCCATGTCTCGGCACTCATGTCGGGAATAATGATTAAGATGGGCATTTACGGCCTGTTGCGTATTTTGACATTCATAGCACCCTACCACGCCTGGTGGGGAGCCTTGCTGATCGCCCTTGGCGGCGTCTCGGGGGTATTGGGGGTGCTCTTCGCAATCGGTCAACATGACATCAAGAGACTGCTTGCCTATCACAGCGTTGAAAATATCGGCATTATTCTTTTGGGAATTGGCATCGGCATAACCGGTGCGGCATATGGCTCCAATGTGATCGCTCTTTTCGGCTTCGCGGGAGGGTTATTGCACGTGCTCAATCACGCGCTTTTCAAGGGTCTGCTCTTCCTCGGAGCCGGGTCGGTGATCCGTCAAACAGGCTCGGGCGAGATAGATAATCTCGGGGGTTTGATCAAGACTATGCCGAGAACCGCCCTCTTCTTCCTTGTCGGGTCTGTCGCAATCTGCGGTCTGCCGTTCTTCAACGGGTTTATCAGTGAGTTGTTGATTTATGCCGCGGGAATAACCGGCGCGGTGCATGCCTCAAGTCCTGCACTCTCAATTGCGGGCGTTGCCGGGGTTGTCTCCCTTGCGCTCATTGGAGGTCTCGCCGCCGCCTGTTTTACCAAGGTCTTCGGCATTGTTTTTCTAGGGGAACCGCGCACGAAAACGACTGGCTCGCCTGGTGATGTTCCCGCCCCGATGTTGTGGGCAATGGCGTTGCCAGCCTCTTTCTGCATCATTATTGGAATGGGCAGCCCCTTCATCCTGCCGTTTTTGATACGGCCCGCTCTTCTTCTTGCGGGACCGGAAGCCGGGGCAGTCACCTCCTTCATCACTTCGTTGACCATGACCGTGAGCGTTATACTCTGCTCATTCGTACTCACCGCCGCACTTGTCGCAGGGTTGATAAAGGTTTTCCTGCGAAAAGGACGCCCCGTGACCGGAACGGTTACCTGGGATTGCGGCTACAGCCGGCCTGAACCTTCGATGCAATATACCGCCTCTTCATTTGCCGCCCCTATTATAGACCACTTCAAGATCCCTCTGGCGGCACACGAGAAAATCCTGTCCGACGGGAAGCTGTTTCCGGGAATTGCGTGGTCCTTTCATTCGGAGGTAGAGGACTGGTTTCTGACCAGATTGTACTCGCCGGCACTGGAACTTTTTGATCGTCTCTTCGCATCGCTTCGATGGTTCCAAAATGGCAAGGCAGGACAGTACGTTCTTTATATTGCAATAACGGTATTCTGCTTGATTGTATGGAAATTCTTCTTATGAATGCAATGACGTTTCTTGTTTCCCCGATGGTTGCATTGATTCTCTCCCCGCTTATGGCCGGGGTCATCAACCGCACCAAAGCGGTAGTGGCCGGGCGGCAGGGCCCGCCCCTCTTGCAGCCGTACTACGACCTTTTCCGTCTATTTCGCAAAGGCATTGTTTACAGCACGACCACATCGTGGGTGTTCAGGATCAGTCCGGTGATCATATTTTCCACGACGCTTGCAGCGACCTGTTTCGTTCCCTTCCTGTCGATCAGCCGGCAATGGTCTTTTGTGGGCGACGCCGCGGTGTTGCTCTATCTTCTAGGTCTCGCGCGGTTTTTCCTCATTCTTGCCGCCCTGGATACGGGGTCGGCGTTTGAAGGCATGGGCGCGAGCCGCGAGGCATTCTTCTCCGCCCTTGCGGAGCCCGTTATGTTTGTCTGCCTCCTCAACGTGATGCGGGCAAACGGCGCAGGCACCATTGCGGCTGCCCTTTCCGCGCCTATCGTATCCGATTCGATTGCCGTGCTGCTCACGGCTATCCCGCTTTTTATCATACTGCTTGCCGAGAATGCACGAATACCCTTCGACGACCCGAGCACGCATCTTGAGCTTACCATGATCCACGAAGTGATGATCCTTGACAACAGCGGGCCCGACCTTGCCCTGCTCGAATACGCGGCGTCAATTAAGCTGTGGCTCTTTTCATTGGTGCTGGGGAGGATTCTTCTCCCGGCGTCGGGTCTGGCCGCACAGACGGCCGTTCTCCTTGCACTGATGGCCCTCTTCGCCGTCGCCATAGGGCTCGTCGAATCGTTCACGGCGCGGGTGCGTTTAATCAAAGTGCCCCAGCTTTTGATCGGCGCGGGTGGGGTGGCGTTGCTCGGTTTCTTTATAAGCGTATCGGGGATTCTATCATCGGTGAAAGGGTTATGAACTTCGATTTTCTTGTATGGCTCTCTCTGGCGATTGTCGTCTGCAATCTCTATATGCTCGCCGCGAGCAGACTGACGACGATGATACGTGGCGTGGCCATTCAGGGCTTCCTGCTGAGCATGCTCCCTCTGCTTCTCCCCAGTCCCGCCGAACCATTTCATACGGTCCTGCTTGTTGTCTTGGGTATGGCGATAAAGGGTATTGTCATACCGAGGTATCTTTTCAGGGCCATACGGGACGTACGTGTAGTTCGTGAGGTCGATCCCTCCGTAGGATATTCGCTTTCAGCCGCCTACGGCTTTATCACCTCGGCCTTCGCGTTCTACATTCTCAGAAAGATCCCGTTTTCGTCGGTGGCGGTCTCGCCTTTTCACGCGTCGATTGCTATTGCGACCGCCTTCGTCGGCATCTTTCTGATTGTGGCGCGGCGCAATGTAGTGAGCCAGATAATAGGCTATCTCGTCTTTGAAAATTCGGCCTTTATCCTCGCCATCTCCATTGCCGCGTTTCAGCCCCTTCTCGTCGAGATGGGGGTATTGCTCGACATGCTCGTCGGCGTCTTCATTATGGTCATGGCGGTACACCATATCCACACACAACACAAAACCATCAGCATTCAATCCCTGGAGAGGCTCACCCGGTAATGGCAATGGAAATAGTTATTCCGGCCATCTTTGTTATCTTTGCCGCGGGCGCGGCCGCATGCATCCCCCTGTCGAGTCCGGGTCGGATTCTCAGGATCCCTGTTTACACCTCGCTCTTGGCACTTATTCTCGCTGTTCCCGCTGCAATGAGGCTATCTGCAAAAGGGACCTTCTTTTTGTACGGGCAAAATCTCGTCATTGACCACCTGACGATGTACCACATGTTTCTCGTCGATGTCGTCTTTCTGATTTCATCCATATATGCGACCGGATACTTTAAAGACAGGATCGGCACGGGCGTGCTTTCGGCGTCGTTTGTCAAACGGTACTGCATGCTTTGGCAGGCGTTTCAGGCCGTACTCCTGCTTGTTCTCGTGTCGAACAACATCGGAGTGATGTGGGTCGCGCTGGAAGCGACGACGCTGGTGTCGGCCTTTCTGATACTTTCCGATTCCGACGCCCTCTCCATTGAGGCGATGTGGAAGTACCTGCTTATCTGTTCGGTGGGGATTGTCTTCGCCTTTATGGGCACGGTGCTGACCGTTGCGGCTGCGAGAAAGTTGCAGGGCGGCAATTCGGTCTATCTCTTCAGCCAGTTAAGCATGCACCCCGAAATGATCGATCCGAAAGTCATGCTTTTTGCCTTCATCTTCATTGTGGTGGGATACGGCACCAAGGCGGGACTTTCGCCCATGCACACGTGGCTGCCCGACGCCCACAGCCAGGCCCCGACACCCGTATCGGCCGTTTTTTCCGGCGTCATGCTCAACTGTGCGCTATTCTGCATCCTGCGTTACCTGCCGGTTACCGAGGCCGTTCTGGGAAGAAACGGCGAAGCCCACTCGATTCTCCTGCTATTCGGGTTCACGTCGTTGATCTTCGCGGCGGTTTTTATCCCGATTCAGCACGATATGAAGAGGCTGCTTGCTTATCACAGCGTGGAGCACATGGGCATCATCGTGGTGGGTCTCGGTCTGGGAGGCTTCGGCACCTTCGCCGCGATGCTGCATACCCTGAATCACTCGGTCTCGAAAACGCTTGCCTTTTATTCGGCGGGCCATATCAGTCATCGGTTCGGGACGAGGGACATGCGTCACATCAAGGCGGCGGTCCGCCATGTTCCGGTGTGGGGATCCGCTTTTTTCATATCCATCCTCGTGCTTATCGGCGTCGCCCCCTTTTCAATCTTTATGAGCGAGTTTCTGATCGTCAAAGAGGCCTTTTTCAAGGGAAGATACCTGGTCGTCGGCCTGTTTCTGTTCTCGGCGTTGGCTGTTTTCATAAGCGCCTTGAAGCATGCAATGGACGTCTCCTTCGGCGACGGCGCGATTGTGCAGCCCAGACCCGAGAGAGTCCGTCTCGTTGATCGTGGGATCGTGGTGGTCTGTCTGGCCGCACTGCTTCTGCTTGGGCCTGTGGATTCCCTCGCCATTCGCCGACTTCTTGACAAATGTCAGCGCTGCTATTGAAAACGGGATCGGATTATGACCGCACGCATACCTCACCTGCGCAACAAGCAGCCGCTCCCGGTGAAGGATATCCCCGTGTTTGATGGAGACGCCTTCGCACAAGCACTTGCGGAGATGCTCTCCAAAGGTATCGTGTGTGCGCCTATTTCGGCGATCGATCCGATTCCGGGCAGACGCGTCTCTACGCGATATGCGCGGACGATATAAACGGTGTGCTCTATGTGCTCTCCGGAACGGTGCGGTCGGGCCATTTTCCCTCCCTGACGGAAGACTTCCCTCAAGTCCATCTTTTTGAACGGGAGATATTTGAGCAGACCGGATCGGTTCCCGACGGCCATCCCTGGCTTAAGCCCGTCCGTTTTCCGCTGAAGAGATCAGGCAGCGGGACTTCAGCTCCAACGATAGGGCAGGCCGATTTCTTTCGCATGCACGGCGAGGAGATTCACGAGGTTGCCGTCGGTCCCGTTCATGCGGGAATTATCGAGCCGGGTCACTTCAGGTTTCAGTGCCACGGGGAAACGGTCTACCATCTGGAAATATCGCTGGGCTATCAGCACAGGGGGGTCGAGGACGCGATGAGTGGCGGACCTTTCGCTGTCACGCCCTTTCAGATGGAAGCCGTCGCGGGCGACACCACGATCGGACACATGACAGCGTATTGCCAGATTATCGAATCGTTAACGCAGTGCCGGGTTTCCCCGTCTTCAAATCTCATCAGAGCTTTCGCCCTCGAACTGGAGCGCTGCGCCAATCATACCGGAGATCTCGGGGCTCTGGCGGGAGACATCGGATTTCTGCCGACCATGTCGTATTGCGGCCGGATCCGCGGAGATTTTCTCAATATGACCGCCCTCATATGCGGCAACCGTTTCGGGAGAGGCCTCGTCGTTCCCGGAGGTATCGGATATGACATAGACGAGAAGAGAACAGCCGATTTGTACGCCAGGCTTCAGAGCGCTCTCGCCGATTTTCTGGGCGCCACCAGTCTCTTGTGGGAAGAGTCATCTGTTACCGACAGATTGGAGTCGACCGGCACGCTCACCGAGGAGATCGCCGAGAAGATCGGACTCGTGGGGCCCGCGGCGCGGGCGTGCGGGTGTGTTCGTGACGTACGCCAGGACCATGCATACGGCTACTACCGGTTTGCCCATATTCCCGTTTGCACCCATGATACCGGGGACGTTTTTGGCCGGGCCTATGTTCGGTGGCGCGAGGTGCAGACATCCGCGGAATTCCTGCTGCAACATATTCCCGAACTGGAAGGTACGTCTAAGAAGAAGCAGGACAGAATTATGTCGAGGGCTCAACAACCGTTGATGACCGATGCCCTTACGGTCTCACTTGTGGAAGGTTGGCGGGGAGAGATCTGCCATGTCGCTCTCACGGATGAAAAGGGACGCATCAGACGCTACAAGATCGTTGATCCATCGTTTCATAACTGGTTCGGCCTTGCCCTTGCCCTGCGGAACGAGGAGATTTCCGACTTCCCGCTCTGCAACAAGAGTTTCAATCTTTCCTACTGCGGATTCGACCTATGACGGGGCAGGTTGCCGATGTATAGCATCGTGAAAACAAGAATTGCTCAAGGCCGGCGAACGGTTAACTATCCAAACGAGCCGCCCGCCCTGCCCGACCGGTTTCGCGGACTGCCGGAAATCGATTCATCGAAGTGCGGTAAGGATTGTATCCTGTGCATTCAGGCGTGTCCGGTAAACGCCATCACAAAGGATCAGGGTGGAATCGTGCTCGACCTCGGCGCATGCATCTTTTGCGGGAACTGTGAGCGCGCCTGTCCGGATAAGGCCATTCGGTTTACCTCGGAATACCGCATGGCTTCGCGGGACCGGCGAAGCCTTCTGCTCCGCGGCGCCGGGACATTTCGTCCTGCTTTGCCGCTTGAACAGAACCGGCTCAGACTTTTCCGGAGATCGTTGCGCCTGCGACAGGTGAGCGCCGGCGGCTGCAACGCTTGCGAATCGGATGTGAATGTCCTCAACACGGTCGTCTTCGATCTCTCCAGATTCGGCGTACAGTTTGTCGCTTCGCCACGCCACGCCGACGGTCTCCTGGTGACAGGCCCTGTTACGATGAACATGGAGTTGGCCTTGAAGAAAACCTATGAGGCAACGCCATCCCCGAAAATCGTCATTGCATCGGGCGCATGCGCCATTTCCGGTGGCATGTTCGCGGAACACAGGGAGGTCCATAGAGGCGTGGATGAGATAATCCCTGTTGATCTTTATATTCCCGGCTGCCCGCCCAATCCTTACACGGTTCTCGACGGAATGTTGAGGCTGCTTGGGAAAGTATGATGTTGAAATGTCCTAAGGCGGTAAGGGAGGATTGGCCGGCCCCTGTCGCTTTCTACCTACTATGAAGTTCGGGTACGACACCCCTCGTGCCGCTCGCGGCTTCCTTCCAATCGTCACAGCAACCTACTGTATCGTCATGCATGCTACCGGACGGGTGGAAAGCGGATAATAGATCTGCCCCCACGCTTGCTTTCAAATGGCAATGCGCAATCCCCCTGTTCATTCCTGAATTCAACATTTGCAGGTGGAAGTGTGGGCGCGAGAAATAGAATTCGCCTCTGTTATGAGGATTATACAAAGTCCTCGGAACTGTGAAGAGGAACTAGATTGCTTTAAACGAAAGCATTCCCTGTTTTTGTTGAGACTAAGCACATGGTTTCTATGATAGCGCCAAACAGCTATCGGTCGCTGTTCCTCACCCCCGATGGACGCCACGATGGCGAAATAACCCCGGGGCCTTCTTCCTGGCTTATGGTCGCCGCCTGCACAATCGCGTGCTCGCCGAACTTGTCATTGACAGTGTCCATGGCCTTTGCCAGTGCAGCTTTCTTCTCGCGCTTCGTTTCTTCAAAGAGGAGCATCTGGTCACCATCTTTGCCGAACCCGGAAAGAGAAACGCCGAAGAGCCGCACCTTCTTGCGGAGCCGTATCCCATCGAGGATGGAGACTGCGCAGCGATAAATTTCACCGGTATCGTTCGTATAGACAGGAAGCGTAGTCTGTTTCGTAAAGGTCTTGAAGTCTGTGTACCGTACCGTGAGTGTCACCGTCCTTCCCTTGTAACCGTACCGGCGTGCCCGGCGTCCGACCTTTTCACTCAGCCGGAGAAGACAGCTCGTCATCTCGTCGCGTTTCGACAGGTCCTCAGGCAAGGTGATACTGTGGCCTATCGATTTAGATTCCGGGGATGCCACTTCGAGGGGCCGTTCCAGCTTTCCCGCACCCATGGCCTTGAGGCGCTCTCCCATAATGCCGAACCGCTCTACGAGAGGAGAAAGAGGCGCTCTTCCCAGCTCGCCGCACGTCGTGATGCCCATGGCCCGGAGTTTTTCCTCAGTGTGGGATCCGATGCCCCAGAGCTTTTTCACCGGAAGGCGCTCGAGAACGACAGGCAGATCATCTTCCTTCATCCACCTGAAACCATCGGGTTTTGCAAGGTCACTGGCGAGCTTGGCAATGAGAATATTCTGCCCCATGCCCACCGTGCAGGTAAGTCCCAGTTCATTCTTAACCGTAGTTTTCAAAGTATGCGCCAGATGCTCCGGCGTGCCGAGAAGGTGGTACGAACCGGTGATGTCGAGAAAGACTTCATCTATTGAGTAGATCTCGATATCCGGCGTGAAGCGGAGACAGATTTCTTCCAGCATCGCACAGGCCTGGGCGTATTTCTGGTTGTTCCCCACGACGAAGATTAGATCAGGGCAGAGCTTCTTCGCCTGATACGTGGTCATTCCCGTCTTCACACCATACGCACGGGCTTCATACGAGGAAGTCGTTATGACCGTCCTCTCGCCGCCGCCGGTGACCGCTATCGGTTTATTTCTCAGTTCAGGATTGTCGCGCTGTTCTACCGATGCGAAGAAGGCGTCCATGTCGACGCATGCGATTATGCTTACCATGGTTGATTATACCCGGACTCATGCTGCAGTACAACAGGGACGACCCAGTATCGTTGCGAAGTCACTGCCATGCCCGAGTAACGGGCAGCTTCTGGGAAGGCGACTAAGCGGAATACCGATTCGCATTCGAGTGCAGACCGAGGCGGCAGCGAGGAGCCGACGAAGACGTACCTTGGGGTACGTCAAGGAGAGCGACGCAGCGACAACGAAGGTATGCGTAGCGAAGCATCCCCGTGGGACTTGAAGGCGAATCGGTATTAGACGTTTGCCCAGCGGGCCGCTGCGAGCGCCGCCAAGCTCGATATCGCCGCGAGCAGACGTCTCTGGTCGAGCAGAAGGTTCTTGAACTCGAATTGGATGCCGATCACGCCGACCGTCTCTTCCTCCGACTTCATGGGAAGAAAAAAGCTCTTCACGTTCGGTAATGTCTGCGTACCTGCCCCGGCCATTTCTCCGTGAGTATAGGACCATTCGGCGACAGTCATTTCATGGGCACTGAGATCGATATCAGGTTTACTCCTGGCCCACGCCTGAAGTCTGCCTTCCTGACCCTTGAAAAGCACGAAACAAGGCACATCCAGCACTCGTGCGACATACTTGACTATTATGTGGCTCACGTCATCGAGTACCGTAGTTCGTAGCAGCGGCAGCACGTTCTTCCATTCCTTCGCGTCCTGCACAAATCCCCCGATGAGTTGCTCGACCGGCGGCATCATCAGGAACTCTTTGCTCATCTCCTCGATCAGAGTCATCCTTTTGACGCGGACCTGAAGGGCAAGGTTCCGCTCCTTCGCCGTTCCCGCCAATTGGGCGACCACAACTGATGTAAAAAAGAATACGATCCCGTTGACGATATCGTGAAAGTGATACATGCTGAAGCTATACTTCGGCTGAGTAAAGAAAAAATCAAAGGTAAGCAGGCTGAGGATCGACGCAAACAGCGATGCCCCCATGCCGAAGCGCAGAGCTGCCGCAATGGTCGCTATCAGGTAAATGAAAACGAGAGACTCGGGCCTTACGATTGTCTGCAGAAGAAAGTCGAGCGCTGTCACGACGGCGACCATGCCGATGCTGACGAGGTAATCTTCAGGGCGCAGTGCCGGCCACTTGAAAGCTTGTTTCGGCTGCGTGCTTTGGGTCTCTGCAGCGCGCGTTATAAGATGCAGTTCGAATTCTGCGTTGGCCCCCAGCAACTTTTGCACTGGCGAAGGGTTAATAAATGCGAGACGCCTTTGCCGGGGTTTGCCGACGACTATTCGTGTGATGTTCTGTTCCCGCGCAAACCTCAAAATCTCTTCCGCTATATCGGTCCCCATGATCGTCGAGGTCTTCGCGCCCAACTCTTCCGCGAGGTTGAGCGAATCCGTCAAGTAGCTCCTCTCTTCGTTCGAGAGTTCTTTCAGCGCCGGCAGGGAGACGTAGACAGCGTACCACTCCGCGTTGGTCTCTTTCGCGATGGTGTAAGCCTTGCGAAGCAGTTGCAGCGCGTGCGGGCTTGGGCCGATACAGACCATCAGGCGTTCGCCCGCAGCCCATGGACCCGAAATTGCCTTTGCCTTCATGTAATTCAGGAGCTCTGTACCCATCTTGCGCGCGACAAGCGTGAGCGTCAGTTCACGCAAGGCAACCAGAGTTCCCCGTTGAAAGAAATTTTCCATCGCGCGACGGGCCTGATCGGGAACGTAGACCTTCCCTTCTCTCAACCGCTCGTTCAATTCTTCAAGAGGGATATCAATTACCTGTACCTCGTCTGCGCGATCGAGAAGAGTATCAGGCACGGTCTCCTGCATACGGATTCCCGTGATCTTTTCTACGACATCCACCTGGCTTTGAAAATGCTGGATGTTCACCGTGGTATAAACACCAATGCCGCTTTCGAGCAATTCCTCAACGTCCTGGTATCGTTTCGGGTGGCGACTGCCTGGGGCGTTGGTGTGCGCCAGTTCATCCACGAGTACCACACCAGGCCTGCGCGCCAGAATTGCATCGATATCCATTTCGTGAAGCTGAATCCCTTTGTAATCTATCAGCCGTGGCGGAATAATTTCGAGCCCGTGGAGCAGCGCTTCGGTTTCGGATCGCTTATGCGTTTCCACAATACCGAGCACCACGTCCTCACCGCGGTTACACAGCAGGTATGCTTCCTGAAGCATCGCGTACGTTTTACCCACGCCTGGTGAGTAGCCCAGAAATATCTTAAGCGTGCCGCGTTTTTTCTCTTCGCGCTGAATCTCCCGGAGGAGCGCATCAGCATCGGGTCGGCACTCCGTTTCAAAATTATCATTCCTCGCCATCCGGCACCTGCCTAGGATTGTAAGACAAAATTCCCGCAATGTCACTAAGACTGTCGCATGAAGAGTACGTGGCGCCGTATCAGTTCTTGAAAGAATAACGAAGCGGTGTTAGCTTATTCCCCGTTTGGTAAATCGATCCCGTTAATAGAGGTATGTCATGCCGGAGAAAATTGAGTTTCGTTCCGATGGTTCTCTTCTCGTTCCGGATGTCCCTATAATCCCCTACATTGAGGGAGACGGAGTGGGACCCGATATCTGGAGAGCCTCTGTGCGCCTGTTTGATGCTGCAATCGAGAAGTGTTACGGAAGCTCAAAAAGGGTCGCATGGGTTGAGATCTTCGCGGGCGAAAAGGCATCGCGTCTGAAAGGCGATTGGACTCCTGAAGAAACGATCGAAACAATCCGAGATTGCAGGATAGCAATCAAAGGACCTCTTACGACTCCGGTGGGAGGCGGAATTCGCAGCATCAATGTTATGTTGCGGCAGAGGCTCGATCTCTATGCCTGCATTCGGCCGGTTAAATATATGACCGGGACGCCAAGCCCTCTGAAGCATCCCGAGAAAACAGATATGGTTGTCTTCCGGGAAAACATAGAGGACGTCTATGCGGGGATCGAATGGAAAGAAGGCTCCGAAGAGGTACGAAAAATCAGAGAGTTCATCGAGAAAAATATGGGGAACAAAATACGCGAGGATTCGGGCATCGGGATTAAACCGATCAGCCGTTTCGGGACCAAGCGTCTTGTCCGAAAAGCCATAGAGTATGCTCTTTCACATGGCAGGAAAAGCGTCACGCTCGTGCATAAGGGGAACATCATGAAATTCACGGAAGGAGCCTTCAGGGATTGGGGGTACGAGCTTGCCCGGGAAGAGTTCAGGGACAAAATTATTTTAGAAAGCGAAATGGCAGAAGAAACGAGGGCTGATGTCCCCGCAGGGAAAATCGTTATCAAAGATCGGATTGCGGATGCGATGTTTCAGCAGGTCCTTCTGAGACCTGAAGAATACGATGTATTGGCCACACCTAACCTGAATGGAGACTACCTGTCGGATGCGCTGGCAGCTCAAGTCGGCGGATTGGGCATGGCGCCGGGTGCGCACCTCGGGGACAGGGCGGCTGTTTTTGAGGCCACGCATGGAACAGCCCCCAAATACGCCGGTTTGGACGTGATCAATCCCGGATCATTGATCCTTTCGGGAGTCATGATGTTCGACTATCTTGGCTGGAACGATGTTGCCGTTGCCATTTCCCGAGCTTTGGAAAAGACGATCGCAAGCAAGGCGGTCACCTACGATCTTGCCCGACAGATGAAAGGCGCACAAAAGGTCCGCTGCTCTGAATTCGCCGAAGCCATTATCCAAAACCTCTAGAACAGCGCTTTCGACGTGCGTCGATGTCAGATGACGTATTTCGCGCGAGACTACACGATTTGAAAAGCACGTCTCGACGCCTTTTCGCAAAAGCTCTGTGGGCACGGGCGAGGCTGCAGCGGAAGCATTTAAGGCCAAAGTGAAACTTGTTATGAAAAAAGCCGCAATCATGCTTATAATTTTTGATGGAGTGCCGACTAAGGGAAGATGCTCAGGCGTCTAATGAATTCTTATAGCCGTTGCCTTGAGCCAAAATGTTAGCACGCCGGCACCAAGCAACAAAAAATGAGACTGGAGGTTTGAGATATGGAAGTTAAACTGTTCGTCAATAGTGGAAATGCGAGTGATCTGGAGAAGGAGATTAACGCTTGGTTGGCCTCGCACAAAATCCAAGTAGACACGATAAGGCAGAGTTACACCTGTGACGCCAAATCGTGTTATGCGCTGGTATCCATATGGTTTGAAAAAACGGAAGACATTAATGTGATATGACTATGTCTTAACAAGTGGAAAGGTTAACTGAAATACATTTCATTTCGTCAGTCAACCAAAAAGAAGGGAGGAAGTATGGATAGAAGAGCTTTCTTAAAAAGTACGGCCATTGGAACGATAGTAGCTGGTGCTGCTGCAAAAGCACTGGCCTCCGAAAAGTACTTTCCCGCAAAGGTTGATCAAAACCTCTTCGAGACGATCAACAGAGTCAAGAATCCTTCGAACAAGACCCCGCTGGAGAAGTCACATGCCCCTGTGGTAACCGCCCCTCAAACGGTCAAGAGTGGCGAACCTTTTGCGGTTGAAGTGAGCGTGGGGGAAGTCATTCATCCTATGGGGCAAGCTCACTGGATCGAGTTCATTGAGCTTGACATAGGCAATGAGCCTGCCGGCAGGATCGATTTTCAGCCCAGAGGATACCTGAGTCCCAAGGCAACGTTCACGGTAACCTTGACAAAAGAATCGAGCCCCCTGGGCAAGGTTACGCTTATCGCACATCAGCGCTGCAATCTCCACGGCTACTGGGAAGGCAGCGCCGATATAACGGTAACCTGACGAGCCCGCAATATAGACCAGGGAAAACCGACGGGAGACTTTGCTTCCATCGTCTCCTCCAGGAGAGGGTATGGAACAAGTAGGTCAAAGAAAAAATCGACGTCGGTGATTTCGACAACAAGGTCCTGAAGTGCGACAGAGACGGTGATAAAGAGCCATCAATGATATGGATAGGACTCCGCAAAGGGGTTAAGCAGAGGTTGCGTGCGGGCTATGCATTACCAAGGCCATCAGCTTTGACCGGCTCGTTATATTGAACTTTCTGAAGATTCGATTGAGATGGGCTTTTACCGTATGCGGTGAAAGGGTGAGCTTCCGCGCGATCTCATTGTTACTCAATCCCTGGCGGATGCATTCGATGATCTCTTGTTCCCTGCCGGAAATGTGGCTGAACTTCCTCTTCCCTGAGATGGACCCGGTGTCGTGAAGCAAAGCGTTTACTGAGCCGTTTTCTGTCCATAACTGTCCCCCGCTGACAGCCGCAAGGGCCTTCTTGAACAGCTGAAGTTCCGTGTCGGCGGAGAGCACCCCGTGTATCCGGTACGAGAGGAGGGTGGCGCAGAGTGTGTCATGTTGTATGCCAGTGTCGATGAGGAGGACCTTCGCATCAGGGTACCGGCCTAAGAGGTCATGGTTGAGCGTCGTGCTGTCAACAAGCAGCACATGAGGGGTAAACCCGTTGCGAGGAGACTTCCCGTTCACGACTACGTGATCATATCCATTTTTCACCAGGAGCTCAAAGATGGCTTCCGACATGAGGTGACTAGCCAGGTCAATCAGAATATACATTGCGTTCTCGCTTCACAATACATCAGGCACCTTAGAATGTTATCGGTCAGAATGCTCAGAAAAGAAGGAGAAACGGTAGCCTCTTCTGTTGTGCTTGAGCCAAGTCCCGGATATAATCAACTATGGCAAGCATCATCGCCTGCGTGGACATGGATGCCTTCTTTGCATCCGTTGAGCAACGCGACAACCCTGATCTCAGAGGAAAGCCCATAGGACGTGACCGGTGGCGGCGAGAGAACGGTCATAACAACCTCATCATTTGCTTTACTCCTTACAAAAGTAGGAGAATGCTAGTTGTCCGTAAGCTTCTAGGCGAGGCTGGGCACTTGAACGACGTCGAACGTACATCAGCAGAATATCGCCTTCGCCGGATCCTCAGGGCATTGCGCATTGCCTATTTTGACGTGGAAGGAGAAGTTTCTTTGATGTATAGCAGTTCCCGACTAATCGAGCCTGCCCGTATGATCGTTCTGACCGGTGGCCCTTGCAGCGGCAAGACCACGTCAATGGCGTATCTCACTGAACGACTGTCGGATTATGGTTACATGGTCTTTATCATACCCGAAACCGCAACCCTGATCACGAACAACGGCATCGACCGGCGCAAGATGGATAGGCCCCAGCAGGTCGCATTGTATGAAGAAGCGATCCTGGACATGCAGCTGGCTTTTGAAGAAACGTATCTCCGCGCAGTGACGCAGATCTTCCCTGAACGCAAAAAGGTCCTGCTTCTCGATCGCGGCGTTATGGATATCAAGGCCTTTATGACTCCGGAAGATTTCAGCAAAATGCTGCGGCGAAAGGGACTCAAAGAGATGACGCTCCGGGATCGTTACCATGGTGTCGTACACCTGGTGACTGCGGCCGATGGGGCGTTGGAGTACTATACCGGAGAGAACAACTGCGCACGACTCGAAACGGCTGAGGAAGCGGCCCTTATCGATGCAAGGATCAAGGACAGCTGGCTTGGCCATCCACGTTTCAAGATAATCGACAGCAGAACCGACTTTCAAGGCAAGGTACGGCAGGCGTTCTCCGCAATTTCGCAGGTTCTCGGAATCCCTGAATCGATGGAGACGCCAGAGAGGTATCTGGTTGAACGGGTACTGTATAAAGAACTACCAACACATCAGATTATGGAGATAGAGCAGGTGTATCTGCGCTCGAGAGACCCTGATGAAGTAGTGAGGATTAAGAAAAGAAGTCAGGATTTTTCTTTTCTGTACTTTCTCAGCAGGATCAGAAAATCTGATCCAAGCACCGAGGAAGAAGAACTGATAACGGAACAACAGTACTTTAACCTGATAAAGCTTGCCAAGCCCGGCACGGAGCCTTTGATCAAAGACCGTATTTGTTTTTTGTGGAATGGCCAGCATTTCGAACTCGACCGGTATAAAGGGAGGCATGAGGGTCTGTCGTTGTTAAAGGTAGAGCGGTTTCGGACCAGAGGACACGAAGCCGGGACAGAATTGCCACCCTTCATCACCATCAGACAGAGAATAGACGGCTCTCCCCGCTATTCTGACAAGAACCTATCGTCAAAAATCAAGAGAAAAATGGCTGACCTTGATGCTGACCTCGGATAAGAGTGGCGGGCCGTCTATCATTGCATAATTCACAGGTGCAAAAGGGTATCGTCGCAAGCTTCCACCTTTGCGCGTCAGCCCTAATCAATCCGGAAAGGTTTAGCCAATATCTCCTCCGCTAAAGCTGAGCGCTTCAGTGGTAAACTATACCGAAAAGCATGGACGACGAGAAAGTCAGAATCACTGAAAGCTGCCCTACGAGTGGCATACCCATGAGCCGCTTCTCCGATTTCATGCTGAGAGAGAACGGTCTCGATCGGCACGGTTTTCAGGAGTGGGTGTTCCTGGCGGCCATGTTGTTCAAGGCCGAAGGCAAATGGTGGGGCGACAGAGGAAGGCGCACAGCCCCTCATGAGGGACTGGACTTCTGTCTGTTCAAAGACCGGCGGGGAAGGCTCTCCCGCCTCGAGAAAGGAACGAGAATCCCTGCCATGTATGGCGGGACTGTGGTCGCGATCATTGATGATTTTGTAGAGACGTCGATTGTTCTCGAGCACAGATTCCCCGAGAGTGGCAGCCCGTTCCTCACCATCTACGGCCATACGGCGGTTGGCGAAGCCGTGCGGTTGCAACGTGCCGTGAAGGAGGGAGAGATCATTGGGATAGTGGCGGACTCCCATAAGTCAAAAGTGAGTATCCATCCACATCTTCACGTATCCCTCGCCCGGCCCTCGAAAGACGCTACCTACGATAGCCTCTCATGGCGGGACCTCAATAACTCGAGGCTCTTTACGATGATCAATCCTCTCGACGTCATAGTCGGTCCCTTTTCGGTGCTCGATGGAATTGAAGAAGGGCACCTTGCATTGTGAACTGTCCCCGGCGTAGAATGTGGCCATCACCATATGAATATCATCAAAAGGAGCACCATGAAAGTGCGATCAGTTTTACCAGCAGTCGCTGTGCTTTTCTGTGCATCCAGCCTGTGCGCCGCAGATGCGGTGACGCTCAAAACGCCGAGAGAGAAGTTGAGCTACATCATCGGGGTACAGACCGCCAATGATCTGAAAAGGCAATCCATCGACGTCGATCCTGCGATTGTCAGCAAGGGCATGCAGGATTCAATGCTCGGAAACAAGCTCCTGATCAGCGATCAGGAAGCAAAGGACTTCATTGCGGCATATCAGAAGGAAAGGGTTGAAGAGAGGAAGAAGCTTGGTGAAAAAAATAAACAGGAGGGAACCGTCTTCCTGGCCGAGAACAAGAAGAAGGAAGGGGTAAAAACTCGGCCCAGCGGCCTGCAGTACAAAGTGATCAAAGAGGGCGCAGGCAAGACACCGATGGCGAGTGATACCGTCGTCATCCGGTACAAGGGGACCTTTATCAATGGTACACAGTTCGCCAGCTCATACGAAACGAACGAGCCAGCGACGTTCCATGTCAGCGGTGTCATGCCTGGCTGGACTGAGGCCTTACAGCTGATGAAGGAAGGCTCGAAGTGGCAGCTCTTTGTCCCACCAGAGCTCGCTTATGGTGCACAGGGCGCTGGTCCCATCGGTCCTAACGCGACGTTAGTATTCGAGGTCGAGCTGGTTGCAGTGAAATGAGTGTTACGTGAAATGGAATGTTCATCCGTCGGCTTTTGTTTCGGCCTGAAGGCGGCGGCGCTCCTCACCTGCCTGCGCAAGGGCTTCGCGATTGCTGTCATTCACTCGGAAAAAGGCGTCACGCCACGTATCGTCTCCCCAGCGGAACGGCGTCTGGACTGTAGTGCGCGGCATCCAGGCCCGATCCAACAGATCAAGCGCTATCCCCACGATCGAGTGCTGCATATCGGGGTCCCAGGGCTTCCCGCACGGATTTCCGAGTGGAAAGTCTGTGAACACAAAGCGAGCGACACCGCATTCCTCAACGACGTCCCGCGCGGAGCCCATGATTGCGGTTGGAATTCCATTCTCCTCCAGATGCCGAGCGACCAGACTCACGGTCTGATGGCACACCGGTCAAAGAGCTGAGAGAAGCACGGCGTCAACACTATCTTCACGGCACCATTCAAGGATCCTGGGTGCGTAGCGTTGCGACGTTCTGCTTTGACTGTAGTCAGTTGGTACTCCATAGAAGCGGGGAGACACAGAGCCAATACGGCCGTCGGCTGCATATTCAGACAAACGGTTTATAGGTAGGAAGCTGTCAACGTCCTCGGTGTGGGTCGCTTCTTTGTCCCAACCCAAATCCTTCGTAAATAAACGGGTAGGTGGTGGGTTCACCGGTTGCGTATACAACTCCCTTACTGCCAACCCCAATCCCAGGGAGTCGAGTTTTACCTCGGCTTGGGGCGTGCCTGCCGTGGTCACCAATCCTACCCGGCATTGCGAAAGAGACTTTCGTAATGGGGTATACGGTACCTCATCATGGCGGGGCCATGCGTAGGCCTGGAGATAGCCTTGCGCTGCGTAGTACTCACGGGTGCGATCGATGTAACTCACGAAAGAACGATGCGTCTGAAGGTGTCGCATAGTTTCCCCTCCCGAGGCAGTGTCAGTGGCAGATAATGAGCTCGATTCTTTGCAGGCAAAGCATAAAGAGATCAAGTTTATCTGTCAAGGCGCGAAAGATGCCCCGCCAGTTAGGTTGGAAATATTTTATGCGGATTCAATATATTATTCGGATCGAGTAACTGCTTGATCTTCTTCATCGTCAGCATCGCCTGATCAGACAGTTCCATGCCGAGATACGGCGCTTTGGACAGGCCTATGCCGTGCTCACCGGAAAGCGTGCCTCCGAGCCTCACGGTCGTTGCAAAAAGTTCCTTGACCGCTTCCTCGGCCTTTTCCCTCTCCTCCGCCGTGTCCTTGATCATCATACTCACATGGAAATTTCCATCGCCTGCGTGACCGAAACTTAATATGGGGATGCCATACTTCTTTCCCATCTCTTCAAGAGCTCGAATGAGCGTCGGTATTTCACTGCGGGGAACGACCACATCCTCCGCTATCTTCACGGGATTCAGGTTGTATGTGGCCTGAGAAACAGTACGCCGGGTCTGCCACAGCTTATCCGATTCCTTCGGATCCTGCGTAAGATCGCAGCGAATCGCATGATGCTCCAGCACGATTTTTTTGATCTTCTCAGCCTCCGCCACCACCGATTCCTGATTACCATCGACCTCTATGATGAGAAGGCCGCCTACCTCTTCAGGCAGGCCCATGGGCGATGCCTGTTCGCTGCATTTGATGGACGCCCTGTCCAGAAACTCAATCGTGGAAGGCACGATCCGCGCGGCCACAATCGCCGAAACTGTTCTCGCCGCGTCTTCAACCTCTCTGAAAAGAGCAAGCATGGTGGCCCTCTTCTCAGGTAGCGGTATCAGCTTCAGGATTATTTTAGTGACTATGCCGAGAGTCCCTTCGCTTCCGACGATCAGCCTTGTCAGGTCGTATCCGACAACGCCCTTCATGGTGCGGACGCCCGTATTCATAATTTCACCCGTGGGCAGCACAACCTCAAGACCGAGCACGTAGTCACGCGTAACGCCATACTTCAGGGAGTTGGGACCTCCCGCACATTCCGCGATATTGCCGCCAATACTCGAGTACTTGTAGGACGATGGATCCGGGGGATAGAAAAGGCCCTTCTTTGCAACTTCCTCCTGAAGTACAAACGTAATGACGCCGGGCTCCACGACAGTGATAAGATTCTCCACATCAATCTCAAGAATGCGGTTCATCCGCATTAAGACGAGCACCACACCGCCGACAACAGGAACCGAGCCTCCCGTCAGGCCGGTACCCTGTCCTCGTGGGATAACAGGAAAACGGTGCTCGTTTGCCAGCACGAGGATGCGCGACACGTCCTCAGCTGAAGACGGGAAGACAATCAAGTCCGGCAGTCCGCCATCGACCCTCCCGTCGTACGAATAACATTTGCGGTCCTCAACAGACGCCAGGACATTCTCTTTGCCGACAATTTTTGTGATCTCTTCGATGATCCTGTTATCCATGTAACACCGTACCTAAAGACAGGTTGAGGTTAAGGTTAAGGTTAAGAAAGGCAAGAAACCCATGAGATTCTCTTGTCTGTTTTCACTATGTCTTTTCTCAACCTCAACCTTAACCTGCTTTTGATTTTACCTAGTCTTTAAAAACCGCTCCGCTCGCCGCTCCGGTCACCATGCGGGCGTAACGGGCCATGTAGCCTTCTTTGATATTCGGTTCAGGCCTTTTCCAACCTGCTTTTCTCTTATTCATCTCTTCTTTTGCCACGAGGAGATTCATTGTTTTCTTCTCAAGATCGATCTCGATCCGGTCTCCGTTCCTGACATATGCGATAGGTCCGCCCTCAGCGGCTTCAGGGCTCACGTGACCTATGCAGAGGCCGCGCGTGCCGCCGGAGAATCGCCCGTCGGTGATCAGCGCAACGCCTTTATCAAGCCCTCGCCCGACGAGGACACTGGTAGGTGTCAACATCTCCCTCATGCCGGGTCCGCCCTTCGGCCCTTCGTAGCGTATGATCACTGCGTCTCCTGCTTTGATCTTGCCCTTCATGATGGCCGCAACTGTTTCTTCCTCACTTTCGAAAATCTTCGCCGTGCCTTTGAAGATACGCATGTCGCCGGGAACGCCGGCAGTCTTTATAATAGCGCCCTGCGGTGCGAGGCTGCCGGACAGAACGGCAAGCCCTCCCTTCTGGTGATAGGGATTTCCGGTTGGACGGATCACGTCGCGGTCGAGGACTTCAACCATTTCGAGAATCTCACCCACCTTCTTTCCCTCCACCGTCTTGCAGCCTTTTCTAATCAGGTTTTTCGTTGAGAGTTCTTTCATGATCGCGTATACGCCGCCGGCTTCATTCAGATCTTCAAGGTGATGTGGCCCTGCAGGACTCATGTTGCACAAATGCGGCGTCTTTTCCGAAATCTCATCAAAGAGCGAGAGCGGCAGCTGGATGCCTGCTTCGTGCGCGATAGCCGGCAAATGCAGCGCAGTGTTGGAAGAGCCGCCGAAAGCCATGTCGACCGTTATGGCGTTCTTGAAAGCATCGAGAGTCGCTATCTCCCGCGGCTTCACATTTTCCTTGACGAGATCAATAATCCTTTTCCCCGCGCGCTTGGCAAGCCTTATTCTTCCGGCGTAAACCGCGGGAATAGTGCCGTTACCGACGAGACCCAGACCGAGGGCCTCTGTCAGACAGTTCATAGAATTTGCCGTAAACATGCCCGCGCACGATCCCGCACCGGGACAGGCGCAATCCTCAAGTTGCGTAAGCTCTGCCTCGGTCATGAGACCGCCCGCGACTTTGCCTACCCCTTCGAAGACCGAGATGAGATCGACCGGCTTACCCTTGAACTTGCCGGCAAGCATGGGCCCGCCGCTCACCACGATAGCGGGAATGTTGAGGCGCATCGCTGCCATCAACATGCCGGGGATGATCTTGTCACAGTTGGGTATAAGGACAAGACCGTCAAAAGGGTATGCCTTGGCCATCACTTCAACGGAATCGGCAATCAGTTCTCTTGAGCCGAGCGAGTACTTCATACCCTCATGATTCATCGCAATGCCGTCGCAGATACCGATCGTAGAAAACTCCATAGGCGTTCCGCCCGCCAGATAGACGCCGTCTTTTGCCGCCCGGCTGATTTTGTCGAGGTGGATATGACCGGGGATCAGATCGCTCGCAGAATTAGCTATGCCGATGATAGGCCGCTCCAGCTCTTCCGTAATACAACCCATGGCCTTAAAGAGTGATCGGTGCGGCGCTTTTTCGATTCCTTTTTTCATTTTATCCGATCTCAAGTGGTCCTCCCTCGCGTCAGGCTCTTGCCCCGATTAGTTGCGCCCTCGTCGTGGTGCGGGCGCGTAATAGTATACGACAAAAGTGACCGTTAAAAAAAGGCCGATTGAGCCGGGGCAAGATTATTGTTTAACTGGTCTAATTGGTTAGATTGGTTAGATTGGTTTGATTGGTTAGATTGGTTAGATTGGTTAGATTGGTTAGATTGGTTAGATTGGTTAGATTGGTTAGATTGGTTAGATTGGTTAGATTGGTTAGATTGGTTAGATTGGTTAGATTGGTTAGATTGGTTAGATTGGTTAGATTGGTTAGATTGGTTAGATTGGTTAGATTGGTTAGAGACGGGCGGGCATGACGCTGCCCGTCCCGTCTCTTGAGCTGCGAAGCTTTGTTACTGCACGTTGAATGTAATCGTATTGGTCGTCTTCCCATCCACGGTAAGAACGACATCCACCTCTCCCCGGCCTTTCAGGCTGGTCGGCACGCGGACATTGATCTGGTCGAGACCCAGGTAATAGTTGCCCTGCGCTCCCGCGTACACCACCTCCGCCTGCATACCGCCGAGCGTAGCCTTGACCGCCTGCAGCGAACTGCGGAAGCGGATTCCCGTTCCGTAGAGGATAAGAAAGAGCTGATCGCCTTGTGAACCTAGTGAAACAGGGATACTCACCCACTTGCCTGTGGCTGTGTCGTAGCGTGCGACAGCTTCATAACCTGATGAGCCATCTGTCTTGATCCGGAAGATATTTGCTGCCGCAACGCCCTTACCGTCAGCATTCTGAGAATAGAGCCCCGGCGCAACGGAAACAATCGGTATTGATCCCTTCGTTGCCACACCTTTGGCGTTGGTGACGGAAACATTTGCCGTGCCTGGAGCTGTTCCGGCAGGAATATAGAAGTTGACCTGTGTGGGAGACGCATAGAACACGTAAGCATCGCGTGCGACTCCTGAGCCGTCCGTAACGCTCACCTTTGTGTTCGTATCGCCTGTTGTTATGGCAAGGTTGCTGCCCATTGCCGTCGCAATCGACTCGGGGGCAAGGGCCGATCCGTCATAACTTGCAGAGGACATCAGGGTTAAACTCGCTCCTCCAATCCCGGTCTGGGCGAGCGTTTCGTAGCCGAACTGGGTATCGCTGGTCAGCTCCGAGTAAGCGATCCGGAAATAACCCTGCTCTCCCCATCCTGAGCCCCAGCTGTTCTTGACGATGAAGTATTGGCCCGCATCATTGTAGCCCACGAGTACGATGGCATGATAGCCCGCCAGGTAACCGGACGCATACTTATAGACACCGCTGTTGTAGCTGAAAAAGTCTGAGTAGACTGCCATGGTCGTTGCGAGCGGCCCATAGGTGTAAAGTGCGTTCTTGATTGCAGCCGTGGTCGGCGTGGTGCCATACGGGACCACCCAGCTCCACTCCTTGATCTTGTAGGCGGATGACTGCCAGTTGGCGCACGCGTAAGAACAGGTGCCGTCGGTTCCGGTGTACGAGTAACAGGATTCAAGCGGCAGACCCGCGCTGCGGATGTATTCGGAAGCATCATCTATGTAACCACCCGCCTCGCAATCGCCCGCGCCGCTGCATGCTAACAGCACCTGCTCTGCCAGATCGAGATTCGTATTGGGTGTGCTCTTCGCGATGAGCGTGGCTGATTCGGCCGTGCCCGCCGCCGAAAATGCCCAGCAGCCTCCGCAATTACCCTGATCCTTAACGGGGGTGACATAATTGCCGCCGTTGTTTCGCCAATCGAGACTGGCGGGCAGCCCTACCCCGGGGGCGGATGCGGCAAGCACGTTGCCCGCGGGACGAGAGGTATGCCTGCGCAGACCGAGCCGACGTGCCTGATCCGCAGGGGAAAGGCGCGACATCGATGTCTCACCTGCTATCCAGTTTCCTCCCGTGGCCTGGATTGTAGCATTAAGCGCCGCGATATCGGCACTATGCGCACTGGATCCCAAAACGAAAAGCGTTAATGCGCTAAGCAGGAACAGAAATAGAACGCCTTTACTCTTCATTGTTTCCCTCCTTCGAAATATGATTGGACGCAAGCGTGCAACTAAACCTCCCCACGGTCGTCCGCGGCGCCCAAAAGTTTAACAATGACTAAAACTAAATCAATCAGCCTTAGGTTTAAAAGTGAATGACCCCTGGTATTAGATCCTTGGTTGTAATAGTACGGCAAGAGAGGGAGGAAAAGCGGGCCGATAAGAATCAGGGGTCAATGCAGAATGAGCTTAGAGAATACTTTTGAACTGGTGTTGGATATTCTAGTGGATATTCAGCGTGACCGCGAACTGGTCGGAGGATTTCTCCGGCCCCTCCCAGACGCGGTAATATTTCATGACGAGTTCGGTTGTGCCCGGCTCCTTGACCGTGAAGCGCCAGATCCCTTTTGTCGGGCCACCCATCAGTTTCGGATCCGGGTTGGGATTAGTTGTCTCGGAAATCAGCTCCAGGTATTTCGAATCGATCTTGGTAACATACCACCAGTAGCCCGTTCCACCGCTTCCGCCCAGCTCTATCTGGACGACGTCTCCGGACTTCACTTCGACTGGCCGCCCGCTATCGGCTTTCTGGAGAATGACCACGTTTCCTCCCTGCTGAATCCCGCCGGTCGAGTCGGGCGCGCATGCGGCCGCTGTGAACCAACATGAGACCAGAATCAAAGAAAGGCACCAGTGCAGCATCGTAACCCGGAAGTTGTATCTCATGCTATATAGTATAAACATTTTTTCTGTCTGCGCTATATAAGAATTATCGTTAATCGTCATGAATTTCTTAACCCATTGACCCCCCTGCCCTCCTGTGCTACATTCACGATAAACGAACTTCATCAAACGCCGGTCGCATACATCAAAGGAGGGTATCATGTCCACCATTTACGAAATCTTCGCGCGTGAGGTTCTGGATAGCAGGGGAAATCCAACCGTCGAGGTTGAGGTGGTGCTTGAAAGCGGCGAAGTTGGACGCGCAATCGTGCCTTCAGGCGCGTCGACCGGTGAAAGAGAAGCACTCGAACTGAGAGACAATGACGTGAAGCGCTACAATGGAAAAGGCGTAGAGACGGCCGTCAAGAACGTGAACGACATTATAGCCAAGGAAGTAGAAGGTCTTGACGCCGCGGAGCAGGCTTACATCGATGATCTGATGATCAAGCTTGATTGCACGGAAAACAAAAGCAAGCTCGGGGCGAATGCTATTCTCGGCGTCTCCATGGCCGTGGCCCGCGCAGCGGCAGATTATTTCGGCCTGCCGCTCTACCAGTATCTCGGAGGGGTCCGCGCTCGAGAAATTCCCGTACCTCTTATGAACGTAATCAACGGCGGCGCACACGCGCAGAACCCTCTCGATGTGCAGGAATTCATGATCGTGCCTGTAGGCGCCGACTCCTTCAAGGAAGCATTGCGTATGGGCGCCGAGGTATTTCACTCATTGAAAGCAGTGCTCAAGGAAAAGGGCCACGTGACAGGCGTGGGGGACGAGGGCGGATTCGCCCCTCAGATCGCGTCAACGAAAGAGGCGCTCGATCTTCTCCTCGTTGCGATCGAAAAGGCAGGTTACAAACCGGGAGAGGACGTTCTGCTAGCCCTTGATGTGGCAGCCAGTGAACTCTTCAAAGCGCGCAAATACAAGATCGACGGCAAATCGATGAAGGCCGAAGAACTGATTACCTTTTACCAGTCGCTGATTAAGAATTACCCGATCATCTCTATCGAAGACGGGCTGGCAGAAGGGGATTGGGAAGGCTGGAAACTTATCACCCAGAAGTGCTCATCGAAAATCCAGCTTGTCGGTGATGATGTGTTTGTGACCAATCCCGCGATACTCATGGAGGGAATCAAGAAAGGCGTTGCCAACAGCATCCTTATAAAACTGAATCAGATCGGCACGGTGACCGAAACCCTGACGACAATCGAGATCGCCAAAAGGGCGGGTTACACCTGCGTCATCTCGCACCGGTCGGGTGAAACCGAAGATACCTTCATAGCCGATCTGGCAGTTGCAACTAACGCAGGACAGATCAAGACGGGTTCAGCTTCGCGAAGCGAACGCATTGCCAAGTATAACCAGCTGCTCCGCATCGAGGAGGAACTGGGAGAAACGGCGATCTTCGGCGGAAGCGACGTCTTCTACAGTCTACGATAGCCTGAAAAAGGGTCACGGGCATGAAGCAAAAAATAATGCATGCGTTAAAATGCGGCAGGGGGGAGATTCCCCTCGCTCTGCCTGAGAACTGGGAAACACGCATTCTCGAGCCCAAGCATCCGCCACACCGGCCGCTGGAGGAGGCGCTCGCCACAGCCCTTTCATCCCCGGTGGGTGAAAAAGCTCTACAAGAATGGCTGCCCGGCCGGGATATCCTTCTCATCGTTCCTGACACAACACGCTACATGGGCGCGGAGTCTGTTCTTCCCTTGCTCTGTGACAGATATTTCAAAGAGTGCAACCTCGAAATCCTCTTCGCCCTCGGGAATCATCGAAAGCAGACGGAAGCAGAGAGAAGAAGCATAGTCTCCGATGGCGTGTACGAAAAGGTGCCATGCCTTGACCACGACTGCTTTGACGCATCAACGCTCGCATCGCTGGGCCGCACGCCATCGGGACTTGAGATTCGCGTAAACTCAAAACTCCTCAGGAAAGAAGGCGCGATCCTGCTGGGGTCGATCAGCTTTCACTACCTCGCGGGGTACGGCGGCGGACGAAAAGCGCTCTTTCCGGGCATATCCGGTTACGACACATTGCTGGGGGTGCATAAGAAAGTCTTTCTTCCCGATAGCCCCGGAAAACACCCTAAGGTACGGCCCGGAATAATGGACGGAAACCCGATGCACGAAGAGCTAATGGCGGCGCTGGCGCTCGTGCCTATACCTCTTTTCCTGATCAACACGGTCGTGGATGACGAGAAACATTTTCTAAACCTCTTTGCCGGCAATGTCACAGAAGCTCACAGAGCCGGCTGCAACTGGTACGGGGATAATTTCGGCGTCAAAGTCACGGATAAGGCTGATGTAGTCATAGTGAGTGCAGGCGGATACCCGAAGGATATCGATTTCATCCAGACGCACAAGGCGCTCGATCATGCCCAGGCTGCGGTCAAGGACGGAGGATCTATTATTCTTATAGGAAAATGTGAGGACGGCATCGGCAATCCGTATTTCCTTCCATGGTTTAATTATCCTACGGCAGAGGAGATGGAACCGTTTGTGCGGGAGAGTGATAAAGTTTATGCACAGACGGCGTACGCAACACGTCTCAAGTCAGAACGGTTTAGCGTGATGTTCGTAACCGACCTCGATGAGGCAGATGTGCGAAAGATGGGCATGACTCCTGCGGGAAGCCTTCAGGATGCGATCAAATCAGTTGATGTCGGACGCGACGTGCTCTGCTACATCATACCCGAGGGCTCAAAGACGTTGATCTATTAAAACAGGTTAAGGTTGAGGTTAAGGTTGAGAAAATACGTGCGTCCGGAAGTGAATGAAGATCGATAGGATTTTGAGAGTATAGAAGAAAACTGAAGGAGAGGCAATGGAATGCATCGCGGAGAAGAATCTTGCAGCATGCACGTGCACCTATGATTGCGAGAACCGCGGCAAATGCTGCGAGTGCGTGGCCTATCACCGCAAGATGAAGCAGATCCCCGGCTGTTTCTTCTCAAAAGAAGCGGAACGCACGTACGACCGGTCATTCGCCCGCTTCATCAAAGACAACAAATAAAGACGGTCTATCTGGTCTATTTGGTCTATCTGGTCTATTTGGTCTATCTGGTCTATTTGGTTCTTTAGTCTCTCGCGTCCATCGTCCGAGTCCGCGGCAGCGGACGGTCGTCCCAGCCGCAGGCGGTCGTCCATCGGTCTCCCATGCCCCGTGCCCCTCTTGTTCTTCCGGACGCCGGACCCGGGCCCCTGGACCCTAAATGTGTTTGAACGCCTTCTTTACCGTCTCTTCCGAGACGGGCTCTGTCTTCAGAGCAACAACGATAAAGACAACGAAGGCCAGAGGCAGCGCGACCACCTGCGGGTCTATCATCTTCAACGGGAGTCCGACGAGTGTGTCCTGCCCGAACAAGAGCTTGCAGAAGCCTATCGCTTTCGACTCCTGCTCGTGAAAAAAAAGCATCCACAACAACGAAGAGGCGAAGCCGCAGAGCATGCTCGTCCTGGCCGCCGCTTTTGTGGCCCTTCGCCAGTACAAACCGAATAGATACGTCGGGATAAACGTCGCGCCGCAAAGACTGAAGAAAAAAGCGGTGGCGATCGCAACCACACTTTCGGGTAACATAAGACCGAGGATCAAGGTTGCAAATATACCAAATACGATGCCGATGCGTGTCATTACGGTTGTTTCGGCAACAGACCTTCCTTTCATCAAGGCCTGCTCAAAAAAGTCCCTGCTGAGCGCTGTTCCCACGGAATGGAACTGAGCGCTGTTCGTGCTCATCGCCGCAGCCATGAGTGTAACCAGAAAAAGCGCGACAAACCATTGTGGAAAGAATTGATCTACATAAAGCGGGATAATCTTATCGATATTTCCTCCTGCCATATCGAGAGCCAGCCTGCCGAAACGATTATAAAAGATCACGTTCGTGAGGGCGCCTACAGTGAAAGCAATTCCCGTTATGCAAAGATAAAAAAAGGCGGCGAACGGTATGGATCGGTGGATCTCCTGGTCCGACTTAACGGTCATAAAACGGACGCTCAGCTGTGGCTGGCCGAGTACGCCGATTCCCACCCCCATGATCATCGTCGTGACCACGTACCACCAGATGGGCGAGCCGTATGCGGACATTGACGTAAATCCCTGGTGCCCCATCCTGCTCAGCGTATCGGGGAGAAAGGGCGTCAGCATGGAAAGCGATCGGTGAGCCTCAGCCGGTCCACCGGCCAGCACGTATGTGGATATGCCGAGGATAAGCATTACCACGATCATTATCGCGCCCTGAAAGACAGACGTATAAAAGACGCCTTTTAATCCACCCCACAGCACGTAGCAGGCGCTTATCAGGGAAAATCCCAGCAGGGCCGTTGCAAAAGGGACGCTCAAATAAACCTCGACAAACCTCGAAACGGCAATGAGCACTGCTGCCGCATACATAGGCATAAAGAAAAGGATCACCAGGCCTGAAAATCCCTGGATGAACCTCGATTCGTAACGTCTGCCCAAGAGTTCGGGGAAGGTGTGCGCGTCGAGTGCCTTGCCCATTTTTCTCGTCCTCTTGCCAAAGAGAACATAGGCAACCCAAACGCCGATAAATATATTCAAGAACGATAGCCAGACCAGGCTGAGGCCGTATACGCCGCTCATTCCGCCAAAGCCTATGACGGCCGAAGTGCTGATGGCAGTTGACACGTAACCCATGGCCATGACAAGCGGGTGCATCTGCCTTCCCGCCAGTAAATAGTCGGAGACCGTGACGGTTCTCCTGTATCCGAGGTAACTCAGGTAGATGGTGATCAAGAAATAGATCAGTACAAATACGATGAGGTACGCCATAGGTCAGGGCAGCCTTTCGATGAGTTCAATCTCCTCACGCTCCCATTGTATCTCGGCTTTATAATCACCGCGCTTTTCTTCAAAACCCTTGTTCCATTTGATCAGGGCGTATACGAGACAGAAAAGAAAGGAGCAGATTGCGAGGAGAAAACCGGCGACAACCCATCCGTCAAGATAGCGAAACATCGCACTAATTGATCGCACGCCCCCATGATGAAGTCAAGCACAAACATGAAATGAAAAAACCTGTGTCGGGAACCTGGGCCAACCTGGGTCATGGGTCAAGGTAAACGAAAAAACGAAGAAAGGACACATTATCGATCGTCATTGCCTTATCTTCCGTGACCCGTGACCCGTGACCCATGACCCGTCGTCTAGTTTGTCTCGTCCATCGTCCGAGCCCGCCGTAGCGGGCGGTCGCCGTGAGCCGCAGGCGGTTGTCCATCGTCTCCTTCCTATTGCACTATTATTGAAAAATACATATAACTATAGCGTTATATACAGTCTTTTATTCGGGGGTAGAGCATGTCGAACGCTGTCGAACGATGGGTAGAAGAGCAGGCTAAACTGACCAAGCCGGACAAAGTTTACTGGGTCCAGGGCACCGAAGAAGAGATGCGCGGCCTGGTCGAGATCGGCATAAAACAAGAGAAAACGGCCGGCAATCAAACGTTCCGGGAGCTGAATCCTGAAGCCTTCGCCAAGTCGTACTACCACCGCAGCCATCCCAATGATGTGGCACGCACCGAGCAACTCACGTTTGTCTGCCCCCCGTCCAAAGATGACGCCGGTCCGAACAATAACTGGATGGAGCCTGAGAAAGCCAAGCAGATGCTCCGTGGACTCTTTCAGGGATGCATGCAAGGCAGAACACTCTATGTCATTCCGTACATGATGGGCCACCCGGCATCGCCGTACGCAAAGCCCTGTATTCAGATAACCGACTCGATCTACGTCGTTGTAAGCATGTATATCATGACCCGTGTTGGAAACCAGACGCTCAAGAGAATCGGGGACTCCGAGAAATTTGTCAAAGGGCTGCATTCAATCGGCGAGCTCGATCCAAACAAACGGTTTATCATGCATTTTCCCCAGGAAGATCTGGTGATGAGCATCGGATCAGGCTACGGCGGAAACGCTCTTCTCGGAAAGAAATGTTTCTCTCTGCGGATTGCATCGCATCAGGGTTATGAAGAGGGCTGGCTCGCCGAGCACATGATCATCATGGGAGTGGAAGACCCCGAAGGTGACATCACCTATATTGCGGGCGCCTTCCCGTCTGCCTGCGGCAAGACTAATCTGGCCATGATCGATCCTATCATAGAAGGATACAAGGTGACCACGCTCGGAGACGATATATCGTGGATGAATGTAGGCCCGGACGGAAGGCTGTACGCTATCAATCCGGAAGCAGGTTTTTTTGGTGTCGCGCCCGGTACCTCCGACAAGACTAACCCTACCATGATGAAAACGCTCAGGGCAGGCAAGTTTTACCCGACGCTCTTTACAAACACGGGGCTTATAAGCACAACGAATTCGCCCTGGTGGGAAGGTCTCACGGACACAGTCCCCGACAACATGCTCGATTGGCAGGGCAATCCTTATGATCCGGCGAGCGGAAAGGTTGTCGCCCACCCCAATTCACGCTTCACGGTCTCTGCCTCCAATTGCCCGACTCTTTCAAAAGAATTCGATAACCCCAACGGCGTTCCTATTTCGGCCATTCTGTTCGGTGGCCGAAGGTCTGATACGGTGCCGCTTGTCTGCGAGAGCTTTGATTGGGAGCACGGAGTGTTCAAAGCTTCATCGCTCGGCTCTGAGACAACGACCGCCTCTGCCGGGCAGGTTGGCGTCGTTCGACGCGACCCCATGGCCATGCTGCCGTTCTGCGGATACAACATGGCAGATTATTTCCGTCACTGGATGACTGTGGGCAAGCGGATGCCCAATCCTCCGAAAATATTCTTCGTTAACTGGTTCAAGAAGGATGCTGCGGGTAAATTTATATGGCCCGGCTTCAGGGATAATTTCCGCGTCATCAAATGGATGATCGACAGGGTTAAAGGCAAGGTATCGGCGAAAGAGACACCTATCGGCCGCATGCCTCATATGGCTGATTTCAATCTCTCCGGCCTCAACATCAGCAAGGAGATCCTGGATAAGCTTTTCGAGTTCGATCGTAAAGATTGGGCCAAAGAGGTCGAAGGTATTGAGCAGTTTTACGCGCAGTTCGGTAGTAGGCTGCCGGAGACGTTAAAGCTGCACCTGGAAAGACTGAAAAAGAGTTTGTAATAGTTACCACATCAGACGCGGAGGACATCATGCCAGAGAAGAAACCACTCAAGATAACGGACTTAACGTTGAGAGACGGCCATCAGTCGCTCTTTGCAACCAGAATGACGACTGAGGATACGCTTCCCATCGCGGAAAAGATGAACAGCATCGGCTTCTACTCGATGGAGGTCTGGGGTGGCGCCACCTTTGACGTCATGACTCGATTCCTGAACGAGGACCCGTGGGAGCGGGTCAGGATTCTAAAAAAGAAAATGCCCGATACGAAACTTCAGATGCTTTTGCGCGGTCAGAACCTGGTGGGCTACAGGAATTACGCGGATGATGTGGTCGAGGCGTTTGTGGAAAAGGCCGCTGAAGTCGGTATCGATATATTCAGGGTCTTCGATGCCCTCAACGACGAGCGGAATTTCATAGCCTCGTTCAACGCCATAAAGAAATGCGGCAAACACATACAGGGTTCCGTCTCGTATGCGCTCACCGAAAGAAGGCTCGGCGGTCCGATATTCACCATTGACTATTATGTCAAGAAGGCACGCATCATAGAGGATATGGGGGCCGATTCCTTCTGCATCAAGGATATGGCCGGTATTATATCGCCCTATGACGCCTATGACCTCGTCGCAGCACTCAAATCGAACCTTAAGATACCGGTTCACTTGCACACCCACTACACGAGCGGAATGGCCTCCATGGCGTGTCTTAAGGCCATCGAGGCCGGAGTGGACGGCATCGACACGTGCATTGCTCCGTTTGCGCTGCGCAGTTCCCACGCAGCCGTGGAACCGATTCTCGTCGCGCTGCAGGGTACACCCCGGGATCCCGGTCTTGACCTTAAGAAATTTCCCGAGATCAACGACTACCTCGAAAGCCTCGTACCCAAGTATACGCAGTTTTCCGATACTACCAAGTTCTCGGTGATCGATATCGGCGTGCTCATGCACCAGATACCGGGAGGCATGATAAGCAACCTTGTCAGCCAGCTCAAGCAGGCAAAAGCGCTCCATCGCATCAATGAGGTTTATGAAGAGATACCGAGGACTCGCGCAGAAATGGGCTATCCGCCGTTGGTCACCCCTACAAGCCAGATAGTCGGTGTCCAGTCAGTCATGAACGTGATCGCGGGCAGATACAAGGTGATCACGAAAGAAGTCAGGGACTATTTCTACGGTCTCTACGGAAGGCCGCCGGCGCCCGTAGATCCGGAAGTTAGAAAGAAAGCATTGAAGGGCTACGAGCGCGGTGAAACGCCTATCGACATTCGCCCCGCGGATGTGCTGGAACCGGAACTCGCAAAAGCAAAAGAGGCGGTCAAGGACATATCGACCAAGATGGAGGATATCCTCATCTACGCGCTCTATCCCATGACAGGGCTTGAGTTTCTGAAGAAGAAGTATAACGTGTCGGATGTCATAACTGCCTGAGCCCCGAGAGAAGCTATCGAAGAAGAAGTACGGTAAGTAAGAAAAAGTCCAACGATCTTTCTCTAACCCGGTCCGGATCAGATTCCAGCGTCAGAACATATCCGTGACGCATCGTGCAGTATTACAAACACCGAAAACTATTTAGTTGATTCTTTTTCTGCCGTAAGATAGGGTAAAAGAAATAATTCACTAATCGTAACTTACGCAGACGTTTCTGGAGGAAACATGAAAAAGTACTTCGGACTGTTGATGGCCCTGTTTTTGGTCGCGTTTGTTTTCGGTTCAATTGCGGCCGCAGCTGATTTAACCGCTGATACAGTAACAAAATCGGCAAAGAAGACCTCCACAGGTAAGATCTCCGTGAAAGGTGATAAGTACCGGGTGGAGACGGCCTATACCCCTATTTTCTACATCGGAAGAGGCGACAAGGGCGTCTTCTGGGAGATAAACGGAGCGGAGAAGACCTACGCAGCAGGCAAGCTGACACCTGCCACCAAGCCGAAGATTGACGAGAAGCTCCCAGGCGAAGTCAGCAGGAAACAGGTCGGGACTGAGACGGTAGATGGGTTTGCCGCCAAGAAATTCGAGGTCAGCGTCAAGGAAGGGAACAAGACAGAAACCTACTACCAGTGGTGGGCGACTGACATCGGTTTTCCCGTCAAGCTGGCGAAAAGCGACGGGAGCTGGAGCATTGAATACAAAAATATAAAGAAAGGCGCCGCCGACAGTTCGTTCGAATTGCCACCCGGGGTTTCAGAAGACAAATCGTACGTACCGGACGTACTGCATTAACAGATAAGATTGACAGGAGCAGGCATAGGAGTTTGTCGCAGATGTACGCAGATAAGAGCTAAGAGAGATGAACGCGGATGAGTATGCTTGTGGACAGCATTGTGATACTGCGTCAATGCTGTCCACACCCCATCGCTTCGCGAGTGGAATTTACCCCACCGGAGGTGCTGCAGGTTGAGCGGAGATGTCGTCTTATCACAGCTCCGGTCAAAAATAATCATCCGCTTTTATCAGAGCCTTTATCCGCTCTTATCTGCGATAAAAAATTGTATCCTTTGATGTTAAGGTTGCTTAGGCGGGCAGACAATCTTACAGAGCTCGTCCAGTGTCGAGTCGGACGGCACATCCTGCCAGTCTTTGTACGAGCCGGCCTTTGCGTAATCGACTGTTCTTCCATCAGCGGTCAGATCAAAAACTTCCTGAATCGATACTTCGCGCCTCGTGCTAAAGCAGTTCAATTCGTACAGGACATTCCTGCGTGCTCAACTGCTGATAGCCTTCAAGAGAGAGTGATATGCTGTTCCTTTTTGCCAGATAAAGATTCTTTCCCTCTTCGCTGAAGTCGAGCCGGGTCCAGACGCGCTCGATGCCCGGTGATGGAGTGGCCTCCTCGACCTTGCTGTAATAATGTCGCCCTTCCTTGTCCGTGGCGTAATACGTCCAGTTGGCCGGCCGCCCCTCATACGCAGGCAGAACTCTTCCTGTCCGGATGGACCTTCGGCCTGCTTTGTCAGCATCCTCACCACGGTGAAGGTCACCAGAAAAGAAAGGACGGCCATCAGGATCAGCCATTTTATTTTTCCGCGAAAGCGACTGGCATTCGCCATGTTCACTCCGAATTATTCCGATACTATGCAGGCATCACTGCGGTTCGCTCAGTATAGTAACATATGGCTGCGCTTTGTAATGATAAGATTAAAAGATTGAAAAGGGGCCCGAAGGCCCCTTTTCCTGCTATATTGCCTTGCTGAAGAGCTTGTCGATCAGCTCCTGTTTCGGTGGTTTCGTCAAGAGGCTTACTATGAAATAGACGAGCCCACAGGAGATGACCAGGAACCATTCATAGCTCCCCATCCCGTACGTGGGCTTGGGAACAAGCACTGTCGAGCCGCCGTACAGGGTGGCGATCGTTCCCCAGACGACGCAGCAGATCGCGCCCCACTTGGTAGCCCGCTTCCAGTAGTAGGAGATGGCGGTCACGAAGAAGAAGACGGCGCCAAGCCCCATGGCTGCGAGCCCCATGAAGATGGAAAGGAGTGGTGGCGGTCTGACCAGCGTCCAGTAGAACGGCAGAAAGAGAAAAAGAGCGATGAGAAAATAGCCGAGATAGAGCATGCTCTTATCCGATACCTGTGGCCACCAGAGTTTTATGATGTCCCTGGTCACATTGGCGCTCATGATGAAGACCATGCCGGCGAGGGTTGAAAGCGCTGCGGAGAAGAGACCGGCAACGTAGCAAGCCAGCAGTCCGGAGCCGCCGAGGGCATGCGCCAGAAAAGGCGCCGCGAGGTCGCCTTTCCAGGGCTCAATCTTAAGCAAGCCCGGTCCGTAGATCAGACGTGCGACAAGGCCGTTGCTGGAGCAGTCGAGCATGATAGGAATACCCGTGAAGAGCCAGACGATGGCCACAAGCCACCAGTAATCTTTCTTGGTGACCTTTTTCATGCCGAGGAAGCGGCTCACGTTGTGGGGAAAACCGACAGCCATGGTGAAGAATATAACCGGCGTTGCGAAAATCCCGACGTAGCTCGACATGAGCTGCGGGAACCCGAGTTTCGGAAGCTCGGGCCGGATGAGAGTCATCAGCTTCGGGTTCTGGGCTGCAAGCCCTGCTGTGATCGATTCGAATCCACCGGCGTATAGAAATGCCCAGACGCCTAGCGTTGTGCCGACAATGGCAAATATCAATCCCTGCAGGGCCATGGCGTACTGGTTCCCTACGTAGCCTCCCAGCACCATGTAAAGCCAGGCCACAACAACCGAGAGGAGCAGACAAAACATTGGCGACAGGCCGGTCATTGCATACCAGACCGTGCCGCCGGCCTTAAGCTGTCCGACCGAATAGAGGAACAGGAAGAAAAGCATTGAGATGGCGACAACTGTCTGGAGGGCCTTGGAATCGAACCTCCGCCCGATAGTCTCCGGCAGCGTTGCCGCTCCCAGCTTTGCCGAGAAGTCTCTCGTTTTCATGGCGCCGAGCCAGATGCAGGGGATGATCCCGACGAGGCTCCAGATGCCGGCAAACCACATGCCCGAGAAACCCATGGTGTAGACAATGCCGGTCGAGCCGCAGAAGGCCCATCCGGAGATGTAGGAGGCGGACAGGGCCGCGCCCGTTACGATTGGGCCGATGTCCCTTTTCCCGACGAGATATTCCTCGAAGGAGGCCCATTTTTTCTTTCCCGCCAGGCCGAGAAGTACTGAAATAAAGAGCAAGATACCGAGAGCGATAATACCGCTTATGATCATGGTGGCTGTCGGCTTGGGTGCCTGAAGAAACTGCATTGCCGCTTGTGGGTTCATTCTGGCCACCTCCTCGTGATCAACCACGTTCCGATAAAGGTCATAAATAAAGTCCCTATAAAGATTCCACCCCAAACATACCAGGAGAACATAAGATCTGCGATAACATCAGGTGGCACGTTCTGCATAGACTACCCCCTTTCCATTATGCTAGAGCGCACGCAATGGTGCGTTCATTTATGGCGACTTATTCGATCACCTCCTTTTCGGTAAATTTTGGGCGTACCGAATAATGCAAGAAAGGCAAGACACGACAACACGAACCTGATAGATAAATCGAATTCCGTGTGTGTGTTACGTCGATGGACGTATACGGTACGGAAAAATGATACTCCCCACCCCCCAGCTTATACATAATAGAATGTCCGCCTGAAATGTCAAGACAAATTTTTAAATTTTGCCGTCAGTCGCAGGTTTGCAGCCCTGCAAATGGTATACAGTCTACAATTGATGGAGGATTGTTTAAGGCCGCGTTTTGGAAGCGAGCGCTTCGATTTTATTACATTCTTTCGCCGATGACCAGCACCGCCGCACCGGTGACCGCGCCCCGCCGCAGCGCTTCCAGCGCCTCATTTGCCTGTTCGAGAGGAAACGGCCTCGATTCAACCTTGAGCGGAACCTTGGCCGCAATTGCCAGGAACTCCTCGGCATCTCGCGCGGCTCAGGTTGGCAACCGATCTGACAACTCTCTCCTCCCAGAGCAAACGGTAAGGGAATGACGGGACATCGCTCATGTGTATTCCGCCGCAGACAACTGTCCCGCCTTTGTCGGTCGCGCGCAGTGCAGCAGGCACGAGAGCGCCAACGGGTGCAAATATAATGGCAGCGTCGAGCTTTTCCAGAGGCAATGCATCCGAATCGCCCGCCCATGCGGCGCCGATTTGGCGCGCAAACGCCTGCCCTTCGAGGTCACCCGGTTTTGTGAAAGCATATACGGTTTTTCCTTGAGCGATCGCTGCCTGCGCTATCAGGTGCGCTGCAGCTCCGAACCCGTAGATGCCCAGGCGACTGACGTGCGCTCCTGCCATGCGATACGACCGATAACCGATGAGCCCTGCACAGAGCAAAGGGGCAGCTTGCAGGTCGGCATAAAGAGCCGGCAGTCGAAAAGAGTATCGCTGATCTGCAACTGTATACTCGGCATATCCGCCGTCACGCGTGTAGCCGGTAAAAAGCGCGTTCTCGCAGAGATTCTCCTGATCGCGCGCACAGTATCGGCACGTGCCGCATGTGTAGCCGAGCCATGGCACCCCGATACGATCTCTCGGATGAAAAGCCGTCACATCACTACCGGTAGCGACGACCGTTCCGACGATCTCATGCCCCAGGATCAAGGGCAGCTTTGGATGCGGCAGTTCACCATCAAATACGTGCAGGTCGGTCCGGCAGACTCCGCATGCAGCTACTTTGATGAGTAGATCATTGGTGCCCGGTGACGGGACGGCAACCTCTCTGAGAAGCAAAGGCTCGCCCGGCCGCTCCAGCACCATAGCGCGCATCGTTTCCGGCAGTTTCATCCTCTCCGCTCCTGCGCAGCCGTAAAGACCGTTCACGCACTCGTCGGCTACTCGCTCATTGTAACTCATGAAAAGAAAAAAGTGAAAATTCAACACTACACGAAGTGAGTCGCACTGTGGCCCTGCTATCACCCACGATATGGGATCCTTAATGAGCAATCCTTTTCAGAAGCCATGCCATTCTCTGCCCGAGAGTAGTAGCTATCTGCATGCCTTCCTCGTCCCTTTCAACATCTCCTCTTTCCTTGGCAACACCCAAGGCGCGGCCAGCAATAATCACCTCATTGCTCAAGAAGAAATGGTTCATCGCATCAACGGTGTGCATACCTCCGGAGCGGCGGAAACAGGCGATTGAAGCCCCAACCTTGTTCCTGTACATCTTCCCATTCGCCAGACCGACAAAACCAGCACGGTCGATCAAAGCCTTCATCTCCGAAGTAACATCTTGGAAGTAGACAGGAGAGCCCAGCACGATGCCCTGGGCCTTTATTATCTTTTCAATGTACTCATTGGCCGCATCACTCTTTACGGCGCAACGCCGGTCCTGAATCTCATGACATTTGAAGCACGCGATGCATCCCCGGATCTCCTTCTCGGCAAGCTGCACCAGTTCCGTTTCTACCCCTTCGTGCTCAAGCTCGCGAAGTAGCCGGTTCATCAGGATATACGTGTTGCCGTCTTTCCTGGGGCTGCCATTGAATGCGATGACCTTCATGCTCTTCTCCCCCTTCCGATAGCTGTTCTGTACTGCCTCTACACAGCTCATTTCTAGCACGACCGTCCCGGGCGTTCTACAAGCAATGAAAGTGAAGGTTCCGGGCATAGATGTATGCTCTTTCGGCTCATCGTGGGATCTTTCCGTCTTTCGTGAGCTCTTTGCAAAGCTACTGGAGCAGCCACCCGCGTAATGGCCCCTGCTGTACAGAGTTACTTGGAGTGAAGGACGAGATTGTCCTTGATCTCGATGCAACCGATCACGCTTTGGGCAGCAGGGCACGAGGCAAGGTAGGAGGCAAAGGCTTCCCGGGCCCCACTTGCCTTCTCCTCCTCCGCGGTAAGATGGTAGTTGACCCGGATCTGCGTGATCTTGAGCACCCCATTGACGTTCTCGATATCGCCTTCAGCCTCGGCCCAGTAGAGGTCCTCGGGCGTCTTGATCTCTTTTCTGGCCAGCGCCGCGGCCAGTGTTCCCATCATTCAGCCCGCGGTCGCCGCAATCATGTGATCGAGCGTGGCCGGATACTCCTTTTCCGGCTCGACACCGTAGAAGCGTTTGATGCCGCTGTGAACGCCATAGTAGACCGGCTCGCTGAACCCTTCGATCACGGCTTTTCTCGTCGGGCCTTTCTCTCTCACGATTCTGCTGCGCGATGTGTGCACCACGTCTCTCATGGGGCCCTCCTGTCTGGTTTTCGGGATCAGCACTCCTGATGAGGAGGTGCCGCTTCTGCTGGACAATGCTTCCCGCTTTCTTCAACTCCTTTGAAGCCCTGGTGACGCTCACGCGATGGGCGCCCACGCGGAAGGCGAGATCCTCGTGCGTGAGGGAAACTCTATCACGAGATTACTATAGAATAATAATTATATCATAGTAATTGATGAAGGCCGCTCACTTCGGTCCTGCTCCCGGCTTCATTTATTGTATTCTATTAAACTGCTATTGTAATACAGATAAGCCATACGTCGCCGTCCCGGAGAAGCCAGTGCAAGACTTTCTTGAAACGCAGTGGCGGATGAGGTGTATGCTGTGCTTAAACAGCGATCAGGAACGCGATGACCGTGGGGAAGCTCCGATCGCTGCTCCGTCTGGCGCAGAACTATCTCAAGTAGTGGTAGAGCAAATCTATGCGTCCATGCTTTACCAAATACATCCCTGAGAATTTCATGATCTCCCTTATTTGCGTTTTGTACTCTCCCTTGTAGCATTGATTCTCACACTTCTTGCACATCGGCTTCGGGTCATGAGGGCACGAAAGGCGCATGCCTATGCCGTACGCAAGGAGCCTCTTGCATTCAGAGCAGACGAGAACTTCTTTCTTTTCGATCTGCCTGATGTCAAGCTGCTTCAATGAAAAGGGAGCCTTCTCCTCTTGATGGTGCTCGCGACAATAGATCGCGACAAAACGGATCAAGGTCCGGATGTCAGACGCTTCCTTGGACGACATTTCTTTCTCGCTACGCAGCATGGGTCTCTTTTTCTTAGTATACGCTTGCAGTGTTGAAACGGACAAGCCCGCGTCATCGAGCAGATGGGTCAGATACAATCAAACAATAGTCCAACAACTGATCTCGTGACTCCACAATTCAGTTGACAAGAAAATCAATGGCCGCTAGGATGTTTGCCGTGAAGAAACCATCAACAAGTTCTATTGCCGGTTTTTGCGATCTTATGTGCAGATACGCGGAACTGCCGAAGGCAGGAGGCGCTTGACGGCTCGGGAAGCTGCCGGACCTTTATCGCCGTCTACTGCAAGCGAAAGAAAACGTTTGTCCCCAAGAATATGGCCTGCGCTCAAAAGCAGGTCCGCCGGAAGGGTTAACCCAAAAAACTCTTGCCTGAAACTGCGTTGTGCTCTATAACTAAAAATCCAGCCGGTATTCAGCCAAGCATAGACGGCACAAGCACAAGAATGGGAGGCCCAAAGTATAATGACGAGGCAAGAGGCAGTAGAACTTCTCCAGACCTATGTCAAGAACGAACGCATGTTGAACCACTGCTACGCCACCGAAGCGGTCATGAGGGCTCTTGCCCAAAAGCTGGGCGGGAACGAAGAGCAGTGGGCAATGGCCGGACTGCTGCACGACCTCGACGTGGAGATCACCAACGCCGATCTGAACGTGCATGGTAAGGAGGCAGAAAGGATCCTGAGAGAACGAGGTGTCGACGAAGAGATCATTGACGCCATCGTTATGCACAATGAGACGTTTACGGGGGAAAAGCGCTCGAGCCTCATCCAGCACGCTCTGGCTGCGGGAGAGACGATTACAGGATTGATAGTGGCAACCGCGCTCGTTTATCCCGATAAGAAGCTTGAGAGTGTCAAGGCGAAATCGGTTACCAAAAGGATGAAAGAAAAGGCCTTTGCCGCTTCAGTCAACCGCGACATCATCATGGAGTGCGAGGAGATCGGTGTGCCTCTGGAAGAATTCGCGCAACTCAGCCTGGAAGCAATGAAGGGTATTGCCGCGCAGCTGGGGCTCTGAGAAATGACAGCGCAAGGGAATGCAGATTGATGAACAAAGAAGAAACAGCGCTTCGCCATGCAGAATGGAATGCCGGGGCTTGCGACTACATGTTGGTGAGAAGCAGGCGACGCAGAAAGACGATGACCCTTCGCATTGACCGTCAGGGAAGAGTCGTAATCAGGGCGCCCATGCATGCTGCGAGCAAAGAGATAGATGCATTTTTCGAGACCAGCCGAGTCTGGGTTGCCAGAAAACTGGCCGAACGTCAGGCTATGCAAACAATGTGCAAGCCGAAGACCTTCGTGGACGGGGAAGAGTTCCTCTTCCTTGGCAAATCTTACCCGTTGCGTCTTGGAAACCCTATTGGCCGGTTTCCTGCTCTCTATTTCTGTTCAGAGGGTTTCACGTTACCCGTGAACCACAAGCACAAGGCAAGAGAACTTTTCATCAAATGGTATAAGAGGATGGCCTTGGAAAAAATCAGAGAGAAGGTTCTCGGTTTCAGTGAGAGACTGAATCTCGCGCCGCAAAGCATCAGGCTTATGACCGCGCGCACCCAATGGGGCTCCTGTTCTCCGGACAACCGTCTCTGCTTCAACTGGAAGCTTATCATGGCGGGTGATGCTTTCATCGATTATGTGGTGGCTCACGAACTCCTGCATATCAAGGAGAAGAACCATTCGCCCCGGTTCTGGAAGGCGCTTGAGTCATTCATGCCCGATTACAAAGAACGCAGAGCCTGGCTGGATGAGAATGCGCATCTGCTTAATATATAGGGTCCTGGGTCCAGGGTCCAGGGTCCCGAAAGTGCAATCATACTACGATACGTAGTGAATGAAATTTTGCTCTGAGATATGGCGTAGCGGGGCGCTACCATATTGATTGGCGAGCCCTAAGAGTAAGGATCACCGTAAGAAGTCCCCAGTAGCCAAATAAAAACGGTTCCGCGTTTACAGGACCCGGGACCCTAGGACCCTAAGACTATGTCACTTTTGCAACGCGTGAAAGATATACTCCTCAGGCCGAAAGACACATGGTCGGTCATTAAATCAGAAGAAGCGACGATAGCGGGTGTCTGCAAGCCGTATGTTATAACCATGGCCGCCGTACCTGCTGTCGCGCAGGCTATCGGGCTGCTCCTCATCGGCACATCGGTCCTGGGTATACCCTACAAAACATCCATTACACGGACAGTGGGCGATGCCGCTTTATCATATTGCGTCTCTCTTGCAGCGGTTTATATCGTCGCATTGGTAATCAAAAGTCTTGCTCCCAAATTCGAGTCACGAAAGAACCTCACTCGTGCGTTCACACTGGCCGCCTACTCCTGGACCCCTGCATGGGCAGCCGGTCCGTTGCTCCTCATCCCTTCCCTGGCCTGGCTTGCCAAGTTGATCTCATTGTACGGTTTCTATCTTTTCTATCTCGGCCTACCGACACTCATGGACACGCCGAGGGATAAGGTTAGCGTCTATTTCCTCTCCACGGCCGCACTGAGCATCATTTTCGTCGGCTTCATCTTCTCCATACTGGCACTGATGCTGTGAGACGATACCCCAGAGTTTGGAGCCCTTTCTTTCACGATCATCGTCTGGCACCGATTAGTATTCAAGATGGAGACCGAGGCGCTCCGAGGGCTGGTCAGCGGAGGCGTACCTTGGGGTACGTTGACGCGGAACAGGCCGATGGGCAACGAAGGTATACGCTTGAAGACTAATCGGTGCTAGATTTTGAATTCGTCGAACGTCTCCGGCGCGAACAAATCCTCCAATTCCATTTTCCGCGCAGACAAACCCTGCTCAAACGAATACTGGCAAAGGGCCTCGATGGTCTGCCTGTTCTTCTCGATCCCGTACGGCCACCAGTCATCACCCATGACGCTTCTCGTCTCGTCCACGTGGCGCACGAGCCACGGCAGGGTGGCGTGTAAAGCGAACGTGTGTTGGAGATTTTTCAACGTCATGTTTTTGGCCGCAAGAAGGGCCTTGTAGAGCGACATGGCAACCCATGGATTTTGATCGTAGATCGTTCGTTTTATGGCGACACCGTGCATGATGGGAAAGATACCGGTCCTCCGGAAGTATTCCTCTTCTGCCTCCCAGTATTTCTCGAACAGGTGCTTTACGTTGGGCGACCCTGAAGTAAACGAAGAAGGAGCACGCGCTGTCAGAAGGGCGTCGATCTCCCCTTCATCGAGCATGCGGGAGAGTGTCTTGTCTGCCGGAATTGATTGGTAGTCAATATCGGACGGCAGTTGCAGTTTCACTTTCTCCACCCGCCCGGGGGTCTCTTCGCCGCCGCTTCTCCAATGCACGTCTCTGGGGTGCACGCCATACTCGTGTTGCAGTATGCCTCTCAGCCACACGGCCGCCGTCATCTGGTATTCCGGTACGCCTATTGTCTTGCCCTTCAGGTCCTCGGGCCTCTTTATCCCTTTATGCACATTGATATACGCGGACGAGTGGCGGAAGAATCTCGACGTGAAAACAGGAATTGCTATGAAGCGTTCGTCGCCGCGCGACTTGGACATCATGTACGATGAAAAAGAGAGTTCACAGGCATCGAACTCCTGGTGCCTCAGCTGGCGCCAGAAGATCTCTTCCACTTCGAGAGGAATGAAATTGAAATCCATGCCCTCGGGAACTATGGTTCCGTTTAGAAGAGCCTGCGTGCGATCATAGGATGAACATGCGAACGTAAACTTGAGCTTGCCCATGGGTCTACCTCCTCTAACGCGTCATTGGATGGACAGATATTTTGCGAACTTATTGAAACGGACGCAAATCTTAAGCGGTCGGCTCTTTTCCGACTAGTACCTACCTGTCAAAGTTCGCGGCCATGTTGTCGTCCTTTACGTCATTCCGGCGAAAGCCGGAATCCAGTCTTTACACAGTTTTCTGGACCCCGGTTTTCACCGGGGTGACGACATGAGAATGCGTATACTTACGCAAGTGGGTACTAGATGCTTATGCCATGGAGGGGTTTTACTGGTACGTCAAGAGCGATGACAGCAACCACCGCATGTCCCAAAAGTATTCACTACTCCAATTGGTATTATTGGTTTGATTGACTACAACGGAAGTACTAACCTGTCAAGGTCGTAGTCAAATGGCGTCATAAAATTGGAATGGTAGAACGTGTTCTACAGAACTAATAAAATTGATAAAACTGGCTAAACTAATGAAACTGCTCAAATAAAACGATCTAAAGACTTATTTTTCCTTCGGAAGCAGGATCCACTTGGCTCGCAACTCCTGCCAGGCCTGTTCCCGCGCCTCTATGTCGGTATAGCCTTGCTGCCTGAGCTGTTTTTCAAGCATTCTCATGTCTTCGCGCGTGAATTCGACGGCCCGTTCGAGCAAATCCTCCAGCACCCCTGTCGTCAGCAGCCTTTGATACATTTTTGGCCTGTATTTGGCCCAATGGTCTTTCGCGAGCTGCCTAAGCATATCAGGGGCATCCCCTTCTACCGGCAGACTCCTGAGCTCTTGCACTGCTTGCACTGCTTGTGCTGTTTGTTCCATCCTTCCCGCCTTTTTGGTTGATAAATATTCATCGGCCGAACGGTTCGTCTTCTTAACCCCTCATTTGGGATTTACTGCAGGTCATGCAAAATGCGGGCCGAATCAATATGATCTTGAAGACAGGCTTGTTTTACGGCGGGGGGTGAGTATCCTCGTCAAAACGAAAGGGTATACCCTTCAAGATTTCTGCCATACGGATACGTCTTTTTCAAAAGAGGAGACCCCGAGAAAAATGCTTCACCACCCGTGGGAAAGCCCCACGGGTACCCGGAGGCGCGCAAGCCCCGTCGTACAGAGGCGTGCTATAAGTACGTCTGAGCTACGCGGGGTGCAGCGGCAACGAAGCAGATGAAGATTTTGCTCGGGGTCGTCACCCTTTCTCTTTCAATGCCCTCAGCACCTTCTCAGGGGTAATCGGCAGATCTTTAATGCGCACGCCCACAGCGTCGTAGATAGCATTTGCGATCGCAGGCGCTGTCGGGACGAGTCCGGGTTCGCCGATGCCTTTTGCTCCAAACGGCCCAGCCTCATCATCCGTCTCGATAATAACCGCCTCTACGGGCGGGATATCTTTAGCAGTGAGCATTTTGTAATCCAGGAAATTCGCATTCATCAATTTTCCGTGCTCGTAGACCATCTTCTCGGTTAGCGCGTAGCCTAGACCCATGACGCCCCCGCCGTAGATCTGCCCTTCAAGCAGCATAGGGTTAATGGCCTTGCCCACGTCATGAGCTGCCACGTACTTGATGATCTTTACCTGTCCCGTCTCTTTATCCACTTCGACCTCAACCCCGTGCGCACCGTACGCGTACGCAACAGAGAGGTTGCCTTTGAACTCCTTGTCGAAGTTCTCATTCGGCGGATCATAAAAATATTCGGCTACGAGAACCCTGCCGCCCGGCGAGTAGTGCGCGGACCTCAAGATCTTGCCAAGCGCAATATTCTTTTCTTTGTCGCGTGTTGAGAAAATCGTCCCGCTCTTTATGTCGAGCGCTCTCGGGTCCTCATTGAGGGTCGCTGCAGCCAGTCCGAGGATCTGTTCCTTAAGCCTCGTTGCAGCTCCAAGCGCAGCGTTGCCTGCGACGAACGTTGTCCTTGACGCGTGCACACCCACGTCCCACGGGCAGACATCCGTATCATTGTTGATCACATTGATATCGTCGATAGGAACGCCCAGCACTTCCGCCACAATCTGCGCCACGATGGTCTCCGACCCCTGACCGATCTCGGAAGAACCCGTGAATACATCCACCTTACCGAAGTCATCGATCTTGATGATGGTTCCGCATCCGTCGGAATTATAGACGCGCGCGCCGCCGCCAACGTGCACAAGAGCGGCCATGCCGAAGCCGCGCCCCTCTTTCTGCTTGCGCTTGCCGGTCCAGCCAAGCCGTGTCTTGACGGCCTCCATGCATTCCTTCATGCCGCACGAGGTGATCTTGAATCTCTGTGGCGTGACCTCACCCGGCTCGTTTGCATTCATCAACCTGAATTCATAGGGGTCAATGCCTGCATCTTCAGCCAGTTGATCGAGCGAGCATTCGATTGCGAATGTGGCCTGAGGGTTTCCGTAGCCGCGCATGGCCTGGCTGTACGTGTTATTCGTGTAGACGCATTTGGCTATGTACTTCACATTCGGCACCTTGTACAGCGAGGAAATGGGCAGCATCATCACCGACGGCGTTGTTGCGCCCCACGAGGTGTAGGCTCCGTTATCGAGAATCATCTCCATATCCCTGAAGAGGAGCTTGCCATGCTTGTCGCAGCCGTGCGATATCTTCGTGATGGTAGGTTGGCGCGGTGATGTGGCGTAGAACTCTTCCTCGCGGCCGAAGGCTATCTTCACCGGCTTGCGCGCCTTCAGTGCGAGGAGGATCGCAATATACTCGTACGCGTATGTATCGAGCTTGCTGCCGAAACCGCCGCCTATGGTGCTCTGCAGGATCCTGACGCGCTTGTTTTTCAGCCCGAAAGCGCCGAGCGCAGCCATGAAATCTTTTTGCGCGAGATAGGGGATCTGCGTGTTGCTGTAAAGCGTGAGGTTATTGTTGATGTCGAAGCTGGCAATGCATCCGCTTGCGCCGAGACAGCAGTGCGTAACCCATTGTGTGTGGAATGTGTCTTCCACTATGTGGGCCGCCTCCTTTCTTGCTGCATCGAGATCGCCCACGATAAGCTTCCACGGCATCTTCAAAACATTCGTTTTATGCTCTTCATGGATAAGCAGTGCGCCCTCTTTCATGGCTTCGATCGGATCGAATATGGCCGGCAACTCCTCGTATTCGACCTCGATTAAACCAAGTGCTTCCTCTGCCACTTCGGGGCTGACCGCTGCTACGGCGGCTATCTCGTCCCTGAGCGAGCACACCTTACCTGCCTTGAGCGGCGGGTTATCCTTGTAAACCCCAATCTTGAAAGCGGGGATGGTTGTGCCTGTGAGCACGGCTTTCACGCCGGGAAGTTTTTCTGCCTTTGAAGTGTCGAGGCGCTTTATTTTCGCATGCGGATAGGTACTATAGAGAATCTTGCCGTAGAGCATGCCCGGCACCTTAAGATCCTGAATATAGGTGGCTTCGCCCGCAACCTTTGCTGGAGCATCCTTCTTGGGAACCGGTTTACCAACGACTGTCAGTTGAGCCATGCTTACCTCCCTGCTATTTACTGGGACACCGCACCTTCATCTATTTTTTTGACTCTATCGCAGCGGCTTTCACCGCTTCAATGATCTTGACGTAGCCGGTACACCTGCACAAATTTCCCGCGATGCTCTCTTTGATCTCCTCTTCCGTCGGGGTCCCCTTTTCGTCAAGGAGTGCTTTAGCCGACATGATCATGCCCGGGGTGCAGAAGCCGCACTGGACGGCCCCATGGTCGACGAATGCCTTTTGCAGAGGATGGAGCTGTCCGCTGCGCTCAGCCAGACCCTCAATGGTGGTCACACTCATTCCTTCGGCCTCTAGAACAGGCACGAGGCAGGCGTTGACTGCCTGACCTTCCATGATCACGGTGCACGCGCCGCACTCGCCATACCCGCAACCGAGCTTTGTGCCCGTCAGTTCGAGCTTTTCCCGGAGCAGATAGAGCAGTGTCCACGCAGAGTCAACCTCGACGTTCACCTGTTCACCATTCAATATAAATTCCATCTCTCTTCTCATGAAACCTCCCTTTGTAGGGTCCCGGGTCCGGGGTCCAGGGTCCCGATTTCAAACAAATCAGATACAAGGGCTTTTCTCTCTTATCCGGCCTTTCCTCCTATGTCCGTACTTGCCGTTCCGACAGGCGGGTTATACCGGCGTTTTGACCGGCTACCCGTTGTCTTTCTGGACCCATGACCCGTGACCCTGGACCCTGTTGTTATTACCACAGCCTTTCCGGGTAGACGACCTCGCCGGGTTTCACTACCCGCTCGATCGCCCTCATGATGCCCCTTTTCACGAGCACCTTGATCATCTCACTTCGGTACCAGGCTTCGCCCCTCACGCTGTCCCTGGGGGAAGCCTCCGATAAAGCAACCTCGCTCACCTCGGCAACAAGCTTTTCAGAAAGAACCTTTCCTTTGAGTAATGCTTCAGCTTTCTTGGCTCTGATCGGTCGAGGCGCGACAACACCCATTGCAATGCGAGCGTCCGTGCATGTGAGCTCCTCATCCTCAAAATAGCCCATGAGCTTCGATATAGGCTCCGAGGCGCATAGCGCATCCCTGCACTTGACATCATTACGGTTAAGCGTGATTCTGACAGCAACGCCGATGATCGGAAGGTCCATTGCAGCACGGCGCATGTGTTTCATGTAGACCGTGCCTGTCATTTCCGTAAACCGTCTAATTCTGAACTCCTTGAGGATCTCACCTTTGCGCAGGACTGTTTTTCCGGGACCTACGAAGAACTCATCGATCTCGACTTCGCGCTCACCGGTTGTACTCGCGAGTATTGCTTTGGCATCCAGCACGAGCAAAGGGCACGCTGTGTCGGCTGAAGGAGCTGCCGTACAGATGTTTCCACCGATGGTTGCAACGTTGCGTATCTGGGTCGAACCGAGATTGCAGACTGCGTCGTGAAGGGCCGTGAAATACTCGCGGATGAGGGGATCGTTCTGCAACTGACGGTGCGTGACGCCGCCGCCGATGGTCGTCACATCGTTCTTCTTCAGCTCCGCCACATTGCGCAGCGAAATAAGCGCCCGCGGCTTCAGCTTTCTCTGTTCTATCAGCACCATGACGTCAGTGCCCCCGGCTATAAAAACCGCTTCATTCCTATATTGCGCCATCAGCTCAAGGGCTTCTTTCAATGTGTCCGGTTTGTGGTAATCGTAGCTAAGCATGGCAGCCTCCCTTATTCAGGGTCCAGGGTCCAGGGTCCCGGGTCCCGTCAATAATCCCAAGAAAATAAATACACCACTTCCGTAATCCAAGATTCAGCCCCAACCATCACAAAAAGTGCGGTACAAGTTTCTTCGGGACCCTGGACCCTGGCGACTGGACCCTAATTGGCCCTGGACCCTAAGCGTTTTCGATCAGTCTCTCTTGTCGAAAACGCGCTTTGTCTTTCTCTCCGACCTTGGCAATTCTCCGTGACAGACAATTTCGCAGTCGCAGCTCACGAATATCTGGTTCTTAATCCCCCCTTGGACAGACCTTCGCAGTTCTTCGTCCCTGGACGAAGACACAATCGATACCTCTTTCGACTTTGACGAGCATATAGTCTTTACCGTCTGCACGGCGGTCCAGATGAATCTGATACTCGCTTCCGATCCCCGCAATGCGGGAGAGCACGTGATCGACCTGACCGGGGTACACATTAACCGCACGGAAGATGAACATATCGTCCGAGCGGCCCAGGAAGCGGTCATGCCGCGGCAGGATGGAGCCGCATGCGCACGTCGCCCGGGATGGCCCGCGTCAGGTCCCTCGTACGATAGCGCACCAATGGCGCCGCCTCCTTCCGAAGCGTGGTCACCACCATCTCTCCTATTTCGCCTTCAGGAACCGGCTTGAGCGTCTCCGGGTCGAGAAACTCGACGATGTAATAATCTGCCCAGTAGTGGATGCCCGTGTGATGCACACAGTCAAGGCCTGTCCCCGGTCCGTAAAGCTCGGTCATGCCGGGGATATCAAAAATGTGTTCTACACCCAATAGATCCCGGATACGGGCGCGCATCGCATCACTGCTTCGTTCTGAACCGAAGATCACCTTCTTGAGATGTATCTTGTCGCGTAGACCTCTTTTTTCCACCTCCTCTGCCATCAGGAGACCCATTGATGCCGTGCAGCAGAGGACCGTGGTCTGAAAATCAACAAGGAACTCAGTCTGTATGTCCAGACTGCCGGGACCGATCGGAATCGCCATGGCGCCGAAACGCTCGACACCCGCCTGGAAGCCGGCCCCTGCTGTCCAGAGCCCGTAGCCCACCGCTATCTGCACACGGTCAAGCTCACGTCATACCGGCCATCTCGAAACAGCGGGCAAAGAAGTTCGCCCAGTCATCGATGTCCTTCGCAGAATAGGCGAGCACTTTTCTCTTACCCGTAGTGCCGCTTGAAGCGTGGATTCTCACCACCTTTTCCATGGGCACGCTGAGCAACGGAAAGGGATAGCCTGCCTTCAGGTCGTCGGCTGTGGTGAGAGGCAGGCGCCTGATATCATCAAGGGTTTTTATGTCACCCGGTTTAACCCCTGCCTCTTCGAATTTATGCCTGTAAAGAGCCGAACCATCGTAGGCATGCTTTGCCGTCCATTTGAGTCCTTTCAACTGCAGCACCGCAAGCTCCTCACTTGTTTTCACCGTCGGCATGAATGACTTAGACATAATACCCCCGTTAAGTTAGGGTCCCGGGGCCAGGGTCCCGGGTCCCGTAAACTACATATAAAGACCAAGTACAACAGCAGGTGAGACCTATTCTCACACGCCACCAGAATCATCAGTTGCACTTTGCAACTGGGTCAGTCTAAAGTCATCTACTGGACCCTGGACCCGGGACCCTGGCCCCTTCTCTAATCTTTTTAGTCTGCTCGACGTCTATTTCGCTCGTCTCCGGCTTGATCACTACGCCGTACTCTTCCTTCGCCTTCTCCAGGCTTACGTATCCTTCGATCACATCCTGCTGGACCATCTCTGGCTCACGCTCGTAAGGATTGCCGTAGCCGCCACCGCCCGGCGCATCGATAATCACCGTATCCCCCGGTTTCAATTGGGTCAAGCCATAAGAATTTCCCTGGGCAGCGTTGACCAGAAACTGCGCCTTCGAACCTTGCTTACCGCCGAAGAGCCCTTCCGCCGGGTAAACATACCGTCCCGACTGGATGCCCAGATTTACCGGCGCCATCGGCGCGTATTGATCGTCAGGTATCCGGAACAATTCTCTCTTCCCGAGACCGCCTTTCATCTTACCGGGACCACCCGAATCGGTCAGGAGCTCTCTTTTTTCCACGATCAGCGGCGTGTCGCTTTCAAATATTTCGACAGGCGTATTGGCTCCGTTTGCCGGAAATATGTAGACGTAGTTGCCGTCGTTGTCAGCGCCCGCTCCCATGCCGCCGCCCCTGATGATAACGGAATGCCACGGCCTCCCGTCGTTTCTTCTGCCGTAAAAAACATTCATCGCTGCAGGCGTGCCGCCCGATCCGGCGATCACCTTACGGGGCACTACATCCGCGAGCGCTCTGTAGATGATCTCGGTCATAAAATGGCCTACTCCCATACGCGCTGCCACGGCAGCAGGGAATTTGCAGTTAACAACCGTTCCCTCCGGGGCGCTCAAAGCTATAGGCCGGGCACATCCTTCGTTGTTGGGTATATCAGGCGCAAACATGCTCTTGATCGCCATGAAAACATAGGCGTATGTAAAATTGAAAACAACATTGCCGCCCCAGTTTACCTGGCCCGAAGAGCCGGCCAGATCAACGAGTATGTCGCTTCCCTTCACCTCGACCGCTGCCCGGATACAAAGGTCGTCACCTTTCATCTGCTCGATAACACCTTCGGCGCGGTAGATACCGTCCGGGATCTTTTCGATCTCTTCCCTCATGCTTCTCTCGGTCAACCCGATGACCTGGTCCGCCAGATCGTCGAGGCTGTCAAGCCCGCTCTCGTTGAGCATCTGGCATACCTTCTCGGCGCAGACATGGTTCGCCGCGATCTGCGACCGGATGTCGCCGACAACCTCATCGGCAGTGCGCACATTCCAGCGGATCATATCGAGGACCGATTGATTGAGGACGCCCCTGTCGTAGAGCTTCACGAGCGGGATGAAAAGGCCTTCCTCAAAAACATCATGGTTGTCGGACGAGACACGGCCGCCGATATCGGAGTGGTGAAAAACACAGGCGGTAAAGGCAACAAGGTTTACCCCATAGAAGATAGGGCTCCTGACACAGACATCGTTCAGATGACCGGCCAGGGCCCAGGGATCGTTCGTGATAAAGACGTCGCCCGGCTGGTAATAGTCAGCAGGAAAACTATTGACGAGATTCTTGACTCCGAGCGCCATTGCCCCCGACTGACCCGGAGTGGCAAAGCTCCCCTGCGCCAGCTCCCGTCCCTTGCGATCGGTAAACATGCAGGTGTAATCATGCGCGTCCCTGAGCAGGCTTGAGAATGCGGTTCGGGCAACGCTCGAATCAGCCTCGTCAACGATAGAGATGAGTCTTCGCCACAGAATCTCCAGGGTGATCGGGTCAAATACGCGCCCCATGATACGCTCCTCTTATGACTTCAGTGCCAGACTTCACTTACAGACTTTGCCGGATTCCCCTGACGACCCCTTCATATCAATCCACAGGAACCCGAAATCATCGGTCGTTGCGTACGCATCCTCACCAATGATGAGTGTCGACTCCCTCTCCTCGATAATAGCCGGGCCCGAAAAGGCCGCGCCGGGAAAGAGTTTATATCGGTCATAGACGGTGTAGGGGATGAAATCCCGTACCATCGACGAATAAGCAGGCCTCGTGCCTTTGACAGCCGCCTCCAGGGAGCAGCCCTTGACGCGCTCTGCCCGCGGAAGCTTGAGGAGCCGCTCGGGCAGACTCGCGCGCACCTTGAAATTGATGAACTCCGCCTCCGACTCAGGATATGTCCGGCCGTAAAGTCTTTCGTAGACGTCATCAAAGTATTGTCTGACGTCACTCTTCGGCAGCCGTGTGAAGTCTCCCTCAGGCAGAAGAACGTTCACTTCCGATCCCTGCCCCACAAAACGCATGTCGAGTGAACGCTCGTACCGGATAGTGTCGTGACTTGCTTCCTTCTCCAGGATCTTCGCAGCCTCGGCTTCCAGCTCTTTGAAGATATGCTCTATCTCGTTAAAGGCTGCTTTGGTCAAGGAAACCTTGTGGCTCCGCAGAAGATCAAATGCACGCGGAGCAGTGAAAAAACCGAGGGCCGATCCGACGCCTGCATTTGGCGGAATGAGCAGGCGAGGCGAACCCAGTTTCTTTGCCAGCCCGTAGGCGTGAACAGGCCCTGCCCCTCCGAAAGCAGCAATGGTAACAATTTTCGGATTACCGCCTTTCTCTGCGATGTGAGTCTTCGCTGCAGCCGCCATCGTCTCATTGATCAGATCGTGGATTCCCCAGATGGCCTGGATGAAGGAGACTCCGAGAGGTTTTGCGATCTTTTCCTCGACGCCGCGGCGCGCCGCATCCTTGTCCAGCTTCATTTCGCCGCCGAGAAAATAGTCGGCATCCAGATAGCCCAGCAGGAGGTCTGCATCGGTTACACAGGGATCGATACCTCCTCTCCCATAACAGATCGGTCCGGGCGCCGCTCCGGAGCTTTCGGGGCCGACCTGAAGCGTGCCCATCCTGCTCACTTTTGCGATGCTGCCGCCGCCCGCGCCGATCTCCATCAGGTCGACCACCGGAACCTGGATGGTGAGACCGCTTCCTTTCATGAACCTTTGGACACGTCCGACTTCAAACGTCGGCACCACACCGGCGACACCCTTCTGTATCAGGCACGACTTGGCAGTGGTGCCGCCCATATCGAAGCAGAACATCTCCGGGATGCTGAAGTGCTTGCCATAATACTGGCCCGCGATAACAGCGGCAGTGGGCCCGGACTCAATGATCCTGACCGGGAACTCCGCCGCTGTTTCGACAGAGGTCACGCCGCCGCTCGACAGCATGATAAAGAGTTTGCCCTTGAAACCGATTGAAGCGAGGCGGCCGGCAAGCTTTGACAGATAGCGTCCGGTGAGCGGCTTCACATATGCGTTCGTCACCGTGGTGCTCGTTCTTTCATACTCTTTTATCTGCGGCAACACGCGGTATGAGATCGAGACCGAGACGCCGGGCGCTTCGCGCATGATGATCTCTTCCAGCATCAGCTCGTGGGCCGGATTCTCAAATGAATTGATGAGACAGACCGCGATAGATTCAACGCCCATAGAGAGAAGTGTGCGAACGGCCTTCCTCGCTTCGTCCGGATCGAGCGCCTTCAGGATGGTCCCGTCGCTGCGGATCCGCTCGTCAACTTCGGTGCGATATCTTCTCGGGATCAGGGGTTTGGGAAATTCCGCGAACACATCGTAGGGCGCATAGCGCATCTCGCGCCCGATTTCGAGGACATCACGAAAGCCTCTCGTCGTGATGAGCCCTGTTCTCGCGCCTTTTCTCTCGATGATCGAATTGATGACGAGGGTCGTTCCGTGTATCAGCTCATCAAGTCCTGAGACGAAGTCGGGCGTGGTTTTCTCAAGAGCTCTTATGCCTTCTTCAACGGCATCGGATGGATCCTGCGGGGTGGTGAGGCACTTGCCGGTCTTTATCTCCCCGGTTTGATCGTTAAGCAGGACGAAATCAGTGAACGTGCCGCCTATGTCACAGCCAAGGCGATAATACTTGTCCGCCATCCAGTCCTCCAGAATTAAAGACTAGGTTAAGGTTGAGGTTAAGGTTAAGAAAGGCCTTAAGGAGTACTGGCTTTGGTCCTTCTCAACCTCAACCTTCCTGTTTATCTTTTTCCTGCTTTTTAACTCAACCTCAACCTTAACCTTCTTTATCTCTTTCCTGTCCTACACCAGTCTTCCTGCTTTCATTTCTCCGACTATTATGTCCTTGCCTCGCAGTATATGTTTTCTTACCAGCTCTTCCACCTTCTCCTCATCCTTCTGGCTCATCGCCTCCAGCATCCGGATATGGTCTTCGAGGGAAACTTCTGCAAATTCGCGGGTGGTGAGGAGCATCTTACGATATCGGGAAATAAAGTCTCTCAACGTGTTGATAAGCACGTAGAGCTTCTCGCTTCCCGATGCCTTGTAAATCAGCTCGTGGAACTGCTCATTGGCCGTCATCATTCGCTCTGCATCGTTTCTTGCCAGAGCATCCTTATAAGCCTGTACGGTTTTCTCCAGGCCTTTCATCAGCATATCAGTTAACCGTTCGGTGGCAAGGCGCGCGGCATAGCTCTCCAGCACCGACCGTATACCGAAGGTTTCCGCTATCTCCGCTTCTGTCACACTTTTTACGACAAATCCCCGCTTGATAAGTTTCTCTACGAGCCCATCCTTCTCGAGCTTCTTTATTGCTTCCCTGATCGGAATGCGGCTTGTGTGCAGACGAAGAGAGAGTTGACGTTCGATCAGCCTTTGCCCGGGCGAAAGATCACCTTTGGTGATCGCGGTTTTCAGCGAATCGTAGACAGCATCTCCCACGGACCGCGGCTTACCGACAGGTCGTATGCCTTTGAGAGGCGTACTTAATTTTTCTTTGGCGCTTGGCTGCATGTCATCTCACCTTAGGGTCAGGGTCACGGGTCATGGGTCACGGGTAACAAAAAAACTTACGAACGCTTCCAGGCCTACTCTTTCGGTTCTCCTGTGCGATTTCCGTGCCCCTTGACCCGTGCCCCATGGACCCTGACCCCTGTTCTTTCATCCGTACCTGTACTGTACTCCGTAATCACCGCCGGGATAGTCCCAGGTTACGGAGCCATAGATACAGGCGATCTTGCACGTACCGCATTCAAGACAGCCTGCATACTCCACAACCATCTCACCCGTTTCTTCGCTTAGTGAATAAAGATGGCCGGGGCACGCGTAAATACAGAAGCGCTCCCGGCATGTCTTGCAGGTTTCCTGCTTCAGTTTTATGTGGCTCTCTTTGTCGTTCTTGATCGCGTTACACGCAATCTTCTCTTCTATCTTCATCGTCTCAGTCTTATCTCTCAACCTGTTCTGTTGCTTCGTTCTGTATTGGTCTTTCTCTCAACCTTAACCTCAACCTGTTTTATCTTTTTCCTGTTCTGTCTCAACCTCCCTTAACCTTAACCTGCTTTATCTTTTTCCTGTCTTATCTTTTTCCTGTTCTATCAAAGCTTCCTTAAGCTCCAGAAGTCTTTCATGCCTTCCCAGTTCAATATATACTCTTTTGCGACCGCCCGGGCACTCTTGTAGAGCCCTTTACTCGGCGCGCCGGATATCGTGAACAGCACCTTGAAGAGGCTTGACAGGAACTTCGGGTATACGGTGAAGAGGCGTGGATTTTCCAGCACCTCCTTTGAATGGCGGAACGTCTCGAGGTCACGCAGTACAAAGCTGGATCGCAGTCTGCGCTCATATTCGGCAAGATACTCTTTTGATACATCCCCTTTGTTGAGGGCATCTGCAGCCACCTCGGCAGCGATCACGCCGGAGGCCACGGCAAATTCCATCCCTCGCACGGTGATCCCCATATTCAGAGCAAATCCTGCTGCGTCTCCGGCTACCAGCATGCCGCCGGTATAGAGCTTTGCTACGCCGCTGATGCCGGCTTCCGAAATAACGTGGGCAGCATACTCTTTCAATTCGCCGCCACGTATCCAGCGCGTGACTTCAGGCCGTGATTTGAATTCATCCATCAGACGGTACGCCTCTACCTGAGGCTGTTTGTGCATGAGCGAATCGATTCCTACGACCATGCCTATTGAAAGAGTATCCCGGTTCGTGTACAGAAAACCCCCGCCAAAGATACCCTTTGTCAGTGCACCCACGAATAAATTTGCAGCGCCTTCGCCCTCATCGAGCCCGAAGCGTTCTTCAATGAGCTTCTCATCAACCTTGTGCACCTCTTTTATGGCGAGCGCGTAATTGGCAGGTTTCAGGGGCTCGCGCAGACCCGCTTTCTCTGCAAGAAATGAGAGAGCCCCGTCGGCTGCAATCACGATGTGTGCGCCGATATCTTCGCCGCCGGCCTTGACTCCGGCTACACGGCCGTCTTCCCACAGCAGATCGTCGACCCTCCGGTTGGGGATGACAAAACCGCCCTTCTCCGCAACTCTTTCCGAGAACCACTGGTCGAGCCTTGCGCGAAGCACGGTGTAGCTCATGAACGGCTCTTTTCGCCACGCATCGGACGCATACTCAAGCTGCACCGAGCTGTCTTCGTCGACTACGGTGATCATCTCTTTGACCACGTGGCGCTCGAAAGGTGCCGCGTCAACAATGGAGGGGAGAAAGGATCTGAGCGGCTCGACGTAAATGCGCCCGCCGGTCACATTCTTGCTACCGGGCGCATCGCCGCGTTCGAGCAGAAGGACCTGTTTGCCCGCATCCGCCAGCCGGTAGGCGGCGGCGAGCCCTGCAAGGCCTCCACCGACGACCACCGCATCAAGTTTCTCTTCCGCCATCGATTACTTGCCGAGCCTCTTCTTGATATCCTCAGTCATCGCGGGAAGAACTTCGAAGAGGTCCCCTACGATGCCGTAATCCGCATACTTGAAGATATTCGCGTTCTCATCTTTATTGATAGCAACGACCACCTTTGACGTGTCCATACCCATGATGTGGTGGATCGCTCCGGAAAGGCCAACGGCGATATAGAGCTTCGGCGAAACCGTCTTTCCGCTTTTTCCCACCTGATCTTCCTGGTCGCGCCATTTAGCGTCGACCACGGAACGCGTCGCGCCAACAACGCCGCCGAGGAGTGTTGCGAGTTCCTCAAGCATCGCGAAATTCTCGGGGCCTTTCATTCCACGTCCGCCGGTGACGATGACGTCCGCTTCCGTCACATCAACCTTGCCCTTCGTCACCTGTTCAACCTTGATAACTTTTGCCTTCACGTCTCCGGCCGGAATGGCGGCCTCTTTCTCTACAAATTCTCCCGGCGCGCCGGTCTGCGCCTCCAATGGAAATGAGTTCGGCCTGGTCGTGATGATCGCGGGATAGTTCGCGAATGAGACTTCTGAGAGCGCCCTGCCTCCGTGCACGGGGCGTATTACCTTCAGCGGTTCTTCTTTCCAATGAATCCCTGTCGCGTCTGAAGCAATACCGGCGCCAAGCATAACGGCGACACGAGGAAGAAAATCCCTCGCGATCTGCGTCGCGCCTGCAAGTATCAGTTTAGGATTGATAGAGCGCACATGAGCGGCAAGCGCCAGGGCATACCCTTCGGCAGTGTAGTGTTCGAGAACCGGGTCTGTGAGGTTGACCAAACGATCGACACACGGGAGAACTTCCTCTTTGAGAGCATCGGATATTTTTCCCATGACCACAGCTTCCACGGCATACCCTTCTGTGCGCATCTTGTGGCCTTGGCCCAGAAGCTCCATCGAAACTTTTCGTGCCCGTTCACCTTTTGGCTCAACAAAAACGAGTAGTCTCTCCATGGCGCCCCCCTAAAAGACCCGCACTTCATCGGCGAGAATGCGCACTGCCTCAGCCGCCGCTTCTTTTGCATTGCCCGGGATAAGATGTACGCCTGTCCTCTTTTTCGGAGGAAGATACCGCTCGATCCGCACTTTTGAAGCGTTCTTTCCGAGTTCTTCCTGAGAAAGCCCCAACTCCGCCGGCGTTATCTTCGGAATTTGCACTTTCATCGCCTTCATGACGCCGGTGATCAACGGAACCCGCGGTTCATTCAATCCCTTGGTGGTCGTGAACACCGCCGGAAGCGGGACTTCTACTACTGTCTTGTTTCCCTCGACGGGAGATTCGGCCGTAGCCTTTCCATCGCTGATATCGAGCTTCGTGATACCTCCGACGTGGGGCAGCTTCAAAAATTGAGCTACCATGGGACCCACCTCGCCGCAATCATCATCCGTTGCCTGCCTGCCGCAGATCACCAGATCGAAGGGTTCTTTCTGTATGGCTCTGCTCAATGCAAGCGCCGTGGCAAAACCGTCGCCGCCCAGAAACGAAGGATCGTCGAGCAACAATGCTTCGTCTGCGCCCATAGCGATGCCTGTTCTCAGCACTTCCGTTGCCTTCCCTCCGCCGAGTGTGATCACTCTTACCTTTCCGCCGTGTTTCTCTCGCTGGCGCAAGGCTTCTTCGAGAGCGAACTCATCAAAGAGATTGGTAGCAAATTTTGGCTCGATCTCCAGTCCGCTGCCATCGCTTCGTATGTCTACGATAGCCTCGGGGTCAGGGACCTGTTTGGCGAGCACCACAATGTTCATATGCTCCTCCTGTGTGAAGAACCCGCAACGCGCATGCCGGCCGGCACAACTCGTACGGGTATTGGCTGTATGCATAACACATTTGGTCCACACGCCGCAAACCGGCAGTTGCCAGTCGCCAGTAAGCAGTAACCAGTGGTCAGTAAAGAAGGAAACCGAATCAGTGCCGGGTAAGCGTCGTTCATTCTTTTTCTTCTTTTTTTGGCCACTGGTTTATTTCCACTGGCCACTGGTCTTCTCTCACTGGCCACCGGTCACCGGTTTGCCCACTGGCCGTTGGTTTGTCATTTACTGGCCCGCTGGTCACTGATCACTGGTCACTGATCACTGATCACCGGCCACTGGCCCCTATATTATTCCTTTTTCCTTCAACTCTTTTATTTTGTCCCCCGGATAACCCAGCAGGCTTCCGTAAATCTCCTCATTATGCTCGCCAAACCGGGGTGGGAAAGTCATTTTCTTGCCGGACGCTTTCAAAAAAGGCGTCATGTATGGAGGCGGTGCCATCCATATCTCTGTTTTCGTTTTCGGATCTTCTGCGCTGAGCATAGCCTCCTTGACGTACGGGTCTTGCAGCACCTCTTCGATTGAGTTGACTCTCGATATGGCTATTGTCGCCTTGTTGCATATCTCAATCATCTCATCGGTTGTCTTCTTCTTTGTGGATTCATTGATTGTATCATTGAGAGCCTTCACATCCTTGATGCGACCGCTGTTCTTCTCATATTCCGGTTTCGCCAGTCCCTCAAACCCCGGAAGTTGTGTGAAGGAAATCCATTGCCGGTCGTTCCCGAGAGCAATGTATACATAGCCGTCCTTGGTCTCGTACACGGAGACCGGCGCAAAAAATTCGTGCGTGTTTCCCCGCCGCGTGATCTTCTGGCCGAATGATTTCGTGAGGGTTATGGGTACCGTGAGCCACGACGTGGTGGACATGAACATGGAGAGGTCAATTCGTTCTCCCTGTCCGGTCTTTGCGCGTTTGAACAGCGCCTTCATGATCTGCCCGTACGCATGCTCGCTGGTCCCCATGTCGGGAAGAGGAACGCCCAGCACCTGCGGGTCTTCTCCTGCATTGCCCGTAAGCTCCATGAGCCCTCCCCTTGCCTGCAGGATGGGATCGTAAGCGGCTTCATTACTATCGGGCCCGAAACCGGTGAGGCCCACCCAGATGATGTCGGGTTTGACTGAACGGAGCGTCTCGTAATCGACACCCAGCTTTTCGTAATTTCTCGGGAGCTGATTTGTGGCAAATATGTCAACATTCATTTTTCGGATCAGCTCTTTGAGGATCTCCTGCCCCGGTCGTTCACCCAGATTGAGCGTGATCGCCTTTTTCCCCGCGTTGATCGCCATGAAATAGGTGTTCATCCGCTCTTCGCCGAGACGATTTTCACCGATCATTCGATTGGGGTCGCCATACACGGGATGCTCCAGCCTTATCACGTTCATACCGTCCATGGCGAGTCTGTAACTCAGGTAAGGAAGGACTGTTGCCTGCTCAAGTGACAGCATTGTCAGTTCACTGAATGTATCCATGAGAACCCTCCTAGAAAAAGCATAAAGATTGTTTGATTAGTTTCCTAAAACTCCACCCTTTCGAAAAATTCTGTTTACTAACGTGAGGAACACTGGTAAGTATTAAACGATGGGCCATTTTTTTGTTGACACCGAAATTAAACAACACTATAAGATAAAAGGTATACGGTATACCGTATACTATGACCAGTATAGAAAAGGGCCATTTTTTTGTCAACAACTTTTGCCATCCACTATAGTGTGAAGGGGAACTGATGCAGCTTCCTCGTTTCGAGCTGCTGAGTCCCGCAACAGTCAAAGAGGCACTCTCTCTGATGAACACGCATAGAGAGCGGCTGCGCGTGCTCGCCGGGGGCACCGAGATCACCGGCCGCATGAAACACCGCCTTCTGACTCCGTCGTACATTCTGAGCCTGAAACAGATCAAGGGCCTCTCGGGGATCAGGCTGAAGAAGCATGAGCTCGCGATCGGCGCCATGACAACGCTACGCGAGATTGCCGAGTCGGAACCTGTCGCAGAGTTCTTTGCATCGGTCGTCGAGGCAGCCCGCCGTGTGGCTGCTCCCGCAATCAGGAACATGGCAACCGTAGCGGGCAACCTGCTGCAGGAAAGTCGCTGTCTCTACTATAATCAATCCGAACTCGCAAGGAAGGGCGTGGGCCCTTGCTATAAGCTCGGTGGTCAAACGTGCCACGCTACCCGCGGATCGAAACGCTGTTTCAGCGTGTACCAGGGCGACCTTGCGCCTGTCCTCATTTGTCTCGGAGCCCGAGCAAGGATAGAAAAAAAGGGCGCTTTTCGAATGCTCCCGGTTGAAGAGCTCTTTACCGGCAAAGGCGAGAATCCTTTCGCACTTCGGAGGGACGAGCTCCTGACCGAGGTTCTCCTTCCTATTCAGAGTGGAAGATCGGCTTCTGCATATCAGAGATTCGCATTCAGAGGATCACTAGATTATCCGCTTGCGTCAGCCGCAGTTTTCCTGTCGGAGGGTAAAGACGGCGCCATCGAACATGCACGGATCGTGCTTGGTTCGGCCGGAGCCGCGCCCGTCTTCGCGCAGGATGCGGCACATACAATCATCGGAAGAAAATCGCATGACGTGCAGGACGCAACTATCGAGCATGCAGCGTCGCTTGCGGCGAAGCAGATGCAGGCAGTCGATAATCTTATCCTCCCTGCATCATACAGGAGAAAGGTTGCACGGGTTATGACAAAAAGGGCATTGGAAAAAGCGTTGCATACTCTCCGTGAGGTGAGCGATGTGCGCCGTGCGTAAGAACCCCGCGCGAAAAAAGATCGCAAAGAAGCCCGTAAAACAGGGTGCAAAAAGGACCGCGAAGCCTGCGGCGAAAAAACCTGCGAAGCCAACAGCCAAAAGGATCTCGAAGGTGTCATTGGCACGCCCTGCAAAGAAGGCCATGAAGCAGCCCGCCGGAAGAACTGTACGACAAGCCATAGCCGGAGCCACACGCCAATCCGCACGAAAAGCCGTGACGATTGAAAAAACGAAACTGATCCTGCGCGTCAACAAGGAAGAGTACGAGCTTTTTGTTTACCCGCACCGCACCCTCGCCGAGGTACTCCGCGACGAGCTACATCTGACCGGCACAAAACAGAGCTGCAGCGAAGGCGCCTGCGGGACGTGCACGGTGCTTCTCGATGGCGCACCCGTGCGCTCGTGTCTCCTGCTCGCCGCGGAAGCGCAGGGCAAAGAGATCACCACGATAGAAGGGCTTGCGGAGAACGGCACGCTTCATCCCATCCAGCAGGCATTCGTTGAGCACTACGCTATTCAGTGCGGCTTCTGCACTCCCGGTATGATCCTTACCGCCAAAGCGCTCCTCGATACAAATCCTCACCCGACGGAAGAGGAGATACGAGCCGCGATCTCAGGCAACATCTGCCGGTGCACGGGTTATGCGAAGATCATTGAGGCCATACTGTCGGCCTCCGGGAAGGGGGCATAAGCAATGGCAGAGCGCTCTCTCATCGGCAAGGGAATGCAGCGGGTCGACGCCGTTGCCAAAGCGACGGGTCAGGCGTTGTTCTCGGCCGATCTTGCGCTGCCGCGGATGATCTACGGCAAAGTGCTTCGCTCTCCCTACCCTCATGCAAAGATCCTGCGCATCGACACATCCCGCGCTGCCAAACTTCCCGGCGTGAAGGCAGTGGTGACAGGGCACGACTCATCCGATGAAAAATGGGGCGTCTTCAGATACACGCAGGATCAGCGCTTCCTGCCCGTTGACAGGGTCCGCTTCATCGGCGAGGAGATCGCGGCCGTTGCTGCAATCGACGAAGATATTGCCCTTGAGGCTCTCGCTCTCATCAAAGTCGATTACGAAGAGCTGCCTGCCGTCTTCACCGTGGATGACGCGCTGAAGCCCGGTGCCCCGATTATTCACGAAGGCTATAAGGGAAATCATCAACATAGAAGTAAAGATCGATGTGGGCGACGTGGAGAAAGGGTTTAAAGAATCGTACCTTGTGCGTGAGGATACGTTCGATGCACCCGAAGAATCGTACTTCCAGGCCGAACCGTACGCGGTGGTTGCCCAGTTCGATAACGCGGGCAGCCTCGAAATATGGATGCCGAATGGAGGCCCTCACCTCAAATCGAAGCCTCTGGCGAACGTGCTCGGCATGCCACTCAACAAGGTGCGGGTGCGCAAAATCACCATCGGCGGCGCCTTCGGCGGAAGGTCTGAAATTTCTCCTGCCGACGTGATCTGCGCCCTGCTCGCCCGGAAAGCTCGCCGGCCCGTAAAGATCGTCTACACGCGGGAAGAAAACACCATTGCGACGCGCCAGGCGCATTCGATGCGCGCAACCGTGAAGACCGGCGTGGACCGCGAGGGACGCGTCCAGGCACGCGCAGTCACCTGCTACATGGACGGCGGCGGCTATTCGAGCACAGGACCCATCGCCACATCCGTGCCCTTCCTTTGCATGGAACAGGCCTACCGCATGGAGAATGTCCGCTACAACGGGTATCGCGTCTTCACCAATAAACCGATTCGCGGCATGTACCGATGCCACGGCAGGGCGTTCGCGTGCGGCGTCGATCTGCAGCTCGACATGATAGGAGAAGAGCTGGGCATCGACCCCGTAACCATGCGCCTTCGGAACGCGCGCCAGCCGGGCGATTACACGCCCACGAAGTCGTACGTGGGAAGCTGCGGCATGACGGAAACCATTGAAAAATCGGCTGACGCCTCCCGGTGGAAAGAGAAATGGGGGAAGCTCCCTCCGTATCACGGCATCGGCATCGGCTGCAACTCTGTTCAGACCGGATTTCCCATGGGCATCCGGGGTGGCTCTGAGGCATTGATCAAGTTCAACGAAGACGGCGGCATCACGGTCATCTCCGGTGTTGTCGATAACGGCCAGGGCAATGAAACGATGCTCGTACAGATTGCGGCAGAGGAACTCGGACTCACCGCAGACGACGTGCAGCTCGTCTCCGCGGACACAGAAGTGACGCCCAGCGATCCGGGCTCTTATTCCATGGTCTCAACGTTTGCCGGAGGAAATGCAGTGCGGCTTGCGGCGCTGGATGCAAAAAACAAACTTTTCGTGTTCGCTGCGAAGGCGCTGGAAGCAAAGCCGGAAGAGCTGATCGCGAAAGACAGAAAGATCATGGTCGATGGCGAACCGGAGCGCAGCCTCTCCTTAACCAAGGTAATCCGCATGGCGCTCTCCCGCGGCCAGTCGATCAGCGGAGAAGGGGCATATTGGCCCAAAGTGGATTCGCGGCGTGAATGGATTGAGAACCCGACAGGCCAGCTCTCCGAGGCTTTTTCATTCGGCACAACAATAGTGGAGGTACTAGTGGACCCGGAGACGGGCCAAGTGACCGTGCTCGAAACGTGGGCAGCTCAGGACGTTGGCTGCGCCCTGAATCCCAAGATCATCGAGAGCCAGTTCGAGGGGGGGCTGGCGATGGGTGGCCAGGGAGGCGCGCTCACTGAGTACCATGTCTTTGACCGTGGACGGGTCCTTAACCCTACCCAGCTCGATTACAAACTTCCGCTTGCGTGCGACATGCCCAAGATCAACAACATCATCGTGGAGACGATTGATCCTCATGGACCGTATGGAGCGAAAGAGGCCGCCATGTCGATAGCAATGTCGGCCGCCCAGGGCTATGTATCTGCAATCTGCAACGCGATCGGTGTTTACATCAATGAGTTCCCCATCACGCCCGACAAAATACTGAAAGCGCTGGAAGGAAAGGGAAACAAGCCATCAGCCGTCAGCGTTCGGCAGTCAGACAAGAACAATAAAGCAACAACCGGGGGAGCATAGTTTTAATAGCCGGCGACCAACGCTTAAAAGGGTCTTTTGTGGTATTTTCTACCAGGCTGATGGCCGATAGCTGAGTGCTGAAGGCCTTGAGCCTTTATCAAATCAAAGGGGGTAGCTATGTTGCTCAAGAAGATGCTCGTCGTGCTTTTGGGGATCAGTTTGTTGATAGGTATGAGCTTTGTTGCGCCGCGTCCTGTTGATGCGCAGCAGAAGATAACGCTCACCTACGCCAACTTCCCGCCGGCCACAACGTTCCCGTGCGTGCAGATGGAACGATGGGCAAAGGAAGTGGAAAAGAGAACCAATAATGCAGTTTCAGTAAAGACATTTCCGGGCGGAACGCTGCTCGCTGCCAAGAATATCTTTGACGGCGTCATTACCGGCACCGCCGATATCGGCAACTTTGCCATGAGTTATCAGCCGGGTCGCTTCCCGGTCTCGGAAGCGGTCGATCTTCCTGTGGGGTTCACAAGCGCCCGGGCTGCGAGTCTGGCGCTCTACGATATCATCGAGAAATATCCGAAGGAATTCGAAAAGGTAAAGGTCCTGACTCTCTTCACCTGTCCGCCGGCAGACTTCATGACCAAGACTCCTGTGAAATCCCTGAAAGACCTGAAAGGCATGGAGCTTCGCGTTTCGGGTACGGGCGCAGAGGTCATAACGCGTCTCGGCGGTACTCCTGTTGCCATGCCACAGTCGGAAACACCGGAGGCAATCCAGAAGGGCGTTGTAAAAGGCATCGTCTCCTCCATGGAGATATTGAAGGACTTCAACTTTGCCGCCTATTGTCCTTACGCGACCGAGGCTAACCTTTTCGTGGTTACGTTCGCTGTCGTCATGAATAAGGACAAATACAATGCCATGCCGGCCAACGTCAAGAAGGTGCTGGATGACCTGAGGCGGGAGCAGGCCGACTGGACGGGCAAGTACGTCGATGACCACGTGAAGGAAGCGCTTGCATGGTCGAAAGAAAAATATAATCACCAGGTTCTCAAGCTGCCGGCGGCTGAATACGCTGAAATCCCGAAACTCGTCAAGCCTATGATGGACGAGTATATTAAGCGGGTGACGCCGCAGGGAACGCCCGGAGAACAGGTGCTCACCGAGCTCAACAAGCTTAAGGAAAAATACGAAAAGCAGTTTAAGTAACCGGGCGTACGTCTAGAGCAAGATAGAATTTTTATCGCAGATGCACGCGGATAAAAGCAAGAGCGATAGTGGCGGAGGGTATGCCTGTGGCCAGGATTGTGATACTGCGTCAATGCTGGCCACACCGCTGCGCTCCGCGGGTGAAGTGTTACCTCACCGGAGGTGCTGCAGTTTGACCGCCTGTGCCGTTCTATCACACAGGCGGTCAAGAAATATGTCATCAGCAGTTATCATGGCCCTTATCCGCCCTTATCTGCGATGAAAAAGCTGCTGGAGGTGCTATGAAGTTTCTTGAAGCGCTTACGAATTTTCTCAACAAGATTCTCATGATTGTGGGTGGCGTTGCCGTGCTTGCACTCATGACCCTTGCCACCGGAAACGTCGTTCTCAGGGTATTCCACTTCCCGTTTCGTGGGGCCTACGAGATCGTCTCCTTTCTTGGTGCGATCGTCATAGCCTTTGCCCTTGGTTACACACAACGAAGAAAAGACCACATCGTCGTGGAAATTCTCACCGAGCGATTTCCAAAGAAACTGCAGAGATACACTGATACCCTCGCCTTCCTGGTGATCACCATATTTTTTGCCGTGGTGTCGTGGCAGATTTTCGTCTGGGCCATGAAGATATACGTATCCCACGAGGTCTCGGAGACGTTGAAGGTGGTCTATCACCCCTTCGTTTTCGCCGTTGCTCTGGCATTTGCACTCGTGTCTCTTACCGCGTTTGTTGATTTTCTAAAGAACATATTCGCCCCGGGGGAGGAGTAAACATGCAAGGCCCTATCGTTGGCGTGTACGGGATCGTGATCATGTTTGCGGTGCTGTTTCTGTTCAGGATACCTGCGGGGTTCACCATGGCCATTGTCGGATTCCTGGGCTTTACGTATGTGACTTCCCTGCAGGCAGCTCTCGGCATGATCGGAACGGACATGTGGAATATTTTCTCAAATTACGGGCTCACCGTTATCCCTATGTTTATTCTCGTGGGCGAATTTGTCCACTATGCGGGTTACAACGACGGTCTCTATTTCGCAACCTATAAATGGTTCGGCCATTACAAGGGCGGCCTGGCCATCACCACCATCATGGCGTGCGCCGCCTTTTCAGCTATCAGCGGCAGCAACACCGCAACAGCAGCTACCATGAGCCAGGTGGCGATCCCGGCCATGAGAAAATATGGCTATCATCCAATGCTTAACGCCGGTTCTGTCGCGGCCGGCGCCACCCTGGGCGTTCTCATCCCGCCGAGCATCGTGCTTGTCGTATACGGGCTATATACCGGCCAGTCGATAGGCAAGCTCTTTTTCGGCAACGTGATACCAAGCGCCATCCTGACGATCCTTATCGCAGCGACCGTGGGCTACATCTGCTGGCGTCATCCAACCTGGGGACCCGCAGGCGACAAGAGCACATGGCGGGAACGGTTCAAGGCTCTTCCGGATATCATAGATATACTGATACTCTTCGCTATCATCATGTATGCCCTCTTTACCGGGGTTGTCACCGCCACTGAAGCAGCCGCGGCAAGTTGCGCACTCGGTCTCATCATCTGCCTGGTGCGCCGGAAACTGACGTGGAACCATTTCATTTTATCCATCATCGACACCCTGCGCATCTCCTGCCTTGTCTTCATGATCGTGGCAGGGGCCGTCATTTTCGGCCGTTTTCTCACGGTTACCCGACTTCCGTTTGAGGCCGCGGACTGGATCAGCGGCCTGGCTCTCCCGAACTGGATCCTCCTCTGGGTGGTCTTGTTCTGTTACATTATCGGGGGTTGCGTGATGGACGCGCTCGCCTTCCTGCTCGTCTCCCTACCCATCTTTTATCCAATTGTCACGCATATGGGCTATGATCCCATCTGGTTCGGTCAGGTAATCACCATCGTGACGACCATGGGTTCAATTATGCCGCCGATAGGGATATGCTGCTATGTGGTCGCAAGCATGTCGAAAGATATTCCGCTGTCAACGGTCTTTCGGGGAGGGCTGTATTACATTCCGGCATATATTCTGTCGATCATAGCGCTCATGCTGTCACCGTACTGGACGGTGTTGTGTCTGTCTAATCTCGTCAGATAGCGGGGGGGCCGGCCGGGCGCCTTTCGCGCCTACCTTTGTCGCCTTCAGGGCCGCCCGGTCCTCAACGTAGCGCTGCTACGCCTCCGGGCGGCGACCCCTTGTCTTCGCGGTATCCATCGAAACTCGCCCGGCCGGTAGAGCCATTGAAATAGAGGAGGATAGCATTTTGTATCCATCAGTAAGGCGCGTCAAGCCCTTGAAAGATTATAAGCTGCTATTGGAATTCGTAAACGGAGAAGAAAAAATCTTCGACGTTTCACCATACCTGAACATTGGCAAATTCTCTGAACTGCGAGACCTCTCCTTATTTCGTTCAGTCATCGTAAAGTTTGATAGCATCGAGTGGGCCAATCAGTTGGATATCGATCCCGAAATCCTCTACGACAAGAGCGTCGCTCCAGTAGACCAGCACACAATAACCGACTGACATAGCTTCGAAAAAGCGCCGGCTCGGATGTCCCTCCACTCCATGCCGATTCGCATTCAAGATGAATACCGAGGCGCGCCGAGGCTTGGGCTGCGGAGGCGTACTATAGTACGTCGAGCAAGAACAGGCTGAAGGGCAACGAAGGTAGGCGCTTGAATGCGAATCGGTATCAGAAATCGGCTGGGCTGCGGACGGAAGTCCCGGCCTGTTGAGCACGTGCGTGTAGATCATCGTGGTCGCAACGTCTGAGTGACCCAATAATTCCTGAACGGTTCGGATGTCGTAACGCGCCTCGAGAAGATGTGTAGCGAAGGAATGGCGCAGCGTGTGGCAGCTGATTCGCCGATTGAGGCCTGCCCTGTCCGCTCCTTCTTTCACGGCCTTCTGCACGAGGCCTTCGTTGATGTGATGGCGCCGCACGGCGCCGCTGCGCGGATCAACGGAAAGGCTCTTTGCGGGAAAGGCATATTGCCACTTCCATTCGGAGGCTGCCCGCGGATACTTTCGCGCCATCGCCGGCCAGATATAGACACCGGAAACGCCCTTGGCCCGGTCCTCTTCGAACAAGGCCTTCACCTGCGCAAGATGCTCACGCAGGGGAGCGGCAAACCGCACAGGACAGCATCGTCACCCGATCTTTCTGCCCTTTGCCGTCACGCACCATGATCTGGTGACGCGCAAAGTCAAGATCCATGACGCGCAGCCGCACACACTCCATCAGACGCAGGCCGCCTCCGTACATCAGCCCGGCCATGAGCGCGGTAACGCCTTCCATATGCGCGAAGAGGGCCTCAACTTCATCCCGTGTCATCACCTCAGGCAGACGCTGAGGACGTTTGGCCCGAACGAACGCCTCGACCTCCCCGAAGGGCTTTTGTAACGCTTGACCGTAAAAGAAAACGAGCGCATTGAGCGCCTGATTCTGGGTACTCGCCGCGACCTTCCGGTCCGTCGCAAGGTAATCAAGGTATTCCTTGACCGCACGGGTAGCCTCGATCCCCTTGGGATCGGCGTAACTGTGAAAGGCAATGAAGCGTCGCGCCCAGTCTACATAGGCTGTCTCTGTGCGAATCGAGTAATGGCGGCGGCGAATCTCCGTCTTCATGACATCCAGAACGGGGGAAAAGAGCCGCTCCACCTCGCCGGGAATCACGCGGTCACGGAAGCCGCCTGAACCGGGGCCAACACTGTCCGCCGGCTTCTCTCCTTCGGTCTTCTGCGCCGGCTTGATGGTAACCTTCGGAGCATAACCGGGAATAAACACCTCGTAGAGTAGCTTCAGGGCATGCTCGGCCTGCCTCACCCGCCAGTCCGAGACCCCGGGGCGCTCACGCAGGTCCATGAGAAAGGCCTCGATGTCTTGACGTGATCGGTCACGTAGCCGTTTTCCAGGCTGGAATCTGACAAAGGCCTGCGCCCATCTCACGTAGAAGACTGAGCGATCCTGCCCTATCCGGTTTTCTTCGACGCAGGCCTGAAAGGCATTCCAGAACTTCTGGATCTTTGAAGCTTGCTTCTCGTCTGCTTCAGCCATAATTACCTTGTAAGGCGGTCAGTTAGCCGCTGTTGAGGGTGTCGTGCTAGATGTATTTATTATATCGGCTATCTGAGGTAGTTCCATAAGACAGCGGCATTATTCAAGATCCTTATTTCGGGGAGAAAGCTGAAACATGTAGCTAGTTAATATCGTTAAATATTCTTGACTGGTCAGCCGCCTGTGCTACAATTTGATGGTATGTACCTGTGTCGTACTAGATGGAATTATTATATCACGGTAGCATGCGCTGCCGTAACATAAAAATATGATTCGATATTTGTTCTGAGGCAGACAACACGCAACGGATAGCTATGCGATATCGTTAAATATTATTTGACAGGTCAGCCGCCTGTGCTACAATTTGAGGAACCTAATATATGTTATACCGAGAAAGACATTGGCAAAGAAAAAGTTAAAGATAAAGACATTTTGTTGTGAGCATTTTAGAGAAAGCTATGAGAGTGGCGAAGTATCCTATTCTTATGAAAAGAGCTATGAAATTGACGAAACCGAATGGTACATCGAAGGGTTCTATCACCTGTATTACGTCCTTTTTGCGGGGCCTTTATTAAGGGCCACGGCTTTGGAGACTACGACAATAAATATCCACCAGCAAAAGGTGTAAGGACGTTTAGACAGAAAAAAACGGTATAACGATTGGGTGAACCCGACGCGGAAGATATTGGGTTATATTTCTTCGCGGACGGCGGTTCCGCCGCGCGGGTTACCCATGTGTTATAAGCAGAGATGAATAAGAAACATTTAAGAACAGTAATTGCTGTCTTCCTGTTTCTCTCTATCGTATCATTATTTTGGAGTGGAGCGCCGTTGCGAGTGCATTCCGTGGATATGATCGCTTTCTTTATCGCCTTTGTCATCCCGTCTGTAATCGCTGGCCTTCAATGTAAGCCTGAACAAACAACTCGCAATCTGGTTAGTCGGCGGGGCGATTGGGCTTTTCTTGTGGGACGTCGGTTCTGCATGCTTAATTGCAAAACGCGAATTGTTTATGGGGTGGCCTATCGTCTACCCTTTAGGCTTAACGGGTCTTTGGCTGTTACAGGTTTCGGTAAAGTACATTGACAAAAAGACCGGCTTATAACAACCGGATGGAGCCGACCCGGAAGATACGCTTGGTGCTTATCAGGTTCGGCTTCGGTCGGGCGGCTCATCCAGGCGTTGGGCATAGAGATTATTGAACCAGAGATGGCTGTTAATTAACCAGAGATGGCTGTTAATTAGAGCTTCGGGACGGTATCATGCACGATTCGAGGGATATATTGTGGGGATGTGTACTCATGGGTTTTGGCACTACCTGATCGCAAAAAGAGAAATGCTCACAAGAAACATCCTTAATTTCTGGCGTGATCGTTTACCGGTTACTGAAGCACAATTGAATAGGGGACACTTAATCGGCGCAACCATCGTCATTACCTGCGGAATTTTGTATGTAGTACAAGGAATCACGGGATGGAAAATTCTTTGGCTGCTGTAAGCGCAATGCCACTGCCATCGAAAAACGAGAGAATTACAGTCCCAACAACAGGGTGAACCCGACGCGGAAGAATATTGGGTAAGTTTCCTTTAATGTCGTCGCGCCGCGCGGGTTACCCAGGCGTTATGAGTAAAAATACGAAGACAAACACACACATTATCCGCCTGCCACGCTTTTATCTTCTGTTCCTTATCCTGCTTTCTCTGCTCCTCTGGTACGGCGTGCGCAGCGCCAGAGCATCCTCTTTTCGTCTACGAGGAGTTCGTGTCAATGTGTTTTTTTCCTTTCGAAAAGTCCGATGCAGAATCACAGGACATTGATGTGAGAGTGGGGATTGTCGCTCGACTCAACCTCTCGGACACCTTCGACTATCTGTTTTCATACCCGGAGGAAAAGGAAATAGAGGGAATGTACACTGAGGCGTTTACCGTACGAGTTGGTATCCGCTCACCCAAATACGAGTACTGGAATAAAGTCGGAGTACATTATCTTGTCCTGGGTAGCTACTCGACAACGCCTGATCAAATAGTCACGGAGGTTTATCTGTACGACCTCAAAAGAACAAAGATTGTTGACGGCAAAGAGGTACCGGTCATCCGTCGGCAGCACCTCTGAACTTTATGTCAAGATAGCACAGGATTTAGAAGAAAAGTTTTTGCAGGGGCCAATGACCATGCGGCGTACAAAAGATGATACCAAGCATTCGGTACGGGAGCCTGGAGCCGCCGAAAACTAGAAGTGGCCTCATAACTACCGCATACAGCCGACACGGAAGAACGGTGGTCTATGTTTCATGAATGGCCTTCCGCCGTGCGGCTGATGCAGGCGTTATGAGTAAAACAAAATGAAAGAGATATTCGTTGCGGTCCTATTCCTGCTGGTGTTTCCTCTTGCGCTATTTGCAAATGATTGGCGAGTCCCTGATCAAAACGATTTAGGGCAAGGCTCAAACTGGCGAAAAGAAAGCGCGGATCTGTACCTGGTCGCAAAGGCGGATTTTGACGGCGACGGCAAAGAAGATGTTGCACGGCTCATTGTCAACGACAAAGAAAACAAAATAGGTCTGTTCGTAACCCTTAGTTCCCGAAAGGGAGCACAGCCCTTGCTGCTTGAAACCTTGGACGACAAGAACACAATCGAAGTTATGGGTATCGAGGTTGTAAGGCCGGGTACGTACAAGACCGCCTGCGGCAAAGGGTATTGGAAATGCAAAAAAGGTGAAGCTCACGAGTTAAAGCTTCATCGGGCAGGCATAGACTTCTTTAGGTTTGAGAGTGCAAACTCCTATTTCATATGGCATGCGGGGAAGAAGAAGTTTGAAAGAACGTGGATTAGTGACTGAAACCCTCATAACTACAGGATGGCTAACTCGGCAAAATCGCCTCGTAGCTGATCCATATGTTAAGCGCATGATGAAACGACAATGAAAGAGAAGATTTTACTTCCGCTCACTGTATTCTTCCTGCTTGTTACCCTTGCCCATTCGGCCGAGGAACAAAAGGTACGTGTCTCCGGATGGAAAATATCAGGCTATCATTGCTAGTTTACGAGATGGCGAGAACAAGGTAATAGTCAAGACCAAGAAAGGAAAACTGCTTCGTTCTAAAGGCTACGGCTCAGAAGACGGGGAGCATGGCTACAGCGTGGTCAAGGCCGCATGGACACCCAATTCCATCTTCTTCGTCTACAGCCTTACAAGTTCGGAGGTCATCAGCCCTGGCACTCACCCATTTATTATATTTCCGTTCGCGATTCAAAGATCCGAAGCCTCGATAATTACATCGGTGCCGTTACAGATCCAGACTTTCAGTTGAGCGCCCCTGATAGGATAAGAGCCGTAGGATCGAGCTATCCCGTCGTTGATGATGGCGCTCCGTTTGAGGTTAGTCTCAGCGAACTAGCCGGATATGAAAAGAAGAAAAGATAGAACCGCACTTAACGAGTACATGCAGCCGACCCGGAAGAATGCCCGGTCCGTTTTCAGCACGGCCCCGGTCGGGCGGCTGATGACTGTGTTAGAAGTGTGAACAACAAATGAAATCCGAGTTTGAGAAGAAACTATGGTGGGGAGCGCTGGCGTTCTCGCCCTGGATCATTTTCTTAACGATCGTGCCTACTCTTCTGTTTGGATTTCACGTAGCGCCCGGCACCATTTTTGGTATCTGCCTAAATCTGTGTATCCTGCTTGTTCTCGTATGTTATCTTTTGTATGTCGGCCGGCTAAAGACGGTGGAAACGGAAAAGAAATGGTTGTGGCGAGGACTGATGGTCTTTGGTCATGTATTTTCAATTCCGATTTTTTGGTATTTCTATATTTGGAAGGCAGGAACTTCTAACAAATGCATGAAGCGGATCGTGGCCCCGGCGGGCCACTCCCGCTTATGCTAGTGTTATGCATAGAGAAGATATGAAAGAGAAATGCCATTGATACGCTGGATCATTTGCTATGCAGCCAGTCTCCTATTCTGGCTTTGGATAGTTAGGTGGGGCGGGGCAGAAAGGCTTGAGGGGACTTTCACTTCCGGTCTTCTTATACACATATTTGCGCCAAGATGGTCGGCAGAAGGCATCAAACTGTTTGGATGGGGAACCATTATCGTAACCACTATTTTTTTCGTCCTCGGAATATTTTTTGCTGATTTCAGATGGTTTTGAGGCCTGAAAAGGCGATAAGTATTGAAGCAAGTGCATAACGATTACATCCACCGGACGCGGAAGAAAGGTGTAACAGTTTAGTCCTTACAACTCATCAGCTCGAATTGCAGTACAGGGCGGCTTGAGCTTGAGCGGTGTCGGAAGTCAGAAGGGTCTGGAGGAATGCTCGTGGGTTTCGTCCCTGCCTGAGTGCGGTGAGCACAAGACTGGGCAGGATGCTATGCGTTCTTAATCCGCTTTGAGATCGAGTGCCGAACATGATTTTCCGGAATATCACGAGAAAGCGGATTGACTGCTCCGCCTGATTGTTTGTCGGCTGCACCCCCGGATGGCGAAGAAAGGTGAATAGGGACGTTTGATCTTTGATGAGGGATACTCGTAAGGTTTCAGCAGGCTTGTAGTCGAGCCTGCCTGCACAGAGCCTTTTGAGTTCCGAGACGAACCGCTTTTCAATACGGGGCGCCTGCCTCCACTTCCTGGTGCCGGAGAGAAGTTCCTGACCAACTGCACAGGCGTTTGAGAAGAAGGTGGCGATACCGATGCAAAAGGCCTCTGCCTTTTTGTCACGAGACCCGTCCTCGATCAACAGCAGCTCTCGGGTGGTTTCTTTGGCCTGCGTGATAAGATGGCCCAGACAAACCTGCCGTGCGTTTGCATGGACCCCGTTATAGGCAGCATAGCGATCGGCGACCAGAATGCCTTCAAACCTGGACCCCAGAAGGTGTTGAGCCACTTCCGTCGAACGGTGACGGTCGATGTGGAAGAACGCCAGATGAGCATTCCCCGCATACCAGGCATAATGGCCTATACCGTCATTTCGCCATGAGGTTTCATCGGCATGGATGAGCGCCGATGCCTTGATTTTCTCACGCAGGTCTTCATAAAGAGCCGCACCCTTTGTCACCGCCTGCCGGTCGAACCCCAAGGCAGAGGCGGCAACGAATTCCAGGCCGAACAAATCCCTGAACACCTCCTGAACCTTTCTATACGTCATACCCAGCCGATACCGTAAATAGATGGCGGTAGACTTCGCAACCGGCCCGATAGGGGCACCGAGCAGCTCATCCTCTCCTGTTTGCACAACGGGCCGGCGGCAACACTGACAGTATGCTTCTTTGTGTACATACCGGGTAACGACGGTGCGGGGCCGAAGGACAATATCTTCCTGGAGATGCTCGCTGACCTTTCCCGTGGGCAGAAGACCGGCGGATCCGCAATGGGGACAGAATGAAGGGGCCGGAAGGCGGACGGTTCTGTCCACACGGCGAGGCCGAGGTCTCGACCATCCGGGATGGCCGAAAGGAGCCCCTCGCTTCTTCCTTGTGCTACTTCTCTCTTGTTTTTCTGAAGGCGGCGCTTTGTCTGCCTTGAACTGCCTGCGATGGAGCGCGGTGTTCTTCGCTTTCAGTTCCGCATTTTCTTTCATCAGACGTTGTATCTGTTTCAGCGCTGCGTCCAATCGGGCGTACAGTACATCGACGATGCGCAGATGTTCCCGGTACTCCTCACCGGCACGCTGGTATTCTTCAAACACCCACGTTGTGGACAGTCCATCCAGATGCGGACAGTGATCCGTGTAAGGACAGCTAAAGTCATACGGCGGATACGCGGGACGGGCCACAGCGCCTATTCGCGCTCCGACGTAAGAATTTCCCAGTTGACCCTGGAGAGCTTCTGCAGAAGAAGCCACAGTCTCGTATATCGCTTGGTCATCTCCTGTGCTTGCCTCACGATTCCTTTTCTCACATACAAAGATACCGTTTTCCCCTTCACCTTCGTGGTAAGACCGTGGCCGGACATGGAAGGAGACTTGGCGACCGTTCCGATAAGGAAGGCATCGAGATGCGCAATGATATCCTCCCTGAGCCTATCCCGACGTCTCTTAAGGATGTCGATTCTTTTCATGTCATCCTCCTTACTAAGAGTATATATACTCTTATTAGTTTAACCACAAAACTACCGCAGGTCAACACTTTTGTGAAATATCCGGTGGATTTTAGGTGAAAAAAGTTAGGAAAGGACTAAACTGTTACCGAATGCCTGTAGGGGCGGAAATGGGGACGTTGTTGAAATGTTGACAAGAACTGCACGCTATGCCATGATGTTTCCATGCCGCGCAAAGCTCGCCTGGATGCTCCCGGAGCATTGCACCATATCATCTTCCGGGGAATAGAACGAAAGGCCATATTCAGAGACACTCGAGACTACGAGACCTTTCTCGAACGTTTCGGCGCAGTTCTTGACGATACCCGCACGTCGTGTTACGCCTGGGCGCTTCTCCCCAACCATGGCCACCTTCTGCTGAAGACCGGTACTGTCCCCCTTTCCACGGTCATGCGCCGCCTGTTGACCGGCTACGCCCAGTACTTCAATCGACGGCACCGAAGGGCAGGCCATCTCTTTCAAAACCGCTATAAGTCCGTACTCTGCGAAGAGGATCCCTATTTCCTGGAGCTTGTCCGCTACATACACCTCAACCCATTGCGTGTGCGCACCCCTATCGTGGAGGACATCCGTGCCCTGGAAGAATACCCGTGGTCCGGTCACGGGGTGATCATGGGAAAGAAGCGTTACACGTGGCAGAATACAGATGCCGTAGTAGCCTGCTTCAAGGGGAAGCATGCCTATCGTTCATTTATCGAGAAAGGTATTCCTTCAGGCAAAAGGTCTGATCTCACGGGAGGAGGGCTCGTAAGGTCCAGTGGGGGCTGGACTGCCCTCAACGCACAGAGAGAGTCTGTGTCCTGGGATGAGCGGATTCTCGGCAGTAGCGATTTTGTTACGTCTGTCCTGAAGCAGGCCGATGAGACGTATGACCAACGAACCCTGGCCGCCGGAAAAGGCATCTCCATCGATCGGGTGATTTCTGCCGTTGCAGACCATCTTGACCTGGACCCAGGCCACATCAAGAGTGCCTTCAAAGCATCGAAGCTGGCTCAGGCACGCGCACTTATCTGCTACCTTTCCATTGATTTGCTGAAAGTCACGGGTGTCGAGATTGGGACTGCCCTTGGTCTCACGCGCTCAGCAGTGAGCAAGCTGGCGTCCAGAGGCAGGACCGATCTGTTTGCGGAAGAGATCCGCCATGTCCTGCTGAATCAGTAAGATGTCAACATTTCAACTACGTCCCATGTTACTCCCCCAGCACAGAATCGATGTGCTAATGTATAAGAAGAAAGGGGGTTCGCCAATGCATGGAGTAAAGGAGATTATAGAAGAAGCGGAATCCCTTCCGGTAGAAGAAAGGGTCATGGTCATCGACTCTTTGCTCCGTAGTATTAACGCTCCGATAACGGGAGTGGAGGTGGAATGGCTAAAGGTTGCCGAACGTCGACTCGCTGAGTTGCGGTCTGGACGAGTGCAACCGGTTCCTGGGCACGAGGTTTTCGCTCGGATTCGCGCCCGATTTGAGAAATGACATTCTCATTTCATCCCGAAGCGGAAGAGGAATTCAACGCAGCTATCGGTTATTATGAAGGCCATGAAGCCGGCCTTGGCTATGATTTCTCAGCTGAAGTCTTTACCACCATCCAAAACATAATCAATTATCCTGAAGGTTGGCCTGCCGTCGAAGGTGATATTCGGCGTAGTCTCGTCAACCGTTTTCCGTATTGCGTCCTTTACAAGTGTGGAAGCGTTCGGAGTATTCATACTCGCGGTGATGCACTTGCGAAGACACCCAGACTATTGAAAGGACAGGTACTGAAAGGGCGCATAACCCGCCGCTGAACCCGACTCGCAGGCTCGCGGGTTAGCTTTCCGTTGGCTCCGCGAAACAAAGAATGGACACCTTTCCCCATATCTATATATAATTCAGATGGACACTTAATATGCCGACAGTAAAGAATATTCCTGGACCATATCGGTTTTTCTTCTACAGCTTCGACTGTAACGAGCCTATGCACGTACATGTTCAGCGGGAAAGAATGATTTGCAAATTCTGGATCCAGCCCGTGGCGCTGGCAAGAAATCACGGATTCACGGCAAAAGAGTTGAACACCGTACGCGAGGTCATCACGACAAACAGAGACAGGATCATGGAGGCATGGTATGAACACTGCGGTACAAACACAGGAAGTGAGAATTAAAGATATAACCATAACCGAGGATACTATTACGGCTCGACTCATGGATGGGCGGACAATCAGTGTTCCATTGGCCTGGTCGTGGCGGTTAGCCGAAGCAACTCCCAAACAGCGTGCAAACTGGGAAATCCTCGGTGATGGTCATGGCGTGCATTGGCCAGACATCGATGAGGATATCAGCGCCGAAGGCATGCTCTACGGTATTCCCGCCCCAAGACCCCGGGCACCTTCCAAGCCTCGTCTGAAATCAGAAAAAACAACGGCTAACAAGGGCATGCAGCGGATCGCCAGAAAATCCGGCTCCCGCTGATGCCCACGTTGGCTTGAGAATTACATCAGGTGTAATGGTGGCCTTCCCTCGGAGATTTAAACATTTACTGGAAATAGAAAAAGGCGACATAGCCGTACCCTCTCACGTCTGGGTCACGTACTGTGTATGTGCAATAAACAAGGACTCCTGTGGCTGGAGCGGCTGGACGCTTGAAGCTGTCTTTTCTGACCCAAATGCAAAAACGGAAGAAAAACTGTTGGACTCGCAAACAGATCAAAAATGCCCATTGTGCGGCGGTGAGACATTCCGCACAGAAGCATCCTATCGTTTTGACATATCACAAAGCCAAGCCGTTTCAAATGACTTCAAGTACGACGTCATACCCATGGAATATAACGATGAATAAAGGAAAACCAGCCAAGGCGCTGAAGCGGATCGGCGGGAAAAGGCGCCCGCCTCCCGCTTAGCTCGGCGTTCGGCCACAATGAGATGAAACCATGGCATTTCGAGTGAGGAGAACTGAACACAACGGCCCAAAGAAGGGTCACGGCTTCTGGGGCAGAAAAGCAGAAGCGAAGCACCAAAGCAGTCGTGTGCGCCGCCGGCATGCCGCTGAAGAAATCAGTGTCAGTTTGGCAGACCATTGCGGCCCAAGAGGTGAGACTCATGAGAAAGCAGTTCAAGAACAAGATTCGTAGCTGTGCGCTCTGCAAGCCGCATAAGCGTGGCTGGAGCTGCCGATGGAAACCTCAAGAGCGCGAGGCGATTCTTCAGACGGACCGAGAACTGCATCTGATGAAGAGGCGCTCTTTGGAATCATTCAATAGGACCGAACAAGCAACGTTGGTGGAGGAACTATAGAAGAGCAAGGGAAAGCAAAGAGGAAAAAGAACTGCCGAACTAGGCGCAGCGGATCGCCGAAGGAGCCGGCTCCCGCTGATTTTGGCGTTCGCCTCAAAATTGACTTGACATGGCACAGCCTTATGTCGTACGATATATGGTACGATATGGAGGTTTGTGTATGACAACATTGTCGGCATCAGAAGCAAGAAAAAGGCTGTATAACTTGGTTGACGAAGTAAAGGAGACACATACGCCGATCCAGATCATTGGAAAGAGAAGTTCAGCGGTACTGGTCTCCGAGGAAGATTGGCGGGCGATAGAGGAGACCTTGTACCTCACCTCCATACCGGGTATGCGCGATTCCATCAAGAAAGGCCTCAAGACGCCCGTCGATAAGTGTGCTGAGGAACCGGGCTGGTGAGTTGGCGCTTGATTTTTACCAAGCAGGCTCAAAAAGACGCAAAGAAGATAGCGAAATCCGGTCTCAAGCCCACAGCCTCGCGTCTGCTGGATATCCTTCGGAAAAATCCCTACCGGAATCCGCCTCCTTTTGAGAAACTCGTGGGCGATCTTTCCGGTGCCTACTCGCGGCGAATCAATATACAGCACCGTCTTGTCTATCAGGTATTTGACGATCTCAAGACGGTTAAGGTTATTCGGATGTGGACGCATTATGAATAAATGGCGAACAAGCAGCTCCACGTGATGCGGAAGAACATCAGACTCTTTCCGCAGATGCCTTCTTGCAACCTTCTTTCCGTCCACCGCGCAGGTGAGCACCGCGTTAAATGAACGATCGTTCTTTGGGATTCGCTGTCGGACCGTTCTTATTCTGTATTATGCACTCTTCCGGATCGTTGCGGTCGGACTGCAGTCCAAATTTCTTTCTGCATTCACAGACGACGATTTCTTCAGCACCATTATCTGGAAATTTAGCGACGTAATGGAGCAGGTATGGCTGAACAACAGAATAGTAGAGTGACCATATTCATCGCGGGCTTGGGGTGTCTACTTGCCGGCATTTTACTTGTGGGCGAGTATGTGTTGCAGGCAATCATCGAACGGTGGGGGCAGGCAGATCAGTCGCTTCTATTCTGGCTGCTGATACTTCCCATGCTCGGCTTACCGTTCATCGCTGCCGGTTCAGTGCTCCTGTACCGCTCAATCCGTGGCCGCTCATAAACGCTGTTTCTCTCCGTTTCATTTTACTTCGTCGTCTTCTCAGGAAGTCCTGCCCGCCGTTCCGACTGATGGTTGCGGATGGAGTATCCGTAATCCCGCAGACGAACCTTCGAATATGAACCTGCGGACTTTCTTGACAAACAGTGCACCTCAGTCCATACTTTCCGGAATTCACCTCGGCGCAAAGGTGGATACGCAGGCCGTGCACGCCATCCGCTTCATGCGGTTCATGCGAGCCATGCCGGACCATGATTGGCCGCAGAACGTGCGGTTCCGCCTGTCGCTTGATTGAGGAGGTTATCATGCCAGTAAGACGACGCGTTGGCATCCTCACGGGGGGAGGTGATGTCCCCGGCCTGAACGTTGCCATCAAAGCTGTTGTGACTCAGGCTCCTCCGCACGATATCGATGTCATCGGAATCAGAACCGGCTGGCATGGTCTGCTTAGCGTTAACCCTGACGATTCTGAATCGGTAAAGCGACACATTACTCCTCTCCATGCAGAAACCGTCCGGACCATAGACCGGACGGGCGGCACATTCCTTCACACATCGCGCACCAATCCAAGCAGCGTGACACCTGACGAGGTACCTGAATTTGTCCGCGCCGAAGACAAAACACCAACGGAAAAGGGCAAGATCGATTGCACACGTCACATTCTTCGTGTGTTAGATTTCCTGAAACTCGATGCTGTCATACCGATAGGTGGCGATGACACACTCAGTTTCGCCTGCCATTTGCACAAGCAGGGCGTTCAGGTGGTCGCGATCCCTAAAACTATGGACAACGACGTTTTTGGCACGGACTTCTGCATCGGCTTTTCAACCGCGGTCACCCGCTCAGTGGACACGATCCATGCCTTGCGCACCACCATGGGCTCTCATGAGCGTATAGGCGTCGTCGAGCTTTTCGGACGCAATTCCGGCGAGACATCTCTTTTCGCTGCATATCTCGCTGACGTGGATCGCGCTGTCATTTCCGAAGTCCCTTTTGACCTCGACCGTTTATGTAAATTCCTCGTGGAAGATCGGGCCAGGAATCCATCAAACTATGCAGTCCTTACCATATCGGAAGGCGCATATCCGGTGGGCGGTGTGATCGTCGAAAGCGGTAAAGAGGACGCGTACGGTCACAAGAAGCTTGGCGGCATTGGGTCGATCGTGGCCGAAGAGATCAAGGAAAGGACAGGCGTCAATATTATCTATCAACAGCTTGCCTACATAATGCGTTCAGGGGCGCCTGATTCTCTCGACCGCATGGTGGCTGTTTCGTATGGAAACCTGGCGCTGGACCAGGTGGCCCTCGGCCATATGGGTCGAATGGTAGCGCTACACCAGGGGATCTACACGACCGTACCCCTTGAACTCGTGATCGCCGCAAAAAAACATGTGGACATCACAGCGCTCTATGACGCGCAGAACTACCGGGCCAAGATTAGGAACATGCTGGGCAAACCTATGTTCTTGTATTGATACCGACTTTTTCGAAAAAGTTTCGTTGGACCTTCTGCTATGCCAATTTGCATTCAAGATGGAGACCGAGGCGCACCGAGGGCTGGGCTACGAAGGCGTACCTTGGGTACGTCGAGTAAGAACAGACCGACGGGCAACGAAGGTATACGCTTGAAGGCGAATTGGCATAGCAGAAGATTCGATTCTTGTAGCCGCTCCGAGAAGGTTATTCGAATATCACTGATTCGGCTTTTCTCTTAACCTTAACCTTAACCTTTTCTCTTTCCTTTCTAACGTATGGTCGCGGCGAAGCCGTACTTGTCTACCTGCCAACCCTCGTCAGGCATCTGCACGCCGTCGATGTAGACCGTTCTACCGTCGAGAGCGACTCTGCCTTTCGCAATGAGATCGTGGACGGCGAAAGGATATATCTCCCAATCCCCTTCCACCCTGAGCACCTCCTGGATAGTGGTAGAAACCTGCTCCAGTAACTGGTAAAGGGTGCTTCCTTCTTGCTGTGCTGCGCCTCTAAACTGTTCAAGCGTTCTCGCTCCCCGTCGTTCCGCAAATCTCCTTATATCACGCAGCTCGTTGTCCCATCTCGAGAGTTGCAAGGATTTTGACTGGATCAGGATCGGCCCGCCGTCATCGCTTTTATCGACAACAAAAACTGTAGAGCGTACACCGGTCTCCGCGGCCAACACCGCCTTGGCCGTAGGTCTCCACCCGAGTCCCGTGTATTTCCGTGCGTCCCCCGGGTGAACATTAAGAATTTTAGGAAAATACCTCGTGGCCATCCACTCGCCTATCCAAAGGTCGTAGCCGGCAAGGCAGATGAGATCCGGCGCGCCGTCGAGCACTTGTTCGACGAGCGTCATCACTGCCCTGTCGTAACTGTCTCTTTCGACCCCGTACCTCGGCACTTTTTCGAGCGCCCACATCTGCCTGAAATACCTCGACGAATCGAGTAAGGCCACCGGCACACCCCGCTTCGCTGCTTTCACCACGGCTGCGCACCCTGGCGCATTGCTGAAGACGACGTGACGCGTTCCAGGATTGCGCTCGTATATTCTGTCATAATTGGTGCCGGATCCCGAAACGCCGCACGCATACCGCATTGGCCCGGAAGAAGGATCGTAAAGTAATGTTGCTGTCACGTTTGTCACCTCGCGGGGTTCACTCGAAAGAGCGGCGCTTTGATATGTTATCAATAGCAAAAAGGAGGGATGTGTGTCAAGGAGCGCTTACAAAGCACTTCATATGGGCATCTTTTTAACACGTCTCTTTAAGAAAGCGAGAAGACTTTTGGCAGTGGCACGGGCAATGGGGACGGAACGTGGGTAAAGCTGTACGCCAGGAGAACCGGAACTGATGGCGGTTCTTGCTTATCGGGCCGTGGGCGCCTTATTGACCTTATTTGTCGAGTCCTTGTTCTTGTCTGTCGAGGTCCCGCTCTTCTCTTTGGCTTCGGAGTTGTTCACCTTGATCATTTTGGGGTCGCGCTGAATTCTGGGCTTAGCATGCGCGAGCGCGGCTCCGTGCCTGGCCATAATATCAAAAAGCGCGAGTCCTCCAGACAGGTTGCTTATTTTCATCCTCTCACCCTGTGGTATCTCACATCTACTGTTATCGGCATATTTGCGCAACACATAAGCACGTGGGCGCAGCCGGCATGTTCCCGGCATGCTCAGAACGTACACATTTGAAGGCCAATCGGTACAGTCTTCTTACTGGATTCCGGCTTCCGACGGAATGACGTGGCTGAAAATGTATTCAGGTAATTTCGCGAGGCGGCACACTGGATGGCCTACTATCGATTCGGATTCAGAGTTGGAGACCGAGGCGCTCAAGCCGTGATCGAACGGAGGCGTACTAAGGTACGTCGGAGTGAGACAGGGCGCTGGCAACGAACGTATACGCCTGAAGAGCGAATGGCCTAATACTGATTCAGATTCAAGATGGAGACCGAGGCGCGCCGAGGCCAGGAGCCACGAAGGCGTACTTAGGGTACGTCGAGTGAGAGCAGGCCGATGGGCAACGAAGGTATACGCTTGAATATGAATCAGTATTTAGCCGAGGGCTATGCTCATGGCTATCGCCGCCACGGTCCAGGCGGTAAAAGCACCCGCTAACAGCACTCTCTTCAACCACCGGTTCGGATAAACAGCCTGGCAGGGATCTGCGTCCGGGTATTCAGCAAGGCAGGCCACCTGATAGCGTCCGCTTTCTGCGAACGGATATTCTTCAGCCAACTCGCGCGACAAACCCTCACGGATGACTTCATCATCTTCGAGCGGCCTGGGTGAACGGGCTTGCCTGAAGGGCAGAATCTTGCATCCCGCATCGCCGGCGGTCACGTCACGGGGAGGAGTTGCTCTATGTTGGCCTATCTGACGGATGGTATCCATGTTATGTATTACGTTATCAGAGCGTGGCAAAAAAAATCAACCGACCTCTAGGCTATATTTAATAGGAACAATCGCTTAGTACTTTGGGCTAGTGCGTAGACAAAGTAGTTCGTGGTTCTTCGAGGAACGAAGAACCACGAACAAAGAACTGAATCTAATTGATAAAGACTTTCTTGTAGCGCTGTATCTCTTCCAGAGCCCTGCCGCTTCCCATAACAACACAGATCAGGGGATCTTCCGGCACATGAACGACAAGGCTTGTCCTTTCAGTAATTCTCTTGTCCAACCCCTTGAGAAGGGCCCCGCCACCTGTCAGAACCATACCCGAATCCTGCAAATCCGAAACAAGCTCAGGCGGCAGTTTTTCAAGAGCCCTCTTTACCGCATCTATAATCGCTTCCACCGGCTCTTCTATCGCCTCTCTCACGTCGTCCGCGGTCACTGCGATGGTCTTGGGAATGCCGTTTACGAGATCCTTGCCCACTACGTTCGTTGATCCGCTCGCAGCGCCGGGGTACGCTGATCCGACCTCCATTTTGATTCTCTCTGCAGCATTCACACCCACAGCAAGCTGATACTTCTTCTGCAGGTGCCTCACAATGGCCTCATCCATCTCATCACCGGCAACGCGCAATGATTCACTGTAGGCATTCGCCGAGAGGCTGATGATGGCCACTTCCGTTGTGCCGCCGCCGATGTCGCAAACCATATTCCCTTTGGGTAACTCGATAGGAAGTTGAGCCCCGATTGCCGCAGCCATCGGCTCTTCGATAAGATGGATGTCCCGGATACCGACCTGAAAACAGGCGTCGACAACCGCTTTCTTTTCGACCTGCGTTATGCCTGACGGCACGCAGACCACCATCTTCGGCTTAGAAATCTTCCGCGTCTCCTTGACGACATTCAAAAAATATTTGATCATTGCCTTGGCAACATCGAAGTCGGCAATTACTCCATCTTTGAGCGGCCGGACTGCGCTGATGTGCTGGGGCGTTTTTCCGATGTACTCTTTTGCCTCACGACCTACGGCGATCACCCTCCCTGTGTCCCTTTCGAGAGCGACCACCGACGGCTCGTTCAGGACGATGCCTTCGCCCTTCAGGTAGATCAGCGTGTTTGCCGTACCAAGGTCCATTGCGCAATGCGTAGAAAACGATGAAACCATGCTCATCAATCTTGAAATAAAACTCATGCCTATACCCCCTTATTCATATAGGAGTGACGTTCTCCGCGTTCATCAGCCCGGTCGAGGAGCACCCAGAGGTCTTCGCCATCTCTGGGAAACTCAACAACGCCGATCCGTAGAGCTGCTTTTGGTTCGATTTTACCGTCTGCCATGGCACTCTGGATCGTGTAGTTCAGCACGCGTGCCATATTATCCGCTTCCAAAACCTGAGGGTCGCGCGTAACAGCATAAAAATGGCTGCCCCCTGCCCTGGCCACGAGCGCCGCCTTACCCAGGCACTGCTCGACGCTCTGGACAATTCTCCGGAGTACCCGGTCTGCGGTTTCACAACCGAGCAGCCGGTTGTATCCATCAAAACCCGGCGCATTCACCGACACAATGGAGAAATCCCTGTGCTCATGAATCCATGCCTCGACTTTTTTGAAGAAGGAGGCAAAAAGCAGCGCACCCGTCACCGGATCAACGTGTCTGCCCCTCTCAAGGGTTCCTTTAGTCCACGAGCGTATAAAATAGAGAGACAGCAGCGAGGAGACATCCCTCAGCAAGCCGATGACGCCGTCTCTCAGCCGCACATCCGAGTGGGATACAAAACCGGTAAGGCCGAATGCCTCTTCTTCGAACAGAAGAGGGAATCCGAAGAACTGTCTCGCCTTCACGCTTTCGTCCGTAAGAAGGAGCGGTTTTTCCCTGAGGTAGCCGCTCGCGTGCGGGAGCAACAGTTCTTTCTTACCTTCCAGCACCATTGAGGCAACCGTTCCGGTCATCGGGCATTCCTTTCGCCGAAGTCCCGGTGCCCCGACGCCGGCACAATCAACGATCGTAAGCTTCCCCTGTCGTTCGAGTCCTATGAAAGCCAGATCCCCCTGACAGAGCGTAAGGCACTCATCCAGTATCTCTTCGAGCGGCACATCCGGCAGACCGGACGCCAGAAGAAAACGGATAATCCTTCGCTCAAGGGAGAGTTCCTCATTTTTCTCTTCAAGCTCCTGCAGCCTCTTCTCTTTCTCCAGTTCCTTCCCAATCATTGATACAAAATCACCGAGCAGCTTCTTCTCTTTATCGGTGAAGACATAACGCTTCTTGCTATCCACCACAAGGACTCCCGGGACACCGAGGGGATAAGCCATGAAAGACTTGATGCCCTCTTCCGATCCGTAGTAGCCGAGCGTTGACTCATCCTTGTCGAAGTTAGGGATAATGAGAGGCTCGTTGTGCTTGAACACCCATCCGGCAAGGGTCCCGTCGATCGGGATGATTCGGCCCCGCTCGAAGCTCTTTGCGAACGTCACTGAAGAGAGGCATCGAAAATGCTCTGCATCTTTGAGAAGCAATGCTACCGTAAATGCTTCGAACACGTTAAACATGAGCTCGGAAAAATTATCTATAAGGCTCATTGCGCAGAGTCCGCTTCGCTTAACGCCGCCTGAGTTACGAACGGGGGCGACTGTTCATAACATTCCACGCGCAAAGGTTCGCCCGTCCCGAAGCGCTCAAAGAGCAGGCAGACGTTACAGGTTTCCGTGTAGGATGGGTAGCCGCAACGCGTGCACCTGCGCGGATCGGCTTGCATTTTCTGTTCTTTCACTCTCGTCAGGTAACCTTTGATAAACCGTATCTTTGTGGCGGGGGAGTTTAACTCTATTTTGTTAAGAAGCTCTTTATAGAGTAACGACTTGGCGCCTTTGGAATACGGGCACTCCTCATACACATAATCTATATTACGGAGCAGGGCATATGCCGCCGCCTCCCTCTCAGAGCACAAGAAAAACGGCTTCACCTTTTTTGCAAGATAATCGCCCTTTCCATCGAGCGCGATGTCCTTCTTGAAGAGATATTCCTCTTTCCAGTAGAGTAGGTTGCCGAATAGCGCCGATGCTTCGTCGTCAAGGTTGTGTCCCGTGGCGAGCACTGTGTAGCCGCAATCTATACACGCCCTGTTCATAAGATATCTCTTCAGTACGCCACAGAGAGAGCAGGGCACTCTCTTCATAAGCTTCGAGAGGTCTCCGATACCTTTTTGGAAGAGCGCGGGCAGTGAGAATCTGTAGAGCTTTCGTCCAAGACGGGCTGCCATGATCTTCGCCTTTTCAAAGGAGACGCGCGAGTAATCATCAATTCCCAGGTCAATGTATATGCCGTCAGCAGAAAAGCCCGCGCTGTTAAGGATATACCAGAGCGCCAGACTGTCCTTGCCGCCCGAGACCGCAACGAGAGACGTATCGGCCGCATCGATCAGCTTATACTTCTGAACGGTGCGCGTAACTCTTCTCTCAAAAAATGTCAGGAAATCGTCAGCACAGAGGGCTGTGTTGTAGGCACTCAGGCGTATGTTCGCTTCCTTGCCGCATACCCTGCACTTCATCCGCCTGATATCACCCTGATGATTTTTACACTATCTTCATGAGAGAGTTTGCAGTCTTCAGTTACAAGCTTTTCGTTTGCCACGACGATATGGGCTTCCGGGTTCAAAGAAAATTTTTCCAGGAGCTTGCCTGCTGTCAGCGGTTTCTCAATGTCGTACATGTTGCCATCCCACGCCACTTTCATGGCAATTAGATAGCACACTGAGAGGGTTAAGTCAAAGAACAGTGCGAGCAACAAAGTAGCCGGTCGCCAGTGGCCAGTAACGACTGGAAAAGCAGTTATCGGTGATGCGTAATCGCCGATGGGTGATCGGTAAGTCTATCGTGACATTAACGGGTCTGAACGGACTTTTGGTCTCGCTTATGGCTTTATAGTATACTCAAGTTTCTCACTGGCAACTGGCCACTGGTCACTGGCCACTGGTCACTGGCTGCTGGCAACTGGTGACTGGCAACTGGCTACTGGCTTACGCATGTACGATCTCATCTACATTTACGAATTTGAAGGAGACTTAAGCCGGGAGGTCCCGGGAATCATCGACGCAGACTACGTCGGCTTCTGGAAAGAGTCGGGCTATTCATTTCTCTTCTTCAGGCAGCCGAAGAGAGAGTCTCTGGCCCGGCTTTCCTTGCCCATCCGATCCGAATTGTGCATCCGGCACGAGGACTGGGAATCGGGCACCCCGCTTCGACCCATCACGATCGGGAATATCACCCTTCATCCTCCCTGGGACGTCCCGCCCCCTGCTGCCGGTAACACACCCATCTGCATAGATCCAGGCATGGCATTCGGTTCGGGTTATCACGCAAGCACGAAAGGATCTCTCCTGCTGCTTCAGAAACTGTTCGCGCGGGAGAGGCCCCGAGCAGTGCTCGATCTCGGCACAGGCACGGGTGTCCTCTCCATTGCCTGTCTCAAGATGGGCGCAGCCATTGCCTACGCCATCGACAATAACAACCTTTCAATAGAGACGGCGTGCACGAATCGACTGCTCAACAACGCAACGGAAGAGATGCACATTATAATGGGCAGCGCGTCCCAGCTGCTCTATCTTCCGGCGGAACTCCTGGTAGCAAATATGCACTATGCGATCCTTGACGAAATAACGCGACTCGACGCCTTCTACACAAAACAGTATTACGTTATTTCAGGTCTCCTGTCCGGTGAAGGAAACAGGATAGCCGAACGCCTGCGAGAAAGGCTGATACTGATCGATTCCTGGTCTGAAAACTTCTGGTTCAGCTATCTCTTCAAGAACCGCGGCGCACAAAGCCTCTAACAATTCCAGTCAAACTATTCCATGTAAGATGACCAGTGTCGGTTGGCAATAAGAATCAAGTGTCGGTTGACAATTCGGTTGACAGTTAACCGCGCTTCGGTTTTGCTTGAGGACTTTCCAGCGCGCGGTGTTGACCGGTATATTTTCATACCCGAGCAGATACTCCTTCCGCACGCGCTGCAGGCTTCTGAAGATGTTCTTCTTAGCCGTCCTGCTGTGTTGCTCCGCCTCTTTTATGAAACTTTTTGCAAGTCTGCGTTTCGATGTGTTCGCATGCGGGCACCGGGACTTGATGACCGGGAGCTCGAGAGCCTCTGCCAGTCTTACCAGCTCCCCTTCCTCCACGTAAGCCAGAGGCCTGATGAGCGCCATCTCTCCTCCGAACATTTCCTGATACGGCCTCATGGTACATATCTCGCCCTTAAAGAGAAGATTCATGAGCATGGTCTCGGCAATGTCATCCATGTGATGGCCCAGAGCTATCTTGGAGCAGCCCAGCTCCTTTGCCACCGCGTAGAATCGCTTCCGCCTGGTCCAGCTGCACCAGAAACAGCCGAAGGTCTCGCCCTCTTTTTCCAGAGGATCGGTCGGCCGCGTCACCACGTACCTGACACCCTCCCGTTCAAAGTGCTCCACGAGTGAATCTGTTCTCACCCACTCGAAGCCCATATCCACGTGACACGCAATGATCTCGTAATTGATGGGAACGAATTTCTTCCGCTCCTTCATGATCCGGAGGAGCGAAAGGCTGTCTTTTCCACCGGAGACAGCGAGCAAAATCCGATCGCCGTCTCCAACCATGCGGTAATCCCAGATCGCCTTGCCCACCTTCTTGGTGATGAAGTAGGAAAGCCCGTCTTTATCATCGTTCATGCTAATGATCCGGCCAGCTTCTTCGTCTTCTCCAGATCTTTCCTGGAGACCTCTCCCGCCCCTTCGCACCCGGCAGCCTCAATCCCTCCGAGATAGGTGATGGAGAGAGCATCAAAGGTTCTCCTGAATGCATCGAGGGCCGGTGCAAACGTGTCGGGAGACTTATCGGCGCAGGTCATCAACGTGACGGCCTTCTTACCCTTGATCCTGGATGCCAGGTTCTCATCAAAAAAGGCAATTGAGCGGTCAATCACCAGTTTCAGCTGAGACGAGGGGCCCCACCAGTAGACGGGCGTCGCATAAACAATAAGGTCTGATTCGAGCATGTACTTGCGCAGATCCTTCATGTCGTCATTGATCCTGCACTTACCTTCTTTTGCGCAGATGAGACATCCCTGGCAGGGGCGCAGGTTCATGTCATTCAAGTTGAGAAGCCTCACGTCGTGGCCGTTCTTTTTCATTGTCTCGGAGAAGATGTCGACAAGACGTCGCGTGTTGCCCTTCTTGCGAGGGCTGCCGAAGAGAATTACCGTTTTCATGCTGAGCCTCCGTGCGAAAATGATCTCTTATTATAGAGTGTGATCGACCGGTCGGTCAAATGGCGTGAACATCGTCATGCACAAACGAGCGATTTCCAGGCCTTGGGGTCCACCGGCAGGAGAGGCGGCCGCAGCCTTGATGCTGGACACGGTTACAGTTGATATTCGACTTCGGAAACATTATTCTATGAGAACAATAAATGTGAGACAGCAAGGGGGGAACTTCCTATGGATAAGACACAAGAGCAAAATTTGCAATTAGCGATCCAGATGGAGAGGGAAGGCAAGGCATTTTTTCTCAAAGCAGCCGGCGGCGCGGAGAATCCGCTTGCAAAAAAGATTTTTGAGGAACTGGCCAGACAGGAGGATTTTCATATTGAGAGAATTCTCGCAGTTTATGAGCAGATGAAAAAAGAGAAACCGCTCAAGGAATGGATCACGCAGGTAGCAGACGTCGTGAAACTTGACAAGGTTTTTCAGGATTCTCTTCAGGGGAAGGCGCAGGCTTCTGAGAATGACCTCAATGCCCTGCGATTCGGTCTTGAAATAGAGGACAAGAGCGTCAAGTATTACGAAAACCTCGCTTCTCATGTGCCCGATACCTTCGAAAAACGTTTCTATCTGACGCTTTCCCATGAAGAGCGGGCGCACTATCTCAGGATCATGGACTCCATTGAATATATCTCTGATCCCGTAGGCTGGTTCTATACAAAACAGAGATCAATGGTTGATGGGGGATAAACGAATAAGAGTTTTGTTAAAAGGGCGCATCCGTGGGATGCGCCCTTTTCTTATTTCTTAACGTTCTTTCGGTCTACAATCTGTTCTTCACGAGTTCATCAACGACTGACGGATCAGCCAGCGTGGTGGTATCGCCCAACTGATCGATCTCGCCGGATGCGATCTTTCTCAGAATCCTTCTCATGATCTTGCCTGATCTCGTCTTCGGTAGGCCGCCGGTGAACTGCAGCTTTCCGGGAGAGGCTATTGGCCCGATCTCTTTTCTCACGTGGGCAACAAGCTCTTTCTTGAGATCATCGCTAGGGTTGAAGCCAGCCTTCAAGATCACAAATGCATAAAGGTCTTCGCCCTTCACATCATGCGGGAATCCGACAACGGCCGCCTCTGCAACAGACTTGTGCGAAACGAGCGCGCTCTCAACCTCAGCAGTACCGATCCGGTGACCGGATACGTTGACAACGTCATCCACACGCCCCATCAGCCAGAAATAGCCGTCCTCGTCCTTCCTGGCGCCGTCACCGGTGAAATAGACGCCCGGGTACTGCACGAAGTACGTCTGCTTGAATCTATCCGGCTCGCCGTATACACTCCTCATGATGCCAGGCCACGATCTCTTTATTACCAGGTAACCGCCCTCATTGACACCGCAAGGCGTTCCATCCTGCCTTATGCATTCTGCGGCAACGCCTGGGAAGGGCAGCGTCGCTGAGCCGGGCTTTGTGAACCAGGCTCCGGGAAGCGGCGTAATCATGATGCCGCCGGTCTCTGTCTGCCACCATGTATCAACGATCGGGCAGCGTTCCCTGCCTATCATCTTGTGATACCAGATCCATGCTTCGGGGTTAATCGGCTCGCCGACTGAGCCGAGCAGTCTCAGCGAAGAGAGGTCTCTCTTTTTCGGCCACTCGTCTCCTTCCCTCATGATAGCCCTGATGGCTGTCGGTGCTGTATAGAAAATGCTGACCTTGAATTTCTCAACGATCTGCCAGAACCGGTCAGGCTGCGGGAAGGTAGGAACGCTCTCGAAGACGATGGATGTTGCGCCGTTGGCCAGAGGACCGTACGTAATATATGAGTGGCCGGTTACCCAACCGATATCGGCGGTGCACCAGAAGACATCCTTGTCCTTGTAATCGAAGATCCATTTGAAGGTGAGGTACGTATAGACCATGTAGCCGCCGACGGTGTGCATGACGCCCTTCGGCTTGCCGGTCGATCCTGATGTATACAGAATGAAGAGGGGATCCTCAGCATCCATCTGCTCCGCCGGACAGTTGTCGGTAATGTCCGAGGCAGCCATTTCCTCGTTCCACCAGCTGTCTCTTCCGGCCTTCATGGGCACGTCAAACTTATCGAGCCTTTTGATGACGATGGCGTTCTCAATCTTGTGCCCCGCCTTCTCGCACAGGTCCATGGCCTGGTCCGCGGACGCCTTCGAGCTCACCTGCTTGCCCGATCTCCAATACCCGTTGGCCGTGATCAGAACGCGCGCACCGCCATCGATCATTCTGTCTCTCAAGGCCTCAGCGGAAAAGCCGCCGAACACGATGGTGTGAACCGCGCCGATTCTTGCGCAGGCGAGCATCGCAATCGGCAGCTCGGCGATCATGGGCAGGTATATGGCGACCCTGTCACCCTTCTTCACACCCTTTTTCTTCAACACGTTCGCAAATTTGGACACCTCTCTCAGCATGTCCTTGTAGGTGTATTTCTTCGCATCTTCGTCGGGCTCGCCCTGGAAGATGATGGCTACCTTGTCGCCTCTTCCTTTCTCGACCTGATAGTCAAGACAGTTGTATGCGATGTTCGTTTTGCCGTTGATGAACCATTTGATCTGTGCATTTGCAAAATCTTCTTCGTTGACCTTGTCCCACTTCTTGAACCAGTGTAGCTCTGATGCGATTCCGCCCCAGAACCCCGTAGGATCGTCCATCGACTGCTTGTAAAGCTTCTCGTACTCGGCCCTGCTCTTAACATAGGCCTGCGCCGTGAATTCCGCGCTCGGCGGAAAGGTCCTCGTTTCCGTACTCATACTGGTAATCGTTTTTTCCTCTGCCATACCTGCCTCCTCATTGTATTTATTTCTGAACAGCTTGTTAGTTAAGACGCGATTGGCTAAAGTTCTATTTGAAATTGATCGCTTTGTCAACAAAATATTGTGCATATTATCACAAACATTGATTGTGAAAATTAAGTACAAGCGTCGGCCGTGAACGGCGAACGGCTGTGCGGCTCAAAGCTCTTGACTTTACGCGCATTACCTAGTAAGCTTACGCCTTAACGCCGGGTCAGGCGTCCACTCAGGCGCCGGACCGGCGATCAAACGCGGGAGATTATTATGGCACGTGTCTGCGATATATGCGGAAAGGGAAAACAGGTAGGAAACAACGTGAGCCACGCAAACAACAGGACGAAGCGGCAGTGGCTGCCGAATTTACAGAGTGTGAGAATTGTTAAAGGTGGTTCAACGATGAAGGCCCGGGTATGCACCAAGTGCATAAAGAAAGGGCTCATCACCAAAGCAAGCTAGGGATTACTTCGCATTCTTTCGACTGACTTCACCTCCTTAATCTTCTGAATCGATTTGACGATCTTCTGCAACTGAGCGGCATTGACTATCTCGATCTCAAAGATGCTCGTGGCCGTACGATCAGGATAGGTCTGAACCTGAGCATTCATGATGTTAGCCTTGCCGGCAGAAATGACATTTGTCACCTCCGAAAGCAGACCTTTCTTGTCCCCGCCCTGGACGCGCAGCTTTACTGCGTAGGCAAAATCCTTATTGTCCTGCCATGATACCTCAATTTTTCTCTGGTCGTCATATGCGTGCACATTGGGGCAGTCGGCGAGATGGACCGTCAACCCCCTTCCACGCGAGATAAAACCGAGAATATTGTCCCCCGGGATGGGGTTACAGCATTTGCCGAACCTGACGACGAGCCCGTCGATACCTTTGATTTTGACCGCATCGCCTCTGCTTTTCTTGATCGAGCTTATAATTCTGCTGATCTTGCTGACTTTTTCGACCTCGGGGATTACTTTGCCCAGCACCTGGTGTGCTGTATACAAACCATAGCCCACGCCCGCGAAGAGGTCGTTGGTTGTCTCGAAGCTGAATTCCTTGGCTATTTTCTCCAGCTCACCCGACTTCAACATTTTCGAGAAGTTCAAACTGTGCTTGGTCAGTTCTTTCTCAATGAGGGCATGGCCCAATTCAATGCTCCGGTCCCGCTGCTCCTCTTTGATCCATTGCCTGATCTTTGTTTTAGCTTTTGAGGTGACGACGAATTTCAGCCAGTCTTTGCTCGGTTTGTGCGTGGGGCTTGTGAGCACCTCTATCGTGTCGCCGCTCTCAAGCTTCGTCCGGAGCGGCACCATCTTTCCGTTCACCTTTGCCCCGATGCATCGCTGACCAAGATCCGTATGCACCGCATACGCGAGGTCAACAGGCGTTGCTCCCTTCGGTAGTTCCTTGACGTCGCCTTTCGGGGTGAATACGTACACCTCGTCGGGGAAAAGGTCGATCTTGAATATTTCCAGGAATTCTTTGCTGTCCTTCAGCTCCTTTTGCCATTCGATCACTCTTCGCAGCCAGCCGAAGATCCTGTCCTCTTTCGGGTCAAAAACACTACCTTCCTTGTACTTCCAGTGCGCTGCAATGCCCTCTTCCGCTAGCTTATGCATCTCCGGAGTTCGTATCTGGATCTCTATCTTTTCTCCATATGGGCCAACAACAGCCGTGTGAAGCGACTGATACATATTGGCTTTAGGCAGTGCAATATAATCCTTAAATTTTCCCGGAATAGGTTTAAAAAGCGCGTGTATGTAGCCAAGCGCCTCGTAACACTCTTTAACGGTAGCGACGATAACCCGGAAGGCCGTGATATCGGAAATCTCGTCGAGACTCAAATCTTCCTGCTGCATCTTCCTGTAGATGCTGTACAGCCTCTTTGCACGCCCCGACACCTCGGCCTTCAAATTGAATTCCGCCAGGCGCTGTTTGAGGAGTTCTTTGACCTCACTGATGTACGTATCCCGCTCTTTCTTCCTCTTGGCGATACTTTCCTTTAACGTCTTGTAATCAGCCGAATCTATGTGTTTAAAGGCGAGGTCTTCGAGTTCGCCTTTCATCCACTCGATGCCAAGCCGGTGCGCGATAGGCGCGTAAATGTCGAGGGTTTCACGGGCTATCTCGTTCTGCTTTTCCGTAGAAAGAAATTTCAGGGTCTGCATGTTATGGTATCGATCCGCGAGCTTGATCAGAATGACCCGTATATCTTTGCTCATCGCGAGGATCATCTTGCGCAAGGTCTCGGCTCGCGACTCTTCGGAGCTCTGTTCCTCGATCCTGCTGATTTTCGTGACACCATCAACGAGCTCGGCGACTTCCGCACCGAAGTATTCTTTTATCTGCTCTTTCGTCAGATAGGAATCTTCCACCGTATCGTGAAGAAGTCCTGAAACGACGCTGGGCACATCCAGATTCATCTTGGTAAGCATGTAGGCTACTTCAAGCGGGTGGATGAGGTAGGGCTCGCCGGAAAGCCTGACCGTTCCCCTGTGCACCTGAGCGGATAAGACATAGGCGCGCTCAAGCAGGTCCACATCGGCTTCCGGATTATATTTGAGGATCTCCTCGACTATGTCATTGAATCTAACCATCTATCGTATTAGTATACTATAAATCGGCAGAGTAAGTGTCACCAACAAGTTGCCAGTAACCAGTTGCCAGTGAAGGACGGAAACCGTAAAGGGATCTACCTTATCCTACGTCTGATCTGCGCTTCCCGTTTTCACTGGCGACTATCACTGGCAGTTGTCCGTTACCGGTCACTGACTACTTGCCAGCTACTGATCACTGGCAACTGGTCACTCTTTCAAGAAGGGGGATTTCATGGCTCTCATGGATGAGATTAGAAAGAGAACGGAAGAAGGTCTGCAGACACTTAAAGAGACTGCGGGCGAAATAGCCTTCAATGTGGAAAAACAGACTAAGCTGGCAAAGCTGAAGATGCAGATCCTGAAAATCCAGAGAAAGATTCAGAAGCTATACACGGAGATCGGGGAGTATGTGTACGGAGAATTTGCCATGGCAAGGCCGCTCATCGTAGAGGTTCCATTCCTTGCCGAAAGAATGGCAGCTATTGCAAAGATGAAGGTGGAAATAGCCGAGATAGAGGCCCAGATCGACGAATTGAGAAAGGTGCACCCGCCTTCAAAGACAGTGAGCAGCGAATAGTCAGCAGTGTAACGTAACACACCCGTAATCGCCATCTTATCTTGGCCACCATTAGTTGCCTCCCATAACTGGACAGAAATTGCCCAATCGCATGAAAAGTTTTCCTCCACAAGAATGACGATTTGAGACTGCCCGGAGCCCGGAATGACAGCTGGAGTAAAGGGACTTATGACGCAGTACACTAGTGTCACGTCTCAGAAATAACTTGAATATGTTTTCAGTCACGTCATTCCGGCGAAAGCCGGAATCTAGTAAGAATACCTGGATTCCGGGTCAAGCCCGGAATGACAGAAAGCGTAAACTTATTTGCGAGACAGTACACTATGAGTCCTTGCGACGAATGCATGATACCGGCTGCATCATGTATGGAGGCAGCCGAAGTCAGGCGATGGTACAATTCTTGCTTCGCTTCGCTGTCAGGAGGAACGTATGGCAGGTCAACGGATATTCAAAAAAGCATGCACCCTTCGAGAAGAAGGACGGTACCTGGAGGCTCTCGATGCTTACACCAGGGCCATCGAAGCCGGATTCGGCAAGGCCGAAGCATATCACAAGCGAGCCGACACTTATGCACTTCTGGGTCTATACCGGGAAGCGATTCGGGACTATGACCAGGCCATCACCCTGGGCATCCCCGACGGAGAGGTATTCATCGACCTGGCATACTCACTCTGCTGCGTCTCCGACTACGAGGAAGCGATCAAAGCGTGCGACCAGGCCATAGCCCTCCATCCGAAACAACACAAGGCGTACGTTGTCCGCGGGAGTGCCTACGGGTTGGTCAATAAGCCCGGGCTTGCCGTAGAGGACTTCAATAAGGCTATAGAGCTGAACGGAGACAGTGCCGAGGTGTACTATAACCGCGGCTTGGCCCGATTTCTTCTGGGCAATTACGAGGATGCGCTCGAAGATTACAATAAAGCGCTCACCCTCGATCCGGGTTTCGCCCATGTTTATTATAACCGGGGCGTGCTGTGCCAGAAAACCAACAGACCCCGCGAGGCCATCGAAAATTACGGAGCAGCGCTGGATCTCGCACTACACTTGCCCGAACTTTACTGCAATAGAGGGATAGCATATGCGAAACTCGGTAAGTATCAACTTGCCGCCCGCGATTTCGATGCAGCCCTCGACTTAAACCCCCAGAATAAGGATGTGTACTACTATCGCGCGATGGCGCACCTGGTTCTCGGCAACGTGGGGCAGGCAGTCGAAGATATGAGAATCGCCTCCGGACTCGGTCACGTTAAGGCCGACGACTTCCTTCAAGAGCACGGGCTCGCCCACGACGAAGTGATGAATTAATAACGCGATTGACAAACCCCCTTCCGCAGATTACCTTAAGAAAGGGCGATAACAACATTCCTACAGGGGGGCTACATGCTGAAGGTTAAGAATATTCTTGTTCCGACCGACTTTTCCGAGCACTCCGACAAAGCTTTGAAAATGGCTCTCGACATTGCCATACAGAACAAGGCGAAGCTCCATCTGCTGCACGTCGTCCATGAGGCGATGCACCAGTGCGCAGCCGACTATTGCCTCAGCGACGATATGATGCGGCAGATGGAAAGCGGCATGACGTCAGCCGCAAAGCAGAACCTCCAGAAACAGCTGGCAAAGTTTCGTGAGGCGAGCAAGGCAGATGTGGTGACCGTGGTCAGAAGCGGTTTCCCGTCAGATGAGATTCTGAAGGAACAGCAGAAAAAGAAGATCGACCTCATCGTTATAGCTCCACTCGGGAGGTCGGGCATAGAGAGATTCCTTGTCGGCAGCGTGACAACGAACATCGTGAAGGAAGCTAAGTGCCCGGTACTCGTGGCTAAGTAAACGAAGGCGCAAGATGGGCCCCATCAGCCGGTCTAATCTTGCGCCGTGTATCGCCTGACGCTACTTTTCTATCCCCATCTCTTCCAGCTTTTTCGCGGTGGGGGCACCGGTAGTGACATCCCACCCCACAATCGTGTAGTACTCGTCGAGCATCTTCTCAAAGGCCTCGCGGTCTACTATTTGGCCGCTGGACGGTCCCTTTGAAGATGATTCATTGAAAAGCCTTTCAGGAAGCGTATCGTCTTTTCTGCCGAAGCCTTCTCTTACATTAAAAAGGCGGGTGAGGTTCCACACTCTTTGGGCCACCGTGCGCAGCTCTTCCAGAGTGAATGACCAGCCGGTAATAGCGGATACTGCCTGCGCAAAATCAGGGGGCGTAATCGCAAAGCCGCCAAATGCGCAGGAGATAAGGACGTCATAGATCACGTAGGTGAGCTGCAGCTCGCTTACCATTAACGGTTTACCTTCATACGTGTACCGGTTCGCCCCCGGTATCAAAAGTTCCGTTCTGAGCGTGTTCGATCTCACATGACAGGCCCCTCTGTCCGCGAGGGCATAGGTGAGGCCCTGTCCTTTCATGCCCCTGGGGTCATATCCAGGGAGCTCAAGGCCTTTCACATGAATTGCGAAGCCGGAGGAACCCTTGATCTTCTCCGAGGCCAGCCTTGTTCCTTCGGACAGGATAGCACCAATGCCTTCTTTCTTGCCGATGAGGTGTACCAGCGCTATAACAGCTTCACCGTTGCCAAAGGTAAGATCAATGCCGCCTGCTTCATCCTTTGTGATCAACCCCTTCTCATAGCACTCCATAGCATAGCCGACGGTGACGCCGCAGGTGATGGTATCCATCCCGTACTCCTCACAGAGCCTGTCTGCGGCGTTTATCACCGCGGGATCGCTGATCCCGCATTGAGGACCGAAGGCATACATGGTTTCATACTCAGGACCTTCATTTTCATATTCGGTTCCGAATGCCGTCATTCGTACTATCCTGCTGCACCCTATGGGGCACATGTAGCATCCACGGGTCTGTGTCTTGTGGCCGACGAAGGCATCCGCGTTAACAGCATTGGTGCTGTCAAAGGTGTTTTCCTTCCAGTTCAAGGTCGGTAACGTGCCCGTGGCGTGCGTGAGATCTATCGTGCTCATCGTGCCGATGCCCGGAAAAGCTCCGCCTCTCTTTGTCTGAGGATGTTCTGAAATAACCTTATGGATACGCTTTGTAACTGCTTTAAAAGCTTTTTCATCAGCTACATCGACCTTCTTTGAACCTCTCAATGCAACTGCCTTCAGATTCTTTGACCCCATGACAGCGCCCGAGCCGCCGCGGCCGAAATGCCTCCCCTCACTGGAAATATTTGCATAACGGACGGATCTTTCTCCGGCGGGCCCGATCGTGGCAATGCTTACCCTTCCCTTCTTTTCTTCTTGCAGGGATTGTTTCAACGTTCCTTCGGCCTCTATGGTGGTTAGACCCCAGAGGCGGTTTGCTTTCTTAATGGAGATCTCTCCTTCATCCACGAGGATATAGACGGGAAAGCCTGCCTTGCCGGTGATTACGAGTGCATCATAGCCGGCATGCTTGAGCCATGGGCCGAAACTTCCCCCGGCGTAGGAATCGAGAAATGTGCCTGTCATTGGCGACCTGGTGATAACAGCGCCCCTGCCCGAGCAAGGAAAGGAAGTGCCCGTAATGGGACCTGAAGCAAAAATAAGAATATTTTCAGGATCGTAAGGGTCAGTGCCCGGCTTCAGTCGGTTATAGAGCAAATAAGCCCCGAGTCCCTTACCGCCGAGATATTTTCGTGCTATCTCTTCCGTCAGTTTTTCGGTAGTGACTTTTCCTGTAGTAAGATCAATACAAGCTATCTTTCCTGCGTAACCGAACATGTAACTCCTCCTTAAATGCGAGACCGCTCCGCTCGGAAGACCGTTCGCTGTGCTCACTGGGAAGACCGCTCACTACGTTCCCCCCGCACGCGGGGACCTGGGGGGCTAGGGAGACGTACTCGTCAAACGCCTCGGCCAGTTGACTAGCGAAGCCCATTAGACAGGGGATCTTAACTTCCGTCTCTTACGTCTCGCAGCTCTATCTTCCATCTTCCTAGCCCGCAGAGCGGTCTTCCATCTTCCTAGCCCGCAGGGCGGTCTTCCTAGTCACGCTCTAGCGTGACGCGGTCTTTCAGTTCAACGCCGATCCACCATCTACTATGATCGTCTGACCGGTGATGAAATCGCTGTCATCAGAAGAAAGGAAGACGATCGTGCCGGTAAGATCGTCCGGCGTCTCAGGACGTTTGATGCAGCGCCCTGCCGCAGCCATTCTGATCACCTCAGGCGGATCCTGCGGGTTTACCTTCAGGATCTCGGTCTCCGTGTATCCCGGCGCTATAGTATTGACGTTGATGCCGTCGTCTCCCACCTCTCGTGCCATAGAACGGGTGATCGCCACATTGCCACCCTTGGATACGACGTAATGCAGAAAGTGAGGCAGCCCCTTATAAAAGGTGCCTGAAGCCACATTGATGATCTTTCCTTTTCGCTGCTTTTTCATCTGCGGATAAACGGCCTTCGCGCAGAGAAAAGGTCCTTTCAGATTGACGGCCATCACTTTGTCCCACTCACTGGCCGGTATTTCCCAGAATGGTTTCTTTACCAGGTCGGCAAACAAGGCTGCATTATTCACAAGGATGTCGATCCTGCCAAAGCGCTCCACGACCTTGCGGGCCATCTCCTGTGTGCTCTCTTCACTGGTAACATCTGTCTTCACGTAAAGCGCTTCGCCGCCAATTGCGGTAACCGCATCCACCGTCTCTTTGCCGTCGAGGATGTCGGCTACTACCACCTTGGCTCCTTCCTTAGCCAGGCGCATGGCATAGGCCCTTCCCAGTCCACGTGATGCTCCGGTCACAATCGCCACTTTATCTTTAAGTCTCATGATTTCCTCCTCGTAAAATACAGTTATCAGTTATCAGTAAACAGTGAGCAGTAACTTCAAGGCTTTAATCTATGCCGTTCACTGATCACTGGTCACTGGTCACTGATAACTGGTCACTGATCACTGATCACTCTCTTTACTGTTCACCGTTCACTGATCACTGGTCACTCTTCTGGTGCTTATTGATACGGACTGGATATCTTGTGATCCTTCTCCTGCTTTGTCCAGTAATCAATCCGCTCTTTTGTATACTTCAGGTACGCCTCGCCGTCGGCCTTTTTCACACCTTTCGCTTCCAGATCTTTTATGTGCTGAGCCAACATTGGTTCTACCGCTCTCTGCCATTTCTTCGTCTCTGCCTCGTCAAGAGCATAAAACTGACCGCCCTTCTGCTTGAAGAAATCCCTTCCTCCGATATCGATCTCGTTGGACGTTACGGCGTACTTTTCCACAAATTCGGCAGATACCTGGGTGAAGATCTTCTTGATGTCGTCAGGAAGCGAATTCCATTTATCTTTGTTCATTACAACATAGAAGGTAAAGACCAGCCCGGCGCCCCGTTCGGACAGTGTGGCGTGTTTCACCAATTCGCCCAGCTTCCATCCTTTCCAGGTCTCCATCGCATCCATGATGCCGTCGACAACGCCCCTCTGAAGCCCATCGTACGCGTCAGCCATTTCAACAGGTACCGGCGTGGCGCCCAGAGCTTTCGCCGTATCGCCAATTCTTCCCGCGCCGCGAATTTTTAAGCCTTTAAGATCCTCCAATTTCTTGACCGGTTTTGACTTGGTCGCGATGATCTGGGGACCCGGTGCCAAGAAGTGGAGAACGTGCACGTCGTTCCACTCTTTCGGTTTGAACTGATTATAGAAGTCGTCCTTCACGTGGGTGGCCACATAACCGCTGGTGTAACCCACGGGCAAATCGAGCATCTCGGTCACCAGAAAACGTCCCCTTGTATAACCTATGTGCGAAAGGCCAATGTCGGACACGCCGTTCAGAACACCATCGTATATCTTGGTAGCGCTGGTAAGTATGCCTCCGGGATAGTAGGTGATCTCAACCCTTCCGTTGGTACGCTTTTTGATCTCGTCGCAGAACTGCTGGCCCTGGGTGGAAAAGGGGTGGGTTGGTGGAAGGAAATTGCTGTACTTCAGTTTGATGGGCTGCTCCGCCGCATGGACAGGCGGCATAGCGACGCTCACCAAAAGAACACCGCAAAACACGAACAGAACAAGACTTTTCATTATACCCTCCTTATAGAATTATGATAGATAGTTACGTAATTCCCTCAGCAACTTCGGTCTAACCTTCAGCCCATAAGCAATCTCGGAAGAAAAAGCGCCAGATCCGGGAATAGAAACATGAGCGCCGCAAATACGATGATCCCGATGAGGAACGGTAACGTGCCGGCATAGACTACGCTCATAGGCACCTTGGTAAGGTTGGTAACGATGAATACATTAATCGCAACCGGAGGTATAATCACGCCGATCATCTGCGTGATGCCCACCATGATACAGAACCATATCGGATCGAAGCCCAGTTTCAGGACTGCCGGAAAAAATATGGGGGTGGCAAGGATCATAAATGCCATATCATCGATAAAGGAACCGCCCAGAATGTAGACTATGCAGATGATGATGATGATCAGGTTCCGGTGGATCGGGAGAGTCGTGATCCACCCGGCCATCATCTGCGGGATGGTTGTCACTGCTATGAAGTGGCCGAGCACGGTCGAGGCGCCGATCAGCATCAGCACCATACAGGCGCTGCGAGTTGAATCGGCTACGGCTTTCGCGTATCCGCGGGACCTGAGCTGCTTTCTGCAAAACACCAGGAGGAGCACGGTCACGGTACCTACGCTACCTGCTTCGGTGGGGGTAAAGAATCCATCCATCAGACCAACGATCATTATGCCGAAGATAACGAGAACGATTGCCACCTCCGGCAACGATAGCAGGCGCTCTTTCCATGTAGACCGTTCACCTGCGGGCGCAAGCTTCGGATTGATTTTTGCCCATCCATAAATCGTAAATACAAAGAAGAGAGCCATGATAAGCCCCGGAATGATCCCTGCAAGAAAGAGCTTTCCTACCGACTGCTCCGTAATGATGCCGAGTACGATGAGTCCGACACTGGGCGGCAGCATGCAGCCGAGTGTCCCCACACTCGCCACCACGCCCGTCGACAGCTTCTTGCTATAATGGTAACGGTCCATCTCGGGAATAGCTACACTCGTAAACGTGGCAGCTGTAGCTGCAGCTGAACCGCACAACGTCTTGAAAGCGGTCGCTCCGCCCACAGTAGCCATCGCGAGCCCTCCGGGAATATGGCCGATAAATCGATACGCGCATTCATAGAGACGTTTTGCGATGCCTGAGGCGAAGGCCACCTGCCCCATCAGGATGAATATGGGGAATACCGAATAGCCGTACGACGCGAAAACGTCGTACATGTCCTTGGCGACCAGATGCGTCGCTGCTTTCAGGTTCACGAGATACGTGAAGCCGACGAAACCGACCAGAATCATGGACACCGACAGTTCCATGCCCGTCATGAACAGCGCGAGCACGGCCACGAGACCTATGCATCCTACCGTTATCTCATTCATACGTTCCCCCTATGATCTTGAAGATGTCGCAGAAAAAGACGAGTGCAAGCACGAAAAAGCTGACGCCGACTGCATAGGGGATTGGATACATCGGCCACTGGAGGGTATTTGATACTTCACCGGCAGTGCGAAACGTATTGCCTATCTTCAGCACATTCCACCCGATCATGAGAAAGATCCCGATCCCGACGCATCTCGTGACGATATCCACCGCATCTTTGCCACGACGAGGGAGCTTTTTTGTCAGCACGTCGACAAAGATATGACCGCGAAGCCACGAAGTTATCGGTGTGACAAAACCGAGGACGATCCCGCTTCCCATGGCCACTATCTCGTAGGTACCGAGAATGGGCCTTCCGAACGCCCGCATAATGACGTCTGCAGTCGTCAGTAGTACGATGAAAGTCAGGACTACCCCCGATATCACCTGCATGACTTTGCTGAATTTGAAAACCGCTGACAGAAAGCTTTCCATAACGCCTCCTCCGATCTGAGACCGACAAGCCCTCGTAAAAAGGACATGCCGGAAAATTACCTCGGCACACTTCTTCTCGCTGTCCGCTTATGGATAGGGTGTTCTTCCAGCACAACGCTTACGTACGTCAGATGTTTCTCCAGCAGGGCAGACGCGTGTTTGCGATCTCTCTTTTTTATTGCCCGGATGATCTCTTCGTGCTCCTCAATAGCCCGGCCTGACACCTCCAGATCGAGTCCGATCCTGCTCCGGAAATCGGCTACCACAGCGATGAGCGACTCCATGACGATCACAAATAAGCCGTTCTTTGAAGCTCTTGCCAGTAATCTGTGGAATTCTGCATTTTTCTCAAACGCATCCAGATTCTTCCCGCGCAGTCTCTTTTCAAGAGCGAGATTCTCTTCGAGTTTCGCGATATCGGCATCGTCCGCGCGGTCGATAGCCTCATCCAGTATGGCTTTCTCAATCTTGATACGGGCGGTCCCGATCTCCTCCTTGGTGATGTTCTTCATTTGAACAACGTCCAAATACAGGTTATTTATCGCGTTCATCATGGTATCGACAACCAGCGGGCCGCCGACTCCCCCCTTCCGCATTTTGATAACGCCGGTGAGTTCGAGGACGCGCAGGGCTTCCCGGATTGTTTGCCGGCTGACGCCGTATTTCCGGGCAAGCTCATTCTCGCCGGGTAGCCTGTCGCCCGGCTTCAGGGTACCCTGAAAAATGAGTCTTTTTATCTCTGTGGAAATTTCCTCGAAAGCTCTCTTGGTTCTGACGGGACGAAATATTTCTTCGTCATAAACAGCACGTGGCTCACGCATTTTCCTCTCCATCAGAGAATATGATAAGTGCTACTGTCCGACAACTATACTTATTCTATATTGTCGTTACGTGTCAAGATAAAATTGGCGAAAGAAGTTTACATGTCACAATTATGCTGAAGCGCAGGTGAACAATTTAGCAGGAGGAGAACAGATGGAAAAGATCGTACCGGTTCGACAGCTTTGTCGACGTCTTGAAAGATTCTACGACATTTTTGGTTCTTCGATGAAGCCCGCTATGGGCGGTGCCGCAGCGCACCTGCACGTAGAACCGCCTGAAAAGGCGCTGTGTCGATTTGTCATCCGCGTGGCATACCTGTTGCTTTACCGTACGACAAGGAGATAATCAGCGACGCTGGATCAACTCCACTATCTTATACCAACAGGAGGGATGTATGAAACGTTACATGGTAGGCGCGGTTTCGGTTTTCTTTGCTGCAGCTCTTTTCATTGTACCTTCTTCCCATGCTCAATCGACAAACGATCCCGGTATCCAGCAGAGAATGCAAAATCAGGAGCGAAGAATCGACCAGGGCGTTAACAGCGGGCAGCTGACGCCGAAAGAGACCGGTCAGGGCGGAAGCAGAGCAGGCGAAGATCAAGCAGGATGAACTCCGGATGAAGTCGGACGGAAACCTCACGGCAAAAGAGCGGACTAAACTGACAAAGGAGCAGAACCGGGCGAGCAAGGACATCTACCGGCTTAAACACAATACCCGGCAGACAAGCACACAGTAGAAATAACTGCTGCGCCATCAGGAAGCCCCGGCTGAAAAAGCCGGGGCTTTTTTAACGCACTGTCATTTACTCCCGGTGGTGCGGTAATAACTATTGGAAGGGTGTCTATTTCTGCCAGACTTACGGGCCTGCTCTATTTCAGCAGAGGAGCGGCCTTTTCTGCCTCTCCCTGCTCCATCTTCTGTACACGCTCAAGCTCCCGAAGCTTGAGCCGCAGGATGATCACCAGGCCGATGATACCGGCCCAGAAGAAACCCAGGTTCAGATATACCGTTGCCTGGTCATAGCCGGTCGGCGGAAAGACCTCTATCTTGTTTTCAGCCCAGAGGTATGCTGTATTCGAGAGGATGAACGCTGCAGCGTACAGAATGATCTTCATGCTGTCTCCTAGCTGAGGTAACCCACCACGGTCATGACCACAAAGTAAAGAAGGTATGCCACGCCGATGGCCGTAAAAACAGGGCTTCTCTTCCCTTGCTGAGACCTTCTGTCAAAAAACGGAATCAGGAAAAAGAATAGTATGGCGAGCGTCACCAGGAGCACGGCAACCACCTCGCCGTTCAGGCCGTACAGGTCACCGGGGAAGAGCTTGAGTGTCTGGAACAGGAAGAGAAAATACCATTCGGGTTTTACATTCTCCGGCGCTGGCGCAAGGGGATCGGCTTTCGTTCCTATTTCGGGAGGCAGAAGCGTCGCGAGCGTAACCACTATCCCGAGAAGCACGAGCCAGAACATCAGGTCTTTGTAGACGACGTTCGGAAAAAAGGGCACCTGCCTTGACGTTTTTCCTGCCTGAGAGAGAGGGATGCTCATCCCGTGATATTGAACGAAAAAGAGATGCACGGCCAAAAGCCCGAGGAAAACCATGGGCAGCACGCAGACATGAAACGCATAGAAACGGATGAGGGTCTCTCCCGTTACATCGATGCCTCCCCTGAGAAAAGCTTTGATCGTCTCCCCGAAAATAGGAAGGGCTGAGATACCGCCCGTCGCGACCCGTACTGCTGCAAACGCCCTCTCATCCCAGAGCAGGAAGTAGCCGCTGAGCCCGAAAAAGATGGCGAAGCCGAGCAACACAAAACCGGAAAGCCAGAGGAGCTCTCTCGGTTTTCGATATGACTTCAGAAGAAGCGTTCCGAAGAGGTGGATGAAGAGAAAGCCGATTGCGAGCTGGGCGCCCCAGTGATGCAAAGACCTGAAGAACCAGCCCATGTTGAGCTTGGTCACGATCTCGATGATGCTCTTGTGGGCTTGCTCAAAATAGGGCACGTAATAAAAGGCGAGCACCATGCCCGTTACAAACTGGATGATAAAGAGGAATAAGGCCGCGCCTCCGGTATAGTACCAGATGTCGTGCTTGTGCTCAGGTACGAACTTCTTTTTCGCAAACCCTCTCAGGTCGCTGAAGTCATACCGCTCGTCAAACCACTTCTTCATACGCTTCAGTTACCCCAATCGCCCTCGTTACTGATACAGGTAAGAACTGTAAGACAACAGGTCAAGATTGCGGCTTGAGCCTGAAAGACCTGCGACAAGGTCTCGGCGCGTGCAACGGCAAGAGTCTGTTCGCGTTTCCTCAACCTGTTCTTCCTCAACCCCAACCCCGTGTTTCACGCCTTCGGCAGCTCAACCTTCACTCCCTTCTTGAAGACGATCAGCTTGTTGTCCTCGACGCGGTATTCAAGGAATTCAAGCGGCTTGGGCGGCGGCCCTTCTATGTTTTTGCCGTATTCATCGAACCAGCCCTTGTGGCATGGGCAGTAAAACTTTCTGTCGGCAGGCTTATAAACGATGTTGCACTCCATATGAGAACAGACACCTTTGAGCGCCACCACCGTATTGTCCGACCTCTTGAAGATGTAGCCAAGCTTTCCGCCCCAGGCAAAGGGCTTCGTGCTGTTCGCAGGTATGTCGAGAAAATCGCCCGGTTTGGGAAGTACAACGAAGTCAGGCTCCTTGCCGAGGGTAGGAAAAGCACCCCTCCAGACCGCGTACAGGCTTCCAAGAAAAAAGGTTGCTATCCAGCCCCCGAAGAGCGTGTTGAGAAATGTCCTTCTTGTGACGAGCGAACAATTAAGCTTCATTTGCGTCTAAACCTATTTTTCACCAGTGTTTTTCTCAAGCCTACGATGCCGTCGGTGGGGCGCACGTCCTTGGGGCAGGCGTCTATGCACCGGAACAGGGTGTCGCAGCCCCACACACCTTTCTCGTCATTCACCTTTTCCAGGGAAGCAGCAGGCCTTTCATCTCTCGAATCAAGCGCAAAGCGTTCCAGTTTTGCCAGTGCCGCCGGCCCTGCATATTCCGGATCCCGTGCCAGCACGGGACATGCTCCGTAACAACAGGCACAGAGGATGCAGTTGACGAACTGGTCCATCTTCTTTCTATCCTGCTCGCTCTGAAAAATCTCTTTCTCAGGGTTGGGGCTCTTGCGGACCAGGTACGGTTCCACTTTCTCATACATGCTTCCAGAAAGGCGTCATATCAACAACAAGGTCTTTAATAACCTCCATGTTCGGCAGAGGCTCAAGGATGATGGTCTTATCTTCGAATGAGCCAACCTGCGTCCTGCAGGCCAGGTTCGGCTTCCCGTTGATCACCATCGCGCACGAGCCGCAGGTCGCAGACCTGCAGGAGGAGCGAAAGGCGAGCGTGCCGTCAAGCTCGTCCCTGATACGAAGCAGCACGGTGAGAACCGTGAGACCCGTAATGACCCTGATCTTGTAATAGTCGAAGTAGGGCTCCTTCTCCGGGGATTGTGCATCGTAGCGCAGAATTTTAAAGGTGTATATCTCGCCGCTCATACTATCCCTAGGCTTCGCGTCGCCCCCTCCGCCGGCAAAGCCGTCGGAGCCTCCCCCTTCGCTCGCCGTGCTCGCTAGATCGATTTCCATCGGCTGTCGCCCACAGAAATCTATCCTGGGCTCGCATGATTCCTCCGACGGCAAAGCCGTCGGAGCCTCCCGTTTTCGCTCGCCGTGATCGCACATGAGATTTCCATCGCTGTCGTCCACGAAATCTATCTGCAAGTAGGCTTATTGGTATCAATACATCCTCGCCATGGGTTGATACCGCGTAATAACCACGTCTTTATACGATATGACAGGCTCATCATCAGGCCCTTTTGTCGCAAGCGTGTGCTTGAGCCATGCGCCGTCGTTCCTGTCTTTAAAGTCACGTCTGAAATGAGAGCCCCTGCTTTCTTCCCGCAGTAATGCGCCGTGGGTAATCGCGTGAGCCACATCGATCATCTGCTCCAGTTCCATTGCCGCGATCAGCTCATAGTTCATGTGCAGGGCAGGACTGGATACCCGCACGCGCCTGTACCGTTCCCTGACCTCGATAATCTTTGCCAGTGCCCTGTTCAGTTCTCCCGGCGTCCTGAAGATACCCACGTCATCGTCCATCGCCTTGCGCAGTTCATCGAGCACCTGGAACGGTTTTTCATTGCCGTCAGAGGTGAGTCTTCTTATCTTCTGCTCGATTTGGGCCTGTGCCCGTTCGAGCGCCTTTACATCGGGCCGTACGTCATATGCCTCCAGGTACTCGGGTATGCTGAGCGATGCAAGCTTGCCGAAGACGATCGTCTCGAGGAGGGAATTCCCGCCGAGCCTGTTAGCGCCATGCACACTGACACACGAGCATTCGCCGGCCGCGTAAAATCCTTTGACCGCTGACTCGCATCGCATGTTCACATCTATGCCGCCCATGGAATAGTGCTGGCAGGGCATGATCGGTATCGGCTCGTAGACCGGGTCCACGTTGACAAAGTCGATGCAGAACCTCCGTATGCCGGGCAGCCGCTCCGCGATCTTCTGCTCGCCGAGGTGCCTCAGGTCGAGCTGAATATATGTGCCGAACTCGTGTTCGAAGCCCCTGCCTTCTTCCATTTCCGTTTTGATGGAGCGCGCGACGATATCTCTCGGGGCCAGCTCCATGGCTTTGGGCGCGTAGCGCTCCATGAAGCGCTCGCCCTTGTTGTTGAAGAGATAGCCTCCTTCACCGCGGGCGCCCTCGGTGATCAGTATATTCGTTCCCAGAAGGGACGTCGGATGGAACTGCACGAATTCCATGTCCTTCATGGAAATGCCCGCCGCGTAAGCGATCCCGATACCCGACCCTGTATTGATCAGGGCGTTGGTAGAGTGAAAGTAGACGCGCCCGTAGCCTCCCGTCGCAAAAAGCGTTGTCTTGGCGCGTATGGGGATCAGCTTTCCATTGACCTGGTCGAGCACGATGACACCGTGACAGACTCCCTCCTCAACGACGAGCGCCAGCACTACGTACTCGTAGAAGACTTTGACTCCGCATGCAACGGCCCGCTCGTACAGCGTGTTAAGCAGTACGTGACCGGTGAGGTCTGCCGAATAACAGGTGCGCGGATAGCCCGCGCCGCCGAACGGCCTCTGCGCTATGGTGCCGTCGGCGAACCGGCTGAAGGGGCAGCCCCAATGTTCCATCTCAAACACGACACCGGGCGCTTCTTTGCACATGAGTTCTGCTGCGTCCTGGTCGGCCAGATAATCACTCCCTTTGACGGTGTCGAATGTATGTTTTTCCGGGTTGTCGTCTTTACTGTTGGGATTATTGGCGAGGGAAGCATTAATGCCGCCCTGGGCTCCGATAGAATGTGACCGGATGGGATGGACTTTTGAAACGAGCCCAACGCTATACTTTTCGCAGAGCCCCACGGCAGCTCTCAAACCCGCGAGACCTCCGCCAACAATCAGAACATCATAGTCGAGCATTGTCAGGCTACTCTGGTGTACAAGAAGATCAGTATCAATGAGATAATCGTCGCAACAGCATTGGACAGCCAGAAAAGCTGTTTTTCTTTTCGATAACCAAGATCTATTGCTATGGTTCTCAATCCGTACATGCTGTGGAATGTGAAAAGGATGAAGATAAGAATGTCCAGCACCGGCTGCCTGTGAAGGCCTAACGCCCAGTCTGGTTTCTTGTCTTTTGTGTAGAGAAAAAAAGCGGAGAAGATTTTGATACTGAAAAGGATTATGAGAGAGACGCCGCTGATCCGATGGAAGAGCCAGATGAACATGTCAGGACACCTTATCCTTCCTCACGTTTTTGTCGACTGATTTATCGACGGCTCACAACCACGTTTTCGATATTTCATCAAAAGTCGGCGATTTCTTTAACGATATAGTATCGATTCTCGCAAGTCAACAAAAAACGGACGACACAGGCAACCCCTTAGTTTATGGATGAGTGTCCGCTCCTTCTTTGCTCGTCTTTTCATCGCGCATTTTTAGCACGCATTTTTCTTCTTGACAATTTTCGACCGATCAAATACGGTGGTAGAAGGACGCAAGTCGTCATCGGTTTAGCCTGACGGCAGCCGAGACGAAGGTTAGGACTCGCATAACCTAAGCGGGATCTATGACCCCGGGGGAGGAACAAATGAGTGGGGAAAGAGTGAAATTGAGCAAGTCTACACGGATGGCTATGATTTCGCAGTTTCTGGGTTTCGGGCTCGATGCCTATGATATGGCTCTCGTGCTCGTGATGGCGCCAATACTCGTGAAAGTTTTCGCCTCGCCGAAAGGGAGCGAAGCCTGGCAGTTCATCACCATAGTTCTGACGTACTCCATTACCATGGCTGCCAGACCTGTGGGCTCCGCAATTTTCGGTCACTATGCGGACAAGGTCGGACGGCAGCAGCTCCTTGTGGTGACGATCGCGGGCGTGGGTGTGATGTCCCTCATCGCCGGATTTCTTCCTACCTATGCGCAGCTCGGCGTCTGGTCGTATGTGATCTTCTGTGTTCTTCGTTTTTTCATGGGTTGTTTCTTTGGCGGAGAGTATGCAGCAGGTCATACTTTCGCCATAGAACATGCGCCCGCGGCAAAGCGCGGGTTGATTAGCGGCTTCGTGCAGTCCGGCTTTCCTCTGGGATACGTCTTCGCTTCCCTGGTTTTTGCCCTGATCTCCGTTCTTCTGGGCAAAGCTGCGATGTTCAGTTACGGGTGGCGTATTGCCTTCGTGACCGGTGTCGTACCCGTATTTCTCGCCATCTATATCAGAAGAATGTTGCCGGAATCTCCGGAATTTGAAAGAGCAAAAAAGATGGGGAATGTCGAAAAGGCGCCTTTCTGGAGCCTTTTCAAACCACCTGCCCTCTGGGGGTTTCTCCAGGTATTTGTTTTCATGACAGGACTTTTTCTCACCGACTATTCAGTGTACGGCTTCCTTCCCAATATACTCACCCTCGGCGGCAGGGGATTCGACACCACCACATATGCCCTTATTTACGGCTTTGCCCTGTTCTGTGCATTCCTCGGGTATAATTTTTACGGGTGGCTCTCCGATTATACGGGAAGGAAACGCCTCACCATGTGGTACTGCGCATTTCTTGTTCTTTTCGGGATTCCTGTTTACTACGTGCTCTACAATGCGGCTGTTGCCCGCAACCTCTGGATGGCCGTGCTGGGCACCGTCATGGCAGCCATGCTGAAACTGGCCTGGGGTGCGGTGCCGGCTTATCTGTCAGAGCGTTTCCCGACCAGGAGGAGGGCTGTGGGTGTAGGCTTCGGTTACTCCTCCGGCGCCCTGATTGGTGCGGGCTTCAGTCTTTACGTCTGGTGGGCCCACAGTATTCCTTCAATAAGAGCTATCGAGGGACAGGACATGTGGCTCTCGCCCGCACTGATTCTGACCGTGGGCTCGATCATGACATTTATCAGCCTTCTGTTCAGCCCCGAAACAAAGGGGCTGGAACTGGCGGATGTCGGGACCGACAAAGCCCGCGTCAAGGCACCTGCTGCGAAAGCACAGGCGAAACCGGCCTGAGAAACGTGTAGGTTCCTGAACGAGGATTCACGAAGTGCGGCTGCTGAGGCGGTTTTCCGCCTCAGCATTTGACGTGCTTAGTTAGTTGCGTCTGTTACAGATACTTCTCCGCAAGTATTTCGGCGATCTGCACCGCATTCAGCGCTGCGCCCTTACGTATGTTGTCGGCAACGATCCACAGGTTGAGCCCGTATTTTACGGACTCGTCCTTGCGTATGCGTCCCACGAAGGTCTCATCCTTGCCTGCGGCGTAAATCGCCATCGGATAGATGTTGTTTTTCGGATCGTCAGCCACCTTCACTCCGGGCGCGTTTTCGAGAAGCTTGCGGGCTGCTTCCGGCGTCAGCTCTTTCTCGAACTCAACGTTGACCGACTCTGAGTGACCATAGAATACGGGCACCCTGACCGTGGTCGCAGTCACCTGTATGGTGTCGTCCTCTAAGATCTTCCTGGTCTCGTTGACCATCTTCATCTCTTCCTTGGTGTAGCCGTTTTCAAGGAAGACATCGATGTGCGGCAGGCAGTTGAAGGCTATCTGATGCGGATAGACTTTCTTTTCGACCGCCTCATTGTTGAACAAAGCGCGCACCTGCGTCTCCAGTTCGTAGATCGCTTTCTTGCCTGTGCCTGAGACCGCCTGATACGTCGAAACCACAACACGCTTGATCCGTGCCGCGTCATGCAGCGGCTTCAGGGCAACCACCATCTGGATCGTTGAGCAATTGGGGTTGGCGATGATACGCTTTTTCTTGTAATCCTTGATCGCGTGCGCGTTGACTTCCGGCACAACCAGGGGAACATCAGGATCCATCCTGAACGCGCTCGTGTTATCGATCACCACACAGCCGTCCGCAGCCGCGATGGGCGCGAACTTCTCGCTTATGGAGCCGCCTGCCGAGAAAAGCGCAATCTGGATGCCCTTGAAAGAATTCTCATCCAGGACATCCACCGGCACATCCTCGCCCTTGTATGGAAGGGACACACCGAGGCTTCTTTCCGACGCGAGAAGCTTCAGGCTCCTCACGGGAAATTTTCTCTGCTGAAGAGTATCGATCATTTCATTACCTACAGCGCCTGTGGCGCCGACAACCGCAACAATGAATTCTTTCATGCTCTCGTTTCCAACCTCTTCTTAAGATAGTTCATCAATCCGCCTTCGTTGATCAGCTCGATCATGAAGGAAGGGATTGGTTTTGCCACGACGTCGAAACCCGGACCTTTTATCCTTCCCGCCAACAGGTCGATCTCCAGCACGTCTCCCTCTTTCACTTTGTCGACGATGTCGGCTTCCAGGAGCGCAAGGCCTTTGTTGAATGAGTTCCTGTAGAAAATGCGCGCAAAGCTCTTCGCGATCACGAGCGGGATGCCGAGCGCCAGGATGGCTATCGGTGCATGCTCCCTCGACGAGCCGCAACCAAAGTTAGAGCCTCCCACAATGATATCGCCCTTCGCAACCTTCTTGTGGAAATCGGGTGACAGGGGTTCCATGCAGTGCGAGCCGAGAACCTTGGGGTCGGTGTACGCAAGATAGCGCGCCGGTATGATGATGTCCGTATCAATGTTGTCTCCGAATTTCCAGACTTTTCCTTTCAGTATCATAGGACCTCCTCCGGATGGGCTATCTCTCCCTTGATCGCGCTTGCCGCAGCAACAGCCGCTCCGGCCAGGTAGACTTCACTTTCCGGATGCCCCATCCGCCCGACAAAATTCCGGTTGGTGGTAGAGACAGCGCGTTCACCGCGAGCCAGCACGCCCATGTGGCCTCCCAGGCACGGGCCGCACGTAGGCGGCGAGATGATGCAGCCGGCATCAAGAAATATTTCGAAGTAGCCGCGGTCGAGCGCCTCACGGTAAATTTTCGGTGTCGCCGGGATCACGATGCAGCGCACCCCTTTCGCCACTTTATGCCCGCGCAGGATCTCCGCCGCAATACTGAGATCTTCGAGCCTGCCGTTGGTGCACGAGCCGATCACCGCCTGATCGACCGCGATATTCTTCACTTCCCGGACGTCCTCTCGCGTTCGAAGGCAGGAATGGCAGCGAAACCTGAAGCCCCATCTTACCCACATCAATATCGTGCACCTCACGGTACTTCGCGTCCTTGTCACTTTCAAAAACTTTATACGGCCTCTTCGCGCGGCCTGAGAGAAACTCTTCGGTCTTCTTGTCCACGTGAAATATGCCGTTCTTTCCGCCTGCCTCGATTGCCATGTTGGCCATGGTAAAGCGCGAGTCCATCGAGAGCGCGGAGATCGCGTCACCGTGGAACTCCATCGCCGAATAGAGCGCGCCTTCGACGCCGATGCGGCCGATGATATGAAGGATCAGATCCTTGCCCGTAGCCCATTTCTGCCATTTCCCGTGACAGACAAACTTTATGCTCTCCGGTACCTTCATCCAGAGGGTGCCTGTCACCATGCCGTAGGTCAGGTCTGTGCTTCCAACGCCGGTTGCAAATGCCCCGACCGCGCCGTACGTGCAGGTGTGGCTGTCTGCGCCGATTATCACGTCGCCGGGGAGCACCAGTCCCTCCTCAGGCAGCAGCGCGTGCTCGATGCCGCAGGCGCCGCCCTCGTAAAAATTGGTGATGCCGTATTTGTGCGCAAACTCCCTGATCGTCTTGCAGTTCTCAGCGGAGATGATGTCCTTGTTCGGCGTGAAATGGTCAAGCACAAGCACGACCTTATCGCGGTCGAACACGCCTTTTGCGCCCACCTTGTCGAACTCTTCCAGGGAGAGCGGGGCTGTAATGTCGTTCGCCAGCGCCAGATCAAGCTTCACGTCGATGATCTCTCCGGGCTCAACAGCCGATTTGCCCGCATGCGCTGCCAGTATCTTTTCCGTGATTGTCATTCCCATCTTACTCTCCTGTTAGAGTGTCTCTATCTTTCTTCGTTTCACGAACTCAAGCTTGTTGAGCGCGTTCACGTATGCCTTGCCTGACGCGACGACGATATCGGTGTCCACGCCTTTGCCGATTACGGAGACCCCTTTCTCCTCGAGCTTGACGAAAGCCTCTCCCTGCGCATCGGTGCCGCCCGTGATGGCGTTGATGTAGAACTTCGCCACTTTGCTTCCTGTCTTGATGATGCGGCGGATAGCCTTGAACGTGGCATCGACGGGTCCGTCGCCGAAGCCGGCGTCCTGGTGCACTGTGCCGTCGATCTCCACCCGCACGGTCGCGGTCGGTATCGTCATATTCCCGCAGACGACGGTCACGTAGGAGAGCTTGTACTTCTCCGGTATCTTGTAAATCTCGTCCATGATGATCATCTCGATGTCTTCATCATAGATGTACTTTTTCACGTCGCAGAGCGCCTTGAAACGCTTGAACGCCAGATTCAACTCGTCGTCGGTAAGCACATAGCCCAGTTCGGTGATCCGGTCCCTGAACGCATGACGGCCCGAATGCTTGCCGAGCACAATGTTGCTTTCGGGGATGCCGACCGACTGCGGTGTCATGATCTCGTAGGTGAGCTTGTCCTTGAGAAGCCCGTCCTGGTGAATGCCCGACTCGTGCGCAAACGCGTTGGCGCCCACGATCGCTTTGTTCGGCTGGCAGGAGATGCCCGTGATCTTCGAGACGAGGCGGCTTGCCGGATAGAGCTGTTCCGTCACAATCCCCGTGTGGCAGCCGAAGGCCTCTTTCCGGGTCTTGATAGCCATGACGATCTCTTCGAGCGAGGCATTGCCTGCCCGCTCGCCGAGGCCGTTGATGGTGCACTCCACTTGACGGGCGCCCTCTTTCACAGCCGCGAGCGAATTGGCGACAGCAAGACCAAGATCGTTGTGACAGTGGACGCTGATGATCACGTCTTCGATGCCTTTTACATGTTCCGTTAAGGTCCCTATGAGCCGGCCGAATTCGAACGGCATGATGTAGCCGACCGTATCCGGAATGTTGACGACGTTTGCTCCCTCATCTACCACCGCCTGTATCACCTTCACGAGATACTCCGTATCGCTCCGGGTGGCGTCCATAGCCGAAAACTCAACGTTGTCGCAATAGGAGCGGGCGCGCTTGACCGCTGCCACGGCATCTTCCAGCACCTGCTTCCGTGTCTTCTTGAGCTGATACTTGAGATGGATGTCCGATGTCGATATGAACGTATGTATCCTGGGATGCTTCGCATATTTCACCGCGTCCCAGGCCCTGTCTATATCGAGTTTGTTCGCCCGGCAGAGGCCCGCGACCTGGCAGTCCTTGATCGTCTTCGCGATCATGGACACCGCATTGAAATCATCCTCTGACGCAATGGGAAACCCGGCTTCAATCACATCCACGCCCAGCTTCTCCAGCTGCTTTGCGACAAGGAGTTTTTCCTGCGTGTTCATCGTAGCGCCCGGCGACTGTTCACCGTCCCTTAACGTGGTGTCAAATATGAGGATCTTAGTTGACATCTTTTCCCCCCAAGCGTTGTACAATGAGCTCGACGAGCTCCTCTTCTCTCTCCACCACTGCTTCCACTGCCAGATAGTAAACGTTCTCCGGAATTTCCGACCGGTCAAGTTTTACCGCATCCTTCTCCGTTGTAACCAGCATCTCGGCGCCCTTCGCTGAGACGAGCCGCTCAATGTCGTGCGCGCTGTACGCGTGATGATCGGGAAACTCGACAGCGTGCTCTATGTGCGCGCCCAGCTCCTTCAGAAGCTCAAAGAAAGAGCGGTTGTCTCCGAGGCCCGCGAATGCAAGCACCTTCTTTCCGTTCAGGTACGTGTACGGGCCTATGAGATTGCGTCTGATCTCATGCAGAAACGTAGGGCGATACTTCACACGAAAGGTCGGGATGCCCTCGGCAAGCGCCTTTGCACCGCTGTCCAACTCTCCTTTGTTTACCAGAATCACCCCTGCTCTCCTTATCATGCCGGGCGGCTCACGGAAAGGTCCGAGCGGAAAGAGGTCCCCGTTCTCTCCACCTTTTCTTCCGCTGAGCACGAGAATCTCCAGATCTTTCCTCAGATTCCTCACCTGATACCCATCGTCAAGCACAGCACAATCGATCCCGAATTCCTTGATACCGACCTCCACTGCCTGGATGCGCCTCTTCCCCACAATCACGGGAAGCCCTGTTCTTCTGGCCAGCATCAAGGCTTCATCGCCGACGCTGGCTGCATCATCCTTCTTCGAGTCGACGGAAAAGACACCGTCTCTGGTTCGCCTGTACCCCCTGGTGACAATACCGGGGTTGAATCCGCGTTCCTTGAGTCTCCTCGAAAGAAGCTCCACAACCGGTGTCTTACCCGTGCCGCCCACGGTGATGTTACCCACGCTCACCACAGGTATTCCAGCCCTATCAACTCTCAGCACCCCTGCCTTATACAGGGATTCTCTGACCCAAAGGCAGATCCTGTAAATCCAGGACAAGAATGCGAGCGGGAGGAAAAGGACGGCTTTCAGGACGCCAGCCTCCCCTCTCCATACCCTGAGTATGATATTGCCCATCAGTGTGGAACGTTTACTTTACTGTAAAAGCTCAGGAAAGTCAACGGGATCGGGCGTTTCCGGGCTGCAGTTCACACCTATGTTCTCCGTGAAGTGCAGTACTGCGAAGTCAAAGCCGCCCCACCAGAACTGCACGCCGCTGCAACCGAAGAACCGCGAACGAAATTCCTGAAGGACCGGGTTGATCGAGGCGAGAACCCGACAGAAACGCTGTGCATCCCTGGCGACAATCGCGTAGTCACTGCCCGGGATGCGTGCCGTCTATGGGAGCTTTCGGACTGGGCCCTTTGTCGGCTTTCCTCCCTTCAGATTCCGGGGTGGATTCCTCCTTAAAGCCCGATTGCTTCTTCGCCGGTTTCTTGGCCTTCAGTGCTTTCTCGCCCGTTGGCGCCATCGATGGCGCGGTATCCTGGCGTGGTTCTGCAAAGGCCTGAGCAAACAGCCCACTGGCGAATGCAACGCCGATAAGTACCGCCAAGACGATGAGTGGAAGTTTCCTCATACGGTATCGCTGCCTTTTCGTGGTCATTTTGTGAAGTACGTCCACTATACCGTAATTCACCTCTCTTACAATATAAGTCCTGTAACGTTGCTGAACAGGGCGGTTTCGCGCACACGCCTTCTGCTTTTAGAAGGGCACGATTGCCTATTAGATTAATCTTGACAACCTTCAGCTTTTCTTTTAGAAATGAAGCAGGTGACTCTAAACCTAAGGGGAGGGATTATGAGAACCGCATCCGCAATTCTGTTTTCCGTGATCTTACTTTCATTCGCAACTGCAGCAGGAGCGCAACAGACTATCACGCTGGGTATTCCGACATCGCTGAATCTCCTCGAAGGCAAAGAGGCGAATCTTGCAGCGCGCCTCGCCGTCGAAGAGATCAATGCGAAAGGCGGCGTCAAGGTCGGTAACGAGAAGCGACTCTTCAAGGTCGAGTCGATCGACATCAGGGACGGCGAACCGGGGGTGCCCGTATCTGAAGCCCTTCTCGGCATCGAGAAGCTGATCCTCGACAAGAAGGCGTATGCAACAGTCGTGGGCAATTTCAGATCGGAAGCCTTGCTCGCCGCAATGGATATTTACTCGAAGTACAAAGTGATCAATATAGGCACTATCGCCATGGTTCCCAAATTCGAGGATCTGGTGGCAACGGAAAAGGCGAAATACAAGTACTCCTACAGGATGTGTCTCGACTCGAAGTTCCTGGCTGCCACGATCCAGGGGTTGATGAAGTACGTCAACAAGGAGTTCGGTTACAACAAGGCATTCATCGCCAGCCAGGACGTGCTGTGGGCCGCGGGCACGGGCGCCCTCATGGAGAAATGGTTCAAGGAGAATGGCTGGACAGTGGTGGGATTCGAGAAGTACCCTACCGGCGCGCAGGACTTCTCGGCCGGCCTCATGAAAGCTCGTTCGGGCGGCGCCCAGGTCATCCTGCCCATCTTTGATATGCCGACAAGCGGCACCCTGCTCAAACAGTGGAAGTCCATGAAGATACCCGCTCTCATGGCCGGATTCATTTCACCTCTAATCGGCAGCAAGGCGTGGGAAGCCTTCGGAGAGGATATCGACGGCTGCATCAACGTGGTCTTCGAGCTCGGCAATGTTCCTGTCAAGGCCTACCCCCCATCTACAAAATTTTTCGATGATTACAAGAAGAGATACAAGGAGGAAATACAGTCGGGCCACGGTGTCTCAGGCGCATATGATGCGGTTTACGTTCTTGCGAACGCCATAGAAAAGGCGGGTACCCTCGATTCTGACAAGGTCGCACAGGTGCTGGAGACAACAGATGCGGCCGGCTCAATGGGGCGGATCAAGTTCAGCGCGGGCCATCAGCTCCAGTTCGGCAATGATCCGAAGACAGCGGCCGTGGCCCCGGTCTTTCAGTGGAGAAAGGGAAAAAGGGTAGAGATCTATCCGGAATCGATAGCTGACGGCAAGATCGAAAAACCCGCGTGGATGAAGTAGCGGATGGGGGCCACGATCGTTTACGGGCTGATCAATAGCGCCGTCCTTCTACTCATGGCCCTGGGCTTTAACCTCACGTTCGGTATCAGCGGGGTTGCCAATTTCGCCTACGGCGCGATCTACGTGGTTGCCGGTTTCTTTGCGTGGAGCCTGATCAATACGTTCCACCTGCCCTTTATTCTCGCGGCCCTCATCGCGATAGTAATCATCGGCTTTGCCGGTGTATACCTGTACAGGTTGATTCTCACGAGGATACGCGGCCTCGTAATATCCGAGGTGATCGCGACCTTTGCCGTTTCTCTCGTGGCGCTCGAGTTGCTCCGCTATTTCGGCTTCATCGGATCCAAGTACACGCTCCCTGTTTTTGTGAACGGGTCAATTGAAATCTTCGATACCTACGTGGATATCCAGAGGCTGCTTATTGTGGCTTTTGGCATAGTCGTTCTTTTTGTGCTCTACCTTTTTACGCACCATACGCGCATGGGTCTCGCTTTCCGGGGAATCGCCCAGGAGGAGCACACCTCGCTTTCCCTGGGGATCAACCCCGAAAGGATTGCAAGCTGGAGCATGGGTATAGGCGCTGCATTGAGCGCTCTTGCCGCAATAGTCATTTTACCTCTCGGCACCGTTACCGTCGACGGCGGATACGACGTACTCATCACCGCACTTTCCGTCTGTATCGTGGGCGGGCTCGGAAGCACCTTCGGCGTTGTCATCGCAAGCCTCATCATCGGTTTTGCACAACAACTGACGGCAACCTATCTTTCTTCGCACTGGACCATGATCGTAAGCCTCGTCGCCCTGCTCGTGGTGCTCACGATAAAACCGTCAGGGTTGCTTGGCCATCAGAAAGAACTCGAGGAGCGAGTGTAAGGAGAGGCTTGACGGTACTGTCAAAGTTAAATGAAAACGGCAGGACGAGTCTACCACAGAGGCACAGAGGTCACAGAGAAGTGCTCCACGGAGATCGTATAGTGTCCGGAACAGTGGAGATTCTGTTCCGGACACACACCGACGCTCCGCGTGGGTGTAATAAAGCTTTCCTCTGTGTCCTCTGTGCCTCTAGCGCAGCGGGTGGTGAATGACAAATCAGCGCAAAGAGCGCATCGCACGCGGCATAAAGGCACGCTCCGACGATATCTACGCGCTCACTTCATACAAGGAGATGTGGTACCTGCTCTTTCCCAGACTCGTTCCGGTCGTGGGCATCGCAATCCTTACGTTCTTTCTGCCTCCCTACTGGAAAAAGGTGATGCTGAGCACCTGCACGTTTGCGATGCTCGCCGTCTCCTGGGACTTTCTGTCGAGCTGCGGCATGCTGTCCCTCGGGCAGGCCCTCTTCTTCGGTTTCGGTTCCTTCGCCGCAGGCTCCCTCAATCATTATTTCGGTCTTCCCGTGTACGTCACGATTCCCGCCGCAACGTTGATAGGGGCCGGCCTTTCTACCCTCGTTCTTCTCCCGGTCATCAGGCTCAGAGGCGTCTACTTCGCCATGGTCACGCTTATTCTTCCTCTCATGTTCATGCGCCTTATAGAAGCGACGAAGATGCTCGGCGGCACCGAAGGCATAACACGGCTCAGTCCCCTGCCGAACGTATGGGTGGAGATCACCTTGATCTTAGCCGCCATGTGGGTGGCCCTCTTTGCCTTGCGGCGGTTCATTTCGTCCGATTACGGTCTCATCTTCGTGAGCATACGGGATAACGACAGGGCGGTCATGGCCTCAGGCATCAATATATACGCGTTCAAGGCTCGGGCGCTCTTCATAGGCAGCGCCATCTGCGCTTTCGCCGGCGCTTTCATGGCCCATGCCTACCAATTCACCGGCATGCCGGTCTTCGCAATGGATTATTCGATCCTTCCCATTGCGGCATCGGCCATCGGCGGCATAGGAACACTTGCAGGGCCGATCCTCGGCGCTTTCATACTTGTGCCTCTTTCCGAGTTCCTCCGTGAGTTCGGACCCCTGCGCATAGTCTTCTACGGCCTGATTCTGGTGGTCTGCGTTGTTGCCCTGCCGGAAGGCATATTTCACTACCTTTCGCGAAAGTATAGTGAAATGGAACGATGGGTAAAACTGGAGTAAGGGAAGCGATTTATTAATGAGACCACAATTATTTATACTCCGTCATTCCGGCGAAAGCCGCCTGTCCCGGCACGTCGTAGGCCGGGGGAATCCAGCTTGCTTTCTGGATGCCGGATCAAGTCCGGCATGACGAATGTAACGACTATTATGGACCGGCTAATAAGATGAGTATCATTGAAGTGAAAGGTATTACCAAGCGTTTCGGAGGCGTTGCAGCCCTGGACAACGTGAGCGTCGATGTCGAGGAGAATACGCTCCTCGGCATTATAGGTCCGAACGGATCGGGGAAGACCACCTTCGTGAACATCATCAGTGGCTTTGTCAGGCCTAACGCGGGGAGCGTCTTCTTCAAGGGAAAAAATCTGGTAGGATTGCCGCCTTACAAGATCACGAACCTGGGGATCGGACGCGCGTTCCAGATGGTCAAGCCTTTCTTTCATCTGCCCGCATACAAGAACGTTGTGGTTCCTCTCTTTGCTCCGCGGGTGCTTGCTTCGTCGGGCGGGGGCTTTGGTGACAAGGACGCTGTTGCCCTCGACATACTGGAAGAGGTCGGCTTCGAGAGGGATTCGTCAGTGCCGTATAAGCCGGCGAGCGTTCTGCCACATGGATACCTGAAGAGACTCGAACTCGCGAGGCTCATGGCATTAAGAAGCGAGGTGCTCGTACTCGACGAGCTCTTCTCCGGCCTTTCCATTGCAGAGGTGACGAGCATCATACCGATTATCGAAAAGCTCCTTATGGAGGGAAAGACAATCATCATGGTGGAGCACCGGCTGAAGGAGCTCTTCCGCATTGCGGACAAGGTAATCGTGCTCAACTACGGAAAAAAAATAAAAGAGGGAAAGCCAAAAGAGATCCTGGAGGACGACGAGGTGAAGAAAGCGTATTTGGGCGTGGAAGTATGAATTCGCCCGCAGGGCGAATTCAGGTTGAGGTTGAGGTTGAGGAAAATACAAAAACAAAGGTTGAGAAGACAGTGAGGGTTGACGCAGTGCCCAGTTCCAGCAGTGTAACCAGAGAAACGAAAGAAACAAGAGAAACCAAAGAAACGGGAATATCGAACTACTAAATGGACCAGATAGACGAGATAGACCAAATAGACAAGACAGACGCGCGGCTCACTGTTCACTGCTAAAGACTGACGGGTGAGGCATGTTGACAGTTGATAAACTGATGGTCTTCTATGAGAATGCTATTGCTATAAACGAGCTTTCCATAGAAGTGCACTCCGGCGAGATCGTCGGGGTCATCGGCTCGAACAGCGCCGGCAAGACAACGCTCATGAACACCGTCTCCGGCCTCCTCCTTGATACCAAATTGAAGGAGCAGCGCAAAGGCGGCGAGAGGATAACTATATACGGCAAGCTCTCTTTCCTCGATAGGGATATCACTTCCGTCTGGCCGGACGAACGGGTGAAAATGGGCCTCGTGCTCTCCAGGGAGCGTCACCCGGTTTTTGCCGAGAGCGATGTGGAAGAGAATCTGAAGATCGCCTCGTATCTTCTTCCCAAGAAAGAGAAGAAGGGCATGATGTCCTATGTCTATCAGGTGTTTCCTGCCCTCGTGCCCTTGAGGCGGAGAAAAGCCGGATTCTTAAGCGGCGGCGAACAGCAGATGCTCGCCATCGGCATGTCGCTCATGCCTAAGCCGAAGCTCATGTTGCTCGACGAGCCGCTTCTCGGACTCGCTCCCGCCATACAGGTCAAGCTCATCGATTCGATCATTGCAATCCGGAAGGAAGCGGGGGTCACCATTCTGATATGCGAGCAGTTTGCGCGCCCCGTACTCCCGATCATCGACAGGGGCTACGTCCTGGAAAACGGCATGCTCACGCTGCACGGGACCGGCGAGGAGCTTTACAATAACCCGGAGATAAAAGCGGCCTATTTCGGAGTCTGATTTTTAATGAACGTGTATGACTCTTTTGTTGAAGTCGCGAACCGCTACAGAGGAATGCCGGCCGTCATATATCTCGGCGAAGTGCTCACCTATGGCGACCTTCTTGCCGGAGTTGACTGCCTGTCCGCGGGGCTGCGCTCGCTCGGTCTCAAAGAGCGCGACAAAATAATAATCTATATGCCTAATACGCCACAGTGGATTATCAGCTGGCTCTCCGTCCAGAAGATAGGGGCAGTAGCGGTGCCGATTGCGCCCATCTACACATCGCGGGACTTGAGGTACATTGCCACGGATTCCGGAGCCCGCACCGTCATATGCGCCGACACGAACTTCGGGTACGCAAAGGAGATCAAGGAGGAAGGTACGCTCGACCACATCGTCGTGAGCGGCATGGCCGATCTTCTGCCCCGCTACAAGCGTCTGATCGGAAAGGCCTTTGATCGCATACCGGAAGGCAAGATCGAGAAAGGTCCGGGCATCGCAAGGCTCACGGACCTCATGAAGAAACGGGAGATAAAGAGCGGGTCAGTTATCGATGAGGAAGAGCCGCTCGAGATGCTCTACACCGGCGGCACCACAAAAAGCCCGAAAGGCGTGCCCATCAGCCACGCGCTCTTTCTCGATTCGGTCACAGCGCAGCTCGAGATAAGCTATCCTCTTATTCCACCCTCACAAAATGTGATCCTTCAGGGCGGGCCGCTTTTCCACATCCTTGGCCAGGTCTTCGGCGTCGGCCCCTTTTGCGTGACCGGCGATTGCGTCATAATCATGCCGAAGGTCAATATCGATGCCGTCCTCTACTCGATTGAGCATTACCGGGCGAAGACATTCTTCGGCGTTCCTGCGCTCTACCGGATGATCCTGGAGCACGACCGCGTCGATTTCTACGACCTCTCTTCTTTGGTCTACTGCTTCAGCGGCGGGGATGTGCTGCCCCAGGAGACGGCGCGGCGCTGGAAGGAGAAATTCGGCAAGGAGATCTACGAAGGTTACGGGGCAACAGAGACGTGCGGCGGGGTGACGATGCCGCCGGTCGAGGAAGTGCGGCCTCCGGGCACCATAGGCAAGGTTCTGAGAACGAAGAAGGTTCGCATCATCGACGAGAACACGCTCGAAGAGGTACGGCAAGGAGAGGCGGGAGAACTGATCGTCTCCTCACCGCATATGGTGAGCGCCTACTGGAACAAGGAAGAGGAGACGCAAGAGGCTTTCCTCGAGATCGACGGCGCTCGCTGGTATAGAACCGGGGATGTCGTGCGAAAGGATGAGAATGGGTTCTTCTATTTCGTAGATCGGACTGCCGACACCATCAAGCACAAGGGATACCGGGTCTCATCGTCCGAGATAGAGGCAGCCCTGCAGGAGCACCCCGCGGTGCTCGCCGCATGCGCGGTCGGTGTACCGGATGAGAAGGTGGGCGAGCGCATCAAGGCCTTCGTGGTGCTCAAGTCTGATGTGAAAGGGGTCACGGGTTACGATCTGATCCATTGGTGCAGGGAGCACCTCGCCTCCTACAAGATACCCAACTACATAGAGTTCCGGGACATGCTGCCAAAATCGAAGGTGGGGAAACTATTACGCCGCGAACTACGCCAGGAAGAACGCAAGCGCTTCGAACAATAGTCTACTGCGCAAGACTGTCGATCGCGCTAACTTCGTCGCCCTTCGGGCCGGGCCACGTCTCGACGTACTCTGACGGTACGCCTTCGCAGTCCAGTCCTCAGAGTGTCTCGTGATGCATCGAAATACATTCTGGAGAGCTCGATGAAATCATCCCGGTTGAACGTCACTAGACATCTCTCCTGCCGAGCTGCAAAGTCAAGCTGCGCCTCGTCAGCGGTTCCAGTCATGTTCACATCGTGGGCACTGACCGCATCTATCCCGAGCCTTCTCGCGATCTGGGCTATCTTGGGGCTCATGTTTTCGTCTAGATAGAACTTCATATCCTCGGGCTCAAGGCTGGGTAGCGCTTTTCCAGGGTCTCTTCCGTCCACTGCTCGTTGCGCGCTATGAGTGCGTTAATTTCAGCCGGATAGACGGCATAGTAGCCGAGCGCTGCTTTGATCTGCCCGGGTGTGAGCCAATGGAAGGCTTGCTGGAGCCGTTTCTGATCACGATTCAAGCTCTGGTACTGAACGATAATCTCCCATACCTCGATACCCGTGCCAGCCACCCGGGCCCGGCGGCCAGACACGCCAGGGGCGAAAATGATGCCGGGACATCTCCTCGTTTTAATGGCTTCTTCCAGCAGATGTTTTGCCGTTGCGGAAAAATCCTCTCCCCGTTCTTCGGCAAGCTTTTCGATTTCTTTTACGGTCTCCTCAGGAAGACGGAGACTCTTTTGAACAGCACCCATGGGTTGTCTCCTTGTGAATGTCATTGTCACCCATTATATTACAGTGGGATTACAGAAAGGTCAAGATAGGGTCCTGCCTGTATGAAAAGCGAGAGCTACGGATTGAAATGTTACAACGGACGAAGAAAAGTGTTTTACTTAATCATAATTAATCGTTATGATTAATAACGATTGTGAGGAGGTTATCCATGACGACTAAAGTACTCACTGCACACATACCATTACCGTTGGCCGAGAAGATAGACCAGTTGGCGACTCGCCGAGAGCGTTCTCGTGGCTGGATTGTTAAGCAAGCGTTGACCGCATGGATAGAGCAGGAAGAGGAGCGCCAACGCATGACACTAGAAGCAATGGGCGATGTTGATGCCGGCCGCGTTATTGCTCACGAGGCTGTGCAAGAGTGGGCGGAAAGTCTTAGCACGGAAAAGCCGCTGCCGCTGCCACAATGATGCGACTAAAGTGGACGAGCAAGGCGCTTTCTGATTTGGCGCGCCTCTACGAATTCCTGGCTCCCGTAAGCAAGCAAGCCGCCGCCGGCATTGTGCAGTCGCTGGCTGCCGCCCCTACCCGTCTCAAGGAATATCCGCGTATTGGAGAAAAACTCAACGAATTCGAGCCACGTGAGATTCGCCGGCTGCTCGTAAATCATTCGAGATACGCTACGAGATCCAAGGGTCCACCATCTATGTGTTGCGTCTTTGGCATACAAAGGAGGATCGGTAATCGAACGCTCAGCCTTCCCTTACCACCTTCGGTAGTAGGATAGTCAATTGACTGTTCCACGAGGGTTTTCTCTGTTCGCGTTCTTGTTGAGGCAGGTTTGCTACTTCATCGGCCTTCGTCCGGGAATCCGGCTTCTTTGCCATGCTTTACGGCAACAATATATAGAATGCCTTCTTCGACCCTGTAGCGGAGCACGTAGCCCGACACACCGAAGGGAATCACCAGGTCATAGTAGCCCGGCAGATCTTCTGCTGGTTTGCCGACATATTCATAGCGCGTCAACATCTTCACCGAGCTTTTGATAACCTTGTTACTAGCAGCCTCCCTGTTATGAGATTTCATGGAAGAGAGCCTATTGAATTCTCTCAGTCGGTTGGCAGATCTGTAAATAGCTACTCGGGCAGCCACTCGATTTTTCATACAGGCGGCTTAGACTCTTTATCGGTTCCCCAGGAGTCAAGCCAGTCCATCACAACATCATTCGGGACGCTCTTGCCGGTTTGGCGATACTGTTCCCATCGACCGAGGGTTTCCTGTTTAAAGCGCTCTATCGCTTCTTCCCGGTCGAGATACTGGCTGATTGCCTCTTTTGCCAATGGAGAAGTCTTTGCTTACTTGCTCTCCGCTTCCTCTATGCCGATGAGGATGAAGGGGAGCTTCGCGCCTTCGGAGGTCACCACGGCGCGCGCATTCAGCAAGAGTTTCTTTTGCTGCCCGCCCGGAAGATTGTAGGTTAGCGCATAGTTCTCGATAAACGAGTCTTTGGGAAGAACCTGCTCCAGGAGGCGCCGCAATTCCGGCATATTGAGCTGGATGCCTGCTATCTCATAGATGAGCTTGCCTTCCGCCGTACGATCGTCCACGCCCAGAAGCCGGTAGAACGAGCGGTTGGCAGTAACGATCCGCAGGTCTTCCGAAAGGGTGAGGAGCGGCTGCTTCACCGTGTCAACTGTGGCCTGAGCGAAATCGCGAGCCACTTTAACCCTTTCTTTCGAGGCTGCCTCTTCTGAGGCCTTTTTGATTGTCGTGACGTTGTTAAAGGTGATGACGACGCCGCCGATCACGTTTTCATTCGTTCTGTAGGGCCTGACCCGCATCAGGTACCATTCGCCGGTCTCAGCCTGGACGTCTTTCTCCCTGGCCTGCAGTGTGTCGAGCACCTTCCGTGCGTCTTCCGTAAAATCGGCATCGAGCAGGGTGGTCGCGATGTCCCGGACCGGGCGGCCGACATCCGATGGAAGGAGATTGGCGACTGTCTTGATGTCCGCGGTGTAGCTCCTGATCCTCAATTCGGTATCGACGAAGATTGCCCCCACGTTCACGCTGTCGAGAAGGTTCTTTATGTCGGATTCCGCGCGGGCCAGTTGCCGGACCTTCTCTTCGAGTTCCGCGTTGACCGTCACCAGCTCTTCGTTGATCGATTGCAGCTCTTCTTTGGACGTCTCAAGCTCCTCGTTGGTGGACTGGAGCTCTTCATTGGACGACTGGAGCTCTTCGCTCGTCGACTTCTGCTCTTCGATTGCCGTCTGCAACTCCTCTATGGCGGTCTGGAAGTCTTCCCTGGTGCGCCGCAGTTCCTCTTCCAGCTCGGCCGCCCGTTTGTCATCGCCCGGACGTCCCGCTTTCCCGCCCGCGGCTTTCTCTTTCGGCAGGCTCACCTCTTCGAAAACGACTATAAAAAGGCCTTCAACGCCGGACAGCGGTTTTGCCCTCATCCTGAGCCCGACGCGCCCGCCTTCCATGTTGATCGCAATGTCGGGCGATACGGCTTCCGCTTTCTGAGCAATGGCCCTGTGGAGGACTGCGTGGAGTCCGGTCCGTACCCCCTTCTTCGCCATGTCGTATATGTTGAAGCGGGGGCCGCCGGGAGCCGGTTCGAGAAAGCGCACCGTCTGCCCGTGGATGTAAACGATGCTTCCTACCTCATCGACCACGACGCACGGAGGGGAGAAATAATCGAGGATCTCGTTCCTGGCCGCCTCTTTCGCCGTGAACTCCTTCTGCTGCCCCTCAATGGGTACCGGGGCGCGGCGCCGGTATGCACCGGTCGCGGTATCCGTCTGAAAGACGGGATACCCTTGCCTCGGTTTCGCTTCGCAGAATTTCCACTTACGTCCGCCCACCTCAAAGAGATCGTTCCGGTTCCCTATCGTCTCGGATGAGCCAAGGAACAGGATCCCTCCCGGGTTAAGACTGTAGTGGAACGTTTCGATCAGTCTCTTTTGAGCCTCCGTCCGGAGATAGATCATAAGGTTCCGGCAGGAGACGAGGTCGAGCTTGGTAAAGGGCGGATCCTTGAGCACGTTCTGCACGGCGAAGACAATCTTTTCCCGCAGCTCCTTCTTTATCCTGTAACCTTTATCTTCGGCCGTGAAGAACCGATGCAGCCGCTCGTCGTTTACGTCCGCCGAGATATCCAGGGGATAGAAGCCGGTGCCGGCCTGCTCCACCGAGGGTTCGTCGAGGTCGGTCGCGAACATCTGGATGGTAAAGTGTTTCCGTGACCGCGGTTGAACTCGTCGAGCAGCATCGCGAGGGAATAGGCCTCCTCCCGGTCGAGCAGCCCGCCACCCAGACCCGGATCACATCCTCATCCTGCCGCTTCATCAGCAGCTTCGGAAGAATCTCCTCTTCGAGCGCCTGGTAAACGCCGGGTCCCTGAAAAAGCTCGTCACCCTGATAAGGAGTTCCCTGAAGAGAAGAGCTGCCTCCTGATGGTGCTCGCCGAGATAGGTCAGGTACTGCTGCGGCTCGCGGATATCAAGCACGTTCATCCGGCGGCGAACCCTGCGCATGACGGTGTTCATCTTGTAGAATGAAAAGTCCTGTCCCGTGGATCTCTTGAGAGCCGCGAACACCCGGGACATCACGGGCTCGACATCCTCCGCAGTCACCTCGGGTTGGGCCATGGGGAGGTCCTGAACGTACCGTTCGAGGAGTTCCCCTATCCTTCCGGGAGGTACGACATGATCGGCTATGCCCGTGCTGATCGCGCTCTCCGGCATCTGTGCGTACTGGGCGGAGGATGGCTCCTGGACGATGGTGATGCCCCCCGCGCCGTGTATCTCACGCAGGCCTATGGTACCGTCGGAGCCGGAACCTGAAAGAACGATGCCAATGGACGCTTCGCCCTTTTCTTTGCCAAAGAGCGAAAGAGGAAGTCAATCGGCATACGCACGCCGTCGGCAGCGGGGGAAGTTAAACTGAGTGCTCCTTGTTGGAGGGAAAGGAACTTACCCGGCGGGATCAGGTACGCGTGGCCGGCTTCGATCTGTGTTCCCTCTTTCGCCTCCAAGACAGGCATTTTCGTGACCATCGAGAGGATATCGACGAGCATGCTCGGTCGATCGGGCTGGAGGTGCTGGACAAGGAGGAATGCCGCCTTCAACTTGGGAGAAAGAGTGGAAAAGACTCCCTGGAGGGCCTCGACGCCGCCCGCGGACGAGCCGATGCCGACGACCGGAAAGGTGGTGCGGTCGGGCTTTTCTGGTTTGTTTCCTCTTTCATCTCATTCTCCCTTTTTTTTTCTGACCGCTTCGCTCGGACGATCGCTTGCGCTAGGACGACCGCTCCGCTAGGAGATCGTCCCGCCTCGCGGGACTAGGACGCAAAAGCTTTTTCGTCCCTCGTCATTCGTTTTTCGCGTCCATCGTCCTAGGGAGCGGAGCGACCGGTCGTCCATCGTCCATCGGTCCTCATCGTCCATCGGTCCTCGCGTCCGTCATCCGTCGTCTCCGTCGTCCGTCGTCCGCCCTTTGCGAGTGTCTTCTTCACCATGACGGCCATCTGTTCGCGCGTGAGGGGCTTCATCAGGAAACCCTTGATACCCTCCGTTCTCGCGATATCCTCATCGACAGTCGCGCTGTAACCCGTGCAGAGCAGTATGGGGATCTCCGGCCGCACCGCAAGTACGCGCCGGGCAAGGGTAACGCCCGACATACGGGGCATCGCCTGGTCCGTGATCACAAGGTCGAATCGGGCCGGGTCGCGCGTGAAAAGCTCCAGCGCCGCCTCAGGGTCTGTCTCCGTGTGCACCTCGTAGCCCAGCCGGGAGAGCGACCCTGCACCATGGAAGCAACGGGCTTCTTCATCATCGACGGCGAGTATCCTGCCGTTGCCGACGGAAGGGTGCGGCCCCTGTTGTATCGGCTCCCCGGGCACCCTTCGGCCCTTTAGGAAGGAAGACCCTGAACGTAGAGCCCTTCCCCTTTGTGCTCGCCACTGTAACCGTTCCTTCATGAGACTTGGCGATGCCGTAAACTACGGAAAGCCCGAGGCCCGAGCCCTTTCCGACGCCCTTGGTCGTAAAGAAGGGTTCGAAGATCTTCTTCTTGACCGCGTCGTCCATCCCGTCGCCTGTGTCGGTGACTGACAGAACGAGATAATCGCCGGGACGCAGATCAGGATCGGGGAGCAGATTCTGCGTATCAAGCATGATCTCGCGCAGCGCAATCGTCATTACCCCTCCCTCGGCGGCCATCGCCTGGGCTGCGTTCGTTGTGAGGTTCAGAAGCACCTGCTGCATCTGCGCGGGGTCTGCCGTCACGATAGCATCCTCGACCTCCAGATCGAGTCGTATCTCGATGGTGGTACTGATAGTGCTGCGCAGGAGCTTTGCCGTCTCTTTCACGAGTGGCGTAAGACTGATGGGCTTCGCGTGTTGTGCCGATTTGCGGCTGAAGGCGAGTATCTGTTTGACGAGATCGCGTCCGCGTATCGCCGCGGTGAAGACGCGCTTCAAGTTGCGGGACGCGGTAGATTCTTGCGGTATCTCGTCGAGGGCCAGCTCTATGTTGCCGATGATAACGGCAAGGAGGTTGTTGAAGTCATGGGCTATGCCGCCGGATAACGTGCCTACGGCCTCGAGCCGCTGCGATTCCCGGAGCTGCTGCTCGAGTTGCGCTTCGCGGGTAACATCCCGCACGAGGACGACGCATTCCGTCACGCGCCCTGACGCGTCTTCGACGGGTGACACCCGCAAGTCGCACTGGAACTCCGCGTCTTCCCTGCATCGCGTGGTCATGCGGCCTGACCGGGTCTTACCCGCGGCGACCGACTCAAAGATGGAACGCATCAGGGAGGAGTCAGGGCTCTGATCCGCAAGATCGCCGATCCTTTTCCCCTCCAATTCGGCCTGCTCATATCCCGTTATCGCGTAAAAAGCGCTGTTCGCATACGTCAATGCGCCGTCCGGCTCCACCAGCGCGATCCCTTCTTGCGCAGCCTGGATCGCCGCCGCGAGCTTCAGGCGCGTCGCTTCCTGCTCTCTTTGCCGCGTGACATCCGTGGCAATGACGAGAACGGATGTGACGTGCCCGCTGACGTCGATCTCCGGCGCCGCTCTCCACGAGAAGTATTTTCTGCCTTCCTTCGTGGCGATCTCGAAATCAACCGACACCACGTTCCTCGTTCTGAACGCTTCTTTCATCGCGGCATCGAGCCGCTCAGCCGTGTGGCTGGGCATCCCTAATTGCTCGTGGCTCTTTCCGATGCATTTATCCTGATCGATGCCCATAAAGCGCTGGAACTCTTTGTTCGCGAAGGTACACTGAAGCGCTTCGTTGAAGCGGGAGATCACGTCCGGTGCGTTGTCGGCGAGCGACCGGTACTCCTTCCAGAGTTTAGCGGACATCAGTTCGAACGTCTTCTCCTTCGTGATATCCCGAAGATAGACAAAGAGCCCACCGCTGTCTAACGGATGGGCGTACGCATCCAGCCATCTGCCGGCGACTGAGGAGAAGGCTTGAAACGAGACTGATTTGTTCTCTGAAAGCGCCTCGCTATACTTTCTTTTGAAGACTGCATCGGCTTGCTCCTTCTGATGCGACGGCCAGAGTTTCTTGCCCACGAGTTCTTCCTGCGTCGCGCCCAGAAATTGCTCGGCGGTCCTGTTACAGGAAAGCACGTGCAGGCTTTCGTCCAGGGAGAGAAAGGCGAGCGGCATGGCTTCGAGGATTTCGGAGTGTTCTTCCCTGCACGTCTTTAGCGTGTCGAACAGTTCACGGAGCGTATCGGTCCGCTCTTTGAGAAGAGCCTTCAAATCCTCGATCTGGTCATCCCCTTCATTCGTTGAATAAGGGGGAAAGACCCCCCCCGGAATCTCTTTTTCGGAAACCGGTTTTCCGTGTCTGGATCGCCGATTCGGCAACGATCACCCCTTCGGGAAATTGTTAGAAATACTAGCAGAGCCTAGCAGAACGGCAAGGAACTGTAAAGAAATGAATTACCATCCTTTCACTGCCGCACCGAGTTCAAGATCTCGTGTATAGCTCTCAAGACAATATCGGGTCGTGGACAGCCATTGTCAATACCGCGACATCACCCCCTCCTTAACCCTCCCCCGCCGGGAAGCGCTAACTGGAGGTCAAGCTCCGCCTTTCCCGTCCAATAACCTCCGCACCGTCTCGGCCAATTCCTTCCTCACGACAGGTTCATGACAAAGGCAGAAATACCAGCCTCTTTTGCCGTTTCGGCTGATACGGTCTCACACGATCAAACCCAAGCTCTTCAAAAACAAATTCCAGGCTTCCGTTCAACCCTTTCAAGCATACCCCGCGCCATCTCGCCAGCATCCTATCACGCTCGTGACCAGGTTCATCTGGATCGTCGGCAAAGATGACCTAGCAGCACGTAGGTTTTCTTTGACCATCAGAAATCTGATCTCTTTTCGTTCCGCTTCGCTCTTCCTGAAATCGAGGATCTGCTTCACGAGGTCCCTTGCCCTGAGAGCGGCCTCAACACTCGTTCCATCTTATGGTGCGCCTGTGCATTGCCCACTGGCTGCCTTTTCCCGTTCGCTCCCTGGAATCCCCCGGCACCCTACCCCACTGCCGGTGATAGGTGTCCCGTGACGGCGCTGCCACGAACAACGAGAATGACTTCCTGCTTAGCTACTTCGCTCAACACCGAGCAGCGAAGCCCCGGTATCCAGTCACTGCACCTCAAGCTCATGCACGCCCGCAGGGCATCCTCAACGGCATTTGGGATGATCCTTTCAGAAAGCCTTCTTCGCCTCTGTGCGGAGCGCGTCTGGTTTTAGTTGGTATCAGTCGCCGAGTTTCTTGCGGAGGGCTTCGTTTGCTTTCAGGATTTCCTGCGGGTCTTTACCCTGTATCTCCCAGCTGTAGGTACCCTTTCCGTCCTTCTTCAATTTGATCTTTACCTCTGACTTGATCGATTGCCTTACCTCGTCCATCTCCTTTTGATACGTCGCATCCTTCCGCACTCATCATCGACTTTCTTCGCGGGGGTGACATCCGCCGGACCCGTGCATCCTGCGAGGAAGATAACTATTGCTATCGTTGCAAAAAACCGCATACTATCATACTATTATGCATATCCAGCCTTTTCAATATATTTGTGCGGGAGGAGCTATGGACCTGCACGTGGAGCGGTACGGTGCGGGAAAGCCGGCGGTCTTCATACACGGCGCCAGCGGAAGCTCTTTATCATGGTATTTCCAGAAGGAGTACCTGACCCGGTTCATGGAGGTGATCCTTCTTGACCTGCCCGGCCACGGAAAGTCTTCGGGAGACGGCTTCGAGCGGCTCGAGGAGTGCACAGACGCCGTGCATGAGGCCCTGACGAGCCTGGGGCTTGACAGGTTCTACCTGGTGGGACACTCGATGGGCGGGGCAATCGCCATGCTCTTTGCGCTCACCTATCCTGAGCTTCTGGAAGGATTGGTTCTCCTGGGCACGGGGGCCAAGCTGCGCGTCTTCCCCGAGATATTGCAGGGCTTGCTCAGAGACAAGGAGGGCACGGTTCGCAAGATAGCGGAGCTGGCCTTTTCCGGGAAGACAGATGCATCCGTCACAGAGTCCGGCTTCAACGAGATGATGAAGTGCAGGAAAGAGGTGATTCACAGAGACTTTTCCAGTTGCGAACAGTTCAACGTCATGGACAGGGTCGGGAGAATCACCGTACCTACCTTAATTCTGCGTGGAGGGGACGATCTCCTTACGCCGCCCAAATACTCGGAGTTCCTTCACGCCGAGATACCGGACTCAAAGCTTGTGCGGATTCCTGATGCGGGACACCTTCTCATGATCGAAAAGCCGGCCCCGGTGAATCGTGCGATTGAAGCATTTGTAACTGAGAACCGGCGAGGAATGGACAGTAAGCAGTAAAGAGTCGGGGAACAGCAGAGGTAAAGCCCTGACCAACAGAGCTCGTGGAGGTAATAATGGAAGCGGCAGGGAGGCAGGAAATAGAAACTATCGAGTCTGATGTGCTCTGCGTGGGCGGAGGGATTGCCGGCTTGATGGCAGCAATCAGCGCAAGAGAGGTCGGCGCAACGGTTGTTGTGGCTGAAAAAGGCAATGCACTTTATAGCGGTCGTGGCCGCGCCGGTAATGACCATTTCTGGTGCTACATACCTGAGGTTCATGGCTCGGATATGGATTCATTCCTCAAAGAATGCCTCAAGGGACCGAAACTCCGCATCATGCAAGCCGGAACCAGCATGAAAGTGATGAGAACCTTTCTTGAAAATTCTTTCGACGTGGTCAAGCTCTGGGATAGCTGGGGCATCCCGATGAAACATGACGGAAAATGGGAGTTTTCAGGCCACTCATTCCCGGGAGACATTTTCACTCATCTGAAATACAAAGGGCACTCGCAGAAACGCGTACTGACCAACAAGGCCCTGGAAAAGGGTGCGAGGATAGTCAACAGGGTGATGATCTTTGATCTGCTGCGCGATGAGAGCGGTGTGTGTGGCGCCCTGGGCGTGGACACCCGTGAGAAACAGGATGTTCCTGTTTAAAGCAAAGAGTGTCATTGTGGCGCACGGGAGTGGTCGAGCGGCTCTATCCCTCGCCGGTGCCGGGCTGGATGGCAAGCACTCCCGGGTGCCTTTCACTTACAGGCGATGGTCGAGCTATGACCTACAGGGCCGGAGCCACCCTCGTGGGCCCCGAAAGCCCAAAACGTCACATGGGTCCCCGCTATTTTGGCCGATACGGACAGGCTACCTGGGTCGGCGTCTTGAGGGATCCGCAGGGAAAACCGATCGGACCCTACGTGACAAAGCCTGACCGAAGGTATGGCGACATGACGATGGAGGCAAGGAGCACCATCCTCGAAGATTATCTCAAATCAGGCAGAGGGCCGGTCTACATGGACTGCCGCGGTATATCCGAGGAGGATTACGCGTATATGATGGAAGCCTTTGTCCACGAGGGACTCACGGCAATGATAAACTACCTGAAAGACGAGAAGGTCGACCTGCGTAAGCATCCCGTTGAATTCGGCACGTATCACATCTATCCTGAGGCAAAGATATGGATTAACGAGAAGGCCGAGACATCGGTTAAAGGTCTCTACGCCGCCGGTGACGAGTCGATCGTGAGTATAGGGCCCGCGGCCACATACGGCTGGATTGCCGGCCATAGCGCCGCGACGTTTGCACGGGGCGTCGCCGCTCCGGAAGCGATACCAGGGGCGTATGTCGAGGAAAAAGGCAGTATGATCCAGGACATGCTCAGCCGCCAGCAAGGTCCGGACTGGAAAGAGACAAACATTGCGCTACAGCAGATCATGCAGGACTATGTCGGGCTCGTCCGGACCGAGACACTGATGTCAGCCGGCCTGAGCTACGTGAGGCGGCTGAAAGAGAAAGCAGCGTCATCGATGGTTGCGCGAAATCGCTGGGAGCTCACCCGAGCGCTCGAAACACTGAACCTGCTTGACTTGGGAGAGCTTGTCTTTCTGGCAGCGAGGGAACGGAAAGAAACGCGGGCACTCCACAACAGGCCGGATTATCCTCTGACTGATCCGGTGCTTGACGGTAAGGCAATTTTTGTTAAGCGGGTAGACGGCAAACCCGTGATGGAATGGAAAAAAGTAGAGTAAAACCAAGGAGAGCCAAATGCCACCTGTCATAGATACAACGAAATGCATTCAGTGCGGGACCTGCAGTGAGGTTTGTGCCGAGGATGTCTACTTCGGCTCGGAGGCAGGGAAGCTACCCGTAGTCACGTATCCCGAATTCTGTTTTCATTGCAACTGCTGCGTTGAGGAATGCCCCGTGAGACGCCATCAGCTTGCGGATCCCGCTTCCCGAGATGCTGCTGTACAAGAAAGAAGAAGAAGGTGTAGTTAGACGTGAGTTTAGTCACGTGCGCATCCAAGACAGAACTGGTAAAGACTCCAAATTCGAATATCGAACATTTATCCTTCAGCATTATCGACCGACACCTGGTACGCCGCGTGAATTCTCAAATCGAGAATCCGCAAAAACTGTCACTTCGTCATTGGAGTCCCCGTTGAACTGTGTGACTCTATTGTTTAGGAGGTCAAATATTAATTTACGATCTTGATCGACAAGCCGTTATCCGTCCTGATCTGCGATATATGAAATGTCCTAAGGCGCGCAGCTCTTCGATCACGCCCAGCATCTCTTCAAGAGATCGTGCTTGCAAGGCTTTGGTACGCAACGGCCTCACCTTGGCGAAACCATGGCTATACCAGACAAAGAACTTGCGGAAGGTCAGAACCGCCAGCGTTTCCCCGAGAAGAGTCATTGATAGATTAAGATGGTCTCTCATCGTAGAAATGACTTCATCCTTGCTCGGCCTCGCCGGCGCAGTTCCATCATGCAGCAACTCGGCTATCTCTCTGAAGATCCAGGGGTTACCCATAGAACCGCGGGCGACTGCCACCCCGTCGCACCCTGTCTCGCGAACATTTTCATGGCAAGTTCACCTGAAAATACGTCGCCTGTGCCTATGACCGGGATGCCACGGCTTCTTTCACTTTTCTGATCACTCCGTAATCGACTCTCCCGTCATAGCCCTGGGCCTTAGTCCGTCCGTGAACGCAAACCGCAGCCACGCCCGCGTCCTCAGCCATCTTTGCGACTTCCGGCGCATTGATGGAAGCCGCATCCCAACCGGCCCGTATCTTCAGCGTGACAGGCTTACCTGACTTGTGAACCAGAGCGCTCGCGAGCTTCTGGAGTCGTTGAGGCTCTTTGAGAAGGCCTGCCCCTTCCCCTCTGCGAACGATCTTCGATACAGGGCAGGCGGCATTAAGGTCGATCACGTCGAACCGGTATTGTTCGAGCACTTCAAGAGCAGAAAGGATGTCCTCCTGATCTCCGGCAACCAATTGTATTCCGAGCGGCCGGTCCGCATCAGCGCTTACGAGCATATCCCGGCACCTCTTGTTGCCATACTTCAAAGCCCGGGCGCTGACCATCTCCGTGAATGCCAGCGTAACGCCGAAAGAGCGGCTGATGAGCCTGTAAGTCAGATCACTCACGCCCGCAAGCGGCGCAAGAAAAAACGGCTGAGGCAGGCGAAGATTGCCGATGGAAAGGGTCGCGAACCATCGGTGCAAGTATAACACATAGCTGACCGGGTCCTGGGTCACGGGTCACGGGGCCAGTCAATGAAATGAAAGCTAGAACCCGCCAAAAAGCCTTCGCTTGTCACGGCGAGAAGAGCTAACCAATTATGTGCGAGTATCAGTTGCAGTTAAACGGTGCGTTCTGCAGGTGTTTCACATAATTGTATTCGGGTTTCTACGTGACCCGTGACCCCGTGACCCTGTCCTTTCCGTGCTATACTACTGTCCATGTACGCTGTCAGCCCGGAAAAAGAAAAAGCGCTTCAAGAAAAGATGGCGAAGCTCGGGATCCGCGAAGAGGATCTGATCGAACGGTTCATCCGATCCCGCGGTCACGGCGGCCAAAATGTGAACAAAGTATCCACCTGCGTTTACCTGAAACATGTGCCGACAGGGGTTGAGGTCAAGTGCCAGCAGGAGCGTTCACAGGCCCTGAACCGGTTTTTCGCCCGGCGCATACTCGCTGAAAAGATCGAGAACATAATCCTCGGAAAAAAGAGCGAGCAACAGCAGCGCATCGAAAAACTGAAGCGTCAGAAACGACGCCGCTCTCGCCGCGCGAAAGAAAAAGTGCTGGAGTTTAAGCACATCACATCGCAGAAGAAACGATCACGCGGAACCAAGCCGGATCTGTCCGAGTATTAGTGGAACAGCCCCGAAACAAGTTTCGGTATCCCGATTAAATCCAGCCCGCTGACAAAGAGCACTCCGTATACCACGCGGTTAAACCACTTCGGAGAAACACGGTTGTTCAGGTAGAGGCCGAGTTGTACACCGACGTAAGTTAAAGGGGCAAGCAAGGCGATGGTGGTAATGTTGCCCACTTTGAGCATACCGAGCACCCCGTAAGGGATCAACTTGAGTGCGTTTGTGACAGCGAAGAATATCACCGAGGTGCCTACATAAAGTGACGGGCTCAGCTTTTGCGGAAGGAGGTAGACGGCCAGCGGAGGACCTCCGGCATGGGCAAGCGTGGAGGTGAAACCCGAGATAGCCCCCATGAGCAGCCCTTCCGCGGCGTGAGGACGGTGCTCTTTCAGCGCGCCCATAATATAGGCCCGGGCAGCCTGAAAAATGACAAAGAGAATGGCAAGCACGCCGATGCCGACACGCATACTGCGATCCATCCCGATGAAGTAGCCGAAGAAGATTCCTCCTATGGCAATGCCGACTATCGCCCCGGGAAGGAGAACCTTGATGCTTCGCCGATGAAAGCCCGTCCCGTAAGCGTAGACAGCCACAATATCACAGAGCACGAGCAGTGGCAGCAGCAATGCCGCTGCATCCGACACGGAAATCGTCAGGGCCATGAGCGGCGTTGAGATTACACCCACGCCGGCGCCGAATCCCGCTTTGGAAATGCCGACCATTGTCACAGCGCAGCTCGCGGAGATCCAGAAGAGAATCGAGTGGTGAGGCAGCAGATCCATCACGGATTGAAGCATGCCCATCATATAGTCATATTTTTCCTTGCGCGTCCATACTATTTCGTCACCAAGAGAAATCCACAGCAGTAGGACAGGCTTCCTGATCCTGCAGCGATCCTCGCTGCCGGGCTGCATTCGAGTGCAGGCCGAGGCGGCAGCGAGGAGCGCACACCCGCAAGCGGGTACCCGAGGCGTACTATAAGTACGTCGAAGGAGCGCGACGCTGCGACAACGAAGGTATGCGCTTGAAGGCAGCCTGATGATCCCTGCCGGGCTGCATTCGAGTGCAGGCCGAGGCGGCAGCGAGGAGCCGAGGAAGGCGTACCTTGAGGTACGTCGACGAAAGCGACGCTGCGACAACGAAGGTATGCGCTTGAAGGCAGCCCGGCAGCAGGCATTGACATGGATACGGGATTATATTATAAACTTAAGACGGCGCGGGAATAACTCAGCGGTAGAGTGCAACCTTGCCAAGGTTGAAGTCGCGGGTTCAAATCCCGTTTCCCGCTCCAATACGTAATAACAACGGTGAGATGACTTGCCTGCCTTGAAATCTACAAATAGGCGGGTCAACAAACCCTTCCCCTTTGCCTGGCGGCATAGCCAAGTGGTAAGGCAGCGGTCTGCAAAACCGTTATTCTCCGGTTCAAATCCGGATGCCGCCTCCATACCAACCCCTTTCTGAATACACGATGGAAGATCGCTTCGCTAGGAAGATCGCTCACTACGTTCGCTAGGAAGAGGGAAGACCGCGCTGCGCGCTAGGAAGACCGCTCACTACGTTCGCTAGGAAGACCATCACGCCTCTGGCGTGATTAGGAAGCAAAGCGAACATCCGCTGGTCCGTCCAGTAGATATAGGTTTCTCTCTTCCATCTTCCTAGCCGAAGGCGGTCTTCCTAGTGAGCATCGCGAACGGTCTTCCTAGCGCAGCGGTCTGTCTTTCACGCGCCCCCTTGCTCAATAGACTTTTAGTAACTACGATTCAATATGGGCAAGAGTATTCTTGTTACAGTCTGTCTCATTCTCTTTTTTGCCTGCCAGGCAACCACGAGCGAACAGCCCGAGAAAGAGAAGACTGCCAAAAGCAAGGCTGTTGTTGAGGAGAAAGCTACAGTCAAAGGGGTCGACCCACCGGCGGCCGACGCCATAACGCATTCGGAGGCTCAGGCGGTCGATCCAACCGGCAAGGAGGGCCTGAATGATGCAATCACCTGCCTTGCCCGCACCATATATTGGGAAGCCAGGAGCTCAAATGCTGCCGATATGCAAGCCATAGCCAATGTGGTCATGAACCGCCTGGGCCATGAGGGATTCCCGAGCACGATCTGCGGAATCGTCAAGCAGGGACAGGAGCAACATACCTGCCAATTCTCCTGGTGGTGTGATGGGAAACCGGATTCGGCACAGGAGGAGGAACCCTACGCAGCTGCCAAAGAAATGGCCCGCAAGGCTCTCAATCACGAACTGACAGATCTCACCGGCGGCGCACTCTATTTCCACGACAACAAATCAGCTCCGGCTCCGGCCTGGTCAAAAAAATATATCAGGACCGCGACTATCGCCCATCACGTGTTCTACAAGCCGATCGGGGGCAAAGCCAAATAGCGGTGAAGGCGCAAAGCAGCACCGTTTAAGGAGGTATCCATGACTGAAAAAATGAATCCCACTAAGCTTCGCTCGGTACTTGTCAGAAGGCGTGACGCCATCTTCGACGCACACCGTCGTACTGAAGAAGCCCGGCGCACCTTATTGGAACCGGAGATCGAGTTCGAGGAGGCCTCCCAGAAAGAGAGCCTCGGCGATGTAATGGCATCACTCGACGAACAGGAGGAAAAGGAAGTCGAAGCGATAAACAATGCTCTCGCCCGAGTAGAGACAGGCGATTATCCGGTCTGCCAATCGTGCGGCAAGAGGATTTCTGCGAGAAGGCTCGAAGCTATTCCCTGGACGGCATACTGCACGCGATGCGCAAAGCAACAGGAACGAGGTCCCCGGTAATCGAGGAAGCCGGGCCGACGCCTGCAGAACGGGCAGAGCTTCACGACGCGCTGGACACAAAAGCCATCTTTGACGAGCTCCGTGAGGATGGTGTCGTCGATGTGGAGGAGTTAAGCATATCCGTAGAGGCAGGCTCTGTGCACCTGGAGGGTTTCCTGCCTACCGAGGCACAGCACCGCAGGCTCCGTGAGATCGTGGAAGACCACATCGGCCTTGCAAACATCACCGATGAGATTGTTATCAGCTCCCTGCCCTGGGAACGTTCGGACAGGGCCTGCGGGTTGAAGACAATCGACGAGATATCATCCGAGTTGGCGCCGCAGGAAGAAGAAACTCTGGACCTGGAGCAGTCGGATACGATTCAACCTGAAGAGAGATAGCGAGCGCAGCGCTCACCTCTCTTCGAACTCGCTTTTCCTGTTCGCGGGGATCTTTAAGATGCCGTCTCCTGCCACATCTTCGAGATCGAACCACCACTTTCTGCTGTAGTCAGGCTTGCCGTAGCCCATCAGGTCGTCTCCCCAGATCGCAAGGCTCCTGGCCAGCCCTGAGTGTCGCATGCTCCATCCTACCGCCCTGTGGAATGGCGTGTACGGCTTGCTCCAGGGACAGACCTTGATGCACGTGCCGCAGCCTGAACCTCTCTGATTGCCGACGCGCATACCGGTACACTTCTTTTTGTCCATCGGCCATTTCTCGTAGCCGTTGAACATCTCCTTGCCGCCGTCGCTTATGGCGCCGCTCGGACACTCACGGGCGCACTTCTTACACTTCGAACAGAAATCCTGAAGGCCGAAATCGATAGGCTTGTCCGCAAGAAGCGGAAGATCGGTCGTCACCACAGCCCCTTTGAATCGCGGCCCGAGAAAGGGGTGGAGCACCGAATCGCCGATTCTGCTCATCTCGCCGAGGCCGGAGAGCAGTATGAGAGGCGGCAGCACCACATCATAGAAGGGCGCGTAGTGCGCTTTAGCGGGATAGCCGAGCCTCCTGATGTAGTCGGCGAGGATGATCGCGATGAAACCTGAGGTGGCATACGACATCATGCTCATCGCGTTGCTGATCCAATCGCTGCCTGAATAGGCCTGCGATGTTCTGTAGTCCTGATCGATGAGCACGGTAATGGCATACTTATGATCCAGCTCGACCGGTTGCTCTCCTGCTTCCGGTTTCATGAAGTCGAACTTATGGCTGTAAATAGCATAACGCGGCAGTTCACACACGCCCACTGCGTCCGCCCTCAGGAAATAGGCGGTTTCTTTGACGTGACGGGTGAGCGCTGCCGGGTCCGTTGGAATAGGAGCCTTCTGGGCAGCGACCATGCCGTCGACCAGAGGTCTCATTGCATTCCTCATCCACGTGAGCGCGCCCGATATCGGCTGCTTCGGCACAAAGCGTCTGAACTCCCTTACGAGCACGGGACCATAATCACCCGCAGCGGCTTTATGAAAGCCGCTTTCCCGCTCCCGCACCCGGGCGACCTTCTCATCGTTGATCAAGGTCGTCGGTCTATCGACTCTCTTGAGCTTGTGCATCGGGAATGTTTCCCAATCCCGTTTATGATAGCCGCTCATAGCTTCCTCCTCCCTCACATCGCTATTTCTGGTTAGCCTTCAAATAATCCATGCAGAATTTCAAAGACTGCTCTCCGGGCAGACCTTTCTCCTTCATCGCTTTCACGTAGTCATCCAGGATAGGACGCATTCTCTCGCTCCAGCGCGCGTCTTCTTCCTTCGGCAGCTGAATGAATTTGTGCCCCTGCTTTATTGCCCAATCCTTGCCTTCAACATCGATGGTATCCCAGAGCTTGCCTGTCTTCTCTATCCACTCCAGATTGATCGCCTCGATGGTCTTCTGAATATCCGGAGGCAGAGCGTTCCACTTGCTCTTGTTCATGACGCAGAAAAAGCCGGTCGAGTAGGCCGAGCCGTAGTTCTCCGTTGTGAATTTGGTTACCTCGGCAAGCTTCCACTGGTGAAGCCCTTCTACCGGCATCAACACACCCTCGGCCACGCCTTTTGAAAGAGCGTCATACGTTTCGGTGATCGGCAAGCCGACCGGTGCCGCGCCGAGCGCCTGCACTATTTTTGCGCTCAAGCCGGTAGACCGTATCTTCATTCCCTTCAGGTCATCAAGTTTATTTACGGCTTTCTTTGTTGTCAGGATGCCGGGGCCATGGGCATGGAGATACAGCACCTTTGTCTCATCGAACTCCTTCGGTTTGAATTTGTCGTAATAGGCATTGATAAGCTTTGTTGCAACGTAGCCGCTCTTGTAGCCGAGAGGAAGATCGATCACTTCGGTGAGGGGGAATTTGCCCCTTGTGTAACTCATGATGGACCAGCCGATATCGGCGATCCCTTTTACAACCGAGTCGTACGTCTGGGGCGCAGGCATCAGGGTGGAGCCCGGGTAAAAGGTTATCTTCACTTTCCCGTTGGTCCTTTTCTCCACCTCCTTGCACCACTCTGCTGAATTGATAGCCTGTGCTGTAGGCGGCGGCATGAAATGCGCATACCGGAGCGTGATCACCTCTTGAGCGAAAACAGGATGCACACTGAATGCGAAGCTTGCGATAAAGGTCAGGACGATCAGTTGTAACCAGACGCGATCTTTCATACGATCTCAGCCCCCTTAGTGAGTGAAGTGGTCGACAGGGTCCGCACCGTGTCGCCTTTTTTCAAGGCTCTGCTCAGCCTTTTTCTGACGTCGAGAATGTCTTCCTTCACCAGTCTCATAGCCTCCCGTGCCTTCCGGTCGGCAACGAGCTTCAGAATTTTTCCGTGTGTGTTAAAGAAAATGCGCTCGCACGAGAGATCCAAAAACTTGTAAGCAACGTCGTTGAGGATCTCCGCGATTGATTTCATGAACATCTCAGAGACCGGATTGGCCGAGGCTTCACCGAGAAGGATGTGAAAGAGTATGTTCTTCTGCTTCAGCGATGCTGCGTCATCGAGGCACTGACGTGCCTCAGCCATCAGCTCCTGCAGACCTCTGATGTGTGCCTTCGTTGCATGGCGGGCCGCGTCATACGCCATGAACGGCTCGATCTGGAGGCGCACGTCAAAGAGATGATCCACGGTGATCTGGCCGTTAACAGCGAGGTTTTTCAGAGAATCACTGATCGGTTTATGGTAGACCTGCGACACGAATATACCGCCGCCCGGCCCCTTCTTCATGCTCACGTAGCCAGAGACATCAAGCATGCACAGGGCCTCCCTGACCACGGAGCGGCTCACGCCCAGTTCCGTGGCGAGCTGCCGTTCTGCGGGAAGCTTTGCGCCGTTCTCAAGATTCTCGGTCAGTATGCGCTGCCGGATCAGATGAGCAATCTGTTCAGAGTAGCGCCTCTTTTCAAGCGGTTCGAACATCAACACCCCTTCGGTTAAGGAAATGGCCAGCCGGAAGACTGTTCGTTCCACGAGCGAGGCGCTCCCGGTCTGACCCGTGCTACGCTCCGACTCCTTCGACGCTCATTGCGAACGTTGCCCATGATCATTTGCCCTCTGGCACTTCGCAAACTATTCTCTTTACGTTTACTCAAGCCTCGGAGTCAGAACGCGTCGTGCCGCGCCCATACGGATACGCGGCACCAGTCATCTCCGCTGCCGGGTCCCCAGACCTCCCGCGATGCTCGTTCCACGAAAGTTCTTCCGGCTGTCCATTGATTATTCGTCCCCATCTAATTACCAGAAAGCTCGATAACGAAGGTGTTCAGAACGAACCGTTATTATTCGTCCGCTGCCCATAGATGTTTGCCTGTGTGCTTCCTTGGTAATTGCACCACCCCGTCGATCTCTTCGAGATCGAGCCACCACTGCTCCTCCGGATGGGCCTTGCCGTAACCCATCAGATCGTCACCCCAGATGGCGAGGCTTCGCGCTGCGCCTGAATGGCGCATGGCCCAGCCCACCGCGCGGTGAAACGGCGTATAGGGCTTATTCCAGGGACAGGCCTTGATACAGGTGCCGCAGCCCGAGCCGTGCTGGTTCCCCACGCGCATGGTAGTGCATTTGCGAATGTTACTCGGCCAGTGTTCGTAGCCGTTGTATATCTCTTTGCCGCCATCGGTGAGCGCACCGGACGGGCATTCGCGGGCGCACTTCTTACACTTGGAGCAAAAATCCTGCAATCCGAAATCGATCGGCTTGTCGATAGCCATGGGCAGATCGGTCGTCACAACCGCTGCCTTGAAACGGGGCCCCATGAAAGGATGGAGCACACTGTCGCCGATCCGGCTCATCTCGCCCAGGCCTGCCCACAGAAGGATCGGGGGGACGACTACCTGATAGTTACGGGCGTGATGCGCCCTTGCAGGATAACCGAGTCTCCGGATATACTCGGCGAGAATACACGCGATAAAACCGGATGCGGAATAGGCTACGAAGCTCATCGAGTTGCTGATCCAGTTATGACCGTTCGTGGCATGTGATGTTCTATAGTCCTGATCGATAAGAATGCCTATGGCATATTTGTGATTGCACTCCACCGGCTCGCCGTCAGGAAAGCTGTGGGTGTAGACTGCATACGGGGGAAGCTCGCAGATACCGACGGCATCCGACCTCAAGAAGTAGGCCGTCTCCTTGATGTGGCGAGCCAGAATCGAAGGATCTTCCGGGATCGGAGCCTTTTGCTTCGCCACCATGCCGTCGACGATATCCCTGAGAAAAAGCTGCATCTGTCCGAGTGCCCCTGAGAGGGGATGCTTCATGACGAAGCGCGGTCTCTCCTTGGCTAGGATGGGACCGTACAGGCCCGCGGATGCTTTATTGAAGCCGCTGTCGCGCTCATCGACTCTCTTTACCTCGTTGTCATGTATGATCGTCGTGGGCCGGTCGACCCTTGTGATCGTATGCATCGGGAAATTGTCAAAATCCCTTTTGTGATAGCCGCTCATAGACACCTCCGCTAATAGGTCTGACCTATTATAGATAGAACCAATATCCGATGTCAAATGGAAAAAGACCGCTGCCCCCCTTGCGGGGACCTGGAGGGCTAGGAAGAGGCGAAGTCCCCGAAGGGGGGAAGATCGCGCTACGCGCCAGGAAGACCGTCACGCCTTGGCGTGACTAGGAAGCAAAAGCGAACATCCGCTGGTACCGTCTCAGTAGATATAGGTTTCTCTCTTCCATCTTCCTAGCCGAAGGCGGTCTTCCTAGTGAGCATCGCGAACGATCTTCCTAGCCCGCGGCGGTCTTCCCTCTGGTCACTTGGCGTACGTTTCCTGCACGTAGGCCATGGATTCGTCTATTGCCGCGATGGTCGTATCGAGATCCTTCTCGGTGTGCCTGTAACAGATATACCCATGGTGGTGCGGGTGCAGGAAGATGCCCCTGCGGATGAGCTGCGTGTAGAACGCATCACGCCTGGCCTTGTGCGTATCGGCTTCATCCTTCTTGAAGGTAATGTAAAACATGGGCGCAACACCGGTCAGTTCGGCTCCGGCAGCATCATATTTGTCGATGATAGCCCTTATTTTCTGCAGGAACCGGCCGCCTTTCTCCCATATATTGTCAATTACCTTCTCACGCTCCAGGATCTCAAGCGTCTTGAGCGCGGCGATGTAACCGTCACTGTTGGGGAAGAAGGTGGAAGAAATGAAAAGCTTGCTTGCTGCAGCCATCATAACGTCTCTTTTCCCGGTGACGGCGCTTATGGCGTAGCCGTTGGCCATGCCCTTCCCCAGGACTGACAGGTCCGGAGTGACGCCATAGAGCTTTTGCGCGCCGCCCATGCTGAGCCTGAAGTTGGTGCGGATCTCATCGTAGACCAGAACGGCTCCGTACCTGTCGGCGATCGCCCTCACCCCTTCCAGGAATCCGGGTTTCGGCTCTTCCATTTTCTGATGGTTCGGATGGCCGAAGGGAGTCATGATGATGGCGGCGGTCTCAGTGCCGTGCTTTGTCATCAGCTCTTCGAGCTGATCGAGCTTGTTGTAACGGAACTCGTACACATCTTCGTACAGCTTCGCCGGAATGCCCCCCTTCATCTCTACTGACCAGTCATGCCACCCGTGGTAGCCGCAACGCATCACCTTGATGCGGTTCGTAAATGCACGTGCAATGCGGACGCTCGCCGTCGTGGCGTCCGACCCGGTCTTCAGAAAGATGGTCATCTCCGAACAGGGAACGAGTTCGGTCAGTCTTTGCGCGAGCTGATTCTGGTAGGGCTGCGTCAGGGTAAAGCAGAAGCCCTTCTCTTTTATCTGCCTGATCACGGCATCATCGACCTCGTCTTCTCTATAGCCCAGGATAATCGGGCCGTAGCCGCAGAGGAAATCGATGAACTCATTGCCGTCAACATCGGTCAAATGGGCGCCCTTGCCGAATTCAAGAAATATCGGGTATTCCCCCTGAATAAAATCGCCCGGCTTGCGGGCGCCGAGCACTCCGCCGGGAACCAGTTTCGTTGCATCGTCGAAGAATTTGAGGCTTCGTGTAATGTTCAGTTTCTCAGCACTTTTCATAGCATGCTCCTTTGACTAAGGCATGTCAGTTATTTTCATTCACCACGGAGGCACAGAGGACACAGAGGAAAGCCTTAAGTAGTTTCTGACCGGATATGGGGAGACGGCCATATCCGGTCACCTGCACCCCTGCGGGGCACAGGTACTTACTACACCTACGCGGAGCGTCGGTGTGTGTCCGGAACAGAATCTCCACTGTTCCGGACACGAAATTATTCTTTCTCCGTGGAGCACTTCTCTGTGCCCTCTGTGCCTCTGTGGTAGAATTTTCATTTCCTTTTTCATAAAACGTTTAACAAATTCACCGGCCACTACACACTGAGCATGGACGTTATCGTTTCCGTTTGATGTATCCTTGCACCCCTCTGGAGCAATGCGGTAAGGAATTTCCCGGGATCGATACAGCCTTCCGGGGCCACCACGCCCTTCGCCTTGACATCGCCCGCATCCATCATGAGAGCCGCGATAGAGGCGGGAAGACCCGTCCCGGGCGCCATCCTGCCCACTATGTCTGCGGTGTAGGTTACCTGCACTCCTTTTCTCTTACCTCTTACGATGACCTTGAGACCGGAGGCTGCGGGCCCGTTATCCCTGCCGATCGGAATAGTTTCCCAGAGCCGCAGGGTCAGATCATAGGGTGTCACCTGCGCACCCTTCACGTCTACCGGCTCTTTACCGAGAAAGCCTGTCTCTTTCTGCTCCTTAATCAGCTGGTCCACCCATAGCGGGATAAGGGCACCCTTGATAACAACACTTTTTACACCCGGTATATAGCGGGGTATCGTGAGCGGCTGAGGATGACCCACGTAGCGAACCTCACAGACGCCCAGGGGTTCGAGAAATTTCGCCGTCTCCTCGCCGGTTCCCCCTTCCACATATTCCAGTTTACCATCCAGGTACTGGGGGATCTTACCTATGATCATATGGAGGCCATGATCCCAGGCTGCGCCCCGGAGCTCGGCTATACTCACCACCCAGAACAAAGCAATCTCGTCCACGCTATCCAGATGATCCGCATACCATTTGACTATTACGTTGTTGGTTCCCGGATCCGATCCCATGCCCGTCAGCACGGTGATCCCTGCTTTCCTGGCCGCATCATTAATGTCAGAAGCGAAAAGAATGTCAGTCGCTTCGTAGTCGTCGCAAATATCTATGTAGTTGACCTTCGCATCGATTGCCGCTCTGGCAACCGCCACCGCAGTCTTGTAGAATGGCCCTGCGCAGTTGATGACAACGTCAGCCCCGCGGATTGCGTCCACCATGCCGCCATGATCGTTTACATCGATCTTCTTGAGCGATACTTTTTTGCTATCGCGCAGCTTATCCTGCACGCGAGACTGATCTATATTTATATCACCCAGAATGACGTCCTTGATCTGCTCCTGTTTGATGAGGTCCCGGGCGACACCCTGACCCATACCTCCCGTTCCGCCGACCACTAGCGCGCGCATGGTAACCCCCTTGCCGGTTCAAATTTTTTTGTGCGATGCTTTTTCCGCAAACACATCAACTACTTCTTCAGTAACGGAACTTTGCTCTTGTCGAATTCTCCATCGAGAAGCTCGGTGAGCACGCCGCAAAGCTTGTCCGGCCGCTGCACGAATGCATAGCGATTGCCGAATAGCTCCCTCGGTTCCTGATCGATCAGGTCTGCACCTTTCGCCTTGAGTTCGGTCAATGCCGCTTTGAGATCGTCCACCCTATAAGAGATGAGAAAGACGCCCTCACCTCTCTTCTTGATGAATTTTGCTACCTCTCCCTCCGGTGATGTAGATTCCATCAGCTCCACAGCCACATCGCCGATGTAGTAACGAGCCACCTTTATGTGCTCCGCTTCGGCGACGTACTCCACTTCCGGCAGGAGACCGAAGTTATCGCTGTACATCTGTTTTGTTCTTTCGAGGTCCTTTACCGCAAAACAGATGTGGTCGATCTTTTGAATTTTCATTCAGCCCTCAGCTCTTAGCTTGCCAGCTTACTAGCTTACTAGCTATCCGGCTTGCCAGCTTAATACTTTCTTCTTCTATTCCCGGACCCTGGACCCTGGACCCTGGACCCTGTAGTTCTCAGAACAGACTCGGCTCGTCGAATTCTCCGTAGATGTTTCTGAAGATCGACGTCATTTCGCCGACCGTTGCATACGCTTTGCAGCATTCCACGAGATAAGGCATGACGTTCTTACCCTCTTTTGTTGCCTGCTCCAGCGCTGCAAGCGTGCGCGTTACTTCCCGGTTATTCCTCTCCCGCTTCACCTGCTTGAGCCCTTCCATCTGCTTTTCCGCCGATTCCCAGTTGTATTCGTGCAGTTCGACGTCCATCGGTTGTTCGTCGGTATAGATGTTCACGCCGACCTTGAGGAGCTCTCCTGATTGGATGCCTTTCTCGAACTCGTAGGCCTGTCGTGCAACCAGCCTCTGAATGTAACCGGTCGCCACAGCCTGTGTGATTCCTCCCGCTTTCTCTATCTGAGCCATCTCTTCTTCGATCTTCTGCTCCATCTCTTTGGTGAGCGTCTCTATGAAGTAGCTTCCGGCCAGAGGATCGACTGTGTCGCGCAGGCCTATCTCATCCATGAGAAGCTGCAGCGTGCGCAGAGAAATGATGGCTGAATGCGGCGTCGGTATGGTGTAGGCTTCATCATAGCTGCAGAGCGCTATAGTCTGCGCTCCTGCGAGCGCGGCAGAAAGCGCGTAATAGGCTCCGCGCATGATGTTGTTCTCGGGCTGAGCTTTCGTGAGGCCGTATCCTCCGCCGCCGAAGAGGCCCCGTAAGTACATGTTCGAATCTTTCTTGACGCCGTATTTTTCCTTGAGATTTCTCGCCCAGAGTTTGCGTCCTGCCCTGAATTTCGCCACCTGTTCCCAGATATTGCCGAACACGTTGAAGTTGAAAGAGAAGCGGCCGACAAACGCATCCACGTCGTAGCCTCTGGCGATCACATTGTCTATGTACGCGTTGGCGATCAGTATGGCGTATCCGATCTCCTGCGCGGGCGTTGCCCCCGATTCCCTGATGTGGTAGCCGCAGACGCTGACCGGGTTTGTGCGAGGAAGGGCCTCAATCGAATATTCAATGGTGTCGCCGATCAGCTTCACCGCCGGTTCTACCGGGAAGATCCACGAGCCGCGTCCGATCATCTCTTTCAGGATATCATTCTGCGGTGTGGCCGATATTGCGTCGCGACTATAACCGAATTTCTCGGCAACAGCCTGGTACATCGCGAGCATGATGGATGCTACCGCATTGATCGTCAGCCCTGATCCTATCTTCGCCAGGTTGATATCTTTGAATGCCACTTCAAAATCCCTGAGCGAGTCGACTGCCATCCCTACGCGGCCTACTTCGCCTTCGGCGATCGGGTCGTCGGAGTCATAGCCCATTTGGGTAGGCAGATCGAACGCCACATTCAATCCGGTCTGACCATGCGCGATCATCAGCTTGAACCGTTCATTCGTCTCGTAGGGTGTGCCGAAGCCCGTGTACTGCCTCGTTGTCCAGGCGCGGCTGCGATACCCTTGACGGTGTATGCCCCTCGTAAACGGATACGTGCCGGGGTCCGCGAGATCGCGCTCATAGGAAAAACCGATCTTTTCCAGATCCTCGGGCCCGTAGAGCGGCTTCACATGGATGCCCGACTGAAGCGTCACATCGACTATCTGATCTTTCTCATCCTTAGTATATTTTGCAACTCCCATTCAATCCTCCTACTCGTGCCCGACTTTTCGCCAGGCTTCGAAAACTACTTGTATTCACCACGGAGGCACAGAGTACACAGAGGAAGCCCTAAGTAGTTTCGACCGGATATGGGGAGACGACCATATCCGGTCACTCGCATCCCTGCGGGAGGCGAGATGCCTTCCACACCTACGCGGAGCGTCGGTGTGTGTCCGGAACAGAATCTCCACTGTTTCGGACACGAATAATTTCGGTTCTCCGTGGAGCACTTCTCTGTGACCTCTGTGCCTCTGTGGTGAAATCGTCCTTTGCTTGTCACAAGACCTTTTGGCCGCTCTTCTACGCCGGTTTCACCTGTTCCTTTATGAACGTCACGATTTCCGAAAAGGGCGTGCCGCCGGGAAAGACACCGGAGACGCCGAGCTCCTTGAGCCGGGCAATATCTTTATTCGGGATCACGCCTCCCACGATTACCATCTTGTCCTGTATCCCTTCCTGCTCCACTTTCTTCATCAGCTTTTCGACAATCGGAATGTGCGCGCCGCTCATGATCGAAAGTCCGATAATGTCCACGTCCTCCTGGATGGCGATTCTCACAATCTGATCGACCGTCTTATGAAGTCCTGTATAGATCACTTCCAGGCCGGCTTCCTTGAGCGCGTGGGCCACTACTTTGGCGCCCCTGTCGTGGCCGTCGAGTCCAGGTTTGGCAACCATTATTTTTATTTCCCTTTGATTTTCCAAAATCTCCTCCCTCCTCGCTTCAGTGTCAAACCCTTTTCGCAAGACACTGCTTTTCATCGCCGATAAGAGCGGATAAAAGCCTTGATGAACGATCATACGCATCTGCGAACATCTCTCTTGGCTCTTATCAGCTTTCATCTGCATAAATTGTTACCCCTTCACATCTTTCCGATTATCAGCCTGCCCAGAAAATCTTTTATTATTTCGTGCGTGCCGCCGCCGTAAAGCAGAAAGCGCGCGTCCCTGAAATGGCGCTGCGGATCATATTCACGGGCAAAGCCATTTGCTCCCCAGATCCGCGTGACCTCGTCAACCACCTTCAGGCATGTCTCGGTAGCAAACATCTTCGCCATGGCTGATTCCTTGCGGCTGGACAGCTTTTCTTTAATTCTCCACGCCGCGTAATAAACCATGAGACGGCTCGCCTCCATCTCGGTAGCCATGTCGGCAAATTTCGCCCTGATGAGCTGATAGCTGCCGATCGGCTTCCCGAAAGCTACGCGTTTCTTGGCATATTCCAGGCCCTCATCGAATGCCGCCTGCGCGATGCCCATGGCCATGGCTCCGGTCATTACCCTCACTTCGTCCAGGATCTCACCCAGGTAATCAATGCCCCTGTTTATCTCAGTACCCAGAAGATTCTCCTCGGGAAGCCGCACATTATCGAGCACCAGCTCTCCGGTCACCGTTCCGCGGCAGCCAAGTTTATCGAGAATCTGCCCCGGCGAAAAACCCGGCGTCCCCTTTTCAACGAGGAAGAAATTGAGCCCCTTGTTGCCCAGCTTGGGATCGGTCGTGGCAAGCACGGTAGCCATGTCAGCAAGCGGGCCGTTTGTTATCCACATCTTCGTTCCGTTTAAGACCCATTCCTTGCCGTCCTTAACCGCTGTGGTCTTTGTCGCGGATAAATCGGATCCCGATTGGTCTTCCGTGAAACACATGGTAGCGACCTTCTCACCCTTCATCGCAGGGTACAGGCAGCGCTTCTTTATCTCATCAGAGCCAAAGCGAAAGATAAAATAGGTACCCATGAGTATGTTCATGATGACGCTTTGCGCAAAACCGACCGAGCCTCTCGCTATCTGCTCATAAAAGATCATGGCGGTCACAGGGTCGGCATTCATGCCACCTATCTCTTCAGGATAGCGCAGCCCCAGGTACCCGAGCTTGCCGAACTCGCGCCATAATTCCCAGGGAAATTCATCCTTCTCATCGATCTCGCGCGCCTTCGGTATGACCATGCGGTCGATGGTGTCGGTAATCATCTTTTTGAAAAATTCCTGTTCCTCAGTCAAGGCAAAATCCATCAACCCCTCCTCTATTTGTAGTACTGCTCAGGTTTCCTGAGCGTATCCTTTGCGATAATCGTCTTCAAAATTTCAGATGTGCCGCCGCCGAAAAGCAGAAAGCGTGCGTCCCGGAAAAATCTCTGCGCCGGGTATTCTTCCGCCAGCCCGTATGCGCCATGGATGCGCGTGACCTCGTCCGCAACAAAGCAGGCCGACTCAGTGGCATAAAGCTTGGCCATCGCAGCCTCTTTGCCGGTTGCCACGCCCGTATCCTTCAACCAGGCTGCGTAGTAGGTAAGGAATTCGGATGCCTTGATGCGCATCTCCATTTCAGCAATCTTTTCCTGGATGAGTTGAAAATTCCCGATGGTTCGACCGAATGCCTCGCGTTCGGTTGCATACCTGAGACCCGCAGCGAAAGCACTTTTCGCTAATCCCAAACCGAGTCCTGCGATCATCGTCCGGATCTCGCTCAATATGGAGTCAAGCTGTTGGGCGCCTTTTCCCTCCTGCCCGAGAAGATTCTCTTTCGGCACACGGCACTCCTCAAAAATAAGCTCGGACGTGCTCGCTCCTCGCGCCGAGATTTTATTGATTTTCTGGCCTACCGAAAATCCAGGCGTTCCCTTCTCCACCAGAAAGAAACCGAGGCCGTCAATCCGTTTTGCAGGGTCCGTGGTCGCGGCCACCGTGACAAAGTCGGCAACCTTGCCGTTGGTAATCCAAAGCTTCCTGCCGGTAATGACATACTCCTCGCCGATTTTGACAGCGCGGGTTTTGATGCTGCCCAGGTCTGAGCCGCAATCGGGTTCCGTAAATGCGATGGTCCCGATCCTCTGCCCTTTGATGGCAGGTATCAGGCAGCGTTCTTTTTGTTCCTTCGTGCCGAAACGATGGATAAAATCAGTCCCCATCAGACACTGCATAGTCACGATTGCAGCAAGACCTATCGAGATCTTTGCAAGCTCTTCAGCGAGAAGCGTGAACGTGACACAATCGGCTCCCATACCGCCGATCTCGACTGGGTACCTGATGCCGTAGTAGCCTAACCGCCCCAACTCCTCAAACAGGGCGGTAGGGAATATATCATCCCTGTCCAGCGTTTCCGCCTGAGGGAGCGCCAATCTCTGGAGTGCCTCCGAGAATTGATCTTTAAAAAACTGCTGATCCTCTCTTAATCTAAAATCCATCCCGCTATCCCCATCCCCTACCAGCCGCCGCTTCCGAACGCCGTTTGTTCCAGTATCTTTTCAACCGCACTATAGGGGTCTATCTTCCCGTGGCCGGCGTCTTCAGCAATGCGGGTACACTCTTTATTATGACCGATTCCAGCCGCAAAGCGCTTCCACACCTCTTCTTTCAGGAGACCCATAAGCAAAGCCGAAGTTCTTGTTTCCTTCCTTTTTGCCCTTCTTCCATCCGCCAAAATGAAGAGCCAGTGCCGGTTAATCGCTTCTGTGAGTTCGGCAATACCCCCGCCCTTGTCAGCCCGCGTCATCACTATCGGAGCAACCCAGTCATCAGTCCCCGTCCGGCAGGAAGAACACCTCGCCAACTCTTGTTCTGCTTCCATGGCTCCCGGGCGATCCCCTTTGTTGACAACCAGTATATCGCCTATCTCCATGAGTCCTGCCTTCAGCAATTGGATCTCATCGCCATAATCGGGAGTGAAGAGAATAATCACGGTATCGCACAGGTGGAAGAGATCCTTCTCCGTCTGCCCCGCCCCCAGACTTTCTATGATGATGACCTCTTTTCCGAGGCCTTCGAGCACATAGGCCGCGCCTGCGGCTGCTCGCGCAATGCCGCCGGGGTGGCCCCTGTGCGCCATGGAACGGATGAAGATGGACTTTTTTTCAGCATCTTTCATCCGAAGCCTGTCGGCAAGAAGTGCGCCGCCTCGCACGCTTGTGGGGTCGACCGCTACGACGCCTACCTTCTTGCCCTTATCCGACAAAGAGACGGCGAGCCGGCCCGTTATCGTGCTCTTGCCCGCTCCCGGCGGACCCGTGACGCCTATGACGTGGGCTTTGCCTGTGTGCGGAAGGAGCAGTGACAGTTCGGCGTAGCCTTCCGGTTTTCCATTTTCGATGAGCGAGATGAGACGGGCAGCGCTCTTTTCATCGCCCTCCATTACTTTTTGTGCGAGTCCACCAACATTCAAGGGCGCCACTCCCGCTTTTTTTGTCCCTATGAACCCCTTGCGGAAGGCTCAAAGGACTTCAGGCTTTCACAAACATCTTTCGTGGGCGATATATTGTATACGGTATACCATATGTCCAGTATAGTGAAGCCCGTAATCGGTTGTCAAGAAGTTCGTATGCAGCGCGTGTGGACGTAGCAATGTAAGACGGCGAGAACTATCTATTACTCAACTACAAAATCCCATGCGGAGTCATTAATCCAGAGGCTGTAGTAGCCTCTTCCAAGGAGGCCCTTCGGCTTGACTCCAGAAAGAACATCGCTTTTTTTGGTCACTTCCAGTTGGATCTCTTTGCCGAAAAGAAAGCGTGACTTGTGCAGGGCTGTTTCGCTCACAAAAAGCATAGGGTTCAGCGTAAGGTATTTTGTGTCGTATTTTCCGTATATAATGAACTGCTCTATCTCGGCGAGCGGAAACCTCTGAGGGTTGTTACTCTCTACATAAAGCACACCCTTCTCGTCGAAGACAATATTCGGCAGCAATCTTTTGAGCCCTTTCGGGCCCTTGATGTAGACGCCGTACTCCTTCGGCTGTGTCACATCATCCTTCGCAGGAAAAGCAGCGGTGCCGAGCAGAACCAGTAACGTTGCCAGGGCAAGCCCGGCGACGAATTTCTTCATATTGATCTCCTTATTTCTTATAGGTTGTCAAACTTTTTGAACCTTTTCACCGTCCAGTTCATTAAGACAGAGCATTTTATCGCAGATAAGAGCGGATAAAGGCTCTGATAACTGCGGATGATTCATTCTTGACCGCCTGTGCGATAGGGCGGCACAGCCGGTCAACCTGCAGCACCTCCGGTGAGGTGACACCCCTGCGCGGAGCGCTCGGGTACCCGCTTGCGGGTGGATGGACAGCATTGACGCTGTATCACAATGCTGGACACAAGCTTGGTCACCCTTACAGGAGGCTGCGCACTCTGCGAATATCTCTTTTATTCATCTGCGTAAATCTGCGATGAGATTCTGTCCTTTCTACGCCTAGTGCAGCACCGCGATCTGCACTTTGCGGTCTCTCGGCCCGTCAAATTCCATGAGAAAAATACCCTGCCACGTGCCCAGCACCAGCTTCCCGGCCGCAAACGGCACAAGCACAGAGTGTCCCATCAAAGAAGACTTGATGTGGGCGTCGGCATTTCCCTCCGCATGCTTATAGGGGTGATTTCGCGGCACAAGCCTGTTCAGACCGTCCATGATATCGCTCATCACCGCAGGATCTGCATTTTCGTTGATCAGGAGCCCGCATGTCGTATGGGGGGTGAAAACATAAACCAGTGCCCCCTCCTTATCCTTCACGGCCCGGGCCACTTCATCGGTTATATCCCTGGCCTCGATGCGGCTCGCGGTTTTTAACGTGATCTCCAGCATATGTTAATTCTACACACCCGCAACAGGTATGGCAACAGTAAAAGTGGAGTAGCCCTTGCAAAACGTACCCTGCAATCTATATAATAATAGCTGCGTGAAATTCGAAGAGGGATTAAAGAGGCTGGAAGAGATTGTAGGTATTCTCGACGAAGGCCAGGTGTCTCTGGACGCCGCATTGGATCTTTTCAAAGAAGGTCTTCTTCTCACCAAGGACCTCTCCAAAAGACTGGACGAGATTGAGAAAAAAGTGGAGATCCTCATAAAAAAAGAGGATGGTTCCGTCGAGAAAAAGCCTTTCCCGCAGGAAGAGTCGTAATGGACGCCCGTACCTTTCTTAACGAAAAGCGGCTCGTGGTCGAGGATTTTCTCCATGCGATCTTTGCGTCCTTTACCACGATTCCCGACGTTCTCAAACAGGCAATGGAGCACAGTCTCTTCGCGGAGGGCAAGAGGATCAGGCCTATACTGGCGCTTGCCGCGTGTGAAGCGAAACGGGGCGATGCAGCGAGCGTGCTTCCTTTTGCCTGTGCCCTGGAGATGATTCATACGTATTCACTTATCCACGATGATCTTCCCTGTATGGATGATGACGATCTGCGCCGTGGGAAACCCACGTGCCATAAGGTTTACGGGGAGGCAACCGCACTGCTTGCAGGAGACGCGCTGCTGACTGAAGCCTTCCGGGTGATGACGGATCACCGCTTCAATGCGCATACTCCACCGGACGTTGCCGGACAGATGATTCATGAAATAGCCCTGGCAGCGGGCGCAGAAGGAATGATCGCCGGACAGGTAGTAGATGTGCTCTACGACGGAAAAGAAGGGACCAAGACAATTCTTGACTATATACACCGGAACAAGACGGCTGCGTTGATCCGGGCGTCGGTGCGCGTCGGGGCTCTAGCCGGCAACGCCAGCGCCGCGGAATTGGAGCAGTTCACGAGATACGGAGAATCGCTCGGGTTGGCATTCCAGGTCGGAGACGACCTTCTCGATGCTGAAGGCGATGAGAAGCTGGTCGGCAAAAAATTGAGAAAAGATATCGGCAAGCAAACCTACATAAAACATTACGGCAGCGCGCAATCAAGAGAGCGGTTAAACGAACTGGTCAGCGAAGCCGTACAGGCCCTGGCTTTTCTTGGTTCTGCGGGCGAGGTACTCACCGGGCTCGCCGTGTTCGTGGGCAAGAGGTCCTCCTGATGCTTCTGGACACGATCAAGAACCCCGAAGATATACGGAACCTCACCGTTGCGGAGATGCAGACGCTTGCCGATGAGATGCGCGAACTTATCATCCAGACCGTCTCCAAGACAGGTGGTCATCTCTCGTCAAATCTTGGCGTGGTCGAATTGACCCTGGCACTCCACCATGTATTTGACACGCCCAACTCCCAGATAGTGTGGGACGTCGGCCACCAGTGCTATACGCACAAGATCCTGACAGAGCGTAAGGAGAAGCTCTGGACAATCCGACAGACCGGCGGATTGAGCGGTTTTCCCTGCAGAAAAGAAAGCTGCTACGATACCTTCGATACGGGCCATGCGAGTAATTCAATCTCCGTGGCCGTGGGACTCGCTGAAGCAGCGAGGAAACTCGGCCAGACGCAGAGCGTTATCGCGGTTATCGGAGACGGCTCTCTCACAGGCGGCATGGCTTTCGAGGCGCTCAATCACGCAGGCCATCTTAAGACCGATGTTATCGTGATCCTCAACGACAACGAGATGTCCATATCCAAAAACGTCGGAGCGCTTTCAGCCCACCTCAACCGTATCATGACCGGTGAGTTCGTCAGCAACCTGAGGGAAGAGATCAAGAACAGGCTTAAACAGTGGCCGGGGATAGGCGACAAGGTGTACAAAGCCGCCCGCCAACTGGAGGAATCAATCAAAGGGATGGTTACACCGGGCATACTCTTTGAAGAGCTGGGTTTCACGTATATCGGCCCGGTCGATGGACATAATCTTACCCACCTGATAGACACGTTTAAGAATGTGAAGCGCCTGAAAGGTCCTCGCATGGTGCATGTCATCACCAAGAAGGGCAAGGGGTATGCACCTGCGGAGGCAGATCCCGCCCGTTTTCACGGGGTCTCAAAGTTTGACATAGCAACGGGCGCCGCCACGCAGAATGGCCGCTCGACCTTTACCGATGCCTTCGGCGATGCGGTGATTCAACTGGCTCAGACGGACAGCAAGGTGGTTGCGGTAACGGCCGCCATGTGCCTCGGGACGGGCCTCGAGAAGTTCTCCACGCTCTTTCCCGACCGGTTCTACGATATAGGCATCGCAGAACAGCACGGGGTGACGTTTGCCGCGGGTCTTGCGTGCCAGGGCTTGAAGCCGTTCGTCGCCATCTATTCGACGTTCCTGCAGCGCGCGTACGACCAGGTTATTGAAGATGTCTGCCTGCAGCAGCTTCCCGTTGTTTTCGCCCTGGACCGCGCCGGCCTGGTCGGGCAGGACGGCCCGACGCACAACGGAAGCTTCGATTTCTCGTATCTGCGACATATCCCGAACATGGTCGTCATGTGCCCTAAGGATGAGAACGAGCTGAAACAGATGCTCTATTCGGCATCCTGTTACGGAAAACCCGCCTCCATTCGCTACCCGCGAGGTGAGGGCATCGGCATCCCCATAGAGCCCGACTTCAGAGAGATCCCGATCGGCACGTGGGAAGTGTTGAAAGAAGGCACGGACATCACGCTGATGGCATGCGGCCCCCTCGTGTATACCTCGCTTGATGCTGCTCTCGACCTCGAAAAAGAAGGTATAAGCTGCGCAGTGGTGAATGCGCGATTTATCAAGCCGATGGACCGCGAGGTCATAATCAACCTGGCCACACACACGGGAAAGGTGCTTACGATCGAGGAAAATACCCTCATCGGCGGTTTCGGCAGCGGCGTGATGGAGGTCCTGTCGGAGGAAGGCATACAGGTCCCGGTGCGAAGAATCGGGCTTCCTGACAGGTTCCTTGCTCACGGCACGCAGAAGACGCTGCGGGAACTCCTCGGCCTCGATCAAGAAGGTATAAAGAAGACAGTCAGGCTTTGGCTAAGCAAAGGCTAGACGTCCTCCTCGCCCAAAAGGCACTCGTTGAATCGAGAGAAAAAGCCAAGATCCTTGTGATGGCCGGCGTAGTCTACGTTGAGGGGCAGAGAGCTCTCAAGCCCGATCAACAGATCGATGTAGATGCACACCTGGAGGTAAGGTCGGGAGGTTTGCCGTTCGTCAGTTTTGGCGGGAGCAAGCTTAAGAAGGCTTTCGAAGCATTCGAGCTGGACATCAAAGGGAAAAAAGCGCTTGATGTCGGCTCATCAACCGGCGGCTTCGTAGACTATATGCTGCAGCACGGAGCAGAGCGCATCTTTGCGGTTGACGTGGGCGCGCATCAGCTCCACGAGAAGGTGAGGAAGGATGCGCGCGTTGTTCTGCTGGAAGGGGTCAACGCCAGATACCTCACGGCCGAGCAGATCGGCGAGGCTGTGGACATAATCACGGTCGATGTCTCTTTCATATCTCTCAAAAAGATTCTGCCTGCCCTGCTGCCGATTATGCATCAGGGATCGCAGCTCGTCACCCTGGTAAAGCCTCAATTTGAGGTGGGCCGGTACCAGGTCGGAAAAGGCGGCATTGTCAAGGATCAGGAAAGGGTCCGGGCCGTCATCGAGGATATAAAGGAATTCGGTATGGGCCTCGGGCTGCGACCTGTGGGCGTGACGGAAGCGCCCAGAGACAAAGAGAGAAAGAACCGGGAGTATTTTATCCTGTGGGAACTGTAAAGAGACCGCCCTCTGTGCTCTGTTTTGCGAGCGTCATATTCAACGATAGTGCGCAGATGGACGACGTTGAAAAGGAGCTTGGCGACGTCCTGGGCCCGGTCCTCGACAGGACTGTGACTAAGCCTTTTTTTCATTCAGACTACTACGAGAAAGAGATGGGCAAGAACCTGAGCCGTTATTTTCTTCTATTTGCATCATTGGTTTCGCGCGAGCAGCTTCCTGAGGTAAAATTACGGACGAACGATATCGAGATGCGCCACGCGCGTCAGGGCCACCGGACGGTAAACATCGATCCCGGGTATATTGCCTCCGAGCACGTCGTGCTCGCCACGACAAAAGGGTTCGCGCACCGGCTCTATCTGGGGAACGGCATATACGGGGATCTGACCCTTATGTTCGAGAACGGCAGTTATCGTGGTCTGCCCTGGACGTACCCGGATTACGGAAGTGAAGAGATCATTGCACTTTGCAATGACTGGAAACAACAGTATAAGGAGACGCTGCGATGCCAAGAAGCATGACGGGCTTTTCAAGGGCTGAATCGGAAACAAGTGACGGCAAATGCTCGGGAGAAGCGCGCTCCCTCAACAGCCGCTACCTGGAAGTCTCGCTTAAACTGCCGAAGAGCGCTTCAGTCTACGAGCAGCGCTTGCGGGAGCTGGCAAAAAAACAGATCAAGAGAGGCAGGCTCGATGTTACGATGAAATGGGAAAAAACGAACGAGAGCCTGACCTTACCGACGTTGAACGAGGAAGCAATCAAATGGTACATCAATGTCGCCGGTCATCTGAAACAGACCTATGGCCTCAAGGGAGATCTGACCCTTGAGAATATTCTGGGTGCGAGAGATATCATCGTGTACGAGGAAGCAAGCCTGCCCGAAGCAGCGCTGTATAGCTGTTTCGATGAGCTGCTCGCAAAGTTGAACCAGGAGCGCGAGCGCGAAGGGGAGCTGATAAAGCAGGACCTTTCCGATCGCCTTGAAAAGATACGAGCCGACCTTTCCCAGATTGAGGAGCGATGGCCTTCGGTCGTAAAAAAGCATGAGGAGAATCTGCGGGAAAAGGTGCGGAAGGCTATCGAGGCGTCATCGATCGACGAGTCACGCATACTCCAGGAGATCGCCATCTACATGGAAAGAGCCGACATAGCCGAAGAGATCACGCGGCTCAATGGACATCTCGGCCACTTCCGGCAAACGCTCGACGCTCCTGATGAAATGGGACGCAAACTGGATTTCATCATACAGGAGATGGTCCGGGAGTCGAATACCATAGGCAGCAAGTCAAGCGATCTGTACATCAGCGAGCGGGTCATAAAAATAAAAGTAGAAATAGAAAAGATGCGCGAGCAGGTGCAGAACGTTGAATGACAAGACGGGGTCACGGGCACCCGCAAGCGGGTACCCGTCAGGGTCACGGATAAAACAGAACAGATTGATGCGGGGCTGAGGTGTCGGGGAAAAAAGGGCATTTGATTGTGGTGTCGGGGCCTTCAGGCGTCGGAAAATCGACGCTGATTGAACGTGTACTGAGAGAGGAGAGGAATCTCCTCTTTTCTGTGTCCTACACCACCCGCAATAAGAGGCAAAATGAGGTGGACGGCAAGGATTACTACTTTACCGATGAGCCGACTTTTCAGAAAATGATTCACGATAACGGCTTTCTCGAATGGGAGTCTGTCCACGGATACCTCTACGGAACACCGATCAAGGAGATATTCGAACCGATCGAGGAGGGACGCGACGTCATTCTGGATGTCGATGTAAAAGGCGCTCTGAAGGTAAGAGAGAAGTGTTCCGCAGCCTGCCTCATATTTATTGAACCGCCATCCGTCGATGAGCTGATACGACGCCTTTCTTTGCGAGGAGAAAAAGAGATCGAAAAAAGGATGCAACGGGTGCAGGAGGAGATGGAAAAGAGGCCTCTCTTTACTTTCACGGTAAAAAATGATACCTTGGAGACAGCATATCAGCAATTCCAGTCGATTATTGTGTCCTTAGGGGGGCAAGAGAATGGCAAGAATAACTGTTGAAGACTGCATGGCGCATGTAGAAAACCGCTTCGAGCTCGTACATCTTGCAGCCAAGAGGACCAAGCAGTTAGTTAAAGGCGCCCGCCCCCTGGTCAAATCAGCCAACAAGGAAGTAGTGACCGCCTTGAGAGAGATCGCAGCAGGCGAGATCTACTTCGAGAAAAAACAGATCCTCGAAGAGAAAGAGATCCCGTACCAGCTCTCCAATTTCTCGCTGTAAAATCTACAAGCCTTCATCTTTTTACCAGTTCGCCCTGCAAAACAGACAAACTACCGCTGCATAAAGGAATGGCCAGCCGGAACACTTTCATTCCACGAGTTAGGCGCTCCCGGTCTGACCCGTGCTACGCTCCGCCTCCTTCGACGCTCATTGCGAACACCTTTCTCCAATCTTCCGAGATCGGCAGCTCGCAAACTAACCTCTGACGCTCACTCAAGCCTCGGAGTCAGGCGCGTCGTGCCGCGCCAATCAGATACGCGGCACCAGTCGTCTGCGCTGCCGGGTCCCCAGACCTCCCGCGATACTCGTTCCACGAAAGTCTTCCGTCTGGCCATACCATAGTCGTTACTTTTCTTGTAAATGCCAATACCCTGCACGATTTATGTCTGACGATTAAATTTTCGTCGTGTTCAATTTATCATCGACCGGGTGAGGGCGGGGAGGACCTTTTTCGGAGCGAACATCGCGGAGGGGCTGGGGACCCGTAAATGCAGGCGAGTGGTGCTGCACATCGCGAGGTGCAGCACGATGCGTCCGACTCCGAGGCCTAGCAGGTCAGAACAATGCAGGTTTGCGAGCTGCCATGGTGATCTACGGTACCCGAGGGGTTCGCAGTCAAAAAGCATCGAACTCGCCGGAGTGTCCAACGGGTCAGACCTGGAGCGCCTAGAGAGTGCAGAAAACGGTCCTCCCCGCCCCCCCCTTCGGTACGGTTCTAGTCGACTCAACTCGTCGGATGCCTTTCTGATCGCTCCTACCTACTCGAATGGAGAGTGGAACGAAAGTTCTTCCGGCCGGCCATTGTGTTGCGTTATTGTGTCTGACAACATTTTAAGACAATACTGCACTGGCCTGGCGGGCGGGGAGGAGCCTTTTCGGAGCGCCTAGTTCGCGGAGAAAACGGTCCGAGCGGCCCGACCTGCCCCGGTCAGCATGACGGTCGTCCTAGCGTCCTACGTCTTCGCGGAGCGGTCGGTCTTTATCAGGTCACTGTAGAACCGGTACGTCTCGCTCGCCACGGTTTTCCAGCTGAAGCGCTCCTCTACCCATTCGCGGCAGCTTCGGCGCATGAGGTCCATATCAGCAGACAAGCTGAAAATGCGATCGATCGCGCCAGCCAGGTCTGCGGCAAATCGTTCCGGTTCCCGAGGTTCCGGATCATTCTCAGCCTTGCTCTCGAACGGCACCAGCAGACCGGTTTTCCCCTGAACCACCACTTCCGGGATACCGCCCACTGCGGATGCAACGACCGGCGTGCCGCAGGCCATCGCCTCAAGGTTGATAATACCGAACGGCTCATAGACTGACGGGCAGACAAACAAAGAAGCGTGCGTGTAGAGCGTGACGATCTGGTCACGCGGAACCCAGCGCTCTATCCAGATGATCGGGTTCTGCGTTTGCGCCCGCACGGATTCGACCTTTTCAGCCATCTCGCGTCCGATCTCAGGCGTGTCCGGCGCCCCGGCGCAGAGTACGACCTGCACATTTGATGCGAGATGCTTGATTGCATTCACGAGGTGGATGATACCTTTCTGCCGTGTAACCCTTCCCACGAAGAGCAGGTACGGTTTGGCCGGATCGATACCAAAGGATGCAAGAAGCGCAGGGTCAGGCGTTGGTTTGTAGACCTCGGTGTCAACGCCGTTCGGAATCACTTGCACCTTCTCAAACGGGACGCCATACAGATCATGCACAGCCTGTTTCATCGATTGAGAGACTGCGACCACTCCATCGGCACTGTGGTAGGCGGTCTTCTCGACCCATGTGCTGACTGCATAGCCCGACCCGAGTTGCTCCTCCTTCCACGGGCGCTGAGGTTCCAGAGAATGCGTGGTGAGCACCAGAGGACACTGCCGCAGTTGCCTCACGAGACAACCCGCCAGGTGCGTATACCAGGTGTGACAATGAACAATATCGGTATCCTGCGCAGCACCGACCATCATCACGTCTCTGAGAAACGTCTCGAGCAATTTGGCGTCGCGCTCATCGCTCGACCGTATATCGCACGGTTTTTCTATCCCCTGTACATGCAGTGGAGGTGACTCTTCTCTCTGGTCGCCGAAACAAAGCACCTGCACCGAGAGATCTTCTTCGCGCAGCCTGGAAAGTTCTCGCGCAAGGTGTTCGACGTGCACACCTGCTCCTCCATACACGTGTGGCGGATATTCGTTGGTTAAAATCGTGATCTTCATGGGTCTGACTCCTTCAGTCAGGTTTATGTCGCAATACTGCGACAGATATCACTCACAGCCCGCTTTCTTCATCGCAGATAAGAGCGGATAAGGGCTATGATGAACGCTGATGATTATTTCTTGACCGCCTGTGTGATAGAGCGTCACAGCCGGTCAACCCCAGCACCTCCGGTGGGGTGAGACCTGACCCGCGGAGCGCTGAAGTGTGGACAGCATTGTCGCTCTATCTCAATGCTGTCCACCGGCATATCATCTGTGAACATCTCTCTTTTCCTTATCTGCGTTCATCTGCGATGAAATTCTATTTATATTCTTCTTCATGAAACCTTTGAACGATGCCAACCCAGTTGCATCGTGCTGAACCATGGCAGGATGAAGAGCGCCGAGAGCGGCGTCAGCAATGTTCCCAGTACGACCGAGAAACCAAAACGCTGCGTGGGAGGGAAACCGGACAGCATGAAGATTCCGAATCCGGCACAGACGACGCTCATGGAATAAAGAATCGGCTTTCGCAATCTCGAGCTGACGGGAGACCACGCCTCCCAGGAGCGCATGCCGGCCGGGTGGCGTCTCACCCAGATAAGCATGTGGATCATCGCATCCACGCCGATCCCGATGGCGATATTGGCGCCGGGAGCTGAAATGATATCTATAGGAATACGGAAAAGACCTATCAGGCCAAGCAGCAGGAGAGGAATATCAGCCAAACCGATGAAGACCGCCACAGTCACTCTGAAGGAGCGGGAGATGATACCGCCCATGATCGTGAACATCAGGACCAGAAGCCCGAGACCTTCGATGAGACTCGATCCCACGAGCTTTGAAAGTTTCCCATACAGCACGTACGTGCCTCCTATGAGCACCGGCTCAAACCCTTCTTTGCGGACTATTTTCTTCAGCCGCTCAACGTTTGCCAGCCGATCGGATTGCTGCGACTCCTCTTTCATTCTCAGCACGAGGAGCGTTTTCGATTCATCATTTGATATGTAATACTTTGCCGCGTTCTCGAAGCGGCTGCTTTCCAACGCTTTCAGCACCCATTTCAGCGGAATAAAAAAGGTGAGTACCGGGTGCCTGGTCTTGGCCTCGGCGAGAAGGAGCGCCAGAGACATTACGGTTCCTACGGCAGGATCCTTCTCCAGTGCCGTCTGAAGGTTCCAGAGCCTCTGGTAGTCTTCACCGATCTTGAACGGCGCCTTATTGGGATTCGCCACCACCATATTGAGCGGGATGCTCCCGCCGTTCCGGTCGAAATATTCGAGACTCGTTCTCAGTTCGCTCCCTTTCTTGAAATAGGAAAAGATACTCGGCTCCGTGTTCAGCGTCCAGAGGCCTATCGAAGCACCCGCTGCAGCGATGAGAATGAGCGCAACAATCCTGCCGTGCCTCTTTCTGAAGAATGGCGCTACGTCTGTCGATTCGGTGCGCGCATCCGCCGTCTTCTTATGTTGAGGAGCGAGGCCTGATCTTTGTGCCCTCAGAAATAAAGGATAGACAACATAAGCTGATACGAAAGCGATAACCGTCCCGATGGCACCGGAGATTCCCAGTTGGCGCAGCGGTGTTGCAGGAACGATAAGAAGGCTCAAAAAACCGAAAAGCGCGGTGAGCATGCTCAAAGACGACGGCAGTATCGTGACCCTTACCGCCCGGCGCCACGCTTCATCGAGAGCTGCCTCTTTCTTCTGGATGATGTGCCGGAAATTGTAGGTCATGAATACCATGTGGGTGAGCGTGAGCACGAAGACGATCGTGGAAAGGTTGGCAGTGAGAGGCCCGACCGGTATGGCGAATTTGTGCGTCAGCATCAGAGTGACGGCGCTTGCGATGGTGCAGGCGATCAGCGTTCCAAGGACCATGGGAATTGAGCGCGATATTGCGAGGCCGCAGAGTCCGAAGACACAAAAGGCCCCAATGCTGAATATCTTCAGGTCTCGCAAAAGATTGCGCTCGATGAGATGCATGATGTACGGGGCGCCGGATATCCTGAGTGGAAAATCGGGCGTATTCAGACGGAGCACAACATGTTCAATCCCCGCGACCGCTTTATCCAACGAAGCTTGCCGCTTTACCCAGACGTAGACAAAAGAAGCCTTGTGATCTTCGGAAAAGAGGACCCGTTTCCAGAGAGGGCTCTTCAGGGCCTCATCAGTGTCCTTGGGTCCTTTTACCAGGGATTCCACCGTGTCAATCTGCGGAATAGCCGAGAGCTCTTCCGTCAGGCGGTGTAATTTCTCGAGATATCGAGGAGAACGGATGTCACCCGTTGCAGCCACGACGAGTTGATCTTCCTGTATAAAGAGCTTCGAGATCAACCGGTCTGTCTGCAGTTGCGGATCACTGCTCGCGAAGAAGAAGTTCTCGTTTACCTGCGGCTTCAGGTCAACGTAATGGAAGACAAACCAGAGAAGAAAAATGATGAGCGGAACCCATATGACGAAGGGCAAGAAATAGAGGCCGAATTGAAACCGCGATTCTTTCATGCTCACATGACGCCCGGTGTGTCCGCATTCACCACAGCAATGGTCATCGCAACGGCGCTAACTATACACTAAACACGGAAGAGCAAGAAATCCACGCCGCGGGAAAGGGCGGGCTGCTCGCACCGTTTTCTCCGCTCTCTAGACGCTCCAGGTCTGACCCGTTGGACACTCCGGCGAGTTCGATGCTTTTTGACTGCGAACCCCTCGGGTACCGTAGATTACCATGGCAGCTCGCAAACCAGATTGTTCAGAGCTGCGAGGCCTCGGAGTCGGACGCATCGTGCTGCACCTCACGATGTGCAGCACCACTCGCCTGCGTTTACGGGTCCCCAGCCCTTCCGCGATGTTCGCTCCGAAAAAGGTCCTCCCAGCCCACCGGGCTCTACGGTATTGTTTTAAAATTTTGTCAGACACAACAACGCACATAATGACCGGCCGGAAGAACTGTTCGTGGAACGAGTATCGCGGAAGGTCTGGGGACCCGGCAGCGGAGACGACTGTTGCCGCGCATGTGATTGGCGCGGCACGATGCGCCTGACTCCGAGGCCGAGCAGACGCAAATCCTATATTTTGCGAGCTGCCAATACAGGAAGCCTGAAAAGAGGAGTTCGCAATGAGCATCGAAGGAGGCGGAGTGTAGCGCGGGTCAGACCTGCAGCGCCTAACTCGTGGAACGAACAGTTCTTCCGGCTGGCCATCCACTTCTCGCGTGCACTAAATAGAACCTGCAATCTATTGAGAGAGCGGAGAAAACGGTCTTCCCCGCCCCTTCCTTTTTTATACGCATTTCTCACGTGCCCCTGAACTAACCGGCCTTTGCCTTTCCATTTTCTCATGCACATTTGTTCGTGTGGCCCGGAGTGCCCCCCGGCCTACACCCTTGACCACGAATTGGTATTAGATTTGGTTAATGGAGGCGCTAGCTAGCCATGCCCGTTCATAACGCAGAGATAATTGATCGCTTCAATGAAATGGCGGACCTGCTCGAAATAGAGGGAGCCAATCAGTTCAGGGTGCGTGCGTACAGAAATGCTGCCCGTATTATCGCCAGCCTTCCGCAAAGTGTAGCCGAGATGGTCGGCAGGAACGAAGATCTCACCCAGTTTTCCGGCATTGGTAAAGATCTCGCCAACAAGATTGCACAGATGGTGAAGACCGGAACGTTTCCTGAACTGCAGGAAATGGAAGCGCGCATGCCCGGCGAATTAGGTAAGCTCATGAGGGTAGCCGGCCTCGGTCCCAAACGCGTTCATGCCCTTTACGAAACATTGGGCATCAGCACCATGCAGCAGTTGAAAGAGGCGGCGAGCAAAGGCGCGATCAGCGAACTTCCCGGTTTTGGCAAGAAGACCGAGCAGGCAATAGTGGAAGAATTGGGCGGCACGCCTGAGGAGGGAACGGAACAAAAAAAGGATCGCGTCAAGCTTCCGGTCGCCGAGGAGATAGCCGAATCCCTGGTTCATTACCTCCAGGCCGTGAAGGGCATACAGAATATCGAGGTCGCCGGAAGCTACCGCCGCAAGAAAGAGACAGTGGGCGACCTCGATATTCTCGCAACCTGCAGCGCCGAATGTCCCATCATGGAGCATTTCACACAGTATGAGAATGTGAAAAAGGTCATCTCGCATGGATCGACCCGCTCCAGCGTGATATTGCGCTCCGGCTTGCAGGTCGATCTTCGTCTTGTGCCCCAGGTGAGCTACGGGGCAGCACTCCACTACTTCACCGGCTGCAAAGAGCACAACATAGCAATCCGCAAGCTTGGCATGAAGGCCGGCTTGAAAATCAACGAGTACGGCGTCTTCAGGGATGAGAAGCAGATTGCCGGCAAGACCGAAGAAGAGGTCTACCGGCAGGTGGGTCTTCCTTACATTGAACCAGAGCTGAGGGAAAACTGGGGCGAGATCGAGGCAGCCCGCGAAGGACGCCTTCCAAGACTTGTTGAACAAAAGGATATCAAGGGGGACCTCCACACGCACACCAAGGAAACAACCGACGGTCGGAATACGCCGCTGGAGATGGCTGAAGCCGCCGCCAAGCTGGGTTATGCATACATCGCGATTACCGATCACACACAACGGCTCGCCATGACACGCGGCTTCGACGCTGTCCGTCTTGCCGCGCGAAACCAGGAGATCGATCAACTGAACAAGAGGCTGAAATCGATTCACATCTTAAAATCGATCGAGGTGGACATTCACGAGGACGGCTCTCTGGATCTTCCTGACAACATCCTCAAAGAACTGGACATAACCGTTTGCTCGATCCATTCAAAGTTTAATCTTTCGAAATCACAACAGACGGAACGAATCCTGAAGGCAATGGAGAATCCTTATTTCCACATCCTCGCTCATCCTACCGGCCGGCTGATAGACGAACGGCAGCCGTACGACGTGGACATGGAGCAACTGATGAAAGCAGCGCGCGCCAAGGGCTGCTTCATGGAGGTAAACGGCAATCCGGATCGCCTCGATCTCTCCGACAGATTTTGCAAGATGGCAAAAGATTTCGGCGTAAAGGTTTCCATCTCCACCGATGCGCACAGCAGAACAGACCTTCTGTTCATGCGGTTCGGCGTTGCCCAGGCCAGGCGGGGCTGGCTGGAGGCCGAAGACGTGATCAATACGCGAAGCTGGCCCGATGTGAAGAAGCTGCTCCGCAGTAGATAGGCAGGAAGGGAATAGAGGGGGTCCGGCACTGACAAGGGACAGGCGACAACCTTAACGGGATCACCGGTACACGTCTTTTCTATCAGCCACGGAGATGACCTCTATCTTCTCATTCGCGTCGTCAATGATGTAGAGGATCCGATAATTGCCGACCCGTATTCTGAGACCTTCGCGGCCGTGAAGCTTTCTGACATTGCGGGGGAAAGGATTGTCTCTTAAAGAAAGAAGGACTGCGATGATTTTGTCGTGTATCTTTGTAGGTAGCTCTTCCAGCTCCTTTTCTGCCGATCTCTTCAGGTAGACGGTATATGCCATCGTCAGCCTTTTTTTCGTCTGCCTGAAATATACTCCTCCAAGGGGCGTGATGGCTCCTTGCGACGCTGTTCAATAATCGCAATATCCACCAGGTCTTCCCGAAATTCTCTATCACCGAGCATTTTGCCGACCACCGCCTCTCGCGCCTTCTTTGGCAATGCTCGAAAGGCCGTCATGAATACTTCGGACGTTGCGTCTACGGTTGTCATTATAATCACCCCCTAAATCTGCCCGGTCCTCTTGAACTTCTCACTCTCCAGAAAGGCATCGAGTATCTGCACGATCTGCGTTTTCTCTTGAATATATTCTTTTATATTTTACCATAGTCGGGACACAGAAGCTTTTCTTTAATCGTTGACAGAACCCTGATCACCCGACACAATTGCATTTGTTAGCTACATCTCGCGCGCTCCGCAGTGAGCAAGGTAGCTACCAAGGGTAGGCGTGTTCTCCGTGCGCACGAGATCCGCCGTGCACTGTTGCACGTAGAGCGAAGGGATTCCCGACGTGTCAACATTTCACCGACGTCCTGCGCCACCGGCAGGGGGATGAGATTTCGGCGGATTGACTTCTTGTTCGAAACCGGGCAGGATCGACTCGATGAACGCGTTGCGGATCAGGTTGACAATGACCTCCCAAATATTGGTATTAGGGCTCTCAAGCGACCCGGAGATAGCGGCTTTGGTGGCCACCTCCTTGCGGGACCTGTTTTCAAGAAGCTTGGATAAACCGCTCACGATGCCCACGTAGAGCTTATGGAAGATCCCCTTTTGCTCGGTTGTGCGCTTGTCATAGACCTGCATATCCTTGAACAAAGGTTTGACGTAGCCGTCCACCCTATTATTCTTGATCGTCAGCTCTGAATAGAAAGAGAAGAGACCTCTCTTGATATCGAAATCTCCAAAAGACCTGAAGAGATCGCTCATCGGCACCATGTCCGTATTCTCAATGGTGACATTGAGAGTGAAATCGGCGTTCTTCATCTCCGGTTGAAACGTGCCGCTTATGCGCGTCGCACCCGTTCCCATGAACTTCCCTTTCAGCTCCAGGGTAGCCGCGCCTTCCCGGGATTGATTGCTGAAATGATTGAGTGTCGCATCCATATGGTCTATAAAGACGCGATAGTTGGGCTTAGCTACCTTGTTCACGTAACCGAAGGTGCTCTCTTTGATCGTGAAGACCTTTGCCCTGACCTTTGCCTCGGGCTCATTGCCGAGCCTCTTCGCTGCGCGCCCGGCCTCCTCGACCCGCCGCCGTTCCGCAACGACAGTCTCGGGAAGATGGAGATAATCAGCATCGGCCCCTTTGATATCGAGGTTTTCCAGGTTAATTTCAGTGATGCGAGGGGCGTATTCCACGTTCCCCTTTGCCGACAGTGTTCCTTTCCGTACCAGGATATTAGCGCGACTGGCCACAGGCGCAAAATAGCTCAAGTCCATATCAACCACATCGACGTTCGCCTTGATCCCGAAGTAAGGCTCCTGCAGAAAATTTGCATTCCCGTTCAGGGTGAGCCTTCCCGTGTCGAAGATCTTTGCCTCCAGCCGGATGATTGAAGGATAGACGCGCTCCGGAGTGCTGATGTTGCGGATGTTCCAGGCACTGAACGATACCTGGCTCAGCTGGAGCGGCTTGTAAGGACCCTCCTCAACGTAGGCTACGTCCCCGTCGCGGATCGTAAACACGTCGATCTTGAGGGGATAGATCGATTCCAGGGCCTGCTGCCATCCCTTCTGTTCGAAAGGGATCTTGCTTTTCTCTTCTTCGACGATGTTGTTGAGATTGATGTAGAGTTTCGGCCGGTCTATAAGAAAATCACCCACCAGGCGGGCACGCAGCAGTGCTCCCCAGTGCACCCTTGCGCGCATACGCCTGATATCGGCGACCGCCGGATTCGGGTTGGCATCCTGCGTCAGTTTCAGGTCGTACAGATTCAAGGCGAAGGTGATGGGATGAAAATAGGCGCGTCCGACATGGACCGTGTATCCTTTCAGACGGCTGTTCATCTGATGTTCCATGTAGCGTCGCAAAGCGTCGTTACTTACGAAGTAAGATATGGCGCCGGCCGTGACGAGTATCGCCGCAATGACGATGAAGATCCGCAATCGCCATCTGCGTGCACGGGAATCTCTCTTTTTGATACGCATGCAATCCTCACATTAACGGAATCGCGCCCGCCATAAAACAAACATAACGATCTCCTCACCACCTGTAAAGTGTCATTCTGCGCCCGAGGGCCATTTGTGAGAGTCTTGACAACAAAAAACAAGAGTCTTTTATTTACCTTACCGATAATCCGGACGTTACGTCATCGCTTTCAAGCCGATCATCGCAAGGAGTTGCCGAAGGGGAGAAAGCATTTTACTGCGCGGATGCGGGCATCGCGTTATGACGGAGAGGCATGATATCTCAGGCTGACGGTAAGAAACGAGTCGTTATCGAAAACATCAAACCGCAGATCGGCTCCGGCGCTTTCCCCATCAAGAGAGTCGTGGGAGACAAGGTAGTGGTGACAGCCGATATTTTTGCCGATGGCCACGATGTTGTTGCAGCGAGCCTCTTGTACCGAAAAGCAGATAACAAAGAATGGCGGGAAGCGCCCGCGACGTTGATCGAAAACGACATGTGGAGAGCAGAATTTGTCGTCGAGGAGATCGGTACCTATCGATACGTCGTGCAGGGATGGATCGATCATTTCAGAACGTGGCAGCTCGACCTCAAGAAACGATTGAACGCGGGCTCGGCCTCAGCCGCCGATATGTTGATCGGCGCCCGCCTTATCGAAGCAGCATCGGAGAGAGTATCGGAAAAAACAGCGGCTGAAGAGAGGAGCAACCTCGCCGGATACGCCGCACTTCTGAGAAACAGCTGGCAAGAGGCTGCCTCGGCTGCACTCAACGATGAGCTGAGCGCGCTCATGGCAACGTATGCAGACAAGGCTTCTGCCGTTCGTAGCGAGCAGGAATTTGAGGTTACCGTCGACGCACGCAAGGCAGTGCTCAGTTCATGGTATGAGATTTTCCCGAGGTCGTGTTCCCCCGATGAGGGCAGACACGGAACCTTCGGAGATTGCGAAAGGCTGCTTCCCGAGATCGCAGGAATGGGTTTTGACACGCTCTATCTTCCTCCCATTCATCCGATCGGAAAGACCAACCGGAAAGGAAAGAATAACAGCCTGCAGGTACGACCCGATGATGTCGGCAGTCCCTGGGCCATCGGCAGCGATGAGGGCGGCCACAAGGCAATTCATCCTCAACTCGGAACCCTGGAAGATTTCGACAAGCTGGTCAAGAGTGCAAAAGAGTACGGGATCGATGTTGCCATGGACCTTGCCTTCCAGTGCGCCCCCGACCATCCGTATGTAAAAGAGCATCCCGAGTGGTTCTCGTGGAGGCCCGACGGCACGATCCAGTATGCGGAGAACCCTCCCAAGAAATACGAAGACATCATCCCCTTCAATTTCGAATCGGACAACTGGCAAGAACTCTGGCAAGAACTGAAGAGCATTGTCCTTTTCTGGATCGGCAGAGACGTACGGATATTCCGCGTTGATAATCCTCACACCAAACCTTTTGCCTTCTGGGAATGGCTGGTTAAGGAGATAAAGCAAGAATATCCCGAAGTCATTTTTTTCTGCGAGGCATTCACGCGGCCCAAGGTCATGTACCGTCTGGCCAAATCGGGATTCACCCAATCGTACACCTACTTCACGTGGAGAAATACGAAAAACGAATTGACAGAGTACCTGACCTCATTGACGCAGACGGACGAGGAAGAATATTTCAGGCCCAATTTCTGGCCGAACACTCCTGACATCATCACCGAATATCTGCAATACGGAGGCAGGCCTGCCTTCATGATACGTCTCGTTCTCGCCGCAACCCTCGCCTCCAATTACGGTATCTACGGACCCGCTTTTGAGCTCTGCGTCACCGATGCTCTGCCGGGAACGGAGGAGTATCTCAATTCGGAAAAATACGAGCTGAAACACTGGGACCGGGATGCTCCCGGCAATCTGAAAGATTTTATCGCACGGGTAAACAGGATCAGGAGGGAGAATCCGGCGCTCCAGACGACGTCGCATCTGAGCTTCCATCCGGTGACGAACGAGTATCTGCTTTTCTATACGAAGACCACCGATGATCTCTCCGATATCGTGCTGGTTGTTGTGAATCTCGATCCGTTTCACACGCAGTCAGGCTGGTTGAGCGTGCCTCTTGCTCAACTGGAGATCGATCCTCTACGGCCTTTTCTGGTGCACAACCTCCTGAGCGATGACAAATACATCTGGCAGGGAGAGCGCAATTTTGTGGAACTGAATCCCCAATTCCTGCCGGCGAATATATTTAGGTTAAGAAAGAGACTCAAACGGGAAGTCGATTTCGATTATTTCATGTGAGGATGTCTATGCCTGGAGAAAAAGATGCCTGTACTTGAAGACGATCCGCTCTGGTTCAAGGATGCCATCATTTATGAAACGCACGTAAAAGCTTATCGCGACAGCAATGGCGACGGCATAGGGGACTTCAAGGGCCTGACCGAACGGCTCCCTTACCTGGAGGACCTCGGCATTACCGCCATCTGGCTTTTGCCCTTCTACCCTTCTCCGCTCAAGGATGACGGCTACGATATTTCAAATTATTTCGATGTCCATCCGGATTACGGACGGCTGCATGACTTCAAAGGATTCCTGAGAGAGGCCCACCGGCGACGCATCCGCGTGATCACCGAGCTTATCCTCAACCATACGTCGGATCAGCACCTCTGGTTCAGGAAATCGCGAAGATCGAAGCCCGGGTCGTCCTCGCGCGACTTTTACATCTGGAGCGACACGCCGGATCGATACAAAGATGCCAGGGTCATTTTCAAGGATTTTGAAACGTCGAACTGGGCCTGGGACCCGGTGGCGGGCGCCTATTATTTTCACCGTTTCTACTCGCACCAACCCGATCTGAACTACGATAACCCCCGTGTGCGGGAGGCGATATTCCAGGTTGTCGATTTCTGGCTGGGCATGGGTGTCGACGGTCTCAGGCTGGATGCGGTTCCCTATCTCTTCAAACGAGAGGGAACCAATTGCGAAAACCTGCCTGAAACGTTTGCATTCCTGAGAGAAATGAGGAAGCACATAGACGGTAAGTTCAAGGCGCGCATACTTCTTGCGGAAGCAAACCAATGGCCTGAGGACGCTGCCGCCTACTTCGGCGCCGGTGATATGTGCCACATGGCTTTCCACTTCCCGCTCATGCCGAGGATGTTCATCGGTCTTCAGATGGAAGATCGATTTCCGATCGTCGATATTCTGCAGCAGACCCCGAATATTGACGAGATCTGCGCCGAGACGTGCCAATGGGCGCTCTTTCTGCGCAACCATGACGAACTGACGCTCGAGATGGTTACCGACGAAGAGAGGGATTATATGTACCGCGTCTACGCGAGAGACCCGCGCGCAAGGATCAACCTTGGCATCCGGCGCCGCCTGGCTCCGCTCCTTGAAAATGACAGAAGACGACTTGAGCTGATTTATGCGATCCTCTTTTCCCTCCCCGGCACGCCGTTCATCTATTATGGCAATGAAATAGGCATGGGCGACAACTACTATCTCGGCGACAGGAACGGCGTCAGGACGCCGATGCAATGGAGCCCTGACAGGAATGCCGGGTTTTCCATGGCAAACCCCCAGCAGCTTTATCTGCCCGTCGTCATAGACCCTGAATACCACTACGAATCTATCAATGTCGAGAATCAACAGCGAAATCTCTCCTCGCTCCTCTGGTGGTTTAAACGCGTAATCCACATGAGAAAAAGGCTCACATCCCTCGGCAGGGGAACGACCGAATTCCTCTTCCCCGACAATGCGAAAGTCCTTGTCTTCATCCGCACGTTTAAAGAGGAAACGATCCTGATCGTTGCCAATTTGTCAAAGCTCTTTCAAGTGGTGGAGCTCGACCTTTCGAAGTATGCCGGCTTCACGCCGCAAACAACGTACAGCCTGATAAAATTCCCGGTTATCCGGGAAACCCCTTACGTACTCACGATGGGGCCTTACAATTACATCTGGTTATATCTCAGGAAGATCGACGAGACAGCCGCGGTTCGCGAAGAAAGGAGCGTTCCTGAGTTGCGCACATTCTTGACTGACTGGTCACAGGTGTTCCAGGGGACTGCTCGCGAAAAACTGGAGGCCGATGTCCTGCCGGGCTACCTGCGGCAATGCCGGTGGTTCGGGGGTAAAGCAAGCACTATCCGGGAAATCAAAATTGTTGAGTCCATACCCGTGGGGAATACGGATTCGCCGTATCTGCTTTTCCTTGAGGTATCCTACATCGAAGGTCAGCAGGAGCTCTACCTCCTGCCGGTTTCATTTGTCCTCTCAAAAAAATCAGAGCAGGGAGCAGAAGCCGCTGCATCGGGAGGATCGTCCCCCACGTCCTCCAGCGGGGAGGCGACCGTACGTTCTAAATCGATCACTGAAGCGCAACCCGAAAGCATCATCGCGCGGCTCTACGCCGGGGAAGGATGAAGGAATCCTGTACGACGCATCCTACGATAATACGTTCCGTGAGTCCCTTCTCGCGATGATAGCGCGAAGGAAAAAGATCAGGGGGAAAAAAGGCGAACTGATCGGCTACCAGGGCAGGCTCTTCAGAAAACTCATCGGCGGGAAAAGCCTCCAATTGAGTTCTCAGAGGGTTAAAGCGGAGCAGAGTAACACTTCTTTCCTCTATGAGGATACATTCTATTTCAAGCTTTTCCGTAAGCTGAGCGAGGGGATCAACCCTGATGAGGAAATCGTCAGGCTCTTGACCGAGCAGGCGGGTTTCGGATCGATCGCGCCTTTCGCGGGCGCCGTCGAATACAGGAGCTTCGCCGGAGTCCCGGCCACAATCGGTTTGCTCCAGGGCTTCATTCCCAGTCAGGGCGACGGCTGGACCTATACGCAGGACGCTATCCTGCGGTACTTCGAAAGTGTCTTAGCCAAATCGAAAGAGATCAAAGAGATTCCAAAGCCCCCGTCATCTCTTTTTGAAATCGACTCATCCCGTATTCCGCAGGTAATGCAGGAACTGATAGAAGGTCATTTTCTGGAGATGAGCGCTCTGCTCGGTAGACGCACGGGCGAGATGCACCTCGCTCTGGCGTCAATGCAGGATCAGCCGGACTTCACTCCGGAATCGTTCTCGACATTGTATCAGCGTTCCGTCTTCCAGTCGATGCGCACCCTTCTCAGGAGAAATCTGCAGCTTCTGAAGAATAATATCAAGAAAATTCCGGACGCTCTCAAAGATGACGCCCTTCTCATCCTCCAATCAGAGCAGAAGATACTGGCCTTTTTTCAAGAGTTCCTGAACCGTAAGTTTTCCGCGATCCGTATGCGGATACACGGCGATTATCACCTGGGTCAGGTCCTCTATACCGGAAAAGATTTTGTTATCATCGATTTTGAGGGCGAGCCCGCGAGGCCTTTGACCGAGAGACGCCTCAAACAATCACCATTCAAGGATGCGGCAGGTATGATAAGATCTTTTCACTATGTGGGCTACAGCGCTCTCCTCAAAGAAGCCTCGGTCAGACCTGAGGACACACCTTCTTTACAGCCGTGGACCGATTTATGGTACCGTTATGTGTCGGGAATTTTTATCGGGGCCTACCTTCAGACGGTGAAAGATACACTCTTTATGGCGAGCGACCAGAATGATCTGGAGATCATGCTCAAAGCCTATCTTCTGGAAAAAGCGGTTTACGAGCTCGGGTACGAGTTGAACAATCGTCCGGAGTGGGTGGCCATTCCGCTGCAAGGCGTAAAGGATCTCATAGAAGGCGAATAATGGCCGAGAACGTGACGCTGTTTTCTGATCAGGATATCTACCTCTTCAAGCAGGGCAACCATTTCAGACTCTACAATAAGCTTGGTTCACATATCGTCACCGCCGGCAATACGCAAGGCGCATACTTCGCTCTCTGGGCCCCTAATGCCAAGAGCGTTTCGGTGGTGGGAGACTTCAACAACTGGAACAAAAAATCGCATTACCTCCAAAGGAGAGAAGACGACTCAGGGATATGGGAAGGCTTTCTCCCCGGCATCGCGCAGGGAGCCTCTTACAAGTATCACCTCGTCTCCAGATATAATAATTACAGCGTTGATAAGGGCGATCCTTTCGCGTTTCGATGGGAGTCTCCTCCCGAAACAGCATCCAGAGTCTGGGACCTGGCCTACACATGGGGGGACGGAACATGGATGAAGCAGAGGCACAAATCAAACGCCCTCGATGCACCCATGGCGACGTACGAGGTGCATCTCGGCTCCTGGAGAAGGGTACCCGAGGAGGGCAATCGTTTCCTCACCTATCGGGAGATGGCCGTGTACCTCGTCGATTATGTCAAGGAACTCGGATTCACCCACGTTGAATTCCTCCCCGTGATGGAGCACCCCTTTTACGGTTCGTGGGGGTACGAGCCCTTAGGTTATTTTGCGCCGACAACCAGGTATGGGAGCCCTCAGGATTTCATGTTCCTGATAGACACTCTTCACCAGAATGATATCGGCGTGATCCTCGATTGGGTCCCGTCTCACTTCCCTGACAACGAATACGGGTTGGTCTATTTCGACGGCACGCATCTTTACGACCATGCCGATCCCAAGCAGGGATTTCAGCCCGAGTGGAAGAGCCACGTCTTTAACTATGGCAGATCCGAGGTGAAGGCGTTTCTGATCAGCAGCGCCCTTTTCTGGCTCGACCGCTACCATGTCGACGGTTTGAGAGTCGATGCCGTCGCCTCGATGCTTTACCTGGATTTCGCGAGAAAACCCGGAGAGTGGATCCCCAACAAATACGGAGGCAGGGAGAACCTCGAAGCAATCGCCTGCATCAAGAAGTTCAACGAAGCTGTCTACAGAGATTATCCTGATGTGCAGACTATCGCGGAAGAATCGACCGACTGGCCCATGGTCTCAAGACCCACGTATGCCGGGGGGCTCGGCTTCGGCTTGAAATGGAATATGGGATGGATGCACGATACGTTAGCCTATTTCTCTCAAGATCCCATCTTCAGAAAATACAACCAGAACCAGTTGGCCTTCAGCATCTGGTACGCTTTCTCCGAAAATTTCCTCCTTCCCCTCTCCCACGATGAAGTCGTGTTCGGGAAAGGCTCACTTATCAGAAGAATGGCCGGAGACGATTGGCAGAGGTTCGCAAATCTCAGGCTCTTGTTAGGCTACATGTACGGCCATCCGGGGAAGAAACTTCTTTTCATGGGAGGCGAATTCGGCCAGTGGGATGAGTGGTACCATGAGAAGAGCCTGGACTGGCACCTGCTCGGGTATCCTCTCCATCAAGGAATGCAACGATGGGTCAAGGACCTTAACCATCTCTACAGAGGCGAGCCTGCGCTCTATGCAATCGACTTCACGCGGGAAGGTTTTGAGTGGATCGATTTCCGGGACACCGATTTGAGCGTGATCAGCTTCATACGAAGGAATAGAGGCGGCGATATCATCCTCGTGGTCTGCAACCTGACCCCTGTTCCGAGAAAGAATTACCGGGTAGGCGCGCCGCGAGCCGGCTTCTGGCCGGAGATTCTCAACAGCGATGCAAAAATATACGGAGGAAGCGGGTATGGAAATATGGGCGGTGTGGAAGCCACTCCGGTTGCCTTCCACGGAAGAGCCTACTCTCTCTCGCTGACGTTGCCCCCGCTCTCTGTTCTATTTTTCAGGAGCAGTACATGACCGGTCATGGGTCGTGGGTCACCCTTAAATTAAATAACCGGTTTATTATGGAGTCCACTATTGGGTAGACATTAGGATCTCACCTGGGACTCCGCGTCCGCCCGGAATCCCGTGTCTTGCAGTAACTTTGGACCCCGGCGTCCGCCGGGGTGACGCACTGGAACATTTGCAAGTTGGTACTGGTTGCTTGCGAAAATAGATGAACATCTTTCAGGTCTTCCCGTCATTCCGGCGGACGCCGGAATCCAGGTCTCACATGTCTAAACAATCATGACCTCGTTAGTAAGTCTAAAAGACCAATTAGTGCAGGACTGCGTCGGTGTTAAAGCTCAGCGCCTTGCCTATTGCGGTAAACGTCTCTATCCATTTTGCCGCGTCACTATCGCCTGTTTGCGCTTTTGAAAGCATGCCGCCGTAAACGTCTTTGACCAAATCAAAATATCTATTCTGAAGGTACCAGGTGTTTACCAGGAAAGGCAGCGACGGCAAGAGTGCTGTCAGTGCATGGATCTGCGAGAGCAAAGAAAGATCCGCGTGAAACTCGCGCAATCGGTCAACCATCTCGTCCAGCTTTCGTCTGACGTTGAACTCAACCTCAACCTCGTTCAGCGAAAGGCGCCATCGTGTAATTTCAGCGAGTGCCTTTCTGATCTGCTCCAGGTCTATCGGCTCCTTCTCGAGTGCCTGTTTGATCTCCCGGTTGAGGACAAACTCCGCTGATGCGAGAAACGTCTTCGGTACAGTCATTCCGGCGTCCTGCACAAAGAGCATCAAGACACGACTATTCTCATACATGATTCGATACGCATGCTCTGACCCTTCCAGCGTCTCGTCGATGACGTGGAGCAATATTTTTCTCTGTTCGTCTCTGAAAAGGTTGAGGAGAGAGTACGTCTGCATCCCGGAGCGGCGATCGATAAGCCTGATGATGTCGGCAAACGACCCCTTTTCAAAAGCAGCGACCATCTCCTCTTTCATCGACTGATAGGCGCCCTCATCAAGGCGGGCCTCCACCCCTCCGTTGAAGATATGTCCACCCAGATGAAGCACGGAAAAACCGGCAACTTCTGTCTCCCGGGTAATCGTCGAGGCGACGCCGATGCGGCCCAGGGCAAGTCGTGCCTGACCGGTTTGCAGTTTCTGGTAATCCTCCCTGTCGACGTTGTAACAGTAAATCCGCGCGGGGTTGTCATACTCTTCGATCAAAGAGCTGATCGCATAGTGCGCGGCTACGTTCCCGAGATCGACCATTGCCGGCTTCACAAATCTATCATAGACGCGCGCGCCGTCCCCCACCTCACTCAGGTTGCTCTTTGCGGACGCGAGCCTCACCTTGAATTCATCCTCAAGCGTCAGGCCGAATAGGTCCCGGGCGAGCTGGATTGCCCTGCCCGCGTAATGAATCACCTGAACAGTCTCAATGCCCGAAAGCTCATCAAAGAACCAGCCGCAGCTCGTGTACATCAACATAAGATGTCGCTGCATCTCCATGAGCTTGAGCACACTATTCTTGTCGGCTTGCGTCGAGTTCCTTTGCAGCATGCGCCTGCAAGAACTTCTCTATGTTCTCATCCGTCCGGTCGAGTATGACATCCACGTAATCGTCTCTGGCCGCCCATGGGTCCTTGAGCAGACCTTCCGATTTCGCGACGAACGGATCAACCAATCTATCTCTCAGCCAATCGAATGTTTCCCGAAGCGGCGTTCTCCACGCCTGGTTCCAGCCTGCGTGCCCTCCGGAATTACATCCGCAATCGGCTCGCCATCGTTCTACACCGTGGGCGCAGCTCCATGACGTGTTGTCGATTATCCATACCTCATGCGCGGGAGGATATTTTTCCAGGTACTCGCCGTAATTGGTGAGTTTGGCGATACCTCTCGCTTCTATCTGGTGAAGCGCAAAGGCGAGAGCCATGTCCCCAAACTTGTGATGGTGGCCGTAGGTCTCGCCGTCTGTCGCGATGTGGCAGATTTGCGCCCACCCTCTCTGATCCGAGAAACCGGTGAGCAGACGATTGACGAAATCTTCTCCGGAGTTGAGTATGTTCTCGAATGCAACTGCCTTTGATATCGGCCCGTCGTAAAAGAGGATGTTGATACTACGACCCGACGGCAGCCTGCACAGATAGGCCCTCGTCGGATCGATGCGGGAGCCGCTGACGTCCTCCCATTGCTTCGCCTTGAGACTTTTTATTTTGGCCGCCTGATGCGGAGCAAGGATAGTAAACCTGATGCCGTGCTCGGCCATGATGTCGAGCGTCTCTAAGTCGACGGCGGTCTCCGGAAGCCACATGCCCTCAGGTGCGTGGCCGAACCGGTATTCGAAATCTCTAAGGCCCCATTTTACCTGCGTGCGTTTGTCCCGCTTGTTTGCGAGAGGCATGATGAGATGGCCATAAGCCTGCGCAAGTGCGTTGCCGTGGCCCGAGCGCGCCTCACTGCTATCGCGGTCGGCATCGATGATAGCCTGATATGCATTCGGCGCGTTCGTCTGCATCCATGAAAGGAGCGTGGGGCCGAAATTGAAGCTTATCTTGGCGTAGTTCCCGACGATGTCAACGATGCGGTTGTCGCTGTCCACGATTCTGGAAACAGAGTTGGGCGCATAGCATTCTGCCGTGATCCTCTCGTTCCAGTCGTGGTACGGATACGCCGAATCCTGGATTTCTATCGCCTCGAGCCAGGGATTCTCCCGGGGCGGCTGATAGAAATGACCGTGAATGCATATGAACCGATCCATGCGTACCTCTCAAAGCTTTTGCGTAGGGCTCCCCAAAAGACACCTTCCGCAGAGCGAACAGCCGCAATAGCGAATGCTCAGCGGATTAAAGCCAGGAGCCCGGTGATAATAAGGTAGAGCGCAACGATATAATTAAGCAGTCTTGGCATGATAAGAATCAGGATCCCGGCCAGCAAAGAGATGATCGCACTATGAGTGTACGCTACTATCATGGGTGACCTCCCATGAAACAGCAGAGTTCTGTCAAAAAATGCCAAGACCGTTCGCATTCGCCGCTCGCCTCGCCGGAGGCAACCGAATGTCCTGCCGGTCAGTCGCACATCCGAGCGACGATCTTTCAGCCGGCGCGGGCAGCGGGACGGGTGAAGGAATAATCCTGAGTAAAAGATGTTGTCGCGTTCCACATTTGTCAATAGTCATCAGACGCTGTCTCAGACGCTCACGGAGGAGTCCTCTAAAGAGGACATGTCCTGCAAGCACAGGCCAGCCTCGTACCCTGCGCTTTCTCGGTTCCGTCACGTAAATCCTTTCCAACTCTGAAGATTGGCGTCATCGACCTGAAATAGAAAGTGCGGCACGCAACTTGAAGTGAAGCAGCCTTATGGTTATTTTTAAGGAGGATGTCATGAACGGAAACATATCGCAAAGGCCGGCTTCATCCGGTTATGCGTTGCACGACATGGGAACGTTTCACGAAGCGATTCAACGCGAAAATTTCAGGAGCCTGAGATCGGGGGCATCCTTTCTCCTCGTTCTCGTCGACGTCTCGGGCCGCGGATCGGGAGAAACGCCGCCGGCCTCCGTAGAACAGATTTCAGCCGTTCTCTCATCTTCAACCAGGGAGATAGACGCAAAGGGATGGTACATGGAGGGTGAAGTTCTGGGTATCCTCTTCAGCGAATTCGGCAGCATGCGCGATTCCATCGATGCGGCAGCACCTGTTATACTCGGAAGACTTCACGACAGTCTCTCAGGAATGATAGGGGAAAAAGAGATACGCATAGCACCCTACACCATGCCCGCAGGCGTTGCAGTCGGCGAAGCCCGACCCGCATCGCTCCGGTGATCCGAATCTCAATACCGTACTACTCAGTCATTGAGTAAAAATACTCAGTCATTGAGTAATTTGTTTGCATGATCGAATGCAATGTGATATAAAAAGCAGATGAAGTATGAGCGTCCCCTTGTGGGCACACTGCGGGCGGTACTTACGCGTCCCACACCAGTGATTCATGTCCTGATTGGCGCGCGGCAGGTGGGAAAGACCACCATCGCTCTCCAGATTAAAGATTCCCTGTCCTTCCCTGTTTTATACGCATCAGCAGACAGCCCGCTCCCCCTTGACGCTGCCTGGATTGACACTCAGTGGCGGCGCGCTGTCGCTGAGTCCTCGGGGCGCGGACCGGTACTTATCATTCTGGACGAGCTGCAGAAGGTGAAGGGTTGGAGCGAAGCCCTTAAATTTGCATGGGACAACCGGGCTGCTAAACCGGAGATCCGGGTGCTGATTCTTGGTTCGTCGGCCCTTCTTATGCAGGAGGGGCTTACCGAGAGTCTTGCGGGCAGATTTTTTCTCCATCGTTGCACCCACTGGGGATTTCCGGAGTGCCGGAAGGCCTTTGGCTGGAGTCTGAACCAGTGGCTTTACTTCGGCGGGTACCCGGGCGCTGTCCCGTTCGCAGACGATGAAACAACGTGGAAGCGTTACATTACCGATTCCCTCATTGAGACAGTCCTTGCGCGCGACGTGTTTCAAATGGCCAGAATCGCCAAGCCGGCTCTGCTCCGCCATCTCTTCGCGCTCGCGGCCACGCTCCCAGCACAGTCAGTGTCGTACACCAAGATGCTCGGGCAATTGCACGATGCAGGAAATACCACCACCCTGGCACATTATCTCCGGATACTGGAATCTGCCTTTTTGCTGAGCGGATTGGAGCTATATTCCCGCGGCATGCAGCGCAAGAGAGGAAGCAGTCCAAAGCTTGTTCTCTGGAACAATGCCCTGGTGAATGCTCTGTCCACACGCACACTCAATGAGTCGCTTGCCGATCCTATCTGGTGGGGGCGCTTGGTCGAGAATGCAGTCGGCGCTCACCTTTGCAATCATTTAAACTCGGTCGAATATAGCCTCACGTATTGGCGAGTCGGAGATAAGGAGGTTGATTTCGTGGTCTCCCGCGGTAAGGATACCTGGGCAATTGAGGTAAAAAGCGGAAGAAGCGTAAAAACCTCAGGGTTGGAACGGTTCCGTGCTCGTTATCCCAGGGCGCGATCACTGCTTGTGGGTGGGCCGGGCATACCCATCGAGGAGTTTCTTTCGAAGGAGCCGGCCGCGTTCCTTACGTGATCCGACCCTGACCGGATTGCTGCGGTTGAATGCATAACCTCGTGTTCAACGGTCTTATTTTCCTTGCGCTTCGCAAAATCAAACCTATCTTTAGCATGAGGGATTGCATCTTCATCGCAGATGCACGCAGGTGAATAGCTCTGTTAAAGAGAGGCACTACGTGAGCGCAACACCCTATCTCAATACCAAGGCCTGGCTCGGCTTTATCTTTCTTGCTCTTGCCATGAGCCTCCTGCTTTTTGGTACGGCGGGGACTGTTCACTACTGGCAGGCATGGGTGTACCTGGCCGTCTATTTCACGGCGTCGTTCGCGATCACGCTCTACCTCATGAAGAAAGATCCTGCACTTCTCAAGCGTCGTTTGAGTGGAGGGCCGACTGCGGAGAAAGAGATGACGCAAAAGATCATCATGCTCATTGCATCAGCCGGATTCATTGCCTTGCTCGTTGTGCCGGCGCTCGATCACCGCTTCGCCTGGTCACGCGTGCCGCTCTTCGGGATCATCGCGGGCGACCTGCTGACGGCGCTCTGCTTCTATGTCATGTTTATAGTCTTCAGGGAGAACCCTTTCGGTTCAGCGACAATCGAGATCGCCGAAGATCAGAAAGTCATCTCCACGGGACCTTATGCGTATGTGCGCCATCCGATGTACGCGGGAGGCTCGCTCTTATTCATCGGCACACCGTTTGCGCTCGGCTCGTACTGGGGACTTCTCGCATTCGTGGCCGTGCTGCCCGCCCTCATATGGCGTCTTCTGGACGAAGAGACGTTTCTCGCCAGGAACCTGCCGGGGTACGTTGAATATTGCGCAAAGGTCCGCTGGCGAATGATACCGGGGATGTTTTGACAGGTGACGCTTTCTGCTTGCCATCATTTATATTCGTGCTTATACTAGAAAACCCCTAAGAAAATCGTATGATACGACGCCAAAAGACTATCCTCGCAGCGGTCGCGATGGTTTGCCTGAGCGTGCCGCTGATCATCTTGCCCCGGTGCGCTCCTGCCAAGCGCGAGCAGGTGACAATCGCTGCTACCTATGCGAACTTGGCAGGCCTTATCTTTGTAGCGGGCAGCCGGGATCTGTACCAGAAGAACGGTCTTTCGGCTTCAATCAGCAAGTACCAGTCGGGGCCCCTTGGCCTGAGAGACCTGGTGTCGCACCAAGCCGATATAGCAAGTGCCGGTGATTTTGCTTTTGTGGCCAACAGTGTCAAAAACCTGAATCTCAAAGTGGTGGGAACAATCGCAAAAGGCGGGGGCATGCAGATCATTGCCAGACGTGACTCCGGAATCGTGAACCCCGCTGATCTGGTAGGCAAGAAAGTAGCAGTCCCGAAAGGCACGGTTTCAGAATTCTTTCTTGTGGCGTACTGCCAGCGTAACGGGGTAGCCTATCAAAGGCTCAATATAGTTTATCTTCCGCATGAAGAAGTGGTGGAGGCCATGAAGAAGGGCACCGTGAATGCTGCCTGCGTTACATCTCCTTTCATAGATCGCATCACGGATTATCTCGGGAATGACGCCATAGTTCTCCGGTCCTATGGGAGGACCGACTACTACGGGCTCGTTGTTACGCGCGATGACGTGCTCAGGGACAAACCTGACGTGATCACGCGCCTCCTGAAAACAATGCTTGATGCGGAGGCTTTTGTGCGGCAGCATCCCGACGAAGCGATGCAGATCATTGCGAAGGAAACAGGATTGACGATCGACCAGGTACGCAGGGGATGGCCTGAGAACAAGTATGAGGTGAGATTGGACCAGGACCTGATTACGCTCATGGAAGCAGAGGCGCAATGGATGATCAGGAACAACCTGACCGAAAGAAAAGAGATGCCGAACTATCTGGATATGATTGATTTGAAACCGCTGAAGGCGGTAAAGTCCGATGCGGTGGGGGTGATTCACTGAGCCTGTGGAGGATCTGCCTTTTGTCGTCATTCCGGCGTAGGCCGGAATCCAGAGTGTATTAGACGATTGCATGACTGGATACCGGCTTCCGCCGGAATGACGGAAATAGTGCTTTGGAGAGGTTCGTGGAAGGGGTTTTGAAAAGAAAGGTTCCGATTACCATCGCTGCCGTAGTTGCCGGAGTGCTGCTGTTGCTTGGGGCGTCAGTAAAACAGGCCGTCTGCGGAGCCGCTGCGGGTTGGCGCGGGTTATCGGGCTGTTCAGTCCACCCTCATTTATGTGGCTGAAAGTCAGGGCTTTTTCAAGAAACAGGGCATTGACGTCGTCATAAAGGAGTACGAGGCGGGCACCCTTGCGGCCAATGATCTCATAGCGGACAAGATCGATATCGCCACCGCCGGCGATTTTGTCTTCGTCTTGCAGAGTTTTAAGCACCCCGATCTAAGAATGCTGGCCACCATCTCTATATCGTCCGACTACGAGCTTGTGGTGAGAAAAGATCGCGGCATTGCCCAGCCGCAGGACCTGAAGGGGAAGCGCGTCGCCGTCACCCGTGGCAGTGGGCCCGAATTCTTTCTTTACAACTATCTCATCTTCAACCGCATCCCGGCCGGGAGCGTTCAAGTCGTCTACCACACACCTTCTGAAATGGTCAGGGCGATGGCCGATGGGACGATAGACGCAGCGCTCTGCTGGCCGCCTCACACCACCGAGATGCGGAAACAACTGGGCGCGAACGGCGCCCTCTGGCCGGCTCAAAGCGGGCAGGACTACTATTTCGTACTCTTCGCAAAAGAAGGGTTCTTAAGAAAGCAGCCAAAAACGGTGGAGCGGTTCCTGGCTGCCCTTTCCGATGCAGAAGCCTTTGTCTCGAAATACCCGGACCGGGCACAAACTATCGTACGCAACAGGTTCAAGGCCGATAGCGAGTCCTTCCTTTCAGCGTGGTCCCGTTCCCGTTACCAGCTTCAGCTGAGCCAGGATATGGTCGTCCTCATGGAGCGCGAGGCAAAGTGGGCAATCCGGAACAACCTTGTACAAAGCAAAGAGATGCCCAATTATCTCGACTTCTTTTATTTCAAAGCGCTTGATAAGGTGAAGCCGGAGGCGGTGAGCATTGTCCATTAAGTATGGGTCCAGGGGCCTGGGCTTGCACTCGGATCACGGGTGTCCCGGGTCCAGACATTACGAGTGACATGATTCAGGTTTGCGTAAGAATGTCGATCAGTGAAACAGTAGGATGAGGCACAAAAGGGTTATTCGCTCAGGTCTAATCGTGGTCTTTCTTGCCGCGATCGCTATGGCTGTCGGCCTGCTCACAGGCTGCGCGCAGAAGGCCGATTCACTCGAGACCGTGAGGATCGGGGGTCTAACACATCCGATAGCAGGCCTGGTCCACATAGCGGATGAGAAGGGCTTTTTCAAACAGCGCGGGATTAACGTGGTGGCCACCGATGCCTACGAGACGGGTGTGCCCGCCGTCAACGCTCTTCTTGCCGGAGCGGTGGATGTTGCCACTGCTACCGAATTCGTCATGGTACGGAAGAGTTTTGACAACGACAACCTCAGAACCTTCGCCCAGATCGCCAATACTCATCCCATGGGGCTGGTAGCGCGGAAAGACCGTGGGATAGAGAAACTCTCCGACCTGAAAGGCAAAAAGGTAGGCTTGCCGCGCGGGAGCATCTGTGAATTCTTCCTCGGCTCCTATCTGAGGCACAACACCATCTCCCTTTCAAACGTGGAGATGGTGGACCTCGCACCCTCGGCCATGGAGGAAGCGCTCGTCAGTAGTTCCGTCGATGCGGTCGTGATCTGGGAACCGTTCGTGACCCGGATCAAAGAACGTCTCGGAGAGAACGCGGTAAGCTGGCCGGTCCAGGGGCGGGACGATGACTACCTCCTCCTCATTACCACCGGAGAGTTCCTTCGCCGCTCGCCGCTCGCGGCCGAAAAAATGCTGCGGGCCCTGATCGATGCGGAGAGCTTTACCGAAAAGCACCCGGAGGAGGTACAGCGGATAATGGATGCGAAGCTCAGGCTCCGGCCGGGCGACGCCCAACTCGTATTGGCAAAAAGCGCGTTGAAGGTCCGTCTCGACCAGGGGCTTCTCACGCTCATGGAAGCAGAGGCGCAATGGATGATCAGGAACAACCTGACCCCGAAAAAAGAGATGCCGAATTATCTGGATATGATTGATTTGAAGCCGCTGGAGGCGGTAAAGCCTGACGCGGTGGGGGTAATTCATTAGAAACGGGGTCACGGGAACACCCGCAAGCGGGTACCCGGTCATGGGTCACGAAAAGGACTTTGGACGATCGATGTTCATTCAGTCAAGGCCGGAATCCAGAGTCTATTACGTGATTACACGCACTGAATTCCGGCCTTCGCCGGTATGACAAAAATGGTACTTTGGAGGAGGTTTTGGAAAGGGCTTTGAAGAGAAAGGTTCTGATTGGCATCACCTTCGTAGTCGCGGGAGCGCTGCTGTCGCTCGTGACGTCGGTAAGACAGGTCTCCGCGGAGCCTCTGCGGATCGGCGTTTTTCCGAACCTTCACTCTGCCCTTATCTACCTGGCCGATAGTGAAGGATTTTTCAAAAAGCACGGGGTCGACGTCGTCATTAAGGTGTATGAGTCAGGCCCTGCGCAGATCGCCGACCTGGTCGGGGACAAGATAGATATTGCGATACCTGCCGAATTTGCCTTCGTTCTACAGGCGTTCACGCATCCGGAGTTGAGGATAGCGGCCACTATCTGCGACGGATCCGACCACGACCTTCTCGTGCGAAAAGATCGCGGTATCGGGCAGCCTCAAGACCTGAAAGGGAAGAGTGTCGCTGTCACCCGCGGCAGTTCGGGCGAATTCTTTCTCTACAACTACCTCATCTTCAACCGGATCCCGGCCGGGAGCGTCCACGTCGTCTACCGCACGCCTTCAGAAATAGTCAAGGCGATGGCCGACGGGACGATAGACGCAGCGCTTTCCTGGCCGCCTTATACCACCGCAGATGGCGAAACAACTGGGCGCGAAAGGTCGCGCGCTGGCCCGCGCAGAGCGGGCAGGAGTACTATATGGTGCTCCTCGCAAAGGAAGGGTTTCTGAAAAAAGCAGCCGAAAACGATGGAGCAATTCCTGGCCGCCCTTTTAGAGGCAGAACAATTTATTACGAAATATCCGGATCGGGCACAGGCTATCCTGCGCAAGGTATTGAAAATGGATGCTGAGACAATCCTTGGAGACTGGTCCTCGCGCTCATTTTCAGATTCAGTTGACCCAGGACCTGCTCGTGCTCATGGAACGGGAGGCAAAGTGGGCAATCCGCAACAAAGCTGGTGCAAAGCAACACAGATGCCCAATTATCTCGACTTTTTTTATTTCAACGCGCTTGATAAGGTCAAGCCGGAGGCGGTGAGCATTGTCCACTAACGTATTGGTCCTGGGCTTCGAACTCGGATCCCGGGCGTCCTGGTCTGATCTTCCGGACTGTCATCGATTCTGGTTTGCTCTCAACAGACATGTCGATCTAGTGAGACATGTAGATGAGGCACAAACAGGGTTATCTCGCTCAGGTCTATCGTAGTCTTTCCTGCCGCGACCGCAATGGCGGTCGGCCTGCTGACAAGCTGCGCGCAGAAGGCTGATTCGCTTGAGACCGTGCGGATCGGGGCCGCGACACAACCTGTGGCAGGGCTGGTCTACATCGCGGATGAGAAGGGTTTTTTCAAACAGCGCGGGGTTAATGCGATCGTGAAGACCTATGAGACAGGCTCGCTGGCGCTCGATGCGCTTCTTGCCGGGGCCGTGGATATCGCCACGGCCACCGAATTTGTCCTCGCACGGCAGAGTCTTGACCACAATAATCTCAGGGCATTCGGCCAGATCGCCAACACGAAGAATATGGAACTGATAGTCCGAAAAGACCGGGGGATAAACAAAGTCTCCGACCTGAAGGGCAAGAGGATAGGCTTGCCGCGCGGGAGCATTTCGGAATTTTCTCTCGGCGTCTATCTGAGGCACAATAACATCCCCTTTTCCGACGTGGAGATCGTGGACCTCGCCCCTTCGGCCATCGAGGAGGCGTTCTATAATGGTTCCGTCGATGGCGTTGTGATCTGGGAGCCACACGTAACCAGAATAAAGAAACGCTTTGAAAGCAACGCAACGATCTGGCCCATACAGGGGCGAGATGATTACTACTTCCTTCTCGTCACCACCGAAGCGTTCCTTCGTCGCTCTCCGGCAACGGCCGCGAAAATGCTGCGGGCCGTAATTGATGCGGAAGGCCTCGTCGACAAGCACCCGGAGCAGGTCTCGCCGATACTCGAATCAAGGATCAACTACGCGCCCGGTGACGTTCAGCTCAGATTGGCGGGTAGCACATTGAAGGTCCGTCTCGACCAGGGTCTCTTGACGGGTATGGAAGCGGAAGCGCAGTGGATGATCAGGAACAACCTGACATCAAAAAAAGAGATGCCGAATTATCTGAATATGATTGATTTGAAACCGCTTGAGGCAGTGAAGCCCGAGGCGGTAGGGGTGATTCACTAGCCCAGCCATTTGTCGTCATTCCGGCGTAGGCCGGAATCCAGGGTGTATTAGACGATTGCATGACTGGATACCGGTCGCCGGAATACTTTCGCCGGTATGACAAGATAGTGCTTGGAGGGGTTTTGGAAGGGGCCGCCTTGAAAAGAAAGATTCAGATTACCGTCGCTGTCGTAATTGCCGGCATGCTGCTATCGTTTGGGACGTCAGCAAAAGAGGTTCGTGCGGAGCCGCTGCGGATCGGTGCGTGTACCGGGCCGTTCAGTCTGCCCTCATTTATGTGGCCGATAGCCAGGGCTTTTTCAAGAAACAGGGCATTGACGTCGTCATGAAGGAGTACGAGGCGGGTGTCCTGGCGGTCAACGATCTCATAGCAGACAAGATCGATGTCGCGACCGCCGCCGATTTTGCCTTCGTTTTGCAGAGTTTCAAGCACCCCGACCTGAGGATGCCGGCCACTATCTGTTTATCCTCCGATGTACGAGCTTGTGGTGAGAAAAGATCGCGGCATTGCGCAGCCGCAAGACCTGAAAGGGAAGCGCGTCGCCGTCACCCGTGGCAGTTCGACCGAATTCTTTCTTTACAACTATCTCATCTTCAACCGCATCCCGGCCGGGAGCGTTCAGATCGTCTACCACACACCTTCAGAAATGGTCAAAGCGATGGCCGACGGGACGATAGACGCAGCGCTCTGCTGGCCGCCTCACACCACCGAGATGCGGAAACAACTGGGTGCGAATGGCGCACGCTGGCCCGCTCAAAGCGGACAGGACTACTATTTCGTGCTCATTGCAAAAGAAGGGTTTCTGAAAAAACAGCCGAAAGCGATGGAGCGGTTCCTGGCTGCCCTTTCCGATGCAGAAACCTTTATCTCGAAATATCCGGACCGGGCCCAGACTATCCTGCGTAATAGGTTCAAGGCCGATAGCGAGTCCTTCCTTGCAGCGTGGTCCCGCTCTCGTTTCCAGCTTCAGCTGAGCCAGGACCTGCTCGTGCTCATGGAACGGGAGGCGAAGTGGGCAATGCGCAACAACCTGCGTAACGAACAAGGAGATGCCCAATTTTCTCGACTTTTTCTACTTTAACGCTCTTGACAAGGTGAAGCCGGAGGCGGTGAGCATTGTCCATTAGCATGTCCCTATTTCACCCATTCGCGAACATGTCGATCAGGACAAAACTGCGGCTGAGCGCCCTCGTCACGATCGGGCTCGCCTCGCTCGTTGCGCTCACGCTCTTCATAGCGTCCCGAAACATGGAGGAAGCCGCAAGGAACGATCGCTTTGCCTCCAGCGTGATCAAGGATGTTTCGGACCTCACGTCCCTCAGCTACGCCTACCTGACGCTCAAGGATGCGCGCCCCAGGGTGCAGTGGGAGTTGAAGCACGCGGCTCTCGGCAAAGTGCTTTCGGAGCACGTGGCGGGGAGCCGTGAGCAGGAGATCCTCCTTGGGAGGCTGCGCTCTACCCACGAACAGCTGAAACGGCTCTTCGATGTGCTCAGTCAAAGAGACGAGAAAACCCCTGCCGCCACAGGCAGTGCTTCCACGCCCTATGACGAGTTGAACGAAGGCATCACGGCACAGCTTCTGGCGCGCGCCGAAATGATGGCAAATGACGCTTCGCTGTTCAACCGCGAGAGCGAGCGCCGCATGGATGATGCCAGGCGCGGCGCACTTATCCTTATCCTCGGCTCCGCTTCCCTGCTCATCATATCGGCTGCCGTAACCTCTTCTCTGCTGGCAAGGAGCATTGGGGGCTCGATCAGCGCGCTGCAAGAAGGCACGCAGCGGATTGCCTCGGGCGATCTCGATTACCGGGTAAACGTCGCAAGCAAAGATGAAATGAACACATTGGCGGGCGCCTTCAACGATATGGCGGCAAAGCTGAAGTCCTCCCACGAAATGCTCGAACATGAGGTTGCCGAGCAGAAACGCGCCCGGGAGGCCCTCCGTCTGGCAGGCGTCTATACCAGGAGCTTGATCGAAGCAAGTCTTGACCCGCTCGTGACCATCGACCCGGAAGGCAGGATAAGTGATGTGAATGCCGCCACTGCGCTCGCTACCGGCTATGCACGAGAGGAACTCATCGGCACGGATTTCTCTGACGTATTTCACCGACCCGGAGAAAGCCCGCAGCGGGTACCAGCAGGTATTCAGCAAGGGCTTAGTGCGTGATTACGAACTGAGTATCCGTCACCGAAATGGCCCGATTACGCCCGTCGTCTACAACGCGTCGGTCTACCGGAACGAGGCGGGAAAAGTGATCGGCATCTTCGCCGCAGCACGTGACGTTACCGAACGCAAACGGATCGAGGAGGAGACCAGGCGATACGCGTCGCAACTGGAGGTGACCAACCGGGAGCTTCAGGACTTTGCCTTCGTGGCCTCTCACGATCTCCAGGAACCTTTAAGAAAGATCCAGGCGTTCGGAGATCAACTGGTGTCGGGCTACAAAGAGGCACTCGGTGAGGAGGGACAAGATTACCTCGTTCGCATGCAGAATGCGGCGGTCCGCATGCAGGGGCTGATCCAGGCCTTGCTCAACTATTCACGGGTGACTACGAAAGCGCAGCCCTTCTCTCTTGCCGATCTTAAGTCACTGGCACACGGAGCACTGGTTGATCTGGAGGTGCGTATCCGTGAAACAGATGCACGAGTAGAAATCGGCGACCTGCCCAGGATTGAGGCAGATCCTGTCCAGATGCAGCAGCTCTTCCAGAACCTCATCGGCAACGCGCTCAAGTTCCACGGCGAGGAAAAACCTGTCGTGAGAATCTACAGCCGTCGCGCTGATGCTCACTCGAACAGACGGGAAATACCAGATCCTTGTCGAAGATAACGGCATCGGCTTTGATGAGAAGTATCTCGATCGTATATTCACACCGTTTCAGCGGCTGCACGGTCGGGGCGCCTACGAGGGCACGGGCATAGGCCTTGCCATAGTCCGGAAGATCGTGGACCGCCACGGCGGCACAATAACGGCAAAAAGCGCACCCGGAAAAGGAGCGACATTTATTGTGACGTTACCCGCCAAACAGTCCCATGGCCAACAATAATATGATAAACTAACCTGACGATTCCGGGGGATGAACCCTTAAATGCGGTTAACGCAAGTGAAGGGTACTGTCAAAGGCATCATGAAAAGATTGTGAGGCTGGAATTTTATCGCAGATGTACGCAGATAGAGGCAAAGAGAGATGTTCGCAGATGATTATGCCGGTGGACAGCATTGTGATACAACGTCAATGCAGTCCACACCTCCAGCGCTCCCGCGCAAGTCTCACCCCACCGGAGGTGCTGCAGGTTGACCGGCTGTGCCGTCTTATCACACAGGCGGTCAAAAATGATTTCATCAGCGTTCATCAGGGCTTTTATCCGCTCTTATCTGCGATGAAGAGCACTGTCTTAAACAAATTACATGGAGTCTGACAATAGCAAGTAAAGAAGCGGGAGGTACACCATGACACATAAGCCGGGAAACCCGATTACTATTCTCATGGCCGATGACGACAAGGAAGACTGCATGCTCGTCGAAAAGGCCTTCAACGAGAGCCGTCTCGCCAACGATCTGCGTTTTGTTGAGGACGGCGAAGAACTGATGGATTACCTCCATTGCCGCGGCAGATACAAGGAGCCCGGCTCCTGTCCGCGTCCGGGGGTCATCCTTCTCGACCTCAACATGCCGAAAAAAAGCGGACAGGAAGCCCTGAAGGAAATCAAGGAAGATGCCAATCTCAAGTGCATTCCCGTCGTCGTGCTGACTACGTCTCAGAACGAGGCCGACGTCCTGAAGAGTTACGACCTGGGCGCCAACTCGTATGTCACCAAACCGGTCACCTTTCAGGCATTGGTAGAGGTCGTAAAATCACTCGGTAGATACTGGTTTGACATAGTGGAGCTGCCAGGTCCGCAAGGTTGCGGGAAGCCGGAAGGGAAATAAGCCCGGAGGGAGATCGGATGGAGAAGCAGCGAATAAAAGTTCTGCTCATCGAGGACGACGAGGATGATTACGTCCTGGTCCGGAAACTGCTCTCAAAAAGTGAACGGGCGAGCTACGACATGGAGTGGATCCCCACGTACGATGCGGCTGCCGAAGCGCTGAATCGCACCGGTCAGGATGTCTGCCTTCTCGACTACAGGCTCGGCGAGCGCACCGGCCTGGAACTGTTGCGCGAGGCTGCGGTAACAGGCCCGGGATGCCCGGTGATTTTTCTCACCGGCCATGATAATGCCGGGGCAGATGTGGAGGCTATCCGCGCGGGCGCGTCCGACTACCTCGTGAAAGGACAGATCACCGGCGACCTCCTGGAGCGTTCCATCCGCTACGCTATCGAGCGCGAGCGCCTCGAAGAACGGCTGCGTCAATCGCACAAGCTTGAAGCCATCGGTACCCTGGCGGGCGGTATTGCCCATGACTTCAACAATCTCCTGGCGGTCATCATAGGATTCTCAGAACTGGCCCAGGATGCCATTCCCTCTGACTCAAAAGCGCAGCACCATCTGAAAAGGATATTCGAGGCAGGCATCCGGGGCAGAGAGCTCGTCAGGCAGATACTGGCCTTCAGCCGCAAGAGGGAAGGAGAAAGGGCGGAAATAAATCTCGCGCCTTTGGTGAGAGAGACGCACGATCTGCTCAGGGCAACTCTACCGAGCACGGTCCGCATGGAGCTTGCTGTCAATACGACCGACGACTTCGTCGCGTGCGACCCCACGCTGATCCAGCAGGTCATCATGAACCTCGCTACCAACGCAGCCGATGCAATGCGGGAACAAGGAGGAGAGCTTACCATGGAAGTCTCCTCGGTCACATTCACACCGGATGACGCTGTGCCTGACGCACAGATGCAGCCCGGCGCCTACGTAAGACTGATGGTGAAAGACACGGGCGTTGGCATGACCGATGAGGTGCAGCGGAAGGCATTCGAACCATTCTTCACGACAAAGGGACTGGGAAAGGGCACCGGCATGGGCCTTGCCGTTGTCTACGGCGTCATCAAGAGTCACGGTGGCGCGGTCACAATGCACAGCGAGGTGGGGAAGGGATCGACCTTTGAAGTCTTTTTGCCCCGGGCCGCGAAACCGCGTGCAACAAGCGATGAGGCATTGCCTAGCCGGCTACCTACCGGCGCTGAGCGGATACTCTTCGTCGATGACGAGGAAGCGATCGTGGACATGACCCGGGCCGTACTGGAAAGCCTCGGGTATCAGGTCAGCGTCGCCGCAAACGGCACCGACGCATGGGACCTCTTCCGCAAAGATCCTTCCCAATACGACCTGGTCATTACCGACCAGACCATGCCTGATGTAACAGGAATAAATCTGGCACAAAAAATCCTCGTGGTGCGTCCTGACATGCCCATCATCCTGTGCACCGGTTACAGCGAGACGGTATCACCCGAGCAGGCAGAAGAGATCGGCATTCGCGCGTTCGTGATGAAACCCGTGGTGAAGAAGGAACTGGCAGAGACTATCCGGCGCATACTGGACGGACCAAACCACTGACCTAATACCTGCCTGTCAAAGTTCGTGGGCATGTTGTCTCCCTTTACGTCATTCCGGGCTTGACCCGGAATCCAGTCTTTACGAGGGTTTCTGGACCCCGGTTTTCACCGGGGTGACGACATGAGAATGCGCGTACTTACACAAGTAGGCACTGCCCGATGGCGCTGGTCTTGCGCAATCAGCGCCGCCGCTGATATACTTATCACGCTCGATCTTCAGCCCTGTATGAAGCTCGGCACCGCTCCGAAAGAAAACAAAAACAGATGTAGTGAGAAGTCGCAACCGGAGATGGAATGGATAGACGCACCATCAATACCGTAGGATACATTGCGACAGTGCTGGCTGCGATAGCCGGACTATGGCTCACCAGCAGGTACAGCTATCTGCTCTTCCACACCCTGGCAGAACTCTTCACCATTGCGGTAGCCGGCGCCATGTTCGCCGTGGCATGGAACTCCAGCCGATTCAGCACCAATGGTTACCTGACCTACCTGAGCATTGCTTTTCTCTCGGTAGCCGGCCTCGATCTTCTCCACACGCTCGCCTTCAAAGGGCTCGGCGTATTCCCCGGACATGGAGCGAACCTGCCCACGCAGCTCTGGATTGCCGCCCGCGGCATGCAATCACTCTCGCTGCTGATCGCTCCCCTCTTCATGCTCCGGCGTGTGCGCGCGTGGCCGACGTTGCTCGCGTATCTGGCGGCTACCGCAGTTCTCCTGGCGATCATCTTCCCTCTGGATGCCTTTCCCGCGTGTTACATTGAGAGCGGACCGCACCAGGGGCTGACGTCCTTCAAAATTGGAGCCGAGTACGTCATCTGCATGATCTTGATCGCAAGCGTGGCAGCGCTGTGGCCGCAACGAAAGCGCTTTTCGCCTGCCGATCTTTCTTTCATCGTCGCGGCAATTGGTACCTCTATCCTTTCCGAACTTGCTTTCACACGGTACATAAGCGTGTATGGTGACTTCAATATGCTCGGTCACCTGCTCAAAGTCGTCTCGTTCCTCCTGTTTTACAAAGCCATGGTAGCGGCTGTTCTCAAAGATCCCTATCAGAAGCTTTTCCGCGATCTGAAAGAGCAGGAGGAGGCGCTGCGCCGTGCCCATGACGAGTTGGAACTGCGTGTTGAGGCGCGGACTGAGGAACTTCGTGAGGCCTACGAAAAACTGAAGGAAGAGACGACCGAGCGCGAGCGGGCCGAGTCCAGGCTCCGTCAGGCTCAGAAAATGGAGGCCCTCGGGACGCTCACGGGCGGCATAGCCCACGACTTCAATAACATACTCGCGGCCATGATCGGCTTCACCGAGTTAATCAAGGATGACCTTCCTCCCGGAAACCCGCATGAGCGCTTCATCAACAGGGTCCTGCAGGCAGGCCTTCGCGGACGGGACCTCATCAAACAGATGTTGACCTTCTCACGAAGAAGCGAGCAGGAGAAGAAACCCTTCATGCTGAGCAGCATCACCAACGAGACCGTAAAGCTGCTGCGCGCTTCCACACCATCCACGATCAGCATCAAACTTAGCATCGAGAGCGAGTCGGGTCTCATCCTTGGAGATCCGGTGCAGATTCAGCAGGTCATCATGAACCTCTGTACGAATGCTGCATATGCGATGCAGGAAAAGGGAGGAGATCTCGAAATTACACTGAGGGATTTCAGCGTATCGGCGTCGGGTGTGAACCATCAGGGCATCAAGCCGGGTCTCTATATGCAGCTTGTGGTCCGCGATACCGGCGTTGGTATTTCACGCGATGTGGTCGACAGAATATTCGATCCCTTCTTCACCACGAAGCGCATGGGAGAGGGAACAGGTCTCGGCTTATCGATGGTAATGGGGATTGTGAAGCAGTCGAACGGCTACATCACGGTTGAAAGCGAGCCCGGGAAAGGTTCCGCGTTCACGGTCTCTTTCCCCAAAGTTACTGAAAAACTTATGGTCGATGCAGCAGCCGAAGATGAGCAGGTCCCGACAGGTTCGGAACATATCCTTTTCGTCGATGATGAGCTGCCCCTGGTGGAGATGGGTGAAGAGCTGCTTGCGGGGCTCGGCTACCAGGTGACGTGCCGAACGAGCAGCAGAGAAGCCCTGGCGCTCGTGAAAGAGGATCCATCCCGCTTCAATCTCGTCATCACCGATCAAACCATGCCTGACATATCGGGGCTTGAGCTTGCGCGTGAGATCCTTTCCGTTCGGCCGGATATGCCGGTCATCCTCTGTACCGGCTTCAGTCATCTCGCAAATGCTGAATCCGCAAAAACGGCCGGCATTAAAGGTTTCCTCATGAAGCCCTTGACGAAGAGCGAGATATCGAAGGTCATCAGGAAAACGCTGGACACGCTGGGCACTAAAGAGTCGGCATAACATGTAACGACGAGCTGCCAGGCCCGCAATAGTACCTACTTGCTAAGTACTTGCATTCCCAACCGTTGTCACCCCGGCGGAAGTCGGGGTCCAGAAATCCTTGTAGAATCTGGATTCCGGCGTCCGCCGGAATGACATCGAGGGTCGCAGTACACTACCCGATGGGCTGGTCCGGTGAAGCCGGGCACACAACTTCCTCGGTGGTGGAAACTGTCGGAATCTGCTAAAATGATTCAGGATGGGAGATAATAAAAATGGTTCCAATGTTTCCGCGTACTAGCAAGGAGGGTCTACATGATGGATCCTGAGAAATTAAAGGGACAGCCGTTAAAGAAACCGATTGAAGAACGGTACAGGGATAAGCCCGCTGTGAGAACCCTCATCGATTCCATGACCCTTATTAACAGATCCTACGTCTATGAATTCGCCAGTGAAGCCTATTGCCGGAGTCACGGGAGAAGCAGGGGGGAAATCATCGGCAACTCGGTAGCTTCTGTCTGGGGAGAAGAAGATTTCAACAAATTCGTCAAAAGATACCTGGACCAATGTTTTATCGGCAAGGTAGTCAATTATGAGAACTGGTTGGAGTTCGCGGACGTGGGCCTCAGGTGCTACCGCGTTTCTTACTCTCCTTACTTCAATGAGAAGGGTGAAGTTACCCATGCGGTGGTGTCCTCACTGGACATCACCGACGCCAAGAAAGAGGAAGAGGCTCTGGAGAAGAGCGAAGCTCAGTTCAGGAATATTCTGAAAACCATGCATTATGGCGTCTACACATTTGATGCCGAGGGACGCTTCACCTACATCAATGATGTGGTAGCCAAGAGGTCAGGATATCCGCGAGAATGGCACCTGGAGAGGACCTTGTTTGATCTTGTCCGGGAGCAGGAGAGGGAGATGGTTCGAAAGAATTTCGAAGCAGCGGTGCGGGGCGAACACGTACAGCCCTATGAATTTGCTTACTACAGGCCGGAAGGCGATATAGCTTGGGTTCATATCAGTACGACAGCGATCAGGGAGGGGGGCCGCATCACAGGCGTTCTCGGCTTTCTCCTGGACGTCACCAAACGCAGGAAATCAGAAGAGGCCCTCAAGGACAGCGGGCAGAAATTGAAGAGCATCCTTTACGGCTCTCCGATTCCGCAATTCGTGATTGACAAGGAACACCGGGTCACTCACTGGAACAGGGCTCTTGAGGCGCTCAGCGGCATCAAGGCCGAAGAAATGATAGGCACACAAGATCACTGGAAAGCGTTCTACGGCACGAAAAGACCGTGCATCGCCGATCTGATGGTGGATCAAGCCATAGGTCAGATGGCTGACTGGTATGACGGGAAGTTCAGCGAGTCGCATCTTGTGGACGGCGCATACAAGGCGACTGACTTCTTCGACGCGATGGGAGACCATGGAAAGTGGCTCTACTTCACTGCCGCTGTGATACGCGATTCCGAGAATAACATTGTGGGCGCGCTGGAAACGCTGGAAGATATCACCGAGCAAAAGCTGGCCGAGCAAGCGCTTCGTAAGGCGGAGGCGAAATACCGCAGCATTTTCGAAAATGCTGTTGAGGGTATTTTTCAGACAACGCCCGAAGGGCAGTTCATAAGCGTCAACCCTGCCTATGCGCGAATCATGGGCTATCAATCTCCCGCACAGATGATGCGTGAGGTCACTGACATCGGTAAGCAGGTGTATGTGAAGCCCGAAGACAGATTAACGTATAAGTCTATTTTAGCGGAACAAGGTATCGTTCAAAGGTTTGAAACACAGTTTCAACGGAAAGACGGAAGCATCTGCTGGGTCTCCATAAACGCCCGGGCGGTAAAGGACGAGGCAGGCGCAGTTCTTTACTACGAGGGAACGGTGGAAGATTTTACAGAAAGCAAACGCGAAATTGAAGAACTCAGAAGAATGGTTGAAAAAGGCGGAAAGGCAACGTCGGTCTAATACAAACGCAATAAATAATGTGACATCACCCACACCCCCTTGAGGACATAAGCGCTAACCTAGGCCGTCACCCCGGTGAAAACCGGGGTCCAGACTATTTTGAATCCACTGGATTCCGGCTTTCGCCGGAATGACGACCTCAAGAAAAAGTGCAGGTATTTAGTTGTCGTCTCAATAGCAATGTTCCTGATCTCCCGTTCGATGCTCTCATTGATCGTCCGGCACATGATTTTCTTGACAGTTCCTTCAATGCGCATTATTTCTTCATTATAGAAAGCTCCAGTGAATAGAAAAAAGGAAGAGACAGAAAAGGCGCTGAAGCCCAGCGAAAAGGAAGCGCGACGGCTTGCAGACGAAGCGCGCGTCATAGCCGAGATCGGGCGTATTATCAGCTCGAGCCTGGATATTGAAGAGGTGTATGAGCGCTTTGCCGAAGAGGTGCGAAAGCTCATTCCTTCTGACCGGATCCTGGTCAACCTTATCAACCAACAGGAAGGGACCCTCACCACCGCGTACATGGCGGGGATGAAGGTGGCGGGCAGAGACAAGGGAATCGTCTTCCCTATCGCGGGGACCATTACCGAAGAGATGATGCGCCTGGCTGCGCCAATGCTTTTTCAATCGAGTTCTGTCGAGGAGGTGCGGCATCGATACCCAAGCATTCTACCCGCTTTCCAGGCGGGCCTGAGATCGAGGCTCTCCGTACTCCTGATCGCGAGAGGCGTGGTGATCGGCAGCCTGACTCTCTGGTCAAAGAAGATAAACATTTACGGAGAGAGTGACATCAGGCTGGCGCAGAGTGTGGCCAGCCAGATCGCAGGCGCTATCGCGAATGCACGGCTCTTCCAGGAACTCAATCGGGCGGCGGAGGCCTTGAAGGAAAGCGAGGAACGATATCGCAGCATCTTTGACAATGCCACTGAAGGGATTTTTCAGAGTACGCCGGAAGGACGGTTCGTCGCGGTAAACCCCGCTTTCGCGAGGATATACGGATGGGAATCACCTTCGGAGATACTTCGCAACGTTGCCACAGTGTGGGACCTGTACGTCGATCGTGCGGAGAGCATGCGCCATAAAAGATTCCTGCGGGAAACCGGCGTTGCCCGCGAGCTTGAAGCGGAACACCGGCGGAAAGATGGAAACAAGTTCCTGGTCTCGCTCGACATCAGGGCGGTAAGGGACACCAGCGGGAGACTGGTCTACTATGAAGGTTTAGTACAGGATACTACCGAAAGGAAGCAACTTGAAGACCAGCTTCGTCAGGCCCAGAAGATGGAGGCTGTCGGTACCCTTGCGGGCGGCATTGCGCACGACTTCAATAATATACTCGCCGCGATCATCGGTTTTACCGAGATGGTAATCGATGATGTCTCAGACATCCCGGCTGTGCGGCAGAAGATGGAACGGGTATTGGAAGCGGGCTACAGGGGGAGAGACCTTGTCAGACAGATCCTCACCTTCAGCAGGAAGAGCGAGGAAGAGAAGAAGGCGCTTCACCTCGCTCCCGTCGTTGAGGAGACGTTCAAGCTCCTTCGAGCATCCCTGCCGAGTACGATCGCCATGAAGCTCAACATGGACACCGATCAAGACCTTGCCTATGCAGATCCTTCCCAGCTACAGCAGATCATCATGAACCTCGGCGCTAACGCATCGCATGCAATGTGGACGAAGGGCGGGACCATGGAGATCGCGCTCCGAGCCGTCACGGTCGATTCGCCGGAACTGCTCCCCGAACCCGATATGACACCGGGAGACTACCTGGTCCTGTCAGTAAGCGATACGGGAATCGGGATGGAAAATAAGGTGCTGAAGCGGATATTCGAGCCGTTTTTCACGACGAAAGAAAAAGGCCAGGGAACAGGGCTCGGCCTCTCGATGGTCTACGGCATTGTGAAGAGCCACAAGGGGGGCATACGCGTCACAAGCAGGCCCGGACAAGGCTCAACCTTCAGCGTCTTTCTCCCTGCGGCAGCCATACCCGAAGAGACCGACAACGGGAACGGATCCCGGGGAGCTTTGCCTACCGGGACCGAGAGAATACTGCTGGTTGACGATGAAGAAGCCATCGTTGAACTGGGCCAGGGCGTGCTCCAGAGCCTGGGTTACACCGTGGTCACGAAGAGATCGGGCAAAGAAGCGCTGAAGACCTTCAGGAAGGACAGGGCATTCGATCTTGTTATTACTGACCAGACAATGCCTCAAATGACAGGAGTCACGCTTGCGGTCGAACTGCTGAAGCTCAAGCCTGACCTGCCGGTCATCCTGTGCACCGGTTACAGCGAAACCGTTTCGCGCGAGTCGGTGCAGAAAGCCGGAATACGAGAGTTCCTCATGAAGCCGCTCTCAAGACGCCAGTTAGCTAGTGCAGTCAGGAAGGCGCTGGAAAAAAAGTAATACCAACTTGCCTTCAAGTGTATACCTTCGTTGTCGCTACGTCGCTTTCGTCGACGTACCCAAGGTACGCCTTCCTCTGCTCCTCGCTGCCGCCTCGGTCTCCATCTTGAATGCAAGTTGGTATAACAAGCAAATCCCGCAATTGTCCACAAAAGCCTTCGGTAACCCACATGTCCAATGCATGAAAATTCCTCCAATATTCTCATCGTCGGCGTGCAGTGGAAAATAATTCTCCCTGATTTCAGTCAGATAGTGTAATTAGCACCAATGGCCCGAGTGTTGCTACTGTTTTCGTGGATTAAGTATGCGAGGCGTGGGGTGCCTGCGTGCCCTGGATGCATTTTGCACGTTACATTTCAGCGGGCACATGAAGCAGGCCCCCCTCGCCACCTTATTGCCGAAACAAAGACAAACGTTCGTTCGAGATCGGCATCGCGACACTTCCCCTCCGCACGGCACTCCTTGACTTAGAGCAATAGCATAGGCATCATTAACCTAAGAAGTTAGATCTGAGATGGACTGCGCCACTCCGGTATTTCTTCTCGAGGAGGATACCATGAACAAAAGAAAGAGGCTCTTCGTTATCTGTCTCATTGTTGCCCCATTACTGGTCATGGCCGTTAACTCGTCTGGTTTTGATGAGGCAAGTCTGAATAGCCTGCTGTCCGGGGGGCAATGTCCGCGCTGTGATCTCAGCTACGCCCCTTTATCTGAAGCCAATCTGTCGGGCGCCAATCTTTCCGGTGCGAACCTTTCCGCTGCGAACCTCACGAACGCCAACCTCTCAGATGCGAACCTCGGTGATGCAAACCTTTCGGGCGCCATCCTGTCCGGCGCCGAACTTTCTTCTGCCAATATCGCGGGCGCTAACTTGTCGGGCGCGATCTGGCTGGATGGAAACAAGCGTTGCCTGTTCGGCTCAATCGGAACCTGCATGCTGCCGCCCGAAGAGTAAAACTGCACCTCGTCAACTGTGGCGTACCGGAAGAGTTTCAGTCGCGCTTTCTTACATCACAAAGCAATGCCTTATACACCGGGAAGCCGGAAATCGGATCGCGATTCTCGTAGTCGGTCAGGTAGTTTGCGTTAGCTTCTTTCCACCCTTCGGCATGGATGGGACTGCCTCCGCCTACGTTCACTTCCACCTGCCCCGTCAGCACGTCGTCCGTCACCCTGGCCCAAAAGCCTACCCGGCCCCTGGGAGACTCGACCCAGACTTTGTCTTCGTTTTCAATTCCCCTCGCCTTCGCATCCATGGGATGAATAAGAACTTCCGGTTTCGGCTGCAGCTTTAAAAGCCCCTGAATGCACAAGTGCTGCGACCGAAACGCCGACTGAAGCCTGGCCCCGGTATTGAGCACGAGCGGATATTTCTTGTAAAGCCCGGGGCTGCCCAGGGGGCCTTCAGTGGGCTCCACGTATACAGGCAGGCCATCATAGCCGTACTTCTCCAACAGGCTTGACACGAGCTCTATCTTCCCCGAAGGCGTATCGAATCCCGGTTTATCCCCTTTGCGCAACAGGCCTTTGGCATATTTCCGGTATTCCGTTCTGCCGGCATCAAACTTGACGCCTTCCGGATGTGCTTTCAATTCTTCCAGGGTCACGGGGCCGGACTCGAAAGCAAATTTGAGGCGGTCTTCCTCGGTTGCCGGGAAGCGATCGCCGTAGCCAAGCCCCTTCGCCAGTGCTATCAGGAACGTGTAGCCGGATCGTGCTTCCTCTATCGGATCGATCACCCTTCTGCCGCAACTGGCAGTATCCTCCGGGATATCTCTGGTACCCCACATTCTCGTAATTCGTGGTGGCAGGCAGTACGATATCGGCGTACATGGCGTCAGCCGTCATGAACCTGTCGTACACGACCATGAAATCAAGCTGCTTGAAACATTTCTTCCACAGCTCAGGATCAGGCAGACTGGTCAAAAGCGATGCGCCGAACACCAACAGCGTCTTGACCGGATAGGGATCACCCTGCAAGATAGCCCTGGGCGCTTCCATGAACTGCGCCGCTTTAATCACGTCACAAAAATAGGGATACTTGTCTGCACCGATCGGTTTCACTCCCTGTGGCGGGTCCAACGTGATACTCGGAAACCTCAATCGACTTCGGGGCCTGAACACCAGCCCGCCCGGCACATCGAGGTTGCCGGTTATCGCCCAAAGGCATAGCGCCGCCCGGATGCTCTGCACGCCGCAATTGCTGTACTCCAGTCCCGTGTACATGTGCAGTGAGGCGCCTTTCGCCTTTGCTATGGATCGAGCCAACTCGACGATAATCTCCCTTGGTACGCGGGTAATTTTTTCAACCTCTTCCGGTGGAAACTGTTGTACATAAGCCCGAAGTGCGTCAAAACCGGTAGTCCACTCGCGCACGAACGCTTCGTCATAGAGCCCTTCGTTCACAATGACATGCATCATGGCGAGCGCCAACGCGCCATCGGTGCCGGAGCGGATGCCGATCCACTGGTCCGCGCGCTTTGCCATGTGGGATCGCATTTGATCGATCACGACTACTCTGGCGCCCCGCTTTTTCGCGGCCAGGACCTTCTTCAGTATGGCAGGAGGCGAATCTGTGGATGGATTTGTTCCCCATATGACAACCAGATCGGTGTTCTCAAAATCCGGGTACACCGAATGCATAGGTGCCCCGATGGTTGGTATTGCGGCAAGCAAGCTATACGACACGTAGCACACTGAAGAGACGCCTGCACCGTTGGGTGAGCCAAACGGATGCAGAAAACCGGTGACGCCTTGACTGGTGGAACCCGGAACCCCGAAAACATCTCCGATATTTGATTCGAAACTGCCACGGCCAAAGTAGCTCATGACGGCTTGGGCGCCATATTCATCCCTGGTTTTCTGAAACGCATGGACAATGCGGTCGATGGCGTCATCCCACGTTATCCGCTCGAACTTTCCTTCACCCTTTTCGCCGACCCGGAGCAAAGGGTACTTCAGTCTATCCTTTGAATAGATGATTTCCTTCGAATGAACTCCCCGGATACAGACAACGCCGATGGGATGGTTTTTGAGGGCCGAAATCTTCTCCACTTTGCCATCGACCAGTACCACATTTACGCCACAACCGCCCGGGCATATGCCGCATATGCTGGTCACCGTCTCTTCAGCCATCCTGATCCCTCCTGACACGGACAAGTCCAAATAGTTGCCACGATATTCACGCCGGTAAAACAAATATCAAATTACGATACGAATGTAAAATATTTGAAGGATATCGAGGCGACGAGTTGACGGAGGATCGAGACACGCTGATGGCGGGGCTGATTTTCGATGCATAGCGAGGCGCTCCGAAGGAGTCGTGCGACGTGTGAAGGTGGGCTGAATTTCGATGCATATCGAGGCGCACCGAGACCTGGGCCGTGAAGGCGTACTTTGGGGTACGTCGAGCGGCACAGGTCGAAGGGCAACGAAGAGAGGCGCGAAAAGCAGCCCACCTTCACGCGAAGAATTCGTGGGCGCATTTGGGGCAGGAGAAGCATCCTCTGCTCCCCTTAGCCACCTTCATCGCTATAAAACAGTTGGGACACCAGAGAAAATCGGTTGTGGGTGCGGGCTCGCGTTCAACGGGCGCGCTCTCACTCAACCCATGGCCGGCCACGAGCTTGAGGCTGTTGAAATAATCACCCAGCTCCCTGTAATAGTCAGTCACTACAGGTCTGAGCCGAAGAGCCGCATGGTAGTCCTGAACAGCATGGTCGTAGTCGCCGGCTTTGTGATATGCCACGCCCCTCTCGGCATAGGCTGTCGCCGCTCTGGGATTGAGCTGGGTAGCTATACTGTACGCGTCTATCGCTTCCTCGTAATAGGCCGATTCTGACATGCGCCGCCCCACATCCATCCAATCGGAAGCGCCTAAGCCGCCCACTTTCGGCTGAAGACCGTAAATCGTCGAAGCGATGACGAATCCGAGAATTGCGTACACGAGCAGCGCCCCGATGTTCGGACGGACGCTTTCCTTCGCTATCAGTGTCAAGCCGTATCTGCCCGCTTCCACTACAGGGACCGGAATTATCATCTTGAGGTTCATGAAGGAGGCCACCCTGTTGATTCCGGCGTTCCCACCGCCAAAATCGATGAAACAGAGCAAGGTTATTGCCATGAGGAATAGAACGAGGACTACGGCTATTCTTTTCTGTAATCGAGACATCGCAACGTGCCTGCCAGGCACGTGTATAAAGTATATCCGCATTCAAAAAATGTGTCAATTTTTGGATGAGGCGCTTCACCGGCAAAAAACCATTGTGTTACGTTCCGAAATTGTGAAGAATATAGAAACGCTGGGGCGGAAGAGTCGGACACTTGGCATGGCAGAGTCAAATTTTCATAAAGAATGGAATCTTTATCGCAGATGTACGCAGATAGAAGCAAAGAGAGGTCAAATGTCACCCCATCGGAGATGCTGGGGTTGATCGGCTGTGTCCTCTATCACACAGCCGATCAAGAAATGAAACATCGGTAGTTATCACGGCCTTTATCCGCTCTTATCTGCGATAAAAAGCGGTGAAGGGTCCAAGGAGGGAATCTATTTGACGGAAAAACGTTTTTCGTCCCTGCCCTTTTTCTATGGCTGGGTCATCGTCGCCCTTGGTCTTCTCGGCATGGCCGCGTGGACAGGCATCCGCACTACGTTTGCGGTATTTTATGCGGCTCTTCTCGATCAATTCGGTTGGAGTCGAGGTGCTGCAGCCGGGGTTCAGTCGGTTTCCTATATCATCTACCTTGTGCTGGCGCCGCTCACGGGAGGGCTCATCGATCGGTTCGGACCGAGGCGCGTCATAGTTCCCGGTATAGTAATCATGTGCGGCGGCCTGGCGCTCTGCCGCTATATCGGGAGCCTCTTGCAGTTCTATATTTTCTTCGGAGGGATCGTTGCGATCGGCGTTACTGCCGTGTCCATTGCCGCATACTCGCCTCTGCTCGCCCAGTGGTTTGAAAGAAAGCGGGGCGTGGCCGTCGGTTTTGCTGTCTCGGGGATGGGGCTGGGAACATTCCTCCTTGTGCCGCTGGCGCAGTATTTCATTACATTGTGGGGCTGGCGCACGGCTTTTACGGCCCTTGCGGTTCTCTACTTTGTTGTGCTCTTCCCCTTGATGCTTATCTTTCTTCGTCATAAACCTTCAGAGCTTGACCTCAGGCCTGACGGCTCGGTCGTCGGTCAGCCTCCAAGAGATCGAACCGTGGAAGTGATCGATCCTGTCTGGGCTGCGACGGATTGGACGGTGAAACGCATCTTCAAGACAGGACGCTATTGGGCGCTTCTGCTCTTCGCATTTTTGAGCATAACCCCTGTCTACCTGATGGTCACGCACTCGGTGAGATTTCTGATTGACCAAGGGCATCGAGCGGATGGCTGCGGCCTTTTTCCTCGCAATCGTAGGGATTGTATCGCTTGTTTCCAGAATCTTCTGGGGCTGGCTTTCCGACCGCATCGGCCGCGAACCGACCTTCACGTCGGGGGCGATCATTCTTTCCATGGCAGCATCTTCACTTATTCTCATTGATGCAACGGGTATCAAGAATCTCGCGTATCTCTTCAGCATCCTGCTTGGTATAGGATGGGGCTGCACCGCTCCCATGTTTATCTCCGTGGCAGCGGACCTTTTTCAGGGCAAGCGATTCGGACTTATTTATGGAATACTGGAAGGGGTTATAGGCGCAGGGTGCGCTTTCGGCGCCTGGTTTGGCGGATTCATTTATGACAGGACCCAGAGCTATCAGATTGCGTTTATTCTCTGCGCAGTTTTCGCTCTTGCTTCCAGCATGGTCGTCTGGTTATCTGCGCCGAGGAAAGTGAGAAGGATGGTGCGAGTCGCGAAAAGAAGTGTCGAGTGACGAGTGTCGAGGGAACCCGATGGACGACCGTCAGCCGCGGCGGTGGCAAAAATATATTATCCACAGACCACAACAGACAAAGGCTGGACACGACTGGACTGACATTCACCCTTCCGGCCTTGTCGACCTGACAAGGCCGGATGCGGTCTGCGAATTCTTAACGTCAAGAATTCGCAGAGCAAAAAACTCGTTCGCAGTGGTCATGTAGTTATCCGTATTTATCTGTGGTGAAATGTAAACGCAGGCGGTCAAGGAATGAATTGCCTGACAGTTAAAGGAGAATAGCCTATGATAAGATGGCTCCGCGCATCTGTTTTCTCATGCTTCATTGCGCTGATATTCGCTATAAGTCTGCATGCTGCAGATTCCGGCACCTCGCTCCTTACGATACTTTATGTGAATGACTACCACGGCAGGATCAATTCCTCTATCGAAAAAGCAATTGATCCGCTACAACCTGTGGGCGGTGCAGCCTATCTTGCTGCCATGATCCAGGAAGCACGAGCTAAAAACCCTCGCGCCACGTTGCTTCTCGCGGCCGGCGACATGTTCCAGGGGAGCGCCGTGTCGAACCTTGCGCACGGTGCGCCTGTGATTGAGATCATGAATGAGTTGAAGTTCGATGCAATGGTCTTAGGCAATCATGAATTCGATTGGGGGATGGGAGTCCTCGAACAGACACGACGGGAAGCGCACGTTCCCTTCCTTTCGGCGAATATCGTGGACAGCAAGGGTCATCTCCTCCCGGAAATCAAAGCGTATACGATCATCCAGAGGGAACACGCAAAGGTGGCGGTGATCGGCGTTACAACACCTGACACTGAGTACACAACAAAACCGGACAACGTCAAAGGTTTGTCATTTCTGAGCCCGGAGACGATTTTGCCCGGATTAATCCGGAAGGTGAAGCAGCAGGGCGCAACAATCGTTATTCTGCTTTCACATCTCGGGCTGGATGCTGATAGGAGAGTTGCCTCGGCGGTTCCGGGCATCGATGTGATCGTGGGTGGTCACAGCCACACAGTCATCCCGAAACCCTTAAAGCAGGATAATACAGTGATACTGCAGGCCGGGGCGTACGGGCTCTATCTCGGCGTGCTGGAGCTGGTTGTGGACGAGGCCACGGGCCGGGCCATCGGCTACACGGATGCGAGCGGCCTTAGAATTGTATCGGCAGGGCCGCAAGATAAGACTGATGGGAAAGCCGCACTGATAGTGAAAAAATATAACGATAAGGTCAAGCAGAAATTTTCAGCAGTCGTCGGAGAAACATCGGTCGATCTCGCACCGGGACGAGTCCGTGAGTCCAACCTGGGCGATCTCACCGCAGACGCCATGCGAGCGGCCACCGGATGTCAGATCGGCTTTGAGAATAGCGGCGGCATCAGGGCGGCTATTCGTGTGGGCAAGATTACTATGGAAGAGCTCTACACTGCTTTTCCATTTGATAACCTGCTCGTGTCGATGGTTTTGTCCGGGAAGCAGGTGAGAGAAGCTCTGGAGCAAGGCGGCACCATGGCGTTTGGAGGCTTGCAGGTTTCAGGAATAACCGTGACGTACGATCTCAACAAGCCCGTTGGCGAGCGCGTAATGAGAGCAGAGGTTAATGGAGAGCCGCTCGATGAAGGTAAATCGTATACCGTGGTCACGAACGATTTCCTGGCAGCCGGTGGCGACAAGGTAAGTGCTTTTCGGGACGGGACAAATATCACGTATGGCGACACGCTGTTAGACGCTCTTGTAACGTACCTGAAAAAACATTCCCCGGTCTCTCCCAAAGTGGAAGGAAGAATCCGCTTCGTAGAGTGACGCAAGAACAGAATTTTCATCGCAGATGAACGCAGATAGAAGCAAAGAGAGATATCCGCAGATGAGTATGTTGGTGCCCAGCATTGTGAGTGCGCAGCCTCCTTTAGGGTACAGCGTCAATGCTGGGCATCCACCCGCAAGCGGGTACCCGGTCGCTCCCGCGAGAGTATCACCGTCCGCGAAGCGGATCGGGGTTGACCGGCTGTGCCGCTCTATCGCACAGGCGGTCAAAGATAAACTATCCGCTCTTATCGTAGTAGTCCTTATCCGTCTTGATCTGCGATGAAAAGCTCTGTCCGGAGAAGGCGTCAGACAGTTATCGCCAGCTTATATGCTTCCCAGATGGCGTCCTTTATTTTGCGCGGCGTCACAGAGTCGCCGATCACATAAACGTCCTTGATGGAATCGCTCACTGCCTGCACCAAACCGTTATTCGGCGCTCGGCCGATACAAAGAACCAGAATGTCGGCATCGCGGCGCTTCTCGCCATCGGGCGTATTGATTAACACGGCGCCGGGCGTCACCTCTTTTACCTCGCTGCGTGTGAATAGCTTGACGCCGTACTGCGTCAACAATTCGAGAAGCATATCCCTGTTTGCTTCAAAGAGGTCTGAGGCCACTTCGTCGAGTATCTCCACGACAACAACCGCCCATCCTTTCTTGGCGAGGTACAGCGCTGTTTCGCAACCTACCGAACCGCCACCGACGATGCAGGCGCTCCGCCCTGCCGGTATAGTATTGTTATAGACGTCCTCCGGCGTGGCGTAACGGCCGCTCTCCAGGCCCCTTATGCCGGTTTCGCACAAAGGGCTTGAGCCTGTTGCAATAAAGAGCACGTCCGGCGGTCCATCAGGCGGTCCATAAGATTGATGCCCCTTGAGCAGTTCCGGCGTTGCCTCGACACCAAGCCTGATCTCTACCGTGCCTGCTTTCTCAAGCTCCCTGACCTGATACCCGAGAAGGCGTGCAATATCCTGCTTGAAGTCGGCCCGCCCGGCGATGTGCAGCGTTCCGCCAAGACGATCGCTCTTCTCAAAAAGTGTCACGGCATGACCCCGGAGCGCGCAGACGCGCGCCGCTTCCATGCCGGCAACGCCCCCTCCGACAACAGTTACTTTCTTTCGAACTGTCGCTGCGCGGATTTCGAGTCGATCCTCATCTCCGCACTGCGGATTCACCGCGCAGCTCAAAGAGAGTCGGCTGCGCAATCGGGCAAAGCACTCGTGGCATCCGATACAGGGACGAATTGCATCAGCGTCATTCGTGCGGGCCTTCCGGGCAAAATCGGGATCAGCCAGCAAAGGCCTTCCCAGCGCCACAAAATCGGCCTTCCTCTCTTCCAATACGTGGTCGGCAAGATCGGGGTAGCCGAGCCGACCTACCGTAATGACCGGTATCTCCACGTGCGGCTTGACCATGGCAGCCATATCGACCATGCATCCGGGCGGCTGATATTCAGGCGGATGAGGCCAGAACCAGTTCTCGTAACAGCCGGCATCCACGTGAAGGGCTGCCACCCCGGCCGTCTCCAGCATCTTCGCGATCTCTATCCCTTCGTCGATGGTCCGGCCACCGGGGATCTTATGTTCCAGCCCGTAGCGATAGATAATCGGGAAATCAACGCCCGCCGCATTATGGATCACCTTCATGATGGAAAGAATAAAGTGCATTCTTCCCTTCAGATCGCCGCCATACTTGTCCGTCCTCTTGTTCCAGAGGGCGGTGGCGAACTGGTCCATCAGATAACCTTCATGCCCATGAAGCTCTATGCCGTCAAAACCCGCCTGTTTCGCAATCACGGCAGCGTTGCCGAAGGACCGCACGAGTTCATCCACCTCGCCGGTGGTGAGTTCCCGGGCCACAATCTCAGGCTTCCAGAAAAGAGGACCGCCCGAAGCTGCCACAAACTGCGCACCTTTGCACGCAAGATGTTCTGCCAGCGTTCCCGGAAAGACCCGCCCCCATCCTGCAGAAAGCTGAACAAATATTTTTGCACCGAAGTCGTGTACTCTTTCGGTCAGCTCCAGAAATTTAGGAACCTTCCAATGTGAATCAAACGTGATACTCGTGTTGACGCCGTCCATCTGCCACGGTTCTATCTTCGAACTGACGAGGCTCAGTCCGGTTATGATAAGCCCTGTCTCGCCCCTGGCCCTTCTCTCGTAATAGGTAATGGCACGCTCGGAAAAAATTCCGCCGTAGCCGACGAGCGGGCCCGTTATGCCTATCGGCGCCATAACGATCCGGTTCTTGATATCTACCGTGCCGATGCGGCCAGGTTGAAAAAGATAAGGATAGTTATTCAAAGTTCAACTCCCAAATCAGTTTCTCTGGTTTCTTTAGTTTCTCTCGTTTTTTGGTTGTTGACGAAAAACCAGAAAAACGAGATGGACCAGAGAAACCGTTAGTACGGTTGTGTCGCCGACTCTTTCATGAGCCCCGTTTCTTTCAGGCTTTTTTCCATACGAGGCCAGTAATTCTTCAGATGTTTATCGTAATCCTTACCGACATAGAGAATCGGCAGCAAATCGAGCTTATCGATAATCATCTTAACTTCCTTGCTCTCCGATGCCTTAACAAAAGCGGTTTCCAGCTTCTTCTCTATATCAGGCGGCAGACCCGCAGGTCCGAGGATGCTGAAAAAAGCATCATTGGCAAAGTCATAGCCGATTTCCTTGAGCGTGGGAATGTCAGGAAACTTTGGATTTCTTCGGGATTCGGCAATCGCAAGAATCCTGACGTCGCCGCTGCGCGCGAAGGGATACGACTCAGGTCCGACTGTGGCAACATCCACGTGTCCTCCCATAAGCGCTGTCAGAGCGTCGGCGTTTCCCTTGTAGGGCACATGGATCCATTTAATCCCATCCTGAAGTTCCAGGAAGACCATAGCATGGTGCATGCCGGTGCCAACTCCTCCGGAGCTGTACTTAATCTTATTCGGATTCTTCTTTGCATAATCGAGCAGCTCCTTCATGTTCTTCCAAGGCGCGTCTTTCCTTACCACTATTGTATTGAGCGGCTGGGCGTACGCGATGATGGGCGTGAAATCCTTGAGCGGTTTATACGTCATCTTCTGAAGTTGCGGCACACGAATGATGCCGCTGTCAGTCGCACCGCACAACGTGTAGCCGTCCGGCTTCGCATTGGCCAGCAAAGCCAGGGCCACCGTCCCTCCGCCCCCGGGCTTATTCTCCACAACCATCGGCTTTCCCAGAATCTTCTCTGCCGCAGCGCAGATTGCACGGGTGCTCATATCCATGGAGCCGCCGGCGGCGTAGGTTACCATCACAGTTATAGGCCGTTCCGGATATTCGGCCTTGACGGTGCTGCCGATAACCAGCATCATAAGTAGCAGGCATATAAGGATGCATAGAGTCGTAAGATTGGTTCTTTTCGTCATAGCTCCACCCCCAGAATTATTTTTCACCCGTTCATGAAATGCGTCCCAGCTTAATGATTTCTTTTCCGGGCGTCAGATAGCGCCTCCACTTCTCCTCGACCAGTTGCACACCCAGACCCACGCCCTCCGGCACCCGCAGCTTTCCATTCTTGACAACCGGCGTGTTGTCTACGATGTCGCCCTCAAAACCAACAGTGTCAAGCTTGCCCGCCATCCCGATAAGTCCGGCCGCGTAGCCGCCCGGCCATTTCATCCCTTGCGTCGCCACCGCGAAATGCGCTTGTCCTGCTACCTCTATACCAAAGCCAAGCTGTTCCGAAGCTATCACGAAGAGGCCTGCAGCCTCAATCATCTTGACCGCGATTTTGCCCGGGTAAAACCCTCCGGACCGGTCGATTTTGAAGTTGAAGAAGTCGGCTGCTCCGTTTTGTATGACCCTGGAAACCTCTGGCAAAGTCAACGCCGACTCGCACGCACCGATAGGCACATTGACGCATCTCCTCACGAGCGCCAACCCCTCCAGGTCATCCCTGCGAACCGGCTGTTCTACGGTGATAGGAACACATTCGGAGACATGCTGGAGCATCCAGATGGCGTCCTTGGGTGCGTACGCCCCGTTAACATCTATGTTGATGATGATGTCCGCGGGCACCGCAGCGCGAATAGCCTTTACGCGGTCCACGTCGATGATCGGCTCCAATCCCACCTTCATTTTGATGGCTTTGAAACCCTCATCGGTGATCCTCTTTGCGTTCCCCGCCATCTTTTCCGGCGTGTCTATCCCGACGCTGCCGCGCAGAGGTATCTCGTCGGTGAACTTGCCTCCCAATAGCTTGTAGAGAGGGACGTTGAGTGCTTTGCCCATGATGTCGTGAAGAGCCCAATCGATGGCTGCCTTGGCCACGGTGTTCCGGTAAACGACTTTTTCCATCTGAAAATGGATGGGGTCGATGTCAAAGGGGTCTTTGCCTTCAAGCACCTTCGGAAAAAGATGATGGGCGATGATACCCATCACCGTCTCCTGGCTCTCACCACTGTAGTAAGGACCCAGGGTCGGGCCCTCGCCCAGACCTGTAATACCTTCGTCCGTATGTATCCTGACGACCACGTCATCTTCCCTTTTCCCAACTGTACCGAACGATTCCTCAATAACCGACTTGAAATACATGGTGAGCGGAATAAGCTCAATGCCTGTAATCTTCATGGCCCTCCTCCTTACTCCTATTGATAGTCGACCACTCTAACTTTCCCTGGATCCACTTTTGTCAAGACTTCCGCAACGTTTTCGGTGATCAGATATGTATCAGCCAGCCATACCGTGGCTGGCTTGTCCCTGGATACCAGTTGAGGATGCACGGTGATGACCATGCCCGGCTGTAAGAGTGTTTCGTCTGCGATGTGGACCATAGGGCGCTCTACAACATCAAGTCCCAGACAATGGCCGAAGTGGACGCCCAGATCGAACCCCGCGTTGAGTATCTCATTGCGCACCCATGTTGCAACGTCAGAAACCTTTCGCCCCGGACGAAGCTGGGCCGGCGTTTCGGCACCTATTCTTATCAGGATGTCGTACATGCGATCGACCTCATGCTCGGGTTTACCCCCAACAAATGACGTCCTCACCATCTGTACCCAGTACCCGCCCGGGCCGGAAAGCTCGGTGTTAAGAATCACCACGTCTCCCCTCTCGATTGGCCGCTCAGATGGAGCATAGGGGAAGAGGTTCCCCGGTTTCGAGGAGAAGAGATGGAAGATATCTTCAGCGCCACCGATCATGAGTTCACGATCAATCTCTGCCACAATCTGCCGCTCGGTCATTCCGGTTTTGAGGACCTCGGCCATCACCTTGAAAGAAAGGTCTGCCAGCGCTGCCGAGCGCCTCACCAGTTCCTGCTCGCCCCCCGTCTTTATCATTCTCAGTTCCTCAATAATCGAAGTTGCATCAACGATCAAAGCGTCGGGAAAATTGTTCTTCATAAAAAGGTAGGTGTCGGCCGGCATGATCCTGTCATTTATGAGGCCGAGGCGTGCCTTCGATAATCCCATATCTTTGAGCTGACTGACCAGCGCCTCATTGAGTCCCGGCACCTCATCTTCGATATGGTTGATCCAGGAGAGGAGCCCTGCCCAATACTTCTGCACCGGGCTCGGGACCAGGAGTCTCGGCTCACCCCGGATGGGAAAGAGCACCACCAGGTTATAAAGTATGCTTCGATAATTGGTGAAGTATTTGACAAACCCTTTTTGGTTGATCTGCGAATTGCCGATCACCAGAAGCGCATCCAGTCCCTGGGCCGCCATCTTTTCTCGCACGAGGCTGTAACGTCTATCTCTTTCTTTCAGATCTAATGCCATCTCTCCCTCCTGCTACCTATTTCCCTGCTCCAGCTATTTTGGCTTAAGTCGTCCATCGTCCGAGCGCGACGCGCGGTCGTCCCAGCCGGAGGCGGTCGTCCATCGTCTTTTTCTGCACCCGTGCCCCGGCCCCGGTCTTACTCCACCACGATCGTGTGCACGTCAGGCGGTGCGTACCGCTTGATCATCTCCTGATTAAGCTCAACACCCAATCCCGGCCCTTTCGGTGTATACAGGTAACCTTTCTCAACCTTGCCGCTTATTTCTTTGGTTACGTCTGTTGTAATATCCTTTGTTTCAGTCCCTCCGTAAAGATAAAAAATCAGGCTGAGCTCATCGAGGATCTTCCCTCTCTTGACGCGCGATGCGGCAAAGTGGGCGCCTGCCGCGTGCTCAATACCATTTCCAAGGACACACACTGCATAATCAAGGGCTGCGGCATCGACCAGGTTCGTGTAAATCACTGACTTCCTGATGCCCCCGATCCTTCCCAGAAGCGTGTGAAAAACATCGGCCGCCCCCTGCCGTATCATCGTATAGGCTTCGCCGACCGACTCCGCGCTTGCATCTGCGGCGAGAGGAACATTCGTGCGGCTCTTTATGGCTTTGAAGCCTTCGATATCATAGGTCGTGACCGGTTGCTCTGCATAATGGAGTCCGTACCTGTCGAGTTCCTGTATGAGTCGCAACGCATCATGCGCGTTATAGTGGCTCGGCATGCCCGTAACGCTCGCCATGTCTATTGAAATAGGGATATCGGGGCCGACAGCCTCACGAACCGCTCTAAACCGCTTGACGGCCAACGCAGGGTCACCACCCACGTGCATCTTGATAGCGTGAAACCCTGCCTGGATATATTCGGCCGCCATCTTTGCCTGTGTCTCGGGCGCATCCATCATGATGATACATTCGAGCGGGATCTTGTCTCTGCTGAGACCGCCGAGCAACTGGTATACTGGGACATTGAGAATCTTTCCTTTGAGGTCGTAGAGCGCATAATCAATGTGCGCCTTTATGCGCCAGTTTCCCGGGAGCAGCACATCGAGCCTGCTCAGAATAGCCTCTGTGTTGAGCGGATCCTGACCGAGAAGAAGACCTGATGCAATGCTCTTCATGTGGGCCATGGCGCCTTCACGGGTCAGACCGACCTTGCCGAAACCGATACTGCTGCCGACGCCGTCAATGCCGTCGTCGGTTATAATCCGGAAGATGATCTGGCTCCCGGAGGTTACCCCGCCGTAAGAGACGCGAAAGGGTATCTTGTAGGGAATGTCGACAGGGATTATTTCCACTTTACTGATCTTCATAGTTTATCTCCTTTCTCAAATTGGCGTGTTGTCAGACGACGCAGCACGCTCCGAAGGACAATCCGGACGAACGGGCACCCTTCGGGTGGGCGTCCGGATTGAGTGCAGCCGAGTCGGCAGTGGGTAACCGCGCGCAACCGGAGCAGCGAAGGAAATAGTGTTCCGGCAGGCGTCGTGTGGACGTTCATCATCCCTTCTCCAGGGTATCCATTGCCAGATCGAGTATCTTCTCCGAGCACGGGCAGACGTCCGAACATACACCGCACCTCTCACACATCTCCAGCGCTGATCCCACAAGCTGCCGCGCAATAGCCTGACTCTTCGGATCGAGTGACATCTGCGCGAGCCAGAGGAGCCCCAGCGGACCGACAAACTTTTCCGGCATAGTCGCAAATACGGGACACGCTGACTGGCACATCAGACATTCAAAACATCTCGTGAGCTGAACATAGCGGTCCGCTGTCTCCGGTTCGACCGATTGCCATCTGTGGCTGATCTCCAGCTTTCTCGATAGCTCCGGCAGGAGTTTGAATATGTGCTCAAAAGCCTTTCGCCTGTCAATGACCAGATCTTTGATCAACGGAATATTCGGCAAAGGACCAATCTTCATTTCCTGCTCGATTGCTTTTTCGCAGGCAAGACAAGGCGTGCCGTTGACAGTAACAGCGCATTCTCCGCACTTCACCACTCCGCACGAGAAGCGAAAACTCAATGAAGGTTGAAAATCCCTATATATTCGTATCAGGATGTCCAGCACCGTTTCCGCAGGCTCCGCGTTGAGGAGATACGTTTCGTACCTTCCTTCCGCATCGGAAGCAGGATTGAACCGGTATATATGGCACGTCACGTTCATTTCGTTTGCCTCGCCTTTACGTTACCGGATCCCTTACTTCAATATCTATTGCACCGTTTCTTTGCTTTACGACTACCAGGTTCTTCACCCACGCGCTGTTGTCACGCGAAGTAAAATCGGACCGGTAATGAGAGCCCCGGCTTTCCCTACGCGCCAGCGCCGAACGTGCAACGAGAAGCGCGGTCGTGATCATGAACGGCACTTCAATTGCTTCCATCCTGTCCCGATTGTATGTGCGGCCCGGGTGTCCCACAGTCATCTCTTCCGAGGCAGTCCGTTGAAGGCTTTCCAGAAGATCGACAGCTTCCTTCATCTCTATTCCCTCGCGCACGGGCCCGAGCTTGTTCCACATGATCGACTGGATCGATTCTTTCACTTCAAAAGGCCTGGCACCGCTTCTGTCCGGGATGAGCCTTTCTTCCAGTCGATCGATGTGTCGGTTCACTTCTCGGGAATCGAACGGGATCAAGGCTCCTTTTCCGGCCGCGAGCGCCGCGGCAATTCCTGCGAGCGGACCGAAGACAAAAATTTCCGTCAGTGCTGTGCCGCTCAGGCGGTTCGCACCGTGCACGCCCCCGGAAACTTCGCCGACGGCAAAGAGGCCCGGAACAGTCGTCCTGCACTCTTCGTCTATCCTGACGCCGCCCATGAAAAAATGCTGGCTCGGGATAGCTTCAAACGGTTCCTGCCATTCGCCCACACGCTCGCCATAGATTTCTCTGAACATGGCGTAGATGTGCGGGACCGATGTCCTGAATCTCTGCAGGATGGACGGGTCGTGGTCGCGCGGGTCCACAATGATCGCATCGTTCTTTGTGCCCCTGCCCTCTTTAATCTCGGTGAAGTTCGCTCGCGACCCTATATCACGCGTTGTAAATTCCATTCTCTCCGGATCGTACTTCGACATGTACCTCTCGCCCAACGCATTGTAAAGTTTTACACCCGGTCCAAAGTGCGAGCACATGCCTATCATCTTTCCTCTGCGTGTCGCCGGATAGGGAAAGTTGATGGGCAGGAACTGCACCATCTCCATATCGACCAGCTCAGCGCCAACGTCCAATGCCATCGCGTAGCCGTCGCCGGTCAAGAGCGTGGAGTTGGTGGTGACCTTATACAAAGCGCCGAGGCCGCCCGTCGCCAGTATCACCGATTTTGCGTTGAAGGCTTCGTACTCGCCGGTGACGAGACTCAAAGCCAACGCTCCCACGGCCTGGTTCTCTTTCATCAAGAGCTTCGCAACTATCATTTCGGGAAAGAGAAGAATCTCATTCCTCATGAGTGCCCGGGCCAACGCATGACACAGGCCCAGCGCCTCGCGCCTGTCGAGCATTCCTCTGGGATATGCGTGACCCTCCCCTTGTTTGATCGTTCGCAGGGTGGTCGCATCCGTCCGGTCAAGGAGATACCCGTAACGCTCCAGATTGAGCACAGCGGCCACACCTCCGTCTGCGACTATTCGCGCCAGCTTATGGTTGTTCAGGCCTCCACCGGCCCTCAGGATGTCGGCAAGGAATATCTCAGGGCTGTCGCTTTCCGTATAAGGAGCGCTCGTACCTCCGGCCGACATGATGGTTGCACCGCCGACTAATGAGGACTCTTTGGTGACGAGCGCCACGCTTGCGCCGGCTTCCTTTGCCGCCAGTGCGGCGAGCGCGGCGCCACCCCCGCCCCCAAGAATGAGAACGTCCACTGTATGCGTGGTAAACGAGCGCATGCTCATTCCCGGTACCCCAATGCCGCAGACAGTTCTTTTCCGACTTTTACGAGCCTGGGAGCGTATTCGCTCCTTAACGCATCCATCGTAACATCCTCGGGTTCGCCGACCAGGTTGACTGCGCAGACCACTCCGGCCGAAGAGAATACCGGCACCGCTATGGCAAGGATCCCGCGCTGATGTTCCTGGTTGCTCATGGCAAAACCGTCCTTCCTTACGCGATCCAGGATCTTCATTAACCCGGTCTTATCACTATTGAACTCGGACGGCGGTTTGAGTTTTTTCAGCATCTCCCCTATTTTTTTTGGATCGAGGTGGGCCAGGACGGCTCTACCCACAGCGGTGTTCCAAAGGGGTATCCTGTTGCCGACGCCTATATTATAGACTCTGATACCCGGGACCCTGACTCTTTCCACATAGACCATCTCATCCCGGTCGAAGACCGCCAGGTTGACTGTCTTGTTGCACTCTCTCGAAAGGCTTTCAAGATAGGGTCTCGCAATCTCGCGCAGCTCCATTGACTGCAGCACAGAAAAACCGAGCGAGAGCACACGCATGCCGAGAAAGTAGCGCTTCGTCTGTTCTTCGTATCTCAGGTAATTCATCAGGGAGAGGGTCTTCACTACGCGATGCAGGCTCGATTTCGGAATGTCGACCAGCCTGAAAAGCTCGGCCAGGGTGAAGCTGTCTTTGTGCGGGCTGAAACATTCCAACACGAGTAATCCCCTCACAAGAGAATTGGCGAGCATTTTCCCGGGATTCGGGCCAGTCTCAACTATCAGATTATCTCCTTCGCGATTTTTGAGAAGTTTTTCTCATCGCATCCGGTTCCGCTCTTCTTAACCTTAACCTCAACCTTAACCTGTACCTTAACCTTACCTCGTGTCCGTACTATTGATGCTTGTACACGTGGCGGCAGGGGTAGACACCCTGTTTTACTATTTTGCCGTTTTGAATCTGATCAACACGTACAGCGTCGACTCCCTCGATCTTACCCGGACCATAGGTCAGGGGTGTGCTGCTTAAGTCACCTGTGCTAAGGTTCTTGATCTTGTAGAAACCATTGTTCACTACATCGACCGGCTTCAATTTGTCGAGAGACGTCTGCTGCAGCGCAAGCCTCAGCGCCTCAACCTGGGTCATGGCCTCGAGTATGCCACCCACGTAAGAGATATTCGTGGTCCGCTTGCCGGGACGATACTTGTCCTGCACTTCCTTGCAGAACTTCATGCCCGGGGTGGGATCGTCCCACGGAGGAAAGCCCCCGCCGATCACGAAGCCCTCGCCGAGCTCTCCCATCGCGGGAAGAAACGTCGGCAAATGGCTTGGCGTAGCCGCGGCAAAGGTCACCTTATAGTCAAGGTGTGGCCCCATGCCCAGCCGGACCATCTCCTTAACGGTCGGCTGCGAGCCCGGCTGCACCATGACGCCGAGCGCAAGATCAACCTTGTTTTGCCGGAGCCACATTAACTGGGTGGTTGGCGGAGAGACCGGTACTACGGGCACATACTGAATGCCGACAAACTCATAGCCGACCTTCTTGAGGTACTCTTCCATCTCGGGTACCTCGATTGTCTTGCCCATGGCGTTATCCGCCGTGAGGTAGGCTACCCTGGGCTTTCTCGATTCCTTCCATTTCGTTTTGAACCAGTCGGCCACAGCCGCCAGATCATCCGTGTATATAGGGTAATGGGTAAAGATGGTACCCGGCGGTGTCATGAGAAAAGGTCCGGTTGCCATAATGGTGGTGCCCATGTTGTCCTGAGCCAGCTTATCCTTCAGTGCCACCGCCTGCGGTGAGCCGGAGCATCGGAAAACGAGCATTCCCTTGCCTTTGAGTTCTTCATAAATAGTGATCGCTTTAGCCGGCTTAAGTTCATCGTCTCTCCACAAAAGCTCAATGGTTATATCGGAAGGCCATTTTTCATTGCGCCACGGTGCTAGTCGCTTCGTCTCGTTTACGTACTTCACATAGTCCTCGAAGGCGGAGAGCATCGCTGCAACATCTTGCGAGTAGGCGCCCGTGAGCGCAAAGCTGCCGCCGACATAGACCGTTTTCGGGCCTTGAGCCTCGGCGCCAACCGGCAGACTGATCAACGCACACAGGACAACCATCGCCACTAACGCAATCAGATACTGTCCCTTCCGCATACAACACCTCCGTTCTATCTGGTTCCTCTGGTTTCTCTGGTTTCTCTCCGTCCATCGTCCGAGCCCGCCACGGCGGGCGGTCGTCCTAGCGCAAAGCGCGGTCGTCCATCGGCTTTTCCTCCGGACCCGTGACCCTCTTCAATGGAACACCCCTCCCCCATCCACGACAATCGTCTGGCCTGTGATGAAATCACTGTCGTCTGATGCCAGAAACAGAACCGTACCGGTCAGGTCTTCCGATTGCTCATCGCGTTTAAAACATCTAGTGGCGGCTATCATCGTACGCGTCTGCTCGGGAAACGTCGGATTGTCCTTTATGGCGTCACTGACGGTAAATCCCGGAGCGATAGCGTTCACGCATATTCCGTCGTTCCCCGCCTCCCTGGCAAGCGCTCGCGTGAAAGCAAGTACGCCTCCCTTGGAGGTGACATAGGCCAGGAGATACGGATTCCCGGAAAAAATTGTTGAGGAGGAGACATTGATGATTTTTCCTTTCCCCTGCTTTTTCATCTGCGGATAGACAGCCTTGCAGCAGAGGAATGTCCCCCGCAGATTGATCGCCATCATTCTGTCCCATTCCTCCACCGGCATCTCGTGAATAGTGCGCTTTATGACGTCAGCAAAGATGGCCGCATTATTCACCAGAATGTCAATTGCCCTAAACCGCTCCATTGTGCTCTCGACCATCACCGTGACGCTCTTTTCATCAGACACGTCGGTATGAAGAGCCAAAGCCTCGCCGCCTCTCGCCTCAATCTCGCGAGCGACGCTGCTCGCATCGAGTATATCTGCTACAACGAGGCGTGCACCCTCCTCAGAGAGTCGCAATGCATACGCCTTTCCAATTCCTCGCGCACCGCCTGTGACGATGGCTACCTTTCCCTTCAGCCTCATCGGAATCCCCCTTACCCAGTTCTAGAAGTCCCGTAATGAAAACCCAGCTGGCACGTAGCGTTTCATATTTGGAACGCTGTTCAATATATGAATTATCCATTGTTATGCCGCAGGCCTGTTTTTGTCAAGAAAAAACTGTCGCAACTACTGTTTCATTGGGTTGAATTTGTTTGATTGGTTTAATTTAATTGGTGCAGTTCACAATAAAACCAATGCAACGATCTGTTTGGCAGGCTATTTGATGAAGGCTCTGCACGCCATATACGCGGCAATCGTGATGACACTGATGGAAAGAAAGAGGACCGAACTGTTTGAGAAGGCAAGAAGGGTTGTTGCCAGCAAGGGTCCCACCGCCATGGCCACGAATCTCGCCGCATTCATGAAACCGATGATGTTGCCTTTCGGCTCGATAGCGAACATGGATATGGTAAGTGGCATAATGGCTGCAGTCATGCCGAGATCAAGCATAACGACAATCGTGAAGGTTGTAATATCCGTTGCAAAAACAAGCAGTGCGGAAAGGACCGTAGCAGACAGGAGCAAGAAGTTGATCATCTTCTTGACGCCGATACGGCGCGATAGAAAACTCCATCCGTACGTCCCCATCATTGACGTACACGTGTAAAGCATGACGACCCAGCTCGCCGCCCTGAGTCCAGCCGTTTTGTCAAAGCCGAATTTTTGAAAAAGGAGCGGAAAAATACTGGGCAGAAAGACCAGATGCATCGTCCCCACCAGGCAGAGCACCCAGCCGGTCACGGTGCGCTTATCCATGGATGACCACATGGAAGATTTCATCGCCGCAGGCAGTGGCGGCACGTCTGTCACCAGAAAGTAACAAAAGATGGCGGCGGCAAATAAGACCGATGAAGCGCTGATAAACCCCCACTGATATCCGAGCCACGCTACCGCGAGGCTGCCGACGGGCGGACCTATGAGCTGGCCCAGCGTGAGCGACGACTGAAAGACGCCGAAATTAAAGGCCCTGTTCCTCGACGAAGAGGAAACTGAAATGATGATCAGACCGGCGGTGGAAACGCCTCCAAAAGCTCCCAGCATGATCCTGAGGATGAGCAGAGCGTGGAGGTCTGAAAAGAAACCCGTTATCAGCATCAGGACCGCCTGAGGCAGCACGCCGGCCAGATAGAGCCGCTTTGGGCCGTACCGGTGGCTGAGAGAGCCCCAGATCGGGGCCGTAAAGGCGAGAAAGATGCCCATCGAACCCATTATAGCCCCGGTCCAGAGCAGCGTGTCCCGGGCGGAATAAGGACTTACCACTGCGATATAGAATGGCAGGAAAATGTTTATGAAACTGAAGGCTAACGAGGTTCCGAATTGCGCGAATGAGATACATAAGACATCTCGCAAATCGGTCTTCTTTTCGCCTTCGTTGTTGAGCAGCGGCTTCTCAGGCAATCGTGCTGTACCTTCTTCCTGTTGTGCTTTTGTCGCGGCGCTGTTATGCTTGAACAGTTTACGATTGAACAGTGCATGATAATAACGCGCGACTGAAGAAGTGATCAAGGAGAAACTGCTCTATGATCAGAAAAGCCTTGATTCTCAAGATCCATGATGCAGCCAGTATGCAGCGCTGGAACGACAAGATCCGCCCTGTGGAACTGCGTGAACTCGATAAACAGGCTCACAAGATGGTCATCTCCTTCATATTGGGCAAGTTTGAAGAAGAGAATCCCGAATTTAACTGGATCGAGATTATCGAGGGAGGACTTTTCGAATTCCTGCAGCGCATTATCGTGACAGATCTGAAGCCGCAGATCTTCCACCGCATCAGGGAAGACCGGAGCAAGTATGAACAGCTCAACGCATGGGTATTCGAACAGCTTGCGCCCATCATGCTGCCGCTCGGTGAGTCCATCTGCGAAAGATTCCAGGAGTACTTTGCGAACCCTCAGGAAAATGTGAACAAAAGAATCCTGAATGCTGCCCACTTTTATGCGACGAAGTGGGAGTTCGATATCATTGAGCGGGCTAACCCCCGTGGCTATGAGATTGAGGGGATACGCAAAGATCTGGAGAGCAAGCAGGAAAAATATTACGACCTCAAGGGTTCACAGCAACTGGCGCTTTACACGAGACTCAGGAACTTCGCCGACCTCTGCGGCCAGCTGCGCTTTCAGCTCCGCTGGAGCCATCTCAGGCGCGTGCCTGAAACGTCCGTTCTCGGTCACATGCTGATCGTAGCCCTGCTCTCCTATCTTCTTTCACTGGAGATAAAGGCTTCGCCCAAACGATGCTACAACAATTATTATACGGGACTCTTTCACGATCTGCCTGAGGTGTTGACCCGCGATATTGTGCACCCGGTAAAAAAATCCATCGGCGGCCTCGACAGCCTCATCAAGGAATATGAGAAGGAGCGCATGAACGAGGAGGTCTACAGCCTCATCCCTGAAGAGTGGCACGCGGAGATGAGGATGTTCACCGAGATTGAATTCAAAAGCGTTGTGACGATCGACGATACACTGCAGGAAACAACGAGTGACGAGATAAGCGACCGATACAACGACGACCGATACAACCCGCGCGACGGTGAACTGGTTCAGGCGGTCGACCATCTCGCGGCTTTCTGTGAAGCATACCTGGCGGTCGCAAACGGCGTCAAGGCGCAGGACTTCGATAAAACGAAAACGGGATTGAGGCAGGACTATATGGGAAGAAGCATTGCCGGCCTGCGCTTCGGCGAGATATATTCGGACTTCGATTAGAACGAGACCGCTTCGCTAGGAAGACCGTCCCTTCGGGACTAGGAAGAGGGAAGATCGCGCTGCGCGCTAGGAAGATGGAAGAGAAGAACGTAAACTTAGCAGACGCACGGGCCGATTTTCGCTGTTGCTTCCTAGTCACGCCAGAGGCGTGACGATCTTCCCAGTGAGCGTAGCGAACGGTCTTCCTAGTGAAGCGGTCGTCCATCGTCCTAGCGTAGGCATATTGATGCGGAATGCCGGGCTGATTTTCGATGGATATCGAGGCGCTCCGAGCTGGCACGAACGAAGGCGTACTATAAGTACGTCGAGTGAGATGGCGGCGAAGGGCAACGAAGATAGGCGCGAAAAGCAGCCCGGCATTCAGGCAGTTCTCAGTAATCTCTTATCCCCGCTCCTTATCGTCAGCTTCATCTGATCAAAATACTCAAGCAGAGGAATCATATACTTCCGGGATACACCCGTGATGTTCTTGAAGTCTGAAGGCACCATCTCTTTATGTTTCTCCAGATGTTCGACCACCTTCTTCTTCAGGGCTTCTATCACTGCCGCGTCAAAGTACATATCTCCCTTCACTTTGGCGACTTTTCCTTCGTGCGCTAGCTTTCCGAGCATGTCACGGAGGCTCGCCTCTTTGATGTTCATCTCTGCGGCCAGTTCCCCGAGCATTGGCGGCGTGAGGCCGGAGCGCCCAAGCTTCTTAAGGATCTGCTCTTCCTCCTGACGCACCGATGTGCTGGTCGTTCGGGCACCGCCTTTCAGGAGCACCTTGTCTTTCTCCAGCTCCAGTTCACCCGCTCTCGCAAGATCTTCCAACGCTACTGCGAAGATGTGCGGTTCCACCTTCGGCAGCCTTGTCCGCAGTTCTTCCTTTGAGATGCCCACCTTAAGAGGGTTTTTCTCGTAGAAGTCCTTGAGGAGCGCCTGCAGCCTGAGCTTATAGTCGGCAAAATGGGTTGCGTGGACGATCGTCTTCCCGATCAATTTTGCCTTGCCGCTCTGGGTCAGCTCCGCAACAGATGAATCAACCGCCTTCTCTTCTATGCCCAGAAGAACGGCAAGCGTCTCCTTGCGAATGCCTTCATACGCTCCCTTCAGGACATGGTACTCGGCCCTCTCCACCATGCTCCCTTCCCGCAGCAAGGTATGCGTCCTTGCGAGATCTTCCGCCTTTCGCACATGCCTCTTCGGCAGGATGTCGAGCACCGTGCCCCCGCCAAGCGTCTGAACGCTGTAGGATCCCCGCAGAATATATCTGTCGCCGGGCAGTATGACTATCGGCTCCATGAAGATGAACTGTACAAACACCTCCTCCCCCGGCTCGACGACTTTTCGGTCGAGCAGGATGAGCCGCGCTTCCACCTGCGTGGTAGCAATATGAAAACGCATGATACTGCCGTTCTTTATGCCTTTGAAGGGCAGCTTGAGATACCGGAATGTCGCATCTATGCGGCTCGTCAGCATCAGGCTTTCCGGTCTGCCGACAAGCGTTCCGCGCTCGATCTCCTGCTTTTCCACGCCCTGCAGATTGAGCGCTACGCGCTGACCCGCCGTCGCTTCATCGGCATCCTGGTGATAGGCTTGCAGGTTCCTTACCTTCGCTCTCCTTCCGGTAGGATAGATCTCCACCTCTTCGCCCACGCGGATCCGGCCCGAGATGCACGTACCCGTCACAATCGTGCCGAACCCCTTGATGCTGAAGACCCGGTCAACGGGCAGCCTGAAGATGCCTGCCCTTGAGCGCTCCTGAATCTCGTCGGCTACCTTTCTTATATGCTCCTTGAGAAGGTCGATATTCTCACCGGTGGTCGATGAAACGGCGACGATCGGCGCCCCCTCAAGAAACCGGCCCTTGACGAGATCCTGTATCTCCTCTTTGACCAGGTCCACCATATCAGGCTCTACCAGATCTTTTTTTGTGATTGCGACAATGCCTCTCTTGATACCCAGAAGTTCGCAGATATCAAGATGCTCCCTGGTCTGAGGCATGACCGATTCGTCGGCTGCAACCACAAAGAGCACCATGTCGATACCCCAGGCGCCCGCGACCATGTGCTTCACGAATCGCTCGTGACCTGGTACGTCCACGATGCCCGCGAGTAGATCGTCACCGAACCGGTAATGCGCGAAACCGAGTTCAATGGTAATGCCCCGTTCCTTTTCCTCTTTGAGCCTGTCGCAGTCGATGCCGGTGAGCGCCTTCACCAGTGCAGTCTTGCCGTGGTCGATATGTCCTGCGGTGCCGATGACAATCTGTTTCATGCTTCGACCTTTCTACTTAATTGAGAGTAACTCCACCTCGTAGATCAGCGTAGCGTTGGGGCCGATAGCAGGAGGCGCGCCCTGTTCGCCGTAGGCGAGGCGAGGCGGAATGTAAAGCGTCCATTTCGAGCCGACGCTCATCATCGGGAGGGCTTCGACCCAGCCTTTGATCATCTTATTGATCTGGAAACTGAATGGTTGGTTCCGCCGGTAGGAACTGTCGAACTCGGTGCCGTCGATAGAGGTACCGCGATAGTTGACGGTAACAGTATCCGTTGGTTTCGGCGTGCGGCCTGTGCCTGCTTTTATGATCTTGTACTGCAGGCCGCTCGGTGAGGTTCTGACCCCTTCCTTCTTCGCGTTCTGGGCAAGAAATGCCTCGCCCTGCTGCTTGTTTCGTTCGGCGTCCTGCTTCATTAGTTGGCCGCTCTTGGCTTCCATGGTCCTGCTGATCTTACCCATGGTCTCAGCCATCTGCTGGTCCGTGAGGAGAAGCTTTCTTCCTGAATAGGCATCCCTGAAGCCCTTTGCCACAAGGTCAGGGTCGACGTCCATACCGAAATGTTTCATATCGGTACCGGTCTGTACGCCTATGGCGTAGCTGTTCTTCTCCTTCTCTGTCGTGAGCATCTGATCCTCTGCTGCATGGGCCGCTGCGGCCATGAATAGAACGAATACCAGTATGAGCGCTCCTGCGCAAGATTTCATAAGATCTCCTCCTTCATTTCGTTGCCGTACTGTCAAACTCCATGTAATTTTCTTAAAACACTGCTTCTCATCGCCGATAAGAGCGGATAAAAGCCTTGATGAACGCTGATGGATTATCTTTGACCGGATCTGTGATAAGACGACATCTCCGGTCAACCTGCAGCACCTCCGGTGGGGTGAGAAGGCTGCGCGCAGCGCTGAACTGTGGACCGCATTGGCGTCGTATCACAATGCTGTCCACCGGCATACGTATCTGCGTACATCTCTCATGGCTCTTATCTGCGTACATCTGCGATAAAATTCCAGTCTCACAATCTTTTCATGATTCCTTTGACAGTACCTTCGTTGCGATACTATCGGTGATAATGTAACGCTACGGGGCGCGAAAAACAATCTCATAAGAGCTTATGGGGATTACGCGGGCGGTTTCGCCCATGATGAGGTCATAAATGTCGAATGCGTAAGAGGGATTCGACAGTAATGTCGCACGCACCCTTTCGTCTGAATGTTTTTCAGAATCACGATTGCCTGAAAGACCTTAGAATTCCTAGGCAATCGTGTGAGCCGCATCGTGCCGGCAGGCGGAATAGACTGGCACGTTTTATGCTTCATGACATGCGGGTTTCGGCTAAGTCACGCGGGGCTTTGTTGACACGAAGATTCCCGGGACGTATGCTTTGATTGGAAGGAAGGTTCAGCAATGAAAAAAGTACTGGCAGTTATTCTGTTCGCAAGTTTACTCGGCTTTGGTCTGTCGTCGGGTATGGTGTTTGCCGCTCATGGCGGAGGCGGCGGAGGGGGCCATGGAGGCGGCTATTCCGGAGGCGGGTATCACGGTGGAGGTTACGGCGGTGGCTCCGGCGGATGGCATGGTGGTGGTTATTCCGGAGGCGGATGGCACGGTGGAGGTTACGGCGGGAGCTACGGCGGGTATCACGGTTACGGTGGTGGCTACTACGGCGGATATCGCGGTTACGGTGGAGGCTACTACGGAGGATATCGCGGATATTACGGTCACGGCGGATATTATGGATATTATCGGCCCTGGGGCTGGGGCTGGGGTTGGGGCTGGTACGGGTGGGGACCATGGTGGGGCTATCCTTACTATCCTTACTACTATCCCAGCTACGGTTCCGCATACCCTTATGCCTACGGTTCTGCTTATTCCGCATACCCTGACAGCACGCTCCCAACACCGAGTGAACCGCAGCAATACTACTGGTATTACTGCAGTGATCCGGAAGGTTATTACCCTTACGTGAAAAGTTGTCCGGGTGGGTGGCAACAGGTAGCGCCGACACCACCGCAATCAGGAAGGGAGGAGATGCCGCAATGAGTCATGTACTGAACTGGAAAAAAGGTTTTCTGCTATTCTCAGCCGCCCTCATACTCTCGGGGTGTGCAACAATGCCAACAGGTCCGAATGTGACGGTACTGCCGGGGCCCGGAAAACCTTTTGAGGTATTTCAAGCTGATGATGCTGTCTGCCGGCAATGGGCGCAACAGTCGATCGGCGGGGCAAACCCCAGCGAAACCGCCAATCAAAACATGGCGACCGGCGCAGTAGTGGGAACAGCGGTAGGGGCCGCAATGGGTGCGGCGATCGGCGCTGCGACGGGTAATGCGGCCGCCGGCGCTGCAATAGGTGGAGGAACCGGTCTTCTCGGCGGAACTGCGATGGGCAGCAACGCGGGCGCCGGCTCCGAATATACGCTTCAAAGACGCTACGACATAGCCTACCAGCAATGCATGTATGCAAAGGGAAATCAGATCCCCGGCGCTGCGCCGGCACGGCGAACCTATGCACCGCCTCCTCCTCCGCCACCTCAATATCAGAGCCAGTCTCAGGGTACATGGGTGGTTGTTCCCGGTCAGTATGTGAACGGCAAGTGGGTACCAGAACATAAGGTGCAGGTGCCGTCCGGTTCAGGAGAGCACCCTGCCGGTCCGCCGCCTGCCCCCCAGCAGCAGGGACCGTACGCCCCTTCGAACCCGTAGATTTACGAACCAGAGCCCCTCCCTCTCCCGCTCGCAGTACTCAGGGTGAGGGAGGGGTCGAAAGACACTCCTTCCGGTCCCGGTATATCGCCCGACAGGGCCGTAAGACAAACCTTTACTCTCCAGGGAAAACCAGGGGAAAAATATTAGAAAGAATTACGAAGACTGCTATACTAATGTAAAGGCCGACAAGTCCAAAAGTTCCCTACCTTCGGTTCCTTGTTGATGACAGCATCTGTATGGACTTCAAGGGCTGCACGATCCACAAACAGCCAAACAACGGGTCGCGCTGGAGATTGATCAGAGCATGGGTATTGCCCGCAAGAAAGTCTTATTAGTTTATCCCAAGCATCCCGACACGTTCTGGTCGTACAAATACGCTCTGAGGTTCATCTCAAAGAAAGCCAGTTCCCCGCCTCTCGGCCTGCTAACCGTTGCAGGCATGCTCCCGCGCGACTGGGAAAAACGCCTCATCGATATGCAGGTCACCGCACTCGAAGAGAAAGATCTTCTATGGGCCGATTACGTCTTTATCAGCGCGATGTGGATTCAAAAAGAGTCTGCGCACGAGGTTGTATCCCGATGCAAAGCTCTCGGTGTAACGACGGTAGCGGGTGGTCCGCTCTTCACGGCGATGCCCGAGGATTTTCCCGACATCGATCATCTTGTTCTTAACGAGGCGGAGATAACGCTCCCCTTGTTCCTGAAAGATCTGGAGGACGGGAACCTTCAGCGCATCTACAAGTCGGACTGCTGGGCCGATATCGAAACAACGCCGATTCCCCAGTTCGATCTGCTCAACCCCAAGAATTACGCTTCGATGAACATCCAGTATTCGCGAGGCTGTCCGTTCAACTGTGAGTTCTGCAATATCACGGTGCTTTACGGCCAGAAGCCGAGGACCAAGGGCAAGGAACAGATCATCGCAGAGCTGGATCGCCTTTACCGGAATGGCTGGAAGGGAAGCGTCTTTTTTGTCGACGACAACTTTATCGGAAATAAGGCAAAGTTGAAGAATGATGTGCTGCCTGCGATGTGCGACTGGATGAAAGAGACGAATTACCCGTTTGCGTTTGCAACGGAGGCCTCCATCAACCTCGCCGACGACCAGGAACTCATGCGTCTCATGGTCCGCGCCGGCTTCGACACCGTCTTTGTAGGCATCGAAACACCCAATGAAGCCAGCCTGACAGAGTGCAACAAGTTCCAGAACAAAAACCGCAACCTCATGGAATGTGTGAAGACTATCCAGAAATCAGGATTGCAGGTCCAGGGCGGCTTCATTCTCGGTTTTGACAATGACCCTCCTTCCATTTTTGACCGGCTTACCAAGTTCATCCAGGAAAGCGGCATCGTTACCGCAATGGTAGGATTACTCAATGCTCCGCGCGGCACGCCCCTCTATGATCGCCTGGTCAAGGAAGGTCGTCTCCTCAACGACATTTCCGGAGACCACATGGACCTGTCCATGAACTTTATTCCCAAAATGAACCGTGAGATGCTCGTCAGCGGCTATCAGAAAATCCTCGATACCATCTATTCGCCAAAATGCTACTATGCGAGAGTCAGACGATTTCTCGCCGATTATACGCCCTCTCAGGAAAAAATGTTCCATTTCAATTTCAGCCATGCAACCGCCTTCGTGAGGTCTGTTTTCGTCCTGGGAATTGCGGGGAAGGAGCGGTTTCAATACTGGAGGCTGCTCGTCTGGTCCCTCTTCCGGCGTCCGCGCCTTATGCCGCTCGCCATCGGCCTGGCGATCTGCGGCTTTCATTTCAGAAAAGTAAGTTGCGACAACATAGAATTCCTGGAATAATGTGGATTCGCGGCAAGGAGAGCGAAAATGCTCATTGATAGCTCAAAGCATCGCACATTCAAGGCACTCGTAGATTACTATGTGAAGGAGTATTCTACGGGACAGATCGCCAACCAGCTGTGCGACGTCATGGATGGACTTCCTACGCCCGCTCAGCATGAGGCAGCCCAATGGACGATTGATGCGGTAAGGAACATGGCCACTGACCGGGCCTTCTGGAAGCAGGATTGTGTTCAGGTTCTCAGTGACATCCGTTCTACTGCAGTCTCTTATTTCGAGAGGCAGAGGGAGGAGTCCTCAGATGAGGTTCTCTTCGACATCGTGCAGGCTGTGGTGCTTAACTTTGCGGTCCAGCCCCCCAACGGAAAGTAAATACGGGCTTGGCTTCAAGCGTATACCTTCGTTGTCGCTGCGTCGCTCTCCTCGACGTACCCTAGGTACGCCTTCGTCGGCTCCTCGCTGCCGCCTCGGTCTCCATCTTGAATCCAAGCCCGTATAACATCAAACGACATAAGGCAGGGGTTGAAAAAAGCAGCGCTGGCATATATACTGCAATAGGAATATCGCGGTGCCGAACCTTGCGCAGGAGGTGCAATCATACATAAACGCTTCGCGACTGCTGTATGTGCGACCGGAATAGCTTTTTTCTCTCTCTGTAATCTCTCACATGCCGAGATCACAGCACGTTCTTACCTGCTGGTAGAGAAGGAAAGCATGGCAGTACTCACGGGGAAAAACTACCATGAGGAACTTGCCCCGGCAAGCACCACAAAGGTCATGACAACGATTCTGGCCCTCGAAATGCTTGATGGATCGACGCCGATCACCGCGACGGGAAGAGTGCGCGATATACCGGCCTCGAAACTGAATCTTTTGCCGGGCAAGTCTTACACGGCCGCAGACCTCATCACGGGAACCATGGTAGAGTCGGCCAACGATGCGGCTTATACGCTCGGCCTGGCAATTGCGGGAAGCGAAGAAGAGTTCGCAGCCATGATGAATGCAAAAGCACGCGACATCGGCGCAGTAAACACGCATTTCAAGAATGCTTCGGGACTCTATGTGCCTGGGCACTACAGTACCTGCTGGGATCTTGCCCTTATATTTCGTTACGCGCTTTCCAACAATCAGTTCCGGGAGATCATTTCCCAGAAGTATTTCCTCTTCAAAGGGGGAAGCCACGACATACGGTACGCCAATCACAACAGGCTCCTTTTCTGTTTCGAGCCTTCTATCGGCGGTAAGACCGGCTTTACAAGGGTTTCGAAACACTGTTACGTCGGCGCCTTTGAAAAGGATAACCAGGTGTATATCCTGGCTCTGCTGGGCAGCAGAAACCTGTGGGGCGACGCGGTCGAAATTCTCGGGCAGATTTACGACAAAGTCCCGACACGTGCGCAGATAACTCTGGCAAAGGCATCGGTGGTCACACTCTCTTCATATAAGGTTCCGGCAGAGCGTTGTCCAGTAGCAAAAAAATCACCAAGGAAAAAAGCTAAGAGGTCGAAAGTCCGACTGGCACGTAATAATCGATGAAGCTTAAAGCGTTCATAGCCGCAGTTCTGCTTATCTGTTTTCCGCTCACCACCTGGTCCCTGACGCTCACCGAGGAAGCGAAGATGGCCAAAGAGATCCATCTCGAGGTGCTGAAAGCGTTCAGGCTCAACAATGATCCTTACGTCTGCATCTATATGGCGAGTGTCGTCAAAAGGCTCGAACCGAATGCCGGCGTGCCGTTTCCGGTCAGAATCACCGTCGTTGAGTCTGGTACGCCCAATGCCTTCGCGACAGTGGGCGGATACACCTATGTGACAACAGGCCTCATCGAAATGGCCGATCGGGAAGAAGAAGTTGCGGGCGTTCTGGCCCACGAACTCGCCCATGTCGGCAGGCGGCACGTTGCCAAGAGGATGGAAAAGGAGAAGCCTTTGAGCTGGGCTACGCTTGCAGGCGTTCTTCTGGGCGCAATGGGCGCGTTTATACCCGGGGCGGGCGCCCTTGGCCCGGCACTGATGACTGGCACCATGGCGGCTGCTCAAACCGTATCCCTTAAATTTTCGCGCGAAGATGAAGATGAGGCGGACAGGTTCGGGTTGGTAACCGCAGAGCAGTCGGGCTACAGCGGACACGGCCTTTCCGATTTTTTGAAAAAGATCCGCGCAACCGAGTCTGAGAAGTCCATTCCTCAGTACCTCCTCACGCACCCTTACTCCGACGTCCGGGCAGCCAAAATTGAAAGCAGGATTACACTGCCTAAGACGAAGGTCAATACGGACCTCTTTCCTTATATTGTCGCGAGGCTCAAAATTCTGAATAAACCTTTGAGCCCCGCAATTGAGGACATGTGGATGGGGAAGTACAGCAGAGACCCGAAAGATCCTGTCGCCGCGTACGGCCTGGCTCTCGTATACACGCTCAAGGGTAATACGGCCAAGGCCGAAGAGATGATCAAAGAGATAGACTCGCCGTATCAGAAACTTTTTCTCGGTGAAATCTATGTCAGAACCCAGAGATACAAAGAAGCGGTGGAGGTATTGCGGGATCAAACCGACCCCATCGCCGATTTTTTCCTCGCGTCGGCGCTCGAAGGCAGCGGAGACCTCTCCGGCGCTGCAGAAACCCTGAAAAGCCTTTTCCCTTACAAGGAGAACCTGCCGATCATATACCAGCGGTACGGGAAGATCGTTGGCAGGTTGGGGTTTGAAGCACTCGGGTACGAGTATCTGGGGAGATATGACCTGGAGATCGGCAGGCCGGCCCAGGCAAAAGTCAACCTCGAAAAAGCCGCCGCAAAATACGGACGCAACAGCCAGGAAGGCAACGAGGTGGAAGTCCTTCTGGAAGAGTTGAAACCGCCGAAGCCCGAGGGAAAAGACGGAAAAACAAAAGAAGATCCTCAGAACAAACAGAACAAGTTTTTTCAGCAGTACTCATCACATCCTCTCAGATAATGTGCCGGATTCCAGCCATCTTCAACGCAGATCCGCGGACCGCATCCTAAAATAATAGTTGTCACCTGTACGCTCCCGCGGTTAAGCTTTACCAGAGGCTGACGTGAGACGGATTCTTCTCCTGGTTCCCTTGCTCTTCTTCACTCTGCATGCCGGATCGGTCATGGCCCAAAAGGCGGCGACCGGGAAGGCCCATCCGGTCAAGCCCCTGATTGTGGGCTTTTCCACATCGTCGCTCGATGTTGTCAAACGTGAAAATCCGCGGTGGGTGAAAAGCTATATCGATTTCTGGGATCTCATAGCCCAGGAATTGAAGCGGCCGTACGTCTTCACGGCGATGCCCTTTGAAGAGATCATGAAGGCTATTGAAGAGGGCAGCGTTGATATCACGGCGGTCCCGGTAATTGTCTCCGCTGAGCGGGAAGAACGTTTCGATCTGTCCACGCCGCTGAGCTCCGGGCGGCTGGCCGTAGCAACACAATATAAGATCTGGGATCACCCGTGGTTGTCCTTTGTTCAGATATTCTTCTCGCTGACGACTCTCAAGGTAATTCTCATGCTGATGTCAGCGCTCGTCCTGGTCGGTCTCATCGCATGGTTGATAGAGAGAAAAGAGAATCCGGAAGATTTCGGACGGGGTATGCTTAGAGGAATCGGGACAGGTATTTTTTGGGCAGGTTCGACCCTGGCCTCAGGTATCTGTCTCGGCATAAGCATGAAAACAACTGCGGGACGGATTCTGGGTCTGGCCTGGATGGTTGTCTGCGTCATTACCTTCGGCGCCGTCATTGCGTCTCTCACGTACTATCTCGGGGCTCAACAATTTTCGGGTTGGACCATTGACACGAACGGGCTGAAACGGATGCGAATCGGCGTATTCAAGACATCTGCACAGGTCCAGATTATTGAAAAACTGGGTATTCGATACAGCCCCTGTGACAACACGGACGAATGCGTAACTGCTCTTATGCACAGGAAGATTGATGGCTTCGTGTATGACGAGGGCTATCTGCGTTACCTTTCCGAGACTCGTTACCGGGGAAAGCTCTCTGTTTACGCGACAGACTTAAAGCCCTACCGGAGAGCGTTCGCCATGGCTAAAGACAGCCCGCTGCGCAAGCCCTTCAATGTGGCGTTGTTGAAAATAATGGACCGGACAATGGGCGAGACCGTGATAAATCAACTTGACCTGAGCCAATACCTCAAAGCTAAAACGCCTAATTTGATGGAGGAGAAGAGACGGTATGGAGCCGGCCGCGGAAAACGTTAGAGCGACTGGTATCAACTTGGATAATTACTTGGATTCCCATCGGTTGTCACCCCGACGGAAGTCGGGGTCCAGAAATCTGTGTGAGCCTGGATTCCCCGGCCTACCACGCGCCGGGACAGGCGGGTCAAGCCCGGAATGACAGAAGCGTAAACTTAGTTCCAGACAGCATAATTGTATCTGAGTGGAGTAGAATGCGTCTAGAACTAATGAGACTAATCAAACCAATGAAACGGTTAGAACGAGGCGGCAGTACGACGCGCCTGCTTGTGATGAGCGTACTGCTCTCAATCCTGTTGACAACGAGCTCCACCAATAAGGCAATGGCAGACCCGCGCGTCAATGCCGATGCTGCTCCCACCAGGCCGTTGATCGTCGCGATCCAGCTTGACCAGACGTATACCAGCAAAGACAACAAAGGGAAATGGACCGGTCCTATGGTCGATTTCTGGAAGCTCGTTGCGAAGGAACTGAAGCGACCCTACACGTTTCAAGAGATGTCCCTGAACAACATTATGAGCGCCCTCGATGACGGCACCATCGATGTCGCGGCCATTACCGCATTCATAAACGCGCAACGCGAGGAGCATTTCGATTTCTCCACGCCTCTCGGGGAGGGGCACCACGCCATTGTGACCACGTATCAGCCGAAGCACGAGCATCCGTGGCTCGCTACGATGTCGCTCTTTTTTTCGTGGGGCACACTCATAGTTCTTCTCATATTCCTGAGCCTGCTTCTGGTGCTGGGTGTTTCGATCTGGCTGATCGAAGGAAAACAGAACCCTGAAGATTTCGGCCGGACCCGCAAACGGGGCATTGGCGCGGGCATTTACTGGGCCGGCTGCACCCTCGCTTCAGGCCTGTGTTTCGGCATCTATCTCAAGACGGTGCCCGGCAGGATTCTCGGTCTGATATGGATGATAATCTGCGGCCTCGCGCTAAGCGCCGTCATTGCATCTCTTACCCATTCGTTCACCGATCAGATTCAACAGATGCAGGTGATAGAGGATGATGAGTTTCGCTACATGCATCTGGGGGTGAAGACGGGTTCCGTGCAGGTTGATATGTTGAGAGAAGCCGGCGGCTATTTCACCTTATTCGAAACAGACGAAGAGGCCATGACTGCCGTCCTGAACGGTGAGATCGACGGGTACCTCTGTTTCGAGACCAGGGCGAATTTTTACGCGACTCACGACTATAGCGGCAAGGTCTCTGTCTATGCGACAAAATTGAAATCTCATCTTTACGCGCTGGCGATGCCGAAGCACAGCCCTTTACGCAGGTCGATCAACGTCGCTGTACTGCGACTCGAGGGCGATTCGATATGGGAATCGCTCCTGGACCGCTACGGGCTGGAAAATGTCTCAAACGAGGCGTCTCATCCACCGGCGCAAAAACCGGGGAGCAAGTAGTATCAACCCGCGTCGCGTAAATTCACCGGGTGTCTTTCGCGCCTGGCTTTGTCATCCGCGGGGATTGCTTGCTCCTCAACGTAGCTGGGCTACGCCTCTGTTTGAATGGGACCCTCAGAAGGCCAAAGAGATTTTGAATCCCATGGAATCTCCTTTGACGAAGCAAGCACTGCCTTTCGAGATACACTCTCTCTGGCTATTTACGATCCGTTGCACTCCGACAAAGAGGACAGATTCGTCTTGATCGGCAACTCTCACAGAAACCGCCTTCTGGTAGTTGTTCAGACGGAGAGAGCAGATCGCGTCGAGACTGATCAGCGCGAGAAAGGCATCGAAGAAAGAAAGGAAGCAATATGAAGAGAATGCAAAAGGATCCGGACATGCTTGAGGAATACGATTTCAGCAAAGGGGTCCAGGGCAAGTACGCAAAAAGGTTTGCCGAGGGAACCAACGTTGTGGTCATCGAGCCAGACGTTGCGAAAGTTTTCCCTGACCATGAATCAGTAAATCAGGCGTTGATATCGCCAGCCGAAATCATCAAATTGTCCTTGGAAAGCGGAGTATCAGTGCCGATTCGGCGCTCAGATTCGCAAGGTTCTTTGGAACGTCTGCCGAATTCTGGTTGGGGCTGCAAGCGCAGTACGACCTCGATATCACCGCCGAGGCGCTCGGAGACCGACTAGACAAGGAAGTGAGAACCTTCGCAAATGTGGGCTAAGGGAAAGGACCAGTTAACCAATCATTCCGGCCGACACTGAACTTCTTCTGTTTGTTGAGCAGCTTTTAGTGCTTACATCGCTGCCTCCCCGTATCGGCTTACGCGAGATGTTGCAAATTCATATTGACTGAAGAGCCGCACGCGTTTATGATGTCGCATAGAGACAAATTCATTTTTATCGCCGATGTACGCAGATGAGGCAAGAGAGATTTTCGCTGATGAGTGAGCCGTGTTCAGCATTGTAAGTGCGCAGCCTCCTGTAAGGGTACTGCGCCAACGCTGTCCACACCGCCGCGCCGCGGGTGAAGTTTCACCCCACCGGAGGTGCTGCGGTTGACCGGCTGCGCCGCTCTATCACGTAGGCGGTCAATAAACAAATCATCGGCTGTTATCAGAGCCTTCATCCGCACTTATCTGCGATAAAGACAATTGGTTTCGTTTATTGACATAACGAACAGGAGGGAATCATGGGACTTGTGATTGATGGGTTTGCCCATGTCATGCCGAAGGCCTTTGCTGAAGCGCTCATGAAGGTGCATCCTACCGACGAGCTGCGTAAGCTGGCAAAACACACCTACTTCGGCGACATGGAAAACAGGGTGCGGGTGATGGATAAGTTCGGTCTCGACAAACAGGTCCTTACGCTCGCTCGCCCGAGCACGTGGATGGGTATATCGGCCGATGCCCTTGCGAAGATGACGCGGCTCGCAAACGATGCAGTAGCCGCAGTAGCGAACGAGTTTCCGGGACGTTTTATCGCTGTCGGAACCATTCCGGTCCCTACTGAAAAATCTCTTCCCGAGTTCGACCGGTGTCTCAATGAGCTTGGCATGGCAGGCATTCAGATTCTTACCAACATCGGCGGTAAGCGCCTTCATGAGCCCCAGTTCCGGCCCTTCTTTGCGCACGCCAATGCGACCAAGGCGCCGATCTGGATTCATCCGCAGCTTGTGGAAGGCTGGTCTGACGAGTTTGCCCTGGACAAGATCTTCGGCTGGCTTTATGAAACCAGCATTACACTTGCGCAGCTTGTTTTTTCCGGTATTATGGAGGAATATCCGGACCTCAGGATCATCCCTCACCATATGGGCGCCATGGTTCCTCACAACTCCGGCAGGCTCAAAGGATTTTACGAAGCTCGCGATCTCTATCCGGGAACCGGTCTCGTCGCTCTTCCCAGGGATCCACTCGATTACTTCAGAAGGTTTTACGGCGACACCATGTTGTGCGGGACCGTTCATGCCTTTGAGTGCGGCTATAAATTCTTCGGGCCCAGACAGATCATCCTGGCGACCGACTATCCCTTCGGTCCACAGCAGGGTGAGCAATGGATCAAAGAAACGCTGGATCAGGTCAACGCCATAGGTCTGCCAGAGGACGAGAAAGAATTAATTATGAGCGGTAATCTCATGAGATTGATCGAAAGAAGGTAAAGAGAACAAGACCGACCGCTGCGCTCGGACGAGGGACGACTGTCCGAGTGGAGCGGTCGTGCTAGTCGTGAGCGGAGCGGGCTGCTTTCGTCCGGCGTCGTTCGCCGAGCCGCTGCGTGATGACATAAAAGACCGGCACGAACGGGATCGCGAGCAGTGTAGAGGAGAGCATGCCGCCGAAGACCACCGTGCCTATCGCTCGCTGCCCCGCTGCTCCGGCGCCGGTGGCAAAAAGCAGGGGAACCACCCCGAAGATAAAGGCGAGTGAGGTCATGACTATGGGACGGAACCGACGGCTCGTCGCTTCGATGGCCGCTTCCGTGGCGCTCATGCCCTCGTGTTGCAGGTCGCGTGCGAATTCCACAATCAATATGGCGTTCTTGCATGCGAGCGCGATCATGAGGACCAGGCCGATCTGGGTATAAAGGTTGTTGTCGTAACTTCGGACAAGGAGAGCGAGAAGCACCCCTACCAGGGCCATGGGTACCGCAAAAATAACCGCGGCCGGCGATGTCCAACTTTCGTACAAGGCGGCCAGCACCATGAAAACGAGCGTGACCGACAAGGCATAAATGAAATATGCCTGATTGCCGACTTTCTTCTCCTGGTAACTCGTGGTCGTCCAGTCGTAATCCATTCCCTGGGGCAGAGTGCCGGCTGCCAATCGCTCCATAGTGGCAAGGGCTTCGCCCGAACTGCGCCCCGGAGCAGCGGAACCGAAAATAGGAGCCGCAGGATAGAGGTTGTAGCGGGTTATCAATTCGGGACCCTGTACCCGTTTCACTTCAAGAAGGCTGCCCAGAGGCACCATCTCATTCTGCACGTTTCGTGTATAGAGGCTCTTTATGTCGTCCAGCTTGCCGCGATACGGATAATTAGCCTGGATATAGACCTGGTATACCTGGTTGAATTTGTTGAAGAGATTGACGAATGATGAGCCGAGGTAGCCCCGCAGAGTCTCGAACACGTTGGTAATCGGCACCTGAAAAGATTCGCTTTTTGTTCTGTCTATGTCGAGGTACAGCTGAGGGCTGTGGGCGTTGAACGTGGTCGCCAGACCTTGAAGAAGAGGATCGGAGTTGCCCGCCTTGACCAGTTGATTGGCCGCGCTTTCAAGCGCTTCGAGGTCATTGCCTGTCCGGTCTTCGACCATCATCTGAAAGCCGCCCGACTGACCCAGACCCCTGATGGCCGGCGGGACCACGACGAAGCCTATGGCGTCCTGCACTTTAGAAAGATCGCGGTTTATGTTGGCGACTATTTTCTCCTGCGTCAGTCCAGAACCCCTTTTGGCCCAGTCCTCGTACACGACGAACACGGTGACAATATTTGGGACATTCGCCGAGTCGAGAAACGAATAACCGCCGACCGTCACCCACGCTGAGATACCGGCTGTCTTTTTCAATACTTCGTCGATCTCGTCAGATACCTCGCGTCCGCGGGAGAGCGACGCACCATCCGGCAGTTTGGCGAAAAGAAGGCCGTACCCCTGGTCTTCAGTCGGGAGAAAGCCGGTCGGTTGCCGCGCGAACTCCAAGCCGGTGAGTCCGATAACCACGACAAAGACGATGACCATGAGTCCCGCATGCTCCACCATGCGCCGCACCAAGCCCATGTAGGGTCTTTTCATGGCTTCGTACGCTTTGTTAAACCCCCGGTAAAACCAGTTGGGTTCTTTTTGCTTTCTCTGGCGCAGCCACAAGGCACACTGCGCGGGCTTCAACGTCATGGCGTTAATCGCGCTGATCACCGCGGTCGCAGCGATCACGAGGGCAAATTGGCGGAAAATCTGTCCGGTAATGCCCGGCAGGAACGCAGCGGGCAGGAATACGGAGATCAGCGCCAGGGTGATGCCCATAATGGGACCCGTAAGCTCCTGCATGGCTTTGATGGCTGCATCCCTCGGCTCCAGACCTTGTTCTATGTAATGCACGCTGTTCTCCACGATGACAATCGCATCATCGACGACAATCCCGATAGAGAGAACCAGTGCAAAAAGAGTCATGAGGTTGATGGTGAAGCCAAGCGCGATCATGGCTGCAAAGGCGCCGATGAGAGTCACGGGCACGGTAGTCGCGGGCACGAGAAGAGCCCTGAAATTCTGCAGGAAAACCATTATCACGATGAGAACGAGAATAGCTGCCAGAAAAAGTGTTTCATACACCTTCGACACGGACTGCCGCACAAACGTTGTCGTGTCAAAGTGGATGGCACGTTTCAAGCCCGCAGGGAATTTCTTACTCATCTCGTCCACAGCCTTGTAAACGCTGTCGGCTACGTCGATAGAATTTGCCTCCGGCAAGGCCCAGACCACGAGCTGGGCAGATCTGAGGCCCTTGAGATTTGCATAGTTCGAATAGCTCTGCTGCCCGAGGTCGACTCTCGCTATATCGCGAATGCGCACGATCTGAGCGCTCGGCCCGGTATTACTCTTCACGATGATGTCCTCGAACTCGCCTTCATCGGAAAGCCGGCCCAGGCTGTTGATGGTAAACTGGAAGGGCTGGTCCGACGGCATGGGCGGTGCCCCCAGCTGACCTGAAACCACCTGGAAGTTCTGATTGGTGACCGCGGTCAGCACGTCTGTAGTTGTCAGATTAAACTGCTTGAGCCTGTTTGGGTCGAGCCAGACCCGCATGCTGTACTGGCCGGCGCCGAATACTCTGACCTGCCCCACTCCGGGAAGCCGGGATAAGGGGTATTGCATATTGATAAGGCCGTAGTTGGAGAGAAAGGCTTCGTCGAAACGGTCGTCGTCGGAGTATAAGCTGACCAGCAACAGGATATTGGTCGAGACCTTTCTCACGTTGACGCCCTGGACCTGTGCTCCGCCGGGGAGCAGGGCGGTTGCCCCGTTCACCTGGTTCTGAACGAGCGCCAGAGATTTGTCAAGGTCTGTCCCCACGTCGAAGCTGATCGTGAGCGTATAAGAACCGTCGCTTGAGCTGGTGGATGACATATAGATCATGCGCTCCACGCCGTTGACTGCCTGTTCGAGCGGCACGCCGATTGTTGCCGCCACGACGGATGCACTCGCGCCCGGATATCTGGATGTTACCTGAATCGTGGGAGGCGTGATCGGGGGGTACTGCTCAACAGGCAGACGGGAGTAACTTATGAAACCGATAATGATCGTGATAGCAGCGAGCACGTTGGCAAGGATAGGCCTTTCAATGAAGAACTTCGATATATTCATGCTATTGGTTTGCCTTCGAGGGGGTCACGGTTTGGGTCGAGGCTGCGGGAGAGTCGCGCAGCGCCTGTTTCTGAGGCGTAACCGTTCGGCCGGGGACAGCCTTCTGGAGTCCTTTTATCACGACCCAATCCTTGTTCGTAATGCCTTCGTTGATTACCTGCAACTGCCCATCGAGATGACCCGTTTTTACACCTCTTCTCTCCGCCACATTCGACTGATTCACAACCATCAGGAACGCGCCGCGCTGATCGTTACTTACTGCATCCTGCGGGACGAGCGCAGCTGTCCTCGTTTTCACGGGAACGCGGATGGAGGCGTAAACACCGGGCACGATCGCTCCGTCGGGGTTCTGAAAGATCCCCCTCAATTGCAGGGTGCCTGTTGTGGGAGTAAGTGTGATCGACGCAAAGTCGAGAACTCCGCGGTGAGGATAATCCTTCTCATTGAGGACACCCATTAAGACGGGCCATTTCTGAGATTCCGCTTTCCCGGGGCTCCACTTCGCTTCTTTCATAAGCCGGGCAAGATCGGAATCGCTGATCGTAAAGTAGACGTAGATGGGATTGGTCTTGTTGAGCGAAGCAAGCACTGTGCTTTCTCCGGATCCCACGAGATTGCCGGGGTCGACGAGTCTTCGGTCTATGCGGCCGTCGAAAGGCGCTCTCACTTCCGTGTAGTCAAGGTTGAGTTTCGCAAGATCGCGACTGGCTTCGGCGTTCGCCAGGTTGGCGCGGGCTGCATCCCGCTGAAAGCGCCAGTTGTCCACGTCGGACTGAGCTGCTGCCTTTCGCTGAAACAGCTCAGAGTAGCGAACGAATTGCGCTGAAGCGTACTCGAGCTGCGCCTTCTGCAAGGCTATCGCGGCTTCCGCCTGCCGGAGGCTGTCTTTATACGTATTCTGCTGTATGAGGAAAAGCAGTTGATTCTCAGTCACGAATTGTCCGTCCTGGAATAAAACCTTCTCCAGATAACCGCTGACGCGCGCACGCAACTGCACGGTCATGATCGCCTGTGTGGTGCCTGTTAATTCGAGGTAATCGGTGACCGAACGTTCAAGCGGCTGTGCCACGGTAACTTGAGGCGGAGGCGGGGGCGCAGCCTTGGGTTTTTGGTGACAACCAGTAGTAGAAATAAAGTGAGAACGAGAAGCAAAATAAATACAGGGGCCAGGGCCCTGATAGGGTCCAGGGTCCTGGGTCCAGGGTCCCGAAAAGACAACTTCCCACAACGCCTGCAAAGCGCGAAGGAACGAATGATCATCTTAAGTCTAGCCATCAAATCTGTACCTCATCTTTGTAGGTGTTCCTATTCCGGCCGCAGGCGCCCGCCTCGCGTTGTGGTCCCTGTCCTTGCATTCCGGGACCCAGGCCCCAGGACCCTGCCGTCCATGACCCGTGCCCCATGACCCATGACCCGGACCCTGTATTTATTACCAGTCCGGCGCCCTTATGAGCGACCGCTTTTCCTCATCTGCCGGAGGTATGTAGTTTGCCGTGTCCAGCAAGTTTCCCCAGTTCGTGCGCTTCGCCATCGTTTCTGCGATCTGGGCGGGAACGAGATCCATTCCCTCTCTGATCTGCCAGCCGCCTCCGAGGCCCCGGTATATGGCAACCAGATTAGTCGCAACGCTTCCCAGGTTACTCACAAACGTATCCTGTGCGTTCAGCAGAGACTGCTCGCTGGTGATCACCGTGGTGAAGTCGGTGATCCCTCCCCGGTATTGCTCAACGGCGAGATCGAGAGCCTGTCGTGACGCATCCGTGCTCTGTGCAAGCATTTCCGCCCGTTCCTGCGATCTCAGGAATGCCACCAGCCCATCTTCCACATTCTGCTGTGCCTGAAGCACAGCATTCTGGTACGCGATGAGAAGTTCCTGAAACTTCGCATCCTGCAACCGCACGTTGTTGGCGAATCTGCCGTAGTTAAAAAGATTCCATGTGAAGGCAGGACCGGCAACAATGTTTCTGCTGTGCCAGTTCAGCATATCGGACAGCGTCGAGCGGCCTAAATCGGTGGAGATGAAGCTGAATGTTCCTGTCAGAGAGAACGCAGGATAGAGGTCAGCCTTGGCCACACCGATCTGCGCGCCCTGAGCCATCGCCTGGTATTCGGCCCTGCGGACGTCGGGGCGGCGGCGAAGCAGGTCCGCAGGGATTCCGATCGCTACCTGCGGAGGGGGAACCGGTATGCCTGCGGAGCCGGTCAGGATCTCTTTGAGGTTCCCCGGCGGAAGCCCGAGCAGCGTGCTGAGAGCATGTTTTGTCTGCTCAAGCTGTATCTGCAGGGCAGGCACGGAAGCCTCCGTATTCATGAGGATCGACCTCGCCTGCTGAACGTCCCTTTCCGAGGCTGTACCGTACGTATACTTCGCTTCGGCTATCTCCAGGTTCTCTCGCTGGATAGCGCTATTTTGCTTGGCGATGTCGATCCTTTTTTCGAGCGTCTTTATCGATATATAGTTGGTTGCGACATCGGCGCTGAGGCTCACCAGCGTATTATCGTAATCGGCGACGGTCGCGAGCCATGTCGCGTCAGCCGATTCAATGGCCCTCCTGAACCTTCCCCAGAAATCGATCTCCCACGAGGCTGTCACGCCGATCTGATCCTGCCAGTAGCTACCCAGGCTGGCTGAGAAGGAATTGAGTGCGGAATGCTCACTCAGGCGATTATATTGAAGTGAGCCAATGCCCTGCTGCATCTGGGGATAGAGGAGACCGACAGCGATCCCGAGCTGCGCGCTGGCTTCAAGCACCCTGACGCCGGCCACCCTCAGAGGCAGGTTCTGGCGATACGCCGTGTCAATAAGCCGGTCGAGCACAGGATCATTAAATACCTGCCACCACGCGCGGTAATCGGCAGGCTCATTCGACAGACGCGTGTCTTGCGCCTCTATCCAGTTCGGCAGCACGGCTGTCTCGGGTCGAACATAGTCCGGCCCGACTTTGGCACATCCTGCCAGAAACAGCATGAGGATTAAAAAAGCATTGCTTATCCGCATCTAAATTGGACCTTTGCCCAAGGCACTTTATATTGTCAGGCCGCGATGTGTCAACAGAATTTTCAGACTCAATCTTGCAGACTGAATGTGAGACTCTTGCGGATTGACTTAGCAGTTCACGCAAGGTATAGTTTTCGGAATCAACATTGAGTGCATTTACCTACTCATGGATAAGAGACTGACCGCTCACCCTCCTTAAGAGATATCATTGAATAGAAGCATTTTTGATTCCCAGTAATCGAACGGAGGCATTCATGAAACGATTTGCGGTTATCGCGGCAACGGTCACGTCAATACTGCTTCTCAGCCTGGTGGCCTCGCCGGCTCAGGCCCAGTCGTATCCTAATCATGCAATCCAATTGATCATTCCTATTCCAGCGGGAGGTGGAGGCGACGTAAACGGCAGGATACTCGTCGACGAGCTGGGAAGGATTCTCGGCCAACAGATCGTGGTGACGAATAAACCGGGCGCATCCGACACATTGGGCACGGATGCTCTTGCCAAGAGCAAGAAGGACGGCTACACGCTGGGTTATACGAGTTCCGCGGCAATGGTTTATTCCCGGGTGACCAATCCGCAATCCGTTCCCTATGATCCGGTCAAAGACTTTGATCCTCTCGCCCTCCACACATTCTTTCCTCTGTCTGTGGCTGTGCAGGCTAATTCACCCTGGAAGACCTTCAAGGACCTCATCGATTATGCAAAGAAGAATCCGGGTAAGCTTCGTGTGAGTACGGCCGGTGTGGGAAGCACGTCGAACTTCGATGTTGAGATCGTCCAGTCGCTCACCGGCGCACAGTTCACGCACGTGCCCTTCAAAGGCGGCGAAGCTGTTGTGACCGCGCTCCTGGGAGGCCACGTTGAGGTGAGTTTCGATATCGTGGGCAAATTCCAGCCGCATGTCGATGCCGGTAAGGTTCGGCTGCTTCTGGTCAGCAGGAAACTTGCAAGCCTTCCTAACCTTCCCACCATAACTGAGTTGGGCTATAAGCGGGATCTGCTCTCAGGCTGGCATGCCATGTTCGGTCCCGCCGGTTTGCCGGAAGACGTGAAGAAGGTCCTCGTTCCCGGCAATAGAAAAAGCCGTGAAGAATCCCGAGGGAAAAGCCAAGATAGAAAAGCTGGGTTATGTCGTTGAATATAAGTCTCCGGCCGATCTAAAGAAATTGATGATCGACGATTATGAGACCGCCAGCGCAATTGCTGCAAGATTGGGCTTGCAGAACAAATAGTCCTGAATCCGGCAGAACCGACGCAGGACGTGCGCAGCACCAAGGAGATCGCTCGATGAGCAAGGCAGACAGGATCAGCGGCTTTTTCTGGTTATTTTTCGGGATACTGGTGAGCGTTGAATCAGCCCGGCTGGGCCTGGGTACGCTTCGCCGTCCGGGACCGGGATTTCTTTTTTTCTATGCAGGTATTTTTGTTTCGATCATGGCCCTCATCATACTCGTGAAAGCCCTGGTTGCAGCAAAAAAGATGAAAGGCGCTCAAGAAAAAATCTTTGACCTTCAGAACATTCGCAAAGCAGTTTACGTCCTGGCAGCGATCTTCATCTATGCCCTTATTATGGAGCCGCTGGGGTTTATACCGGTGACCTTGTTGTTCTTCCTTTTTATCCTGGGAATTATCGAAAAGAGACGGTGGATCGTGGGTGTCCTGACGAGTATCGCGGTGACGGTGGCAGCATACGTGATCTTTGAAACGGCTTTGCACTCGCAACTGCCCAAAGGGATTCTCGGATTCTTGCGGTTCTGATGAGGATGGATAAATCATGGATGTGATCTCCAACGTAATTTACGGATTTCAAGTCGCGCTCCAACCTGTCAACATCATGTACTGCTTCATGGGAACGCTCATCGGGACTTTGGTAGGCGTTCTGCCGGGCCTCGGGCCGGCGGCTGCCATAGCGCTTCTTCTCCCATCCACATTCCATACCACACCGGTTTCGGCGACGATCATGCTGGCGGGAATCTATTACGGCGCCATGTACGGCGGCTCCACCACCTCGATACTCGTGAATATCCCCGGAGAAGCAGCATCTGTCGTCACCTGCCTGGATGGCCATCAGATGGCCCTCAAGGGAAGGGCGGGGCCCGCACTCGGGATTGCAGCTTTCGGATCTTTCATCGCGGGAACGTTCGGGGTTATAGCATTGACCATTTTAGGCCCATTCCTGTCCGGCGTGGCCCTGAGGTTCGGTCCTCCTGAATATTTTGCCATGATGATTGTGGGCATCACCGTGCTCACCTACCTGAGCAGCGGCTCCATGATCAAGTCCCTGCTGATGGCTGCCGTTGGCCTCATCCTCGGCGGCGTCGGCATGGATGCCATCAGCGGGAAATACCGGTTCACGTATGGTCTCCAGGTCCTTGCAGACGGCGTGGGGCTCGTTCCTGTCGTGATGGGTCTCTTCGGGATCACCGAAGTTCTCGAAAACCTTGAGACTGATATTAAACGGGAGATCCTGTCGGCTAAGTTCAACAATCTTTTTCCCACGCTTCAGGACTGGAAAGATTCTGCGGGACCGATCGGCCGGGGAACAATCCTCGGCTTCTTCATGGGGCTCGTTCCCGGCGGAGGAGCCATCATAGCCTCTTTCGCCTCATATGCGATCGAAAAGAAGCTCGCCAAACATCCGGAAGAATTCGGCCACGGCGCGATTCAGGGAGTGGCAGGGCCCGAGTCAGCGAACAACTCCGCAGCAAGCGGCAATTTCATACCGCTCCTTACTCTGGGGATTCCCTGCAACGCCGTCATGGCTATCTTCCTGGGCGCGCTGATGATCCACGGCTTGCAACCCGGACCGCTTCTGATGACAAAGGCTCCCGACCTGTTCTGGGGAACGATCGTCAGCATGTACATCGGCAATGTAATGCTCCTTGTTCTGAATCTGCCCTTGATCGGGCTTTGGGTGAAGGTATTGAAGGTTCCGTACTATCTTCTCTATCCCTTGATCCTGCTCTTTTGTCTCATCGGCGCTTACAGCCTTAATAACAGCGTCGGCGACGTGATCGTAATGCTCATCTTCGGCATTGTCGGATACCTGATGAGAAAATTCCGCTACGACGGCGCTCCGCTTGGTTCTCGCGCTGGTCCTCGGGCCCATGCTGGAAGAGGCTTTTCGCCAGTCGCTGATGTTATCAAAAGGTGATTTTTCTATTTTTATTTCGAGGCCTTTATCGCTCGCGTTCCTGATCGCTGCTGCCCTGCTGGTTATCATACCCATCGTCACGCAGCGCAAGAAGCTGGCAACGCTTGAAGAATGAGAATAGCCAGAAGTTTAGTAAAGAACAGCAAGACTTTTTTATCGCAGATGTACGCAGATGAAAGCATGAAGAGATGTTCGCAGATGAGTATGTATCGGTGGTCTAGCATTGCGATAGAACGTCAATGCAGACCACACAGTCAGCGCTCCGCGCAAGTTCACCCCACCGGAGGTGCTGCAGGTTGACCGGAGATGCCGCTCTATCACAGCTCCGGTCAAAAAATAATCATCCGCGGTTCATCATCAGCCGTTATCCGCTCTTATCTGCGATGAAAAGGTTGTGTCTAGCAAAGCGACTGGTACGTAAATTCGATAAGAATCAAAAAGAACTTACGGAGGAATGAAATGGATGATCCGCGTGAACGATTGACAACTGCTATATCGACTGCCGAGCTGGAGCGCAGATGGGCTCTGGCCCGCGAGATCATGCGCGAACGCAAGATCGACTATCTGCTGATGCGCAATGACGAGGAGTTTCTCGGAGGGTACGTGCGATGGTTCAGCGATTTTGCTGCGCGACACAGTTATCCCTTCACGGTGATTTTTCCTATCGATGACGGGATGACACTGATCACCTGCGGTGCTCCTCCCCCGAGCGATCCGTTTCCACCGCAATGGGCTGTGCGTGGCGTCAAGCAGCGGCTGGGCGCTCCTTATTTTCCTTCCATCCATTATACGAGCACGCTGGATGCCGAACTGGTTGTCGGAGTCTTTAAAGAGAAGAAGCGTCCCACTATCGGATTGGTGGGCAGATCGTTCATGCCGATCACGTTTTACGAATACATAAAGAAACATATGGTTGGGTCCAAGTTCATAGACGTCACAGAGGAGATCGACCGGGTCAAGGTTATAAAGAGCGCCGAGGAGATAGAGCTGATCAAGGGCACAGCCCGGTGCCAGGATGTTGCCATGGAGCACGTGAGAAAGTCGATCAGACCGGGGCGGAGGGATTTCGAGATTCTTGCCGAAGCGCAGTACTCGATGGTCACACAAGGCAGCGAGCGTCAGCTGATCCTGGTGGGGTCGACCCCCAAGGGCACGGCAGGCCGCTGGCAGTTCCGTCACTTCCAGAATCGCATGATCAAAGAAGGAGACCAAGTCAATGTTCTGATCGAGACCAACGGGCCAGGCGGCTTTTTTACAGAGCTGGGACGCGTCTTTTCTCTCGGAACGCCTTCACAGGCGCTGGTCGATGCTATGGGTACGGCCATAGAAGCGCAGGCCGTATCGCTGGACCTTCTGAAACCGGGAGCCACGCCCAAGGATTTATGGGATGCCAATAACGAGTTCCTCACGAAGAGAGGCTACCCGCCGGAGCGGCGGCTCTATGCGCACGGTCAGGGTTATGACCTTGTCGAGAGACCGGCTATCCGCTATGACGAGCCGATGAAAATTCAGGCCGGAATGAACCTGACTATTCATCCTTTCGCCATCAATGCCGACGCGTGGGCTGTTGTCACCGACAACTATCTGGTTACCGCCACCGGCGCGAGCGAGTGCCTCCACAAGACACAGAAGGAAGTAATTGTCATTGAGTAGGAGTAGCAGTCAGCAGCTCGTCCGAATTACCATGAGGCTCACCGGTTTTCTATTGGCATGGTTATCGGCAGCTCTGTACCATTGGTGATGAATACCAATTTGCATTCAGGCGATATGATGCCGCTTGATCGGTAACCCACCGCAGAGTTGCGACGCCCAGGATGAGCATTGCCTTAAACTCATTTCTCGATATCGGCCCCATCTTGGTAAGCTGAGCACAGCAATACTCCTCTCCGCCTTCGAGCGTCCGCTTCTCCGGGGGGAACATCTTCATGATCAAAAACCAGCTCGCCACAATGGTCAATATCCATAGCAAGAAAGCCACGAACCACATGCCGTAGGTCACCTGTGCCTTTGCGACCGATTCGATGAGACCTTTGGACAGAATCGCAGCCGCTCCTGCGATCACGAAGACGCTGAACATGCCCGCCTGAACAGTCATGGCGAGCACCAGACCTCGGCCGATGTTGCTTTTCTTTCCCATACCGAAGCTTTCCAGCATCCCTATCGATATTGTGCAAAGGATAAGGACTTTGGCATTAGCCGACGGCATTATGAAGGTGGGCAGGAAGTTAAGGATCATCATTCCGGCGGGGGCCTGCCCCGGACGTGATCCGGGGCCGGAATCTATTGGTTTCCTGGATGCCCCCGGCTTACTGCATGCCGGGGCAGGCTTATCAAGTCCGGCATGACAAAATTATTACGAGACAGTTAATAAGTCAGCGCCTCTATTCTTTTTGCTCTTAGCTGAAGGCTGAAAGCTGACCGCCATATTCACTCAATGACAATGACTTCCTTCTGGGTTTTGTGGAGACATTCGCTGACGCCGGTTTCGGTGACCAGGTAATTATCCGTAACAACGGCCCAGGCCTCGTTGTTGATGGCCCACGGATGGACGGTCAGATTCATTCCTGCCTGGATCTTCATCGGTTCGTCAAAGCGGATAGCCGGTCTCTCGACAAGGTCGTACCCCTGCCCGTGGGCATAAAGCCGTTTTTCAGGCAGATAGCCTTTCTTCTGAAGAAATTCATTATTCGCATCCCATAGATCTTTGGGATTCGCCCCCGGCTTCAATAAGCTGAGCGAAAATTTCTGAGCCTCTATCGCGGATGCCATTGCATCCTGGAGAGCCTGGGCCGGCTTTCCGAGGGAAAAGACCCTGCCGATTTCCGTATAAAAACCTCCGGGACCGTTCGTCTCGATCAGCACATTAATCTGGTCCTTCTCTTTAATCATCCTGTTCTGGAAGTGGTGCACCTGCCACCTGATGACCACGCCCTGCGGATTCGAGCCGACAAGGACCAATTGTCGTGAACTGCCCCGTTTGGACATGGCGTACTGCGCCTCGGCGAATATCTCGAAATCCCTCACGCCGGGGCGGATCGATTTTCGCACGTGTTCCATTGCCTCATCCTGCAGCCTGGCTGTATTTTTGATAAACTCGATCTCCTCAGGGCTTTTGATCACTTTGAGGCGGTCGATATAGTCGGTGGCATCAACGAAGGTATAGCCGGGCAGGTTCTTAATCAAATATTCGTGGAACGTAATGGGAATGGACGTTCTGCCAACGAGCCCTATTGTCGCCGCCTTCTTCTCCTTCAAGACGCCGACGGCCAATTCGGCATCCATGGTGGCCGTATAATACATCGAAGGAAAATAAGGCGCGCCTAGCCTCTGTTTTATGCCGCGCGCTGCCCACTGCGGAGGAAAGTAATCGCTCGGGGCGAAGTTGCCACAGGCGATCGTGGTCATCTGGTCATCGACAGGAAAGATTACGGTAAAGGGATAGCTTTCTCTGGCCGGAAAATCGCTGAACCACCGCACGTAACCGCCCAGAAATTCCTCGTCGTTCCGCATGACGAGGTAGTCGATCTTATGTTCGCGCATCACCTCGCGGGCTGCTTTCCATCTCCGCTCAAGCTCTGCGGTTGAGACGGTCTTCATCAGTCTTTCTGTGGGGTCTTCCATAGTATATCCTCCTTTTATCCCTGCGTGTAATCTTCTCGGCTATCGAAAACATCTCTTGCCGGACTGGCTCATTTGTATAATTTGGCCCGATACTTGTCAAGAAAAATTGAGGAACCCTGTGCCTCATTCGATGGTAGCGAGTTGGCAATAATTATGTCATAAAAAATATATCACACCTATACACACTAATGTTTAAATGTCAGACATGTCGGCGAAAAGGGGATTACAGAGTCGTTACGAAGGGCGGAAGAGGCTTTCCGGCAAGGAGAAGAGGAGAAGAAAACTGATGAGAACTGGAACTTTCATGACATCCTGATGAAAATATCAGGAAACTATATTTTGATTGATACCCTGCGTTCAATAAACGAGTTGATGCGGTATATGATGCTTAAAATAAAAACGGATACGAAGATAAGTGAAAATGCATTTAAGGCCCACAAAGAAATCCTGCACCTTCTTGAGTCCGGCGATTTGGAAAAGGCTAAAGACGTTAATAAGCTTCATATCCTGGATCTGAACAATCGTCTGACGAAAAAGTATTTAAAAGCACAGGCGGCGAAGAGACAAATAAGTGAGGAATTCGTCCGCAACGTCGCATTTATTCGTAAAAATTTGAACTCGACTCGACGGACAGTGGAAGACCAAATCAGAATAGGTACTGAGTACACCTGCAAAGGGTGAAATTCTGCGGTTGGGATTCATTTCAGCATTACCGCAGAAAGAAGGCACCCTCTTTTTAGTCGAGCCGATCGCTTAACGTGTTGAAGAAATGAGAAAAGGCCTTGAGCCACAAAGGCTCTCGGCCTTTTTCTTTCGGAAAAAATCTTTTCAAGCCGAATGGCAGATTTTCTGGCCGACGAAACAGTGCCCATCAACAGTTTTATGGCATTTTCGGCACAAGGGTAAGTCTATTTTCAACACGTTAAGCGATCGGCTCGTCTTTTTAGTGGATACCGTATTCTCTTGCGGCCTCGAACATGGCCCTCACGTTCCCAGCTTTGCATCGTGAAGCCCGGTCGCGGCGTCCATAATATACCTCTCACCCCTGCCAACCGTCTCAATCAAGCGCTTGATCTGCTTTCGCACATCATCAGGCGTGCCCGCTATCAGCAGGGAGAAGGGCAGTTTTCCCTTATGCATGTCCGCTCACCCAAGACCTCCGTAGCCCTGATCATGTCGGTTGCCTCAAAGGCGTAGCAGGCTTTACCAGCCAGAATATCCTTGATGACTGGAAGGCGCGAGGTATAATCCGCCCACAGCGGACGCGGATAACTAGCCAAATGTGCGAATAAATTCTACGTGTACCTTATTTTACCTCTATTGGCGTCCAGTCCTTGTACACAATGCTACGATTCTGTTTGGAGTCCCATTTGTAAACCCTGTAATAACTGACAGTGCGGAAATGATTCGACTGGGTCCAAGCAAGCGGGCCTCCTTTCATCCCTTTCATATCGGCGTTCACCTGGTTCATTGCCGCCCTTATCTTATCCGGAGTCGCCGGCCAGGGGGTCTTCTTCAGTATCTCTTCCAGTACCATGGCCGCGATCCATCCCTCGCTTAAATACGTGTACGGGTACACGGACTTTTGGACAGACACCGCTTCCCTTATTCTCTTGTGCACGTCAAGATTATCCGAGAAGAACGAGTCGGTCGTGAAGACATAAAGGTTGTCATCTTTAAGCCTCTGCAGGTCCTCCTCGGCGGGCAGATGCCCCCAGGCGATATATTTTCCTTTCCACCCCAATTTCCTGAGCGCTTCGAACGTCTTGATCTCGAGACCCCAGGGTGCCCAGGCATAAACCCAGTCAGGCTCGCCGTTCTTGATCTTGCTCGCGTAGGGTGTAAAGTCCGCCGCCGTTGGCGGTATTACTTCTTTGTCAATCATTTTCATGTTCATGCCCTTTGCCAGTTCTTCGGCAAAGTCAATCTCCCCTCGCGAGATCGGTATATTCATCGCAACCAGACCCAACTTTCCTGTCCCTTTTGTCTCTGCATTGATAAAGGGGACTGCGAAGCGGCTGTCGAACTTCGAGGCAAAGGCAGTCGAACAAAACTGGTAAGCGTCAGGGCTAGGCGGGTATACTTCCGGCGGACAGACCGCTCCGGCAAAGAAAACAGGAACGTTTGCCTGCTTGGCCGCTCCGACCACCGGGGGATAAGTGCTTGACAGGCTGGCCAGCATCAACAATACCGCCTTATCTTGTGAGACCAGTTTTTTCGCGAGCGCTGCGGCCTTGGAAGGCTGGGCGCCGTCATCCTCGAAAATGATTTTGACAGGATGGCCGTTAATGCCTCCCTTCGCATTAATATCTCTAAAATAGGCATCAAACGCGTCCTTCATCGGAGCATAGGTCTCCGCTGCTGGTCCTGTCATTGCGGCGCTAAATCCTATGACATAACTCTCCTGCGCCCGTGCCACAGTGACGAAAAGAAGAACCAAACAAACGCCGGCCACTACTACTTTCATGACATTTCCTCTCATAGTTCCCTCCTCCTTCCTTGATTGATGTGCATTCATCTCGGCTACTTTCCTGCGGTTAAAGCGCCTCCAACTTCCGATGCCACCAGTTCCTGCTCCTCATCCGTATACATCGATTCGATCAGCTTACCGAACTTCTCGTACATCAGGGTCCGTTTTACTTTCCGCGTGGGAGTAATTGGTTCACCGTCGTGCCAGGGATCCAGCTCGCCCGGTATGATCCTAAATGCCTTTACCTGCTCTACCCTCGCAAGATCCGCGTTTGCCCTGTCCACCTCTCCTCCGATAAGGCCGGTAACGGCGGTATTGCCGGAGAGATCGATGACACCCGTGTATCCGATTCCGTTTTGTCGTGCCCACGCCGATACGGTATCGAAATCGATTTCTATGAGCGCCGTGACGTACTTTCTGTCGTTCCCAAAGACGACCGCTTCGCTTATATACCGGCTTGACCTCAACGCATTCTCGATATACGTTGGGCTCAATGTTTTCCCTCCCGATGTCACGATCGTGTCGCGGATTCGACCAGTGACTTTGAGCCTACCCTCCGGCGTCCACTCCCCCGTGTCTCCTGTCTTGAGCCATCCATCTGCAGAAAAAGCCTCAGCGGTTAGTTCCGGGTGCTTCCAGTAACCTTCAAACATGTCCGCGCCATGAACCTCTATTTCACCGCTTTCAGCCAGCCGCACGCTCCATCCCGGAGGGGGGATACCGACGTCGCCCGGTTTCGGGTAGCAGGCGTCTTGGGATGCAATCGCCGCACCAGCGGTCTCTGTCTGGCCATAAAGGTCCGAAACGTTTACTCCGTAGATTTGCCATAGAGCAGCGAGATCAGGGGGAAGAGGTGCACCTGCGCATATGAGCAGAACGCATTTACTGAATCCCACCTTATTCATCAAAGGCCTGAACACAAGAAGACGAGACAGTGCATAAAGGAACTTCAAAAGAGGATTCTTTTTTCTCGCCCACACCTGCCTCACATGTGCACGTCCTACTTTCGTGGCCGCGTGATAGAACAATCGCTTTGCCGGACTGGAGTGCTGAAGTCCGACGAGCAGTCTCGACGCAAATTTCTGAAGGTACCTGGGCACAGTGAAAAACACGGTTGGCGCTGTTTCGAATATCGTAGTCTCAAGGTCTTCTATGTGTCCTCCGTAATGCGGCACCATGCGCGTGAGGAGCGGCAAAGTGATAGCAACATTCTTTCCGACGATGTGACAGAGCGGTAGATAGATCACGGTCCGGTGCTCCTGAGTCTTTAGGATAGGATATCGCTCGATCAACGTAAATGCGGCCGCCAGATGCTTCCCGTGACTTATGAGTGCTCCCTTCGGGTCTCCGGTTGTGCCTGAGGTATAGATGATGGAGAGCGGATCTGATGGTTTGACGGCCCGCGCAGTCTCTTCAAAAAGCACCGGGTGAGAACGAAGAAGTTGTTCCCCTATACCCGCGAGCTTTTGGAGCGCGATCAGGTTCATGCCGTTCTGGGCAAATATTCCTCGCGTATCGGCAACTACTATGTGCTTTAGGCCGGTCAGCTGATCGACAATTTCATGGACACGGTCGAGATACTCCTGGCTCTGAGCAAAAAAAATGTATGCTTCGCCATCGTCCATCAGGTACCTCACTTCCCTTGACGACGAGGTAGGATAAATCCCGTAGGTAATGGCTCCGAGAGATTGAGCAGCGAGCTCGCATACGACATACTCCTCGCTGGGATCTCCCATAAGCGCAACTGTCTTACCCTTGTCGAGACCCAGTTGCCTCATGCCCATGGCACATTGTGCAACCTGCTGCTTGAGTTCCAGCCAAGTGCGTTCTTGATACACACCGCGTTTCCTGACGCGATAGGCGACCTGATCCGGTGTCTCATGCGCCCTTTTCAGCAGGATCCCTGGAACCGTCTTTTGCCTCAGTTCCTCGTATCGATAACGTGCGCCTGCCTTTTCTACAGAGTCCACTTTTACCCTTTATTCATTTCTGCAATGATGGGTGGGCACCCTTGACACCATCAAGAAGAAGTTCGAACGTGTGTTCGAGTGTATCAAAAAGTGAGTAAGACATGTCCTTGAGAAGCCAGCGGGTCACCGTGTGCTCGATCGTACCGATGAAGATTGCACGCGCGAGGTAGGGATTCAGGTCTTCTCTCAGCTCTCCCGATTGTCTTCCCTCTTCAAACATATCTACGAGAAAAGCGTAAAAAGTCTTGACGTTGGGATAGACGGGCGTGTCGACGAAGGTGCGGCTGACCTTGATATGAAGAAAAACGACTTTTGCTGTTAGGCAGTCTTTCTCGATATACCGCAAATACCACCAGAGAAATTTTCTCAGCTTGTTTATGGCGCCTTTAATGCCGAATAACTGCTCCTTCAGTTCTTCAATGCCCTCAATGACCCAGACATCGGGAATAGTGTGTAGCAGGTCCTCCTTGCCCTGAAAATATTCGTAAAGGGCTGCTTCTGAGAAACCCGCTTCTTTCGAGATGTCCATGATAGTGGTTTTCTGGTATCCCTGCTCGGCAAAAAGCTTGGTAGCCGCGCGAAGTATCCGTGCCTTTGTGGTGTTGTCTTTTGCAGGCTTTTCGTTCAATGCTGGACCATCCTAAGAGTATTAGACTTCGTATCGTTACAATTGTGCTTATGTTTTTAGGTCATAGAATCGGCCTGTCTTATATTTTGTCTAATGTTATTATACTATGTCAAGTAAAAACATGGGGTAAAACAAAAAATACGTTGACACGCAAAGACATGATTGCATATAATGGCATTAGGTAAGACCATGCAGATAATTGTTAACGTATTTGTACTCGCGGCGCTTTACTCGCTCATTTGTTGCGGTTACGTCCTCATCTACCGGGTAAGCAGGGTCCTCAACCTGGCTCATGGGGAGCTGATGGCGCTGGGTGGCTATTTTCTTTTCACGGTAAGCGCTATGTTCTCGCAGATGGCTGTTCCCGCCTTTCTTGTCGCGCTTGCAATGAGTCTCGTACTGGGCCTCGTAATCTATTTCTCTCTCATGCGCTTCATGACCGGCCAGAGTGTGCTCTCCGCCGTTCTCGTCACCATAGCACTGGGCATTCTGCTCCGAGGACTAATGACCCTTATCTGGACCGCAAAAACCTGGCACCCGCTTGAATTGCTCGGCATCCGCAATGCCTCATTCAGCATCACAAGCAGCGGTGTCATCTCCACATTCGGGATCGTTGCGGTAGCGGGCACCATACTACTATACCTGGGCCTCTTTCTCTCATTCAAGTTTACACGTTGGGGTTTGCGCATGAGGGCGGTCGGCGAGAATCCCTTGCTCGCGTCCCAGAGAGGCGTGGAGTTGCACCGGTTCTACGCAATTTCCTGGGGGATCGCCGTGCTGACCGGCGGTTTTGCCGGAATGGTGCAAGCGTGCGACAGCTCACTCGATCCGGGTATGTTCATTATAGGGCTGAAGGCGTTTCCAGTCGTGCTTGTTGGTGGGTTGGATAGCCTAACAGGAGTGATACCGGCGGCCCTGATTGTGGCGCTCGCTGAAATTCTGGCAATAAATTACGTGAGCCCTGAGACCGCTGAAGTAGCCCCATTCTTGGTATTGCTCTGTATGCTCCTGGTCCGACCATGGGGCCTTTTTGGAACAAAGGAGGAACTGGACAGGGTCTAATATGACTGCGAGCGGCTATTTCAAGACACGGTACGCCGATGAGTTTTACTTGTTCGAAACGCGAACACGTAAGATGGCTTTTGTGCTTTTTCTAGCGGTGCTTTTGCTCTTCCCGTTCTTTGCCTCCCCTTTCGGACTGGACCTGGCGAATCAAGTGTTCCTCGCGCTGATCGGGGGTGTCGCGCTCATGCTCCTCACGGGGTTCGCTGGTCAGATATCGCTCGGACACGCCGGATTTCTAGCAGCGGGAGCCTTCACCACCGGCATACTTTTCAAGGAAGCTAATGCGCCCATCTGGGTGACTTTGCCGGCTTCCGGCGTGGTCGGCGCACTGCTCGGCATAATCTTCGGATTTCCTTCACTGCGCTTGAAAGGCTTATATCTGGCACTCAGCACCATGTCGCTCCATTTCATTGTTATTTACTTCGGCGCGGAGTATCAAACGCGCAGAGGATTCGCCACAGGTATCGTGCTCGATGCGCCTAAAATAGGTCCGCTGGTGCTGCAGGACCCGAGAGTATGGTATCTGATCCTGCTCGCAGCGGACATCCTTCTCATGCTCTTCGCGTACAATCTGCTCAGGTCAAAGACCGGACGGGCATGGATTGCCATTCGCGATAGGGACGTGGCAGCGGAAGCTCTGGGAGTGGACGTGCGCTTTTACAAACTCTCCGCCTTCATGATCAGTTCCACCATAACCTGCATAGCCGGCTCCCTCTTCGCGTACTACCGCGGGTTTGTATCCGTAGAGGCCTTTTCTCTCTTGATGACAATCGAGTACGTGGCCATGATTATTGTCGGTGGCATGGGATCTCTGCTGGGCGCCGTCTTCGGTACCGTCTTTATCGTTCTGCTCCCTTACGGAATCGACGCTCTGGCTGCGGCGTTCGCCATACCATCGCGTCTGACCATTTATCTCTCGGCGATCAAGTACGGCAGCTTTGGCTTTATCATGATCCTGTTTCTGCTCGTGGAGCCGAGAGGTCTCGTCGGTATCTGGGGAAGCATACGCGATTACTTCCTACTCTGGCCTCTGAAATACAAACCCGTGGAGAGGTAGAGGATAGTGGTGTCGGCTGCAGATGCAATGCTCACTGTCGAAAACCTGGAAGTCGTCTATCACGGGGTATCGACCGCAATCCAGGGAGTGTCGCTGTCGGTGCGAGAGCATCAGATCGTCACGCTGCTCGGTGTAAACGGAGCCGGCAAAACAACCACTCTAAGGGCGATTTCGGGATTTGTGGGATTGGACAATGCCACCGTAACCACAGGGTCGATCTCCATGCGGGGTGAAAGGATCGAGAACCGTCTGCCCCACGAGATAACCAGAAAAGGCATTGTGCTTGTGCCCGAGCGGGATAAGATCTTTAACAGTCTCACCGTGCTCGAAAACCTCCAGGTATCGGTATCGGCTCCTGCCCGGAGAAAGGGCGTTAGAAATTTCGACTTTGTGTTTGACTATTTTCCTCATCTGGCCAAAGTGAAAAGCCGCCTTGCCGGGTATTTGAGCGGCGGCGAGCGGCAGATGCTTGCTCTGTCGACAGCCTTGCTTTGCAAACCTCAGCTTCTCCTTATTGATGAGCTTTCGCTGGGCCTGGCGCCGATCATAGTTTACGAACTCATGGGTCTTATCAGGCGTATCCGCGATACTGAAGCAGTCACTGTGCTGCTCGTGGAACAGAATGCAGTAGCGGCGCTCAAGATAGCCGATTACGGCTATGTCATTGAGAATGGGCGAATCGTACTTGCAGGCGAGCAGGAGACGCTGCGCAATGATCAGACCATAAAAGAATTCTATCTTGGACAGGGGGACAAGGAGTCGCGCAAGCGGTACTCGGAAGTGAAGCAGTACCGCCGCACCCGTCGATGGTATGGCTGAAAACATTCATTTGACCATGGACCGTGTAAGTTTTGCGGTCGGTGGATTTTCGATACTCACTGACGTATCCATGGAGGTGCGCCGGAAGGAGCTTGTTGCCCTTATAGGACCGAATGGAGCGGGCAAGACAAGCGCTCTTAACTGTATAAGCGGCATCTATCCGCCCACATCCGGGCGGGTGCTGCTCGAGGACCGGGACCTCACCGGAACGAAACCTCACCATGTGGCGGAGCTGGGAATTGCAAGGACTTTTCAGCACGCCGAGATGTTCCCCCACATGACTGTCCTCGAAAACCTGCTCGTGGGCAGACACTTGAAGATAAGACGGGGTATGGTCTCAAACGGCTTCTTTTGGGGTAGGACTGCACGCGAGGAGATAGCCCAGCGCGAAGCCGTGGAAGAGATCATCGAATTTCTGGAACTGGACAGATACAGGAAGAAAAAAGCGTCCGAACTGCCCTACGGAGTTCAGAAGATTGTTGGATTGGGCCGGGCACTCGCAACTGAACCACAGGTGTTGCTGCTTGACGAACCGTCCGCAGGCATGAACCGACAGGAGAAGGAAGACCTGGCTCGTTTCATGCTGCGCATTAAGCATGAACAGGGTATGACCATGATATGGGTCGAGCATGACATGCAACTCGTGAGCGACCTCGCTAATCATGTCATGGTCCTTGACTTTGGCGTTAAGATTGCGGAGGGACGACCTGAGGAAGTGCTGAACGATCCGAGGGTGATTGAGATTTATGCCGGCACCGAAGAAGTCGCGTGAAGGCAAGCTATACAGACGAAGACCAAGGACGAACCTGTCACGCTGACTTCCTCGACTCAAAAAATGAATACCGTACGAAAGGAGGTCTCACATGTCTGACGATATGAAGCTACTTTTTGATGAGAGGTTAGCGCGCTATCAGGCCACCATCGCGCTGGAGCCCACCGACCGGATGATAGTGGCAGGATCAGGATCAAACTACTTTGCAGAAATTTATGCCGGTTATTCCCGTCAGGAAATCATGTATGACGTGAGCAAGTGGATAGCGGCTGAATCGAAATTTGTCGAAGATTTCCCTCAGATCGATCTTTTGCGTGCCGGCCGCATCTGGGGACCTATGTTCGATTCCGTGGGATTTAAGTTGTACAAACTCCCCGGACGGGACCTGTCGGTGGACATGGATTTTCAATTTGTGGAAGGGGAGTGGATGAAACCCGAGGAGTACGACGTATTGATCCGGAACCCGGTTGAGTTCATGATGGAATACCGGCTTCCCCGCGTCCTTGGCGAGTTTAAAGAGAAGGGCTCTGTACGCTCTTACATGGCTTTTCTAAAAGGCGGCATGGCCTTCGTGCTGATGGGACAACTGATGCGGGAAAAGGCGCTCAATCTTGAAACCAAGTATGGGATACCTCAGCCCTTCCAAGGCGCTATGCTGGCCCCTTTTGATGCCCTTGCTGACGGATATCGTGGACTGCAGGGCATCATGATCGATATCTTCGAGCGGCCGGACAAAATTGTAGAAGCCTGCGAGGCACTCATCCCTGACCTCGTGAATTGTGCGGTTGCGACAGCCGATCCTCTCAAACGGTACCCTATCTTCATGCCTCTTCATCGGGGAAACCATCCTTTCCTTTCTCCTAAACAGTTCGACAGGTTTTATTGGCCTCCCTTGAAAAAAGCAATCACACTGTTGATCGAGGCCGGTTACACTATCCGGGCCTATCTTGAAGGGGATTGGACCCCGAACTGGCGCCACTGGAATGAGATGCCGAAAGGGAAGATATTATGCGACGTTGACAATAAGGCTGACATTGCAAAGGCGAAAGGGGAGATCGGCTGCACCGTCTGTCTCGCAGGGGGTATAGCTGACAGCATGTTCATCTTTGGCACACCGCAGGAGATGCGGGCAAGGGTCAAAGAGCTTTGCGAGACCGTAGGAAAAGAGGGCGGGCTTATTTTGAATGGCGGTTGCGCCATTCCTTACCTGACGAAACCAGAAAATTTCCGAGCATACATAGATGCCACCCTGGAGTACGGAAGATACAGCGATAGCATTAGACCGCAGGTGAAAAAGCCGCCAGCCACTCCTGCCGGCGGGCCCGTGCCGGGCCATCCGCCGAGAGTTATTACACCATGGGAAGTGAGAGCCAAGGAATTGGGTGGAGTGATGGGCGATGAGAAGATGATCAAAGACGCTTGGGAGATGCTGGAACGAAGGGCATTCGCCTGGCTCCACTTCTGGGACTGGTAAGCCGTATACGTGCGAAAAATAAATTCCTTACTCAAATAAGGGAGGTTGAAGTATGAACGACTTAACTGAATTGACGCAGGCGTTAGTAGATCTGAAGAGAGAAGATGTTGTCGCCATGGTCGAGGATCAGCTGAAAAGGAATACACCACCTTTGGAGATTGTAAAGGCCTTGAACGCTGGCATGATCAAAGTAGGAGAGCGCTTTTCGACATGTGAATATTTTATAAGCGAGCTCATTTATTCGAGCCATATTATGAAGGAAGCCATGACACAACTGGACCCATTATTTGAGCAGAGCGAGGTAGCCACCTCAGGGGACAAGGTAGTGGTTGGCACGGTGAAAGGAGATATCCACGATATAGGAAAAAACATAGTCGTGACGTTGATAAGAAATGCCGGCTTTAATGTCGTCGATCTGGGAGTCGATGTACCAGCAGAAAAATTTGTAGAGAGCCTTAAAGATACCGGAGCTAAAGCGGTTGCGCTCAGTTGTCTGCTCAACATTGCCATTCCCGAGATGAAGGCTGTCGTAGAGGCTTTAGACAAGGCAGGCATACGAGGTAATGTCAAAGTCATCATCGGCGGGCAGCCTATAGACGAGAAGGTTCGTGAGCATGTGGGGGCGGACTATTACGGTGCAGACGCACCGGCAGGGGTGCGTATCTGCAAAGAGATTTACGAGCAGTGAAATCCACTGAAGTGATCTGCCTTACACTAAAAGGTTCAGTTAAGGCAAGAACAGGAACGCGGCGTTGCTTTCATCATTACTCCGGCTCTGATCTACAGGCGTTGCCCTTTTTCGTTGCCTAGTCCGTGTTTTGGCCTTGCACCTTAGGATCAGATTTTAGTACCGATAATTGGATAATATTTTTTTAAACTGCTGTATTTTGTCACCACCATGCTGGCATTGATCCATGCAATCGGAAGTCTGGGTCTTAAAGAGAAGCCCCTTGATAATTTTCTTATTCAGGATTTACACATGTAATGATGAACTCATCAAAGAAGGGCGAGGGGCACCATTTCAGGAAGGAGTTTTCTCCTTGACGATTATCGAGAATATACAACTAAGCGATTTCAAATAACTGAACTGCCAAGAATTACCAATTGTAGCGGAGGATTTAAATCACCGGGCGATCTAAGTCGAGGGCTAACTGCCGTTCCGCTGAATCATCCTTGCCAGACAGTGCGCCATAGATGTATAATACTAATGTATACATCGGAGGTGTGTGCCATGGTGAGAACGCAGGTCTACCTGACTGAAGAAGAGCGCGATTGCTTGGCTGCCGAGGCTAAATCTACGGGCAAGAAACAGTCAGAGCTCATCCGTGAGGCTATAGATTTTCGCCTCGATCTTGGGAAAGAAAGCCGTAGAGCAACGATCATCAAAGCTGCTGCGGGCATGTGGAAAGACCGCAAGGATTTGCCTGACTTCGATTCAATAAGACGTTCCTGGGATAGGCGGTGAGTAATGGCAAAGCCGCTTTTGGTAGACACAGACGTGCTGGTAGATCTTTTACGCGGAAACCAGAAAGCAGTCGCCCTCATTCAGGAACATTCCGCCAATCTCATGCTTTCGAGCATTGTTGCTGCCGAACTCTATGCGGGAGTTAGAAACAACCACGAGCTGGAAAAACTTGATAATCTTATTTCCATATTCAAAGTCGTACCGGTTTCGATTGAGCTTGCAAGGGCCGGCGGCCTCTACAAGAGAGATTATCAAAAATCTCATGGGGTAGGTTTGTCTGACGCAATCATCGCTGCCACAGCCGATGTGGAAAATGCTGATCTCAAAACTCTCAACACTAAACATTACCCGATGATAAAGAATCTAAAACCAGCTTATGCAAAAACCTAAAGCAATGTGAAGAACACGCAACATCGATTCATTCCGCGTGTCCAGGGAAAGATCAGCGTATTTTCTCCATAGTTTATGACGTTCATGAGAGCCCGCCCGCCAGAACGGAGCGTACTCGTGACCAAATTGTCCTTCTGTTAAGGATGTACGGATAGCAGTTGTTAGGTTAGATAGAAGCAGTCCGGGCGAGCGATTGGATGTCTCCAATCGCCGGCCCGACTGCCTTTGACAAACGAGATCTCTAGTCCTGGTTACGCGACCGAAAATTTACCCGGCCTTCGTTCAGGGATCGTACTGCTTTTACTTCACAGCCTTCTTCAGGGCCTGGCCGGCTGAGAATTTCGGAGCCTTCCTTGCAGGAATCTTTATCTCCTTGCCGGTCTGTGGATTTCTCCCCTTCCGCGCTTTTCTCTGCGTGACAGAGAATGTACCGAAACCGATAAGAGTGACCTTCTCCCCTTTCTTCAGGGCCTTCTTTACGCCGTCGACAAACGAATCGAGCGCCTTATTTGAAGCCGCTTTGCTGATCTTGCAATCCTTTGCAATCTTATCGATTAGTTCTGCTTTTGTCATACATCCTCCTCGAGCGGATAGATTTAACGCGCTTCTACAAGCACGCAATCTTTTAATAGCACGTCTTTGCTGTATGTACAAGTGTTTTCTTTCGTAAGAGGCCTCTTTTTGCATATCTTTGATCAGGAGGCAGCCGAAGACGTGCCTTGCCCTGCGCGATCTTGTTGACAGTCAATTAGCCCGTATCAGACCGTATGAAGCACGTCGTCTGTTTTGTTTAACCGGATAAGTACCGTCTCTGTCATGAAATAGGTTTCTCCCCACAGGAGCATGTTAGCGCCTTTTGAATCATCGATGCGGGGATGAATGATCACGGCAGTGCCCGGATTGAACAGCACCTCGCTACCCGCCGCCACCCTGGCCTCAATCAGGTCCAGACCCAGAAAATGGCCCAGAGGCGCGGTCAACGTAAACCCATATTTCTTTGATATCTCTGCCATGGTGTTCACTACGTCGGCCGTTCTTGTACCCACCTTGACGCTCTCCAGACTCGATTTTGTGACTGTCACCGCTGCCTCATGGAATCTCTTCAGCTCAGGATTTTCAGCGCCTACTGCAACAATCCTGACCAGCTGATTCCAGTAGCCGCCGTAAGCGTTCGTCATCTCCATGTGGACGCAATCACCCTTTTCGATAACCCGCTGGCCGGGACACCATGGCAGCCCCTGAAAAGGCGTGCCGTCTTCAGCCAGCGGAAACGGCCCTGAGAAAACAAGGTTGAAAGTCTTATCCGCGCCATGCCCGCGGTGAAAGCCCTCGATGATCCCGGCCACTTCATATTCCTTCATGCCGGGCTTCAGCTTTTTGAGCACCTCCTGGTAAGCCCCGTCATTGAGCGCTGCCGATCGTTCCAGAAACTTCCTTTCCTCGTCGCTTTTTATGAACCGCTGCCGGAGAAGCATCGATCCTGTGTCTGTAAATTGTGCCTCGGGAATTTTCTCGCGAAGTGAGAGATACATGCTTGCAGGAATGCTTTCCATGCTGATGATACCCACGTTCCCTTTTTCAAGTCTTTTTTCTTTAAGGATGCGTGCCGTTGTGTCAGCGTAATCCAGGCTCAGACGTATATCATCTATCCAGGAATATTTGTGTGCGACCGTCTCCTGCAGTTCCATAGGCACGAGCATGATGGGATCATCCTTCAAAAAGAAAAGCAGGATTCCGTACTGGGAGAATATGAAGAAATCGGTCAGGTAACGAAACCCGCCGGTTGAGAAAACAGGACTGCCCGTTGCATGGCCGTTTCCCACAACCAGAAGAACCGGAATATTCTCCCTGGCCATGGAGTCTCTTAACACGCCGTATCTTCGATCTCTTTCCTGCTTGGATAAATACATAGTGAATACCTCGTTTCTCAGTGATTACTATTCACGCCGGCCAGGCCGCGTTCCTTATAATACTTAAGGGCGCCCGGATGCAGGGGGATACCAACATCTTTTTCCATCTCATCGGGGCGGGCATACTCCATCGGTTTGAGCACCGAGGGGTAGCGCGAATAGTTCTGGCCGATAGCCTTGACAATCGAGTACGCGAGCTCATCCGGCATGCTCTCACTCACCACCAGATGCGCACGGACTGCGATGCCCTTGACCGGGTAATCTATGCCTTTATAGAGACCGCCAGGGAGCGTATATGCCTCGACACCCCTGAACTTTGCCAGCTGGGCTATTTTGTCGTCAGGCAGGGATATGAGTCTGACCTGCCGGTGTGAGTTCACGTTAATGACAGACGCAAACGGGAAAGGTAAAGTCAGGTAGAGAAGCGCGTCCAGGTGCCCGTCAATGAACCGTACAGCGGCGTCTTCAAACCTCAAGAACTGCACCTTCATATCATTATAGCTCATGCCGTACAGCTTAAAGAGTCTCTGCGCCTCTATATCGTTCGACAGACCACGGGCTGCCGGGCTTACCCGCTTGCCCCGCAGATCTTCTACGCGCTTGATGTCTGAGTCGGCCCGGACAACGAGGTGCGTCGCCTGAGGGTAAAGGGTTACGAGGGACCTGATATTCCTTACCTGGCCCATCGACTTGAAATACCCTTCGCCGTCCCAGGCCTCGGCCGTAGCGTCTGTGAGGCTGAAGCCCATGTCGAATTTTCCCTGGTGTATCGCCATAAGGGTTGCGGTCGGTGTACTGGGAACGTTTGCTCCGGTGATGTTCGGATTCGCTTTCCTGATGTCCTCCAGCATGGCGCTTCCCAGGATCTGCCATGCTCCGCCGGCGACGATGGTGCCCCAGGTCAATTCATACTTTTTCGATAGCTGTGCGTCTGCCGGCAAAGGGATCATACATGAGATAAGGAAAATAGCGATTGCAAGACCTGCAATGATGACGCTGCTTCTTTTCATACGTCCCTCCCCTTTCTGTCAGGAACTCTAAAAGCATATATATCAATTTTCCACTCGGCAAGACAACGCTATACAAATCCGATTGTAGCATGCAAAAGAAGCAGACTGTCAAGGAGTTTGTATGTACTTTCTGGTGAGGGATGGCCAGCCAGAACACTTTCGTTCCACGAGCTAGGCGCTCCCGGTCTGACCCGTGCTACGCTACGCCTCCTTCGGCGCTCATTGCGAACACCTTACCTCCGATTTCCGAGATGGCAGCTCGCAAACCAACCTCTGTACGCTTACTCAAGCCTCGGAGTCAGGCGCGCCGCGCCGCGTCCATGCGGATACGCGGCACCAGTCGTCTTCACTGCCGGGTCCCCAGACCTCCCGCGATGCTCGTTCCACGAAAGTCTTCCGTCTGGCCATGCCATACTCGTCATTTTTTAAATACCGGTACCTGAGCACGTTTTATTATCGATCGTACACGTCTTCTTGTTCTGTACTTTCTATCGGCAGATTGGTGGAGGGACGGGAGGACCTTTTCGGAGCGAACATCGCGAGAAGGTCCGGGTCCCCGTAAATGGAGTGGAGCGTTGCCGTTTACTGCCCGGTCGTAAGCACCGGGCAGTGGTACGATGCGCCCGACTCCGAGGCCTGATGCATCAGAACAATCTCACTTTGCGAAGCGCCATAGAGTCATTAAGTACCAGCGTGGTTCGCAGTCAAAAAGCATCGAGCGAAACGGAATGTCCAACGGGTCGGACCTGAAGCGTTAGTGAGCGGAGAAAACGGTGCGAGCGGCCCGACCTTTCCAGAGCCCACGCTCTACCGTTCCCAGGTCTTTGGTCATGCTCTAGGTTAACCTACCCACGAATGGACGGTGTTCCGTCAGTTAACAGAATGCTTGGTTTCGAAGGTTTCCTCGGCATTGTTCTTATTTTCAGTTGACTAACCTCAATGCCCATACTAGGATTGAGGCGGAAACGTCCTATTTATGGAGGTGAGAAGCCATGGGAAGCGTAGATATTCATATCGGCGAAATGCTTGCCCGGAACGCGAGGATGTACCCCGATGACATCGCGCTCATAGAGAAGATTCCGGCCGAGCATAAGCGATTCGAGATTACATGGAAGGAGTTCGACGAGCGAGCCAACCGGTTCGCCAATGCTCTCATGAAGCAGGGTATCAAAAAAGGCGACAAGGTCATGCACCTTATGAACAATTCGATCGAGTGGCTCATTGCCTATTTCGGCATAGTGCGTACCGGTGCATGGGTTGTACCGCTCAATTTCCGCTTCATGAGTTCAGATATCAAATACTGTGCAGATGTAGCAGAGCCGCAGATTCTCGTCTTCGGAGAGGAATTCGCCGAAAGGATCGACCCGATCAGAAAAGAGCTTCCTACGGTAAAACAGTTTATCTGTTGCGGCAGCGAAATACCCTCCTATGCCGCCTCTTTCGCCCGGCTCGTTGATGAATCTCCGGCAGATCCGGCACTCGTTCAGCTTGGCCTGGGAGATCCGTGCGGCCTTTATTTCACATCCGGCACCACGGGACAGCCAAAGCCTATCCTTCTCACGCATAAGAACTTGGCGAACGCCTGCATAACCGAGAAGATGCATCACTACCAGACGAAGGATGATAACTTCATCCTCATCCCGCCGCTCTACCATACAGGCGCAAAGATGCACTGGTTCGGAAGCCTGATTGTGGGTAGTAAAGCCGTGATTCTCAAAGGCGCCACGCCGGAAACGATCCTGAAGACCGTCAGCGAAGAGAAGGGCACCATCGTCTGGTTGCTGGTGCCGTGGGCCCAGGACATACTCGTCAAGCTCGACAGCGGCGAGCTGAAGCTTTCCGACTACGAGCTCACTCAGTGGCGGCTCATGCACATCGGCGCCCAGCCCGTGCCGCCGTCATTGATCAAACACTGGAAAGAGTATTTTCCCGAGATGGGTTACGACACCACGTACGGCTTGAGCGAGTCAACAGGGCCGAACTGCGTGCATCTGGGCATAGAGAACATCCATAAGGTCGGCGCTATCGGCTTGCCCGGCTTTAACTGGGAAACACGTATCGTGGATGAGAACGCGATCGACGTACGACGCGGAGAACCGGGCGAGCTTCTCGTGCGTGGTAACGGCGTGATGAAGGAATATTACAAGAACCCTGAAGCCACAGCCAAAGCCCTGCGGGACGGATGGCTCTTCACCGGTGATATGGCCCGACAGGATGAGGACGGCTTCATCTATATCGTCGACCGGAAAAAAGATGTGATCATCACCGGCGGTGAAAATGTATTTCCGGTTGAAGTCGAGGATTTTCTTCACACGAATCCGGCTGTCAGGGACGTTGCGGCAATAGGGGTACCGGACGAGCGGCTTGGTGAGCTGGTTGCAGTCGTCATCGACATTGTGCCCGGAAAGAGTCTTACGAAAGAAGACGTGCTTGCCTTCTGCGAAAAGCTACCACGCTACAAAAGGCCGAGGATCATCTTTTTCGGCGAAGTCCCGCGTAATCCAACGGGCAAGATAGAGAAGCCGAAGCTGCGCAAGCACTACATCGGCATGGAGGAAGCTTTCACAGTGAAGTAAAACGAGAACAGGTTAAGGTTAAGGTTAAGAACGACAAAAAATGTTCTAGCCCGTCAGATTCGGCATTTCTTGTTTTTCTTTAACTTCAACCTCAACTTAACCTGCCCTTTTCTATTCCTTATTTGCTTGCTGCTTCCTTCCACACGTGCATTTCTTTGAAATACTTCTCCGCCCCAGGATGGAACGGTACGGCAACTCCTTTGTTGTACTCCTGCAGCTTCAGCTCCTTTGCGTCTTGGTGGACCGCAAAATACTCTTCCTTGTGATCGAAAAGATTCTTGATGAACTTGTAGACCAGGTCGTCACTCACACCTGAGTGAGTCCAGATGGAGCCCGTCCAGCCGAGGATTCGGGTATCCTGATCGAGCCCTTTGTATGATTTTGCTTTTACGATACCCGTGTAATAACCCGGCTGCTCCGCGATAATCTTCTGGGCTATCTTTTCATCAACCGGAATTATGCGAACGTTGTTTCTTGTGGAGAGTTCCAAATAGGAAGGCATGGGATTCCCGCCCGCCAGAAAACCGCCATCGAGCGAGCCGTCCTGTATCCCCTCTATGGTCTCCTTATACACGAAATAGAATGGTTTGAAATCTTCCTTCTTAACTCCATACTGCTGAAGAATGAGGAACCCTGTATTGGCGACTGAACTTCCGGGACCGCCTACACCTATGCGTTTTCCCTTGACGTCGGCCCAGGTTTTGATCGGAGAGTTCGCGGGAACTGCCAGATAGAGATCAACTAACTGGTTATAGGCGACTGCGCGAAGCCCGGGGAAGGCTTTACCACCGCTATACTCGGCTCTGCCCTTGTAAGCATTGTATCCGTCGGTCGAGCCGAAGTCTCCAAAAGCATCCTTCTTCTGGCTCTGCGCGAGCGCCATACGTCTGATTATTTCCAAGGTGCCTGTGGTCTGTTCATGCACAAACTTATACCCTGCGCCCATATACCTGTTTGTGACCGTCACCTGGCCTGCCACGAGAGTAAAGGCTCCCCCGCCGGCCGGAGGACTGTAGTAGGCAACAAGTTTTTCCTGAGCAGCCGCATCCGAGCAAACCCAGAAGGATGCCAGCAGCGTGACTGCGAGTACGATACCGATAAGACTTTTCCTGCTTTTCATTCCTGCCTCCTTATATATACGCGCCTCGATAGCGCGCGTTCAGCTTCGAGCAATATTCTACCCTACTCACCTGAGTTTTAAAAGCCTTCTCGCATTCCCCTCGTATATCGCGTTCCTCTCTGGATCGCTGATCTCCAGGCCATCTATAATTTGTATAGTTGAGCGGATATATGCCGAACCTTTCTCAGGATCGAACGGCGAGTCGGAAGCGAAGAGCACCTTGTCCGCGCCGAAGAAGTTAAGGCCGCAGACCGTTGCCGATTTTGAGCCGAAGACCGCCGTGTCCGCATAGAACATGTGAAAATAGTCGATCGGCCTTTTTTTCAGTTTCTTGAGAAGCAACGAATAATCCTCATCCGATGTGCGGGAACCCAGCTGGTCCCACCCGGGTCCCACGCGACCTTCAAAATAAGGAATCATGGCGCCCAGATGGTGCGTGATGATCTTGAGGTTCGGGTGCTTGTCAAACAGTCCTGCAAACACGAGATGCGCCATGGTCACGCTCGTCTCGTAAGGCCAGCCGAACGTCCACCAGATCTCATAATGGCTCTTCGGTTCTCCCTTGTAATCCGCAAAATCTGCCGTGCGGTAAGGATGCAGCCAGATGGGTCTGTCGAGCTCGGCCATGAGATCAAAGAGCGGCATGGTCTCAGGCTTATCGAGGGGCTTGCCCAATACGTTACTGAAAATGAGTACACCCACCGCGCCAAGATCGTTAATCGCACGTTCCGTTTCTTTCAGAAGTCCTTCCGGATCATTCATGGGCAGGGACGCGATAAAGCCGGGAAAACGATCAGGATACTTGGCTACCAGATCCGCCATTGCATCATTTGCCAGTTTCGCAAGATCTGTCGAAACCGGAGGCGAACCAAAAACCTCAAGTGGCGAAGAAAGGCAGATGACCTGCGCATAGTCGTCAAAAAGGTCCATGATCCTGAAACGCTCATCAAGGTCAACAAGGCAGGGGATGTTCCTGATGCGCTTGTGTATATCTTTCGCATTGGGTGCGATGCTCAGCATCTTGTCGTAGAATTTTTTTGGAGAGATGTGGTTAAAAATATCGATCTTCATTGGTGCCTCCTCGATGCACTTATGCGCGAATGTTCCGGAAATTGCTCTCCCGATTTACCATCGGGTAACGAGATTGTTGCAGAAAGGGTGTATCGTAAAGCCGCCCGATTGTCAAGGTCAAGTGCCGAGGTTGTCAAATTGCCGGGGTCAAATTGCCGGTCATTACGCGCGCGAATCGTTTTGGCATATCAAACAGCTATATTTTGGCGGTAAAGAAAATACTGCGGAACGTTAGAATTGCCGGAAGTGCAGAGAGCTAGCGCCCCGGTATCGAGGGAAAGAAGCACGCTGCATTGCACCTGGCGCCTGCACGTTTCGGAAGGTCTACCTTTCGCACGACGCTCCCCTCAAATTATGAAGACCTACGGATTCTTTGGTACACCTGCTGCTAATGCATCATTCGGCTCGCATCACGAAGATCCACCATTACCGCGCGAAATCGAGCCTGACGTCAGATCCACGAACGCTACCACACCCGTATGTCCAGCCATAACGCAGTCTCCTATGGACAAAAGTTTTTACGAGCGTAGCGAAGCTTTGTAACCGTCACCGTACGCTCTTCAAGAGCGCTTCGATTTTGTCCCTGTCTAACTTTTTAGGATTCGCCATCAAGGCAGGGCTCTTCATGGCATCCTCAATCATCATGGGCTTCACCTCATGCTTAATACCCATTGCGCTAAGACTCTTCGGTATCCCTAGCCTGTTCATGAATTTGTCAACAGCCTCGATAAACTTTTCAGCACACCTATCAGCAGACAAACCTGCCGAGCTTATCCCCAACGTTCCCAGAAGGACGCCATATTTGTCTAACGCCGCATCCTTGTTTTCTTCCAAAACCTGGTGGAGAAAAAGGGCACAGGTCAGGCCGTGCGACAAATGGTAGTGACTTCCAATAGGATGAGCCAGGGCGTGCACCGCGCCTAGCCCACCATTCGTGAAAGCTATTCCTGCTAAACAACTCCCATGCAGCATCTTGGAGGCAAGTTCGGTATCTTTCGGATTTTCTTTGAAGGGGACAAGTGAAGGGTAAATGAGTCTGATCGCGGAACCGGAGAGTTGTTGCGTAAGCAAATTGCTCCGCACGGACAAAAATGATTCTACGGCGTGGGAGAACGCATCCATGCCCGTATATGCGATCACGTCCGGGGGTAATGAAGTCAACAGTGTAGGCTCTAAGATGGCGGTTTTCGGGAGCAGTTGAGGGCTCCTGATGGGAAGTTTGAGTTTTTGATCTTTGTCCGTCACAATGGCTATCTGCGTGACCTCGCTCCCTGTTCCCGCTGTTGTGGGGATTGCGATAACGGGGACCGGATCATTTTTGAAGACGGCCATCCCTATATAATCCTTTACACCACCCTCGTTTCTTGCCAGAAAACTAATCACCTTTGCTGCATCTATGGAACTCCCGCCCCCGAAAGCAATGAGTATGTCATAATGACCTTCGGCAAAAGCCTTCTTCCCTTTTTCCGCAACCGCAATGTCCGGATCTGGTTCAACGTCAGAAAACATTCCGTACCGCATTTTTTCTTCGTCTAGCACGGATGTCAATCGCTTTAAGAGGCTACTTCCGGCAATTCCGCTATCGGTCACAATGAGCGGGCGTGTTCCTTTCAAGTTTTTTACTTCATTTGGAACGGAAGCAAGTGAATTCTCCCTGCGACAATTTTTCTCGGCCCTTGAAATTCATACGCCATTGATGGCCTCCCTTTGTCTTCCTGGCAGTCTCGTGGACTGCGGTTTCGCGTTTGAGTGGCACCGCCGCCGGTCTGCGTCAGTGCTTTCGGCGCAAGCTATTGCACGCAAGGGCTCTTTAGTTTTCGGTCCTTCTCCTGCTTACCCCAATGACCTATACGCTCAGGTATGTATTGCAACTGCGCTTCCATTTCGGCCTTTTTGAGGTTTGAGAACAGAAACAGGTGAAAGATGAAATAGTGTGATAAAGTGAAACATCATCCCTGATCAGAGGAGTCTCTATGATCCTCTTAGAAATGAGGCGGGCTCTCCCACACGGATCTTCACGCAGTTCACGGACAACCTTCCCGAAGTGCCCCAAACCTGCAGCCTCTAACGACTTGCCCGTGGAGCAACCCCCACCCCTTTAGTCGGTGGTGGGCTTGGTTAAAGACATAAACGGACAGTAAGCCCGGTACTCTCAAGCATCTACTTATTCCACCACTTCCAGACGTCTTCCTGACCGACCTTACCTATACTGCCAATGACAACATTGGCTAACTTCCCGTCACGTTTTTCTACCTTAAAAACATAGATGTTGGTGATCCTTTGGTTGTATTTGTCAAAGGCAGGGGGACCCGAGGGTGCATCGATTTGGCTCGATATGCTCTTTAGCTCTTTGGCCACACGTGGGATATCTCCGACCTCACCCTTCAGAGCCTCGACGACCGCTCCAACCAGGTTGGCAGCCGAATAGCCTAATTCACTATAGCGGGAGGGGGGTTCACCATACTTCGCGACATAGGCCTTAACGAAAGCCCGGTTTCGGGGAGTATCTAAGGTGTAAGCATAATGACCGACGGTAGTAATGCCCAGGGCCGCATCTCCAATGCTTGCCAAATAGGGATCATCCGTGAGCGCATTGTGGCCAAATAAGGGAAGCCTTTTCTTCAACCCAAATTCAGCATACTGCTGAATAAACCTAACAGCATCCGTTCCCGCAAACCAAGCATAGGTCGCATCCGCTCCCTTGACATCAATGATACTTAAAAAGGGAGCGAAATCCATGGTGCCCAGTTTGGCATAAACCTCTTTGATCACCTTGCCGCCCGCCTCTTCAAAGCCAGCCTTGAAGGCCTCCACGGAATGATGACCTGCCGCAAAATCAGAGCCTATCAGAACCATATTCCGATAAGGAGTGTTTTTGTAAACCCACTTCCCCAAGGGATAGTTACTCTGATCAGTGGTCTCAATGATCCTGAAGGTATTTTCACATACCTTTCCGGGCGCGCTCAGTTCCCTGGTGAAGGCATTGGGATTAATCCAGATCAGTTTCTGCTGACAAACGTAATCATGCATAGCCAGAGCTACCCCGCTGTGCACCGGACCAAGGATAAAATTCACCTTATGCTCTTCGACCAGTCGCCGCACTTTGGTTAGCCCCACGGTGGGGTTATTTTCGTCGTCCTCTTTAATTACCTGGATAGGCCTTCCGCCTGCCTTTCTCCCGATCTCGTCAAAATATAACTCCATGCCATTATCAAGTCCTTTTGCCTGAAGGGGCATGGTCCCGGTATAAGGGAGAAGGAACCCCACCTTGATCGGAGTATCACTGAACCACACTTTCCCCTTATCTTGAACTGCAGTTTTCAGTTCGATATTCACTATGGCTATGCTGATGCATCAACTCCTGTTGCAAGAAGGCGGCCAAATTCAGAAGCCACTGCTATTTTTTTATGCAGTGTTGCAACATAAGAATACTTGTTGACAAACCATATCGATACGCAAAGAATAGAGCATGAAAGCAAATCTTGACAATCTGCCGTGTTTCGGATTTCGATATTCGCACTCATGCGCTGATGCTGGATAGAGCAATTCGAAAGTTGAACCACGAAGCGCGAAGCAGAAGGACCATGAGAAAAGTCAGGAGTCCAATTGTTAGTTTATAGATTGATTTCGCGATTCGCGTTCCGAGATTCGCGACGGAGGTTTATATGATGGATGAACATATCAGGGCAAGGGTTGTTGCACAACTGAAACCGGGCAGAACGGCCCTGGTGGTCGTCGATGTGCAGAATGACTTCTGCCAGGTTGATGGAATTTTTGGCAAGAAAGGCTTCGATCTTTCACGCGTGGAGACGTCGGTGGAGCGGCTGCTGCCCTTTATTGCGCGGTGCCGGGAGTGGTCCATGCCCATCGTTTTCGTAAGGACAATCCACAGCAGATGGACCGATTCGGATTCGTGGGTAGGCCGAATGGCAGGCGCAGGGAAAGAGATGCCCATTTGCCGACCGGATAGTCCCGGTGCTGAATTTTACAAGGTAGAGCCTCGAGCAGAAGATTTCATCACGACAAAGCATCGCTTCAGTGGATTTGTGGGGACCGACTTGAACCTCGTGCTCAGGGCAAGAGGTATAGAGACGCTGCTCATGACGGGCGTTGCATCGAACGTGTGCGTCGAAACTACAGCGCGCGACGGCTACAACCTGGATTACCGCATCATTTTCGTTGAGGATTGCTGTGGGGCATTTTCCGATGAGGAACACGCATCGGCGATAACGAACATGAACAAGTACTTCGGGGTCGCGACGGATTCGAAGACAGTTGCAGAAATCATGGAGAGCCTCGAGTAAGGGCCAGACGGCTACGCTAGGACGATGGACGACCGTCGCACCACCCGCGCGCGGGTACCCGGCGACTCGGACGATGGAAGAAACATGAACTTGTGATCACGCGGCACCACAAAAAAGGGAGGGAGGTTAGAACAATGGCTTTCGAAGAGTACAAAGGAGCGATGTTCAGCACCACCTGGAAGACCTCGGCACGCAAGTATGGCGTTGTGGCTGCGCGGGACGTGAAGATCCCCATGACCGATGGCACAAAGCTCAGCTGCGATATGTGGCGACCCGACGGCAAAGGGAAGTTTCCCGCGGTCTTGAGCTTTCACAACTATCATGCTGCAGGACAGACCGGCCCCATAAAGCCGGCCGCGCTCTCCACCGCCCAGTGGCGTCACCCGGGCCAGGAGAGGACCAATGCTTCGCTTGAAGCCGGCGATCCCATCTTCTTTGCGCGCCGCGGCTACACGCATGTGGTCTGCAATGCCCGAGGCACGGGCAACTCAGAAGGCAAATGGGATTTTACCGGGCCGCAGGAAGTGAAGGACTGTTATGATGTCATCGAGTGGATAGCCAAGCAGCCCTGGTGCGACGGTAACGTGGTCATGTTCGGCGTCTCCTACTTTGCCTGGGTCCAGCTCTTTGTGGCGCAGCTCAACCCGCCCCACCTGAAGACCATCTTCTGTCCCTGGGGCTCCACCGATTTCTACCGTGACATCGCCTATCGTGGCGGCATCTTTGCCTGGAAGTGGCCCTTTGGCTGGAGCCAGACATCACTCACCTACGGAAAGGTGAGGCCTGACTGCGCAGCTCTGAGAGAATTGGGAGAGTCAGGCTTTAAGAAGGCGATCGCAAAACTGCTCGAAGACGACGACATACGCTCCATACCCGAGCTGGTCTCTGTCTTGAAAAACCCCCTGGAAGGCGTGAACCCTTTTACCGTGGACCTTGCGCTCCACTCGACGTATGACAAGTACTGGAAGGACCGCACCGTCGATTACAACAAGATCAAGATACCGGCCTATATCGGTGCGGATTGGGACTGCTTCGGCATCCACTTACCCGCCGCATTCCGGAGCTGGGAGTACCTCAAGGTCCCCAAGAAGATGATCATCGGTCCTCCGGTCTATCTGGACCGGCCGCTCTATCAACTGCAGCATGAAGCCATGCGCTGGTTCGATCACTGGGTCAAGGGGATTGATACCGGGATCATGGATGAGCCGCCTGTGCGCTGCTTCATCATGAACACCGGCGAGTGGAAGGCAAGCGATGACTGGCCTCTGCCCGAGACCAAATTCACACCCTTCTATCTGCACGAGTGCGGTCTTCTGAACGAGCATGAGCACTGGAGCTACGAAGGCAGCGACTCGTTCGAGGAGTCCCCCTGGATGCGGGGTTCCGTCACGTATACTACGCCACCCCTCGTCGAGAATACGGAAGTCCTGGGGCCCATCATGCTGAAACTCTATGCGGCGACCACAGATGTCGATGTGCACTGGATCATTTCGCTACTCGAGATCGACGCGCAGGGAAACAAACGGCTCCTCACCAAGGGCTGGCTCAAAGGGTCTCACCGGGAGCTGGATATGAAGAAGTCAAAACCCTACGAGCCCATCCATACCCACGCGAAATCGGAGCTGCTGACACCGGGGACGATCTACGAGTTTGATATCAAGCTGATACCCACCGGTAATCTCTTCAAGGCAGGCTCCAGGATTGCAGTCAAGATAAGCTGCGTCGATGACGAACCGACCAACCCTCTGGAACTCATCGGCACGGGCAGCCTCAAGAGAACGGCCGTCGCGCGCGTGACTGTCTTCCATAACGAAGATTACCCGTCGTATCTGCTGCTGCCCATCACCAAAGGCAATATCCTGAATACATTCTTTTCCGGAGGGGTATGGCCGGGACAGTGAAAGATAGATAAAGACAGGTAAGGACAGAAGAAGGTAGAGGTAAAAACGAAAGAAGGTAGAGGAAAGAAAAACCACGAGTGCAGATATTAGAGACAGGTAATGATAAGAGAAGGTTTGGAGTTCCTTTAACCTTCGCTTTAGTAGTTACCTCTACCTTCTTTATCTCTTACCTGTAGTATGCTGTTCTCCGTAGGAGGGTTCTATGACGCTGACGCAGGATGAAATTATCCAGATACTCAAGCTGGTTGAGCAGTCGACCTTTGACGAATTGCAACTGGACACGGGCGAGCTGAAACTGGTGGTCAGAAAGAAAGGATGCGGAAGCGCCGCCATTGAGAGCAACGCTTCGCCCGCAAGCCGAGCGCCTGAGCCTGCTCGACTGGCATCAGTCGAGCAGGCAGCACCGAAGACCCCGAAACCGCGCTCCGACAAGGGCAAGAAGACCGGAGCGGCCACCGAGCGGGATGGACTGATTCCTATTAAATCGCCTCTCTTAGGTACAATCTACAGAAGGCCGGCGCCTGAATCCCCTCCTTATGTAGAGCTTGGCTCCTTTGTCAAGGAAGACGATACTGTGTGCCTGATAGAAGTCATGAAAGTCTTCACTGCTGTCAAGGCCGGGGTTCGCGGACGAATCACAGAAGTGCTCATCGAGACAAACGAGATGGTCGAATACGGCCAGCCGCTCTTCATTGTGAAACCAGAGACAGATCCTGCGTCGGAGGAAAGCTGTGGCCCGAATCTCTCGACTTCTTGTCGCTAACCGGGGCGAGATTGCTGTTCGCATCATCAAAGCCTGTAAAGCGTTAGGGGTGGAGTCGGTACTCGCTGTATCGGACGCTGACCGGGAGAGCATGGCAGCACAGATGGCCGATCGGGTTATCTGCATCGGGCCCGCTCGCTCTCACGAGAGCTACCTTAAAATCAACACACTCGTCTGCGCGGCTCGCGGTACCGGTTCGCAGGCGATCCATCCCGGTTATGGTTTTCTGGCGGAGCATCCAGACCTGCCCAAAGTATGTGCCGAGCAAGGCTTGTTGTTCGTAGGACCACCTGAACATTGCATCAGGGAGATGGGAAATAAACTTCTCGCCCGCAAGCTGGTCAAGGAGTACGGAATTCCGGTAATACCCGGTTCGGAAAAGGTGAAAGACGTTAAAGAGGCTGCGAGATGCGCGCATGAGATCGGCTACCCGGTTATTATGAAAGCCGCGGCCGGCGGCGGGGGCCGGGGAATAAAGATCGTCACAGAGCCTTCAGAACTCGTGACTCTTTTTGAGACGGCTGCCGCAGAGGCGAGAGCGGCGTTCGGCGACGAGGTCCTCTATATTGAGAAATATATTCCGCGTGCCCGGCACATCGAGGTGCAGATTCTCGGCGATTCACACGGCAATGTGATCCACCTGGGCGAAAGGGATTGCTCGTTGCAGCGACGTTATCAAAAAGTGATCGAAGAGGCTCCTGCGCCCTTCCTTTCGGATGCGCTGCGAACAACAATACGCGAGGCGGGCGTAACCATAGCCCGCAACATCGGCTATTGTAGCGCCGGAACAGTAGAGTTCATACTCGACAAGGAGACGCAGAAGTTTTACTTCCTGGAGATGAATACGAGAGTCCAGGTCGAACATCCGGTAACCGAAATGATCAGCGGCGTAGATATAGTCCAGGAGCAGATAAGGGTGGCTTCAGGCGAACCGCTCAGTCTCTCTCAATCAGAGGTCGCATTTTCAGGCCACGCAATAGAATGCAGGGTGACGGCAGAGGCTCCCGAGAGAGATTTCGCGCCTTCGCCAGGCAGGCTCACAGAGTGGAAAGCGCCAATGGGTCCGGGCATACGAGTAGACACCCATTGCTTTCCCGGCTATTTCGTTCCCCCTTACTACGATTCTCTGCTCGCAAAGGTGATCGCGCACGGGAAGGACCGTTCGGAAGCCATCAGCCGAATGAAATATGCTCTTCGGAATTTTGTTATCAAAGGCATTGATACGGTTATTCCCTTTCTTCTCTTTGTCGTGAATAAGAAGGAGTATAAAACAGGCAATGTTCACACAAAGTGGCTGGAGGAAGTGGCGCAAGAATACGGAAAGAACAGGGTCCTGGGGCCAGGGTCCGGGGTCCTGCAAAGCAAAAGCAGTGACGAGTGAGACGAGAGAACAGTGAGCAGTTAACCAAAGAAACCAGAGAAACGAGAGAAACTAAAGAAACCAGATAGACGAGATAGACTGAATAGACCAGATAGACCAGGAGTGTATGATGGATCAGATTAGTTTTGTCGATACGACGTTTCGTGATGGTCATGCAAGCTTGTGGGCGGAAGGCATGACGACGGGCATGATGCTCCCCGTCGCAGCAAAAATGGATGCTGCAGGGTTTAAATCAATGGAGCTTATTGCTACGAGTCATTTCAAGAAATGTGTGCGGGAGCTTCGTGACGATCCCTGGGAAAGAATCAGGCTCGTCTCAGCCAGGGTGACGAAGACGCCCCTTGTGCTCATGATGGGCCACAATATCACCGCGTTCGACCTCACCCCGTTCTCATTACTCAGACTCTTCATGGAGCGAATAGCTGCAGCAGGCATCAACCAGATAGAGCTCATGGACGCGGCAAACGACATGAGCTTCAGGATACCCGAGTGCGTTCAGTTCGCTAGAGAAGTAGGGCTCAAAGTGTCGCTGGCATTGATCTACTCCTATTCACCCAAACACTCCGATGCGTACTATGCGCAGCGGACCCGCGATGCAGCGAAGCTGAATCCGGATGTGATCTACCTGAAAGACTCGGGAGGACTGCTGACACCGGAGCGCACCCGTACGGTGATTCCCGCGATGCTGGCCGCTGCAGGATCAATACCGGTTGAGTTGCACTCGCACTGCACGACCGGTCTCGCCCCGCTCTGTTATCTCGAAGCGGTTAAAGCCGGATGCCGTGTACTCCATACCGCCATTCCGCCGCTTGCGAACGGATCTTCCCAGCCGTCGCTGTTCAATGTGACAAAGAATCTTCGCATGCTCGGCTACGATGTGTCGGTGAATGATCAGGCGCTTCTTCCCGTGTCCGACCATTTTACCTATATTGCAAAGAGGGAGGGGCTTCCGATCGGCGTGCCCCTCGAATACGATGAGTATCAGTACATTCATCAAGTACCTGGCGGAGTCATATCCAACCTCAAACATCAGCTCGCTCAGATGCGCATGGAAGACAGGCTCGATGAGGTTCTCGAAGAGATCGTACAGGTCAAGGAGGACCTCGGCTATCCCATCATGGTTACCCCGTTCTCGCAATTCGTTGCAAGCCAGGCCGCGATAAATATCATGACCGGTGAGCGATACAAACAGGTGACGGACGAGATCATCATGTACTGCCTCGGTTTCTGGGGTCGCGAGGCAAGCTCGGAAGTAAAGCCGGATATTAAGGATCGGATCTTGAGCCTCCCGCGGGCCAAGGAGCGCGCCGGCTGGCAGCCTCCACAACCAACGATTGCCGAGGTGCGCGAGAAGCTCGGCGGACCTGATGTTTCTGATGACGATCTGATACTCAGGTTTATTGTCCAGGAGGAAAAGGAGATACAGGCTATGCGGGCGGCAGGGCCGCCCAGGGAATACGTCACCTCCACCAACCCTTTGGTGCAGATCATCCATGAACTGTTGCGAAAAGAAGAGCTCGGCTACGTGCACGTAAATAAAGGCGACTTCTCATTGACGCTGCAAAAATATACGTAGCCCGCCACGAAGGCCGCGGCTGCCGGAACACTGTTTCCCTCGCTGTTCCGGCAGCCGCTGTGTGGTAGAAAAGGGTTGACAGTGCCGGTAGCACAAATCTATCATCTACATATTCAAGAAGGGGGTAATAAGCATGGCAGCTAAAAAGGGGAAGTGGTTGTTGATGTGGCTCGGGGTCCTGATTGCTGTTTTTGTCGTAAGCGGCTCAACGGTGCTGGCAGCTGAGAAACCGCCTATTAAAGTGGGTTTGCTTCTCCCGTATACCGGTACGATGCCTCTTCAGGCAAAAGGCGTCAGCGACGGCGTGGAGCTCTATTTTGCCCAGATTGGTCAGAAGGCGGGTGGACGAGCCATTCAAGTTATTAAAGAGGACGATGAAAACAATCCTACAGTTGGATTGACCAAGGTGAAGCGGTTAGTGGAGCAGCTCAAGGTGGATTTTGTGGTGGGTCCCGTAAGTAGTGCTGTAGGTCTGGCGATCCACGATTATCTACGCGGGCAAAAGGTTATCCAGATTAACCCCTGCGCCTTTACCAGGGAATTGACGTCTCCGCAGAAGTGGAGCCCGAATATTTTCCGGGTTGTTGAGACAACAGACCAGACCAATTATTCCATGGGCAAGTGGATGTACAAAAGCACGCCCCATCGCAATGTCGTGATAACAGCATCTGATTTTTCAGCAGGACACCACAGCGTAGAGGCCTTTAAAGCCGGATTCGAAGACGCGGGTGGAAAGGTGATCAAAGAGGTCTATCCAAAATTGGGCACCATGGATTTTGCCCCTTTCTCTCTTCGATCGATGTTAAAGGGGCGGATGCCGTCTACGCTTGGTATGCTGGAACGGACGCAGTCCGGTTCGTACAGCAGTACCAGGAATTCGGCTTGAAGAAGAAACTTCCTTTGTATGGTTACGGCGTGATAGCTGATGATCCTTACCTGCCGAGCATGGGAGACGCTGCACTCGGTATTGTTACGAGTTGTCACTACGCCTGGACCATAGACAGCCCGGAAAATAACGCTTTCGTAAAAGCGTATCAGGGAAAGTGGGGCGAGGTCCCGTCTCGCTACAGTGAGTTTGGCTATGTCTCAGCACAGTGTATTGGCGCGGCAGCCGAGGCCCTGAAGGGTAACCTTGAGAATATTGCGCAGGTCGCGGACGCTATACGGAAGGGAGCGCCCAGGATCGAGACGCCGTCTGGTCCGCTGGCCTTTGATCAGTATAACCAGAGGGTTGTGAATGTCTACGTGGAAAAAGTAGAAAAACGTGATGGGAAGCTAGTCAACGTTGTCATTGATAAAATCGGCAAGGTAGCCCAGACAGACGTTTGGAAATGGTGGAACAAATAACAATAGGGTCCAGGGGCCGGGTCCGGGTCCCGGAATACTTGGGACAGGGACCACAACGCAACACAGGGGCCGCGAAGAGCAACTCCGATGACGGAAGACGGCGACAATACTATTATGATCATAGAAACCCACAAAGAAAGGGGGATAAAGATGATTCGTGAGAAGGCAATATCGTTTTTCATCTGTAGTGGGTTGGTAATTGCCTTTCTTCTTGTAACAAGCTCGGGTTTGCTTGCAGCGGAGAAGCCGCCTATCAAGGTGGGGTTGCTTCTTCCCTACACCGGCACCATGCCTTTTCAGGCAAAAGGCGTTAACGATTCCGTAGAGCTCTATTTCAGTGAGCTTGGCATGAAGGCCGGCGGCCGTGCAATACAGATCATAAAAGAAGACACAGAGATGAACCCTACCACAGGATTGACAAAGGTACGTCGCCTGGTGGAGCAGCAGAAAGTCAATTTCATTGTAGGGCCGGTGAGCAGCGCCGTCGGCATCGCTATTCAGGATTACGTGCGCAAGCAGAACGTCATCATGCTCAATCCTGTTGCCAATACTCGGGAGTTGACCGGGCCTGACAGATGGGCTGAAAATATCTTCCGTACCGTTGAGACTTCCGACCAGTGTAACTATCCCATGGGCGCATGGATCATGAAGAACACGCCTCACCGCAATATGGCCATAACAGGTTCTGACTTTGCAGGTGGACACCACAATGTGGAAGCCTTTAAAGCAGGATTTGAGGCAGCCGGCGGCAAGGTGGTCAAGGAAATTTTTCCCAAATTGGGCACCATGGATTTTGCCCCTTTCCTGAGCGGCATGGACAAAGGCATAGACGCTGTCTACGCGATGTACGTGGGGACTGATGCTGTCAGGTTTGTTCAGCAATATGAGGAGTTCGGTTTGAAGAAAAAGATTCCTCTCTATGGCTACGTCACCATAGCTGATGACCCGTATCTACCGGGCGTGGGCGACGCTGCTATCGGCCTCATCACGAGCAGCCATTATCCTGTCAATCTGGACACGCCGAAGAACCGTGCTTTTGTTAAGGCATATACGGCGAAGTACAATCATCCTCCTTACCGTTACAGCGAATACGGCTATACCGCCGCCAGTATGATCGGAGCAACAATAGAGTCCATGAAGGGTGATGTGGAGGACATTCCGAAAACTGCAAAGGAGATGAAGAGGATCGCCAACACGCTGGAGATGCCCTCCGGTCCTCTTGCCTTTGACCAGTATAACCAGAGGATCGTCAACATGTATGTGGTGAAGACAGAGAAACGGGATGGCAAGCTTGTTAACGTCGTCATTGATAAGCTCGGCAAAGTAGCGCAGACTGATGTCTGGAAATGGTGGGTGAAATAGGGTCCAGGGGCCGGGGCGCCAGGGTCCCGTGAGACAAAAGTCCAAACTTGGGTACTACGTGAGAGGCAATAGTGCGTGAAAGCATAAATTACTGAGAAAGGAGTCCAGCAATGTCAGGTAAGAAAGGGAAATGGTTTTTCATCTGTCTGAGCGTGGTGATCGGTTCACTTATCCTAACAGGTACACATGTGCGTGCGGCTGAAAAGCCGCCTATCAAAGTGGGGCTGCTTCTTTCGTATACGGGGATCGCTCCGCTTCAGGCAAAAGGCTCTTCCGACGGGGCTGAATTCGCTTTTGACGAAGTCCACCGCATGGCGGGTGGCCGCGCCATACAGGTGGTGAAGGAGGATTCGGAACTGAACCCCACGGTGGCGCTTACCAAAGTGCGGCGCCTGGTCGAAGAGCAGAAGGTCAATTTCATCGTCGGCCCGGTCAGCAGCGCTGAGGCGTTGGCCATTTACGATTACGTGCTCAAGAGCAATGTGGTCTGGATCATCCCCTGCGCATTCACGCGGGAATTGACTTCCCCGGAGAAGGCGAACGAAAAGATGTTCAGGACCACAGAGACTTCGGATCAGGGCAACTATCCCATGGGAAAATGGGTCATGAAAAATACCAATTGGCGCAACGTGGTGGTGACCGGTCAGGATTATAAGGCGGGCCACGATTCGGTTGATGCTTTTAAGGCCGGTTTCACCGAAGCCGGGGGAAAGATCCTTAAAGACGTCTTTCCAAAAATGGGCACCATGGATTTCGCTCCTTTCCTGAGCACGATAGACGTGAAAGGAGCAGACGCGGTGATGGCGTGGACTACAGGCACGGATGCGATTCGCTTCGTCCAGCAGTACGAGGAGTTCGGACTGAAGAAGAGACTTCCTCTATTCGGAGGGCAGGTGGCGCTTGTTGATGATCCGTATTTACCGCAGATCGGTGATGCCGCGCTCGGCATAATCTCTCAGAGCCATTATCCACCGACACTCGACACCCCAAGGAACCGGGCATTCGTCAAAGCGTATACCTCAAAATACGGTGAGATGCCTTCACGATACAGCGAGTACGGTTATACCGCTGCGAGGATGATCATCGCCGGCATCGAAGGCACGAAGGGCAATGTCGAGGACGTATCAAAGGTAGCTAAAGAGATAAAGCGTGCATCTACATCAGGCAAGATCGAGACACCTGCGGGAACACTCGCTGTCGACCAGTACAACCAGAGGATCATCGACGTCTACATTGTAAAGGTTGAGAAGAAAGACGGGAAACTGGTCAACGCGGTGATTGACAGGGTCGGCAAAGTGTCCCAGGCGGATACGTGGAAATGGTGGAACAAGCAATAGAGTCCAGGCTCATGGCGGGGTCCACAAAGAACAAGAACGTTCATGACCAGAGGCCAGGGTCCAGTAAACCGCGCAGTAACACAAAATAGAAGCACACGAAACTCGGAAGCGATACGATTGCTTACAAGCAAGCCCGGGCAGGCGTCTGGAAATGGGGGAATAGTAGTTGACAAATTTCCGGCGGCCATGATACTACAAGACCGACGAAATGTCGGAAGATCGGCACGATAGTATCTATCGGGAAACCGTAAATAGAAAACCGAGGCGAGGAGGCATTATATGGTGAATCAAAGGAGGCTGTGCTCTCTTTATCTTCTTTGGCGCTCTGGTGATCGGTCTGCTATCTCTTGCGGGATCGCCTTGTCTCGCAGCGGAGAAAGGACCGATCAAGGTAGGCCTGCTTCTGCCTTATACGGGAACCATGCCTTTGCAGGCAAAGGGCGTGCAGGACGGCGCTGAGCTCTACTTTGACGAGATCGGCAGAAAGGCCGGAGGAAGGCCGATTGAGATCATCAAAGAGGATACGGAGCTGAGCCCTACCACAGGATTGACAAAGGTGCGCAGGCTCGTTGAGCAACAGAAGGTTCAGTTTGTGATAGGTCCGGTGAGCAGCGCTGTCGGCCTTGCTATCCACGATTATCTCCGCGCACAAAAAGTCATCCAGATCAACCCTACTGCTTTCACCCGTGAATTGACGTCCCCGCAGAAGTGGAGCCCGAATATCTTTCGCGTGTGCGATACCACGGATGAGAACGCGTATCCCATGGGGAAATGGCTTTACAGTCACACGAACTATCGTAATGTGGTAGTAACAGGGTCTGACTTTGCGGCAGGACACCATACGCTGGAGGCCTTCACTGCTGCTTTCCAGGCGTCCGGAGGAAAGGTAATAAAAGAGGTTTATCCGAAATTGGGCACCATGGATTTTGCTCCGTTCCTTGCTGCGATCGACGTGAAAGGTGCGGATGCTGTCTTCGGTTTCTACGCAGGCACGGATGCTGTGAGGTTCGTGCAGCAGTACCAGGAGTTCGGCTTGAAGAAGAGGCTGCCTCTCTACGGCCACGCGGCCATGGTCGACGATCCGTATCTGCCATCCATAGGAGATGCGGCGATCGGCCTGATTACGAGCGGGCACTACACGTTCATGATTGATTCCCCGAAGAACAAAGCGTTCGTGAAAGCGTACGTTTCAAAATACGGCGAGAATCCATCCCGTTACAGTGAGTTCGGGTATGTCTCGGCGCAGGTGATCGGGGCCGCGGCCGAGTCGCTGAAAGGTGATGTAGAAGATGTCCAGAAAGTGTCGGTGGAGATAATGAAAGTTTCTCCGAAGATCGAGACGCCATCCGGTCCGCTTGGTTTCGACCAATATCACCAGAGAGTGATCAATATGTACGTGCTCAAAACTGAAAAGAAAGATGGCAAGCTGGTGAACACTGTTCTCGATAAGTTAGGCAAAGTATCCCAGGCTGATGTCTGGGGATGGTGGAACAAGTAGATAATGGCTTTCGTCCTCACGCAGACTATAAACGGGGTTGTCTTCGGCATGCTGCTTTTTCTTCTGGCAGCAGGGCTCACCCTCATGCTGGGGACGATGAGAATTGTCAACCTCGCGCATGGCTCCTTCTACCTGCTGGGCGGGTATATCGGTTACACGGTCGCGCAACGTACGCATAATTTCTTCCTGGCGTGTCTGGCCGGACTCGTCAGCATCGGGCTTCTTGGAATACTGACGTATAAGACGGTGCTCGAAAAACAATTCGCGCGGGAAACGCTCGCCCAGGTATTGCTTACGTTCGGCATGCTTCTGATCATCAGCGATGTGTGCCGGTGGGTCTGGGGCGGGAACCCTCTGGCTATCCCTAAGCCGGAGATCCTTCAGGGTACGATCTATCTCGGCAGCATCGTAGTCCCGCTGTATCGACTGGCGGTAATCATAATCGGCACCGTCATATTGCTTTTTCTCTGGTGGTTTCAAGAGAGAACCAAATATGGCGCGATTGTTCGGGCAGGCGTGGATGACGCAGAGATGGCCCAGGGCATCGGCATTAACATCTCTCTGGTCAAAACACTGGTATTCAGCCTGGGGGCTTTGCTTGCGGGTCTCGCCGGAGTTATCGGCGGACCCTTTGTAGGATTGAGTGTCGGCCTGGACATTGAAATATTGTTGCTCGCGATCGTCGTTGTCGTCATAGGCGGGACGGGAAGCCTGAGAGGAGCGTTGGTAGGAGCCCTTCTTATAGGGTTGATCGATTCTTTTGGTAAGAGTCTTCTTCCGGAGCTATCCATCTTTACCCTCTTTGCCGCGATGGTCGTTGTACTGGCAATCAAGCCCAGCGGGCTCTTCGGGACGAAATGAAGAATCTTAAATCGACTCTCCAAGTTGTAATAATACTTGCCCTGCTGTGCGCTGCGCCGCTTTTCCTTCCCTCGTATTACACCGGCCTCCTCACGTTGATTCTGATCTACGCCATCTTTGCAATGAGCCTCGACATTCTTCAGGGCTACACCGGCTTGGCCTCACTGGGCCACGCTGCTTTTCTGGGAACGGGCGCCTACATAGTGGCAATCATCAACGTGAAGATATTTCACGGCCCCCATTTCGCTATAGAGTTGGTGGCAGGGGTGCTCTCAGCAGGGATCGTTGCCGCGCTGTTCGGGCTGATCGTGTTGAGAAACACGGGAACCTACCTGCTCATGATCCTGCTCGCTTCATCGATGATGCTGTGGGGTATCGCCTTCAAATGGCGGTCGTTAACCGGAGGCGATGACGGGCTTCCGGGGATTGCGCGGCCAAACCTCGCCTTCATGCACTGGAATCTGCATACCACCACACACTTCTACTATTTTGTACTTCTTTTTTTCCTTATCGCGGCATGCCTGATGTATCTGGTTGTCCGTTCGTCTTTCGGCCATACGTTGTTGGGCATCAGAGAGAGCGAAACACGAATGACCGCCCTCGGATATAACGTCTGGCTCCAGAAGTATATCGCGTTTATCGTCTCCGGCATCTTCGCGGGACTCGCCGGAGTGATGCTTGTTTATTACAACGGTTTCGTGAGCCCTTCCGAGCTGCACCTCGTGACCTCAGCAGAAGTATTGATAATGGTGATCCTGGGGGGAGTAGGAACGCTGTTCGGCCCTGCGCTGGGTGCAGGCATTATCATATTGATCAAGAATTTTGTGAGCGGCTATACCGAGCACTGGATGATAATTCTGGGAGCAATCTACATGGCGACGGTGATGCTCGCGCCCCAGGGTGTGTACAGACTCTTTAAACGATCGGACAAGTGAGGCTCGATTGTGGACGCTCTTGTAGTCAAAAATCTTACTAAGGACTTCGGTGGCGTTCGCGCGGTAAACGACGTCTCCTTCAGCGTGGAGCCGGGCGAGAGATTAGCCATCATCGGCCCGAACGGTGCAGGCAAGACAACGCTCTTCCAATTACTCAGCGGTATGCTGACACCGACCACCGGCAGCATATCGGTTTTTGGTAAGGATATAACGAAACTGCCCGCGCACAAGCGTGCTGCCCTCGGCATAGGCCGCACCTTTCAGATCACGAATCTTTTCCTTAATCTCACGGTGCTGGATAATGTGTTGCTCGCTCTCGAAGCGGCAGGCATGACGAGGTATAACCTGATTCGTCCGGTCTCGTCGTTCAAGCATCTGCTCGGTCAGGCGGAAGATATTTTGCGCCAATGGGGCTTGGCCGCCAGAAGAGATTTTCCCGTGCGCAGCCTCTCTTACGGAGAACAGCGCCAACTGGAAATCATGCTCACGCTCTCGCAGAATCGATCGTTTCTGTTGCTGGACGAGCCCACGTGCGGCCTATCTCCGGAAGAGGCTCAAAGCTTTGTTACCATTATTCGTGGTTTTTCACGCGATTTCACGGTTCTGCTCATCGATCACGATATGGATGTGACCTTCGGCATCGCGGAAAAGGTTATGGTGCTCCACTACGGCACGGTCATCGCGTTCGGCTCTCCGGATGAAGTAAAGAGTAACCCGCAGGTTCAGGAAATTTACATGGGCGTAGACTGATGAGCCTTCTCGAAGTGCGAAACATACACACCTATTATGGCGATTCGCACGTGCTTCAGGGCGTTACTATAAACGTGGAGAAAGGCAAAGTAATAGCAATACTAGGCAGAAACGGCGCGGGTAAGACCACATTGCTTCGCTCCATAATAGGGTTCACACCGCCGCGACAGGGGAATGTCATCTTCAAAGGGCAGGATATCACGCAGCTCGGCATATACCGCATCGTCAGAATGGGTATCGGTCTGGTCCCGCAGGGACGCCGCACGTTCCCTTCGCTTACGGTGAAAGAAAACCTTGAAATAGCCGCCCGACCCGGAAGCAGTGCGCGTTGGTCGCTCAAGGAGGTATTTTCAAAATTCACCAATCTGGAAACGCGTTCTTCTTCCCGCGCGAAAACGTTCAGCGGCGGCGAGCAACAGATGCTTGCCTGCGGCCGCGCGCTGATGGGCAATCCCGATCTGCTCCTTATGGATGAACCGACCGAAGGACTATCGCCGCTTCTTGTTCGTGAGGTGCACCGCATCATCAAAGAGTTCAAGACCCAGGAGCTCTCTTTACTGCTGGTGGACCAGGACTCCGCCTTCGCGCTTAAGATAGCCGATTACGTGTACATAATGAGCAGGGGCGCTATCGTTTATGAGTCAGAGCCGGAGAGGCTGAAGGAGAATCCGGAGATAAGATCGCGCTACCTCGGCGTCTGACACAGATTCGCACTCAAGCGTATACCTTCGTTGCCCTTCGGCCTGTTCTTACTCGACGTACCCCAGGTACGCCTCCGTAGCCCAAGCCTCGGAGCGCCTCGGTCTCCATCTTGGTTGCGAATCTGTGTCACCCCGATCTAAGCTCAAGCACGAGTTTAAGACTAAGAGATAAGTTAGAAATTTTTACAACCTTAACCTTCGCTTTAGTATTTACCTCAACGTGTTTTACTCCAAAGGAGGAAAATGTAATGGATCGTGTGAAAGGTAAAGTCGCCATCGCGACCGGCGCCGAGTTGGTCGTGGACGGCGGATTCACGGCCAGGTGAAGATAGGTCAAGCAGTGTTCGCCATCCGTCTCCTTATCGTCCCTCTTCGCTCTGTTTTTTCTTAAGGGCCAGATACACCTTTTCAGCAGTCACGGGCGTGGACGTTATGTGAACACCCACTGCATCGTAAATCGCGTTTATTATTGCCGCGGCTGTGGGACATGTGGGAGGCTCGCCCGTGCCCTTTGCCCCGAAGGGGCCCGTGGGCTCGGGAATCTCCACAATAATGCTGTGAATGGGAGGAACATCGAGGGCCGTAGGAATGAGATGATCTGAAAAAGAAGGGTTGAGGATGACGCCGTCCTGCACCACCACTTCTTCCATGAGCGCATACCCGACGCCTTGTCCCACTCCCCCCTCTATCTGTCCTTCGATAGCCATAGGGTTGATAGCTCGACCCACGTCCTGGGCTGCGGTAACGCTAAGGACGGTTACCTCTCCGGTCTCCGTATCCACCTCGACCTCGGCAATCTGGGTGGCGTACGAGTATGCACCATAAGGGACCCCCAGTCCTGTCTCAGGGTCCAAAGCTTGGGGGGTCGGAGGGGTAAAAGTGCCGGTCCCGCTGACGAGGATGCCTTTGTCTCTGAGCCGGCCAGAGACATCCTCGATGGTCATGTACGTGTCCTCGTGTTCTTTCAGAAAAATCCGGTCATCACGGGATTCCATATCCACAGGGTCGTAATTCAGGCACTCAGCCGCTTCTTTCAAAAGAATCGCCCTTGCCTGTTCTGCGGCCAGACGAATGGCATTTCCCGATACATAGGTCTGCCGGCTCGCAGAAGTAACACCGGCCTCAGGGGCAACCATGGTATCATTGGAGACTACGGTTGCCCGTTCAGGAGTGATCCCGAGCGTGTGTGCAGCGATCTGCCTCAATGCGGTGTCCGACCCTTGACCGATGTCTGACGCCCCGCAGCGGACTATGGCCGTGCCATCTTCGCATACCTCGATGAATGCGATCGAGGGGTTCGACTTTGCGGTATTCCCCATCCCAAAATAGGTGCAAGCGATTCCTCTTCCTCTTTTTTTCATCTCTTACTCCTATCAGTGCCGGGCCAGGCGCGTCTGGAGGTCTGCTCCAAGGTCTCCAGCGCCCCTACTCCTTGTTCGAGAATTTGGTTTGTAGTTGTGGAAGATCCCGGTCGAAGCATATTTCTCCGCCTCACTTCGATAGGCGACAAACCGCATCTCCTGCCTATTTCATCCATGATCGCCTCGTGACACGGGGCCATTTGAGGCGCACCAAAGCCTCTCATTGCTCCTCCGATCGGATAATTCGTATACACTTCGTACGCATCGACATACGCGTGAGGACATTCGTATGGACCGATGGCCATCGTGGCTGATCGAGTCACCACGGCCGGCCCGTAGGATGCATATGCGCCACCATTGCTGATAATCGTCACTTGTGCTGCCATTAGCCTTCCTTCTTTGGTGGCCCCCATTTTATAATGCAAATTGAAGGCATGGCGTTTGGTAGAGGTAATCATCGATTCTTCACGGGTGAACACATATTTCACGGGTCGTCCCGTGACAAGGGAACAGAGTGCTGCATACGGCTGTGCCGAAAGGTCTATCTTTCCTCCAAATCCTCCACCGGTGGTAAGTCTTACGATCCGAATCCTGTTTATGGGAAAAGCGAGCATGGAAGCAATCTCGTTGCGGTAATAATGAGGCGCCTGACTGCAACAATAGACGATAATCTGGCCGAGGTCCATATGGGCCAGCGCCGCTTCGGGCTCTATATACGCGTGCTCTGCCGTTTGTGAGGTGAACGTTTTCTCTATGATAATATCTGATTTCGCAAACCCCTCGTCAATATTCCCTTTCCGGATCTTTCGGTGTTGGAGGATGTTCCCGGTGTCATGCACCTTAGGGGCATCCGGTTTCATCGCCTCCTCCGGGGAAAAAACAGCGGGAAGCTCCGTGTAATCGACGCGTATCTTATTCAGGCCTTCCCTCACCTGGTCCTTGGTTTCAGCGGCTAGCACGACGATGGGCTCACCTACGAAGCGGACTCTCTCCTCTGCCAGATACGGTTGATCCTTGACGATGATTCCAAACCGGTTGTTTCCGGGGATGTCTTTGGCCGTCAAGGCGGCCCTCACTCCCGGATGACTTAATGCCTCAGAACAGTCAATAGAATTGATGCGAGCGCTGGGATAAGGGCTCCGAAGCACGCCCGCAAAAAGCATATTCGGAAGCGACATGTCATCTGTAAAGACCGCTTTTCCCGTCACTTTCGGAAGGCTATCCAGCCTTGTGATCGATCGCCCGATGCTCCCCGTCTTGGGCTCTCGCCGATCACTGCTCACGGCCCGTCCTCTCAGTTCACTGGCGGCCGCCCCGATCGCTTCAACGACTTTTGTGTAACCGGTACAGCGGCAGAGATTCCCTGAGATTGCTGTACGGATTTCCTTCTCATCAGGATGCGGGTTCCTGTCGAGCAGCGCCTTGGAAGAAAGAATCAAGCCAGGTGTGCAGAAACCGCACTGAACGGCCCCTTTTTCTATGAATTGATTCTGCAGGGGGTGGATCGTCTGACCATTCGCTATTCCTTCGATGGTGACGACGGAACGTCCTTCTGCCTTGATCGCCGGATATATGCAGGACATGACCGGTAAATCATCGACAAGGACCGTGCAAGCCCCGCACTCTCCTTTTCCGCAGCCCCTCTTTGCCCCTGTCAACCCCAGATGATCGCGGAGCGCATCGAGCAGCAAAGTGTCCTCGGATATGGAAATCTCTTTCACGACTCCATTGACGTTCAAAGGGATTTTTCTCGCACTCATAAATTGACTCCAAGTAAGTTTAAACATTCGAGGATGGCTCGTTTTGTCAGAACTTCGACCATCTCTTTTCGGTATTCCGCCCCTCCGCGAAGGCTGTCTCTTGGATGGGCAGTCAGCTTCGCCCCGGCGCCTGCTTTTTCTACGGCCTCATGGCTCACCCGGGAACCTTGAAGGATATCCATCGCCTCGCGGGCAAGCATGGGGATTCTTGCCACAGGGCCCACCGCTATCCGCACCTCTTCAAAGAATTGCTTCCCTCTGTCCAGTTGAATCGAAACGGCAACGAGCAGCGTGGGAAGGGTAAAGGCCTTTCGCCTGGCTAATCGTTGAAGCGAAGTGCTACCTGTTTCAGCCGTGGGCTTGAACCGAAAATGGGTAATTATCTGCTCAGAGGGGTTCACCGAACTTCTCCCCACGTCGAGAAAGAGTTCCTCCATGTCTACCCACTTCTCCGCCTTCGTCGAGACAACCCTGGCCTCTGCCCCCAAAGCAAGCAAGGGGATAGTCCCGTCCGCGGCAGGTTGCGCGTTCACGACGTTGCCGCCGATGGTGGCCACGTTTCGAATCTGGGGCGCCCCCATGTATGAAGCCCCCAGAGCGAGGGCCTTTCCATATTTCCCTATGATTTCCGATTGTGCCAGCTCTGCCATGGTCGTAGCGGCGCCCACAACAATCTTTTTTCCACCATCGGCGATCTCCACCCCTCTCATGTCAGCAATGGAGCCGATATCCAGAAGCACCATCCCGTTCCCCGGGTCTTTTTCTAAAAGCTGAACGACAAGGTCGGTTCCTCCCGCGATTACCCGCGCTTTTCCCTGAGACTCTTCAAGACAATCAAACGCCTCCTGCAAGCTCCTCGCAACCTTGTAAGCTTCCCAACGCATTACCGACCTCCCTTATCCCCCTGCTTCTTAACCACACCCAGATAGGTGCAGAGTAACTCTAGACTCAGGTTTTCTTTCTGCTCCGTATATTTTATGACTCCTTTTTCAAGGACATAGACACGGTCGCAAAGCTCCAGAGCATTTTCAAGATTCTGATCGGCGATCAGTGCAGTGATCCCTCTGTCACGAAAGCGCTTTATGGTCTCTCTCACCTGTTGCACGATGGAGGGTTGGAGCCCCTCTGTCGGCTCGTCGAAGATGATGAGTTTCGGTTTCGACATTATGGCCCTGCCAATGGCCAACATCTGCTGCTGCCCGCCGCTCAGGGTGCCACCCAACTGCTTCAATCGCTCCCTCAGTACGGGAAAGTATCCAAAGACCTCGTCCAGGTCTTCTCCGCGGACCTTGCCTTTAGTTACAGGTACCGAAAGGTTTTCCAATACGGTGAGGCGGGGGAAGATATGCCTCCCTTGCGGCACATAGCTCAATCCGAGATTCGCTATCTTATGCGCCTTGAGAGAACTTATTTCCACATCATCAAACTTCACGGAGCCGGTCGTTCTTGGCGGGGTCAGGTCGAGAATGCTTCTCATGAGCGTACTCTTCCCCATACCGTTACGGCCCAGTATGCCTATTATTTCGCCCTTTGCCACCTCGAACGACACCCCCTGGATGATGTGGCTCTTGTTGTAATACGCACGCAGATCTTCAACCTTCAGTAGCACTTATCTTACCTCCGGCAAGATACACCTCTTGCACGCCCGGATCATTACACACGTCGTCGACGCAGCCATCCTTGACGACCTCTCCGTAATTCAATACGCATATGTTGTGGGCCAGGTCCGTAACGACCTCCAGATCATGTTCGACAAGAATGATATTCTTTATGATACCGCTATCGTACAGATACTTGATCTTCTCGACCAGGAACCACGTCTCCTTCGCGCTTAAGCCCGCCGTGGGCTCGTCCAGGAGCAGGAGCTTCGGGTGAGAGCCGAGGGCAATGGCCACTTCCTCAAGTCGCTGATCGCCCTGAGAAATTTCCACAGAGACCCTGTCACGCAAGTCTGTCAAACCAACGACCTCCAGTATAGTCTCAACTTGCTCACTTACCCCTTTCACACGGGACGCGTCTCTAAAAGCGCTCACCCCCTTGCCGAACCCGACCTGGGCTGCAAGTCTCACATTTTCATAAACGGTCAGTTTCGGAAAGATAGAGGTGACCTGGAACGTCCTCGCTATGCCTCTCTTGCAGATCTCGTGCGGCGGCAATCTTGTAATATCCTCGTCCATAAAGATTATTCTGCCCGCGTCCGGCTTGTACACCCCGGTAATAAGGTTATAGAAGGTTGTCTTTCCCGCACCGTTGGGCCCTATGAGCGCCTTTATTTCGCCCTCTTTAAGCTCGAAATTTACGCGGTTGGTGGCGATCAAGCCACCAAACCTTTTGATCAGGCCTTCTGTCCTGAATACCGTCGCCATCCTCATTTCCCTCTTCTCGAAAAGAGCAGCTTCCACAAACTGGCAATACCATCAGGGACCAGGATGATCATGAGAATCATGATCATGCCCATGATGATAAGATAGAGATCAGGACTCCATGTGCTGATGAAATCTTCAAAGAAGACAAGGATTGCCGGTCCGATAAAAGCACCAATCAACGTTCCGGCGCCGCCGGTGATGGTCCACCATACGGATCTCGCCGTCCAGAGCCAGTAAAAGGAATTGGCGCTCGTAAAGCCCAGATGGAGAACATAGAGGGCCCCCGCAACCCCCGCAACCACCCCGGACAGGGCGAACGAGACAACCTTGAGATTGGTTGTGTTGTATCCGATCAACCGCGCCCTGTCCTCGTTCTCCCTTACAGCTATGACGGCCCTTCCGTAAGGTGTGCGAAAGAACTTCCACACCATGAAGAAGATGGCGCTGCATACGGCAAGAACGAAGTAGTATTTCACCATTGCGTTAGCGAAGCTCAGGCTGAAGAAACCGAAGGATAGGGCGGGTACCTTGAGGGTAAGTCCCTCATCCGAGCCGGTAAGGGGCCTCTGCCCCATTGCAATGTAAAAGAAGATCATCGACACAACGATGGTAAAAGCGACGAAATAGTGACTCTTGAATCGGGAGATCAGGCAGCCGTAAACCAGGGAAAAAAGAGAACAGCCCACGATACAGATCAGAAGGGCCGTCCAGATCCCCACGTGCCAGTGGAGGATAGGCAACAAAGCCAGATAGCCGCCCAACCCGAAGAAAACCGACATGCCAAAATTGAGCAAACCGGTGAATCCGAAAATGATGTCAAATCCGAGAGAGAATAATCCAAAGATGAGGATCTCTATCAGCAGCTCTTTGTAGAAGAGGGAGAGAAAATGAGGCACGACCATAAGGAAGAGAGCGACCCCGGCGACCGCAATCGATTTATAGATAGGTTTATTTGACATCACGCTAATACCTGAGTATGCCCTCCGGCCGCCAGTACAGGATGCCCACCATGATAGCCAGCGACATTCCTTTCGCCAGCACAGGATCGAGAAAAACCGATAAGAGGCCGTTCGATAACGACAGGATCAGTGCGGCCAGAATGGTTCCCGGAATGCTTCCAAACCCCCCGACGATGACGACTATGAACGCATCGATCAATATATCATGCCCCATATTAGAAGTAATACTCGTCATGGGCGCCACGAGTACCCCTCCCACAGCGGCGAGAACCGATCCCAGCACAAAGGTAAACATATAGACGAGCGGGACAGAGATGCCCATAGCACTCGCCGTATCATGATCCTGGCTGGTTGCGCGAATCCAGAGTCCGAGTTTTGTCTTCTTGAGAAATGCGATGAGGGTACCGATAGCTGCCAGAGAAAATAACGCCGCGAAGATCCGATATCCGGAATATGTCGTTTTCCCCATCAGGGGCACCTGAAAAGGCAGCGGATTGGGTATATTTCTCGGGGCACCGCCGAATATCAGCAGGAGGGCTTGCTCGAGGATGAACATCAACCCATACGAAATGATGAGGGTCGTGGCCATCGGGTAACCGACAATCCTGAACCGCAGTGTCGTGAGATAGATCACAATTGCGATAATCGCCATGATTAAAGGAACGAAGACCAGCGAATAAGCCCAGGAGCCGAGGAAAGTAGTTATGTAGAAGGTGGAAACCGCCCCAATCGCGTACATGGCCCCGTGAGCGATATTGATAATGTTGAGCTGGCCGTAAATGAGGGTGAGGCCGAGCGACACCATGGCAATCACGCAAGCCCATACTGCGGCATTCAGGAGAGATAGCACGATTACGTCTGTCACAGGCGTTTCCCGTTATGAAAGGGATCAATATGCGGCATGAGAGCCACGCACATTGATCCCTTTGGCCACTATTCTTTTCTAAAATCAACCAGGGCCGGGTATGAGGGCAGGATATCGGCCCCCGGGACCTGAGCCTTGGTAACAATATCGCCTTTTTCGGCCTTAAGCACATATATATCCGTTATGGCCTGGTGGTCTTCAGCCCGCATGGTCTTGCCGCCGGTCGGAAAGTCTATGCTTGTTTTTACCGTGGCCCCTTCAAGAGCCTTCATAAATTTCAGGTTATCATCCCTGGATTTCCAGCCGGCATCCTCAACGCCTTTCTTAATCCAGGAAACGCCTTCCCAACCTGCCCATATGTATTCCGCACTCACTTCACCACTCCGGTCCCATCCTTCGTCACTGAGGCCTACCGCATCCCTGTATGCCTTTTGGGCAGCCCTTACGTCCTGCGGATAGCCGCTCAAGGAGCGGGACCCGTAGGTACCGCACCATACCAGGTCAGCGCCGGGGCCGAGGTCCTTGTAATGGACAGACTGGAGACTCCCCACGAAAATGGGCTTGCGCAGGCCCAGCTCCCACGCCTGATTCACGAGCTTCAGCACGTCGTTGGTGAAATAACCCGCGACTATGAAGTCTGTCTGCTTTGGCACCTTGCTCAGGTAGGGAACGAAATCGAGTGTTCCTACGGGCGAGTACGCCTTACCCGTCATCTTCAGGCCTATCTTGCCGAAAACGTCTTGGGCCATGTCCACAACGGAATGTCCCCACTCATAATCGGCACCCATGCCATAGGCATTCTTTCCCAATTCCTTCCCGGCGACTTTAGCCGTGGCTATAGCTGCCATTTCGGCATCGCCAATCGCTCTGAACACATAGCGATTGCCCTTTTTGGCCGTAATATCGCGAGCCGTGGCCTCGACGAAAATAATCGTATTCAACTCTTTTGCCAATTGAATTGCCCCCACTGCGATCGCAGAATTCACCCCGATGAGCACGAAATCGCATTGATCCTTAAGAATCAATTTCCGGAGCTTCCTGAGTCCAGTAGCAGGATCAGTGGCGCTGTCTTCCACGATATATTTTACCGGACGCCCCGCTATCCCTCCGGCTTTGTTAATCCGGTCGATAGCTGCTTTTGCGGTCATATTGCCTCCTCTTCCATGTGTGGCGAGGGCGCCCGTCAAATCGTACACACCACCTATGACTATCGGGTCTTTCGATGATGCTGCGCGGCCTGCTCCCCACATAAACGATACGCCTACAACCGCTGCCAGAAGAACTACCGCAATCCTGTTCAATATCGCACTGCCCTTCACTCCCTTTTTTTCCATCTCTTGCCCTCCTTATCTTATATGTGGTTTTGCCAAAAGTATCACCTTGTAATTCCGCCTACCTCTTGTTCCAAGGGGGCGTGGGGTAGATGACTTTCGCTCCCGTATCCAGAGGATCCACGCTCACATGCTTTCCGTTTTGGATTTGAAGACTTCCGAGACGCCCTTTGACATTTTTTCCCTTCTCATCCCATTTGAACGACCCGTAAAAGGTCGTGACGTCCATAGCGCTCAGCACCTCACGGACCTTGGCCTGGTCGAGGGTGCCCGCCTTCTCCATCGCGATCTGGAGTAGGAGGCCACAGGTAGCGCCCACGGAGTTATAGACGGTCGGCACAACTCCGACTTTCTTTTGGAAGGTATCGGAAAAGGAGTTCACGTCGAAGTAGGGGCCTTTCCATTTCATGGCCTTGGCCCAATGATAGACGCTGAAAACGTAATCCCCGTCTTTGCCCAGGATCTTGACCCAGTCTTCAAACTCGGGGGCGTTGAGAAAGGCATATGCCTTGGGATTCACATTAAGCTCTTTGCATTGTTTTAGAAAGGGGACGGAATCCTCGAAATAGCCGCTAAAGAAAATGAGGTCCGGATTCTTCGTCTTGACAACCGTAAGCATGGCCGAGAAATCCGTAGTCTTCGCGGGAAACTTGGTAAAATAGACCTCCTGCAGACCGAGGGTTTTGGCCTGGTTACGGAGGCCGTCCGCGGCCAGGATGGTGAAGAGGCTGTCCAGGCAGAGAACGGCAATGGACTTCGGCGCGGGCTTTTGCCGGGAGAGAAGATCTGCCGCATAGAAGAAATCGTTGCTGGCGGGCGGCATTACGGAGAAGAGATATTTATACCCGCGCTCATAAAGCGCGTCGGAGTTGGCTGCGCCAGCTATGGTAATATAGCCATAACGCTCTCCTATGGCGCTCGTGGCAAAAGCGATGCCGCTCGAATAGGGAGACAGGAGAAAATTGACCTTATCCTCGGTAATCAGCTTTTCGGTGAGCTTCGCCGCAGTCATCGTGTCCGATTTATCATCGTAATAGATGATCTCCACTTTGTACTTCTTGCCGCCCACATCGATCCCGCCCCGCTCGTTCACCCAATCGCGCCAAAAGTCGTAGCCTCCCTTCAACTGCCCACCTTCCCGGGCAAACTTCCCGGTCATACTGATGGCCGCGCCGAGAAGAATCTTATCCTGGGCGGCATGTGCCTGGATCGTGACCATGCCCAGCAACAAAAGAGAAACCGTGAAAACCAGCACCAATCTTACCATCAGTGGCTTTTTCATTTTCCCTCCCTCTCTTTTTCCGTCATTTTTTGCGCTGTTCCTTTGAGCATGTCTCTTATGGTGGCGGATTTCATGGGTAGCTCCGTCAGCCGGATTCCCGTCGCATGATGGATGGCGTTTGCTATGGCCGGGGCGATCGGGGTGAGGGCGGGCTCAGCCAACCCTTTCGCACCATAAGGACCATTCGGATCATCAGACTCCACAAAGATCGTCTGGATGCGGGGCATATCCTTTGCCCGCGGCACCCTGTATCTCTTGAAACTGGGATTCGTCACCTTTCCATCCAGCAGGGTCATTTCTTCCATCAAGGCAAATCCAATTCCCTGGGCTACCGCTCCATGCACCTGTCCTTCCGCCAGCAGCGGATTCAGCGTTTTTCCCAGGTCGTGTGCAGCGGTGAGCGAGAGGATAGTCACTTCCCCCGTCCTCACATTCACCGCGACCTCGGCGATTTGAGCCACAAAGGGATAGGCACATGAAATGTTGCCCACCTTTGTCTCGGGGTCCACCATGGAGACATTCTGCGGAATGAATTGCCCGTGACCCGTGACGGTCCCGCCCGCCCTTTCATAGGAAGCGAACTCTGCAGCCTCCCTGAATTTCATTTTCACTGATCGGTCCGGTGAGAGAATCTGGCCGTCTTCGATGAAGAGGCTCGACGGATTCTCTCCGAGCTTCCTGCCGGCAACCTCGATGAGTATGCCTCTCGCCTCTATGGCTGCCCGACGAACGGCGTTCCCCGTGAGCGTCGTCGACCGGTCCCCAAATGTGCCGAGGCCGTGAGGTGAGATATCCGTATCGACGGCAGCCACTTTCACCCATTCGATGGGAATTCCAAGCTCGTGCGCCGCGATCTGGGCAAAGGTCGTTTTGGACCCCTGGCCTATGTCCGGCTCTCCCACATGCACAATTACGTGGCCTTCCTCGTTTATCTTCACATACGCGGCGGCTCCGTCAAAAAAGGGAAGGAACGTTCGACTGCCCGAAACATGGAGGCAGCAGGCCATCCCGATTCCATAAGCCAGGTCACCCGACCGTTTTGCGGGATACGTCCTCCTTTTGGAGTACCAGTCTGCCTTTTCAACGCTTTTCTCTATGGCCTCGCAGAGGCCACAACTTCCAAAGAACCAATTGTGCGGTGTAACGTCGCCAGTTAGGCTCGCATTCTTCAGCCTGAAATCGGCAGGGTCCATACCGATCTCGTCGGCCAGCATGTCTATAACGGATTCAAGGGCAAAGAAACTCTGGGGACAACCAAATCCCCTGAAAGGCCCTGTTGCAACTTTATTGGTATAGACGAGATAGCCATTCGTCCGGATGTTCTTCAGGCGGTACAGATTATCGTGGCGTGACGCCGCGCTCAGCAGAACCCCGGGGCCATAGTTCATGTAAGCCCCGTTATCGGCTATAACCTCAGTCTCCTTGGCCAGCAAGGTGCCGTCCTTCTTGCAGCCCGCCTTCATCTTAATGACCATGGGAACCCGCGGTAGTGTGGCGGTGAATTCCTCTTTCCGGGTATTGGTTATTTTCACCGGTGCCTGTGCTTTTCGGGCGAGGAGAGCGCACAAGGGGTGAAGCCTGCATTCCAATTTTCCCCCAAAGGCCCCTCCCATGGGCATCTGAATGATTCTGATCCTGTCCCGTGAAATGCCGAGGGCATTTGCGTAGGTCATTCGCGCCAGTCTTGGGGACTGTGTAGGTATCCAGAGGGTGAGCCTGTCCTGCAGGTCCCATTGAGCTACGACTGAGTGAGGCTCGAGGTAAGCCTGATGGACCAGAGGGGTCTTGAACGTGCCTTCCACGACGGCGTCCGAATCACGGAAGGCGGCATCAACGTCCCCGTGGCGAATCTTCAGGGCTCGCGCAATGTTCCGCTCGACGCCTTCGTGGACCAGGGGCGCCCCTTCTTTCATTGCCTCCAGAGGGTCAAATACGGCCGGAATCTCTTCATATTCTACCTTGATGCGCCTCAACGCCTCTCTGACGGTTGCTTCATCGGTCGCGGCGACCACGGCCACTTCGTCCCCTATGTACCTGACCTTCTCCTTTGCGAGAAGACGTTCATCAAAGAACCTCTCCCCTGCCACAGAGTAGGCAGGCAGGTCTTCTTCCAGACCCGTTATTACCGCTTTAACGCCCGGCAGTCTGTGCGCCCCGCTCACATCGATAGAAACAATCCTGCCATGGGGAATCGGGCTTCTCAGCACGCCGCCGTAAAGCATGCCCGGCAGCTTGTAGTCCGATCCGTATTTCAGGCTTCCGGTGACTTTTTCTACCGCGTCGATCACGTGAAACGGCTTACCAATTGTGGTCATGGCCTTAAGCCTCCCTTCATTCCTGCACGGACCCTTTTACTCTCTCCGACGCCAGCTTGATCGCCTCTATGATCTTCACATACCCGGTGCATCGGCAAATGTGGCCGTCGATAGCTTCCTTAATCTCCTGTTCCGTCGGGTCCGGAACATGGTCCAGGAGGTCCTTGGCCTGGAGAACCATTCCGGGCGTACAGTATCCGCACTGGATGGCCCCCGTCTCAACAAATGCTTCCTGGATGGGGTGCAAACGTGTTCCCCGGGCCAGCCCCTCAATCGTCGTGATCTCTTGTCCTTGTACCTTCGAGACAGGCAAATTGCAGGTAGTCCTTGCATGGCCATCGATCAAAACGACACAGGAGCCGCAATCCCCTGCCCCGCACCCCTTCTTCGTCCCCGTGAGGTTCAGGTCTTCCCGGATGAAATCGAGGAGTGTCTGTCGCTCGGTGACCCGTGCCTCGATCCATTCCCCGTTCACCTTGAATTTGACAAGCAATGTTTTTTTCATTTCCCGGACTCCCTCTCACCCCCGATGCTTAGTGCGCTCAGAATCCGCGCGGTCCGGCAATGAGGCAGTTTTGAGCCGTCAAACCGTTTTAAACGAAATAGCATCCGCAGGGCATATGGAATAACAGAGCTCGCAGCCGATGCAGTTCTCCGAACGCGTGATGATTCGATCTCCATCTTTATTCAGGGCATCGCTAAAGCAAGACTTCACGCATTGGCCGCATGCCGTGCAGCGCTCCTCATCGATTACCGCCGCCTTGGGCGGAAGTTGGTATGTTTCTTCGTATGTCAGGGACCGCTTGGAAGCAATACCGATCATGGAATCGACCGTCGGATAGCCCTTTCGATCCATGAACTTCTCGAGTCCCTCAAGAATGACCCTCACATGCTCGTAGCCTTTGAGCATCAACACGGAGCCCACCTCCATGATCGTGGCCCCGCTCATGATGAACTCGACGGCTTCTCGCCAGTCGTAAATCCCATTCGTTCCCGCGATGGGGATGCCTGTTTCCAGATACACCGCGTTCACCCATCTAAGAACGAGGTGTCTTACCCACGGCCCTCCAACGCCTGCCCGTGCGTCGATATAAGGTTTACCCTCTTCGATATTCACCGCGAATCCCGTATAGCGGTTTATCAAGAGCACACCGGACGCACCCGCTTCTTTCACCACCCGTACTATGGGCACCACATCGGTCACCTGGGGCGTAAGTTTCACCACTACCGGGATACGAACCGCCTTGACGATCCTTCGGGTAATCTCTGCCGCCGCCTTGGGATCTTGTCCAAGCAGCATTCCGGCCGCCTCCTCATCCATCTGCGAGGGATGGGGACAGCCAAAATTGAGTTCCAACATGCAGGCTCCGGCTTCTTCTTCCATTTGAGCCAGTTCCACCCACTTGTCAAGGCTGCTCGCACCAAGGCTTCCTATTAGTCTTGCATCTTTGGCGTCGGCATACTTTTTCGTCTCCTTGATAATAGAGGCCCACTCTTCGGGGGGTCTCACGGAATAACCAGATCTTGCATAAAAGACAAAGAATCTGGGAATCTTCCCTTTAACAATCTCACCTTTGTCATTGAGAATCGCATACTTCGAGTGCTTTGTCAGCTCCGACATCTTGGGCTTGTCAGTAACGGTCTTAATGACGACCCCTCCAACGCCGCTGTCGATCGCCTTCGTAATGTGGTCTATACTATCGCTCGTCTCAATAGAAGAGATGACGATCGGGTTCTTAAATGGAATGCCGCAAAAATTGACTCTTAAATCTGCCATTTGATCAACCTCCTAATTTGTTTGATACGTGAGAATATTGTGAAGCCCCCACCCACGAGGCGGTCTTAAGCGGGCCGACGCAAAGGCATCTTAGCTTTCCGCCGCCAGTGACCGTCATTGTCATATAGCGTGTATCGTATCTGAATCCAGAACGCCATGTAAGGCAGCAGTAAGGGCGGCTCTCCGCCATCCACGCGCACGGGGACATCTCCGATCTCATCAGACACCGAGGTAGCTCTTGCGGATTTGCGGATCTTTCGCCAGCTCTTCAGAGGGCCCCTGTCTCACAATGTGACCTGTTTCCAACACATAGGCGGTAGTCGAAAGTTCCAGGCACAGGTGGACATCCTGTTCTACCACAAGGATGCTCAACGACTTTTCGCGATACACTTTTTTCAAAGCCTCGACTATTCGCTCGACCATTACCGGCGCCAGTCCCAGGGAAAGCTCGTCAACGAGTATAAGCTTCGGGCTCGACATGAGTCCCCTCCCCAGCGCGCACATCTGTTGCTCTCCCCCGGAAAGGGTCCCGGCCAATTGTTTTTGGCGCTCAGACAGGATGGGAAAAAGATCAAAGACAAGATCCAGCTCCTCGGATACCCGAGATTTATCGGTAAGTGAGAAGGCCCCCAAGAGGAGGTTTTGACGGACTGTAAGGCCGGGGAAAAGCTGCCGGCCTTCAGGGATTTGGGTAATGCCGTTCCTTACCCGGTTGTACGTATTCGCGTGGGTGATCTCTTCCCCCAAATAATGGACCGAGCCTGCCTTTGGAGAATTCAAGCCGGAAATAATGTTGAGCAAGGTTGTTTTCCCAGCCCCGTTGCCCCCCAGGAGTCCCACGATCTCCCCTTGCGCGATTCCCAGGCTCACCCCCCATAAGATCTGCGCATCCCCGTACCCCGCATCCAGATCACGGACGGTCAACAACTCATTCTTTCCCGGCAGCGCGGTCAATCGATCGTCCTCCGTCGCTCGGCCTCCATCCGGGCAAACCGCTCACCCAGGTAGCATTTGAGCACTTCTTCGTTTTGGGAGATCTCCTGCGGCGCGTCCATGGCAATGCGCCTCCCATGATGAAGAACCAGGATCCGGTGGCAGATGGCCATGGTGGCCCGCATCACATGCTCGATCATCACCACGGTTATCCCCTGCCTGTTAACCTCCCTGACCATCTCCATCATGTCGTCGACCTCTTTCGGATTCAACGCGGACATTACCTCATCCAGAAGCAGGAGTTTCGGGTTCATGGCCAGGGCCCGGGCAACCTCCAGCCGCTTCCGGTCCGGAATAGTAAGGCCCGCCACCTGCTTGTTCATCTTTTCGGAAAGGCCGACAAAGGAGAGCATCTCCTCGGCCTCCCGAGCCGCCTTTTTCGAATTCTTTCGCGGTTTCGTCCCGAAGATGCCACCCACCATCACATTCTGCAGCGCGGTCAAGCCCTCGAAGGGACGCACGATCTGAAATGCCCTGCCGATACCGAGGTGGGTGATCTCGTGAGGCTTCAGGTCGTTCAGGCATTGCTCGCGGAAATATAGCTTTCCCGAGCTGATCGGCAAAATGCCGTTAATCATATTCAACAGCGTCGTTTTGCCTGCCCCGTTCGGTCCGATCAGCCCGAAGATCTCACCTTCTTCCACGGCGAAATCGACCTCGTTGACCGCCACAAGGCCGCCGAAATGTCTGGTGACCCCTATCCCGTCCAGGAATTTCAAATCCTATTCTCCCGGATGCCCTTCGTAAAAAGGGACAAGGTGATTTTCTTGCCCAACAGATCCATAAGCCCCTTGGGGGTGAAGAGACACGTCAGAACAAGAATCGACCCCACAATCAGGAACTGGTACTCCATGAACCGGCTCCAGGCAAGCTCCGAAACCAATTCGATAAAGAGCGCCCCTGCCACGGGGCCCCAGACGGTTCCCGCTCCACCCAGCACCATCATCAGGTACATTTTAATGGAAGGGGTGATCTCGAAAACCACGCCCGGATCGATATAGCCCATCCAATAGGCAAAGGCAGACCCTGCAAAGCCCGTAAAAAGGGCACTGACGGCCCAGGCGGCCGTTTTATAGGGAGGCGGATTGATCCCCATGACCGACGCGGCATCTTCGTCGAATTTGATCGCCTTGAAGGCCAGCCCCAAATAGCTGCGGTCGATTAACCAGATACAAAACGTGCACGTCAGCATCAATAGGAGCATAAGGTAGTAAAAGAAGTTGTTCACCGCCGCCGCCCCGCCGGTGAACATCGGCAGGGTGAGCCCGCGGCCTCCTCCGGTAATATCCAGGCTGCTGATGATTTCCCGCATCAGCTCCGAAAGAGCCAGGGTCGCCATAAGAAAGTACTGCCCCTTCAGCCGGAGGATCAGGAGTCCTATTCCCGCGGAAAAAAGTACAGCTCCCGCTCCCGATGCGGCAAACGCAACCGGAAAGGGGAAAGCGAAATGGGTCATGAGCACGGCGGTGACGTATGCTCCAAGCCCGAAGAAAAGGATATTCCCCAGCGCCAGGTACCCGCAATATCCGGCGATGATGTTGACCCCCTGGGCAAGAATACCAAACATAAAGACGTTGGCGAGCAGCCTCACCCAGTAACCCCTCAATACAAGCGGGGCCAAAAAGGCTGACAGCAAGAGCACCACCAAAATAGATCGGGTTTTCCAGTTACCGCCCGCCATAACTTTCCGGCCGAGCCGGTCTCCATCAACCATAAAACCTCCTGCCGAAAAAACCCCTGGGGAGAAAAATAAGTACCAGAATGAAGCCCAGGAACAGGACGATCTTTTGATACTGCATCCCCAGACAGAGGACTGAGAAGGAATCGGTCAGGCCCATGACCATTCCTCCGAGAAGCGCCCCCGGGATGTTCCCCAGGCCACCGAGGACGGCGACCAGGAACAAGATCATCAGCAGATCCGCGCCGGAAAAAGGCGATACGGGCTTCAGGATTACATAAAGCGTGCCCATGGCCCCCGCCAGGCCCGAGCTGATGGCGAAGGTGAGGGCGTAACTATGTCGAATATTGATCCCCACTATTTGAGCTGCCCGTTTGTTCTGGGCACTGGCATGGATTGCATTTCCCGTCTGCGTGTGACCCAGAAACCAGTGCAAGCTGACTGTCGCCAGGACGGCAACGAAAAATACCGCAAGCCGGACATAGGGAATAGTCGCGCCGAGCACTTCAAAGTTCTTGCCTGAGTACGAAGGGTTGACCCCCCGGAAGTCCGCGTTCCACACGAGAAGGATTATGTTTATCAGGACCAGGTTCAGGCCGAACGTGAGCAGGCTGGTCAGGACCACCCCGCCTTTTCCAACCATGTTGATAATGCACCGCTGAGTGGCATATCCCGAGGCAAAAAGAACGAGAGCACTCACGGGAAGGGTCAGGAAGGGGTCGATGTGAAAGAACTGGACCATCGCGCAGGTGAGGTAGGCCCCCAGGATGATCTGGGTCCCCTGGGCCAGGTTTATGATTCCCATGATCCCGTAGACCAGTGAAAAAGCGACGCCGATCGAGGCATAGAGACCCCCCACCAACAAACCATTTATGATCATCTGCAAAATCATTTGGGGTCTCTCCTGTTGTTCCGCGGCCTTACACTACCTCTTGTTCCAGGGAGGCGTGGGGTACATGACTTTCGCTCCCGCATCGGGAGGATCCACGCTAACGACCTTGCCGTTCTGCACCTGAAGGATCGCATCGCGCCCCTTGAGATTCTCCCCCTTTTCATTCACCTTGAAAGGTCCCCAGAACGTGGTGACATCCATTTTGCTCAACACGTCGCGGACCTTGACCTGGTCCAGGGTGCCTGCCTTTTCGATGGCGATCTGGAGCAGGACGCAGCCGGCAGCGCCTTGGGCGTGGTATAGACGCATCGGCGTTCCGGTTTGCTTTTGAAAGGTATCGGCAAAGGACTTCACGTCGAAGTAGGGACCCTTCCAGTTCATGGCCCTCGCCCAATACATCACGCTGAATACATAATCCCCGTCTTTGCCGAGGATCTTGGTCCAGTCGTCAAACTGCGGGGCGGTGAGGAAGGCATACGCCTTGGCGTTGACATTGAGCTCCTTGCACTGTTTTAAAAAGGGGACGGAATCCTCGAAATAGCCGCCGAAGAAGATAAGGTCCGGGTTCTTCGCCTTGATAACCGTGAGCATGGCCGAGAAATCCGTAGTCTTCGCGGGGAACTTGGTGTAATAGACCTCCTCCAGACCTAGAGTCTTGATATGGTCTCGGAGACCGTCCGTGGCGAGGATAGTAAGCAGGCCGTCCAGGGAGAGAATGGCAACGGTCTTGGGCGCCGGTTTCTGCCGCGCGAGAAGGTCGGCCGTGGGGTTGAAATCCTTACTGGCCGGCGGCAACAGGGAGAATAGATATTTATACCCGCGCTGATAAAGCGCGTCGGAGTTGGCTGCGCCGGCTATGGTGATATAGCCGTACCGCTCTGCGATGGCGCTTGTGGCAAAAGCGATGCCGCTCGAATAAGGGGCCAGGAGGAAATTGACCTTGTCCTCGGTAATCAGCTTTTCGGTGAGCTTCGCCGCGGTCATGGTGTCCGATTTATCATCATAATAGATGATATCCACTTTGTACTTCTTGCCTCCCACGTCCATCCCGCCCCGCCCGTTCACCCAATCGCGCCAAAAATCGTAGCCTCCCTTCAGTTCCCCACCTTCCCGGGCAAACTTACCGGTCATACTGATGGCCGCACCGAGAAGAATCTTGTCCTGGGCGGCGTGTGCCTGGATCGTGACCATGCCCGCCAGCAAAAGAGAAACCGTGAAAACCAGCATCAATCTGACCATCGTTATTCTTTTCATTTTTTCTCCCTCTTATATGTGATAGCGCTTTATACAACTGATGAAACCGGGCGCTTCTCGCGAACCGCATCTGTTGCTAGACACCATAGAGCTCCGGCCTCCTGTCGTTAAAATAGGTGACGATCCCTCTCCATTTTTCCTGCTTTTTCAGATCGATCTCTGCCACCATGAACCCTTCTTCCTCACCCATACCGACAAGCACTTTCCCCGTCCAATCAACAATCTTCCCGTGCCCGTAATATTCCCCGCCCGTCTGATTGCTTGCTATCACACACACTTGATTCTCCAGCGCCCTTGCCGGCAGCAGGGTATCCCATACACTCCCTCCCATCTTAGGCCATGCCGAAGAGATCAAGATAATCTGTGCGCCTTTGAGGGCGAGGGTCCTGAACACCTCCGGAAAGTTCAGGTCGTAGCATATGCTGAGTCCAACGCTGAAGGATTCCAGGTGAAAGACACTCAATGCATCTCCCCTGGCAACGAAGTCCTCTTCTTTCGTATCTTTCACGTGAAAGAGGTGGGTCTTGTAATAGGTGTATATTTCTCCGGCGGGAGAAAAAAAGAGCAGGGCATTTACCAGCCTGTTCTCCGCTGTGTTGATAAAGGAACCGCAGCCGATGTAAATACCTTTTTTGGCCAAGGCCCTTAAGTCCTCGATCCATCGAGAAGTGAGGGTATCAGCCATTGGTTGCGCTAAGGCAATGGTCTCCTCTACGGTTCTGCTTCCATCCATTACGAAATACCCGAGATTTACCCCTTCCGGGAAGAGAATAAGCTGCACGCCCTCGCTTAACGCATCCTCCGCCATGGATAACACTTTTCGTTGATTTTCTTCCTTTTTGAAATATGCGGCACTTATTTGAGCTACCGCCACTTTAAATCCCATGGAACTCACCCCTCATCATCCTTCTAAGTATCTAACGTCCTGCTTTACCAGTATCCCCTTGGCTGAACGCGTGTTTCACGTTTCTTAAGTGATCTAATAAACGTCTCCCCGCTTCCTCAGGGTCCCTGTTTCTTGCGCCTTCCAGGATGCTTTTGTAATCTTCGATGAACGGAGAGATCTTTCCAAGTTTTCGTAACGCTAAAAAGGCTATCCTCTTCACATGATCGGTGAAGCCCCTCAAGACATTGGCCATCAATTCATTACCGCATCGGTCGATGAACATGCTGTGAAACTGCATGGAGTATTCGACATAAGAGGTCACATCATTTTTTTTATACGCCTTTTCAAGTTTTTCTATGAGTTCCTCTCCGGCCTTGACATCGCTCGCCGTGAATTCCATCACTGTTCGTTTTATAGCCGCAACCTCGAGAAGCTCCCTTAATTCGGCTAATTGTCTCACCATCTTTTCGTCCACGTTACTCACAAAAGCCCCTTTAAAGGGGATATTGACCACAAAGCCTTCCTGCATTAAACGATTGATGGCCTCCCGCACCGGTGTGGTGCTGATCCCCAGTTCATCCGTAATGTTTGCCAGGTTCAGCTTTTCCCCCGGTGCGAACTTCAAGTCTATGATTGCTTCTTTTATGATCTCGTAAGCATTCTCACTCAAGAACCTGAATTCCTCTATCCTCTTGAGCTTGTTTTCTTTCCCGACCTCTTTTTTCATTCTCCCCTCATGATATTCATCTCGCTCTCCGAACAGGACGCGTCCGTGTCCCGAAGCCAAGTTCCCCATTAGCAAACCCCGGGCGATTCGTTGAACGAAATGGCCTCCTCGGTACAGACCCCGCACCCTCGGCATTGCCTGTCAGCCAAACTGGCATTGGGTTCAGCTGAATAAGCGATCACGCGGTTCTTGACCTCGGCTCCCGGAAAATTGACTGTTAGATCAGCCACGGCAAGGCCTTCGCCTTGCGGTTTCATGTGTAGGTAAGCAATTCGATTCTGTACTTGCACCAGAGGGAATCCCCATTATCAGGATTAAAGAGCTCCACCTCGAAGGCCTCCCCACTGAGCACCTTGCCTCCGATAACCGGAATGGTCCCCGAATATATTATGGTGTTTTCCAAATTCCCATCTTTCACCCTGCTTTTTACAAGTGAAAGCAGGTCTTCCGCGGTGATGAAGGCGGAGAGTGCTCCTTCCTGATAGAGAATCCTCTTCCCGTCCTTTTCAACCCAGGCCCGCAATATCAGCCTGTTCCATACCCCTTTCAGTTCTTCATATGGCCATACCACGGGCGAAATTACGTTAGGGCATATCTGCTTTGCCTTTATGACGCTTACAGCTTCCAATGCCCTGTCCGTATGGTCGCTTCCCACCCCGACGTAGACGTGGCCCGCCTCGAGGAGCAGCACGAATTCCGCCTCTCCCGAATTATCCTCTTCCACCACCTCCAGCACGCCTCCCGTGGTGATCAGGTAGGATGCAACGGGGTAGAGGGTGGGTGTCTCCGCGGGCGCGGGAACTCCTTTTTGTTTCAGTTCTTCAATGTGTTGCCTCACGCCTTCCTGATCTCTGGCCGTGTAACCCGCATTCACCATCCGCTTCACGGGGAAGACAATATCCCGAACCAGACCGCCGCTTTTCAACTTGAGATTCAAGATTTTCATAGGCCTCCTGCAATTCGGTAAATCTCGAGCATCGCGATCCGTCTTCTACTGCTTCTCGTAATTCCTGATCTCGAACGTCATCATCCCGCCTTCGGAGTAGTACGGACCGTGCACCATACCCGGGTGCCGGTAACCATAGTATCCTTTCCCGAACGTGACCTTGCTTCTCGTGTCGATAAAGGCGCCTTCGAGAACGAGTATTTCCTCGTGGAAGTCATGGGTGAGCACCTGGTCGGTTGCCGTACCCGGCTCATACTTGAGAAGCCGCGTGACACTTCCTGTTTCAGGATCGGCATTGAGGACCTTTTCGTATACCCCCGGAGAGCCTTCAACGGGTGTCCACCTGATCGACGCCGTTTCATGTATTTCCTGTTCCTTTTTCGCCACGTTTGCTCTCCTTTCAAGAGTGAAGAAAATCTTTCACCGACTTATGCCGGGGGCTTCTCTGTAATCCCCATCTTATAGCCCCTTTCCAGGGCCTTCAAGTTGATGCCGATGACGGACGAGGAGAACTTCTTTCTCAGGGTATTCTCCAAGGATTCTTTGGATACTATGCCTGAAATGGAGGTTATACTGCCCAGGGCCACGATGTTGGCTACCGCCTCCATACCCAGTTCCCTCGCTTCCTGGGTGAGCGGCAGGGAGAAGACCCTCGCTTCAGTGGGGGGAACATTCTTCACGAATGCCGAATCCACAAGTATTATTCCTTCCTTTTTTGTTTTAGGGATATAGATGTCGGCTACAGGCTGGGACATGGCAAGAAGTACGTCGGGCTCCGTGACCTTGATCTCGTTTATCTCTTCCGAACTGACCAATACTTCGGCCCGGCTCATGCCGCCCCTCATGGATATTCCATACGCTTCCGTTTCCAGCACATTCTTGCCTTCTTCTTCAGCGAGGGCCTGGGCAAGAATGACGCCTGCCAAGCCTAGTCCCTGGCCTCCGGTTCCCCCTAAGAGTATCTCCAATGTTCCTTTCATTTTCCAGCCTTTCCCTTTCCTGCCCGAGCCATCAGCTTCGTATACTCTTCCGTAAACTCCGGCAGCTCTTTTTCCACGAGAATGCCCCTCAGCCATTTACCCTTCAATTCATTGGGCGGCAGATCTTTGGCCTTTTTCACGGGGATGGTAAAGTCCTTCTGGGCTTTCCACATTTGCGCGGCGGACCCTAAAGCATTTCTCTTCCCGAAGACCGTGGGACAGGGGGTCATCGCTTCAATCAGAGAAAAACCCTTGTGGCGTACGCCCCTTTCTATCAGGTCTATCAATTCCTTTATATAATAGATCGCGCCCCTCGCGACATATGTCGCGCCGGCGGCCTCAGCTACTTTACATATATCCACGGGAGGCTCTATGTTCCCGTAAAGGGTGGTAGACGTAATGGAATCGAGGGGTGTCGTGGGGCCTACCTGCCCGCCTGTCATTCCATAGTTAAAGTTATTGTAGACAATCGCGGTAAGGTCTATATTGCGTCTGCAGGCATGGATGAGATGGTTTCCCCCGATAGCGATGCAGTCGCCGTCTCCCATCGTCACTACCACCGTAAGCTCCGGATTTGCCAACTTGATCCCCGTGGCGCTCGGCAACGCGCGGCCGTGAGCCGATTGTAGGGCCGTAAAGGTGGTATACCAGTGGGCCACGGACGAACATCCTATGCCGGCGACGTGGATCACCTTGTCGATATCCAGCCCCAGCCTGTCTATCCCGCGTACGGTAGCCATTGCTACCGTGCCGTTACCGCATCCCGGACACCACATCGTGGGGAACTGATGCGTGTAAAAATACTTTTCCACGAGCAAAGAAGAGGAAGCATTCTTAGACAACGCTCTTCACCTCCATGATTTTTTGGAATATCTCCGAAGAAGAGAAAACCTCTCCCGGTCTGCCAAGGGAGAACACCTCGGCCTTTCCGGCGCAAGCCGCTTCTCTCACCGGATGCACGTACTGCCCCATATTCATTTCGGGAACAATTATCGCTTTTGCCTGTTCTGAAACGAGCTTGACTTCATCTTCGGGGAATGGCCATAGCACAAGGGGTCTTAAGAAACCTGCTTTTATTCCTCCCTCTCTCGCCTTCAAGACAGCCCCCCTTGCAGGGATGGCGGTGCAGCCATATGCCAGGACCACTATCTCCGCGTCATCCAGGAACTCGCCCCGTACCTCCACAATTTCCTGTCTGTTCTTCACGATCTTGTTGGTAAGCCTCTCGATCAGGGCTTTCGATACGACAAAATCGCTGGTTGCCTGGAAACTATCTTCATTGTGAGCGCTGCTGTTTGCATACCAGTGATAAGGAGTTCCGAATTTTGCCATGGGTGGTACCCCCTTTTCGTCCCCTCTGTACGGATGGAACTGTGCAGGGGGTACGTCAGGCTCGCGTCTATAGGCTGTCTTCACGTCTTCGTAGGGAGGGAGTTCGACGTTCTGCCGCATGTGGCCCACCACCTGGTCGGCCAATAAAATGGCGGGCACCCTGAACCTCTCGGAAAGATCAACCGCCTTTATGGTCAAGTCAAACATTTCCTGGACGGAGGAGGGCGATAATACGATGATTGCGTAATCTCCATGGGAACCATATCTCGATTGCATCACATCAGCCTGGGCCGGCGAAGTCGCCATGCCGATGGAAGGTCCAACCCTCTGGACATTGATGAGCACAAGGGGGACCTCTATCATGCAGGCCAATCCTAAATTCTCCATCTTAAGGGAAAAGCCAGGTCCGCTGGTAGCGTCCATGACCTTGACGCCCGTAAGGGCTGCCCCGATTGCAGCTGCAAGGCTTCCTATTTCATCCTCCATTTGGATGAATTTTCCCCCTACCTGAGGAAGTCTCCTGGCCATAACATTTGCAATTTCGTTGGACGGGGTAATAGGGTAACCTGCAAAAAACCTGACTCCGGCCGCGATGGCGCCCTCGGCACACGCCTCATTTCCCTGCATTAGTGTTATTTTTCCTTTATGCCCCATCTTCTTGCACCTCAATTTCGACGGCGTAATCCGGACACCACAGTTCACAAAGCTGGCATTTCGTGCATTTTTCAATGTGGGCGGGTGCCGGATAGCCTTCTTGGGTAGCGACATAAACCCCGCGGGGACAAAGCTCTATGCATACCCCGCACATCTTGCATCGTTCCGTGTTTATCAAAATTTGACTCATCTTATCAACTCCCATGTTTCGTTTCACCTCACCACCACAAGAGATCCACTGTTCAATTCCCTAACTGATATATCATATAATTTATATTATATAATCTTGTCAAGAGAAATACTGGCCACTTTTTTTAGAACGCGGGGCACAATCATATTTCGAATCTAGCATTGGCTTAGTGTGGAACAGGAATGGAAAAGTAGACTGAATGCCATAGAAAATTTAACAACTTTGCGAGGGACCAACCTTGGGTAAAAACAGTAGAACTTCAAACCGCTTCTTATAGGAGTAGCGTACAGATCACGAACCTCATCGACCGGCAATAAGGAGTCAAGGAAGAACCTATGAAATTCGTTGCGGGGAAGCATGCGTCTTCCAGACCCTCGCCTTTATCTCATTGAAGATGGAGTTGAATGTGCGCTCGTATTTCCCTTGACAAGATTATATGATATAAATTATATGATATATTTGTTAGAGGATTAGACAAATCTCTTGTGACAATGTCCACCGGATTGGTACTCCTAGCCATGGGGAATGGTCAAGAACGATTATTATCTGGGAAATGTCAGGCAAAATCTCAACAAAAAAAGGGGGGGGTTATGAAAGGGATGGTTCGGATCATCGCGGTTGTTTTTTCGATTCTGGTCCTGGGGTGGAGTAACGCCGGCGCGCAGGAGGCAATCAAGATCGGCATCATTGAGCCCCTGACGGGCCCCGCGGCCTATGACGGCCAGAGTGTCGTCGAAGGGGCCAAGATGGCCGAGGATGAGATCAACGCTAAGGGTGGCCTGCTGGGCAAGCCGATCCGGCTGATCGTGGAGGATGGCAAGGCCGACCCGGCCGAATCCGTCAACGCCGCAGAAAAGCTCTTAGTGCGGGACCAGGTGCCGGTGATTATGGGCGCGTGGGCGAGCTCGGCGACGCTGGCCGTCATGCCCGTGATGAAGAAGAATGCGACGCCGCTGATCGTCGAGACCGCAACGTCTCTGAAAGTGACCGATCCTCCCAGCGAATGGGTTTACCGGATCTGTTCGAACAGTGCCATCGACGGCGCGCTCATGGAAAAACACCTCGTCCCCACCCTGGGGTTCAAGAAGGTAGCCTTCATGGCCGCCAACAACGACTTCGGCCGGGCGGTCGTCACGTTCTGGGCCGAGGCGGTGAAGAAGAAGGGAGGGACGGTTGTCCTGACCGAGTACCATGCGCCGGGGGAGATAAACTTTGCCCCCTCGCTCACAAAGATCTCTACATCCGGGGCGGATTCGATCATCATCACGAGCGATATCCAGACCGCCTCTAATATTATCAAGCAGACCTATGAGCAGGGCCTGACCAAAATCAAACGTATGGTGACAAACGGCATTCCCTCCGAGGCGATCGTGAAGCTGGCCGGCGCGGAGGCCAGCGAAGGCGTGCTGGTACACAACTATTGGGTCCCGTTCGCTCCGCCCAAGGGACAGGAGGCTAAGAACAAGCAGTTCGTGGACAAATACACCGCCAAGTACCCGAATAAGCCGGTCGATAAGTATGCCGCCTTCGGCTATGACGGGATCCACGTCATAGCCCAAGCGATCGTCACGGCGGGGGTGGCCGACCCAGGCAAGATCAAGGAAGCGCTGAAGAAGACTAAGATTGACGGCCTGACGGGCAACATCCAGTTTGACGACAAGAACCAGGCGCGGCCCTATTCGTCGGTATCTCGCATTGAAAAGGGTAAGCCCAAGCTCGTGGTCCGTCTGAGATTAGGGGCTGCGAAACCGTCAGGCTGCGGGGGATACCCTCCTTATTTTTCCGGAAGGGGCAAAGATTTGCCGACTGAAATTTTGCAACAGGTGATCAATGGCCTAGTCATGGGATCGACCTACGCGCTCGCGGCCGTGGGCCTGACGATGATCTTCGGTATGATGCATGTGGTGAACTTTACCCACGGCGAATTCTACATGCTGGGGGGCCTTTTCGCATTCCAATTGACCGCCTTCCTGCACCTGAATTACTATTTGTCGGTCGCCGTGGCCATCCTGGCCGTGATGGCCGTCGGGTTCCTGTGCGAGAGGGTACTCCTGGCTCCGCTCCGCGAAAAGTCGATCGATACGACGGTTCTGGTCACGATTGGCCTCTCGATCTTCCTGCAGAATGTGGCGCTTCTCTGCTGGGGGCCGACACCCAAGAGCATTCCGCTGCCTTTCTCTAACACGCCCCTTCATTGGGGTCCGGTGGTCCTGACCTGGTCACGCATCCTGGCCGTGGCGATCACCTTCGGGCTGATTATCGTCGTCCATCTGCTGATCCAGAAAAGCCTGCTCGGAAAGGCAATGCGGGCAACCTTCCAGGAAAAGGATGCGGCCCGCCTGACCGGGGTCGACGTGGAGCGCATCTACGCGTTCACTTTTACGCTGGGTTCGGGGCTCGCGGCCGCGGCCGGGGCTACTTTTGGGTTCGATCTTCCTGATCTATCCGACGATGGGCAATATCGCAATCCTCAAGGCGTTCATTGTGGTGATCCTCGGGGGAATGGGCAATTTCCTGGGCGCGATCTGCGGCGGGTTGATCCTCGGGGTCACCGAGGGGCTGGGGGCCGGCTTCGTCTCCTCCGGTTATAAGGACGCGATCGGCTTCGTGCTGGTGATCCTGATCCTCATGTTCCGACCTTCAGGGTTGTTTGGAAAGGCGAGAAGACTTTGAGACACGTGCCGCATCCTGGTCATCGCGGCCGCGGCTCTCGGCTTAGGCCTGCTGCCCCTCGTGGTCACGAGCAAATACAGCCTCCACCTGATAATTATGGCTGGCATCTTTGCCATCCTGACCATGGGGCTGAACCTGATCTACGGCTACGTGGGCCAATTGTCGCTGGGCCACACGGCTTTCTTCGGCATCGGCGCCTACACCTCCGCTCTGCTCGCGTTACGGCTGGAGATGGGCTTCGGGTGGACGTTCCTGGCGGCGGCCGCGGCGGCGGGGGCGGCGGGGGCCTTCATCGGTCACATCACGCTCCGCCTCCGGGAGGCGTACTTCGTGATCGTCACGCTTTCTTTCTCGGAAATCATCTACCTTGTGGTCGTCAACTCGGTGGATTTCACCGGGGGGCCGATGGGACTTCCCGGCGTCCCCGCACCGGCGGGCTCGCTACCGGGGGTCGGGGCGTGGGAGGTGACCTCCAAGGTCTCCTATTATTATCTGACGATCGCGGTGCTGCTCCCGCTGGTGCTGATCGTTTACCGGATGATCCGCTCGCCGATCGGCACGGCGTTTGTGGCGCTCCGTGAAAACGAGGACTTGGCGACTTCAGTCGGGATCAGCGCCTACCGGTACGCGATGATCGCCTTCGTCACCGGGGCGGTCTTCGCCGGATTGGGCGGGAGCCTTTACGCCCATTACGTGGGCTTTATCAGCCCGGAGGTCTTCACCTTCCACTACATGATCATGATGCTGGTCATGGCGATCTTGGGAGGGCTGGGGACTATCTCCGGGCCGATCGTGGGATCGGTCCTCTTCACGCTGATCTCTGAGTATCTGCGGGTCGCGGAAAAGCTCCGGGAACCCATCTTCGGGGCGATCCTGATGGTCTCAATCATTTTCATGCCCCAGGGCATCGTGCCGCTTGCCGGCCGGCTCTGCCGCGCTCTTTGGAGGGGGCGATCTTGAGACTTCTTGAGGTGCAGGACCTCTCCATTTACTTCGGCGGGCTGGGGGCGGTGCAGGATCTCACCCTGACTCTCGAGGAACGGGAGATCCTGGCGGTGATCGGCCCCAACGGGGCGGGCAAGACGACATTCTTCAACCTCCTCAGCGGCTTTCTCAAGCCCACCCGGGGGAGGATCCTTTTCCGGGAGCATGAGATCACGGGCCTGCAGCCCCACCGGATCGCCAGGCACGGCATCGTCCGGACCTTTCAGTCCACCAAGGTCTTCCCGAACCTGACGGTCCTGCAGGGAGTGAGGGCGGGCTGCCATCAAAGGGTCCGGAGCTCCTGGAGGGATATAATTTTCCGGAGCCGCGCCTTTCGCGAGGAGGATCGCCGCATCGCCGCTGAGGCTCTGGGTCTGCTCGAGTTCACAGGTCTGGCGGCCCGCCGGGATGCGGCGGCGAAGGACCTGTCTTATGGCGAGCAGCGACTCCTGGAAGTCGCGGTGGCGCTCGGCGCGCGGCCCAAGGTCCTCCTCCTTGACGAGCCGGCGGCGGGCATGAACCCCGACGAGACCAACCGCATGATCGACCTGGTGACCCGGATCCGGGCGCAGGGGATCGCGGTAATGCTGGTCGAGCACAATATGTACATGGTGATGGGCATCTCCGATCGCGTCGCGTGTCTGAACTACGGCCAAAAAATCGCCGAGGGGACACCGCAGGAGATCCAGCGCCACCCGGAGGTCATCGAGGCCTACCTGGGCCAGGGGGCAGCCCGTGCTTAGGCTGGCTCAGGTGCAGGCGCATTACGGGAAGATCGAGGTCTTGAAGAAGATCGATCTTGAGGTCCGCCAGGGGGAGCTGGTAACGCTCCTCGGGGCGAACGGTGCGGGGAAGAGCACGACTCTTCGAGCTATTTCGGGGCTGATCGCCCCCACGGGCGGCACGATCGAGTTCATGGGTCGGGAGATCCATAGGCTCAAGCCGCAGGCGATAGTGAAACTGGGCATCGCGCACTGTCCGGAAGGGAGGAAGATCTGGCCCGAGATGACAGTCGAGGAGAACCTGCAGATGGGTGCCTACTCCTGGTTTTCCCGGGAAGAAGGTGCGGCAGGAGATGGACCTGATCTTCACTAACTTTCCGGTCCTCGAGGAGCGCCGTCGCCAGTTGGCGGGGACTCTCTCCGGTGGCGAGCAGCAGATGCTGGCGATCGGGCGGGCGCTCATGGCCCGGCCTGCTCTGCTGCTCCTCGATGAGCCCTCACTGGGACTCGCGCCCCTCATGGTGGAGAAGACGGCCTCGATAATTCGGGAGATTCACCGCAGCGGGACAACTGTTCTCCTCGTGGAGCAGAACCTCCATCTTGCTCTCCAGATGGCTGATCGAGGGTACGTGATGGAGATCGGGAGGATCGTGCTTAAAGGGACGGCCGGGAATCTCCTCAGCAACGAACATGTGAAGAAGGCCTATCTGGGGGGATAGGAACGAAAGTTGGTGATTGCGCTGCAAGCCTTCGGGCGGGAAGATTTTCAACGGCTCATAAGCTGGATCAGTTCGCCCCAGTTCCTGCTCCAATGGGCCGGGCCGATTTTCCAGTTCCCGTTGGATACCCCGCAGCTCGAGCGGTACCTGGCCGCAGCCTGCAGAGACGCCACCCGCGCGGAGGATTTTCAAGGCTAGTTGCTGACGGAGAGGTCGTAGGCCATATCGAGCTGGATGCGATCGACCGGCGCAACAGATCGGCACGGATATCGCGCGTGCTCATCGCGGACGTCTGGCGGGGCCGGGGTTCGGGATCCTCGATGGTGCGGGCACTCCTGGAATTCGGCTTTGGTGAACTAGGATTACACCGCATCGATCTCGTCGTCTTCGACTTTAACCTGACGGCGATCGCCTGCTACGAGAAAGCGGGTTTTGTGCGGGAGGGACAGATCCGGGACGCCCGTCGCATGGGCGACGATTACTGGAGCCTTTATCAGATGAGCATGCTCGAAAATGAATGGAGGAACAGACCTCGGGCTCGGTGACAAATGGGCACGAAACGAAGAGCGATAGGAGAAAGGATGAAACGAAAGGAGGTCAGATGGCCGCGCCATTGAACTTTTGGGTTAACGGGGACCCTGTGCAACTCTTCATCCGGGAAGATGAGACACTTCTCGATGTGCTGCGGGATCGCTTGGCCCTCACCGGGACCAAGCGCGGCTGCGGCGAGGGCCAGTGCGGCCACTGCACGGTGCTTCTGAACGGAAAGGCCGTCAATAGCTGCCTGACACTGGCCCTGGAAGCCGAAGGCGGACGGGTTCTGACGATCGAGGGATTGGCAAAGGGGGACCGTCTCCATGCGATCCAGAAAGCCTTTGTGGAGGCAGGAGCCATTCAGTGCGGTTACTGCACGCCGGGTATGGTCATGGCCATTTACGCCCTCCTCCAGGAGAATCCGCACCCTAGCGAGGAAGAGACCCGGGAAGGGATCAAGGGCGTTATGTGCCGCTGTACGGGGTATTACAAGATCATGGAGGCGGTCAGGCTGGCTGTCTCAGCACAGGAGGCCAAATGAAGGAAACCTCATTTATCGCAGCCCCGAATGTAGCCGAGGTCAGCCGCCTTCTCCAGGAGCATCCCCAATCGATGCTCATGGCGGGCGGGACCGACCTCCTGGTCTTGAAGAAGCTCAAGCTCATTCGTCCCCAAGCGATCGTCACCCTTAAGTCGATCCCTCATTTCTCCACTATCCGGGCAGAAAAAGAGGGAGGAGTTGCCATCGGGGCACTCGCCACCCTGGACGAGGTTGCGACCCATCCGTTGATCCGGGAAAGAGCTCCGCTGCTGGCCCGGGCCGCAGCTGCCGTCGCCTCGCCGCAGATCCGCAACAAGGCGACCCTGGGTGGAAACCTCTGCCTCAACAGCCGGTGCTGGTTCTTTAACCGCTCCCCCTTCTGGCGGGCCGAGTACCCGCACTGTCGCAAGGCCTCCGGGGGCGACCAATGCTACGTGGTGCCCAAGAGCCGCAAGGGCTGCTTTGCCCTGCAGTCGGGGGATACGGGAGGACCGCTGGTGGCGCTCGGCGCCAAGCTGCGCCTTGTCTCTGCCGGCGGTGAGCGGGTGGCAGAAATCGAGGATTTCTATCTTGGCGACGGCATCCACTATCTGGGCCTGAAGACCGGGGAGATCCTGACAGAGATACTCCTTCCTCCGCCAGGCCCGTTCGGAACCTTCGTCAAGTTCCGGCCCCAGGACAACCTGGACTTCGCCACCTTCACTCTTGCGGTGATCCCACCTGCGGGCGGAACAGGGGCGCGGATCGTCGTGGGTTGCGCGGCCAGCCGGCCCCTGCGGGCGCGAGCGGCCGAAAAAATGCTGGATGCGGGGGCCCCGGCGGAAGAGGTTGCCCGGAAAACAGCGGAAGAGGTGCGCCTGGTCTCCTTCGTCCGCGGACAGGTTGACTTCAAAAGGCAGGTGATTGCCGCCAAGATGGCGAATGTGCTTGCGGGCCTCGAAGGCCAACCCCAATAGGAGGAAAGATTCCCATGGAGGATTTCACCACTATCTGCAGGAGAGTGCCACGCCCGGACTCGGTTCCCAAAGTCACAGGGCAGGCGAAGTTCACCACGGACCTGGTTTTCCCGGGCATGCTGGCCGGCAAGATCCTCCGTTCCACACGCCACCATGCGCGTCTGGTCCACCTGGATGCGGCGCCGGCACTGAAGGTCCCCGGCGTCAAGGCGGTGATCACGGCCAAGGACCTGCCACCAGTGGTCTATGGTTTCGGCGACCGCCGAGCAGACATGACCGTCTTCGCCGCCGACCGGGTGCGCTTCAAGGGTGACGAGATCGCAGCTGTGGCCGCCATCGACGAGGATACCGCGGCCGAGGCGCTGGAGCGGATCATCGTGGAATATGAAGACCTCCCTGCCGTCTTCGACCCTGAGGAGGCCGTTGCCGAAGGCGCGCCCCAACTGCACGACGACTCTCCCGACAATGTTGGCGTGCGCATCCACATCGACAAAGGCGATATGGACAGGGCTCTTGCGGAGGCGTACCTCGTGCGGGAGGACCGCTTCGACACCCAGCGGGTTCACCAGTGCTACGCCGAACCTTACGCTTGTGTGGTCGACTGGGACATGACCGGCAGGATCACCCTCTACACGGGAACGATGGCCGCCTCGGGTTTGCAGATCATGCTCTCCCGGGTGCTGAAGGTCCCGGCTGACCACGTCCGGGTAGTCCAGTGCCACACCGGCGGTTCCTTCGGCAGCAAGGTCGTTTTGAATTCCATCTACCCCGCATCGGCCGTCCTTTCACGGATCACGGGCCATCCGGTAAAGATGGTCTACACCCGCGAGGAGGAGTATTTCGCGAGCCGCCCCCGTTTTGCGGGCCGTTACTACGTAAAGACGGCCGTCAAAAAGGACGGCACGATCCTGGGGCGGGAGCTGAACTTCTACTATGACGCCGGGGCTTACTGTGACATGGCTGCCGCGATGATCATCGTCTGCTCCCACCGCAACGACAGCGTCTACCGCATCCCGGCCATCAGGACCGATGCCAAACTGGTCTATACAAACAAGAGCCCGGTCGGTGCCTACCGCGGCTACGGCAACCCGCAGAACACCTTCGCCTTCGACTCACAGCTCGACATGATCGCCGAGGAACTCGGCATCGACGCGGCGGAGATCCGGCGGAAGAACGCCACCCGCTCCGGCGACACGACCGTCCATGGATGGAAGATATCGAGCTGCGGCTTGACGGAGGCAATTGATCAGATCGTCCAATCCTCCGGTTGGGACCAAAAGCGAGGCAAACAGCGCCACCTTAAGCGCGGCATCGGCATGGCCTGCACGATCCACGAGGTGGATGACCGCCACTCCGACGGCTTCGCCGGCAGCAACGCCCAAGTGGAGATCCTGCAGGACGGCGAGGTTGTGATATACTCCGGCGAGGGGGAATACGGCCAAGGGCGGGACACGGCCTTCTGTCAAGTGGCGGCCGAAGTCCTGGGTGTTCCCTTTGAATCCGTTCGCATCCTTCTGCCGGACACGGATATCACCCCATATTCGCTGGGTCCTTGGGGCTCACGGGTGACCTATTCCGGCGGCCTCGCCGTCATGCGGGCGGCAGCAGAGGCAAAAAGGATTCTTCTCGAGGAAGCGGGGGAGATGCTGAAGGTGAACCCGGCCGACCTCACCGTGCGAGAGGGAAAAATTTGCATTCAGGGCACACCGGAACCCCGGACGACGGTCGCGGAGGTCGCCCGTTTCGCCCTCTTCCACAAAAAGGGGAAGCGGATCCGCGGGAGCGGCCAGGATGAGCCCGACACGACAAAGATGGAACCGACCCAACAGAGCAACCCTTGTTCTACATACTCCTTTGCGGCCCAAGCCGTGGAGGTTGAAGTGAATGAGCGGACCGGAGAGATCAAGATCCTGAAGGTCTGGACGGGCAACGACGGCGGCAACATCCTCAACCCGTTAGGAGCGGAGGGGCAGATCGAAGGGCAAGTTCTGCAGGGAATGGGCTTTGCCAAAACGGAGGAGATGGTCTACCGCGGTGGCCACCTGGTGAATCCCGACTTCATGACCTCGGGGACTGCCAGCCCGGCCGAGGCGCCGCCGCTGTCGATTTACTTTACCAAAACGTATGACCCCTTCGGTCCTTTCGGAGCCAAAGGTGTAGCTGAAGTGGTGGCGCCGCCAGCAGCAGCAGCCTTGGCCAACGCCGTCTATGACGCGATAGGCGTACGCCTGAAAAAACTTCCTTTATCGCCGGAGAACGTTCTAGCGGCGATCACTGAAAAGTGCAAACAGGCAAAATAAATTTGGTCATGTTCGTTCAAAATGAAAGAAATATCCGCTTTTTGGTTTTGAATATTGGAACAGGGGGCTCGACTCCCTGGCGAGGAAAGCGCTAAAAAAACAACATCTCAGGAAGCACTCCGTCGGGAAAGATGTGAGACCACCCTCTTTCAAATTTGCCAATGAGAAATAGACGCGCCTTTCAGTTAATCATCGAGCACGGTGCAAGCACTGGTAAAACCAAGAGCTATGCGGAGAAATGGTCTCTTCGCACTGCCGATGCCGAACCTATTCGACGATGCATACCCAACTGGATCCTTTAATAGGGTCGAGTGGCCGGTTCTTTTATGATCCCTGCATCTTTGAACGTCTTCTCGGCTCGTACCCATAGTTCCTTTAAGAAAATGGTCTTTTACATTGTCTTGACAGCCTTTGAATCGGCTGATATAAAAGAGTTCAGTCGGACCAGCCAGGTTCTATCAGTGAACAACAAGGGGGTGTCACATTGAAAAAGAAAACGGAGTCACAAGCCGGATCGGCTGCACCGCACCGGATCGACGTCCACCACCACTTTATACCATCGGAGTATGTGAAGGCACTGGCTGATGTGGGTGTCACTACTGCATTGGGCGTGCGCTTTCCCGAATGGTCATCGGAGAAGGCACTCGAGATGATGGACCGCCACGGCATCCAGACATCGGTCACCTCCTTCACGAGCCCGGCGGCTCATGTCGGCAATGCCAGGTTTTCGCGCAGCCTCGCCCGCAGATGCAATGAAATCGCAGCTGAACTGGTCCACGATCACCCCCGCAGGTTCGGTGCTTTTGCAGCCTTGCCCCGACTGACTGACACAGATGGAGCTTTAACTGAAATCGATTATGCGCTCGACACCCTCAAACTTGACGGTATCGGACTGTTGACAAACTATAAGGGGATGTATCTCGGGGATAGTGCGTTTGAAGCTGTGTATAAAGATCTGAACCGCAGGAAAGCCGTGGTGCATGTGCACCCGGGCGATCCGCCTGGGAAGAACCCGTTTCCATGCTCACACTCTTTACTGGAAGCTCCTTTTGAAACGACCCGTGCCATAACCAATCTCATTTACGGCGGTATGTTGGAACGCTATCCGGATATCCGGTTCATCTTTTCTCACGGCGGGGGAACCGTCCCGTATCTGGCCACTCGAATAGAAGAGGGGGGGCGGAGGTGGCAGGGAGCAGCTGAAAACGCCCCGAAAGGCTTCTATTACTACCTCAAGCGTTTGTACTATGATACCGCAGGCGCAGCTAGCGCATACAACTTACCCTCTCTCCACGCGCTGATCGATACCGACCACATACTCTTCGGCACAGACTATCCCTTTGCGACTACGCCTATAATAGCTGCGAAGGTTGACGGTGTTGCTCGTTTCGCCGGATTTAATGCGAAAGAGAGGGCGTCCATTGAAGAGAAAAGTGCATTAGCTCTCTTTCCAAGGCTTCGCATGAAGCGAAAAGGTTGACACCTGGTAAAAAGACAGCCCCGTAATCGCCTCATGTTCCTTCAACAAAAGTAGGTGGTCTGATAAGGGCGAGCAAAATTCGCCCTTCGCGAAGGTGCATAGCCTGCCCTATCGAACACACCCCATCGAAGTCAGCCTTGACTAGTCAGCCGAATTAGGCTATAGTATAGCCCAAGTAATGAAGTGCTTACCAAAAGCCGCCCTCGACAGCTACTTTGAAGCAGGTCCAAAATCTTAAACATCGTGGTCGTCGGTTATTCTGACTTCAGTATTGCTTCGCTACTAATTCTCGCTACGAAGAAGGTGCTATGAGTTTTAGTTCATTTGAGCTTCACCCGAAATTAGCCGATAACGTCAAGGCGCTCGGCTACAAGACCCCGACACCCATCCAGGCAGCGGCAATCCCGCCGATCCTTGCAGGCAAAGATGTGATGGGCCTCGCCCAGACCGGTACCGGCAAAACAGCGGTTTTTGTTCTGCCGATCCTGCAGCGCCTGCTTTCCGGTCAACGCGGCAAGATTCGCAGCCTCATTATCGCGCCGACCCGCGAACTGGCGGAACAGATCCACGCCTCGATCAAAGAGCTGGGACGCAACACGCGGCTCACGAGCTGCCCCATCTACGGCGGCGTGGACTTGAATGCGCAGGTCAGAAAGGTACGCGCCGGCGTCGATATTATCGTGGCCTGCCCCGGCCGGCTACTCGATCATCTTAACCGGAAGACGTTCAACCTTGCGAGCGTGGAAGTCCTTGTCATCGACGAGGCGGACCGGATGTTCGACATGGGCTTCCTGCCTGATATCCGGAGGATAGTCAAACAACTGCCCCTGAAACGGCAGACGCTGATGTTCTCTGCGACCATGCCCGATGACATCAGAAGTCTGACCCGCGAGGTATTGCATGATCCGGTCATGATAAGAGTCGGTCACACCGCTCCGGCAAGCACCGTCTCCCATGCCCTTTTCCCTGTGCAACATCATTTGAAGACAGACCTTCTGATACAACTCCTTAAGCGCACAGACGCAGAATCCGTCCTGATCTTCACCCGTACCAAGCACCGGGCCAACCGCATCGGGCAGCAACTGGAAAAGGCAGGATACAAGGCTGCCTCGCTTCAGGGCAACCTGTCACAGAACAGGCGCCAGGAAGCCCTCGACGGATTCCGCAACGGCTCGTACCAGGTTCTCGTGGCCACCGATATTGCGGCGCGTGGCATCGATGTCCTGAGCATATCCCACGTCATCAACTATGATATGCCCGATACGACTGATGCGTACACACACCGCATCGGACGTACCGGCCGCGCAGCAAAGACCGGCGACGCCTTCACGTTCGTTACCCCTGAGGACGAGCCTCTGATCGGGAGCATCGAGCGGGTGCTTGGTGCGAAGATCGAGCGCCGTACGCTGGAGGGTTTCGATTACAGGAAATCGCCACCTCCATGGCAGGACGGATTTGCGAGTCCGCTGAGCAACATGCGGCAGCCCGCGGCACAGACGGGTGCAGGCACGAATGGGAGTGCGCGGCGCACGACATGGCACTTTGGCCCTTCGCGCAGGGCTGCTTCCAAGCCGGGAAACGCAACTTCTCCTTCTGTAGGAAGGCGACGAGGCTAGCTAATAACAGGCAGGGTGCACGTGTTCCTCTTTCGCTCCGGCAAAGACCGCAAGAACGCCGTTGAACGCTGTCTTCTTTCTCTTCTGGCAAACGCTAAAGTTTGCGTTAATCAGGTTCCCGTGATAGAATGACCCTATCACACCGGGCTGATGCTCCGAATTCTACAGTGGTCCTTCCCTTTAGAAAACGCGGCGACCAGGGCGAAAACGCCAACCTAATCGGTTTCCCGAGAGAAGGGAAATAATGGGTAAGGAAAGATCGGCTACTCGTGTACTTGGGCGCCCACGGCTACTGCCGAAGGCCATCGCGTATCGTATCTACGGGTTCCATTTTCACAGGGTCGTGCGATAGATAGGCAGCAGCCGAAACAAGAGGATGCGCTCTTAAGGGGAGTGCTGTCGCAATAAGGAGGGGTTTATGCTCATCGGAAAAATCGATATGAGATCAAGGCAAAAGATATTGGTAACAATCCGTGACGTGAAGAATATAAAGATGATAGATGTGCGTGTTCATAATACCGACGACGATGGGGAAATGATTGCCACGCCGGCTGGTATATCCCTGTCGGAAGCGCAGGTGGATAAGGCCATCGAGTTGTTGACAGAGGCCAAGTTGAAGGTCGGGGCACAGAAGTAACGAGCATCACGTCACGATTATGTCGTGACGGTAAATAACATCACAAAAGGAGTTTTGAGACATGGCAGAAGGAACAGTGAAATGGTTCAACGATTCAAAGGGATTTGGTTTCATCACGCAGGATGAGGGCGGCGATGTCTTTGTCCACCACTCAGCAATTGATGGCCAGGGCTTCAAGTCGCTGTCAGAAGGCGACAAGGTTGAGTTCGACGTGGTTAAGGGACAAAAGGGGCCAGCTGCCGCGAACGTGCGGAAACGGAGCTGAGTGCCGGCATTAAACCTTCTGCCTCGGCCGGTCCTCATTCGGACATGGGAGAGTAGATGGCAAAGCGCGGTCAACATAGCTTTCTAAAGCGGCAAAAAGAAATAAGGCGGAAGGAAAAAGCCGCCGGAAAGATGTCGCGAAGGCAGGGCAAGGCTGAGAAGCCTGGCGATGGTACGGAAGAGGACCAGGCCCTGCCCGGCAGCGACACCGAAATACCGGTGCAATGACGGGAGTGAGGAGAATACCTCACCGATTCAATTTTAAGGAGACCATATGAACATTTACGTTGGCAACCTGCCTTTTACAATGAGTGAGGAAGACCTGAAGAAGACTTTCGAGGCGTTCGGACAGGTTGCGTCAGCAAACGTGATCCGGGATCAATACAGCAACCAGTCAAAAGGGTTCGGCTTCGTGGAGATGCCCGAAACCTCCGAAGCCGAGGCCGCGATAAGCGCTCTTAACGGCAAGGAATTCAACGGCCGCACTTTGACCGTAAACCAGGCCAAACCGAAAACCGACAGAAATCGCGGTGGCGGGTTCGGCGGTGGTGGCGGCGGCGGGTTCGGCGGTGGTGGTGGCGGCGGCGGAAGGCGCGGTGGTGGCGGCGGCGGCGGCGGTCGCGGACGCTACTAAGCGAGAGCCGGCGGCAACAATTTTGCGTCAGTCTTAGCCGCGGCTTGCGATATCGGGCACTGTATCGACATTCCAGGAGGCGCGCGAGGGTGCTTGCGTCTATCGTGAGCTCCTCAACCGAGCACCGAGAGAGGTGCGCGCGCCGGCACACCTCCACCGAGTAGCAGCTGCTGGTAAGAGTTGTCCAACTCTTTCGACCCCGCTTTGACACCAAACACCGAAAAGGCCATGAGACGACCGCGGGTTAACGGTGCGTGGATAGTTTGCGCGCGGGTGAATAGAGCACAAGCAGATTAAAAGGAGAGGATATGGCAGAACCATCGCCGAGGAACCTGTTTCTGGAGGAGGACGTTTCTGCAGCCATTCTGCGCAAATGGTGGAAAGGACTTCAGGCTGAGCCCAGAGAGCGCGACCGGATACGAGGCTGTGCAGATCCGGCAGTCGTCATGCTCTCTCCCGAGTATCAACGCCTGCTCGATCTGTTGAAGAATGCAGGCTTTGATCTCGATGCGGGACACACGTATGCTATCGCAGCAGTTGTGAGTGTCGTGGCACAGGTCACGTCTGACACCGGTCCGGGTGCCAGCTTCGCCTGCCAGATGGCCGAGCCGGCGCCGGGAAGCAGGAAAGCCAGAATAAGCGGGATCAGACTCGATCGCCTCGTCGCGCAACAGCAGCGGGAAATGGCCTGTCTGCTCCTGGCCCCGGTCATGGAAATGCTGAGCGGCGCGATCAACTTGACGGACATGGCGCGCGGACTCTACAGATGGGATAACACTGCACGCCAGCGCTGGGCAGACGACTACCACAGAGTCGCCACAACAAACGGAAAGTAATCAGCAAGAAAGTACCGCACGAGATACGGGTTGAGATCAAAGGCCATTGTCATATAGACAAAACTAATTTGATCCATCGCTGCCCCTGGTCTATTCAGCCTATCTAGTTTTTCTGGTTTATCTAGTCTCTTTAGTTTCTCTGGTTTCACTACTTACTGCTCACTATTTTCTCGACACTCGACACTTGCCCCCGGTCTATCTGGTTTTTCTGGTTTATCTAGTTTCTCTGGTTTCACTACTTACTGCTCACTGTTTACTGGCCACTGGTCACTGATTACTGGTCACTGCGACCCTGTTTTCTATTGACAGATTCGCCGCATTTAAACTACATTTGAGCGTACTTCCACGAGGGATAATTCAAAAAAATTCGGGGGTGCAGCATGAAAGAGATAAAGAGCAGATGGGTATGGATTGGTCTGGCCTTATGCATTGGCATGTTTTTGCTCACGGCAACAGATGCGCCTGCCGCTGAGCAAGCACCGGTTAAGGTCGGGGTGCTCCTTCCGTACACAGGCGTCAATGCGCTTGCCGCCAAACTCACCAACGAAGGTGTGGAGTTGTACTTTGACGAAATCGGCAGGAAAGCCGGCGGCCGCTCTATTCAGCTCATCAAAGAAGATACCGAGCTGAATCCCACGGTCGGCTTGACCAAAGTGCGGCGGCTCGTAGAACAGCACAAGGTTGATTTTGTCATAGGTCCGCTGAGCAGCGCAGTGGCGCTCGCTATTCACGATTATATCAGAAACCAGAAGGTCATCCAGGTTAATCCTGTTGCCACGACCCGCGAACTGACGTCGCCGGAAAAGGCAAGCGATAACATCTTCCGCGTCTGCGACACCAGTGATCAGACTAACTACACGATGGGTAAATGGGTCTATAAGAACACGTCGTATCGCAATGTGGTTCTTACATCCGCTGACTGGGCGGCGGGACACCATTCCATGGACGGGTTCAAGGCTGCCTTCGAAGAGGCCGGCGGAAAGATCGTCAAAGAGGTTTATCCCAAAATGGGTACCATGGATTTCGCTCCATTCCTGAGCGTCATTGACGCCAAAGGCGCGGACCTCGTCTACGCTTTTTACACGGGCACGGACGCTGTCCGTTTCGTCCAGCAGTATCAGGAATTCGGCCTGAAGAAGAGGCTTCCTCTCTATGGTCACAACGTCCTGACGGATGATCCTTACCTGCCGAGCATCGGCGATTCAGCTATCGGCATCGTTTCGGTCGGTCATTATTCCGCCACGCTGGACACGCCGAAGAACCGTGCATTCGTAAAGGCGTACAACGCGAAATATGGTGATCAGCCCAGCCGCTACACGGAGTTCGGCTACACTGCCGCGAACGTGATCGGCGCAGCAATTGCGTCGCTCAAGGGCGAAGTTGACGACCCCGCACGGGTATCCAAAGAGATCATGAAAGTGGCGCCGAAAATTGAAACGCCGGCCGGCCCGCTCGCCTTCGACAAATACCATCAGAGGATCATCAACATCTACATAATGAAAGTTGAAAAACGGGACGGAAAGCTGGTCAATGCGGTTATCGACAAAATACCAAATGTGTCCCAGGAGAGCGTCTGGAAATACTGGCAGCATAAGTAACTCCCGTAGAAGACGATTTGCTGCGAATCATTTCGGAGGTGTCGCTTTATACGATTGACTGCAGTGATGGTCCACGAGATATTGCTCAGGGCTGTTTGTGTATATGTGTGCCCATGGGGAGACTTTTTCGTATTCTTTTATTGTGCCGTCCCAATAGGTCACGGTCATCTGCAGGGTGCGATACTCTTCCTGAAAGAAGCAGCCTAGCTGGTCGAACGTCATGATCTCCTTTTGTGCTGCTCCGGCCGGGAATACCCTCTTGCGCCACACCTGAAGGTAGCCCTGAGGAGTTTCTATTACCGCACCTTTATCGTAGAAATATTGAGTACCATCTCTGCCTCTCATATAACTGGTCCAGGTTCTCTCGGACTCCTCTGCTGCGCCGGAAGATAGCGCACTCATACAGACGATAAGATGCACGAGCAAAAGGACAGCGAGTCTCATAGATAGCTTGGTCATTTTACGGGACCTCCCTTCACTTCATCCTTCTGTCTATAATACCACAACTGCGTAAAAAAGCAGCAGAGTGATCCCGCGTGGTTGCCGGTCTCCGGCGGAGTGCCTATATTTCTACGGATGCAATGCTATCTTGGTCAATGGGCAATGCCCCGGGGCTTTCCACCGGGAGAGTTCTTTATCAGCGGTTGACTATGTACAAAGACCTTTCAGATTACCCTCAGGAACAATCTTCATCATATCATCTTCCACGAAGGGTGAGCGCATGGTGAAAAAAGTGGTGGGAATATACCAAAACAAGATAAGGCCGCGCGCGAAGAAGATTCTTATCGGGCTCCTTATTTTCTTCGTCCTCTTTACCGTCATTGGCTTTTTCGGTCTGCCTCCTCTAATGAAATACATCCTGACTAAAGAGCTCTCTCAGAATCTCCATCGGGAAGTAACCATCAGACAGATCACGTTTAATCCCTATACGCTCTCCACAGCAGTACGAGGGCTCCTGATCAAGGATCGGTCAAGTACCGGGACGTTCTTGTCCTGTGATGAGCTGTTTTTGAATCTCTCAAGCCTTTCCGCCATCAGACTGGCCCCGGTCCTTAAGGAGATCCGGATCACCGGGCTTTACGTAAAGATTATCCGCAACAAGGATCTCTCCTATAATCTTTCTGATTTACTGGAAGAGAAAGAGCAGCCGTCCCCGAAGAAGACGAGCAAGCCGCCAAAGTTCTCCCTGAACAACATCACGATAATAAACGGGTCCGTCGATTTCGTGGATATGCCCGAAGAGACAACGCACACCGTCAGAGAATTAATGGTTGGCATCCCCTTTCTGTCGGATATAGGTTCCTCTGTCGAAACGTTCGTCCAGCCCCATTTCTCAGCCAAGATTAACGGTGCTCTCTTCGCCCTCCAGGGGAAGACAAAGCCTTTTGCCGATTCGCGTGAGACCTCTTTCGACATTAACATCAAGGATGTCAATATCCCTTACTACCTGACATATGTTCCCGTGCAGATGGCGTTTCAAGGTCGTTACGGCCTCTCTGGATACAGTCGCAAAAGTATCCTTTGTTGAAACGAAAGATAAGAAGCCTTCTCTCACGATCACGGGAAATCTCTCCTTGAAAAACACAGTCGTGGACGACGCAAAAGGCAAGCCCCTCCTCAAGGCTCCCGCTGCTCGATGTCTCCATTGCCCCGTCAGAGCCCCTTTTGAAGACCATTCACCTGTCGAAGGTGTCGATCCAGTCACCGGAATATAACATCGAGCGTGATGAAAAAGGGGTTTTCAACACCCAGTTCCTTCTGTACGAAAAAGGCAAGGAAAGGGTTGCCGCGAGGGAAGCGGGAGAGGAGGCACAGGTCTTCCTCGACATCGACACGATAGTGCTGGCAGGAGGAAAGATCTCCTTTACTGACCTTTCCAGGAGTACACCCTTCAAAACGGTTCTGGACCCGGTCGACTTGAAGGTCGATCATTTCAGCAACGCTAAAGATAAAAAAGCAGCCTATGCTCTATCCCTCAGCACCGAAGCCAAAGAATCCGTCAAGGTCCAGGGGGAGTTTTCCATGGTTCCTCTTGGGTCGGAAGGGGCGCTGGAGGTTTCATCTGTTCTTCTAAAGAAGTACAGCCCCTTCTATAAGGATAGCGTTCTCTTCGGCATCGAAGATGGCCGCCTTGACCTCGCAGCTCATTACAGATATGCAGGCGGGCAAAAGGAACCGGAGGTCAGTCTTTCCGGGATTTCCGTTACGCTCAATACTCTTCGTCTCAGGAAAACCGGGGAGAATCAAGACTTTGTTAAAGTTCCACATTTCTCGATCAAAGAAACGGATGCAGACCTCACAAAAAGAGAGCTCAAGATTGGCAACCTCTCCACGGAGAAAGGCGAGATCCTCGTCAAACGGTTACGCAACGGCGATTTGAATCTCCTCACCCTCACCCCTCCTGCCACCCCGCCTGCATCAGCCCCTGGGGGGCCACCCGGAAAGCCAAAAGCCGGCGAGAAACCCGTTGAGCCTGAAAAGCCATGGCTTGTTTCCCTGAAACAGATGCTGATTGACAAGTATACCATTCGCGTGGTGGACCAGACGACGAAAAGGCCGGTCACGTTGGTTGCCCAGAACCTGACGTTAAGAGGCGAGAATATTTCAACGGCGAAGAACAATAAAGCAAAGCTTGGCCTCTCCCTCCTCTTGAACGGGAAAGGAACCGTCTCCACCACGGGGACCATCGCTGTAGAACCCCTCTCCGCAGATGTAAAGATAGGACTGAAGGGCATTGAAATCGCTCCCTTCCAACCCTATTTCACGGATAAGGTAAAGCTGACCGTGACCGGAGGGGCCATTTCCACGAATGGCAATCTTTCTCTCACATCCACCAAACAGAAGGGGATAAAGGCCACCTACAAGGGGGAGGCTTCTGTAGCCAATTTTTCCTCAATCGATAAACTGAACGGAACGGATCTTCTGAAACTCGAATCCCTGTCGTTAAACGACCTCAATGTGGCATATGCACCCCTTTCCGTTGACATCAAAGGGGTCTCTCTGACGAACTTCTACGCTCTCGTGCTGGTCAGTCCTGATGGAAAAATCAATCTCCAGGATGTGCTGGCGGCCGAGAAACCAACAGCGGTGACGACGCCTGGCCCTGCAACAGAGAAGACACCGGGTCCCGCTCAGCAGAAGACAGCAGTGGCCCCTGCTGCTCCTCCTGCGGAACAAGGGCCTTCAAAAAACATCAGGATCGAACAGGTCACCCTCCAGGATGGGAGGATAGACTTCCAGGACAAATCAGTCAAACCGGAATTTTCGATGCATCTCACAGAGATCGGGGGAAGGGTGTCAGGACTTTCTGCTGACCAGAACACGACGGCGGATGTTGAGCTTCGTGGCAAACTCAATGACTATGCCCCTCTTGAGATCACGGGCAAGATCAATCCCTTGAGGGATGACCTCTTTGTGGACATAAAGGCCCGCATCAAGGACATGGACCTGAGCCCTACAAGCCCTTACTCCGGAAAATATGCAGGCTACGACATCGAGAAAGGCAAGCTCTCCCTCGATGTCAAGTATTCAATCTCTAAACGAAAACTCGATTCTCAAAACAACATCGTCATCGATCAATTCACGTTCGGTGACAAGGTTGACAGCCCTCAGGCAACCCATTTGCCTGTCAAATTGGCGGTCGCTCTCTTGAAAGACAGGACGGGCCAGATCAAGCTGGATCTCCCCGTGACCGGAAGCCTCGATGACCCGAAATTCTCCGTGTGGCAAGTTATTGTACACATCATCGTCAACCTGATCGCTAAAGCGGCCACCTCGCCTTTTGCCCTGCTCGGGGCCGCGTTCGGAGGAGGCGGGGAGGAACTGAGCTATGTAGAGTTTCCTTATGGGAGCACGGTCATTACGGAACCTAACATGAAGAAAATTGATACGGTCGCGAAGGCTCTCGAGGACCGTCCCGCCCTCAAATTGGATATCGAAGGGTATGCGGACACGGAAAATGACAGGGAAGGATTGAAGCAGCTTCTGTTCAACAGAAAAATAAAGGCGCAGAAACTGAACGAAATGGTGAAAAAAGGACAACCTGCTGTCCCGGTTGATGATGTGAAAATTGACCCTCCTGAATATGAAAAATATTTGAAGATGGCTTACAAAGCAGATAAATTTCCCAAACCGAAAAATTTTATCGGCATGGCAAAAGATATTCCTGTCCCTGAAATGGAAAAGCTTATGCTGACGAACACCGAAGTCAACCCGGGGACCTGAGAACCCTCGCCTCTCAGCGCGCCACGAAAGTGGAAGATGTTATCCTGAAATCAGGGAAGGTGGAGCCTGGACGGGTGTTTGTCCTTGAACCGAAATCCCTCGCGCCGGAAAAGAAAGAAAAGGCCAAGGCAAGCCGTGTTGACTTCAAGCTGAAGTGATGCTGAAGTGATGAGGAACGACTCACTGATCCGATTCGTTCATACCAGCGGAGAGTTGTTGTGATCTCACGCATCGCCCGTTTCCTTGAGGTGGGAGTCTGGGAAATCCGGTTGAAAGACCTGCCTTTGATCAAAGCATTTTTCGTTAGGGCTCTGCGCATTCTTCTTCTGGCATCTCGAAGATTCGTCACAGATAATTGTCAGAAGACGGCTTCGGTGTTGACGTATTATTCTTTGCTCAACGTTGTGCCGGTCGTAGCAGTGGCCTTCGCGATCGGTAAAGGCTTCGGTCTTGAAAAGCTGATCGAAAAGCAGATCGTGCACATCGGCGAAAATGCAAATTGGCAGCCGGACATAACCAACCAGATCCTTACGTTTTCTCATAATCTCCTCGATCAGGCGAAGGGCGGTCTGATCGCCGGAGTTGGGATAGTCTTACTCTTCTGGACGGTCATATCCATACTGGGAAAGATTGAAGAATCTCTTAACGACATCTGGGAGATAAAGCAATCAAGGACACTGATAAGAAAATTTGGCGATTATGTTGCCATGATGGTTTTAGGTCCTCTCCTTCTTGTTGTTTCCAGTAGCGCGACTGTGCTTGTGGCAAGTCAAGTGACGCTGATTCTTGCCAAGATTTCATTTCTGGGAGTTTTCAGCAAGGTCATCCTTTTCCTGCTGAATCTGCTGCCCTACGTGTCTATCTGGGTCCTTCTGACCATGCTCTACCTGATTATGCCAAACAGCGTAATCCCACTCAGGTCCGCTATTCTGGGTGGCGTCGCCGCAGGTACGATTGTCCAGATCGTGCAGTGGGCGTATATTAAATTCCAGATAGGGGTGGCAAGCCAGGGAGCTATCTACGGCAGTTTTGCAGCATTGCCTCTATTCCTCGCATGGCTTCAAATCAGCTGGATGATCGTGCTTTTCGGAGGCCAGATCGCTCACGCCAGCGAGCATTACGAAACCTATGGCTTTTATCCGGATTACTCCGGAATAAGTTTCTCATCGAAGAAACTCCTCATGCTCAGGATTTTTCATCTTCTGACAAAGAGATTCTCTCTGGGCGAGAAACCATCGAGCGTCCAGCAGATTGCGCACGCCTTGGAAATTCCTGTACGCCTTGTGCAGACTCTTCTTCGGGAACTGAGCGAGGTAGGACTCGTTGTTGAAACAGCTAGAGGAGTCAAGGGTGAAGCAGCTTTTCAACCAGGGAGAACAATTGAGAACATTACGCTTAAACTCGCCCTCGACGAGTATGAGAAGTACGGAGTCACAAAAATCCCTGATTATCGGTCTGATGATGCGGAGAAAATTGCCAGACACTTGAAAGAAATTTCGGAGACCATCGAGAAGTCACCGGGAAATATCCGCTTAAAGGAGATATGAGGGGCTTTGTTTCGCTGACAAATGCGTCAAACTGAAGAACGGTCGCGTTGCCTTTGCATTGAAATAGATTCGATGCGTGCAAAAAACAGATCCGCCTACCGGTGCAATAATCGCATCGAAGTCTTACACTTATAAGAAATAGAAAATATTTTGAATAAAGGGGGTTTATCATGTCCGCTTCTCGCCTCTCCAAACAATTGCGCTCATTTCTCCACTGCACCATAAGCGTCTTCCTGCTCGCAGGTTCAGCTGCCGTCGTCGGGCCGTCCTCCGTCCAGGCCGCTCCCTCGGCAGATCTGAGTACTGCTATCGTGGAGATCGCAAAAAAGACGATCCCCGCTGTAGTCCACATCGAGGTGACGGAGCGGCAGGAGGTAGCCAACCCATACTTACCGTTCGAGGGGAACCCCTTCTTTCGCTACTTTTTCGGTAATCCCAACAAGATGCCCAAGAAATTCAAGCGAGAGGTGAGAGGACTGGGATCAGGCATGATCATTGACACTCAAGGCCACATTCTGACCAATTTTCATGTGGCCGGGGGCGCGACAAAGATTGAGGTTGTCCTTTCCGACGGCAGGCATTTCGATGCAAAGCTCGTTGGAGGAGACGCTAAGACCGATCTTGCGGTCATACAGATCACGGTTAAGGAACGGCTTCCCTACGTAACCTTCGGTGATTCGGATAAAATAGAGGTCGGGGAGTGGGTGGTGGCCATCGGTCATCCGCGCGGCCTCGATCAAACCGTCACACAGGGCATCATCAGCGCCAAGCATCGTCGCGGTATCACCGATCCTACAAGCTATCAGGATTTTCTTCAGACGGATGCCCCCATCAACCCGGGGAATAGCGGAGGTCCTCTCCTCGATCTTCGGGGAAACGTTATCGGCGTTAACGCTGCGATTGCCTCAGAATCAGGCGGATCCGAAGGAATTGGCTTCGCTATACCAAGCAATATAGCTCAGCATATCAGTCAGGTCTTGATAGCTCACGGAAAGGTAGAACGTGGCTGGCTTGGAGTCAGCGTGCAGGACCTCACGCCGGACCTCGCAAAACAGGCGGGCGTTGAGTCAATGAAGGGAGCCTACATCGCTGAGGTGGTCAAAGGTGGACCGGCAGAGAAGGCCGGCCTGCAGAAAGGAGATGTCGTGACCGCCTTTCAGGGAAAAGAGGTCGCCGATGCAAGCTCGTTGCGTAACGAAGCCGCAAATGCAGCCATAGGCAGTGATGCGCGTATCACCGTTCTGCGAGGCGGCAAGAAACAGGATCTTACAATACATATCGGAAACTTACAGGAAGCCAGCAAGATCATGGCTGCGTCCTTGAAAGAGCGCCTTGGTGCGGACTTTCGAGCGCTTACCAGTCAGGAGGTATCAAAGTACGGCCTGGATGCTAACCAGGGTGTTGCGATCGCAAGCGTGGATCCAAAAGGCCCGCTGGGGCAGGTGGGCTTCGAAGTCGGAGATGTTATTCTGCAGATCGAAGGTCAGACGATCAGCGGCCTCGATAATTTCATCGAGCTCGTCAGCTCAATAAAGCCGGGCACGCACGTGACTTTAGTCGCCGTGGACAAAAGAAGCGGCAACGTCGGCCAGGTCCAGATAACGCTTCGCTGAGCGAGCGCCGGCCGGTTCAGGGCCTTACTGTACCATTGTCGGAGCAGGTTCGACCATTCGGATCTCTCCGAAATTCTGCTCATATTTGAAGAGGTTCTCTTCGAGCGCCTTCATGATCCTCTTCATATGTCCCGGCGTCACGATGATGCGGGAGACGAGGTGTGTTCCGCTATGCGACTGGAGCAGCCAGTCAATGGTGAACTCCTCCGGTCCGTGTCCTACGAGCATGCTGTTGCTGTATCTTCCTCGTGAGAGTTCGTCCGTCGTATTGACCTGCATCTGTTGTGTCTGTCCTTTCTCACTGTCCATCGGTACCTCCTATTCTGCGGCTTCCTCGCTGAAAAGACGATTTCAGCACTGATCAAGCTCGATTAGATATCGGCCTCTCTTTACCGCAGTGTCATCGATTATGCCATAATGGACTCAGGTCCATCAACTGTTAGCGAAACCCCCGCACTCCAGGCTTTCTCGCCCGCACTGAGCCCTGCCGTGACAAACACGGGCAAATATCGCATCGGAAATACGAACTCTCTCAAATGTAGAAGGTCTGTCTCAGCCCGCCCAACCGATTGTGCGCTTTATCCAGTCCCCTTAACCTGCAACCCGCAACTCGTAACCCGGAACTCGGAACGGTGGTTGATCTCCTGACCCTACTTTTCTGTTGCATTCACGGGCCGCCTGTGAAAAAGTTATAAGAGGGAGCTAAAACTGGACAGGCAATGCTGTGGAGATTTCACGCAGCGAGTCCCAATTCATGGTATCATGTAAAGACGCGGTCGAGATGCACATGGAAAAACAGGCGCTTGAGAAGATTCTCAACGAGACAATCAAAAGGATTTTAGCTGTTGCTCCGGCAAAGCAAGTAATTCTTTTCGGCTCCGCTGCGCGAGGCGAAATGCATCCGGACAGTGATATGGACCTCCTGGTCGTGGTACCAGACGGATTGCGTCGCCGGGAAACAGCGCAAAAGATATATCGGAATCTTATTGGGGTCGGATTTGCCGCAGACATCATTGTTGTGACTGAGGATGACGTGAGGCGATACAGAAACGATCCCGGCATGGTAATCGGTCCTGCTGTGGACGAGGGACGGGTCCTTTATGCAGCCTGATGGGCGCACACCGGGAGCGCCTCAGGAGTGGCTCAAACGGGCTAAGAGCAACCTCACCTTAGCATCACAACCCAAGTTGGAACAGGTTTACTGGGAGGATCTTTGTTTCGAAGCGCAGCAGGCCGCCGAAAAAGCTATCAAGGCGGTGCTTGTATTCAAAGGGATAAAGTTAAGGTTTGTCCACGATATTGCCGAACTATTGACCCTCCTCGAACAAAATAGCATGCCCATACCTGAAGTGGTCCGTGGTGCCGCAGCCTTAACAGACTATTCCGTGGAGGCCCGCTATCCTGGGCCTTTCGAGCCCGTAACTGAAGATGAGTTCTCCGAGGCATTGCGTATCGCCAAGGCCGTCGTCTCCTGGGCAGAGAGCCAGATATCCGCGTAGAACGCCGGAAAGTCCCGCACCTTGGCCCTGTCTTAACCTTTCACCTTGAACCTTGTGCCTTGGGCCTGCTTTTTTGACTCGCACCTCGTAACCCGGAACTCGGAACGGTGGTTGATCTCCTGACCCTACTTTTCCGTTGCATTCACAGCCTGCTTGTGAAAAGGTTATAATGAGGGAGGTAAAATCGAGCGCCGCACGTCGCGAAACTCAAGTATTTCTTTTGAGCCGCTATCTTGCAGTTGACTGAAGGGATCAACGCGAATGGGGATTCGATGAGGCAGAGGATAGCGCTAGCAGCGAATCGGCCACAAGTCGGTCTCTCTCTGATGTTCGTGTCTTGTATAAGGAATAGCAACAAATGACGAAAGAAGCGAGAGCGCGAATTCTGATCAACGACCTTCTCCAAAGATCGGGCTGGCGGTTCTTTGACGAGGAGAACTTTCCTGCCAACGTGGCGCTGGAAGCAAGCGTGAAGCTCAAGAAGAAAAGCGCTCGACGCCCTCGGCGAAGACTTCGAAAAAACGGCCAACGGCTTTGTTGATTACCTCCTACTGGATGAGCGCGGTTTCCCCATAGCCGTCTTGGAAGCGAAGTCCGAGAAGTACGACCCGCTTGTCGGCAAAGAGCAGGCCCGGAAATACGCCCATTCGCAAAATGTCCGTTTCGTCATTCTGTCAAACGGAAACCTGCATTACTTCTGGGACCTGGAACAGGGCAACCCCGTTCTCATAACCGAGTTTCCTACCCCCATATCACTCGGCCATTTCCATGCCTTCAAACCCAACCCCGACACTGCTGGTCGGTGAGAAGGTCGAGGAAGATTACGTTGCGGTCACTCAAAATCCGAACTACCGGAACGATCTCCGCTGGGACAACCCGGGAGAGCGCGACGCATTCATCAAGGATACGGAACTGAAGTTTTTGCGCCCGTATCAACTGCGGGCTGTCGCCGCGCTCCAGGATGCCGTGCGGAAGGGCCAGACACGTTTCCTGTTCGAAATGGCAACAGGCACAGGCAAGACATTGCTCGCCGCCGCAGTCATCAAGCTTTTCATGCGAACGGGAAATGCCAAGCGTGTCCTGTTTCTTGTTGATCGTCTTGAGCTAGAGGACCAAGCATGGAAGCGATTCATACAATTCTTGAAAAATGACTTCCGAACGGTTATTTACAAAGAGAATCGCGACGATTGGCGAAAGGCCGAGATCGTTGTTTCCAGTGTCCAGAGCTTCCTGTTCAACAACAAGTACCGAAGACTTTTTTCTCCAACGGATTTCGACCTTCTGATTTCGGATGAAGCCCACCGCTCTATCGGTGGCAACAGTCGAGCTGTCTTCGAATACTTCATCGGCTACAAGCTTGGTTTGACAGCTACGCCAAAGGACTACCTGAAGAAAATCGATCCGGCCAAGATCAATGAACGCGACCCACGCGAGTGGGAACGCCGACAGCTTCTGGATACCTACAAAACGTTCGGATGCGAGAGCGGCATCCCAACTTTTCGTTATAGCCTGGTTGACGGTGTGCGCGAAGGTTACTTGATGAATCCGGTGGTGGTCGATGCGCGAACGGAGATCACCACGGAATTGCTTTGCGAAAAAGGCTATTGCGTCATGGTTGAAAACGAAGACGGCGAACTGGAGGAGCAAACTTATTTCGGCAAGGATTTCGAAAAGAAATTCTTCTCAGACGAAACCAACCGTATTTTCTGCGAGACATTCTTAAAAAACGCGCTTCACGATCCTTTGAGCGGCGAGATTGGAAAAACCATCATTTTCTGTGTGCGCCAGGATCATGCTAAACGGATTACTAAAGTCTTGAATGACTGCGTTGACGCACTGTTTCCTTGCAAGTACAATTCCGATTTTGCGGTTCAGGTGACTTCAGTGGTTACGGATGCCCAGCAGATGGCGGTCAGTTTTGCCAACAACAATCTGAATGGCCATACACGCTTTCTGGAAGGTTATATCAGTTCCAAAACCCGGGCTTGTGTCACGGTTGGAATGATGACAACCGGTTATGACTGTGAAGACATCCTTAACATTGTTCTCCTTCGCCCCATCTTTTCACCAACCGACTTTATCCAGATCAAGGGACGTGGTACTCGCAAATACACTTTCCGTTATGTGGAGAAAGAAGACGGCCAGGTTCAACAGCACACCATGCCCAAACAAAAATTCAAACTATTCGATTTCTTCGCAAACTGTGAGTACTTCGAGGAGAAGTTTAACTATGATGAAGTAATTCCGCTCCCTCCGTTGCATCCTCCAGGACCGGGTCCAGAACCGCCGCCGCCGCCCGGACAATCGGGATATGAGAATGTCGATCCTGATCCGTTAAAGATGTATGTTGAAAAACCGGTCCCTGTTTACGGGATGAAGATTGACCGGAAGTTCTATGAGCAGTTCGAGGAGAAGGTGAAACAGAACGAAGTTGTCCGGGAACTCTACGAGCGTGGGGACATTCGCTCAGCCGAAGAGTATGTCCGCAGCAACCTTTTTGACAAGCCGGAGGATTTTTTTAATCTCGATAAACTCCGTAAATCCGTCCAACTCGACCGGAGACTTAGCTTGCGAGAGGTCATCGCGAAGATCTTTGGTGGCATTGACCGCTTCAGGACCAAGGATGAACTGCTCGAAGAAGAGTTAGCAAAGTTCGTTTCCATCCACAAGCCTGACGCTGCACACATGCCGGTTATCCGGCACTTCTTCAAGGCCTATGTGACCGACGGCGCAGTCCGGGCCATTGTGGATGCCCGCGAATTCGGGCGGCTCGCAGACAATCCCAAGGTCTCCCTCGCGGACGTCCGTGCTCTTGAATACTGGCGCGAGGTCATTACAGAATATGTGAAGGATTATGTTTCGCTGAACGCCTTTGCCGCATAGGAAGAGATGATGCTAGACGCAGAAACAAAGACCAAGATCGACTCCGCGCGCGACATCCTGGTCGGCAAGGTGCCCGACCCGAAATCACAGGTGGAGCAGATCACCATCGCCCTGATTTACAAGTTCATGGATGACATGGACCGCCAGTCCGAAGAACTTGGCGGTAAGGCGTCGTTCTTCACCGGTGACTTCAAGAAATACCGCTGGGCCCAACTGCTCGACAAACGGTTCAGCGGCCATGAACGCCTGCTTCTCTATGCTGAAGGGATCGAGAAGATGAATGTGAACAAGAATATCCCGCAGCTATTTCGGGATATCTTCAAAGGCGTGTTCCTGCCTTATCGCGATCCCGAAACCCTCAACCTTTTCCTGAAAGAAATCGCCGGTTTCTCCTATGACCATAGCGAACAACTCGGCAACGCCTACGAATATCTGCTCTCCGTCCTCGGTACGCAGGGTGACGCCGGCCAGTTCCGCACCCCGCGTCATATCATTGATTTCATCGTCGCCGTGGTGGACCCCCAGAAGAATGAGACCGTTCTCGATCCGGCCTGCGGCACTGCCGGATTCTTGATTTCCGCCTTCAAGCACATCTTGAAAAAAAACGAGAACCTCACGCCTGACGAACGCGCACGGCTGATGACCAATTTTCGCGGCTACGATATCGCGCCGGACATGGTGCGACTTTCGCGGGTCAATATGTACCTGCACGGCTTTGCCAATCCGGTCATCCACGAATACGACACGCTCACCAGTGAGGAACGATGGGACGAGCGCTGCGACGTGATCATGGCTAACCCGCCCTTCATGACGCCGAAGGGCGGTATCCGGCCGCACAACCGGTTCTCAATTAAGGCCAAGAGAAGTGAAGTGCTCTTCGTGGACTACATCGCTGAGCATCTCAATCCCGGCGGACGCGCGGGCATCATCGTGCCCGAGGGCATCATTTTCCAGAGCCAGAACGCCTACAAGGCCCTGCGAAAGATGCTGTTAGAAAATTACCTCTGGGCTGTGGTCAGCCTGCCCGCTGGCGTGTTCAATCCCTACAGCGGCGTCAAGACCAGCATCCTGTTCCTCGATCGAAACGTTGCAAAACGGTCGGACGAAGTCGTCTTTGTGAAGGTACAGAATGAAGGGTTCGGTCTTGGCGCGCAAAGGCGGCCAATTGAGGGGAGCCAATTGGCGGAAGCACTCAAAATTCTCGATGGCCGCAAGAAGGGACAAACGGTACAAGAAGTGAAGATGGCGTTGACCGTCCCGCGCAAACGCGTCCTCGAATCCCCCGACATCAACCTCTCCGGCGACCGCTATCGAGTCGTCGCCGCCCGCCCCAACGGCAAATGGTCGATGGTACCCATGGGCGACCTTTGCGAACTTCAGAATGGGCGGGCGTTCAAGCCCACAGATTGGGGGAAGAAAGAGGCCGGAGGCCTCCCGATTATCCGCATTCAGAATTTGAACAACCCTCAAGCTGAGTTCAACTACCATTCTGGAGAGGTCGACGGACGCCTGATGGTACACAAAGGTGATCTCTTGTTTTCCTGGTCTGGATCGCGTGGAACGTCCTTTGGACCGCACGTCTGGGATCGGAGCAACGGGATTCTCAATCAGCACATTTTCAAAGTGTGTCACAAGGAAGCGGTAACTCGACAGTTTTTCTACTGGATGCTCAAGAAGGCCGTTGAGCAAGTTGAGAAGAATTTGCATGGTGGGGTAGGATTGGTACATATCACCAAGGGCAACTTGGAGAGAATCGAAATTCCCCTCCCGCCGCTAGAGGAGCAGGAACGGATTGCGGCGGAATTGGAGGGGTATCGAAAGGTCATCGAAGGCGCTCGCCAAGTCCTCGCCTCCTACAAACCCACCATCCGTATTGATCCAAGGTGGCCGGTTCGGGAATTAAAGGAGATCATCACCGAGAAACCGAAGAATGGTTACTCTGGAAGGCCAGTTGATTATCCAACGCAAGTCATGGTCCTTTCGCTCAGTGCGACAACTAGCGGCCGCTTGGATGTCTTAGAGTTTAAGTACCTGGATGAGGAGATTGACCAGAAATCCCCAGTGCGGTGCCGAAAGGGAGACATTCTACTTCAACGTGGCAACACTGCAGAACTAGTGGGTACCGCGGCCCTTTTTGACACTGACGACGAGAGCTACGTTTATCCTGACTTAATGATCAGGATAAGAGCGGATGAAACCATCGTATTGAATGAATATTTGGTTGCCGTGCTTCAGTCGCCTGATTGCAGAACCTTCATCAAAAACCGTGCTTCAGGTTCGGCAGGTAGTATGCCGAAGATCAACCAGTCTGTCGTTGAATCCATCCCAATTCCCATCCCGACTCTCAGCGTGCAGCGCCGGATCGTGGCGGAGTTGGAGGCCGAGCGGAAGCTGGTGGAGGCCAACAGGGAGTTGATCGCGCGGATGGAGGCGAAGATCAAGGCGAAATTAGCGGAAGTGTGGTGGGAAGACGGGCAGGCATGCGGAGTACAACCGGGTTGACCCAAATATCTCTTACGCTAGGAACCGACGGCGGTGAGTTGGTGACATGGTTGAAACGGTAAGGGCAAATACATTCGTGAAAGCATTCCGCACGGGACGTACCTGTCCGGCCCTTATGCTTTGCACTGACCAGGAGGGCAATCAAGTCGAAGTAGTCGTCAAACTGATCTCCGGAACAGGATCCACAAAAACAGGACTGGTCTGCGAGCTGATGGCCTCTGTCTTGGCGCGGGATTTAGATTTGCCGATACCGCAGCCGTTTCTTGTCGAAATTGACACAGGTTTTCACGCAGGTATTTCCGATGTGACGTTTGCCGAGCGCTTTCGGAGCAGTGTTGGGCTTAACTTTGGAAGCAAATTTCTTGGCCCAGGCTATATTACATGGCCGCAAGAAAGGAGTATTCCAGGCCCTCTTGTGCAGGATGCAGCTGACATTTTCGCTTTCGACCTTATGATCCAGAACCCTGATCGTCGTAAAGACAAGCCGAACCTGCTTTGCAGGAGCGATGAACTGGTTATTTTTGATCATGAATTGGCTTTTTCCTTTCTCTATGCAATTGTACCAGATGAGTTCCCTTGGGACGGGAAAGGGATAGACTTTGCTAAAGACCACGTGTTCTACAGTGGATTAAGGAAGCGTAGCGTGGAATGGAACAGAATGCAGGGCGCTTTTGAGGCTATTGATGACCGTCGGTTGAGGGCGTATATGGATGCTTTGCCTGACAGTTGGCGAGACGAAGGTAATGATGCAGCCCAACGGATTCATGGTTACCTTATGACTGCAAGAGAGAACAGCAAGAGACTTTTTCAGAGAATCAGGGAGGCGCTAATATGAAGACTACTTACTCATTTGTTGTGCTGAGATATGTACACGATGTAATGACCGGTGAGTTCGTTAATGTTGGCGTGGCGCTTTATGCGCCTGAAGTCAGATATCTCGGCGGCGCGTGCAATACCCGATACGGCAGAGTAACCAAATTGTTCGGCGAGATTGACGGCGAATATTTTCGAAGCCTTATGCGCTATGTAGAGGCACGATTCGAAGAACTCGGATTAAAATTGCGCAACGAGTTGCCGATGTTTGAGGCCCCCGTTGATATAATTGAGATCGCCAAGGGTATATTGCCACCGGACGACAGTTCTCTCCAATGGTCTGAACCGGGTGGCGGTCAGACAGACGACCCGGCCAGAACGCTTGAGGGTATATTCGAGAGAATGGTAGCCCGTTATGAAATGCGGACCCAACAACCAAACCGCGATGATAACGATGTATGGCGCATTTTCAAGAAAGAGCTTGAAACACGGCATGTCCTCAGCCGACTCACTCCAAAGCGGATTATTGCGCAAGACTACGATTATGAGTTTGAGCACGCTTGGAAAAATGACAACTGGCATGTATATGAACCCGTATCCTTTGACCTGCTGGAAGCAGATAGCATCTTAGACAAGGCCAATCGCTGGCTGGGACGTATCACGACACTTCGCGATTCCCCTGACAGGTTCAAATTACACCTGCTATTAGGTGAACCATCACTAGAGAAACACAGAGCAACGTTTGTGAAGGCCAAGAATATTTTGAACAAGATGCCGGGCGAAAAAGAATTGGTTCGTGAATATGATGCGGAGAATTTCTCCGAGGTTTTGGCAAAGGAAATCTTGCCGCATGACAGAACATGAAAACCATCAAGGAAATGCCGGAACACAGCCGCCCGCGCGAGAAACTGCGGGAGAAGGGTGCGTCTGCTCTGACCGACGAGGAGCTGGTCACTACAATTCTCGGCATGGGCATGGCTGGTGTTGATGTGCGCACGATTGCCCGGCAGGTGGCTTCGCTCATTCGCGAACACAAGGCCGGATTGACGCTCGATCACTTGCAGGCCGTCCCCGGCATGGGCCTCGCCAAAGCCAGCCAAATCCTCTCGGCTTTTGAACTCGCCCGGCGGCATCTGCTGAAAGACAGCGTCAAAATCACGGTTGCGCAGGATGTTCTGCCGCTGCTGGCCGACATTGTCGGAAAACAACAGGAGTACTTCGTCTGTATTTCCCTGAACGGCGCAAACGAGGTTATCGAAAAGCGCGTGGTGACCATCGGTCTGCTCGACAAGAGCCCGATTCATCCACGAGAGGTCTCGCCGACGTAATAGCCGACCGCGCCGCTGCCGTGATCTTCGCCCACAACCACCCATCAGGCGACCCGCAACCGAGCGAGACCGATCGCCGCACACACGAGCAGTTGACCGAGGCGGCCGAGATTCTTGGACTTCGTGTTCTTGACCATGTAATCGTGACAAAGAAAGGTCACTTTAGTTTTCAAGAAAACGGCTTGATCCGTTGAAAACGAGCGCAGGACAAGAACCGAAGACACGGCCCAAAGCGCTGCATCGGACGGCAATTCCGCTGTGCTCCTAAATAGGCAGATGACCGATGGCGTCTTATTGCCGATACCTCCAACTGTGGGAGGGTATAAGCTTTATCGGAAACTTATCGGCAATGAATCGACACAATGAGAGGTGGCAGGTCGGGCGCTAAGCGTGTACCTCCTGAGGTGCCAGGTCGGGCGGCGGTAGGTATCAGCGGATAATAATTGCGAACGGCTGGGAAGGTGGGATTTCATGGGCAAAGGAACGCAGATGATTTCAGATGGCTGCGAATTGGACCGTTTCAAAGGATTGACCTGGGAAGCTATTGAAGAATGGGCGGGGAGTCGCACGCTCTCACGGGGCCGAAGCTATCAGCGAGGCGGGCGGGTTGATGAACTGGCCGGGACGCCTGCCGGCAGCCTCGTTGCCACGGTTCGAGGCGGCGAGGCATATACAACCCTCGTCGAGTTCCAAGAGGGGGAACTTGCCTCTCGCTGCACCTGCCCTTACGGTGAGTCGTGCAAGCACGCCGTGGCGGTTGTCCTTGAATATCTGGAGAAGGTAAAGAAAGGGGTTGACGTTCCCACAATTGACGCAAGGGACAAACGCCTCGGCCTTCTGGCAGAGAGGCACGACGATTTTGTCATTGAGGACGAACAGGGCGCTGATTCTCTTGAAGAAGACGAAATTGATTACCGTGAAACCTCTCCGGGCCCAGGCCTAAAGGACGCATCTTCGTCCATCAAGGCCTTTCTTGAGAATATGACCAAAGACGAGCTCCTCGGACTCCTGTTGGAGGCGGCTCGGAAATATCCTTCTATCCGGGAAGACCTCCTGCACCGGCAGAAGCTTTCCAAGGGAGATGTGAGGAACATTGTTGCTGCCGTGCGCAAAGAGATACTTTCTCTCAGCGCTGAGCCGGCCTGGCGGAATCACTGGAATAACGAAGGGCACATTCCCGACTACTCACGGGTGAGAGATCGTCTCGAAACCCTTCTCTCCGCCGGACATGCCGACGCAGTGATTGCCCTCGGAAAAGACCTTCTCGATGCAGGGCTTCAACAGGTTGAAATGAGCCACGATGAGGGTGAAACGGCGGAGGAAGTCTCGTCATGTCTTGAGGTTGTTTTCACCGCCCTTTCGCGATCATCCCTTTCCCCTGTGGAGCAGATGCTTTGGGTCATCGATGCGGAGATAGAGGATGAATACGACCTGTGCGCGGGATCAAAATGCTTCTGGGAAGAAAGACGGGAGGCTACCCACTGGAGTGCCGTGGCTGATGAGCTGACACAACGGCTGAATCGTTTCCGCCCTTCCAGGACGGACGACGAATTCTCCCGAAACTACAAAAGAGACAGACTGATCGACCGGGTCATTGAAGCGCTGCAGAATGCGGGGAGGCCGGAAGAAGTCGTTGACCTTTGTGAGCGGGAAGCGGTCAAGACGGGCAACTACAAACGATTGGTCGATATCCTCGTGGAGTCAGGGCGCAAAGACGATGCAGAGCGGTGGGTCTTCAAGGGCATCGATGCCGCCCGCAAGGGGGATACCGGTGCGGCGCACACGCTCATAAACACTTTGCGGGAAATACGGGAGAAGGAACACAACTGGCTGTCCGTTGCGGCAATCAGGGCTGACGAGTTCTTCTCCGGACCTTCCTTCAACGCCTATGACACATTGCGGCACGCATCGAAACTGGCGGGCGCATGGGCTGCCGTGCGCAAGATGGTCCTTTTGTACCTTGAGACCGGCAAGCTGCCTTTTGCGGATGTCTCTTGGCCGCTGCCCGAGGCAGAGGCAAAAATAGATCGCCCTTCACGACAGGATAAGCCGCCCATGGTTCACGTCCTTATTGAGATCGCCATGGATGAGAGACAGCCCGATGAGGTCGTCAAGTGGTACGATTTTCCGGGACGGAAAGGCGGCCATTTTCGGGGATGGGGTGAATATATGGAGGACCACATCGCCCAAGTAATAGAAAAGACTTACCCTGACCGGGCGATTGCGATCTGGAAGAGCCTCGCGGAGGGGCAGATCGCCCTGACCAAGCCCGCGGCGTATGATGTAGCGGCACGTTATCTGAAGAAACTCCGCGACCTCATGACAAGATTGGGTAAGGGAGAAGAGTGGAGAAGATACCTCGCAAGCATTCGTCAGACTAACGCCCGCAAGCCAAGATTGATTCAAACCCTTGCCACGCTTGAGGGCCAGAAAATTATAGACGGGAAAGAATAGATTCCTAAGGGCCGTTACAGGCAGTGTGACCCACAGCAGATTGCATTCGAGATAGCTCGGTGTGCGGGAAGGGACACTAACTAGTTAGCTTGCCTTGCTTTCTTGCTATGATCGAGGAGGCCAGGAAGACCGCCGTTGATCAGGCAGTGACTTTGTGCTACAATTACACTACGTGTGTCACATGCTCCAAATCGGTCAAAACTGGAGGTAGGCGAATGAAAAAACTAAGCATCAGGGAAGCTCGGCAAGCCCTGTCGCACCTGGACCGTCTGCTGGATGAGGAAGGTGAAGTGGCCCTGACGCGGAGAGGAAAGGTCATCGCCAAGGTGGTTGGCATCAATCAGACGAGGCCGATCCCGTCCCACAAGAGCCTCCGGCGGAAGATGGCTCTACTTCGCAAAGGAAGCGAAAAACTGGTCCGCGAAGACAGAGACGCGCGATGAGTGACATCATCTACTTCGACACAAGCGCATTGGCCAAGTGGTATCTTAATGAACCTAAATCTGACCAGGTTGAGGGGTACATCCAGGAGCATGGCCCTGTCCACATCAGCGATCTCACGGTCGTTGAGATGCGCTCCCTTTTGGCGCGTCATCGCCGTGAAAAAAACATAAACGCCACCCTGGAGACTCAGATTTTCGCGGCTTTCCAGGAGGACATGCGCCAGAGATCTCTCATCTGTCATCCGTTGCCCAACACATTTGTGGCTGCCACCATCAACATACTGTCACTGTTACCTGAAGTACCGCTTCGCACCCTCGACGCGTTGCACTTGGCGATTGTCAGAGAGATCGTGGCAGGCACCGTTGCAACGGCGGACCGCGTGATGGCCCTGGGAGCTGAAGCTCTCGGTCTCTCGGTCACCAGGTTCTGATACCGGAGAAGACAATAAGATGAATGGTACAAAGCGGTCCGACATCAAACCGGGAATGAGTGTCGCAATAGTTCTCAAGAGAGATCAGCGCACAGGCCTGTTGACGGAAGGTATTGTAAAAGAGATTCTAACCAGTTCCTCCGATCATCCCCATGGGATAAAGGTCCGACTGGAAAGTGGGGAAGTGGGACGAGTCAAAAAAGTGATGGGATAGGGATGCCCAACTTTGCTTTTCTGATCAGAGCCGGAGCTTTCTTCGGGATATTTTTCGGTCTCCTCTTTATCGAGTGGCGTGCACCCTATGCGCCCTCTGCTCAGAAAAAGTCTTTCAGGGTGCTATTCCATCTGGGCATTAGCATCGCTAACAGCGTGGTGCTCTACCTTCTGCTGACCTGGCCGACCGTCAACGCTCTCCTCTATTCGCAACAGCATGGCATGGGCGTCGCGCACCTGCTCGGATTGCGCGGATGGGTTGAGATCACCTCAACGATCATTCTCTTTGACCTGTGGGACTACTGGATGCACAAGTCATTTCATAAGGTGCCGTTCATGTGGCGCTTTCACAGGACCCACCACAGCGACATGGAGCTGGATGTGACGACTGCGGCGAGGTTTCACATCGGAGAGCTTATCCTGTCCGGCTGTTCGAAATGTCTGATGATTTTGTTCTGGGGCCCGTCATTATGGAGCCTCGTGGCTTTCGACATCGTACTGAATGCAGCCTCACTCTTCCATCACAGCAACATTGCCATACCGATTGCTCTCCAGGACAAGATCGAGCGACTTATCGTCACTCCCAGGATGCATCGCTGCCATCACGCCCTCTACCACGACTGCTTCAACACCAATTTTTCAACCATCCTGAGTTTCTGGGATCGCCTTTTCGGAAGCTATCGCTGGTCGAGAGACAAGACCGAATTAGAACTGGTAGGTCTCACAAGCCCGAGAGACAACTCCACGATGCAGATCAAACCCTTCCTGCTGACGCCTTTTTGAGAGCAAGACACTCCGCGCATTGTTCAATAGAAGATTTTATTTTTGGTTTGGCAATTCCATAATAGATGTTGGCCGGGAGGATCTTTCGTGAGCGCGGCATCGCGGGAAGCTCTGGGGACCCACAAGTGCAGGCGAGTGTTGCCGCACATTTGGCGTGCGGCACGATGCGTCCGACTCCGAGGCCTAGACACATCAGAACAATGCAGGTTTGCGAGCTGCCAGATTCGAAGACGAACGTGCGAGGTTCGCAGTGAAGCATCGAGTTCGCCGAAACGTCGGGCGGGTCAGACCTGGAGCGTCTAGCAAGCGGAGGAAACGGTCCTCGCGGCCAACGCCTATCTTCGTCTACTTTATCTCCTTTATTTGCGACTCCTTCGTACGTATACCTGGCCTCGCCGTTTACCTTGTGGATCTTGGTATCGGTTACTTCCAGCTTGTCTCCTTTTGGCACCATCCAGAAGTCGATATCAAGGAGATCCTTGCCGTCCGTAGATTTGAAGTCGCTGCACGCAAAATAGATCGTCTGACCATCCTTCTGAAACGTGCGGACCGGATCATGAACCTTCACGAATTTAAGCTGCCAAATCTTGTTGAGCTTATCATCACGGATCATGAAGATGCCGCCGTGCGCCTTTGACATATCATTGGCGTGGTCTTCAATTGCCTTTTTGACGGTGTCGGCCGTAATCGGTTTTCCCTTCTGCTCGACTTTCGAACCCGGGTGTTCAACGCCTTTCCCCGGATGCTCTGCAGCGTTGAGAAGCGGAAGAAGAATCAGTAAGGCTAGGCCCGGTACGACGCCGATCAATACTTTTTTCAAGTTTTTCATAACAGCTCCTTTTTCCCGAAAAGATGTCTATTCGAAAAATAGGAACTGAAGGACGCTCTGTCAAGAAGCTGGTACGTCTGAACGACCTGGAGCGCCGCACGTTTCCATATCGCAGGGTCGAACTCTTCCTTTTCATCAAATTCTTTCGCACGGTCCGTGAACTCCGCTTCTGCAAATTCGCGTGCAGCCCGCACGATATCCTTCTGTTCAGATGTGAGTTCCATGAATACCTCCTTTACGCCCTTCCACCAAGAAGTTTCTTCCCGATCAAAACCTTCTCCACCTCTTTTGTGCCTTCGAAGATCTCCAGCACCTTCGCGTCCCTCCAGTAGTGTTCCACATCGTACTCTTTCAGGATGCCGTATCCTCCGTGAAGCTGTATGGCTTCGTCGGCGACTTTGACCGCTATCTCACAGGTGTACCATTTAGCCATGGCAATGAGCGCCGGGTCTACCTCACCAGCATCCACCTTGAGCGCTGCCCTGTAGAGAAGGCTCCTTCCCGCCTCGACGAGAGTGGCCATTTCCGCGATCTTCGCCTGAACGAGCTGCAGGCTCGCCAGAGGTCCGCCAAAGGCCTTTCTCTTGCGCACGTGCGCTATTGCTTTATCGAGGGCTCCTTGAGCCGTACCAACGGCAAGACCGCCTCCACCGTCAAGGCGCGCGCGGTTAAAGAAATCCATGAGCTGATAAAATCCCCTTCCTTCGGCTCCCACGAGGTTTTCCTTAGGCACGCGCACATCCTTGAATGCCACCTCGCACGTATCGGAGCACCTGATGGAGAGCTTGCCGTGCAGCCTATTCGCCTCGTAACCGGGCCGATCGGTTTCCACAATGATGGTGCTCAGGCGATCGTGTTTCTTCGGGTTTTTCGGATCGGTGACGCAGAGCACCAGTATAAAGTCGCCTACGCTGCCGTTGGTGATGAACATTTTGTTTCCTGAAATGACGTATTCGTTACCGTCCCTGACTGCCGTAGTTGCAATGGCTGCCACGTCGCTTCCTGCATCCGGCTCTGTGGACGCCATACCCGCGCGCCACTTTCCTTCGCACACCGGTCGCAGGTACTTCTGTTTCTGTGCTTCTGTTCCAAAGAGCTTTATCAACTGCGTTCCGAAATAGGATGCGACCATGCACTGAGCAATACCGGTGTCCACGCGCGCAAATTCTTCTATGACCAGGCACTGTTCGAAATGGCCGAGCCCGGCTCCTCCATACTGCTCCTCAATGAACATCCCGAGAAAGCCAAGGTCGGCAGCTTTCTTCCACAGGCTGTCATCGAACTGCTCCTTCTCGTCCATATCCCGCGCCACGTCTTTGAACTCTTTTTCGGCAAATTCCCGCGCGGCCTGCTTGATGTCTCTCTGTTCCGGCGTCAGCTCAAACATGGGCTCCTCCTTCATTGATGCGTTGGGCCAAGCTCTATTCTGATAGAGAGGTCCGCAGACTGTCAACAAAAATCAGATAGGAAGGTGAAACCTGGCTTAAGAACATCGCTTTCTTTCCTCCCTCAATGGAACCAATTGAACTAATGGAACCGGCTTCATGTGGGTTTTGACACCTCCGTGAAGGTGCATTAATATGTAAATATGAAGGACGAACAGCACGAACCGACACCAGCCGAACCTGAACCCGTATACGATGAGTGGGTCAGGGTTAATCCTGACCAACCACTCTATCAGAGATTGCACCTTTGCCAGTATCTTGCAGAGCTTCCCGATCTAACCGCCCCCGCTTCTTCCTGACATCTTATTTCTGTACATCCTCACTCCCACGTGCACTTGAGAGACCGACAAAACATGCTTATATTTAATGACCGGAAGAGGAGATTGTAATGAAACAACTAATTTTTTGTGCAACCTTGGTGCTGTTTGTAGTTTTTGTGGCGCCCGCATGGGCCTGCGACTGCGACACTGCAGCAGCACTAACGGGGGGAATGAAGGACCGTCTTCACCAACCATGGCCGAACGACCCGGAACTCTTGAAGGAAAAGCAGAAAAACGCTGCGCCCGTTAATGAGCCCAAGCAGGAACTGCCAACCGGTAACCAAGATGATCGATCAAACAGGGATAATAGGAAGTAGCAGCTCAAACCGCAAAAATTATTGACACTCAATCCTTTTACATCCTCTAAACCCCTCTCACAGACTGCCTCAGACTTTTTCTGTAAATGTAAAAAATGTAATACCAAGCCAAGTAGTCGACATTACTGTATATTTTGACTATTGCATACAAATTTGTTGTCGGACGGGTGAGCCTCTGCTGGGCCTTGTGTTTTTATTCACAAAAGAGTGCTATATTATAGTGTAAAACTACATGCAGACCAGGGTCGAACACAGGGGAAAAACAGCCGGGGTAACCCGGAGCCTCGAAGAGATCAACAATGATCTGCAGAAACGCGTCCGCGAACTTGAATGTCTTTACCGTATCGGTCCCGAGCTCAAGGGCGAGGCCGATCTCGGTGATGCGTTAAGAACCTCCATAGGGCTTCTGGTACAAAGCCTGCAATACCCTGAGATCGCCAGGGCATCGATCTGGCTGGATGGCGTGGAATATTCATCCGCTGACTCTGCCTGCAAAAATGCCGCGACTATTTTTTCGTCTGATATCATAATTGACGGCAAAAACAGGGGTAAGGTCGAAGCCTGTTACATTGAGAAGGCGGACTTTCTCGCTGAAGAACAGAGGCTGATCAGCGAGGCGAGCAGGAAAGTCGCAAAGGCAATAGAGAGACATGAATTGCAGAACGAGCTGCAGAAATATGTGCGCAGGCTCGAAGAGCTGGTTGAGGAAAAGACCGGAGAGCTGGAGAAGTCGAAGAAAAGGTATAAAGACTTTTTTGAGGACGCACCTGTCCCCATGCTCATTTCCCGCTTCAACGGAGATATCATAAAGGCTAACCGCGGCTTTTATCAGCTCTTCGACTACCCGGAAGATGGCTCAGTCCAACTCAATTTTGTTAAGGATAATCTCTATGAAGACCTGGAGGCACGGCGCACTATTTTCGCCATACTGGCCGAACAGGGGAGACTGGATAATTTCGAGCTGAAATTGCTCGATCGCAAAGGGGTACCTATTCCCGTATCAGGCTCCTACATCTTCATCGATATCGACGGCGAGCGGTGCGTTGAATCGGTCTACAAGGACCTTCGGGTGCGTAAAGAACTCGAGCGAAAGCTTATCGAGCACAACGAGAACCTTGAAAAGAACGTGAAGGAAAGGACGCTCGATCTTGAAAATCAGAAAGATCTTCTGATCGTCAAGAACAAGGAACTGCTTACGCTTACCGAAAAGCTGCGGGAGAGTAAGAGCAGACTTCAGATTCTTTTCGACGCCATTACCGATACGGTGACGGTGATCGATTCCGGTCTGAATATTATGATGTCGAATAAGAAACATATAGGCAACAAGGGTAAATGTTACAAAAAGGTCTTCAACCGGGAGCAGCCGTGCGAAGATTGTCTCGTTGCCCGCGTTTTTAAGCAGAAGACTTCTGTCAGGCAGGAGAAAGAAATAGACGACGGATACCACCTCTTGCAAGCCTATCCGATACTCGACTCCAACGGCAAGATCGAGGCAGCGCTCGAGATTTCCCGCGTGATCACAAAAGAGAAAAATCTTGAGCGGCAGCTTCTGCAGGCTGATAAACTTGCTTCCCTGGGGCAGCTCGTTTCAGGCATCGGCCACGAGATCAATAACCCCAATACGTTCATTCGCGGGAACCTTTACATCATCCAGGAGGCGATGAACGACATTTTTCCTATACTCGACCAGTACCATAAGGGGAACCCCGACGCCAAGATAGCGCGACTCGATTACGACATCTTCAGGCAGAGCGTCCCTGTTCTCATTGAAGACATGGTCCAGGGAGCCAACCGCATCAAGGGCATCGTGGATGGTCTGCGGAAATTTGCCAAGAAAGATGAAGGGCTGTTGAACGAGACCGTCAACATCAACGCGATCACGGAGGCGTGTCTGCGGCTAGCCGACAATCAGATACGCAGGACCGCTGATGTGAAAATCAACCTCGATCCGAACGTGCCCTCGATCGTGGGCAACTCTCAAAAACTGCAACAGGTTATCGTCAACATCCTGATCAACGCCTCACAGGCCATTGATAAACAGCGCGGGACCATTCACGTGGTCTCTCAATTTAATGATAAAGAGATTGTGCTCAGGGTGAGAGACGACGGCAAAGGCATGGAGGAGCGCACAATCAGACAGATTTTTGATCCGTTCTTCACGACCAAGCGACATCAGGGCGGAACAGGCCTCGGCCTCTCGATTGCATACGGTATCATCAAAGAACATCAGGGACGGATCGAAGTCGAAAGCAAAGTAGGGGTGGGAACGACATTTTGCATTTACATCCCGAGGAATCCAGAGGCACAAGCGTGAACAAGGTTCTTGTTATAGACGACGACCAGGCAGTCCTCAACTACCTGAATATTTTTCTGCTCCAGACCGGCTCCTTCGATGTCACCACCCTTGCGAACAGCACCAAGGCGTATGATCTGCTCAAGACCGACCGTTACGATCTTCTGCTTCTCGATATGGACATGCCCGACGTCACGGGGCTCGACATCCTGAAGAGCATCCAGGAAAATAATTTTGATGTTGAGACCATCGTGTTGACAGGCGTGAAAGACATCGAACTCGCTGTCTCGGCCATGAAACTCGGGGCTGTGGAGTATCTCATAAAACCGGTTGACAATGATCGCCTGCTCACGCTTATCAACACGGTAATCGAAAACAGGCGAAGCCAGAAAATTATCGACAAAGAGGTCACCGTTTCAGCGGACCTGAAATTCAAGGATGCCTTTGAGGACATAGTGACGCAGGATGAGAAGCTGAACAAGATTTTTTCCATGGTTGAAAAAATGGCGCAGACGGATAGCAGCATCCTGATCTGGGGCGAAAGCGGCACAGGGAAAGAGCTGGTTGCGAGGGCCGTTCACAAAATAAGCAAGAGATGCAAGAACAGCTTCGTGGCTGTGAATGCAGGCACCTTTGCGAACGAACTCTTCGCGTCCGAATTTTTCGGCCACAACCAGGGAGCGTTCACGGGAGCAACTGCAAACAAAAGAGGATTTCTGGAAGAGGCGGACAGAGGAACGCTCTTTCTGGACGAGATCGGAGAGTTGGGTCTTCCCATCCAGGTTAAGCTGCTGCGTGTTCTGCAGGAGGGCGAGTTTTTTCGTCTCGGCTCGACAAACAACCTGAAGGTGGATGTCAGGATCATCGCAGCGACAAAAAAGAACCTGCACGAGGAAATCAAGAAGGGGAATTTCAGGAAAGACCTCTTTTACCGGCTCAACATGAATTCGGTTTATTTACCGCCCCTGAGGGAAAGAAAAGATGACATCCCGCTTCTCTGCATGCATTTCCTGAATAAGTTCTGCCTCCTGAATGATAAGAACATAGAAAAGATCACCGACCCGGCAATGAAGCTCCTCGCACACTACGATTACCCGGGCAATGTCAGAGAGTTGATGAATATCATCAACAGCGCTGTCATCGTTGAATCGACAAACGAGATAAGAAAGAAATCGCTCCCGCACTATTTTCTTGAGGATTCGTCCGTGCTGTCTGATGTCGGGCCGCTGGATATGCCGCTCAAGACGATTGAGGACGTTGAAAAAGATCACATCAAGAAGATCCTGAGCTACACAGGCGGCAACAAGACAAAGGCGTCGCAGATCCTCGGGATATCAAGAGTCAACCTCATCTCAAAAGCCAAGAAATATAAGCTGGACTAAAGACTCAAGTCGTTTTCCTTCATAAGCCTCCGCTTCCACCCGAACACCTGTAACAATCTGCTTTCCCGCCAAACCTTCTTATGAGGGTTTCACCTTTCTCTCCAGTGACATAGCCCTCTAAAGTGATTAGATTTCTTGCTGGGTCCCAGCAAGATGCCTAAACTCTCGCGTCGTCAGTTTCTCAAAGCCGCCTGCCTCGCAGGGACCAGTGCGCTCGTCGGTGGCTGCTCGGATACAGCGAGGAAGCTGATCCCTTACGTCACAGCACCCGAAGATATCGTTCCGGGAGATGCGACATGGTATGCAACCACATGCCGTGAATGTCCTGCAGGCTGCGGCATGCTGGCAAAAAACTGCGACAGCCGCGTGATCAAAGTGGAAGGAAATCCGCTTCATCCCGTCAATACGGGAAAGCTCTGCGCAAGGGGTCAAGCCTCTGTCCAGGCCATTTACAATCCGGATCGCTTTCGGGAGCCTATGCTGCGCGGCAAAGCCGGCAAGCTCTCCCCGATTTCATGGGAACGCGCGGAACAGGAGCTTCTGAATAGCCTTACGCCGCTTGCATCCAACGGCCGGAAAGAAGCTGCGGTTTTCCTGACAGACCTGCGCACCGGCGCCGAACGGGAGCTGATCACAAGATGGCTGGCATCCTTCGGTTCCGGACTCCACGTCACGTATGAGCCTTTCGCGTACGAACCATTGCGCAAGGCCAACCAGACCGTTTTCGGTTCGAATGCGATACCGATGTACCATATAGATAAAGCCGATTTTCTTCTCTCCTTCGGCGCGGGTTTCCTGGAGACGTGGGTTTCCAATGTTCAGTTCGCGCGCCAGTTTGCCTCATTTCACGCGCCGAATAATGGTACCAAAAATCCTTTCTATTACGTCGGGCCCCGCCTTTCCATGACTGCCGCCAATGCAGACCGCTGGATCAGGGTGCCCGCAGCGGGGCAATCAGCGGTGGCGCTTGGCCTGTTGCGACTGGGACTACAGGGTCCGGGGTCGGGTACCCGCTTGCGGGTGTTCCGGGGTCCAGAAAACAGCAAGCTTACTTCTCTTATGACTGTCGATGAAATTGCTGCGTTAAATGGCAAGCGTCGAAGCATTCACTCCTGATATGGTGGAGAGGGTTACGGGTGTTAAGCCTGATTTGCTCGCATCGATCGCTGCGCAACTGGGTCGAGCCAGGCGGCCGCTCATACTCGCCGAAGGCATGGGGTATCAAGACCCGGCAGCGTATGAGACGGCGGTGGCAGCAAACCTGCTCTGCAGCCTCTTTCCGGGAGAAGGCCAGACGATCGATTTTTCAAGCCCTTCCTCATTGTCCGATGTGATCAAGGCCGACCAGATGAAGTCGCTGACCGATGCTATGTTGAACAAACAGGTTGACGTGTTATTGATCGACCGCGCAAACCCGGTCTTTAACCTTCCTTTGTCATGGCAGTTTGAAAAGGCGTTGCGCGCCGTCCCTCTGGTCGTCAGCTTCTCCAGTTTTCCGGACGAGACAACCGAGTACGCACAGCTTATCCTCCCTTCCGACACTTTTCTTGAATCCTGGGGCGATTACAGCCCGCGCAGCGGGGTTCACGCGGTCCACGGACTGCTGCAGCCGGTCATGGGAAGAATGTTTGCCACCCGCAGCCTGGGCGATATCCTGCTCTCGGTCGGACAGGAAAATAAAGCCTGAAAGCTTTCCCGAAAAAGATTTTTACGAAGTTGTGCGCGCATCGTGGAATCAAAGACAGAAGAATACCGGCGGAGCTTCCTCCATTGCAAGCGCAGAAGCATTCTGGCAGGAAAGCCTGCAAAGAGGCGGTCTCTGGACGGAGACAGAAGCCGGCCAACTCGCCGGCGCGGGCTGAGAGAGGCCGCACGTTCTCTTTCTCCGCGATTGAAAAAGCGTCGGCCGGGACTGAAACGAAAGGACTCGGATTCATAGCTTATCCAACGATACAGTTCTTCGACGGGCGGATGGCCAACCGGCCTTTTCTTCAGGAGATGCCTGATCCTGTCACGCAGATCACCTGGGCGGGCTGGGTGGAGATCAATCCCGAGACAGCGCGAAAGCTCAACGTAGAAAAAGGCGATCTGCTCACGATCCGGTCGGAGCATGGTACCGTGAGCGGAACAGCCTTTCCTTATTCCGGCATCACACCCGATACGCTTGCCATGCCTGTTGGTCATGGCCATACGGCATTCGGCCGCTACGCCCGAAGCGAGACAACAAATCCTTTTCATCTCGCATCAGGCCGCCTGGACGTTGCAGGCGGAATCGTCTGGGCGAGCGCATCAGTCACGTTGCAGAAACAGGGGCGCGTCGTCTCAATCGCAAACACGGATGGAAGCGCTTACCAGCACGGACGCGACCTCGTCCGATCGATCAGCCTGGAGCGATACCGATCCACGCTCGGGCAGACGCCGGAGGTTACCCTGCCTCTTCCACAAGGCTGGGATAAACGAGATCGATTATTATCCGCCTCACCAGCACGTCGATTATCGTTGGGCAATGATCGTCGATCTCGATCGCTGCATCGGCTGCGGCGCCTGTGTCATAGGCTGTTACACCGAAAATAACGTGGGCGTCGTAGGCCGGCGGGAGGTGGAGCGCGGCAGGCACATGGCGTGGCTCAATATTCAGCGTTATATCGAGGCTGAGGAGCCGTTCATCCGCTTTCTCCCCATGCTCTGTCAGCATTGCGATGAGGCGCCGTGCGAATCGGTATGCCCGGTCTTCGGCCCTCAGCACAACGCTGAAGGGATCAACAACCAGGTCTACAACAGGTGCATAGGCACCCGCTTCTGCAGCCAGAACTGTCCCTACAAGGTCCGCAGGTTCAACTGGTTCACCTGGAAGCATGATAAGCCGCTGGAATGGCAACTCAACCCGGATGTGACCGTGCGGGAAAAAGGGGTGATGGAGAAGTGCTCTTTCTGCATTCAGCGCATTAACGCGGCAAGGGTTCAGGCGAGAAGCGAGGAACGGCTGATACGCGACGGCGAATTCAGTCCCGCCTGTGTGCAGACGTGCCCCGCTGATGCGCTCATATTCGGGAACCTGCTCGATGAGCAAAGCCGTGTATCGAAATTAATCAAAGAGGCGAGGGCCTACCAGGTACTACGAGAACTCAATACCAAGCCGGCTGTCATATACCTGAAGCGAATCACGCAGGCGATCACATGAGCGACGCGATAAATAGAGATGAGCGCCTCAAGTTCAGCGATGTGAATGAGGAGATCTTAAGGACACTTTCCACGCCGGGCCGTTCCTACTGGGTGCTGGTGTCGCTCCTCTTTCTCTTCGTTCTTTTCGCGGCCGGCGTCTGGGGTTATCAGTTACTGTACGGTCTCGGTGTTGCCGGGTACCACCCGGCAGGCATGTGGGGCGTCTATCTTGTCAACTTTGTCTTCTGGATCGGTATCGCCCATTCGGGCACGCTCATCTCGGCTATTCTGTATCTATTCCGTGCAAAATTTCGGACGGGTATCTCCAGGGCCGCCGAGGCCATGACGATCTTTGCCGTCATGATTGCCGGTATCTTTCCTGCATTTATCCATCTGGGAAGACCGTGGGTCTTCTACTGGATCCTGCCCTATCCCAACCAGCGTTTTCTCTGGCCTGACTTTCAATCGCCGCTGATCTTCGATGTGCTGGCGGTTTCGACGTACTTCACCGTGAGCCTCCTCTTCTGGTACACGGGACTCGTGCCCGATCTCGCCGCGGCCAGGGACCGGGCGCAGGGCCTGCGGAGAAAGCTATACTCATTCTTCTCGCTCGGATGGTCGGGCACCGACCGGCAATGGCACCACTACGGCGCCTCCTACCTCCTTTTGGCGGGCCTTGCGACGCCGCTCGTTATTTCCGTGCACAGCGTAGTATCGTGGGATTTCGCCCTCGCCATCATACCGGGTTATCACAGCACGATCTTTCCTCCGTACTTTGTTGCAGGCGCCATTCATTCCGGACTCGCCATGGTCTTAACGCTTCTCATCCCGCTCAGGAAGATCTTCCACTTCGAGAAAATTATCACGCTCGATACCCTTGAAAAAGTGGCGAAGACCACGATACTGATGGGATCGATCGTCGGCTATGCATATGCCGTTGAATTCTTTATTGCCTGGTACAGCGGAAATGTTTTTGAAAAACAGTCTTTTCTCTTCAGAGCATTCGGCTATTACGCGCCGCTCTTCTGGACCATGTGTTTCTGCAATGCCATCGCGCCGCTCGCCTTCTTCTGGAAAAAAGTGAGGAGAAATACGATCTGTCTCTTTGTCATCGGCATCCTCATCAACATCGGCATGTATCTAGAGCGCTTCGTTATCATTTGCGGCTCAATGTCTCATGACTTCCTCCCGCATGCATGGGGAATCTACTGGCCTAACTGGGTAGACATCACCATCACGATCGGCTCTTTCTGCCTCTTTCTCTTTCTTTTCCTGCTCTTCGCCAAGTTTCTTCCTTCAGTCGCCATGACAGAAGTGAAAGAAGAAGCAGGTCCGCCCATGCGGGGAGGCAGGCTGTATGAACCATAGAGAAGGGGTACTCGCTATCTTCATGTATGTGGATGATCTCTTTGCGGTACTCCAAACGCTCAAGCAACAAGCGGTCAGGATCGAGACGGTATACTCTCCACTTCGCTTGCGGGAGATTGACGAGATTCTTGAAAAAAAACCGAGCATCGTCCGGTTGATTACGCTGGTTGGCGGTATCATCGGGGGATTGAGCCTTCTTGCTCTCGCGGTGTACGCGCATCTGAGCTTCAGACTGATCACGAGCGGCAAGCCGGTTTTCCCCGCTGTACCGTGGGTCATCGTCTGCTTCGAAGGGGTGATCCTTCTGGCGGTGATCTTCAGCGTCTGCGCCTGGGTTCTGAAAGCGCGCCTGCCGCGTTTCCGCCTTTCGCCGGTTTATGATCAGCTATTTTCCGGAGACCGGTTCGGAGTCCTGGTGTCATGCGCAGCCATGGAAAAAGAAAAAGTGAGAGGTATCCTGGACTCGTCCGGTGCTGAGGAGGTACGCGATGTCTCCTGGTAACACAGGATTTGTGGTTGCCAGAATACCGGCATCCCTGCGGGCCTTCTTCGTGATCTGCATAGTGGCCGGCGGCCTGACGTTTGTCATTGCCTCTTCAGGAAGCCAATCGTTGCGCGCCTGGCAGGCGTACCTTGTCAATTTTCTTTTCTGGACAGGCATGGCTTCCGGGGCCGTGCTTTTCTCGGCCGTTTTGAACGTGACTGGCGCGAATTGGGGCCGTCCAATGAAACGGCTGGCTGAAGGCTTTGCCGCTTTCCTCCCGGTGGCGTTTATTCTTTACTGGCTGCTCTATCTGGGCAGATCGGAACTCTTCTATTGGGTGCGTCAACCTAATCCACAAAAAGCGGCCTGGCTCAACGTACCCTTTTTTTTCATCAGGGACGCTGCAGCGCTGCTCTGCATGACGGCTCTTGCGCTGGCACTCGCTCTTTATTCTGTGAAGGGCGACCGCCAGTGGAACGGCACGTCAGGCTCCGAGGATGCCCAAGCCGGTTGGTCAGACGCGTGGCGTAAACAGCAGATAGTGTCGCCGGTGCTCATTATAGCGTTTGCATTTCTCGTCAGCCTTTTAGCGTTCGACCTTATCATGTCTCTGGACCCGGTCTGGTACAGCACGCTTTTCGGGGGCTACTTCCTGGTCGGCTCTTTTTATTCCGGCATCGTCTGTCTCTACCTGCTCTGCACGATAGTTGCAGGCACAGAGAGCTTCAAACCGTATGCAGGAAAGCGCCTTCTTCATGATCAGGGCAAACTGGTCATGGCATTTTGTATCTTTACCGGCTATCTGTTTTATGCGCAATTTCTGACCATATGGTACGGCAATCTCCCTGAAGAGGCACGCTACGTGATTCTGCGCGTGAAACTCACCCCGTGGGAGCCGCTGGCATGGGCAATCTTGTTCATGATTTTCCTGGGCCCGCTCTTCATTTTATTGAGCAGGCGCGTGAAGGTAAAACGCATTCCTGTCATCATCCTTTCAATCGTTATCTTGGTGGGGATGTGGCTCGAACGGTTTATTCTCGTGGTGCCTTCTCTCTGGAAGCAGGATACTATTCCCATCGGCATAACGGAGCTGCTCGTGACAGCGGGCTTTTTCGGGATCGTTGGCATCAGCGTGACGTCTTTCCTGCAGCGCGTGCCTCTCTTTCCCGTTTCCGACCCGCTCTTCCGGAAGATGCAGGAGAGCAAAAAGGAGAAGATGGAACCGTGAAAGAACAGTGATCAGTGACCAGTAAACAGTGGGCAGTGAGAAAAGACCCATTCCAAGGGCATCATGGTTGAAGAGGAAGGAAAGATAGGTAAGTCAAGACGCGGGTATGGATGGATCGCACTCGCCGCGGCTCTCTTCGTCGTCATGTTCTATCTTTACTATGTATATCCTGAGGAGCGGATAGGGCAGAAGCAGCCGATCTCCTTCAGCCACAGGATTCACGCGGGCGTGAAGGAGATCAACTGCCGTTTCTGCCATCCCAACGTCGAGCGCTCCTGGAACGCGGGACTGCCTCCGGTAGAGAAGTGCTTCTTCTGCCACGAATATATAATCCCGGACCATCCGGAGATTAAGAAGGAGAAAGCCTATCTTGATTCGAACAGGCCCGTTCCCTGGGTGCGTATCTTCTGGGTGCCGGATTTTGTCTTTTTTAACCACATCCCGCACATCAAATGGGCGGGGTTCGATTGTTCGGAATGCCATGGCGACGTGAAGACAATGGACCGGCTGAAATACACGAAGTTTAAAATGGGTTTCTGCATAAAGTGCCACCGGGAGAATGCGGCGCAGGTCGACTGCTGGCTGGCGTGCCATAGATGAGAACGACCGGAGTCACGGGTCATGGGGCATGGGTCACGGAGATGAAGACAGGGTACAGGGGCCGGGTCCAGGGGCCAGGGGACCGAAGAAGATTTTAGAGACATGAGTAGCAATGAGACGAGCCCGGATGATGACAGACGACAACAGACCCCAGATAGAAAACGGTTTTGCGGCGGTGAAGGGGTTCTTTATCTCGTCGGCCTTCTGGTTCGTTCTGGCCGGTGCAGGCGGGCTCTTTCTTGCTTCCGTCTATGGTGGCGCCCGACTTCTCTTTTTATAAGAACATATCCTGGCTTGTATTCGGCCGCGTCCGCCCGATGCACACAAACATGATGATCTTCGGATTTGTCGGCTCGGGTCTTCTCGGCTCTCTGTACTACTATGTTCCCCAACTTACGCGCAGCCCTTTATACAGCGGTCTAATGGGACGCGCTGCTGTCTGGCTATGGAACATCACGGTGGCATCGGGCACCGTTACCCTTGCCCTGGGGTACACGCAGAGCCGCGAGTACGCGGAATGGATATGGCCGGTAGACATACTGGTCCTGATAGTTCTCGCACTCACCCTCTATAACCTGCTCATGACGGTCCTTGCCCGCGAGGAGAAACTCCTCTATGTCTCCATCTGGTACGCATTCGGTGCGATGATCTTCACCTTCTTCATCTATTTCTTCGGCAACGCCGTCTGGAACCCGCGAACGGGCGCCATCACCGGCATGCCTGACGGTATTCTCGCCTGGTTCTACGGCCATGGCATCGTGGGTCTCTTCCTGACACCGCTCGCTGTGGCTTTATCTTATTACGTCATCCCGATCGTCAGCCGCGCGCCTCTCTTCAGCCACGCTGTATCGCTCATCGGCTTCTGGACCATCCTGATGTTCTATCCTCACATCGGCACACACCACCTGCTGCAGACGCCGGCGCCCACGTGGCTCAAGATCGTGGCGATCACCGGCAGCATAGGCATGCTCATCCCGGTGTTTGCCGTTCTCATCAACCTGTTTCTGACCATGCGCGGAAAACTCGCACAGATTCATTCCGATATCGGCGGCAAGTTCGTCTTTGCCGGATTGGTCTGGTATCTGTTTGTCTGTCTGCAGGGTCCCTTTCAGGCTCTCCCCTCGGTGCAGACCGTGACGCATCTCACCAACTGGGTGGTTGCCCATTCGCACATCGCGGTTTTCGGCTTCGCCGGCTTCATCGCGCTCGGCGGGATCTATTTCATCATCCCACGAATCACCGGACGCCCCCTGTACAGCCGAAAGCTGGCCGATATTCAGTACTGGCTCGTGCTCGCCGGCCTTTCCGGCTTTTTTCTGACCCTGACCATGGCAGGGTTGATTCAGGGAACGGGGTGGCTGTACGGCAAGACTGTTTACGTGATTCTGCCGGAACTTCACATTTACTGGGTGTGGCGTCTCGGGTTCGGGGTTCTGATCATGAGCGGCGCGGTCGTCGGATTTTACAATATAGCGCGGAGCCTGTACGGCCGAGGGGCATCGGAGGACGACCGGTGAGGATGACGCTGAAGCTGATCATCTACGGAGGTCTCATCATATTTGCGCCCGTGCTCTTTATCTCCTTTATTCTGCCGTGGGTGACTATCAGCGAGAAGCCGTCCGCCATCTTCCGGGCGCGCAGCGCACTCGAGAACGAGGGCCGGAAGATCTACATCGAGAACGGCTGCACGTACTGTCACACCCAGTTCATACGCTCGATCGACTGGGGCCTTGGAGCAGAAAGAATCGCCCGATCCGGCGACTACGTAAGCGAGCAGCCCCACCTTCTGGGGTCGGAACGCACGGGCCCTGATCTTTCACAGGAAGGCGGTGAGCATCCGGACGACTGGCACATGGCACACTACACTAATCCCCGCTATGTACGCCCTGAATCGGTCATGCCTGCTTTCGAATATCTGGGCAAGGAAAAAATTAAGGCGCTTATCGCCTACAAGCAGGCGCTGGGCTTCAAGGACGCCGACTTCCGTGTGGCGCGCCAGCAGTACTGGAAGGCCAAAGCGACAGAGGCGTACAAGTCCGGACCGGAAAAGAATGTGGAGTGGCTGCATTCCATGGTACCTGAGCCATGGCGCAAGCTCGCCAATCCCTACCCGACGACGGACGTGGGTCTCAAGCGAGGCCACCGGATATACGAGAGCTTCTGCATCGGATGCCACGGGCCTGTCGGTGACGGCATGGGACCGGCACAGCCCTATCTCTATCCGCCCCCACTCAACTTCACCATACTGAAAGATCGTGGTATCTCAGGGGGGATTCTCTACTACCAGATCATGAACGGCATCACCGGCACTGCCATGCCCTATTTCAAGCGTGAACTGGAATCGGAGAAAATATGGGACGTCGGCAATTACGTGGCAGTCACCTTCATAGGGCAGAGCGATGCGCACGGACAGCCGAGAGGCATCGATGCATCGTATATAGGCCCTGCGGGAGCAAAGTAACCGGAGGAGAATGAGATGAATGCATACTATCTTCCGTGGGTGCTCTTGATTGTCGTAAGCCTGTGGGTCAGTATTGCGGCCTTTTTCTGGGCCCTCAAACATGGCCAGTTGTCCGATCAGGAGCGTGCCCGGTACCTGCCGCTCAGGGGCGAGGCCGCGGGGGCGCCTCTGGCGCATCCCTCCAGGCTCACGCGTGAAGTCTACGCGCTTATAGCCGTGCTCTGCATGGGTGTTTTGGGATTACTCGTTACGCTGATCACTGTGCTTTTCAAGGCCGGAGGAGGATAGAGATGCGATTATTCTCTTTGCTCGACGCGCAGCATCTGCTCCTCGGCATCTTCCTCGGCCTGGTCGGTGCGATTCTTATCTATATCGGATTTCGAAGCGCTCGATTTACGAAACCGCGAAGAGAAGAAGAGACGGAGTCGGGTTACCCCGATGGGCTTGAAATCGGCAATCACACTTCTCCTCCCTTAGTGCTTTTCCTTATTCTCGGCTTCGTAGTCTGGTTTATTTTCTACGTGATCTTTTTCGGGTTGAAGAGAGGACCGCTGTGAAGATAGGGTCAATCAGTGGCCAGGGTCCAGTGAATAGCGAGCAGTGAACAGTAGGCACGATCAATAACGGTAGACAGTGAGCCGTGTCCGTGAGCAGTATGCAGTGATGGACTTTGAGAGCGAGACGCATGGGAGCGAAGTAAGAAGATGAAGAGTGACGAGCCAGGATGGATCTCAAGGGCTGGTTGTATGTTTGCGCGCTGGCCTTCATGTTTCTGGTGTACGGGCTCTTCATGTTCTACATGATAGGCGACAAAGGCCCGCCCGGCTGGGACTTCGGCACAGTAGAGGATACTCCCGGAGAGTCGGTATATTCCACCAATGAGCCTATCACCGGCGGAACGGCCGCGCCTGATCCGCAGCACATCTCGCAAAAGCCATCACAGGCTGATATCGCGGCGCCGGCGCCGGCTGGTGGTAATGCCGGGAAGGATAAGCCATGAGCGCCAGACACGCACTGCGAACGTTAATTGTACTGCTCGTCCTTTTTTTGATGTACGGCTGCGATTACGGCCGGATGTACGATCAGGACGTGATCAAGACATACGGAGAGAAGATGCCGGAGATGGATGGACGAACAGTCCCCGTCCATGATGGCTTTCAGAGACTCGCCACTGCGGACCCACAAAAGTTAAAGAACCCCCTCGAGTATTCGAAAGCATCAGTGGAACAGGGCGCCCGGGCTTACGGCTATTACTGCATCCAATGCCATGGACCGAAGGCCGATGGAAACGGGACCGTGGGGCAGAGCTTTTCTCCACTGCCCGCAGACCTTACTTCCGCGGATGTCAACGAACAGAGCGACGGTGAGCTTTATGCGAAAATAAGGCTCGGCTACAACAGGCATCCCCGGCTCTTCAGCACGGTCTCCGAAGGTGATGCGTGGGCCGTTGTCATTTACATCAGGTCCCTGAAAGGAAAAAACGGATGACACTATTCGATCTGCTCTCTCCGCTTGTGGTCGGCTTCTTCGGCAGCCTTCATTGCATCGGTATGTGCGGTCCTCTCGTCGTTGCATACTCCCTTCACATACGGCCGGCTTCACCCTATGCAAGCCCCGATGTGGCTGTTACCGGGCTGTGGTCGAAAGGCTTTATGCACCACCTTGCGTTTCACGCCGGGCGTATCATCTGCTACGGCCTTCTCGGCGCCGCGGCCTCGCTATGCGGGTACATTGCCGGTTTCGGGCAGCTCTTAGGAAGCTTCAGAAGCATAGCAACGTTTATCGGAGGACTTCTCATGGTGCTTCTGGGCCTGACGCTACTCAAAGTCATCTCTGTGCCGGTTTTCTCTTTCTCATTTCTCCAAGCAGACTCATCCATCGGGCGCACATTCTTTCGGCTGTCGGCATCGGACCGCATCGCATCCAAAGGGGCGCTCGGCTTTGCCGCGGGGTTTCTTCCGTGCATGCTTTCGTGGGCCATGATTGTGAAAGCTGCCACGGCGACCACTCCGATCGACGGATTCTTGACCATGGCGCTTTTTGGTTTGGGCACGGTTCCGGCGCTCTTCTTCATCGGCCTGTCAGCGTCCATGGTAACGTTGCGTATGAGGCTGACGGGTGAGCGACTTGCGGCCTGTTCCGTGATCGTTATGGGAATTATACTTCTTATTAAAGGAGCAAAGCAGATTGCCTGACCGATGTGACCTTTGCGGCTTACCCCTCGGCCGCTCCAACATCGAGCAATCGATTGACGGCGAGACGCTCCGTTTCTGCTGTCCCGGATGCAGGCAGGTCTTTCTGCTGCTCGCGAGCGATGGACGATCCCTGCGTGCAAATTTCAAAGAAACCGATCTATACCGGATCTGCGTCGAATCAGGGATCATTCCTGACGGCAAGGCCGGCACCGTACATTTTGTCGGCCATGCCAAGTTGGATTCGGATATAAGCCTTCCGCCTCTGTATCTTGCTCTGCGCCTTGAGGGCATGTGGTGTCCCGCGTGCGCATGGCTGATCGAGGAGGTACTGCGGAGGATGGACGGTGTACTCGAGCCTCACGTCTCATTTTTGTCCGATTCGGTACAGATGAAATACCTTCCTCATGTGGTGAGTCCGGCTGAGATTACATCCAGGATTACGCGGCTCGGCTATAAAGCTTCACCATTCTCCGAGACCGCGTCCGGGATATCCGGAAAGAACGAGATGCTTTCGCGCCTCGGTATATCGGCTATTTTGAGTGCCAATGTAATGATGGTTTCCTGTGCCCTTTACTTCGGCTTGTTTCGTGATCTTTCATCCACGGTGATTGCTTACTTCTCGATACCCTTATTGGTATTAACAACGCCGGTGGTCTTTTACGGCGGATTTCCCATCTTGAAGAAAGCGGCGTCGGGCTTGATCTACGGCAAGACGTCCATGGATACCTTGATCTCGCTGGGGATTTTATCAGCCTATTGCTACAGCATTATTCAGATGGCAAGAGGCAGCACACATCTCTACTTTGATACGGCCTGCATGCTGGTGACGCTCGTGTTGGCGGGAAAATATATAGAGACCTGGGCACGGCATAAAGTTACCGAGGGCATCGTTCCACTCTGGGATCTGGCGGGTCAAAAGGTCAGGCTGCAGAAGAATGACCGGGAAGAATGGATTGGCCCCGATCTCGTCAAACCTGGAGACCGGTTTCTGGTGCGTTCCGGGGAGCGCGCACCAGTCGACGGAACTATTCTGCAAGGCAGAGGATCGCTCGACGAGTCGATTCTTACGGGAGAATCGAGGCCGCGTCACAAGTCTGCCGGCGAAGAAGTCATGGCCGGAAGTCGTTTAAATGATGGAGAGCTTCTGTTGACGGCCACGCGCGTAGGTTCAGACAGTTCTCTGCAACAGATGGTCTCTCTCGTGAAAGAAGCCCTCGACAGGAAAGTTCCGATCGAGCTCCTCGCGGACCGTATCACAGCTTTCTTCGTACCCGCTGTGCTTTGTATTGCGGTTTTCTCCGGGTTCTTGTTGTTTATGCGCAGTGTGCCTGCTCACGAGGTCCTGTTGCGGATGTTGACCGTTCTCTTGATTTCATGTCCTTGCGCACTCGGCATTGCGACGCCGCTGGTAAAGGTGGCAATGCTCGGGATTGCCCGCTCGAAGGGACTTCTCGTTCGCAATCTTGAGGCTCTGGAGCGCGCACATGAGCTTGACGTGATGCTTTTTGATAAGACCGGCACAATAACGGAGGGCAACTTTGCCCTGCTCAGAGTGATCACCGAGGGTCTTTCGGAAGAAGAGGTGCTGGCGCGGGTGGCAGCCCTGGAAACCGCATCGTCTCATATTCTCGCCCGGGAGATCGTGCGCAGCGCGAGCCGATCGGGAAGGCCCATCTATAGAGGCAGAAGAGGTGGAAGAGGTAGTGGCGCGCGGCGTGAAAGGCATGGTCATGAACCAGAAAGTTGTTGTCGGCAACCATAGCTTCATGCAGGAGCACGAGATGACGCTGCCGGTCCGTTTCAACGATGCCGCGATGCAATGGCAAAAAGAGGGAATGACCGTCCTCTTTTTCGGATGGGAACGCCAGGTCAGAGGCATCCTTGTCTTCGGCGATGCACTCAAAAAGGGCGCCCGTGATATGGTGAGGCGGCTTCAGGAGCGGCATATCGCGGTCCGGATCGTCTCAGGAGATGCAAAGGGAACGACAGCAGCGGTGGCAGCATCCGTGGGAATAGGAGAATACTGCGGCGAGATGCTACCGGCAGAGAAGGCCGAGCTGATAGCCTCGTTGAAAGGCGCGGGATACAACGTAGGCATGGTCGGGGACGGACTGAATGATGCGTCTGCTCTCGCTCAGGCTGACGTTGGATTTGCCCTCGGCAACGGGAGTAATCTTATCCGGGACGCATCCGACGTAACTATTCTGGGTGCCGAGCCCGAAAAGGTTCTCGATGTGCTCGATCTGTCGCAACTCGCCACAAAATCGATACGGCAGAATCTGCTCTTTGCCTTTCTTTACAATGGCGTCGCCATACCCTTTGCAATAAGCGGCCTGCTCAACCCGCTCATCGCTGTACTGGCTATGTTCGGAAGCAGCTTCACGGTAATCGGAAATGCACTCCGCATTGCGCGTAAGAAGCAGGCACCTCACAGGCCTGAGCAGCAGCTCATGGCCCGGGAAGTGCAAGCGGGAGGGGTACCATGAAGAAGGCCGGAGCGCAGTCACGCGCATTTCTCTCCAACGTAAAACTCTTTCTGGCTTTGTCCCGCACGACGCACAGTCTTCTGGACCTTGCCACGCCCGCGCTGTCGGCTCTTCTCTGGCTCGGCGCATTTCCTTCTCCATGGATAGTGACCGTAGGTCTTCTGACTGCCTTTTCAGGATACACGGCCGTGTATGCGCTCAACGATCTTGTCGATTACAGAAACGACACGGAGCGCGTGAGGAATGGCCTTCTCAAGGACGCCGGTGATTATCTCGATACGGTTTTCGTGCGTCACCCCCTGGCGCAGGGCGCTCTCAGCTTTCGAAAAGGATTGGTGTGGGCTGCCTTCTGGGCGCTGACCGCTCTGATAGGCGCCTCCATGCTCGGTCCTGTCTGCGCTCTGCTTTTCGTTGGCGGCGTCGTGCTGGAGGCCACGTACTGCCTCATGTTGAAAGTGAGTTATCTGCGTGTATTCGTGAGCGGTCTTGTCAAAACACTCGGAGGCATAGCCGCCGTATTTGCTGTCGATCCGACGCCTTCCCCTGTCTTCCTCTTGCTTCTCTTTTTGTGGCTCTTTTTCTGGGAGGTCGGCGGACAAAACCTGCCTGCTGACTGGCACGACCTTGACGAGGATGCCGAACTGGGACACAGGACCATCCCCGTACAATGCGGCTCCAGGATCACATCCTCACTTATTCTCTCATCACTGTTCATCACTGTACTTCTCGGAACGTACATGCTTTCGACCGCCACCGGGCAGTTTTCCATCTTCTGTTCGGGAGCCAGTCTTCTGTTGGGATTGTTTCTTCTGGCCGAGCCGGCGTATCAGGTGTGCCGCTCTGAGACAATGAGCGACGTTGACGCGCTCTTTGCCAAGGCGAGCCTCTACCCACTTGCTTTACTTGCCGTGCTGCTCGCGCACATGATATCCTAGGGCGGTAAGGATAGACGTGAAAGAGATCGATCAAGAGACCCTCTCCAGGAGCAATGGCAAAGAGGGGAATCCTGTCTACATCGCCTATAAGGGAAGAGTAATCGACGTCAGCGCCAGCAGGCTATGGCAGACAGGCGTGCATATGGCGCGCCACGCTGCGGGCGCTGATCTCACTGCCCAGATAAGCGCCGCGCCTCACGGACCTGAGGTGCTCGACCGTTATCCGGAGATCGGCTCTCTGAAAGCAGCGGCGGTCGCGGAGCGCCGCATGCCTTCCTTTCTGGCCGCGTTCCTTTCCCGTCACCCTTTCTTTCGCCGCCATCCGCACCCGGCCAGTGTGCATTTCCCGATTGCCTTCATGGCCGCAGTCTCGGGATTCTATCTGCTTTATCTCATCACGGACATAAAATCTTTCGAAATCACGGCGCTTCATTGCGCCGCCGCCGGGATACTTCTTTCGTTGCCGGCAATGGGAACCGGCCTTTTTACGTGGTGGCTCAATTATATGGCGAAGCCCGTGCGCCAGGTCATGATCAAAATAATTCTTTCCTGCATCATGCTCGCCGACGCAATCGCTGCTTTTATCTGGCGCGTATCAGATCCCTCGATTATCAACCCAATCCAGGGGGCCGGTGTCATCTATGTGATCCTTGCACTCGCCCTCGCCCCGCTTTCCATCACCATCGGCTATTTCGGCGGCACGCTCACGTTTCCACTGGAGAAGAAGTAAACTCGATTGACACAACTGTTTTCCAGGCCGGGGTTGCATTTTGTGCTTCGAAGAACTAGCTTAGAAGATAGAGTTGTTTGAACGTCGTGATGAAATCAAATCGGGGACTGTGGTGACCATGGGAGACGCAACAAAAGTATGTCACGTTCTGGTTGTGGACGATGAAGAAGAGATTGAGGAGTATGTCCGGGAGGTCCTCAGACGACGGGGATACAATAGCTCCTCATTTCATGATCCTCTTAAGGCACTCGGTTACTTCATGGAGAACCCAGAAAAAGTTGACCTCGTCGTCAGCGATATCGTAATGCCTGAAATGGATGGAATCCAGTTGGCGCAAAAGATGGCAGAAATCAGGGGGGACATTCCGATAATTCTTCTGAGCGGCTACTCAGACAGACTCGTTGAAGGCGCGTCTCTTTTCAATGTAAAAGCCCTGCTCGATAAGCCTGTCCTCAGGACTGACCTTGTGCAGGCCGTGGAAGGGATCATTCAATCGTGCAGACACTGAAAAGGCGCAAACGAACAGAGGGGTTTCCAGGACAGCGGGTTCAAGGGCTCTTTATGCACGCCGCAACAGCAGTCTCGCCTCTTGTCGGATCTCTCGTTCTTCGATGTCGATAAAGGCCTGCTTAAATCGGTTAAAATCCTTCACCAGCATTCGGTAGAGTGCCGTCCCGTATCTGATATGCGCAAGTCTGAGACCTCTCTCCTCTTCGACAAACTGCTTGAACGTTGTATCAACGCTGACTGATGACTCCGACATAAAAGAAGCATAGCATCGAAATGCTTCACGTCAATTAATTGTGTGTTAAATATTTGTGAAGAGTGCTTGCGCAAGCGAGGGACATATTCGTCCGTAATTCGTCCGTTTCCGGTTGACAAAACGGAACCGGGGGTCTACTATTTGACCGTCAATAGATCTGAAGGAGCAGTTCTTGCATGGAAGACGACCCTGACGGTCGGTACGGGATAACGTGGAACGGAACAGTTTTTGCTCGTGACGTTGGTCGGATCATCTGATTTTTTCGATCTCCTCATGGGCCCGAGCGGTTCCTGAGGAGAGCTTTTCTTTCCCCTCTCTTCCACAGTGTAAACAGATCACCAACAGGCAGTTAAGAAGGAGTCGCCGTTACCGGCAATCCGGCGAAGCCGCTCTGTGCTTTGCCCGCATTATGTGCGTACGCTGCCGGTTGGTCTCGTAATCATTGACGTGACGCCGGCCTTCCGTTGTAACGGGAAGCCCGCGAGAGAGAGTATGCCTGTTAATCAAACAGCCCGATTGAATAACTCCCGAAGCACTTCTGCCGCCGAGCAGGAACGGCGTGTCGCAGAGATCTGCTCTCTTTCGGTGTCCGAGGCCCTGGAGGCTCTCGGCACTACAGCTTCAGGGCTGAGTGCGGAAGAGGCCGAGCATCGCCTGGACGAGCACGGCCGTAACGAAATGGCGCATACACAACGCCGAGGCTTCTGGCTGGACATCCTCCAGCGATGCAGAAGCCCTCTCGTGATTCAGCTCTTGATCATCGCCGCGGTCTCGGCTCTTATCGGCGAGGTGAAATCAACGGTGATCGTCAGCGTTATGGTATTCTTGAGCGTCGGCCTGTCGTATATCCTCGATAGCCGTTCCAACCGCGCCGTTGAAGCGCTCGGCAGGCGCGTGCAGCCGCGAACGACCGTCCTGCGGGAAGGGAAAGAGGTCGAGATCAAGATCTCCGAGATCGTTCCGGGAGACATCGTCTTCCTGCAGGCAGGCTCGATCATCCCCGCGGATCTGCGCCTCATCGCGGCAAAAGATTTTTTCGTGAACCAGTCGTCCCTCTCGGGCGAATCCATGGCCACCGAAAAAAGTGTCGATGCCGGCTCAGCGGAGGGTAAGGCGATGTGGGAAGTGGCGAACGCCTGTTTTCTCGGGAGCAACGTAACGAGCGGCACCGCACGCGGCGTGGTCATCACTACCGGCATGCGCACGCTCTTCGGCTCGATATCGGCGCTACTGGCCGAGCGTCGTGCACCGACCAGTTTCGATATCGGGATACGCTCGTTCACCTGGCTGATGATCCGTTTCATGATCGTCATGGTCTCCGCCGTCTTTTTGATCGTCGGCATGACCAAGGGCAACTGGATGGAAGCTTTACTGTTCGGCCTTTCCGTCGCGGTGGGCTTAACACCGGAGATGCTGCCGATGATTGTCACGGTCAACCTTGCGAAAGGCGCCCTGACGATGTCGAAGAAGAAAGTGATCGTCAAGCGCCTGCCCTCCATTCAGAACTTCGGTGCAATCGATATCCTCTGCACGGACAAGACCGGAACACTTACCCAGGACAAGGTAGTGCTCGAGCAGCATCTGGATATCACCGGCAACCCGAGCGAAGATGTTTTGAATTATGCGTACCTTAACAGTCACTTTCAGACCGGTCTGCACAGCCTCATCGATCATGCGATCCTCGCATATGAGGACCTTGATGCGGACAAGGCGTGCTGCCTCGTTGACGAACTCCCGTTCGATTTTCAGCGCCGGCGCATGTCCGTTGTCGTGGACTATGAGGGCGATCACGTACTGATCTCGAAGGGCGCGGTGGAGGAGATCTACTCCTGTTGCAGCCAGTATCAGATCGGCGACGAGGTCTACCCGCTGATAGGAGTGATCCGGGAGGACCTCTTCGAAGAGGTGGAGAGCCTCAATGCCGACGGCTATCGGGTGCTGGCCATCGCGTACCGTGAATTTCCGCGAGAAAAGACTTCCTTCAGCGTCGCCGACGAGAGCGATCTTGTGCTCCTCGGGTATATCGCCTTCTTCGACCCGCCCAAGGATTCGTCGACCCAGGCGCTGAAGCTGCTGAAAGCTTCCGGCGTCGCTGTTAAAGTCCTGACCGGAGACAACGGCCTGGTAACCGCTAAGGTTTGCCGGGACGTGGGGTTGACAGTGAAACAAATTGTGAGCGGAGCGGAGCTGTCCCAGCTCTCGCAGGATGCGTTCTCGAAGATCGTTCAGGAAGCAGACGTGTTCGTCAAGCTCACCCCCTCACAGAAGGAGGAGATAGTACGGGCGTTAAGAAGCAGCGGCCACGTGGTGGGCTTCATGGGTGACGGGATCAACGACGCGCCCGCACTGAAAGCGGCCGATGTGGGTATATCCGTGGACTCAGCGGCTGATGTTGCCAAAGAGGCGGCAGACATCGTGCTTCTGGAGAAGAGCCTCCTGATCCTGGAGGAAGGGATCATCGAGGGCCGGAAAGTCTTCGCCAACATCGTCAAGTACATCCGAATGGGAGCAAGCTCCAATTTTGGAAACATGTTCAGCGTCATCGGAGCAAGCTATCTTCTGCCGTTTCTGCCCATGCAGCCGGTGCAGGTGTTGACGAACAACCTGCTCTATGATTTTTCACAGACCGGGATTCCCACCGACCGGGTTGATGAAGAGCTGGTTGTCAAACCGCTCAAATGGAACATCAGCAATGTGAAGCGGTTCATGGTATTCATCGGTCCCGTGAGCTCGCTCTTCGACTACGCAACCTTTGGACTCATGTGGTTCTTCTTCCATTGCAATGCCTTTGTTAACCCGGCCACAGGAGCCGGGAACAAGGAGATGCTGGCGAAGCTCTTTCAGACCGGATGGTTCGTTGAATCGCTCCTCACTCAGACGCTCATCGTTCACATTATCAGGACAAGGCGGATACCCTTCATCGGCAGCCGCGCATCCTTGCATTTGACGCTGACCACACTCTTCATCATGCTTGTCGGCGCCTGGCTTCCGTATTCGCCCTTCGCCAATTCGCTCGGCATGGTACCTCTGCCTCCGATCTACTGGGCCTGGATAGGGGCATTCCTCATTTCATACTCCGTGCTCACCCACTTCGTGAAGACCTGGTTTTTCAAACGTTATGGAGGTGACTGATGAATACGCTGCTGGAAGCCCTGCAGGAAGGCAGACTGCTCGAGCTGCCTGAGAATGACAAAACGCATGCGCTCCAGTTCCTCGCACATATTATCGAGGCGATTCCGTCAGTCCCTTCGGGCACCGACGTGGTCGGGCTCGTGATGGCGAGAGAGGCTTCCGTCAACACGGCGTTGGGTAAAGGATGGGCGATCCCTCACGCCCGTATCGCGGCGCAGGGCGATCTCATCTGTGTCGTGGGTTGGAGTCCCTCAGGCATTGACTACGGTGCCCCGGATGGCGTGCCTGTCTCCATAATAGTCATGTACCTGGTTCCGGATGAGCAGCGGAATCATTACTTGCGGGAGGTTTCTCTACTCGCAAAGTCTCTGACAAGCTATCCCGGAAACGGTAAGTTGAGTAAGGCCTCTGAGCTGAATGACATTCGTGACTACCTGCTCGACCTCATCAGCTCCACCAGGGAAGCGGTCGGGCCCGATGCGAGGGTCCGCATGATCCAGCTGCAGGCCCGGGTCGCGGCTGAAGCAGTACCGGTCGGCGACCTCTCGAAGCTGGTGATCGAACCGGTCATGCTGGTTGCTGCTCCGGGGATGAAGCCGGTGGTACTTACTCAAAACGGCGAGCTCGTCGGATCTTTGGAGAACGCTTCGGGGCTGGTAGAGGCACTGGCCTCAAATGGTGTCTTCCAGAATGGAGATTGGCGCATAGTGAAGCGCGGAATGGTCGTCTACCGCAGCGAGCGCGTCATGTACGATTGCCTGGCGATAAAGGCATCCGCCGGTCGGTAGCGCCGGTCATTTCTTGGCCGACTGAAAAACCAGAAAATACTGGTTCGGCAAAAAGCCGTGCTCCTTTACCAGCGTGTAGCCGGCACGGTTCAACTCGGCCTTAATAGCTTCCGGCGTGCTGCGGGCGCTCTTAGGAGGACCCTCCACCGAATCCATGCGAAAGTCTATGATCGCAATACGTCCTTCCAGTTTGAGCGAATCCTGCAATATGCGGAAGTAGCGATCACGATTTTCAATGTGATGGTACGTGTCTACGATGAGGATGAGGTCGACTTTTTCGGGCAGTAATGGATCGCCGGGCGTACCTTTCACGGAGGTGAGGTTTTTAAGTCCCTCGCGTTTTGCACGCTCGGTGAGGTACTTTACCATGTCGGGCTCGATGTCCACACCGTAGACACGCCCCTGTGGAACCATGTGGGCTAAACGAACCGAGAAGTAACCCGTGCCGGAGCCGATGTCCGCCACGATAGCATCGGGTTTGAGGGCCAGTGCCTGTATCACCTCATGGGGCTTCTGCCACGCGTCACGCTTCGGATCGTCAAACTCCCTCGCCCATTGATCCGCGCCTTCAAAGCTATGCTGATGCGTGTCATGAGTCTGTGCCGTTACGGGCGCTGACACTAAAAGGGCATACACTGACGCAACGAATAACGCGAAGAACAATGATAATGCTCGAATCATTTGATGTTATCTCCTTTACTATGCGACTGCGCACTCGACGGATCGAAACGGTTGTTAAGCAATGTTACGTCGTTGACGCAGAATTGCCGCTCTTTACGAGGGTGACCAGAAACAGTTTCCTGGGCAGGTCTCCCTCCTCGAACTCCTCTATGCTCTTCATCTCGTATCCTTTCGCGAGGTGTTTCACCTTTTCTCTGCTGAAGAAGTGAACAATGAAACCTCCGACCTCCCACAGACCTTCTCCCCGATGGATGCCCTTTTGATAATGAGCATCCGCGATCTGTCTGACGGTGTACAGATTCAATCCTCCGGGCTTCAATACCCTGTGGATCTCACGCGAGAGAAACTCCAACTCCGAGGTGGTGAAAGCCATACAGTAAAGCATGTGTGAGAAACATGCGTCAAACGATCCGTCCTCAAACGGAAGAGGTTGTCTCACATCATGCTGCAGCGCAAAGATCGATTGGGAAAAACCGAGAAGCTGCGCTTTTCCGGTGATGGTATCGATCCCTTCTGCGCTGTAATCCAACACAGAGACCTTGAAACCCTCAGCGGCGAAAAAGAGCGCGTCGCGCCCCTGGCCGCCGCCCAATTCAAGAATCCTGGTTGCGCCCTTTTTCTTAAATGCCTCTGCGGCTCTGCGTCCGGGCCAGCTCGGCTCCGTGCCGAACATGTCGGCCATCTCCACAAATGCTCTGTCCCAGTGAGCCTGCTGTGCGTTTAACGGCTCGTCGGTCATGTCACCTCCTTGATCTGTTCCTAAGAGTCGCGAATCTCTTCCATGTCGCCCTGCGATCTATCACCTGCGATCCAATTCATAAACCGCGTCCGCCAGCCGCTCATCTCCAGGACTGTTTCCACAGAGATACTTCCGATCCAGAATTTGGTTCGGAAGTTCAAAGCTCTATCGAGCAGTGCGTTCTGGCGAGAATGCGTGTGGCTCCGCTCCATCCCAGTCCTGTCAGTGTTCTCTGGCGGATCGTACTCATGATCAGGTAACCGCTGGAATTTCGCTGATCGGCTCGCCATCCAGATCGGAACTTGTTATCCCGGATAGATGCAAAAAAGTGGGCGCAAAATCCATGATAGAGACGGTTCTTCCTATAGTCCCCGGACTGATTCCAGGGCCAACCACAACAAACAATCCCTCCGGTCTGTGGTCACCCGTACGACAATAGGTATATTCTCCTTCGACTATCCCGATCTTTTCTGAAGTCAGTTGCATTCGGCAAGATGCGTCAGCATTCAGGATTTTACTTCCAACGACTTTCTCTTCGTTCCATTCCACCAGGAGATCCGGCAAGTGGTCAATGTACTCGCCCTGGAAAAGATCCGAAGTTCTCATTACCCTTTTCACTATCGGCTTGCCGCTATCTACATCGACAATATGCAGCAGGTCTTCGCGTAATTGCCGGTAAAAATCGTCCGATTCCTCACCCGGCTCTATTACACCGGCCGGCTCTCTTCCCGCGAGATTAATCCGTATGCCGCTTACGAGATTTCCATTTTCATGAAGAAAACATCTGGAATGTTCCAGATCCACCCGGCGGGACAGGCTATAGAGATCTTTACCTGCCACCAGGCGCCTGGCTGTATCGTAGACGGGGAATAGAACAGGTTTCAAGGTCGACTGCATCGAATCGGGCAGTTTTCGCCATTCCCCTTTTGCGGCAGCAACCATCTGCTTGATCATCCCTCGTTCTCTGGGTAAATCGGCATCATGCTTTATCTTCAACACACCCAATTTCTCTAAAATTTTTTCGAGCAGGAAGTTCCCGCCGAAATTATGGGCCATACGATGAGTGGCAAGGATAAAAACAATCGTATTCTTATCGACATGTGCCAAAATCGTTCCAATAGCTGTATCAATGGCTTTATAAACCTCTCGAATCGGATCCCCTGTCACAGACACGATCTCCTGAACGTAATCAGGATGAAGCGGGTCATGAAGGTGCCAGCATTGATGACCGGCGCAATGACCTTCGGTAAATACCTGGGCGAAGAAATCCCATCCGACCTGATTCATGTAATGGATAGTAAGCTCGCACTTTTTTCTGACACCATCGATCAGGTCATCCCTGAATCTGCAAAAATCTTGCGGAGATCTCCCACGTGAGTCACAAGACGATTTCACCGGATGGAGCCCGAACCGGTTTAATACGTCCCTCTTTAATTCTCCAGGCCATGTGTGAAAACCGTACACGCTATCGTGCGAAGCCCATTCGACCATCTGAATTCCATGTATGGCTTTTGATACACCGGTCAGAGGAATATCCAGGACAGCAACTTTCTTCCCGGCTGCGCTGAGACGGTTCCAGAATGGCTCCCTCTTGATACATTCGCCGGGATTGCAGCGATAGAATTCGTAGGTTCCGGGTCTGATCTGCGTCAAACGGTGGAAACCATGACGCGCTGGATTAACGCCGGTGTAGAAAGATGGCCATGTGGCCCCCTCGTACAATCCTTCAACGCTCTTCGTTTCTCCAATAAGTCCTCTGGCGAGAAGGGATTGCATGGTCGGTAGTGTCCCATCCCTGGCCCATTCCTGAATCAGGAATCTATCCCCTGCATCGATTGCGAGGAACATGATTCTACACGGTTTCATTTCAACGTCCCTGAAAAGTGTGTCTCAACGTTCTTCTGCCGCCTTTATCAGAAGCAATGCATCCAGCTGCACCTTTTGCAGCCGGGGAACGACTTCTTCCAGAAAATCACCGACCGGAAATGTCTGGCTTTCTCATTGTTCCAGATATTCTCGAAACGATCTTCGCGGACATTTCCAAGCACATAGTCATCGATCCACTCGTCAGGACAGAATTTCAGGTCACCATTTGGTTTCACAACCGCGGCGCGAAAAGGCGCAATACACCTCTTCTTCAGTCGATAACCATCAGAATAGAATTGGTGAACTTCCTTGTCCCGAAGATCGGGGAAAAATGTTATTTTTTCCATGCCTTGTAATTGCCGTATCTCGTTTGCCAATGTTCCGGCGTCATGATGCTGAGAAAGTGGAATGCAATGAGCAGCGGCGCCGGGAGCCGATCTGTGGAGGCTCTTACCAACTGCCTTTTTGTGAACCTGTAGTTCTGCCGGAGTGATGAACCACAAATGGTGGACTCTAAAAGAATCAACCGCATTAACGGTTCTTTTTCGTAGTGCATTAATGGTCTCTTCCAGGTGACCGACGGCCAGAGGATTTATTGTTATATTGACTGTTATCAACGGCCTCTTACTATTCGCCGCCTCCTTACACTCCGCAAGGTACTCTATACACGACATTACCTTTTCGAAATTGCCCCTGCCACGCAGTTCGTCGTGCGGCTCTTCGGGCCCATTGATAGAAAAATTGATGTCGTCGACTTTCAGTTCAACGAGTTTTTGAATCTTTTGCCGATCCAGAAGCGTCCCATTGGTCGTAAATGATACGGGCAAAGCGAAGCTCTTCGCATGGGCCATTACCGCAAGGAAATCTTCACGAATGAAGGGCTCTGCTCCGCCAAAATAGAGGTGAGGCCTGTATGACGCCAATTGGTTTATTAATTCCAGGATCTCTTGCGTGGCCATTTCTGAACCCTGGTACCGGTCTCCGATCCCATTCTCCCCATGAAACCAGCACATCCTGCATTTCAGGTTGCATCGGTTGGTCAACTCAATATCTACAGACGTCGGCCCTTTTGCAGAATAATGTGATCGCATAAGACGGGCCATGAAGAAGTACGTATGTAAATGAGGAAGCATAACCCTACGTTATTGCATGAGCCATGCGTTTCGACCTGCCCGATAAGAATCCCAACAGAAAACAAATCTTCAATTCGTGATCGAACCTGTGTTTTGAGAAACTTCCAATTCTCAATACGGCCACAAAGAGATCTCTCACCATCTTCCTGATCGTGAGAGACTGGAGGCCCAATAGATTGAAGTATTTCGTATCTTTCATAAGAATCCCGTTCAACTCGCCCGCATCAAAATTCCATTTCCGGAGATATCGTTTCGACATCCTATCAGCTGAAACAGCATGGTAAATGATGCATCGAGGGTGGTACAGGATCTTTTCCCCGCCGTTCTGCAATCTGAGCAGAAATTCGGTCTCTTCGCCCGCATACAATTTCTTCGGCATTCTTCCGAGGCGCGCATCAAATAAGCCATATTTTTTGAACATTTCAGATCTTACGGCCAGATTTGCACCCCAGATGTACGGCGAATCCATATAAGCCACCGAATCGCCATAATCCAGGAGCGCCAGGTAACGGTACAAATTGGGTTTCAACCACTTGGGCGCGGAAACCTCCCAGATCGGCAGTATCTTCCCGCCTACACACGCTACATCCTCATGCTCTTTGAACGCTTTCTCGATATTCTGGAGCCAATACCTGTCCAGGAGCACGTCATCATCCGTAAAGGCAACAATTTGGCCACGTGCTTCTATGATCCCTCTGTTACGGGCGTGGGCGATTCCCCTCTTCTCCTCGAATACGTATCTGATTTTTGATCCATGCTGCTTTTCGATTTCTTCGACAACAGATCGCGTACCATCATCGGAATTGTTATCCACCAGCACGAGTTCCCACGATAAATGAGGAGGAATCACAACCTCCTGCAAGCTTTTTAGCATTTTCCTCAGACGTTCGGATCGGTTCCACGTGCAGACTATTACGCTAAGCTTCATGTCGCATCTCTAAGTTTGTTTTTTCGAACCAACGCCCCATATAAACATGGGCATGAATGGATCAAAGTCAACCGACATAGTCTCCCTCGGCAGCGAACATGCATGCCTCTATTTTCAGGCAGATCTTTTTTGGGCTACTGCTATGATGCCTATGTACTTCACTTCCCATTCGGCAGTGAGCGTAAGGTTCGCCTCTTTCAGCGCGAGCCTGAGGTCAGCGCCGTCGAAGCGGTCGCGATGGGGATGAACGAGTATCCGCTTTGTAACAACATTCTGGTAGAGAGTGGGGTAGATCTCCTCCAGGAAATAGAAGCCGCCCGGCTTCAAAACGCGGGTCAGCTCCTTAAGGCTCCGCCGCCAGTCGGGTATATGGTGAAGCACACCAAAGCCGAAAACCGCATCCATGGAGGCCGCAGGGTACGGGAGAGCAAGAAGGTCGGCGGCACACAGATGAATCGATCCCCTCTCGCCCGATGAGAGATACCGGAGGGCCTTTTGCATCATCTCAACGTCGAGATCCGTAGTGTGGAGTTCTACCGGCCTGAATCTTCTCCTGATGAGACGGGCCCCGGCACCGCGGCCGCAGCCTACCTCCAGTGCCCGCGCAAAATCTCTCGCCGGGCAGACCTTTGCCATCCAGTTAATCTCGAAACGCTGCTGGAGCACGCGCACAGGCGTATTCACCGCAAGACGCTCACCCCAGTTGAGTTTCGCAGACGTTTCTTCAGCGGTCAACAAGCTTCACCAACTTAGCTAAGTACTGACTTTTATCGCAGATAAGAGCGGATGAGAACTGCGATAAAGGCGGATAGTTTATTTTTGACCGGAGCTGCGATAAAAAGCATCTCCGGTCAACCACAGCACCTCCGGTGAGGTGAATCTCACTCGCGAAGCGACGGAGTGTGGGCAGTATTGCTGCAGTATCGCAATGCTGCCCACGGCATATTCACCCTTACAGGAGGCTGCGCACTCTGCGAACATCTCTCATTGCTCTTATCTGCGTTCATCTGCGATAAAAATCTTATGCTTTTTCTGCCTTGTGGATTACTGCAATGCCGTTCGTGAGACGCTTATACGTAATATTCGTGAAACCGATATTCCGGAGCAGTGCTGAAAGCTCATCGGGAAGCGGAAAAAGGCGGATCGATTCCGGCAGGTAGGTATACGCCTGCCGGGTACCGGCCAGTATGCTGCCCGCAAGCGGCATGATCGCAAAAGAATAGAAATGGTAAAGCGCCCTGAACCAGGCAGGGTCAGGCCTTGAAAATTCAAGGCACATGAACCTTCCGCCCTTTTTCAGCACCCGGTGCATCTCCTTGAGCCCTTGCTCCAGGTGCACGAAATTACGTATGCCAAAGCCCACGGTCACAACGTCAAGAGAGGCATCTGGAAATGCTATGCGTTCTGCATCTCCCTGCACAAAGTCGATCCGTTCGGAAAAAGGGGAAGCGGCTACCTTAGCCTGGCCCACGTGCATCATGGTACTGTTTATGTCATAGACAATCACCCTGCCGGTGCCGCCTACCCGATCCGCAGCCAGAAGGGTGAGGTCGCCGGTGCCGCCGCACACATCAAGCACGATATCGCCGCTCTTTATTCCTGTTGCCTTCACCGCCTTTCGCTTCCATGCGTAGTGAAGGCCAAAGCTCAAAACGGTATTCATCCAATCATATTTCGAGGCGATCGAATCGAAATGGCTGTCGACGAGCCTTCTCTTCTCGGCTTCGGAGACTTTACGGAAACCGAAAGAGACGCTCTTATTTTCAGAAGGCATGTTGATGAAAACCCCTCTCTTACAGAAGAACTATAACAACTGGATGCGGATTTATCCAGATGCGGCCCGTGACCTGGGCAAGGTCAGCGTGAGCAAAAAACAGATCACCGGCAGGCAGGTGAGAGACCACATCGCAACAGGGATGCCCCACATGTCGGCTATTTTCCCAAGGAAAGGCGCTGCCGTGCCGCCTGCAGTAATGGACAGGCCCAGAGTCACGCCGGATGCAAGCCCTACGCGGTTGGGAAGGTACTTCTGTCCCAGGACGATTACCGAGCTCGAAGAAAGAAAGAGAATGAAGCCGATCGGCACGACCGCTATGGTGGCCGTACGCGCGTTTTGCGTCATGAGGAATAGCGGCAATATGAAGGTCACCATGATAAGACTGATCAATATGATCCGCCGATAACCGATCCGGTCTCCCAATCTGCCGCCGAGCAGGGTTCCGAAGACTCCACAGGAAAAATAGACCGTAAGTATCGTGCCGGCAGCAGCATTCGACTGATGCAGCACGTTGAGCCAATACAGCGGCAGGAAGGTATTCAGTCCATAGAAAAGAACGGATCTGAGTATGATCACGATCATCAGCATCGTGAAAGCTTTCCACTGTTCGACCCCTTGCCCCTGTGAAAGGAGACCCCCTGTTTCATTTCTCTCCAACTCCTCTTTCGACAGCCGGGTGGTCATCGGCACCAGGAATATCGCAGCTATGACCGCGGGGAGGACGAGTAAGAGTGTACCCTTCAATCCAAAAGCAAGAACAACAGTCGTGGTGAGAATCGGGCCCAGCGCAAACCCCAGCTGCCCGCCAGTGGTAAATATGCTCATCCCGCTTGACTTATTCTTGCCGGCCACCCGGTTTACGAGACGGGCTGCTTCCGGATGGAAGGCTGCCAGCCCAATGCCTACCACCGCGACAACCGTGAAGATGAACCAGTAATTGGGCGCAACGCCGATCAGTGCGGTTCCAATACCGGTGACCAGCATGCTGACAGGTATAAGCCACATACTGGAAAGGCGGTCCGCAAAATGGCCGAAAAGGGGCTGCATAAGGGAAGAAAAAATGTTGGCGGCAAAGACAATACCAGCGGCGGCGCTGTACGAGAGGTGATATTGCACGATGAGAAAAGGAAGGAGTGCCGGCAGGGCTCCCTGGCTGATGTCAGCTACGAGATGGCCTATGGCCAATATGATGAGACGTCTGCGTTGCATAGGTGTTTACTCTTCGGAGTGTAGTGTGTCCGAAACCTCACATAACCATAGCGCCATGAAAGCACATTCGTCAAGCTCGGCAACGCCGGCCGGAAAAATAGTTCCGGAAAAAATTTGACAATGGCACGTGGAGGTGAACAAATATACGTATGCTGCATTTTCTGTATACAATTCTTGTAATCAAACTTGAAGCCGTGACGGAGTTTCGGCTCTATGAGTGAGAGTACAGTTTTCAGTTCTTCAGCCCTCCAGGTAAACCTTGAGCGCACCGCCGCTCAGGTAAAGATTCCGGAAAAATACCAGGTATTGCTGAACATTGCAGATGGCCATTTCGGCCTCTTCAAAAGGACGACCGAACTCCTCACTGAATTGAACCATCCGTTCGTCAACTGGGCATACGTTGTCAGGGGACTGAAAAGCCTTTCAATCGGAGACTTCTACGAATTCAACAGCCATCCGGAGGGTTTGCGGGCGGCAGAAGTCTTTGCGGGCATATATCTCGACAGCATAGGATCTAAAGCGGATGAGTCCGTCAAGGAGACGGCCATACGTTATCTTTTCGATTATCTTGACACGCTCATCACCAAGAGCTTGGAGCTTTTCGGAAGGAACGCCGGGATGCTGCCGCCTGTTTTCAGGTCCCTTGCTGAAGGGGCGAAGGCGAACCCGCATCTTTTCAGGAAGAGCTCAACGTATGGTAAAAAGAGCCTCAGATATTTTGCCGAGTGCGGGATTAAGGATCAGGAGGGATTTGGCGATCTCCTTCATAATTTTTTTAAAGCCACCTATACATTCTGGCTTTCGTTGCCTGACCCGATTTTGTGGCCCGGCACCGGCGATGAAGAAGAGGTCATTTCCATCTACCGGGAGACCGTGGAGCCGCTGGGCCACGAGTACTTGAGCAGCATTGCTCTGAAGCTGGACAGCATCGGCGAGGCTGCAGCCGTGGACCGAGCCGGCTCCCTTCACCCGTATCTTGATCTGCCGGGATACCATCAGATTGCAGACGCTTATCTTACCATTGCCGATCAACTGGAGAAATCGACTGCCCACACGGGACATCAGCACCTCGTAAAACTCAATTTTCTTTTCCGTATCATAGAGACTCTGGGGCTCGATGATATCCACGGTGCAGCGCTTCGCGAGGTAAATCGCTGCCTGGGCAAGGTTTTTGAACAGGAAACCCCTGATCGATTGGGTGATTTCCTTAAGCAGGTATTCGCCCTGCTCAAGAACAGCAGTCTTCAAAGCGAGCACCGCTCGACCATCCTGGACTGCCTCACAACCATTGGAAGAGAAACATTCAGGAGTAACAGCCACCGGCTCGCCGATATCTACATCGAGGAACTGATCCGCTTCGGTTTCGAGAGGCCGGAACTTAAGGGCTCAACCGCTGAATGGCAGGTAGTTGCCAATCCCGCGCACATCAAGAATATACGATCGTGGCTTGAGATCATACGCATGAAGCCGCGCTGGACCAAACGCCTTCTGTCGGCCCTCATCGTAAATCTCAAACTTGGCGGTGTATTCGTCCGGGATACCGACCTCCTGCAGAGGGACATCTCGGCTTTGCTGAATGCCGAGATCGGACCGGCGTACAACCTTGTCAAACAGCTTCTCAGGCTCTTCCCGATTTACTTTACGGAAATAGGCGCCGAGGGCGAGCTTCGGGATATATCGACGAAGGTTGACGAGCTCTCGTGCAGAAACGACATCCTGGTCCACTATCTGCGAAAGCAGTCACACGTGGAGAGTAACAGCTTGCTCGTCGCGTTCATGGAAGACGCATTCCGCAGTTGGTTCTCGGGATCAAAAGAGTTCGTCAGGCCTCATCTTCCTTCCGAAGTGTACGACGATGTCTCCATGACAGGCGAGCAGTATGAGGGTCTGCACGCGATCTTCAAAGCGCTTCTGGCGGGCGCCAACGGAGATCCCAACCTGCTTCTCGCATGGGAGGAAGGATCCATACGCAGGCGCGTGTCGCGAATCCCGAAAATGACGAAGACGGATAAAGAGCGTGCAGCGCTCCTGATCCGGCTCTATCAGCTCCTGTATAAAAAGTACAACCCGCAACATATCGACCTGCTGAGGGACCTTGAAGCAACACATACATTCGGCCAATCGCGCATAAGGGCTCTGAGACGGAGCCTCGGCAAGAAGGAGTATGAAAAGAGTCTCGACACGATCCTTGAATTCCTCTCGCTGCTCAAGGAAAAGATTTTGACGGGCGAGAAGAGCCAATACTTCGAGAATATTTACTACAAACGTCACATAGCAGCCGGAATCCCATCGATGTACGGCACCTACAGGGAGGAGAAATTCGAGGCGATAGGCCTGTCATTGCGTCTCGAAAGCCTTGCTTCCACGCTCTTTGAAGAGTTGATAACCTCACTCAACCTTAAGTTGATTACCAGGACCACGTTGAACAGAATTCACGGGTGCTTGTGGCTCTACGTGAGGGCGCTCGAACTGGAGGGCATTGCGACCGAGGGTCTCGCGGCAAAGATACGGTACCTGACCAGCGCTCTTCAGGTAAGAGAGTTCTCGGTTGACCAGTACCTCGATATTTTTCGGTTCGTCTCCAAATCGATCCAGGATATCATCCGCGACTATTACACCGACGTGCATCGCGCCTATCTCGCTCTTGTCATGGAGCAGATCCCGACAAAAGAGGGAGCACCCCGTAAAGACGGGCAGGCCCAGTCGGGCGATGAGCCTCTCTACCGCCTGTCGGAAGGCTTTATGCGTTGGTCGATCGCCTCGGCTTTCGGCCTCCAGCCCCTGGACAATCTTGTGAACGGGATTATTGGAACATTGAGCGCGGAACTGGAAAGGTTCAGGGAGAATAAGCAGATCCTCAATCTGGTCATGGCCTACAATCCTGAACGGACCGTTACCCCTATTCACAAACCAAACAGCAGGATGGATAACCAGATACTTGTCGGCAACAAGGGCTATTTCCTCAAACAACTGGCATCCTTCAATTTTCCCATCCCTCCGGGATTTATCCTCACCACCGAGGTGTTCAGATGCCTTGACGCGATTGTAAACTACAAGTACATCTTCAAGGACTTGAGCCGAAGAATCTACAACGAGGTATTGAACCTGGAGAAGAGCGTCGGTCGGAGATTTGGAGATCCGGCGAATCCTCTGCTTCTGTCGGTAAGGAGTGGAGCCACTATCTCGCTGCCCGGGATGATGCGCTCATTTCTGAATGTCGGCCTTAATGAAGCCGTGGCGGAAGGACTCAGCAAGAAAGAAGGTTTCGCGTGGGCAGCATGGGACAGCTACAGGCGCCTGCTGCAGATGTGGGGCATGTACCAGGGGCTCGACCGGAATTTATTTGACCGGCTCATCGACAATTACAAGCAGCAATACGGCGTATCAAGGAAGATTCAGTTCAGCGCCGGGCAAATGAGAGAGATAGCCCTTACGTATAAGGCAGCCATGAAAGAACACGGCGTGGAAGTAGCAGACGATCCGGCAAAACAGCTGGAGCATGCCATCGTGCAGGTATTCGCATCGTGGCATTCCCAGCAGGCGACCATATACCGGCACCAGATGCGTGTTTCCGACGACTGGGGTACGGCGGTTATCGTGCAGGCTATGACGTTCGGCAATCTGGATGAGAATTCCGGATCCGGCGTTATATTCACGCGCAACCCGAAAAGCACCTCGCCCAACGTCAATCTGTATGGAGATTTCATCTTCGGCGCTCAAGGCGACGACATCGTCTCCGGGCTTGTCACCACCTTTCCTATTTCCGAGCAGCAACGGTTCTCTGAGAGAATTGACACCTCGATCTCTCTTGAGTCAAGGTTCCCGGAAATCTATTGGGAGCTGGTCAGGCTATGCGAGGTGCTTGTCTACGAGAAAAGATTCAACCATCAGGAAATAGAGTTCACGTTCGAAAATGCAAGCAAGGCCGGCCTTTACATCCTGCAGACGCGAGAGATGGTGCAGGCCCGGGCGAGAAAGCTCGCGATCTTCAAAGATACGAAAGAGCTGCAGACGTCAATCCTCGGCACTGGAATCGGGGTGAGCGGGGGCGCGTTGTCCGGAAGGGCTGTCTACGGCGAAAAGGAGATCAGGGAATTTCGCAGCAAAGAAAGCGGAACGCCGCTCATTCTTATTCGTCCTGATACTGTGCCGGACGACGTCGGCGTGCTGCTGCAGGTTGAAGGTCTGCTCACAGCCAAAGGAGGAAGCACCTCACACGCAGCCGTCACCATTCCTCAGTTAGACAAGGTGGGTGTCGTTGGTTTCAGCAAGCTGAAGGTGCATGAGACGCAGGAGTACAGCGAGGTCAACGGCCGAACCATCAAATCAGGCGATTTCATCAGCATAGATGGCTGGTCCGGTGCGGTTTACAGCGGCAGGCACGAGGTGGAGGTCAAAGAAAGCCCGACCTTCAGATTCTAGTGTATTGTCTCGCAAATAAGTTTACGCTTTCTGTCATTCCGGGCTTGACCCGCCTGTCCCGGCACGTGGTAGGCCGCGGGAGACGGCACACTAGCACCGACTCGCAGTTAAGATGAAGACCGAGGCGGCAGCGAGCGAGCCGACGAAGGCGTACCTTGGGGTACGTCAACGAAAGCGACGCAGCGACAACGAAGGTATTCGCTTAAATGCGAGTTGGTGTGCCTACGCGATCATTTTGTGTGCATAGACCGTCAGGTCGCCCATCCTGTTGGTGTAGCTGCCGTATTCGTTGTCATACCATCCGAATATCTTGGCGTGGATAACCGGTATCCTGAGCAGTCTTGTGCGAAGAAGCTTTTCCACATCCTTCGGCAGTTGTGGAATCTGCGATAAGTCCACCTCTATCATAGCTGCACGCGTGTGGTTAAACTGGCCCTCGATCACAATTGCCGCGTCCGTGCCGATGAGATCGGTTGACACATTCTGCTCCTCACTGTAGATGAGCAGGTGTTCCGGATCGCGTTCCGCTCTCTTCTTGTAGAGTTCATTCAGGACGCGTGTGTTGAGCAGGGGCGCGGTCCCGTCATGGTTCATGCGCGACTGGAACGCGACATTCAGTATAATCAACGATTCCGTGTTTGTGGGCACCCTCACCGAATCGGCCATAAATCCGATCTCTTTGACTTCGGGGATGACCTGCGACAGCGCTTCCGCTGCATTCGTCGATGTGAGAATAATGTTGTTCAATATACTTCTGTTCTTCCTCAGGTCTTTTTCTCCAGCCTTCGGAACGCTGTCGAGCACTGCCTGGCTATTGGTTACAGCATGCACCGTCGACATTGATGCCGTGAGAATGCGGCTCGTCTCCGGATTCTCAAGGAGAGGTTTCACCATGTGCGCAAGACCCGTCGTGGTGCAGGATGCGGCCGAGAGCAGCTGGTGTCGCTCACGATCGAAGGCAATATGGTTTATGCCGTAAATCAATACCGTTGCATCGTCCGGCATTGAACGGGCTTTGTCCTTTATTTTGAAGGCGGATGAGTTGACGACCAGCTTTGCTCCGCCAACCAGATGCCCCCTGATCGATCCCTTGCCCTCATCAGGCGCAACAGTAGGATCTTTGAAAGTTCCCGTGCATTCCACCACCACATCAACGTTATGGTCACGCCATGGTATATCCTTTGGATTGCGGGCTTCACGAAGGATCGTGACCGGAATGCCGTCAACGAGAAGCTTTCCCTTTTTCTCGTCCGTGATCTCTATCGCTCTGCCAGCCCTGATACCATGAAGAAAACGATGGAGCGAGCCATACGTGGCATCCTTCTCGATGACCTGCGCGACAGCGTTGAGCCCCTGACCGACCTCCCTGCCGACATTGACCACGACCTCCTGAAAGTATTTTCTGCCGACGTGGTGCCACAGCGTAAGCTTTCCGATTCTGCCGAGACTGTTAATGCCGAGGACTGCCGGTTTCCGCTCATAAACGCTTGTCCTGCTCATGCCCACCTCCCTCTTCAAACGCTGCTAATTTCTGGACTTACTCGCTCGATTGGCATCAGAGCACTGTCTGCAAAAGTGGTTGATATTCTAAGAAAAACCATGGGTGTTATGGCCCAGTGCGGATATTTAAGATCCCCTGATTCTGTATACAAAAATTTATAGCATAAATGGGTCAATGTCAATAAAAGGAGAGGTCAGGAATGATGGGCAAGACTTCAAGGCTACGCCGACTTGCATTTAAGGTAGACCGAGGCGGCAGTGAGGAGCCACCACCCGCAAGCGGGTACCCGAGGCGTACCTTGGGGTACGTCGAGGAGAGCGACGTAGCGACAACGAAGGTATACGTTCGAATGCAAGTCGGCGTCAAGCGTACAGCTGGTAGAGCCTCGCCACTATCGCCCTATTCAGTTCCGCCTCTGTCATCGGCGTGCCCGGCTGCTTCGGATGGGGATCGGGCGAGGCGATCCTCTCTTTGGCTTCCTCCACGCTCCACCCCTGCTTAATGGCCGATCTCACCGTCTCAACCCATTGCTGCACGATGCCTGCCTGTTCTTTCAGATACTCTTTCGTGCAGAGTTCACCGTGACCCGGAACCACAACCTCTACATCAAGGTCGCCAAGCTTCTTAAGAGATGCGAGCCACTGTTCAGGCTGAGACTCATGTAACCATGATTTCTTCTTCTGAAAAACGATATCGGTGGTGAAGACAACGCGCTCTTCCGGAATATAAACGCCGATGCCGCCCGTCGAGTGACCGGGCAGACGAAAGAGCTTTACTGTATGGTCACCCACGTAGATGTCAGTGCTTTCCGTAATAGCGATATCGGCAAGCCTCACCCGATACCCCTCCATGAGCGAAGCAGCGGACGGGTCCATATGTTTAACTGTCTCGGTCAACCCTGGATACGGGCACTTCTGCCAGCTTGTCTCTGGTTTCGCGGGAGGTAATCAGGATTCCGGGAAAGAAATGGCTGGTCTGCCAGTGATCCGGGTGCTCTTCGGTGTTAATGAGATACTCTATCTTCCCGTTCTTCTGGGCCTCATCACGCCATTTCACCGCGTCTGTCGGTTTCATGGGCGTGTCAATCATAACAACGCCTGCTTTTGTAACAACGAAGCCCAGGTTGCATGCTGTCATACCAGTTTCTACATACGTATTCTTGGCGACCTGTATCATCTTCCGCCTCCGTTAAATTTCGTTCGTCACGTCGAAACCCTCAAATAGTTCATTCACCAGCGTTCACAAGACATTGCTTTTATCGCAGATCAAAACGGATAAAGGCTATGATGATGAACGCCGATAGTGACGCATTGCTCGGATAGGGATAGAGAGACTATCCGAGCAATCACCCGCACCTCCGGTGGGGTGAGACCCTGCGCGCGGCCGCATCCTGAGCGGAATCTAGCACACTCACCCAATTCAGTCAATCGAATTCAGAGCCAGTCTCAGAGCCGATTTTCGGCTACCTTTGGTCGTCGAGAGGCATTGCGGCTGTGCGTGTAACTGGCCTTCATTTTTCTTGACAAGCAAAGGCAAAAAGAGGATAAAGAGTAGCAACCGGAAGACTGCCGGTCTACGAGGGGCGTGCCGCACATCGAATCAATCTCGACTCACCACACAAAAAGAGGGAGGGTCATGAAGGCAAGAGTTGTAGTGGCTATTCTGTTGCTCCTGTCAGTAACGGCTACCGCGTCGAATGGTCTGGCTAAAGATGACTATCCGAACAAGCCGATTCAGTTTATCTGTCCTTTTGCCGTGGGCGGCATAACAGATCTCGCTGCGCGTATCGTTGCAGAACATATGGGGAAGTATGTGGGACAGCCCCTCATCGTGGTGAACAAGCCGGGTGCGGCTTCAACCATGGGCACTGCGTTTGTTGCTGCTTCCAAGCCCGACGGCTATACGATTCTTACGACATGGATAGTGCTCGTTCTTGCGCCTTTGATCATGCCTGATCTTCCATACAAATTGAGCGACCTCACGCCGATCGGCAAATCAGTGAGTGCAGATCAGATATTTCTCGTCAACAAGGATCTGCCCGTAAAGACCTTGCCCGAGCTGGTGGCCTACGCGAAGCAGCACCCCAAGACCCTCTCTTATGGCACTGCCGGTGTCGGCACGCTTCCGCATCTGGTTATGGAGATGTTCAACGCTCATGTGCACACCGATATCCAGCACATCCCGTACAACTCGGAATTGCAGGCGGTAACAGCCCTCGTAGGCAATCACGTACAGGTGAGTGTTCTCACGTATGCTTCCAGCGGGTCACATATACGGTCAGGTGCAATCAGGCCGCTCGCGATTCTCGCTTCCGGGCGGGACCCGCGCCTTCCCCAGGTACCTACGTCGGCGGAACAGGGATATCCGGAATTTCTTGCCAATATATACAATGTGCTGATGGCTCCAGCCAAGACCCCGGCTCCCATAATGAAGAAGTTAGAAGATGCCCTGGAAAAAACGCTGCGGGATAAAGAAGCCAGAGAGAAACTTGAAAAGATGGAATACAAGATTGATTTCATGAATGCGAAAGATACCCAGGTATTTCTTGACGCTGAGACAAAGAAGTGGTCGGCAGTAGTGAAGAAAGCAAATATCGTCGTCAAGTAACAGGAGTGAAAGTACCGATTCACCACAGAGGCATAGAAGGTCACCCGTGGTTGAGCAAGCCAATATCGTAGTCAAATAAAGAAAAGCGACCTGCTCGTGAACAGGATAAGCGGCCTCGTAGTCTTCATCATCGCATGTGCGATCTTCTGGCAGGGCAGAGGCCTTTCAATAGGCAGTCTGCACGCGCCGGGACCGGGATTCTTTCCTGCGTTGATCGCCGGCGCACTCATGATTCTCTCATTCATCCTGATGATAGGAGGGGGGAAGAACGAAGCCGGAGAAGAAGATTCCGTCTCTGCTTCGGCAATCGTGAGAATGCTCATTCTCTTTGCCTCGCTGGTGGCCTACTTTCTCTTGCTCGAATATCTTGGTTTCGTTATCGTCAGCTTTCTCCTCATGTTCTTCCTTTTCTTCTGGGTAGGCCGTCAGCGATGGTACATGGCCTTCTCGTCGGCTGTGGTCTGTATAGGTCTGGCATATCTTCTCTTTGATCTACTCTTGAAGAGTAATCTTCCGAAAGGCGTTTTCGGGTTCTGACTATGGAATTGCTGCATAACCTCTATCTTGGCTTTAGCGTCACGCTCCTTCCGACGAATCTCCTTTTCTGTTTCATAGGCGTCTTCCTGGGGACGCTGGTTGGGGTCCTGCCGGGATTAGGTCCTGCTGCAACGATCGCGCTTCTTCTTCCTATCACCTTCAGCCTGAGACCGGAATCGGCTATCATCATGATCGCCGGCATCTATTACGGCGCGCAGTACGGGGGCTCCACTACGTCAATCCTCGTGAACATCCCGGGCGAAGCCTCGTCCGTTGTTACCTGTCTCGACGGTTATAAGATGGCCCGCAACGGCCGCGCCGGGCCCGCGCTCGGGATCTCCGCATTCGGTTCTTTCATCGGAGGCACGTTAAGCGTTGTCGGATTAATGCTCCTGGGGCCGGTCCTCGCGAGCTTTGCGCTCCGATTCGGTCCGCCTGAGTATTTCGCGCTCATGTTCCTCGGCATCGTAATCCTGACCTTCCTCTCCAAGGGGTCCATGGTGAAATGCTTCATTACGGCGGCGCTCGGGCTCTTCATCGGGACGATGGGGATCGACACAATTTATGGAGTCCAGCGCTTCACCTACGGTACTCTGACACTCATGGACGGCGTCGGGCTCGTGCCCGTTGCCATGGGATTATTCGGAGTGACCGAGGTGTTCGTGAACCTGGAACGTCCTGAGGTCCGCGACGTTTTCAAAAGCAGGATCAAAGGCCTGCTGCCGACGCGCAGTGATTGGGCCGAATCGCTGGGCCCTATCATGAGGGGTTCTGTGATGGGTTTCTTCCTCGGGATTTTACCGGGAGGAGGCGCCATAATGGCCTCTTTCGCTTCTTATGCGACGGAGAAACGCATTTCGCGACACCCGGAGACCTTCGGTAACGGAGCGATCGCAGGCGTTGCCGGACCCGAAACAGCGAACAATGCAGCCACCGGTGGCGCCATGATTCCTCTGCTGTCGCTGGGCATACCATCGAACGTGATCATGGCGCTTTTGATCGGCGCCATGATGATCCACGGCATCAAACCCAGCGCATTTCTGGTGACCGAGCATCCGCAAGTTTTCTGGGGCGTCATCACATCGATGTACGTCGGGAACGTGTTTCTTCTTGTGCTCAACCTGCCGATGATTCCCGTCTGGGTAAAACTCTTGAAGATCCCATACGGCATACTCTTTCCGCTGATTCTGCTCTTCTGTCTGATAGGCGTTTACACGGTGAACAACAATGTGTACGAAATTCTGATCATGCTTATCTTCGGCGTGATCGGCTACGTGATGCGCAAGACCGGCTTTGAGCCGGCGCCTCTGCTCTTCGCCATGGTTATCGGCCCCATTATGGAAACCGCTCTTCGGCAATCGCTGCTCGCGTCAAGAGGCAACTTCGCCATTTTCCTGCATCGTCCGATTTCGGCTGTGCTTATTGGAGCGGCGCTGCTCATCTTATTGAGTTCTTTCATCCCGCGCGTGGGGAGACAGAGAGAGACGATCATCAAAGAAACCCCCGACGACTGATTAATACAAACGCATTAACTTATTTATTCCCCACCCACCCCTTCCCCTCAAGGGGCATAAGCGCTAACTTAGTCGCGTCACCCCGGTGGAAACCGGGGTCCAGAGTATTTTGAATTCACTGGGTTCCGGCTTCCGCCGGAATGACGAATCCCGCAAATCCCGGCCTTTGGACTTAGGTTAGCTCGTGGAATGAACAGTCTTCCGGCCCAGCCATTAAACGATTAATCTTTTGGTGATGGGGGCGGTGGTTTTGGAAAGGCTCCTTCCCTGGCAAGTCGGTGTTTTTCGAATCGCTCTTTCAGCTCGTCAAGTTTCTTCTTCTGGTCGTCGTTCAGCTCTTTTTTCATCTGCACGAAACTGTCATCAATTATCCCTTCTATTTCAGAGCGCCTCTGGAGGAAATGCGCGCGCATCTTCTCCTGTGTCTGTTCAACAATCTTTTGTATTGCAACCTTCTGAGCGTCCGTAAGATTCAGATCATTCGAGAGCCTTTTCATGATAAAGGCCGTTCTGTCCCCGCGATCATGCTCGAAGGGATGGTAGTGATGCCTGTAGTAGAACCGCGTACCGACTGAACCAACCAACATGCCTGTAATGAAGACCAGTGCTACGCCTGCTATCAGTTTCCCTTTGTTCATAGTGATACCTACCCTCCAAAGAGGTGCGCCAGTGTCGAGTCCTCTATAGCATTCAAAAAGAGCTGCAAAAGATCGTACTCAACCACCGCATCCGTCACCATTGAAACGGCGGCGAGTCCAAGCGCCAGCAAAGAGGTAACCGGAGCAAGCCGCCAGACAAGATGCTCGAAGGTTGGCATAAATCGCGGCATCGACTCAACCGGACCCATCTGCCGAACGGTCGCCATCACTCTATTCTGCCATTGTACACCGACTTCTAATTTTTCTTTTTCATGATACGCCTGCTTCAAAATTCTGAAGAGCTTTTCAAGCTCGTTTCCGGAGATCTTCATCGATCACTCCTTCTCTGTTTTGGAAACTCCCGTAAGCAACGAGTAGAAGTTTCTTGCGGGAGCGAAACAGCCGGACCTTGACGTTGGCCGTGCTCCAGCCGAGAAGCTCTGCGGCTTCTTTCACCGAATGACCTTCGAAGTAGACCAGCTCCAGCACCATCCTGTCTTCTGCCGACAATCTGTCCAGGGCCCAGTCTAAAATCTCCCTGGCTTCCTTCTGCAACCCTGCTTCGCTGAACGACTGACTTGAGTTCTCAAATAATGTCGCGTTCAGCCACGCCTCGTGCTCTTCCGTAAGCGAACTCATGGCCAGTTCCCGGGACTTGTAATGCTCGCGCCAGAAATCGTAACAGCTCCTGACGGCGATTACCGACAGCCAGTGTCCGAAGCTCGTGCCCTTGAACGTTGGCAACGATCGATAGCTTCTCAAGAACACATCCTGCGCTGTATCCTCCACCTGATCGTACGGCACGTGTTTTTTCACGATGGCCAAAACGAGATTTCGATACCTGTTCATCAGGTGTTCAAATGCGTTGACATCGCCTTCGAGAACCTGGTGAACAATGCTGGCATCATCCTCGCGGCTCTCATCCTCATTACGCGTTTCATCCGTCATGACATCGAAGCTATCGCTCCCATCACAAGTCGACTCGGCTTCACACCGTAGGGGCATACGCAAATCTGCCTAACCCATTTTATCCGAATTGTTATGGTGCTTCAAACTTCGGCTCCAGCTATCACCAAGTTCGGAACTTCCGCAATGCGTTACAAGGGCCCATTTAGGATAAGTCGCAAACAAGGACCAGCGGGTTACACGGCGGTAGACGGCGCTGCTTGTAACCTTTTTCGTACCGTATGCGACTTGAACCTTTAGAGACGTGAAGAAGTTAGTACCGGACCCTTCCGGTACCGGGCGGTGGCTACCCCCCCAACCCTCAACGAAAAGCCGCCGCCCGGGCCGGGCCGGTCGAAGCACTGTAAGATGACCGCTAGCAAGCACGACCGTCACGCCGGGTACCCGCACTGCGGGTGGATGACTTGGACGACCGCCCTGCGGGCTAGGACGATGGAAGCAACGGCAGCGCCAAGCAAAATTTGGAATGTACGAACAGGGTCGCACAAAGTGCGACGAACTTTAGATCAAGGAGGGTAACATGAAAAAGTGGACTTTGGCTGTTATTGGGTTGTTCTTCGTTTTTCTTTCTACTGCATGTCTTGCGGCGCCGCCTGATGCGGATCCGGCAGGGCCTCCTCCGCCCCATTCAGGTCACGCACAAATGGGACCCGGGAATATGCACGACAGGCAGGCTCCTGGCTTCAGCGCCAGGCATGGTATGATGTCCTATCTCGGCCTCACCCAGGAGCAGATAGGTAAGATGCGCGAACTGAGAGATCGTTTTCGCAATGAAACCCACGACCTGAGGTATGATCTGGCTGCCAAGAGGCTGGAGATGAGAAAACTCTTCACAGACCCGAAGGTTAACGACGCCACGCTTCTTGCGAAACAGAAGGAGATCAGTTCATTGCGTCAGCAAATGATGGACAGAGCGGCCCAGCTCAAAATTGAGTGGAGAAAAATACTCACCGCGGAGCAGATCCAGAAACTCGACCGCATCATGCCTGCTGGTGGTTTCATGGGCCAGGGCATGAGACATGGGATGGGCGGCAGGATGGGCTGTGGCATGGGCGAGGATCACAAGATGGGGCCGGGGATGGGATTCGGCAAAATGGAATAGCTGCCCCTCAAGGCAACCAGGTACGCAAGACGAGGTACCGTCAATATGCTATAATACTAATTCTTGATAGTAGACTTCAGGTCTTGGCCCGTTTATCGCGGCGCTAAGGCCCTGCGAAAAAAAGGCTGCAGATGACCTTTACACGTGTCGTGACAGTTGTTGCTTCCCGGCCCGGCCGGACTCCGTACAAATTGCTCATCATACTCGCCTTCCTTCTTCTCGTATCCTGCAAAACCCCATTTCCGCAGGAGCCGCAGAAGGGGGATGTGCGGGTTATTGACGGTGTTGAGTATATCTATGGGAAGAACCCGAAATATATGGTCACCCCCCAGGAGCCGCTCTACGTCTGGCTGAGAAGAGACCAGTTTGCGCCCGATACGCTCGATGATTTTGCGTTCCGCACACCCGTTCCCACTGAAAGGCAGAATCAGTTGCAGGCAAGGCTCGAAAAACTCGAGGCTGAAGTACAGAAGGGGCAGCCGAAACAGCAGCCTGCCCCTGCCCCACGACCTGCCCCCATTCCTTCTTCGGGCACTCCCGGCCCCCAAGCGTCCCTGTCAAGTCGCGCGCCTGACTTTCCCGCGCCTCAAAAAATAAAACAGCGCGTGCTTCTTCTGCCTATCAGCGATTCTGCAGACCCGAAATACGAGAAGGATGCCGAACAAATCACCGCGAGGCTCATGGTAAACCTGGAAAATACGGGAATGATCAGATGTGTCTCTCCTCGCGTTGTTGGCTTTCGCGGCCCGCTCGCTCAACCCGGTGCCCTGAAAGCTCTCGACGAAGTCCATGGCATCCAGGCGGTTGTGCAGGGCACGCTCTTCGATACGCCGGCCTCGTCCAATACGGAGTTGTCACTCACCATCTATAACGCTGAGACCGGTATGATTCTCAAGCAACTGAGCACCAGGCTTCCGCTCCTGGACCGCCGGCAGGGCGCCCCATCAGAAACGGAGCGCACCAGGCTGATAGACAACGGTATTGCTCGCATCGCCGAAGATGCTGTGAAGACTATTGTTGCTCTCGACTGGCATGCGCGCATAACTTCGATAGAGCAAAATAAAATCTCAATTAACGCAGGTAAGTCGTCGGGTCTGGAGAAGGGAGATAATCTCGCAGTCTATGCGCCCGGAGAACGGATCACCGACGCCGCAACTAAGATGCCGCTTGGAAACGTAAAAGGCGCCTATAAAGGAGATGTTGAGATTGTGGAACTCGTAGGGGAGGATTCATCCCTGGCGAGGGCCCGAAAAGGAGAAAATCTCTCCACTGCTGATCTTGTCTATTTAAAGAAGTGATCGTTACATTTCCGTAACGTCTCCAGAATGTGAACATGTTGAGGATGGTGCCACCTATGAAACCCAAGAAAAATCGTCTCACCAGGAGCAACGTTCGGGACGTTGTCGTCCTCTGCGCTCTTGCTTCGTCGCTTCTGTACGGTGCCAGCCTCACAACAGAGATAATCGGTTTTTGTCTGCTCGGCATCGGTTGTTTCCTGCATATTGTTGCAAAAGGAGTCCTGATACGCAATGTGGTTCTTTGTAACAAAGGCATTTACAACATCGTGCGACACCCTTACTATCTGGCGAACTATCTGATCGATTCCGCTTTTTGCGTGCTGAGCGGCAATCCGTACCTGATTGCTGCATACCCCTTTCTCTTTTTCTGGGCGTACGGTCCCACGCTGAGAAAGGAAGAAAGCTTCCTCGCGTCGAAGTATCCAGATTCATTTGAGAACGACAGCTTTACCATCCCGCAAGTCTTTCCGGACAGAGCTTCTTTGACGGCGTGGAGAGATCTGTTTGAGGGCTTTTCAATAAAACGTATTAGTTTGAAAGAACGGGCCAGGATTACCCGGTTCTTCGCATGTGGCTTTGCCATCATGCTCCTTCATGCGTTAGACTTATACCAACTGCACTATCTCTTCCATCCAACAAGAACCAATTATGACGCGTTTACTTTCATGGTGCTCGCGATCGCCTTCCTGATCGTGAGTATCATCTTCGTACTGATAGATCGAACCCATGGCCCTGAAAGAGAAGACGCCTGTGAATGAGGCAGTTGCGGCTGATCACGGAGCGGCCATGCCCTGTAGCTATTCAGGAAGGGAGCGGTCCTGTCGCCAGTGGCCGGCGCGATGATGCTGTTTTATATTAATTCAGGCAGAAGTGGTTGAAGGAGGCTGGCGTGAAAAAAATAGTGTTTATCATGGTTATCCTTGCTCTTATATGTTCCGCAGGCTTATCCCAGCGTGCGCAGGCGCATGGGTATTATTACAACAACTGGTGGGTGCCGGGAGCAGCCTTCTTCGGCGGCGCTCTCTTCGGTGCTGCCATTTCGCGTCCATACCCGTACTACTATCCACCACCCGCTTACGCCTATCCGCCACCTGCACCTGTTTATGCCTATCCGGCACCCGCACCCGTTTATGCCTATCCACCACCGACGTACGCCTATCCTCCGCAACCTCAGGGATATGTGCATCAAAGCCCTGGGGCTGCTCCTCCACCTCCGCCATCAGCCGCGGCCCCGCAGAATGCGCCGGGTGAATGGGTGACTGTTCCCGGTCAGTGGGTAGGAAACGTATATGTTCCCTCCCACAATGCGTGGGTACCGACAAAGTAACTACGGCACACGGCGTACTGCTTACGGTTCACGGTACAAGGGGTGGGCCGCTCGCACCGTTTTCTCCGCGAACTAGGCGCTCCAGGTCCGACCCGTTGGACATTTCGTTTCGCTCGATGCTTTTTGACTGCGAACTACGCTGGTATCGCTGGGGCATTCAGTAATTCGCAAAGTGACATTGTTCTGATGTGTCAGGCCTCGGAGCCGGACGCATCGTGCTACTACCCGGTGCTTCGACTGGGTAGTAAGCGGCAACGCTCGACTCCATTTACGGGGACCCCGGCCCTTACGCGATGTTCGCTCCGAAAAGGTCCTCCCGTCCCTCCGTTGCCATTAAGTAGGGTCTCAAAAAACGAAACCAGTACGCGATATAGTGGTTATGAGGTGTTAATGTCTTTAACAACTCTATGCAGATAGTATGGCCAGACGGAAGACTTTCGTGGAACGAGTATCGCGGACGGGCTGGGGACCCGGCAGTGGAGACGAGTGGTGCCGCGTATCCGCATGGGCGCGGCGCGGCGCGCCTGACTCCGAGGCCTGAGTAAACGTGAATATAATAGTTTGCGAATTACCAGAGCACAATGATCAGGGGGAAATGTTCGCAATGAGCGCCGAAGGAGGTGCAGCGTGGCACGGGTCAGACCGGGAGCGCCTAACTCGTGGAACGAAAGTGTTCCGGCTGGCCATTCCTTTTAAGTTGAAAGCGGTGCGACCCGTCCATCCTGATCACTAGAACGTCTTGAGCAGTTCTCTCGTATTGTATTCGAATATATCTGTAAGAGTTGCTGTTTTCTCCACTCCCGGGAAATTTATAATCTGAACGTATTTGCACTTTGCATTATCAGCGATGGTCTTGGCAACAGGTGAATGAAGTATATCCACGACCACATCCGGCTTCAGGGCAATTGAATCGGCTATGATCCTCGGGGTCAACTCACCCAGAGGGATGGCCTGAACTACGTCAAGTCCGGCCCACGTCGCAAAGGGCCTCGCATGCCAGTGCACCACGGCACGTTTTCCAGCGAGAGGAGCCAGCTTCGATTTGAGCGTGTTGAGCGTTTGGAGAAAGCTTCTTTCCCATGCGCCCGCCTCTTTTTCCGTCTTCAGCGCCACCGCGACCTTACGTACCTGGGCAATAAGATTTTCGGGCGAGAGAGTCGTATCGACCTGGACCACAAGGATCCGCTTGTTGCGTGACGTCTCGGCCAGTCTCGAAACCATTCTTTCATAGCCGGCGTAAACAACAACGTCCGCGCCTTCCAGCTTCATCAGGTCCGTCGGTTTCAGATCGTATTCAGGCGGATGGCCGACGTCGGCAGGCGTCAGTATCCGCACCTCGTGCGCACCCGCGGCCTTCGCAATCGCACCCGTGAGTGACGTTGACGCCACAACGACCTGCCCCGCCGCACAGGCAAGCGACGACATCGCAAAAAGTGCTATTCCAAAAAGAAAGAGTACGAACAACCTGATGGTAGTTATGGAGGCTTGATGGCCAGCTCGTATTCGATTGGAGACCGAGGCGGCAGCGAGGAGCCGACGAAGGCGTACCTTGCGGTACGTCGAGGAGAGCGACGCAGCGACAACGAAGGTATACGATTGAATACGAGTGACCTTGGCATCAGGCACGGCTGAACCTCCTTCCGAACAGCATACACAGGGCAATTATGAACGACGCCACCAGGATTATGGTGGAACTCGCAGGCATATCGAAACGGAACGACAGGTAGATACCGCTCATGCCGGAAATAAGACCGAAGATCGAAGAGAAGATGAATGATTGTTTCAAACTTCGCGAAATCATGCCTGCTGCTATCGCCGGCAGCAGCACAAAAGCATCAACGAGCAGCGCACCGATCATGCGCATCGACACGGCTATTGTCAGGCCCAGCATGAAGACAATCAGGTAGTACAGCGATTTCTCGGGTATGCCTACGGCGAGCGCAATCTCGCGGTCGTAGAGGATGGCCTGTATCTCCTTGAAGAAAAGAAAGATTACACATACGACAAAGAGGCTGACGACACCAACGATGACGAGATCCCACGCCGTCAGTGCGAAGATATTGCCCCAGAGTATGCTGAATGCCTGAATGACGTTGATCTTTCCCTTATAAAAGAGGATGAAGGATAAGGCAAGGGTCAGGGTCATGAAATAACCCGAAATAGTGCCCAGGCCTATCTTTGTTTTTTCGGAGATCGGGCCGAGAGCCAGCGCCGAGATGGCGCAAAGAAGAAGGCCCATGAGCATGGGGTCGACATGAACATACAGACCGATGGCGCCTCCGAGCAACGCTATATGCATCATCGCAAAACGGAGCGGAATAAGATTCAGAGAGGTGATAAAGACGCCGATTAACGGAAAAGCGATGCCTGCGAAGAGCACCCCGATGAGCGCGTGCTGCATAAAGGGGAAGCTCAAAGAGCCTATCCAGCTCATGCTTTCTGCCTGATCAGGTGACTCTTTCCATCCTTCAAAAGGTAGACCTTGTTGCTGTACTGCTCGACCCAGTGCGGATCATGCGTGACGAGCAGTGTTGTGAGGCCTCGCTCCTGATGCATTCTGTAGATCGTCTCCATGATCTCCGATTGCGAATCAGCATCCAGGTACGTGGTGGGCTCATCGAGAAGCAGTATAGAGGGCTCCTGGGCAAGAGCGCGTGCAAGCGCTACCTTCTGCTGCTCGCCGCCTGAGAGCTCATGAATGAGCTTGGCCGCAAAACCGCTCATGCCGACGATCTCCAATGCTTCGCCCGCTCTGTCCAGGTCCTGGCGCGACGGTTTGCGCATCAAGCCTATCTTTCCGTAACGACCCATCAGTACAGCCTCATCCACCCGCATGGGAAAGCGGCTGGAGCCGGAACGCTGCGGCACAAAGCCAACCTCTTTGCGCACCTCGTTGTTGCCGTTCGTTGCCTGCCAGAGCTCATGCCCCAGCATCTTCACCATTCCTTTAACCGGGCGTATCATGCCGTTGGCAACCTTGAGCAGGGTCGTCTTGCCTGTTCCATTGGCTCCGACTAGGGAGACGAACTCATAGGGTTTCGCCTCAACACTTACGCCGGAAAGCACGCATGCATCGCCCAGCTTCACATGGATATCGTAGAGTTCGATGGAATGATGCATCAGGCTTTCCGTCCCTGAGCCGTAAACCGGCCCGGCTCATCGAGAATAGAGACTTCAATGAGGCCTGAACTCTCCATAAGGCGGCGCAGAGCTTCGGCATGAGGAAGTCGGTCGCAGGCCACGGCTCCGCCGATGTGACCGTGCATCCGGTTGATCTCATCGCTGCTCTTGAGATGAGCTATAACCACCTTCCCTGCCGGCCGAAGTACCCTGACCATTTCACGAAGCGCTTTTTCTTTATTCGGAAAGTGTGGAAACGCAGAAAAACAGCTGACGCAATCAAATTGCTCTGAGCAGAAAGAGATCGATTCGACGCTGCCATTGACAAGCAACGCATCCGCGCCATTGCGCCGCTGGGCAGCCTGCCGCAACATTTTCAATGAGAAGTCCATGGCAACCAACCGGCCTTCATGGCCGATTGCCTCCCGCAGGAATGGCAGAAGAATACCTGTACCCGTCCCCACGTCGAGCACTGCGTTACCGGCAGCCAATCCGAATGAGGCCACCAGCTCCGAGAGCCGGGCACGCTCCTCGGCGCTATAGTGTCGCTCGTCCCATGATTCGGCGTGCCGATCGAAAAATGTTTTCCTGTCTTCCGTTCGTCCATCTCAATTCTCTCCGCAAAAAAATAAAGCCACGAAGGCTCCCGGTCTTCAGACCGAGCGTGCCTTCATGGCAAAGAGAATATACGACGCCTCAGAGCGGTTGTCAAGCGTGAAAAGCTGGGTCAGGGTGGGGCATGGGTCAAGGGTAAGCAAGAGAAGGAGTGACACACGCCCGTTGTTGTTTTCCTTCGTGGCCCATGACCCTGACATAGCCCCTCATGATCCGCAGAGTGCGGACGATAATGGAACATGATTAACGGAATAGGAGCGTCACTTGCCGGTCTTACGGCCTTTGAGAAAAAGGTCTCTGCTGCTGCGAACAACATCGCAAACAGCAATACCGCAGGCTATAAGAAAACCGAGGCAGCGATCACCGAGGACGCGGCAGGACTGCCGGAAGTCAACCTCAAGCGCATTGACACCCCGGGTCCGCTCGTTCCGGAAGAAGACGGAACTCTAACGGAGCAGTCTAACGTGGATCTGGCTCAAGAGCTGACACAAAGCATGGTCGCGCAAAGAGGCTACGAAGCAAATATTAAAGCCCTCCAATGCCAGGATAATCTTCTGGGTTTAACGCTTGACATCCTTGTTTGACGCCATCGACTGACTCTCGTCCTGCTGCGGCACCGAAAGCGGCTGTCTATCAGTCTGGTCGACGGGCTTGGGATTTGCGTACATGTCTTTTTCCAGGGAGCGCAGGGCCTTCTTCACTGCCGAAATTGCTCTATCCTGCACACCGCCGTCTAATCCTGAAACCCCGCCGCCATGCACGTCGGCGGACCAGACGAGAGTTCCACCGGGCAGGCTTAAGAGCCTGAGCGAAAGTAGCGTCTCATCCACGAAATTGCCTTTATCCTGCGATAACCTTCCGACGAATATGCCTTCAAGCCCATAAAGCTCTACGAGTCTCCTGCGAGTGGCCTCCGGAAGCGCTTCATCAATACCTGCAGCCCAGCGGCCGAGCGCCTTATCCATATCCCAGTTAGTCGCGACCACGTGGAAACCCATATCCACAAGACCCCTCGAGAGACGAGCCGTGGCATCCTGTTGAGCCGCAAGATTACCGACGATCGTGGCCACCCCGACACGCCTGGGAAGTTCACCCGCCGGGGGTCGATCTCCGTATGAGAGCTTCGACGAAGCAACGTTTAACGCACAGGCCGCTGTCAAACAGGCGATGATCAAGCCTATAAGAACAGTTTTTCGCGCATGTAATCTTTTTTTCCGGGCATTGTGCATACCTCCCTGAAGCTAGGGTCCGTGGTAAGGGCAAAGACAGGTCAGGGCCGATATGAATGAAAACTAGGGTCACAGGGCCGGGGTAAACCGGAGGTTCATGCAGCACAGGACCCAGGGCCAGAATCCTAGGGTCACGGAGGAGTCGCGCGTACTCAATCTTCAAACATTTGTCTTCTACGTAGCCGATGTCGGTTTTTTCGACGAGCTGCCTGGCATCGTCATTCTTTATGCCGAGCTGGAGCCATATTGCTCTTGGTTGAATCTTGAGGGCCTCCTCAACAATCGGCAGGACTCTCTCGGCTCTCATAAATATGTCAACGATATCCACCTTTTCCGGTATGTCGAGAAGCGACTTGTATGCTTTTTCTCCCAGTATTTCACTCTGCCCCGGGTTCACGGGGATGATCCTGTAGCCTTTTTCCTTCAGGTATCTGGCCACCATGTTGCTCGCCTTCTCCCTCTCAATCGACAGACCGACTATCGCAATCACGCGAGCAGTTTTCAGAAGCTCTTCCTTTTCGCTATCAAGCAGCATAATTCCCTCCCAGGCTTGCCAGCTTACCAGCCGGCGCTCGGTCTAACGATACAACCGTCTGTTCTCCCAGTCAAGAACGCCGGTTTACTTTTCAGGCTCAACCAATTATAATAATCTAGCGTTATGTTTGGTATTGGCGTCCCAGAGCTTGTCATCATCTTGATCGTTGCCCTACTGGTCGTTGGCCCGAGCAAACTTCCGGAGCTCGCGCGTTCCATGGGTAAAGCGCTCGGAGAATTCCGAAGGCTTACCGACGACGTGAAGGAAACGATTGAGCACGAGATGGCCAAGGAGCCCGAGAAGGAAGAGGTAACGCAGATACAGGTGCAGAAAGAGGAAGAGGCGCAGGGGCAGCTATTTGAACAACAGGCGCCCCAAGCGGTACAAACCGAAGAGCCGCTACCTGAAGCGCCGGTAATGATGGGTGATGGCCATCTGGTTGTCGAGGAAGTAGCACAAGAAGGGCAGGCTCAAGAACAGAAAGAAGAACATGTCACGGCACAAGCAGAAAAGACGCCCGAAGGCAGTCAGGTCGCCGGGGAAGAACAGAAGCACGATTTAGCCGAAAAAATTGCGGAAGGTATCAGGGTAAATGAACCGCAGAAGACATGATAGAAGACAAAAAACCCTTCTTTTCCCACCTCAAAGAACTTCGAGATAGACTGATTGTCTGCGTCGTAGCTGTCGGTATAGCATTCATCATAACCTACGCATTCAAAGAGAGGATCTTCGGGTTCCTGATGCAGCCCTTTGTAAACGTGATGCCGGCCGGGAGCTCCTTCATATTCACCAATATAACCGAAGCCTTCATCACCTATTTCAAGATAGCCATTGTCGCGGCCATTTTCCTGGGCTCACCGGTCCTCCTGTACGAGATATGGATGTTCGTTGCGCCCGGCCTTTATGACACCGAGAAGAACTATGTGTATCCCTTTATCATTTTCGGCAGCCTGCTCTTTGTTGCAGGGGCCTTGTTCTGCTATTACGTTGTCATGCCCGTTCTCTTCCGCTTTTTTGTCGGCTATGCGTCAGAGTTTGTTGTCCCCATGCCCTCTCTCAAGGAGTATATGGGCCTGACGCTCAAGCTTCTCATTACATTCGGATTCATCTTCCTCTTGCCGCTTGTTGCCTATTATCTCGCAAGGGCGGGGATTATCAATCACCGGCTGCTCTCTTCGAAGCGCCGTTACGCAATTCTTGGCATATTCGTCCTGAGTGCAATTATCACCCCGCCGGAGATGACGAGCCAGCTCCTTATTGTAGTCCCATTGATTGGACTTTATGAAGTGAGCATTATTATTACAAGGATCTTTGGTAAGAAGAAGGCCTCTGAAGGGGATACCGATACCGGCCAGGCCATGCACCCCAAGAGTGATAAAACATCAACGGAGAAAAGTGATGCTTCAACCTAATGTGGTGATCCTTGCTGCAGGCAAGGGCACAAGGATGCGCTCCAAAAAACCGAAGGTGCTCCACGAGATCATGGGTAAGGCCATGATCGAGTATGCCGTTGACGCGGCAAGAAAGCTGACCCCATCAAAAATCGTTGTTGTTACCGGTCACGAGAAGGAGATGGTGGAAGCCCGATTGAGCAATGGAGGCCTCTTGTTCGCAGCGCAGGAGGAACAGAGAGGCACTGCCCACGCGCTGCTTGTCGCCGAACCCGTGATCGGTGACGGCGACAGCGCGGGCGATATCCTCGTTCTGTACGGTGACGTACCCTTGATCAAGGCCGAGACGCTTCAGTCGTTCATCGACTTTTTTCAAAATTCCGAAGGCGTCGCCTTCATGACAACCAAAGTCAGCGATCCGACGGGTTACGGCCGGGTCATCATGGATGGAGACATCATCCGCGATATCGTGGAAGACGCGGATGCGGACGCATCGCAAAAAAAGATCACGGAGATCAATACCGGCATCTGCATGATCAAGAAAGAGCTGCTCCCTCTCGTGCATGCCATAAAAGCTGACAATGCGAAGTGCGAGTATTATCTTACAGACATATGCAAGATTGCGCGATCGCGCGCCATCAGGGTGAAAGGGTACCACCACGCAGAGGCGCAGGAGGTACTTGGCATTAATACGCAACGGGAGCTGCTGAAAGCAAATCAGATACTGCAAGAGAGAATACTCAATGAACACATGGACCAGGGAGTGACCCTGCTCGGCGAAGGTATCTATATCGAGTCCGGCATAAAGATAGGCGCGGATACGGTAATCTTTCCCTTCTCCTTCCTGCGCGGCAAGACGATAATCGGCGAGGGCGCAACGATCGGCCCTCATGTTGTCATCAACGACTCGGTCCTCGGCGACAAAGTCACGGTCGAGCCTTTCTCCTCGCTCGACGGACTTACCGCAGAGACAGGGGTCAAGATCGGCCCCTTCTCCCGCATCAGGCCAACGACCACGCTCGGGCGCAACGTCAAGGTAGGCAACTTTGTCGAGGTAAAAAACTCCATCATCATGGAGAGCTCCAAGGCGAGCCATCTATCGTACCTTGGTGATGCAGAGATCGGCAAAGAGGTTAACATAGGAGCAGGCACAATCACCTGTAATTATGACGGCAGAAAAAAATACAAGACCACCATCGAAGATGGTGTCTTTGTGGGAAGCAATACAGAACTGGTCGCGCCGGTAAAGGTCGGTAAGGACGCAATCATCGGCGCAGGATCAACTATCACTCATGATGTGCCGGACGGTGCGCTTGCGGTGAGCCGCGTGAAGCAGAAGCACATCGAGGGATACGCCAGGAGGAAAAAGTAATGTGCGGGATAGTCGGCTATCTGGGAAATGAACGGGCATACCCGATTCTAATTGATGCTCTGAAGAAGCTGGAGTACAGGGGTTACGACTCCGCCGGCATCGCGATATGGCGCGACCGGAAGATCGAGGTTGCACGCAAGAAGGGCAAGGTCGACGAGCTGCGCGAGATCTGCGCGTCAGGCTTCGAGGGCACCATGGGCCTTGCGCATACGCGGTGGGCTACGCACGGCACGCCGTCTGAGAGGAATGCGCATCCGCATCGCGCAGGCGACGTCGTCGTCGTCCACAACGGCATCGTGGAGAACTACATAGAGCTGAAGGAAAGCCTTCGCAAAGACGGCCATAAGTTTTTGTCCGACACGGACACGGAAGTGATCCCGCACCTCATAACGAACCATCTGGCCAAGGGCGCTGATTTCGTGGAGGCAGTGCGCTCGTCGCTGGCGCAAATGGCGGGCTCGTACGCCCTCGGTATCATACACGAGAAGGATAGAATGCTGATCGCTGCCAAGAAAGAAAGCCCACTCGTCCTCGGTATCGGTGATGGTGAATTCTTCATTGCCAGCGATGCACCCGCCTTGATCGGAAGGACGAACAGGTTCATATTCCTTGAGGATAATGACATCGCCGTCATGAAGGACAGCTCTTTGCGCATCATGGATGTAGAAGGAAATGAGGTCGAGAGAAAGGTCCACGTGATCAACTGGTCGGGGGCCATGGCAGAGAAAGGCGGCTACAAGCACTTCATGCTGAAGGAGATCTTCGAGCAGCCGAGGGCCATCTCGGACACACTGATCGGAAGAATAAAAGAGGAGCAGGGAGAAGTAGAATTTGAAGAGCTGAAGTTACCCAACCTCAAACGAGTGAAGCGCATCTGGATGGTCGCGTGCGGTACCTCGTATCACGCCTGCCTCATCGGAAAGCAGATGCTTGAGATCAAACCTGCGCATTCCCGTGGAAGTGGACATCGCCTCGGAGTTCAGGTACAGAAACCCCATAATGGGTCCCGATGAGATGCTCATTCTCGTTTCACAGTCGGGCGAAACGGCCGATACGATCGCGGCGATGAAGGAGGGCAAGAGGAGGGGCGCCTATGTCCTCTCCGTCTGCAACGTGCTCGGCAGCACGCTGGCCCGGGATGCCGATGGCGTGATATTTACCCACGCGGGTCCTGAGATCGGCGTCGCGTCAACGAAGGCGTTCACCACGCAGGTATCGGCCCTCTATCTTCTCATGCTGCACATGGGCAGAAAACTCGGGATCATGGATAACGAGAAAGTGCGCGCGAGAATTGCCGACATTAAGAAGATACCGCACAAGCTCCAGCTTCTCCTGGACGGTGCGGGGGTGATTGAAGAGCTTGCCCGCAAGTATATGGGCTACAAGAATTTCCTTTATCTGGGCAGAGGGATCAATTTCCCGATAGCGCTCGAAGGCGCCCTGAAGCTGAAAGAGATTTCCTACATCCATGCCGAGGCCTATGCAGCAGGCGAAATGAAGCACGGGCCCATCGCCCTTATTGATGAGAACATGCCGGTCGTGGTTATTTCACCCGATGACCAGACCTGTAAGAAGACGTGCAGCAACGTGGAAGAAGTTGTCGCACGCCGCGGAAATATTCTGCTCTTCACCGACACGGATGGGCACGAAATGGCCCCCAAGGCAAATGTCGTCTTCCGTGTGCCGACCGTACCCTACGATCTGCAGCCTATCATGTCGATCGTCCCTCTCCAGTTGTTCGCGTACCACATAGCGAATCTGCTGGGGACGGACGTGGATCAGCCACGCAACCTAGCCAAGTCGGTCACGGTCGAATAGGGCGGCGACTTTTAAAGGACCATCTGCTTTGTCGCCCTCGCCGCGTCTGTCCTCAACGTACCGCCAGGTACGCCTTCGTCCGCCGCGGCTCGGAGCTTCGCGGACCTAGAACCTTTTCCTCGCCGCCCAACATCCGTGGGTCGGAAATAAAATAGCAAAATAGCATCAGTGCGCAGACCACCTGCTCTACTTGACTTGAAGACTCCGCTGCCTCTTGCCGAAGATTCGAAGAAGGCCCGACAGAATTACATGGAAGGCGGCGTGCAATTCCGTCGGGCTAATTGGCCTGCCCTGCTCCCCCGCCGCGATCATTGACAGTTCGTCCTCTCAGAGGAGTGACGCGGCGTTGCAAGTCCTCTGAGTTATTACAATTTGTCTTGCCAGCCCGGCGTCTGTATGGTACACATGGAATGTATAGGTATGCATGACAAGAATTCAGGTTACACGTCAAAATGCATCCAAAAAAGCACCAACTGTTGTCGGGCGGCCAAAATACGTTAGCCGCATGCCCAGGAAGAAATCTATGAAGCAGGACTTGGCCCCAAACGGTCGGGGTTCTGATTCTGCATATATGAGATCAGGTGAATGAACAAGAAGGACCTCACCGAAGCGGACATCCGCACCAAGTTCATCACGCCCGCGCTCGTCGGCCCGAACGGCGGCAAGTGGAACGTGATGACCCAGATTCGCGAGGAGGTCTACTTCACCAAGGGCCGCGTCATCGTTCGCGGCAAGACGGTCAAGCGCGGCGAGGCCAAGAAGGCCGACTACATCCTCTTCTACAAGCCGAACATCCCGATCGCCGTCATCGAGGCCAAGGACAACAACCACGCCGTCGGCGCCGGCATGCAGCAGGCGCTCGAATACGCCGAGATCCTCGACGTTCCGTTCGCCTACAGCTCCAACGGCGATGCCTTCCTCGAGCACGACCGCACCGGCGACCGGCGGCACGGTCGACACGGGAAATCCCGCTCGACCAGTTTCCGACGCCCGAGGAACTCTGGGCGCGCTACCGCGCGGCCAAGGGCTACACCGCCGCGCAGGAAGCCGTCGCCACGCAGGACTACTACGACGACGGCTCCGGCAAGGCGCCGCGCTACTACCAGCTCATCGCCATCAACCGCACCGTCGAGGCCATCGCCCGCGGCGAGAACCGCATCCTGCTCGTCATGGCCACCGGCACCGGCAAGACCTACACCGCCTTTCAGATCATCTGGCGGCTGTGGAAGTCGGGCGCCAAGAAGCGCATCCTCTTCCTCGTCGACCGCAACATCCTCGCCGACCAGACCAAGACCAACGACTTCAAGCCGTTCGGTCAGGCGATGACCAAGATCACGAACCGCACGGTCGACAAGGCCTTCGAGATCTACCTCTCCCTCTATCAGGCCGTCACCGGCACCGAGGAAGAGCAGAACATCTACAAGCAGTTCTCGCCCGACTTCTTCGACCTGGTCATCGTCGACGAGTGCCATCGCGGCAGCGCCGCCGAGATGCGGCCTGGCGCAAGATTCTCGAATACTTCTCGTCGGCCACGCAGATCGGCCTCACCGCCACGCCCAAGGAAACCAAGGACGTTTCCAACATCGAATACTTCGGCGATCCGATCTACACCTACTCGCTCAAGCAGGGCATCGCCGACGGCTTCCTCGCCCCCTACAAGGTCGTCCGCATCGGCCTCGACAAAGACCTCGACGGCTGGCGCCCGGAGAAGGGCAAGACCGACAAGTACGGCCAGGTGATCGAAGACCGCGAATACAACGACACGCGACTTCGACCGGAATCTGATCCTCGAAAAGCGCACCGAGCTCGTCGCCGCCAAGATCACCGAGTTCCTCAAGGCCACCGACCGCTTCGCCAAGACCATCGTCTTCTGCGAGAACATCGACCACGCCGAGCGCATGCGGCAGGCGCTGGTCAACGCCAACCCCGACCTCGCCGCCGCCAACAGCAAATACGTCATGCGCATCACCGGCGACAACGACGAGGGCAAGGCCCAGCTCGACAACTTCATCGACCCGGAGTCCACCTATCCCGGTCATCGCCACGCACCTCGCAGCTCATGACCACCGGCGTCGATGCCCAGACCTGCCACCTCATCGTGCTCGACCGCCGCATCGACTCCATGACCGAGTTCAAGCAGATCATCGGCCGCGGCACCCGCATCAACGAGGACTACAACAAGTTCTTCTTCACCATCATGGACTTCAAGCGGGCCACCGCGCTGTTTGCCGATCCCGACTTCGATGGCGACCCGGTGCAGATCTACGAACCCGAGCCCGGACGAGTCCGCCGGTGCCGCCGGATGAACCGCCGGATGGCGGACGGAAGACCGCCGGCCGACGGCAGTCGACTCCGACCCGCCGGCGTCGGCGAGCCGCCGGCGTCCGGCGAGCCCAGCCAAGTACTACGTCGACGACGTCGAAGTCACGCGTCGCCACCGAGCGCGTCCAGTACCTCGACGCCGACGGCAAGCTCATCACCGAATCGCTCAAGGACTACACCCGCAAGACCGTCCGCAAGGCCTACGCCTCGCTCGACGCCTTCCTCACCGCCTGGAACGACGCCGAGCGCAAGCAGGCCATCCTCGAAGAGCTCGCCAGCCAAGGGCGTCTTCCTCGACGAACTCGCCGAGCAGGTCGGCCGCGACTACGACGCCTTCGATCTCGTCTGCCACGTCGCCTTCGACCAGCCGCCGCTCACGCGCCGGGAGCGCGCCGAGAAGGTGCAAGAAGCGCAACGTCTTCGCCAAGTACGGCGACAAGGCCCGCGCCGTGCTCGAAGCGCTGCTCGAGAAGTACGCCGACGGCGGCATCAACAGCGTCGAGTCGCTCGAGATCCTCAAGGTCGATCCGCTCACCGCCTTCGGCACGCCGGTCGAAATCGTCAAGCTCTTCGGCGGCAAGCAGGACTACCTCGCCGCCATCCGCGAACTCGAAACCGCAGCTCTATCAGGAAGCCGCCTGACCCATGTCCAACGTCTCCAACATCGTCAAAACCATCCAGGACATCATGCGCAAGGACGCCGGCACCTACGGCGACGCGCAGCGCCTCGAGCAGCTCGGCTGGATGTTCTTCCTCAAGATCTTCGACGACCGCGAGAAGGAGCTGGAACTCCTCCGCGACAACTACAAGTCGCCGCTGCCCAAGCACCTGCGCTGGTCGCAACTGGGCCACCGACGACGAAGGCATCACCGGCGACGCGCTGCTCGACTTCGTCAACAACACCCTCCTGCCCAAGCTGAAGGCCCTCACCGGCGGCGGCGACAAGATCGCCGGCCTCATCCGCATGACCTTCGAGGATGCCAACAACTACATGAAGAACGGCACGTTGATGCGGCAGGTCATCAACAAGATCAACGGCATCGACTTCAACGCCTCCGATGACCGCCACATGTTCGGCGACATCTACGAGAAGCTCCTCAAGGACCTCCAGTCCGCCGGCAACGCCGGCGAGTTCTACACCCCGCGCGCCGTCACCCAGTTCATCGTCGAGCAGGTCAACCCCCGCCTCGGCGAAACCATCCTCGACCCCGCCTGCGGCACCGGCGGCTTCCTCGTCTGCGCCATCGAGCACCTGCGCAAGCAGGCCAAGACCGAGGCCGACGAGCGCACCATCCAGGACTGCTTCGCCGGCATCGAGAAGAAGCACCTGCCGCACGTCCTGTGCATGACCAATCTGCTCCTGCACGGCATCGACGTCCCCTCCAACGTCCGCCACGACAACACCCTCGCCCGCCCGCTGCGCGACTGGGCGCCCGAAGGAGCGCGTGGACGTCATCGTCACCAACCCGCCCTTCGGCGGCATGGAGGAGGACGGCATCGAGTCCAACTTCCCCGCCGAGTTCCGCACCCGCGAGACCGCCGACCTCTTCCTCGTGCTCCTCATGAAGATGCTCAAGCCCGGCGGCCGCGCCGGCCTCGTGCTGCCCGACGGCACCCTCTTCGGCGAAGGCGTCAAGACCCGCATCAAGGAAGCCCTCCTCACCGAGTGCAACCTGCACACCATCGTCCGCCTGCCCAACGGCGTCTTCAATCCCTACACCGGCATCCGCACCAACCTGCTCTTCTTCACCAAGGGCGCGCCGACCACCGAGGTCTGGTATTACGAGCACCCCTATCCGCCCGGCGCCAAGAGCTACAACAAGGGCAAACCCATCCGCATCGAGGAGTTCGAGGCCGAGCGCGCCTGGTGGGGCGAGGAAGAGGACGGCTTCAAGTCCCGCGTGGAAAACGAGCAGGCCTGGCGCGTCTCCATCGACACAGATCAAGGCCGGCAACTACAACCTCGACCTCAAGAACCCGCACAACCCCGACACCGGCCCCGGCGACGTGGACCACCTGCTGCCCGAGTACGAAAAGCTCCTCGCCCAGATCGCCGAGACCCGCGCCGCGCTGAAGACAGGAACTCCACCACGCCCTCACCGCCACCGCCGGGACTGCCGAATGAAGCTGGAGACCTTCTTCGAAAAGTTCGACCTGTTCGCCGACGCGCCCGATGCGGTGGCGAAGATGCGAGAGCTGGTGCTGCACTTGGCGGTGTCAAGGAGACCTTGTTGCCGAATGACCCAGACGACAAGCCCGTTGCGATTGAATACTGATGCGGAGTCGCAGCCCACAAGGCACTCGATTGCCGGCGAACTGGCGATCTGGCGTTGCTCGGCGACGCTTTCACCTTCGAGATACGGCGACAATCCTCCCAGCGGCCGGAGAGCGCTCTGGCAAGTCAGGCGAATATCCACGTTTACGGGTCACAACGGAATAGTGCGGAACCGTACGACAGCTACCTCACGAAGGAGCCATGCGATCAATTGTTGGGTACGGAAGGGCTCGGCCGGCGCGTTGAACATAGCGCGAATGGTCCTTCGTGGACGACCGATGTGGCGTATTATCGTCCGGCCGCCAACGCGACCTCGACCTTCGATTCACCTACTATCTGCTTTCGACACTGCGACCTCGATGAACTCGCGAAAGGGATTAAGCCAGGACTCGAGCCGAAAAGAGGCTTACGCATTGCCCCATCGCTCTCCCACCCCTCGCCGAGCAGAAGCGGATCGTGGCGAAGGTGGATGAGTTGATGGCGTTGTGTGATCGGCTGGAGGCGCAGCAGCAGGAACGGGAGACGCGGCACGCCGCGCTCGCCCGCGCGTCGCTGGCCCGCTTTGCCGACGCGCCCACCCCGGCCAACCTCGACTTCCTCTTCCACGACGTCCTACGCCATCCCCCCCGCCGACCTCCGCAAATCCATCCTCACCCTCGCCGTCCAAGGCAAACTCGTCCCCCAAGACCCCAACGACGAAGCGCCTGAAGTCACGTTTCCGGCGCTTGCAGCCACTAAGCTTGAACCTAATGGTGACTCCTTTCCCGCTCATTGGCTACGAGTGTCTCTCGGGCGTGCGGGCGAGTGGCGAGGCGGGGGGACACCATCCACGTCAAGGCCGGACTATTGGGAGGGCGGCATTCCCTGGGTAAGCCCAAAGGACATGAAGACACTTCAGATCTCAGACGCTCAAGACCATATCTCTGAAGCTGCAGTCGAGGGATCTTCTGTCCGCATGATTCCTGCGGGATCTTTGTTGATGGTTGTTCGGGGCATGATCCTCGCGCGAGCCTTCCCGGTTGCGCTCACGATGCGCGACGTCACGATCAATCAAGACATGAAGGCTCTTCTACCACATGCAGCCGAGACCAAGGAATTCCTGCTGCTAGCGCTACGTGCCGCCCAGCCGGCAATTCTGGAGACCATTGAACGCTCCACTCACGGCACTTGTAAACTCCAGACCGACGTCTTGGAGAGCATCGTGATGCCCATACCGCCGCTCGCTGAACAGCGTCGAATCGTCGCCAAAGTCGATCAGCTTGTGGCCTTGGTCGCCAAACTGGGGGCGCAGCTCGCAGCCTCCCGTTCAACTGCAACGAGCCTCATGAACGCTGCCGTAGCGGAACTTACTGCGGAGGCCTGAACCATGGCAAAACAAAAAATACCCACCTTTGACCATGAAGCCACGCTCGAAGAGCTCGCAGGCGTCGGCAAGAACCTCCGGTTCAATGAGGTCATCGATGATGAAGAAAACGAAGACATCAAAGTGATTTGCAGACGCGGTGAAGAAGAAATTCCGCTTGCCAAACCAAGCCGAGCCTTCTACTTCGGTGACCATAATCTGTATGACCAGGAGGCCAAGCGCTTCGACCAGCAGGAGAAGGCGCGCATCCTCAACACCGATGAATTTCGCAACAACTTGCAGGTCTTCGAGGAACTCAGACGCTCATGCCAGCGCGGCTTCGTGATTCCATTTGTCGGTGCGGGCATGTCGAAAAGTGCTGGTTTACCTGATTGGAAGGAGTACCTCTTAGGTTTGTGTAATGACGCGGATTTGTCCCAAGACGCGATTCGCGAACGCCTCGAGGTGCAGGGTGACTACGAAGGCGCAATGAACGACATCGTTCAACGCCTTACAATCAATCGTTTCGAGCGCGACTTCGAGCGCAGCTTTCATATTCCTGACGAAATTGGCGGTGCAGTTACGCTTCTGCCCAAGCTTTTCGATTGCTCGGTCATTACGACGAACTTCGACCGGGTTCTGGAGCGCGTCTACGAGAACGACACCAAGGCCTTTGTAGAGAAGGTCACCGGGCGGGGTCGAGCAAACGCCTTCTTCCGTGCAATACCTGCCGGGGAGCGCTATTTGCTCAAGCTGCACGGCAACATCGATAACGCAGCAGAGCGGGTTCTCAGCCAGGATGAGTACGACGCCTCGTACGGCAACGAGAGGGACATCAACATGACATCCCCTCTGCCAAAATTGTTGAAACGCTTGTTCACAAGCTACAGTTTCCTCTTCCTTGGTTGCAGCCTCTCAGCCGATCGCACGCTCCAGACGTTCATGCGCGTCGCTGGGGAAGAAGGACCTGACAGCCTTCCGCACCATTATGCCATCGTTGCCAGCCCGGTCGATGCCGAGAGAAAGCGCACCATCGACCAGCGCCTTGCCGACGCCCACATCACGCCGCTCTGGTATCCCGAGGGCGAGCATGAACACGTCGAGCAGATTCTAGAGTTGCTTCTCGATTAACCGGGTGCGGACTTTGAATCCATTCGTCCATAGAATGCCGATCAAAATTCGAAGACAAGAAGTGGCGGCCAGAAATGTTTTTAAATGAGACGCCGCAATTATCGCGGGGAGACCGCGAGGAAATCCAGAAAGAAGAAAACAGTCTATAGATTGGAAACAGCCTCCAATGCTAATTCTTCCAAATCGTACGTAAAATCGAAAACCATCTGGATGGGTCGTTCCGGCTTCCGGTTCTCATTATAGCTATCAACGTCAGTTTTTAGCTGTTTGCAATCTCCAACAATTTGCTGACGACGCTGTGCAAACGCAATCTCCATATGCCGAAGGTCAGCGTCACGAATATCTGCCCACAAGGCTACCTGTTCGCCATTGCGTTCCACCCTTGCCACGTGCTTGACCCTTACTATTCTCCCCTGTGGGTCAGTTATGTGTTCCTCTCGCATGGCGCGTGCTAGTTGATTGGCACACTGGTCAACCAGAGCTGATGGCTGCGGACGCCACAGCCCGTTTTTTACCGCCCATGCAGCGATTTCATGCGTGGATGCGGGCCAGGGTTGTTTCGACTGCATGTACGCACTCACTACATTTTGCAGCTGTCTAGTGATCGTAGCCATTGCCTTTCTCCTTCTGCTTCAAGATGGGGGCCAAATGGCCCCAGCCGTCAGTTAGAGCTGATTGAGTTATGATATGCCTGACCTTATCCAACATCGGGCGAAATGACGACCACGGTATTTCCTTTCTGAACTGAAGTTGGCCGACAACAATGCCAGGGTGTACTTGAATTCGATTAGCAAAATCCACAATCTTCTTTTGGGAGTACAGGGGTCGTTTTCGTGCAATAAAATCATCAAGTTCTGCGTGGCCCACCAGAAACTCTGTGGCAAGAAAGTCTGCCTCCATTTCGGCCTCACTTTCTTGTACCAAATCTCGTGTCTCATTTCCGACAAGATCCGTATCCAATATCACACCGCGTCTCTGAAAGCCGTCTTTCCGTTTCACATGCGCTAGTTCGTGAGCTATCGTGTACCAGAAGCCATCAATACGGTCATAACGCAAGGAAAGCACAATCACGGGGGACTTATTGTCGAGCCAGAAAGTGACGCCGTCGATCCTTGTCTGAGGCAAATGTTCAATTACAAGAAATCGGATTCCTGCATCCGACAGGATTCTTGGAACATGCCTTATTTCTGGTAGACTGTGAAGCAATTTTTTGACCTGGCTCAACCCATCAATGAAAGACTTGTCCGAAAAGGGTTTTGCGTGCACTCCAAGAGCAAGTTGTTTGGCTCTATAAATCCATGCCATCTGAGCTGGGGTAATTGTCTCTGTTCCTCTCCGGGCGGCATGTTCTAACTGAATAGGTTGATCCAAGTCGTCGATTTCAAAAAAGTGTTTTATTTGTTTCTCGAGAACCTCGATATTCTCCGATGGTTCAAGCCAATGCCGTCTGGCCATTTCTTTGATTGGTGCCAGCCCATACAGTCTCGCTCGCCTCGCAATTGCGTTACCCGTATCTGTTGCTTTGCTCTTCCATAATTGATACGAACTTTCAAGATTCATCCAGAGTTGTGCACTGGTGCCGAAGGCCTCTCCCAGGGCTTTTGCTGTCTCAGGTGTTATTGACCTTTTTCCCATAATTATCTCATTAACCACATTGGGCTGACGACCGATAATATCAGCAAGATCAATCTGACTCCAATTCCGTGCTTCCAGTTCTTCCTTAATGAATTCTCCTGGCGGAAAGGCTTCTGCAATAATTCTTTTTGTCATGACATCCCCCTTAATGATAATCCTCGATGTCAACAATCATGACGACCCTCTCAGGGCCTTGGCGTTTGAATTCTAAAATAAGTCTCCATTGATCATTCAGCCGCATCGAATGTTGATGCTGCCGAGCCCCCTTCAATCCCTCGAAGTTCAATGACCTCAAGGAACCAAACTCCCTCTCATCTCCCGCCGAATCTAAGTTCACGTTGCATGCGTTTTCGATAAGCCTTAACGACGTTCTCGGAACACCCGCCTTGGAAGCCGGCATCATTCTCCAGTCTGTCAAGGTCCTTATTCTTGAACACGACGTCCATGCTGGTTAAGTGAATTATAACTAGCCGACGCAGGCTTGTCAATAGTAAGATTATCGTATAACGTAAATTCGATAATTTTAATATTTACATTACGGGCGGCCGATCATATAATTTATGGATGAACGGATTGGGGTCGGAGACATAGGGTATGGGATAACGGCACCGTTGAGGGTAACCTGGACAAAGTGGGGACCAAAAGGCAACTCTACACAACGGGAAGGAAGAATCGCAGGAGGCGCATATGTCCTGGAAAAAGAATGTTAGAAACGTTCCAGAAGGAATTCTCAGGAAGGTCGCGGGTTTTACAAATCCAAACTTAGTGGCGGGGGTGGCAAAGCGGTTTAGCGGCGAGCAGTTACGAGCCGGGTTACTGTCTCACCTTGGAATCTCTTTGACAGAAGCGGGACTCAAGTATACAGACGCGATTATGCCGCCAGCGGAACAGGGAAGGCATAGTTTCTGGAATAAATTCGGGCGAGAGATTGTCAGGAGGGACCTACCGAAAGAGACTCATTACAATTACGTTGACACGCCTAATTGGGGAGATTCCTCTTATGGTACTCATACAGTGGGCCTTCCGTACGAAAAATATCCAAGAGATTACATCGCTCCGCGACACTCGACTATTGAGATTGAGTGTCCAGATCCGTCACCGGGTCGATCCTATTACATGATCAAATTTCAGGTTTCGGAGGTGCTGAATCGCGATGACGCCAACTTCAGGGAAAGGCTGATTGATTGCTTGAATCTGCTGCAGGAGAACGTCGGCTCCTGCGACGTGGCCGCGGCAGGAGCAACCATGCAAGACTATGTGCAAACGTTGCACGTCGCTTGGGATATCCTGCCTCCCGGAACCGTTGAGGAAGCAATTGATAGGATATTCGCAGGCAGGCAGCCGAGTAGGGAGGAAGGTGACACCGTACGGGAGCGGTACAAATTCTTTCTTGCCTTGAATCCTCGGAACTTCGTTCTATGGTCGAAGTGGGTTACAGAGATATTTCGGGGCTCTAATTCAAAACGACTTGGTGGTATTCGAGAATGTAAAGTATGGAAACGCGGTGTATATAATGTTTGAAAATTGGGAGGAACTCAGTCAGAGAAGCCGCATAGAGTTACTGTCGGGCAGATATGAGGAGGGTTTCGTTCGAGTGGTTCACAGCGGAAACTGGCAGGACCAAGTCATAGCCATTCTTGATGAGAGTAACTAAAGGTCGGCGTAACAGTTTAGTCCTTACAACTCATCAGCTTGAATTGCAGTACAGGGCAGCTTGAGCTTGAGCGGTGTCGGAAGTCAGAAGGGTCTGGAGGAATGCTCGTGGGTTTCGTCCCTGCCTGAGTGCGGTGAGCACAAGACTGGGCAGGATGCTATGCGTTCTTAATCCGCTTTGAGATCGAGTGCCGAACATGATTTTCCGGAATATCACGAGAAAGCGGATTGACTGCTCCGCCTGATTGTTTGTCGGCTGCACCCCCGGATGGCGAAGAAAGGTGAATAGGGACGCCTGATCTTTGATGAGGGATACTCGTAAGGTTTCAGCAGGCTTGTAGTCGAGCCTGCCTGCACAGAGCCTGTTGAGTTCCGAGACGAACCGCTTTTCAATACGGGGCGCCTGCTTCCACTTCCTGGTGCCGGAGAGAAGTTCCTGACCAACTGTACAGGCGTTTGAGAAGAAGGTAGCGATACCGATGCAAAAGGCCTCTGCCTTTTTGTCACGAGACCCGTCCTCGATCAACAGCAGCTCTCGGATGGTTTCTTTGGCCTGAGTGATAAGATGGCCCAGACAGGCCTGCCGTGCGTTTGCATGGACCCCGTTATAGGCAGCATAGCGATCGGCGACCAGAATGCCTTCAAACCTGGACCCCAGGAGGTGTTGCGCCACTTCCGTCGAACGGTGACGGTCGATGTGGAAGAACGCCAGATGAGCATTCCCCGCATACCAGGCATAATGGCCTATACCGTCATTTCGCCATGAGGTTTCATCGGCATGGATGAGCGCCGATGCCTTGATTTTCTCACGGAGGTCTTCATAAAGAGCAGCACCCTTTGTCACCGCCTGCCGATCGAACCCCAACGCAGAGGCGGCAACGAATTCCAGGCCGAACAAATCCCTGAACACCTCCTGAACCTTTCTATACGTCATACCCAGCCGATACCGTAAATAGATGGCGGTAGACTTCGCAACCGGCCCGATAGGGGCACCGAGCAGCTCATCCTCTCCTGTTTGCACAACGGGCCGGCGGCAACACTGACAGTATGCTTCTTTGTGTACATACCGGGTAACGACGGTGCGGGGCCGAAGGACGATATCTTCCTGGAGATGCTCGCTGACCTTTCCCGTGGGCAGAAGACCGGCGGATCCGCAATGGGGACAGAATGAAGGGGCCGGAAGGCGGACGGTTCTGTCCACACCGCGAGGCTGAGGTCTCGACCATCCGGGATGGCCGAAAGGAGCCCCTCGCTTCTTCCTTGTGCTACTTCTCTCTTGTTTTTCTGAAGGCGGCGCTTTGTCTGCCTTGAACTGCCTGCGATGGAGCGCGGTGTTCTTCGCTTTCAGTTCCGCATTTTCTTTCGTCAGACGTTGTATCTGTTTCAGCGCTGCGTCCAATCGGGCGTCCAGTACATCGACGATGCGCAGATGTTCCTGATACTCCTCACCGGCACGCTGGTATTCTCCAAACACCCACGTCGTGGACAGCCCATCCAGATGCGGACAGTGATCCGTGTAAGGACAGCTAAAGTCATACGGCGGATACGCGGGACGGGCCACAGCGTCTATTCGCGCTCCGACGTGAGAATCTCCCAGTTGACCCTGGAGAGCTTCTGCAGAAGAAGCCACAGTCTCGTATATCGCTTGGTCATCTCCTGTGCTTGCCTCACGATTCCTTTTCTCACATACAAAGATACCGTTTTCCCCTTCACCTTCGTGGTAAGACCGTGGCCGGACATGGAAGGAGACTTGGCGACCGTTCCGATAAGGAAGGCATCGAGATGCGCAACGATATCCTCCTTGAGCCTATCCCGACGTCTCTTAAGGATGTCGATTCTTTTCATGTCATCCTCCTTACTAAGAGTATATATACTCTTATTATTATAACCACAAAACTACCGCAGGTCAACACTTTTGTGAAATATCCGGTGGATTTTAGGTGAAAAAAGTTAGGAAAGGACTAAACTGTTACCGAGTCAGCGTCGCGCTGAGACGGGGACGTTGGTGAAATGTTGAAATGCCACGCTCGTGCCTGTGCGCCTCCACAAAGATGACCATTTGAATTCCAACCGGAGGTCGTACCTGAAGTCAATGTAGTAGCTAACCTGTTCATTAATAATTTTTGGGGGACGCCCTCTAGTTTCCCAGTTTCTGTCAATCATTACGGCATCGACCCGCCATCTGCCCTTGAGCCTACGTAGATCGGCTCTTGCTTCCAACACCAAGGCCTTCAAGCTTATAAACGGCTCGTGCCTGAACATGCGCTGGAATTGCTTCTGGCAGTTGAAAACAGTATACCTTCCCTCCGTACCTCAGGTCTTTTCT
>CAWGRP010000018.1:0-137939 GCA_963825005.1 uncultured delta proteobacterium | reverse complement strand
TTTCATTACGTTTCTCCTTTTGAATATTTTAGGGTCGTCAAACCCAGATCAATTTCTATTTATTGTACGCTTGGCAGAAAAGTGTGTTCGATTTCTCGAATATCAGAGGGATAAAGGTCATGATGAACGTTGATGATTTATCTTTGACCGCCGTGCGATAAACCGCACAGTCAGCGCTATGAGTGAAAACTGGAACAATGAGTTTGCGGTGGATACCATCGAGAAATTACTCCTGGCAAAATCTTTCGCATCTGCACGGGCATGACCGGTCAGCAGTGGGTACAGAAATCCTTCAGGATAAAAAATGGGGGATCTGATCGGAATGGCTTGACTGCAGACTGCCAGCAGATCCGGGTCGGTCTGCGCGCGTGTGCGCATGACCCGGATCTGCATACAGCCAAGGTTCTCTAAGAAATATAGTGACTAGTCCTTCTTCGGTCCTGCCGAAGGCATCGCGCCTCTTTGGCCATCCTTATTACTTTGTCACCCAGTTCTCTCCGTTAACCACCTGGCCATCACCCGAGACCTTAATGTGTACCTTCAGGTCGGCCACTCCACTATACCCACCCTCATACTTGGCGTAACCCATCCTCGCGATGACCACTCACCTGACGGTGTTAGGATTCTTAACGGATACAGTCTGAGCCTTCGGGTCGATGCTGAGAATCTCAAGCCCTGTGAACTTGAACGCTTTACCCTTGGCGAGTGCTCGAACCGCGGTTGCCGTGTCCCATTTCTGGGCATAGACTGAGACGGACGTAACCAACGCAAAACTCAATACAACCGCCATCACTACCAACACCTTTTTCATGAATCAGGCCTCCTTTTGCTTTGATTTTTGAAAAACCTTGATTAATTAAAAACTATTAATACTACCTTGTCAACAAATCCGTCTATGCTCAACGGCCGCCTTACCACGGCTGGCCAATCATTGTTGCTCTCTCAGTCGAATGGTTGCCCCACCATCATCTGCACGCCAAAGTTGCCGGCATTGCCCTTCGCAGTGTCTACTGCGGATAACGATGCCCTTGGCCACGGCGGGGCGCCAATGCCCGCATCGAGTTTCCATGGGGCGAGTGCAGCGTAGCCAGGTCCCAGTCCGGAGCAACCCTGCCTCAACAAAGGGAACCACTTGCCACCACGCTATACCGAGATACTTTGAACCCATTTGATATTCGCGAAAGGGTTCCATTCGGGAATCATCCTGTACTCCGCGGAGTAGTAGATAGCTGCTTGATCGTGGAACCGGCCCGTGGGGTAGGCACGCATGCGCCAGAGCCCGCCCAAATTCCCGCCCATGCGGTGTCTTTCAAAGCAACTGCTGGCCATTGTTCTTGGTGGTAGAGTCATCCCATGACGGGGAATTAGCGGTCCAGAAGTCAAAAGCAAGCACTCGCTGCTTGAATTTATCTGATGGACCCAGCGAAAAAGTACTTGGTGAATTCAAAATCAACAACGTTGTGGGTCGTGCTGTCAAGCCAACCCCAGTCCTCAGTGTAGCGCGCACGTAGGTAACTTCCTGTAGAGGGGTTCCGGGGGAGTCGGTGTCGCGGACGACCGAGAAATCGGCACCGTTCGTTTGGTCGAGTCTGTCAAAATCGGAGCGTACCTCCTGCTGCCGGCCAGTAGGGGCGGACGTCCAGGTATGCTGCGGCCGAGCGGGTTCCAGGAGCTGCCCCCCTGGGCACCGCTGATGAGCAATCCCTGGTCGACAACGTAGGTGCTGATAGGCTCGTTTTCGGCATTACCGATTGGCAGAACATATCTGAACTTAACACGGCCGATACAGTCATTGCCGGCCCCCCTGATGTAATCGTTGTCTCTGGAATTGTTGTGCCGGCCTTTTGGCCTCTATACACCGGGTTTCCGTCGTGTAACTGTAAATGGTTCCATACCAGCTCCCGACGGCGTCCGCATCCAAAAACAGGCGATTCGTGAAGAAGGTCGGCACCTGGATGTCCCGCGCGAGACCGATGAAGGCCAACGCACTATCCGTTCCCGCTATCGCAGTCCCGAGCACCGGTCGCCTGTTTCTGAGGCGAGCCGATGCCCCATAAGCTCACCGCAGCACCGAAGTTCTGATTGTAGAAAGCGTAAGGGAGTGAGAGTTCTCCAGCTCTGCTTCCTGTCCTTTCCCACCACAACCCCTTGTCCGTGGGCAGGCAAGCGCCAGGAGAAGCAAGAGCACCACAGCCTGTAGATGATAGTAATAGAAAGCGCACGCGAATCGTTCATTGACCCCCCGGAAAATAAACTCCCCCACAACTTTATGCGATTTTAGCTCTATACTCTTCAGCTTGTCCAGAAATATTTTGTGTCGTTTTTGAACTCAGCCACCGCCATTGGGCGATCACCCCTGTTTCTGTGGCAAGTCCTACTTCTCAGAGCTTCACACATGCTTTCCAGTTACTGCTTACCGATTACAAATACGGTCACTCACCGGTGAATAGCGTCGATCAGTCTTTCCATCCTCGCCACGACCTCGACGCTTATCATTTCTTCTTTCAAGACCCGTCACTCGACCCCCGACACTTATCTTCAGCCATTCTTCCGCGTGCCGGCAATGGCCCATAAAATGGCATCCAGAAGAGCCTGGGTCATTGACGGGCTTCCGAAAAGAACGCTACAGCTCCCAGCTGCCGTGCGTGTTCACGCATAAGTGCGTCGTCGCTGACGGTTGGTATGTTTATTCCGTTCGAAGTCAGTTTCTGCTGGAGGTCTGGTTGAGCCTGGTACGGCCAATGTCGACGAACGTCCTTGTTCTGTCTCGGGTCCTTCAGGAACTCCTCCGGCGAAGAAACTGGTTCCGCCTTGAAATTCGCGGACCGCAAAAGCCTCGACAAGGCTGTGCGCAACCGATCGATCGTCATCGATCACATATACTGTCTGTCGCTGCGACGGTCACCTCACGGTCTATCTATGTGGCTCAGTGATTCACTACAGTGGAGTTACGTTTAACGGCCAGTGTAAAGAGTAGGATAATAAGAAAGTAGGCAGGTGTGTCTATGGGACTTTATTATGAAACAAAGGTCGGAGGAAGACGCGGAGAGCCGGAGATGGGGAGACACGGGAGATAGGGAGACACGGAGATGGGAGATGGGGAGAGACGCGGGATAGACGGCGACTTGGAGAGAGGGAGACGGGGAGACAACTGGGATAGCGAGACAAAGAGATGGGTATTCGACGTCACCGCGTCACCTTGTCTCCGTGCTCAATTTCTTTTCACTTCTCTCTCCGTTTCTCCGCGCCTCCCTATCGGTTTGCACGGCTTCTGTCTCCGTGTCACCTCACCCTTGTCTCCGCGTTTCACTCGGTGGCTTATTGCCGCTTTTTCCAGCCATGCGGACAAGTTCAACGACTGAAAACCGCGCCCAGTTTCTCAGCACGTGGGCGCGGTGTATTTTGCACTGTTTTTTCCGCAATGCCCAATTTGAATGCTATCTGCTTGTTCAGCATGCCGGTAATCAGATATTGGAGAAAATCCCCTATTTCTGGGGAGTGAGTTGTCCAATATGCTCCAGGATGCCTCGTATTGCGGCGCGGTCGCCTTTCGCGGCTCTGTCTGTCGCGATGGCCCTGTTTAAGGCATCCTTGAGCTCCTGCAAAATTAAAGGGCTTGGGGAAGGAAATTCACAGCGCCCTTTTTCATGGCCTTTACACTCATGGGGATACCACCGTGGCCTGTAATAAAGATGATGGGCAAGGTGTAATCGGCCTTGCAAAGCTCTTCCTGCAGGTCCGCTGAGGCCCCGGCATATGCACATCCAGGATGATACAGCCGATTCCCTCGTAACGTTCTCTCTTCAGGAATTCATCGCAGAAGCGAACGTTTCCGCGGCAACACCGAATGAGTCCAGAAGCCTCGACAGGCTCTTGCGAACCGAAGCATCATCGTCGACGACTGAAGAGTAGGTTGAGTTCAAGCATAATAATAAAGTGTCGAGTGTCGAGTGTCGAGTGAGAGACACCAAAAAACGAGTGTCGAGGACGGTCTAATGGACACTGCTGCCTCCTCCTTTGGTAAAACTGTACGCATTCGAACAATGGAACTGGTGAGAATCCCATGATCCCATCAATTCGTTGAACACGTTCCTTGATCACATCCTGCGACAGCCAGTGGTGCATCTGCTCATATCGCCCTCTGGTCTCTCGCGAGGACCTTTTTGGTTATATCAAGAAAGCGCACATATTCAACCCGGCTTAACCGACCGTAACCTTCTTCGATATTCGCACAGATGGAATCAGAACTGGCCACCTGTCGAGCAATCAGGCGATCGCCTTCAGAAACTCCATATCTTTGATTACCAGATCAAACAATTCGCGAGCTTTCCTGTATGCTCCAAACTGTTCAGGCACTCTGACTCATCTAAGCTCTGTCCTCACTCGACACTCGACCTTTTAATATCTCTCTCTCTTCCCTCTATACTTCCACACTTGAGCACTTTTCTCTTACCCTCACTTGCAGATCGAAGTAGAAGGTTGCGCCTTTATCGGGGTTGTTCTTGGCCCAGATGTGACCACTGTGCGCCTTATTCCGGCAAATGTGAGTGAAAGTCCCATTCCCAGGCCGGAACGTTTCGTTGTGGAGAAGGGTTCGCCTACTGATTTCTGCCAATTTAATACTGGGGCCAAAGTCACGCACAGCAACCTGCACATCTTCGCTTTCCGATAAGTCCAGCATTGATTCAGCAGCATTCATCATAAGGGTCGATCAACACCGACATCTGGATCTTGTTGATCATCAGCGGTGGCAGATGACCGCCGCAATCCATCTCGACTTTCGGATTACGGATAACGGCTTCGCTGTGGAAACAGAGACGCGGCTTCAGCCAGAACATCGTTAATGGAAGTGATTTCCTGTTCTCCTTCTTCCGGCTTGACCATGGCCCTTAAGCTCCGGATAATGTCTCCTGCCCTTTTATCATCCCGCGCTATTTCCAGTATGTCACGCAATTGGTCCGTCTCAAGCCTGCGTCAAGGAAGCGAAGAGCCGCCCGCGCATTACGAGGATCGAGGTCAGGGGCTGGTTCAATTCATGAGCCAGCGACGCCGTCAATTCCCCCATGCGTAAGAGCCGCTCGTCACAAAAACCCCCGTGCGTAATTAAAGGCTTCTGCTTCAGCCTTCTTGCTGTGTGAGGTCTCTAATTGTATGGATCATGCGTGTCTTATCGTCGGAAGATAGGCCGAGATATGGAACCAACTACTACTCTTTTCGTCGTACAGCTCTCTTTCCTTGTGACTTTTGAATTCCATCATCCTCTCGCAAGAGGGCACCGACTTGAGGTTGTCGTCCCATGCATCAAAGAAAAGCAGTGCTTACCCAGGATATCTTCCAGGGGGAGACCCAGGAAAGAACGGCAGACGCATTAATACGGATGATCCTCAAATCCTTATCCAGAATCATGATCTGATCTGAAACCGAATCAAAGGTGCGTTGCCATTCTTCTGCAGAGGGCTGGATTTTCTCCTCCATCGATTTGCGGTCTGTAATATCCAGCGACAGGACCGCGGAGGCGGGTCGGCCTCCCGAAGGGCCGTAGTAGGTCCGGGCGCGGGTAATCAACCAGCGGACGATCCCTGTTAGGGCGTACGATACGGAACTCGGCGCGAGCATCCGTCTTCGACACGACAGCCTCTGTCATTATCTGACGAAGCCTTTCGCGGTTCAGGGTCGTGGACCAGACTGAAGAAGAGCTTCTTTGTCGAGTATGACGTCCCTGTCGAGTCCCAATAACACAAAGCTGCCCTCTGAATTCCAGAGGTGATTTTGTGGCAAAGTCCACGCTCCACATACCTATCTCCGCAGCATCGGCTGCAGGAGCAAACGTTCTTCGCTCTTGCGAAGCGCGTCATCGGCCTTGGCGAATACTCGCGCGATGAGCTGCAGATATTTTGTTACTGTTTGCGGCCATGTCTTTCTACTTGCGCAAGGGTCAAAACGCGCCCAGTATCGTGCCTCCTCCTGCTGACAGCGGAAGAACTACGGGTCGATTTCGTCCCAAATTGACGCCATGAATCCCTGTCACGCACTGCCTCCGCGGGAGGAGATCCATGCTTGAAACAATGACGCTCTCCCCTTTCAGTATTTTCTGTAATGTCCAGGGAAAAAGGCTTGATCGCGAGCAGCCCTTTGGGCAGCGGGGTCTGACGCTGGTGAATTCCGCATCGGCACACCGGGATCTTCATGGCTTTGCCAATAGTGCTGGAGCGGTCGAGGCTGAGGAGTTCACAAACTCGTCGCTGGGCATCTTCAATAGGCGAATCTAACTGGTCGGTAGCGGAAGCCACAAAGCGCGCCGAGAGATCGGCCAGCAGCGTCTCGAATTGCAGCTGCTCCTCCAGTTCTGCCGCCCTTCTTCGTATTCGTCCCGTTCAATAGCGTTTACAAGGATCTCACCGACCAACTGCAGGAACATACTCCTGAGGCCAGATCGCGTTCTTCTCGCGAGAAGCAATGGGAGATGAATAGCTCATCGAGCCTTCAAAGAACAACGGAATAGTCAGGCATCGAGCCATCTGGGCATAGGCTTCCTGAGTCTGCCGCAGCCTCTGCAGGCAGTTCTTCAAGTGCTCTCAGTACGACTTCACCCCGCAGCAACATTTCTGAAGTCCACGGGAATAGGGAAACCACGTTTATTCCGCCCGCTGTCGGCGTGCCTTCGGTGCGTTTAGAGCGTGGGTTATGACAGCCCTTTTTTCTTCAGGGGAACCCTTCCGTCAGGAGGCACTGGCTCACGTGGAAGAAATTGATGATTTGCCGCATAACACGCTTCGATTCCCGGTCGATTTCCCCGGGTAACGCTGACAGCTGGTGCAAAGGTCGGAAAGTAATTGTTCGAAGCGCAAGCGCTCAAGCAAATATTTTTCTGAAGCGACGAGCCTGCCATTCGCTCCCGCCAGTTCTCGTTTGTCTTCTTACCCGCTGGTCCAGTTTGATCATTTTGGCTCTCGCCAAGAGCATCTTCCGCCTTCTTGATTCTCAGAAGAGCGTTGACCCGGGCAAGAAGTTCGCTGTTCGGATTCCTTGACGATGTAGCCGTCGGCGCCAATGTCAAGGCCGGTTGTCTGCGCTTCGCTGGAGGTGCTGAGCCCTGAGTGCAGAGCCACAAAGGTGCTGCGCTGAGCCGGATCGGACTTGATCTGCCTGACGAAAGCCGCTCATATCGGAAGAACCACGTCGAGTACAATAAGGTCGGGTGAGCCGTGGCGACCGCTTCCAGCGCATCCTTTCCCGTGGATGCTTCTACAACGTCGTGGCCGCCCGAAGACAGGACCGTCGATGTGAGCAAACGGATATGTGCTGTCGTCATCTGAACAACCAGTATCTTCATCTGATCGCCCTTGCCATAGTGTACCAGTCGATAAAAGATTTTTCTACCCACCTTCACTGCAAAGCCGGTGATCGGTTGTTAAGAACCGTCTCGTAATACTCTTACAATTCGTCATGCCGGACTTGTATCTGGCATCCAGAGACGCGCTGGATTCCGGCTTCCGCCGGAATGACGGCGTATCGGACAATTATGAGACGGTTAATAAGATCCGGTGGCGGTTATTGGTCAGAAACCATTCGGGGCGAGACGCGAAGAGCGGTTGTCGGTGAAGCGTTAGCAATGCGAGGAGCAGTCATCGGTGAAGACGTGCGGACTTCCGGCAGGGCTAAAAACGGTAAGCAAGTCCACTTATAAACAGATCAGCGTCGCGATCATAATCGGTGACAGGTACGGTTCCAGGTCAGAACGCGCAGCCCAGTGCGGAGAAAATCGGTAGCTCGCCGTTAAAGATCGAATTACCGCCGTCTTCAGCTTTGTATCCCACGCAAAATAAGGACCCGCCCCAACCCCCAAAACAAGATGATCTTCAAAAAATCATGTACCGCCCGAAGTTGTGCTGCAAAGCCGTAACGATCGGATGAAGATGAAGCGGCCTCATTGATGAAGGCCGCGGTCCACTCGAAGTAACGTGAAAGCGTGCGCCTGTACTCTAAGCTTTGAGCGAATGACTGGTCCGATTGGAATTTATCGAGAACATCTGCGCCGAGAAAGACCGTAATTTCGTTTTCTGCAGATCGGCATGACAACCCTGACGATCCCGTCTCAGGCTCGAGCATCAAGCAGGTAACCGATTCCAAAGGTCGCGGAGAGACGACGCAAGTGATCACGATATACTTGGCGCGCAACTGGAAAAGCAACGGGCTTTCCCCGTACCAGGTGGCGGTCACGCTGGAAATAGCGCCGACACCGTGTACATTCCGGTAAACATACCCTGCCGGGGATAAATCGAATCACAGTACGCGTAGAATCCGATTCCCGCCGCCAGAACCGCAGCTCTTTTCCATCGTGTTGATGTGCCCCATACCTGGAGCTGAAACTGTTCCGATGTTGGTCTGATTGATGACCTTCGTTCAGGTAGGTAATACTGAACGCCAGATGTTCTCCCAGCCCCTGCACAGGATATTGACCATTCAGTCTTGCCGGTTCCTGTATCAGTATTCTGTGACAGCTCCGCCGGCGACGGAAACCTCTGTGTGGGAGCGGGCTGGCCACGACGAAGAATAATAGAATGGCAATGATTTTCCACAGCATACGTCTTTCCCAATATAAGTCTTCAATTACCGTTTACCGCTCTTTCCTTGATTAACTCGTCTGCTCAATTTACTCCGAACCATTCGGGTCGGAAAACTGATTGCGTGGTAGAGTGACTCAACCGCGTTGCAAATGAACTACCCCGCCGCAAGCAGCGAGGTATTCTACGTCATGCCGGACTTGATCCGGCATCCAGTCCGCTTCTGATTCCGGCGCTCCAACGACGGCACGCGCGGCAAGCGGCGGAGAATGAGACCCAGGAATAATTCAAGCACCATTGCGGTGTACGGGACCTCAACCTTAACCTAAACATAATCACTAACTCGCCTAAGACTAGGGTACTTCGCGACGGCTACCTCCAGACTGAAATGCATACGCTCTCGTCCTAGGGCAGCACCAAGTGACGAGCGTTGGATCGTAGACAGACCTCCGGGCTGAGCCCCACCAGCCAGACCGACACCCCGTCCTTGCGCAGCCTCTTTTCGCCTTCGATCAGCACTCGGAGAGCCGTGTACTCGATGTCAAACACGCCGCTGAGATCGACCACCACGATCTTCGGCTTCGCTTCATCGACGAAGCGGCTGCATCGATGCGTTCAGCGTTGACGAAGAAGATCCGTCCCTCGAGCCGCAGGATCAGAGACCGGGGAAAGTTTCATCCTTCGGGTGCTCCTTCGAGCGCGGCCGGAAGATATTAGTGCCCGGCTTGCTCACATAGACCGGCGGATTGGCCACCTGGTACGCAAGGGCCACCACGGACGTGAGGCAACGAGGATCCCCTTGAGGGTGCCAAGCAGCACCACGCCGGCGAGAGCGGTCAGGGCCCAGACGAACTCCGTTCGCCGGGGGATCTCTAGGATAGCACGGAAGTGACCGGCCGATGATCGAATAGACGATGACCACGGCTGAAAGTGTGGCCCGCATGAGGTGCGGAGCAGGAGCATCGTCAGCAGGGCGGCCCCTGCGGCGACAAGTCGGCCATTTGTGTGCGCGCGCCGGCAAGGCGGTTTACCGCGGTCTGCGTTGTGCCCCGCCATGGCATAGCCCCGCCCAGTGCGCCGCACGCATTAGCAACCCCGGTCGCGAACAGCTCCTGGTTGGGCCGCAGTTGCGGCTCTCCGCTTTTCGCGAAGGCGCGCCCGGCGGCGATTGTCTCGGTGAAGCTCATCAGCGCAATGCCCACGGCGCCGGCTAGTTTGCCGCGAGCCGAAATATCCGGGGAAGCTGAATGACGCAGACTGGCCAATCCGGCCGACCGATTCTACTCCGTGGTCCTGTACCAAACACATCATGCGGCGATCCCGGCAGCCACCGCGATCAGCGGGGCCGGGGCGCGTGGCGTAAAGTGCTCCATCCCGACCAGAAGCACGATTGTGATCACCCGCAGGGCGAGGGTAGGTATGGACGTGTGAGGTATTGTCTGAACGATGGCAAGCAGGTTGTGCATATAAGGACCTTCGGGAAGTGGATGCCCATCAACTTCGGGACCTGGTCAACAACAATGACAAGTGCGACTCCCGCCTCGAAATCCATCAGCACCGGCTCAACAAAGTTGCGATGAAGCCCAGCCAAGAGGGAAGCCAGCACGAGAATCGCTCACCTCGAGCGTCAGCGTTGCCGAAGCTCTCATGAGGGCTGCCGGATCACCGTCCGGGACGACCTGGCCGAGTTGGGCAGCTGCAAACATAGCCGATGTTCGTGGTGGTGCTCACGCTCAAGGGTCCAGAAGCAGACGCGCCCAGCACCGCGTAAATCACCATCGGGATGAACGCGGTGTAGAGCCCAACCTGCACCGGCAATCCGGCGATTGTGGCGTAGGCCATCTTCGCCTTGGGAATGACCACCGCGGCCGTTATCAGGGCCGGCGATCACGTAGTGACCTCCTTCCGGTAACCAAAAAGCCAATCCAGTAAAAGAACGACGCTCTGCGGTCTGATCATTTTGATCCAACCCAGTTGTTTGAAATTACCCATACATAAATAAGCTTATGCTTACACAGTAATAGTAAAGAGGTGCCAAGGGCGCCGTCATACCTTAGTCCTAGACAAAACCCAGGCCCAGAAGACTTCCGTTCATCAGCCCTCGAAGGCGGCGACAGCTTATTATGGAATAAGGAAGTACCTGGCGGTAGTAATGAGCATATACGGGGAAAAACAACAAACTATTCATACTGAAAATGCGTGGTGCCCGCGGGTGGGCGTCCACCACCCTAACATCAGTGATCAGTCATCAGGTAGCAGCGTAAATGCCTTTACCGATGACCGATCACTGATAACCGATCACTGTTACTGCTCAGTTGAGATCCTTATCCTCTTGGGGGCCGCCCGTGACGCTGACCCTGACGGCACACCCTCTTCGGTGAGCCACATATAGACGCCTTCGGACGCAGCGCCGGCGAGCGCTCCACCAGCGGTCTTGGTCCTGGCTGCTGCCATCGCAGGCCTGAGCCTTCCTACTGGAAGTCACGCAAGGTGTTAAATGCCGGGTTCTCAAAGACGAAGACCAACCGGAATGTGTCGGCTCCCACGCCTAACCCTGGCTGGAGCTCGGCCGGGGCATCGGAACGTCTCTGTCTTGGTGGCATTGTTCACGCCATGCCGTGCCGGGCCCTGCCCATGCCAACATGAGCTCAAGCCGAAGTCACTCAAGACCGCGTAACCCGCCGCCTTCGAACCGCGCCCGCGCGGCTGTTCGCGTAAAGTTGAGCCAATGTCTTCTTTGCCCACACGACATGGGAGTCGATGCGCATGCCGCAAAGCACAGGCACACTACCGCCACTGCCACTGCACTACACTTCTTTTTTTTCTCCTTCATTGTTCTTTCCTCCTTTTTTGAGGTGCTACAACAACTCCTCCGTAATCAGTCAATCCTGACTGTTGTCCGAAGTAGTTCAAATTCTTTGATTCCTTCCAACCCTAAAATTGTGCTGTTTGTGCCACGCAGTGGTCTCCTGTTCATCTAATATTAAGCTCATGGCGATGGATCAATTGTACTTTAGTGCAATCTGTATTGTACCAAGGTACAATTGACCCCCATCATCCCCATGAGCTTAGTATTAAGGCAGACAGGAATGAGCGGGTGTAGTGAACGATGCGAACAAAAGGAGCTAAAATAGCAGCATGATGAAAACCATGATTCGAAATGTTCTAAAAAGGAGGAAAGAAATGAAAGGAAGTAGTGATTGCATTGATTATGTTGATCCTTATATCGATTCTAGGCTGTGCAACAGGAGGAGGGCAGAATAACTTAACAACTATCCACCTGGCAGCGGTTACACTTTACCAAATGGAGATCCATTAACAGGGAAAGTATGCTGAGTAATAAGCAGTAGTAAAGAAACTTCATATAGTAGAGATATAGAGATGAAAGTGAATAACTATGGCTTATAGGCATGCCTGACAATCTGTTGAAAGTGCCGTTACGCGAGGTGGCCCTTCTTTTAGAAACAGTGCACCTAATTCTGCCCTCGCCGAGCACGCGCCCTATCTCGCTGAAGGCAAAAAGGCACGAAAGCGAAAAGCACCACCAGGTCCGGGTGAGTATTTCATCCTGCCCGTGCTCATGATTTCCTGGAGCAGCCTCCCAGGTCTTTTCCGCTAATAAATCCTCCGATGAGATGCTCAAGAGGGTAAAGGCTCAATACAACCACCTTGTACGCCGGCATCAATGGCCGATCATCAAGAATCCTGGCAAATCGCACATACCGGCCCAGCAAAATGACTTTTGCCAGGACAAGTGCTTGACCAGTGCAAAATCCGTAATTGAAGACGCTAATGCCGAACTCATCCGACACAAGCCTCCGGTACGTGGTAACGGCAGCAAGAACGGCCAGATATAAGAAAATAGCTAGTGTAGTGTTACAGGAATGACTTTACGCACTGTGTCATTCCGGACTTGATCCTGAATCAACTTCCCAACTCCTGGATTCCAGCTTTCGCTGGAATGACGGCCCTCAGACCATTGTAAAGCCGTTGTTGTAACACTACACTAGCATGTCCGTCATTTCGTGGATGATCTTCTTCTTCTTCACCGGTTTTATTCTTATCAGCATCATTCATAACGTGACCTCTTGCTCCCTGTTCGATTGATCACCACACCAGTCACTTCTCCGGTCAGCCCTTCATCCTTCTTGAACATGTCCTCTCCCCGCCTCCAGGATCCGTTTGGAGTCGAGAAGGCCATAAGCTGGATGATCTTGGCCACGAGCCCGGTCCAGCCGGTCTGATGGCTTGCACCCAGCCCGCGTGATTATCGCCGCCTAGTATTCATAGAAAAGGATGTGATCGCGCCAATGGGGATCGGTTTGGAATTTCTCCGTGCCACCGTAAACGGGCCGCCTGCCGCGCTCGTCCCGCAGGAAGATCCGGATAGTGGTCCGCAATCTCCTTGCTCACCTCGAAGAGGTTCATCATTGTGCCGGAGCCTGTGGGGCATTCAATCTTGAAGTTGTCGCCGTAGGTAGAAGTTCAGGGAGCGCGCGGAGTATGATGATGTTCACCGGCATCCAGACGGCCCGCGCCAGTTGGAGTTGCCGCCGAACATGCCGGTGTTCGACTCGGCCGGAATGACTTCTGGCCGCCTGCGTTTAAAACGTAGGGGTGCCGTCCATGGAACTTCGAGAGCGAGCGGATGCCGTAGGGGCTCAGGAACTCGTCGAGCATTTTCGAGAGAATCCGGCGGAGTCGTTCCGGGTTGATCAAGGCAACAATCCCCGCTCGGCGACCCCGTAGTGGCCAGATGCCCGAACTCCTCGAGTGCATACCCCCCACGGGCCCGGGCCACTACGGTGTGGCCGAGCGCGGGATCGTTGCCCTGATCAACCCGGAACGACTCCGCCGGATTCTCTCGAAAATGCTCGACGAGAACGAGTTTCCGAGCCCCTACGGCATCCGCTCGCTCTCGAAGTTCCACGAACAGCACCCGTACGTCTTAAACGCAGGCGGCCAGGAGTACCGCGTGGATTACCTGCCGGCCGAGTCGAACACCGGCATGTTCGGCGGCAACTCCAACTGGCGCGGGCCGGTCTGGATGCCGGTGAACATCATCATACTCCGTGCGCTCCTGAACTTCTACCTGTATTACGGCGACAACTTCAAAATTGAATGCCCCACGGGCTCCGGCACCATGATGAACCTCTTCGAGGTGAGCAAGGAGATTGCGGACCGGCTCTGCCGGATCTTCCTGCGGGACGAGCGTGGCAGGCGGCCCGTCTACGGCGGCACGGAGAAATTCCAAACCGATCCCCATTGGCGCGATCACATCCTTTTCTATGAATACTTCCACGGCGACAATGGCGCGGGGCTGGGTGCAAGCCATCAGACCGGCTGGACCGGGCTCGTGGCCAAGATCATCCAGCTTTATGGCCTTCTCGACTCCAAACGGATCCTGGAGGCGGGCAAAGAGGACATGTTCAAGAAGGACGCACAGAAGGGCTGACCGGAGAAGTGACTGGTGTGGTGATCAATCGAACAGGGAGCAAGAGGTGCACGTTATGAATGATGCTGATAAGAATAAAACCGGCGTAAAGAAGAAGATCATCCACGAAATGACGGACATGCTAGTGTAGTGTTACAACAACGGCTTTACAATGGTCTGAGGGCCGTCATTCCAGCGAAAGCTGGAATCCAGGTTGAAAAGACTGGATTCCGGATCAAGTCCGGAATGACACAGTGCGTAAAGTCATTCCTGTAACACTACACTAGCTATTTTCTTATATCTGGCCCTGTTCTTCTGCTCGTTTACCACGTACCGGAGGCTTGTGTCGGATGAGTTCGGCATTAGCGTCTTCAATTACGGATTTGCACTGGTCAAAGCACTTGTCCTGGCAAAAGTCATTTTGCTGGGCCGGTATGTGCGATTTGCCAGGATTCTTGATGATCGGCCATTGATGCTTCCCACGCTGTACAAGGTGGTTGTATTCAGCCTTTTTACCCTGGCCTTTGATGTTCTTGAGCATCTCATCGGAGGAATTATTCACGGAAAAGACCTGGGAGGTGTCTTCCAGGAAATCGTCAGCACGGGCAGAGATGAAATACTCGCCCGGAGCCTGGTGGTGCTTTTCGCTTTCGTGCCTTTTTTTGCCTTCAGCGAGATAGGGCGCGTGCTCGGCGAGGGCAGATTAGGTGCACTGTTTCTAAAGAGAAGGGCTCCCCTCGCGTAACGGGCGGCTTCAACGGGTCAATTTGCAGGCGGGCCTATAGCCATAGTTATTCACTTTCATCTCTATATCTCTACTATATGAAGTTTCTTTACTACTGCTTATTACTCAGCATACTTCCCTGTTAATGGATCTCCATTTGGTAAAGTGTAACCGCTGCCAGGTGGATAGTTGTTATTCTGCCCTCGTCCTGTTGCACAACCTAGAATCGATATAAGGATGAACATAATCAATGCGATCACTACTCCTTTCATTTCTTTCCTCCTTTTAGAACATTTCGAATCATGGTTTTCACCATGCCTCTATCTTCACCTCCTTTTGTTCGCATCGTTCACTACACCCGCTCATTCCTGTCTGCCTTAATACTAAGCTCATGGGGATGAGGGGTCAATTGTACCTTGGTACAATACAGATTGCACTAAAGTACAATTGATGCCGATTCGCCATGAGGTTAATATTAAGATGAACAGGAAACCACTGCGTGGCACAAACGGCGCAATTTGTGTTTATGGTTCGAAAGAGATCAAAGAATTTGAACTATTTCGGACAACAGTCAGGATTGACTGAGTACGGAGGAGTTGTTGCTGACACCTCAAATAAAAAAGGAGGAACGAACAATGAAGGAGAAAAAAAGAAGTGTAGTGATGGCAGTGGCAGTGGCGGTAGTGTGCCTGTGCTTTGCGGCATGCGCATCGACTCCCATGTCAGCGGCCAAGAAAGAGGACCAACAGGATGAGGCGCGCGATATGGCAAAGAAGACATTGGCTCAACTTTACGCGAAGAGCCCGGCCGCACAGGGCGCGGTTACGAAGGCGGCGGGTTACGCGGTCTTCAGTGACTTCGGCTTTAAGCTCATGTTCATGGGCGGGGCCAAGGGCGCGGGCATAGCGGTGAACAATGCCACCAAGCAGGAGACGTTCATGAAGATGGCCGAGCTCCAGCCAGGGTTAGGCGTGGGAGCCGACACATTCCGGTTGGTCTTCGTCTTTGAGAACCCGGCTGCATTTAACACCTTCGTGACTTCCGGCTGGGAGGCAGGGGCCAATGCGATGGCAGCAGCCAGGACCAAGACCGCTGGTGGAGCGCTCGCCGGTGCCGTGACGGTGTCCGAAGGCGTCTATATGTATCAGATCACCGAAGAGGGTGCTGTCGTCGGGGTCAGCATCACGGGCGCCAAGTACTACAAGGATAAGGATCTCAACTGAGCAGTAACAGTGATCGGTTATCAGTGATCGGTCATCGGTAAAGGCATTTACGCTGCTACCTGATGACTGATCACTGATGTTAGGGTGGTGACACCCACCCGCGGGCACCACGCATTTTCAGTATGAATAGTTTGTTGTTTTTCCCCGTATCTCATTACTACCGCCAGGTACTTCCTTATTCCATAATAAGCTGCCTCGCCGCCTTCGAGGGCTGATGAACGGAAGTCTTCTGGGCCTGGGTTTTGTCTAGGACTAAGGTCCTATAGTACGGCGCCCCTGGCACCTCTTTACTATTACTGTGTAAGCATAAGCTTATTTATGTATGGGTAGATTCAAACAACTGGGTTGGATCAAATGATCAGACCGCAGAGCGTCGTTCCTTTACTGGATTGGCTTTTTGGTTACCGGAAGGAGTGGCTGCAGTATGACGTGATCGCCGGCCTGATAACGGCCGCGGTGGTCATTCCCAAGGCGATGGCCTACGCCACAATCGCCGGATTGCCGGTGCAGGTTGGGCTCTACACCGCGTTCATCCCGATGGTGATTTACGCGGTGCTGGGCACGTCTCGACCCTTGAGCGTGAGCACCACCACGACATTGGCTATCCTTGCAGCTGCCCAACTCGGACAGGTCGTTCCGGACGGTGATCCAGCAGCCCTCATGAGAGCTTCGGCAACGCTGACGCTCGAGGTGGGAGCCATTCTCGTGCTGGCCTCCCTCTTTCGGCTGGGCTTCATCGCAAACTTCATTTCTGAGCCCGTGCTGATCGGATTCAAGGCGGGGATCGCGCTCGTCATTGTTGTTGACCAGGTCCCAAAGTTGATGGGCATCCACTTCCCCAAAGGCGCTTTTATCCACAACCTGCTTGCCATCGTTCAGACAATACCTCACACGTCCATACCTACCCTGGTCCTCGGGGTGATCACGATCGTGCTTCTGGTCGGGATGGAGCACTTTACGCCACGCGCCCCGGCCCCGCTGATCGCGGTGGCTGCCGGGATCGCCGGCATGAGCCTGCTTGGGCTGCAGGCCCACGGAGTAGAATCAGTCGGCCGGATTCCGCCAGGTCTGCCGTCATTCACTTTCCCGGACTTCTCACTCGCAGCCGAACTCTGGCCCGGCGCCGTGGGCATCGCGCTGATGAGCTTCACCGAGACAATCGCCGCCGGGCGCGCCTTCGCGAAAAGCGGAGAGCCGCAACTGCGGCCCAACCAGGAGCTGTTCGCGACCGGGGTTGCTAATGCGTGCGGCGCGCTGGTAGGGGCTATGCCATCGGGCGGGGGCACATCGCAGACCGCGGTAAACCGCCTTGCCGGCGCGCGCACACAAATGGCCGAGCTTGTCACCGCAGGGGCCGCCCTGCTGACGATGCTCCTGCTCGCACCGCGTTATCGGCCTCATGCCGCAGGCCACGCTTGCGGCCGTGGTCATCGTCTATTCGATTGGATTGATCAGGCCGAGTGACTTCCGTGCTATCCTCAAGATTCGGCGAACGGAGTTCATCTGGGCCCTGACCGCTCTCGCCGGCGTGGTGCTGCTGGGCACCCTCAAGGGAATCCTCGTTGCTATCATGGCTTCAGTAGTAGCCCTTGCGTACCAGGTGGCCAATCCGCCGGTCTACGTGCTGGGGCGCAAGCCGGGCACTAATATCTTTCGGCCGCGCTCGAAGGAGCACCCCGAGGATGAAACCTTCCCGGGTCTCTTGATCCTGCGGCTCGAGGGACGGATCTTCTTCCTCAATGCTGAGCGTATCGGAGACAAGATACGACCGCTCGTCGACGAGACAAAGCCGAAGATCGTGGTGCTGGATCTCAGCGGCGTGTTTGACATCGAGTATACGGCTCTCAAGATGCTGATCGAAGGCGAAAAGAGGCTGCGCAAGGACGGGGTATCGGTCTGGCTGGTGGGGCTCAGCCCGGACGTGCTGTCTACGATCCAACGCTCGTCACTTGGTGCCGACCTGGGACGAGAGCGTATGCACTTCAGCCTGGAGATGGCTGTCGCGAAGTACCTGGCATCTTTGGCGAGTTAGTGATTATGTTTAGGTTAAGGTTGAGGTCTGTACACCGCAATGGTGTTTGAATTGCAACGCAGTTAGTCGCTCTCACCGCTCAACGGTCTTACTCGCGCCAGTGTTCTCAATAATTCCAAATCGGACCAGTCATTCGCTCAAAGCTTAGAGTACAGGCGCACGCTTTCACGTTACTTCGAGTGGACCGCGGCCTTCATCAATGAGGGCAGCTCATCTTCATCCGATCGTTACGGCTTTGCCACACAACTTTGGGCGGTACATGATTTTTTTGAAGATCATCTTGTTTTGGGGGTTGGGGCGGGTCCCTGTTTTGCGTGGGATACAAAGCGTGAAGACGGCGGTAATTCGACAACGGTCGGCATCGTATCTTTAACGGCGAGCTACCGATTTTCTCCGCACTGGGCTGCGCGTCTGACCTGGAACCGTATTCTCACCGATTATGATCGCGACGCTGATCTGTTTATAAGTGGACTTGCTTACCGTTTTTAGCCCTGCCGGAAGTCCGCACGTCTTCACCGATGACTGCTCCTCGCATTGCTAACGCTTCACCGACAACCGCTCTTCGCGTCTCACCCCGATAACTATAACCGATAACCGCCACCGGATCTTATTAACCGTCTCATAATTGTCCGATACGCCGTCATTCCGGCGGAAGCCGGAATCCAGCGCGTCTCTGGATGCCGGATCAAGTCCGGCATGACGAATTGTAAGAGTATTACGAGACGGTTCTTAACAACCGATCACCGGCTTTGCAGTGAAGGTGGGTAGAAAAATCTTTTATCGACTGGTACACTATGGCAAGGGCGATCAGATGAAGATACTGGTTGTTGATGACGACACACATATCCGTTTGCTCACATCGATGGTCCTGTCTTCGGGCGGCCACGACGTTGTAGAAGCATCCACGGGCAAGGATGCGCTGGAAGCGGTCGCCACGGCTCACCCCGACCTTGTTGTACTCGACGTGGTTCTTCCCGATATGAGCGGCTTCGATGTCTGCAGGCAGATCAAGTCCGATCCGGCCTCGCGCAGCACCTTTGTGGCTCTGCACTCAGGGCTCAGCACCTCCAGCGAAGCGCAGACAACCGGCCTTGACATTGGCGCGGACGGCTACATCGTCAAGGGGATTCCGAACAGCGAACTTCTTGCCCGGGTCAACGCTCTTCTGACGAATCAAGAAGGCGGAAGATGCTCTTCAGCGAGCCAATGATGAACTGGACCAGCGGGTAAGAGAGCGAACCGCAGAACTGGCGGGAGCGAATCGCAGGCTCGTCGCTTCAGAAAAATCTTTGCTTGAGCGCTTGCGCTTCGAACAATTACTTTCCGACCTTGCCGCCAGGTCTGTCAGCATTTCTCCCGGGGAAATCGACCGGGAAATAGAACGTGTGCTGCAGGCAATCGTCGATTTCTTCCACGTGAGCCAGTGCCTCCTGACAAAAGGTTCCCCTGAAGAAAAAAGGGCTGTCATAACCCACGCTGCTAAACGCACCGAAGGCACGCCGACAGCGGGCGGAATAAACGTGGTTTCCCTATTCCCGTGGACTTCAGAAATGTTGCTGCGGGGTGAAGTCGTACGAGTCAGAGCACTTGAAGAACTGCCTGCAGAGGCTGCGGCAGACAGGGAAGCCTATGCCAGGATGGGGGTTCGCTCGATCCTGACTATTCCGTTGTTCTTTGAAGGCTCAATGAGCTATTCCATCTCCATTGCTTCTCGCGAAGAAGAACGCGACTGGCCTCAGGAGTATGTTCCTCGTTTGCAGTTGGTCGGTGAGATCCTTGTAAACGCTATTGAACGGAGGCGATCAAGGGCAGAACTGGAGGAGCGGCTGCAATTCGAGACGCTGCTGGCCGATCTCTCGGCGCGCTTTGTGGCTTCCGCTACCGACCAGTTAGATTCGCCTATTGAAGATGCCCAGCGACGAGTTTGTGAACTCCTCAGCCTCGACCGCTCCACACTCTGGCAAACTTCCCATGAAGATCCCGGTGTGCCGATGCGGATGACTTATTCATACCAGGCGTCAGAGCCCCCGCTGCCCAAAGGGCTGCTCGCGATCAACCTTTTTCCCTGGACATTACAGAAAATACTGAAAGGGGAGAGCGTCATTGTTTCAAGCATGGATCTCCTCCCGCCGGAGGCAGTGCGTGACAGGGATTCATGGCGTCAATTAGGGACGAAATCGACCGTAGTTCTTCCGCTGTCAGCAGGAGGAGGCACGATACTGGGCGCTTTGACCTTTGCGCAAGTGACAGAAGAAAGAGCATGGCCGCAAACGGTCACAAAATATCTGCAGCTCATCGCGCAAGTATTCGCCAATGCGCTCTTCCGGAAGAAGGCCGATGACGCGCTTCGCAAGAGCGAAGAACGTTTGCTCCTTGCAGCCGATGCTGCGGAGATAGGTATGTGGAGCGTGGACTTTGCCACAAATCACCTCTGGAATTCAGAGGGCAGCTTTGTGTTATTGGGACTCGACAGGGACGTCAATCTCGACGAGAAACTCTTCTTCAGTCTGGTCCACCCTGAAGATCGCGAAAGGCTTCGTCAGATAATGACAGAGGCTGTCGTGTCGAAGACGGATGCTCGTGCCGAGTTCCGTATCGTACGCCCTGACGGGATCGTCCGCTGGTTGATTACCCGCGCCCGGACCTACTACGGCCCTTCGGGAAAGCCGAACCGCCTCGCGGGTGTCTCGCTGGATATTACAGACCGCAAATCGATGGAGGAGAAAATCCAGGCCTCTGCAGAAGAATGGCAACGCACCTTTGATTCGGTTCAGGATCAGATCATGATTCTGGATAAGGATTTGAGGATCATCCGTATTAATGCGTCTGCCCGTTCTTTCCTGGGTCTCCCCCTGGAAGATATCCTGGGTAAGCACTGCTTTTCTTTGATGCATGGGACGAGCGAGCCTCCCGAGTCGTGCCCTCTTGCGAGGATGATGGAGACCAAAAAGTCACAAGGAAAGAGAGCTGTACGACGAAAAGAGTAGTAGTTGGTTCCATATCTCGGCCTCCCCTATCTTCGACGATCAGGGAGATATCACGCGCGTGATCCATACAATTAGAGACCTCACACAGCACAAGAAGGCTGAAGCAGAAGCCTTTAATGCGCGCAGAGAGTTGCTGAGGACGGAGCGGCTCTTACGCATGGGGGAATTGACAGCGTCGCTGGCTCATGAATTGAACCAGCCCCTGACCTCGATCCTCAGTAATGCGCGGGCGGCTCTTCGCTTCCTTGACGCAGGCAGGCTTGAGACGGACCAATTGCGTGACATACTGGAGGACATAGCGCGGGATGATAAAAGGGCAGGAGACATTATCCGGAGCTTAAGGGCCATGGTCAAGCCGGAAGAAGGAGAACAGGAAATCACTTCCATTAACGATGTTCTGGCTGAAGCCGCGTCTCTGTTTCACAGCGAAGCCGTTATCCGTAATGTCAAAGTCGAGATGGATTGCGGCGGTCATCTGCCACCGCTGATGATCAACAAGATCCAGATACTGCAGGTGTTGATCAACCTTATGATGAATGCTGCTGAATCAATGCTGGACTTATCGGAAAGCGGAAAAATAATCTTGCGGACACGGGCGTCCGATGGGGGCGCAGTGCAGGTTGCTGTGCGTGACTTCGGCCCCGGTATTAAGGATGAAGAAATCGGTAAGCTGTTCGAACCCTTCTTCACGACGAAACGTTCCGGCCTGGGAATGGGACTTTCACTGAGCCGTTCCATCATCGAGGCGCACGGTGGTCACATCTGGGCCGAGAACAACCCCGATAAAGGCGCAACCTTCTACTTCGATCTGCCGGGAGCGAGGTAAGAGAAAAGTGTCGAGTGTCGAGTGTCGAGGGAAGAGAGAAAGAAGTGTAAAAGGTCGAGTGTCGAGTGAGGACAGAGCTTAGATGAGTCAGAGTGCCCTTGAACAGTTTGGAGCATACAGGAAAGCTCGCGAATTGTTTGATCTGGTAATCAAAGAGTATGGAGTTTCTGAAGGCGGACCCCCGGTGTTATCGCCTGATTGCTCAACAGGTGGCCAGTTCTGATTCCATCTGTGCGAATATCGAAGAAGGTTACGGTCGGTTAAGCCGGGTTGAATATGTGCGCTTTCTTGATAAGCCCAAGGTTCCTCGCGAGAGACCAGAGGGCGATATGAGCGGATGCACCACTGGCTGTCGCAGGATGTGATCAAGGAACGTGTTCAACTCAATTGATGGGATCATCGGGATTCTCACCAGTTCCATTGTTCGAATGCGTACAGTTACCAAAGGAGGAGGCAGCAGTGTCCATTAGACCGTCCTCGACACTCGTTCGGTGTCTCTCACTCGACACTCGACACTCGACACTTTATTATTATGCTTGAACTCAAGCCTACTATTTTCGTCGTCGACGATGATGCTTCGGTTCGCAAGAGCCTGTCGAGGCTTCTGGACTCATTGGGGTTTGCCGCGGAAACGTTCGCTTCTGCCGATGAATTCCTGAAGAGAGAACGTTACGAGGGAATCGGCTGTATCATCCTGGATGTGCGTATGCCGGGCCTCAGCGGCATGGACCTGCAGGAAGAGCTTTGCAAGGCCGATTACACCTTGCCCATCATCTTTATTACAGGCCACGGTGATATCCCCATGAGTGTAAAGGCCATGAAAAAGGGCGCTGTCGATTTCCTTCCCAAGCCCTTTGATGTGCAGGAGCTCAAGGATGCCTTAAACAGGGCCATCGCGACAGACAGAGCCGCGAAAGGCGACCGCGCCGCAATACGAGGCATCCTGGAGCATATTGGACAACTCACTCCCCGGGAACATGAGATTCTCCAATATCTGATTACCGGCATGCTGAACAAGCAGATAGCATTCAAATTGGGCATTGCGGAAAAAACAGTCAAAATACACCGCGCCCGCGTGCTTGAGAAACTGGGCGCCAGTTCAGTCGTTGAACTTGTCCGCATGGCTGAAAAAGCAGGCATAGAGCCACCGGAGTGAAACGCGGAGACAAGGTGACGCGGTGACACGGAGACGAAGCCGTGCAAACCGATAGGGAGACACGGAGAAACGGAGAGAAGTGAAAAGAAATTGACGCGGAGACAAGGTGACGCGGTGACGTCGAATACCCCATCTCTTTGTCTCGCTATCTCCGTGTCTCCCCGTCTCCCTCTCTCCAAGTCGCCGTATTATCCCCGCGTCTCCCTCTCCCCATCTCCCCATCTCCGGTCTCCCATCTCCGTGTCTCCCCATCTCCGGCTCTCCGCGTCTTCCCTCGACACTTTCCTTTCATATAGGACTAAAGTCCCATAGACACACCTGCCTACTTCTTATTATCCTACTCTTACACTGGCCGTTAAACGTAACTCCACTGTAGTGAATCACTGAGCCACATAGATAGACCGTGAGGTGACCGTGGCAAAACAACAGACAGTATATGTGATCGATGACGATCAATCGGTGCGCACAGCCTTGTCGAGGCTTTTGCGGTCCGCGAATTTCAAGGCGGAAGCATTTTCTTCGCCGGAGGAGTTCCTGAAGGACCCGAGACAGAACAAGGACGCCTGCATTCTCGTCGACATTCGCATGCCGGGCTCAACCGGCTTCGACCTCCAGCAGAAACTGACTTCGAACGGAATAAACATACCAACCATCGTGATTTCAGCCAGCGACGACGCACTTATCCGTGAACACGCACGGCAGCTGGGAGCTGTAGCGTTCTTTCGGAAGCCCGTCGATGACCAGGCTCTTCTGGATGCCATTTTATGGGCCATTGCCGGCACGCGGAAGAATGGCTGAAGATAAGTGTCGGGGGTCGAGTGACGGGTCTTGAAAGAAGAAATGATAAGCGTCGAGGTCGTGGCGAGGATGGAAAGACTGATCGACGCTATTCACCGGTGAGTGACCGTATTTGTAATCGGTAAGCAGTAACTGGAAAGCATGTGTGAAGCTCTGAGAAGTAGGACTTGCCACAGAAACAGGGGTGATCGCCCAATGGCGGTAGCTTATTCAAAAACGACACAAAATATTTCTGGACAAGCTGAAGAGTATAGAGCTAAAATCGCATAAAGTTGTGGGGGAGTTTATTTTCCGGGGGGTCAATGAACGATTCGCGTGCGCTTTCTATTACTATCATCTACAGGCTGTGGTGCTCTTGCTTCTCCTGGCGCTTCCTGCCCACGGACAAGGGGTTGTGGTGGGAAAGGACGGAACCTTTAAAGTAGGAGAACTCTCACTCCCTTACGCTTTCTACAATCAGAACTTCGGTGCTGCGGTGGGCTATGTTTATGGGGCATCAGGCTGGCCTCAGAAACAGGCAACCGTGCTCGGGACTGCGATAGCGGGAACGGATAGTGCGTTGGCCTTCATCGGTCTCGCGCGGGACATCCAGGTGCCGACCTTCTTCACGAATCGCCTGTTTTTGGATGCGGACGCCGTCGGGAGCTGGTATGGAACCATTTACAGTTACACAGACGGAAACCCGGTGTATAGAGGCCAAAAGGCCGGCACAAACAATTCCAGAGACAACGATTACATCAGGGGGGCCGGCAACGACTATATCGGCCGTGTTAAGTTCAGATATGTTCTGCCAATCGGTAATGCCGAAAACGAGCCTATCAGCACCTACGTTGTCGACCAGGGATTGCTCATCAGCGGTGCCCAGGGGGGCAGCTCCTGGAACCCGCTCACCAGCGGCAAGACATACCTGGACGTCCGCCCCTACTGGCGGCAGCAGGAGGTACGCTCCGATTTTGACAGACTCGACCAGAAAACGAACGGTGCCGATTTCTCGGTCGTCCGCGACAACACCGACTTTCCCCGGAACCCCTCTACAGGAAGTTACCTACGTGCGCGCTACACTGAGGACTGGGGTTGGCTTGACAGCACGACCAAGTACAACGTTGTTGATTTTGAATTCGCCAAGTACTTTTCGCTGGGTCCATCAGATAAATTCAAGCAGCGAGTGCTTGCTTTTGACTTCTGGACCGCTAATTCCCCGTCATGGGATGACTCTACCACCAAGAACAATGGCCAGCAGGTCTTTGAAAGAGCACCCGCATGGGCGGGAGCGACCCTGGGCGGGCTCTGGCGCATGCGTGCCTACCCCACGGGCCGGTTCCACGATCAAGCAGCTATCTACTACTCCGCGGAGTACAGGATGATTCCCGAATGGAACCCTTTCGCGAATATCGAATGGGTTCAAAAGTATCTCGGTATAGCGTGGTGGCAAGTGGTTCCCTTTGTTGAGGCAGGCAGGGTTGCTCCGGACTGGGACCTGGCTACGCTGCACTCAGCCATGAAATTCGATGCGGGCATTGGCATCCGCGCCGTGGCCAAGGGCATCGTTATCCGCATCGACGCTGCAAAGGGCAATGCCGGCAACTTTGGCGTGCAGATGATGGTGGGGCAACCATTCAACTTCTGAGAGAGCAACAATGACTGGCCAGCCGGTGTGGGTAAGGCGGCCGTTGACATAGACGGATTTTGTTGACAAGGTAGTATTAATAGTTTTTAATTAATCAAGGTTTTTCAAAAATCAAAGCAAAAGGAGGCCTGATTCATGAAAAAGGTGTTGGTAGTGATGGCGGTTGTATTGAGTTTTGCGTTGGTTACGTCAGTCTCAGTCTATGCCCAGAAATGGGACACGGCAAAAACAGCTGAGGCGCTCGCCAAGGGTAAAGCGTTCAAGTTCACAGGGCTTGAGATTCTCAGCATCGACCCGAAGGCCCAGACTGTATCCGTTAAGAATCCTAACACCGGTAAGATGGCCATCGCAAGGATGGGTTACGCCAAGTATGAGGGTGGGTATAGTGGAGTGGCCGACCTGAAGGTAGGCGACAAGGTCTCGGGTGATGGCCAGGTGGTTAACGGAGAGAACTGGGTGACAACAATAAGGATGGCCAAAGAGGGCGCAATGCCTTCGGCAGGACCGAAGAAGGACTAGTCACTATATTTCTTAGAGAACCTTGGCTGTATGCAGATCCGGGTCATGCGCACACGCGCAGACCGACCCGGATCTGCTGGCAGTCTGCAGTCAAGCCATTCCGATCAGATCCCCCATTTTTTATCCTGAAGATTTTTGTACCCACTGCTGACCGGTCATGCCCGTGCAGATGAGAAAGATTTTGCCGAGGAGTAATTTCTCGATCGGACGATGCTCGGACGCGGCAAAACTATCCACCGCAAACTCATTGTTCGGTTTTCACTCATAGCGCTGACTGTGCCGTTTTATCACACAGGCGGTCAAAGATAAATCATCAACGTTCATCATAGCCTTTATCCCCTCTGATCTGCGATGGAAAAGCACTTTTCTGCCAAGCGTACAATAAATAGAAATTGATCTGGGTTTGACGACCCTAAAATATTCAAAAGGAGAAACGTAATGAAAACGAAGAACAGAATACTTGGTATCACGATCGCATTGGCACTGGTTGTTTGTCTATCCGGCCTTCCGGCACTGGCTCAGGATAAGCCCGCGGACAATATGCAGCTTGTTCGGGACAAGATCAAGGCAGACAAGAAACTTTTCGTGGCGGAAGTTTTGAAGCTCACCGATTCGGAACAGAAAGCATTCTGGCCGGTGTATGACAAATACCAGCAAGATCAGATGAAATTGTATGACCGTGCTGGTGCCCTGATCGATGAGTATGCCAAGAACTACGAGTCCATGACAGACCAGATGGCAAAAAAGCTGACCGATGAGATGCTCGTCATTCAGGCAGACCAGCAAAAACTGAAAGAATCGTATCTGCCTCAATTCCGTAAAACGCTACCGGAAATAAAAGTTGCACGCTACTATCAGCTGGAGAATAAGATCAGCGCGGTCGTGAACTACGAACTAGCTATGAGGATACCTCTGGTTAAGTAGGCCATGATATGTATTGGCGGATAGACAACCGCTAAACGAGGAGTAAGATGACAACGCGAAGCGCTAGAGACATCACCAGGACGACACTGGCGGTGCTTTTTATCGCCATGCTGATTGCTGCAAGCTTATGGATACTCCGGCCGTTCCTTACTTCGATCGTCTGGGCCACCATGATCGTTGTTGCCACATGGCCAATCTTGCTGCGTATCCAGGCGAGATTGAGGAACAGCCGGGGGCTTGCCGTGGCTGTGATGACACTGCTGATCCTGATTGTTGTCATTGTCCCCTGTCTGGTGGCTGTGGGAACCATAATCGAAAAAGGGGACGACATCGCTGACCGGGTCAGGGCTCTGGAAGATTTCAAGATGCCGCCTCCCCCTGAGTGGCTCGATAAAATCCCCATCGCCGGTAAGAGAATTATCGAAAGGTGGCAGAACTTTGCAGCCCTCAGCCACGAGGAACTCGTCGTACGCGTGACCCCTTTCGCGCGTCGAGTGGTCACCTGGTTCATAGCGCAGGCAGGCAGCATCGCTATGATGTTTCTCGAGTTCTTGCTCACCGTCATCATTGCTGCGATTCTCTACGCTAAAGGGGAGACCGCAGCTACGGGCGTGCGCAAGTTTGCCCGGCGGCTTGCCGGACAGAACGGTGAGGAGGCTGTGCTCCTCGCGGCCAGGGCGGTCAGGGGTGTGGCTCTGGGGATTGTGGTCACAGCGATCATACAGTCGTCCATCGGCGGTATCGGGCTGGTTCTGACAGGCGCACCTGGAGTGGCCGTGCTGACGGCCGTGATGTTCATTCTCTGTCTGGCTCAGATAGGTCCGGGGCTGGTGCTTATTCCGGCTGTGATCTGGATGTACTGGGCGCATGGAGCTTTGTGGGGAACGGTGCTGCTCGCCTTCACAGTTGTAGCTGCTACCGTTGATAATTTCATCCGGCCCGTTCTTATCAGGAAAGGGGCGGATCTGTCGATCGTTCTTATCATAGCCGGCGTGATCGGGGGGCTCGTTGCTTTCGGTATCATCGGCCTCTTTATTGGGCCGGTGGTGCTGGCGGTGACGTATACCCTGCTCAAAGTGTGGGTATCTCACGGCGATATCGAAGAGGAGTTGAGTGAAGGACAGTAGTGGACATGAGGAAGACGTGTCGGGTTGCTCACATTGGTCAGGACCGGTGCCACGTGGCGGATTCTGACAATACCACTTATATTAAAAGGAGTGAGTACATGAAATCAAAAGGAACTCTTGATAGGCTTCACAGGGGACATCTATTTTTTAGCGTCGTGCTGGCTATAGTGTTTCTGGCTTTTGCCGGTAGCCTGGCGGCTCAGGATACATCAGCCGATAATATGCAGCTTCTCCTGGACAAGATCAAGGCTGACAAGAAACTGCTCGTTGCCGAGAATATGCAGCTCACCGATGCTGAAGCAAAAGCCTTCTGGCCTCTGTACGACCGGTATCAGGACGAACTCTTTCTCATTCGCACCCGCACCGCGAAACTGATCAGCGACTACGCGGATACGTACCAGAATATGACCGATGCCACCGCGAAAAGGCTGCTTGGTGAGTACATAAAAATTGAGACTCTGCGGCTCAAGCTGCACAAGGCATACCTTCCCAAGTTTGGTAAGGTCTTACCAGGTGCAAAGGTGGTCCGTTATTACCAGATCGAAAATAAAATCAATGCGGCGCTCGAGTATGAATTGGCCGCACGCATACCACTCGTAAAGATAGACAAGAAGTAAAGAGTGTAAGGAGTGTGTAGCCATGAGATATTTTCATGTGACGAGTATTTTATATGTGCTTGCATTGTGCTTGACAGCCGTCGTTGCCGCAGATCAGGCCTTGGCCGCGTCCGCAGCAGAGATAGATCACAAATCGCAGAGCGCACTTCAGAAGCTCTATGCAAAATCAGATAAGGCAAAAACACTCAGTGAAAAGGCAGTGGCCATTCTGGTTTTTCCGAGCATCGCCAAGGCAGGCTTCATTGTGGGTGGGCAGTATGGCGAAGGCGAGTTGATACGGGATGGAAAGGTCGTCGGTTATTACAACACGATCGCAGGCTCGTACGGTCTGCAGGCCGGTATCCAGAAGTATGGCTACGCATTGTTTTTTATGACAGAGAAAATGCTGGCCTATCTCGATAAGAGTGGTGGGTGGGAGCTTGGAACGGCGCCGAATATTGTTGTCGTCGATGTTGGAGCGGCAACCGGCCTTTCAACGACCGCCACACAGTCCGACGCGTACGCTTTCTTTTTCGATCTGAAAGGTCTTATGGCCGGTCTAGGCCTGCAGGGCACCAAGATTACGAAGATAAACAAGTAATCAAAAGGAGACGTTCTCATCATGCAGGCCGCGATAATGGACAATGCAGCGAGCAAGCTGAGTCTGACTCGTCCGGAAGCTGACAAGGTGGTCATCCGCCTTACGGGAGAATGGCGCACCGGAGACGAACTGCCGAGCGCCGAAGAAGTAGTCAAGGAGCTTGGGTCCGACTCCCGACTGCGCGAGGTCAGCTTCGACGCCTCAGGCCTCACCGGATGGGATTCCAACCTCTTGACCTTTATGCTCAAGGTCAAGCAGTGGTGTACGGAGAAGAAAGTCGAATGCCGCAGCGAAGGCCTCCCTGAAGGGGCACAGCGTCTGCTCAAGCTCGCTGCAGCGGTCCCTGAGCGGCAGGGTGCCAAGAAGGCATCCCGCAAAGAGCCCTTCTTCTCCAGGGTAGGGCAACAAACCTTGCAGCTTGTGGCAGCTACCAGCGAGATACTCGCCTTCCTCGGCGGCGCCTGCGTTGCCTTTGCGAGACTGCTTCACCGGTCGCGCCTCGTTCCGCAGGTCCGATCTCGTACTTTTCCTCCAGGAGTCGGGAGTCCAGGCCCTTGGAATTGTCTCTCTCATCTGTCTGCTGGTAGGTTTGATCTTCGCATTCGTGGGTGCCATACAGCTTAAGGCTTTTGGCGCCCAGATCTATGTGGCTGACCTGGTGGGCATCGCCATGGTCAGAGTGATGGGCGCGGTCATGGCGGGTATCATCATGGCCGGCCGTACCGGCGCCAGTTATGCGGCTCAGCTCGGTACTATGCAGGTGAATGAAGAGATCGATGCTTTGCAGACCCTCGGGATCTCCCCCATGGAGTTCCTCGTGCTGCCCCGCATGTTGGCCCTGATCCTGATGATGCCGCTGCTGTGCGTCTACGCGGATGTCATGGGCATCCTGGGGGGACTGATCGTGGGAGTCACCATGCTTGACCTCAGCCCGACCATTTATCTCAACGAAACCAGGGCAAGCTTTCAGCTTACCAACCTGTGGATCGGGCTCTTCTATAGCGCCGTCTTCGGCGTGATCATCGCCCTTGCGGGCTGCCTCCGGGGCATACAATGCGGCAGGAGCGCTTCCGCAGTCGGGGAAGCCACCACTTCTGCGGTAGTGACCAGCATCGTCACTATCGTAGTGGCCACAGCCATCATTACGGTGATCTGTAGTGTACTGGGGCTTTAAAGAAAGTGACGAGTGTCGAGTGACGAGTGACGAGTGACAGAAAAACACGATCAAGTACTCAGCTGATAACGGAGCGAAGCGAGGTTGCCTTTCCCCACGGTCACTCGACCCTCGACACTTTACTGATTACGGGAGCTATTATGAGCGACAAAGAACCGCAAATTGTAGTCAAGGACGTGGACATGGGGTATGGCAGCTTCATCCTCATGAAGAATCTTAATTTTACGGTCAACCGCGGTGATATCTTTATCATCATGGGCGGGTCAGGCTGCGGCAAGAGCACCCTGCTGAAACTCCTCGTGGGATTGAAGGAACCCCTGCGGGGCAAGATCCTGTATGATGACGTCAGCTTCTGGGATGCAGACCCGGCGGGGCAGGATCGTCTCATGAGGCGGTTCGGCATCCTCTACCAGAGCGGTGCCCTCTGGAGTTCCATGACCCTGGCAGAGAACGTGGCCCTGCCGTTGGAGCAGTACACCGACCTCTCCCGGGCCCAGATCCGGGACATGGTCTCCTTGAAGCTTGCCCTGGTGGGTCTCGCCGGCTTCGATGAGTTTTACCCTTCCGAGATCTCCGGCGGCATGCGCAAAAGAGCGGGTCTTGCCCGGGCCATGGCCATGGACCCGGACATCCTCTTTTTCGACGAGCCTTCCGCCGGCCTTGATCCGGTGAGCGCCCGCCTGCTCGATGATCTGATCCTGGAACTGCGGGAAAGTCTTGGCACCACCTTCGTCGTAGTAACCCATGAGCTCGCGAGCATCTTTGCGATTGGCAACAACTCGGTCTATCTCGACGTTGAGACGAGGACCATGACCGCCAGCGGCGATCCCAGGAAATTGCTCGCGGAGTCGACGAACCCAAACGTCCGTAACTTCCTCACCCGGGGTGAAGCGGGTGCGCAGGCAGAAGCAAGAGTAGAATAAACCAAGAAGGGGAGTACACATGAGCAAGCCAGCAAATAAAACGGTCATCGGTATCTTCGTCGTCGTCGCCCTGGTCCTCGTGGTGGGAGCAGTTCTCATACTTGGGTCGGGCAAGTTCTTCAAGAACTACCCGAAATTTGTCATGTACTTCCAGGGATCGGTGAAGGGACTCGCCGTCGGCGCACCCGTGAACTTTCGCGGGGTGAAGATCGGTACGGTCACCAACATCAAGATGCTCCTTAATCCGAAGGACCTCTCTATGATAATCCCCGTCTACATTGAAATTGAACCGGATACAATCCAGACGATGGAGGGCAGCCCCAGCCTGGAAACTATCGTGAAAGAATCCGGCAAAGCGCAGCTCATGCCGGATATGATTAAGCGCGGCTTACGGGCCCAGCTCGAGATGCAGAGCATCGTGACCGGGCCAACTCCTTATCTCGCTCGACTTCTATCCGGACAAGCCGGCCGTAATTGTGGGTACCGACAAGAAAATCGTGGAGATTCCCACCATCCCCACGCCGCTACAGGAACTGGCAAAAAGAATCGAAAACATCCCCATAGAGGAGATCTTTACCAAGTTGAATAACGCGATGACAGGGATAGAAAAGATTGTCAACTCTCCGGAGACAGTCGAGATGCTGAGGTCGGTGAAAGCTGCTGTGGGTGATACACGGGTTCTGGTGAAGAATATCGATAAGAAGATCCAGCCGCTGGCTGAAAGGATGACAGAAGTCGCGAAAGACGTCGAAAAACTTGCACAAAGCCTGCAAAGCGCAGATGGCGCCGCTGACCGCGAGCATCACCAAGACCTCTGACGAGGCTGCCGTGACCTTGAAAAAAGCCCAGACGACCATGGGCAACATTGACGATCTGGCCGGGGAAGATTCTATTGTCTCCTACCGTCTCGGGAGAACGCTCGATGAGCTTGGCGCCGCAGCGCGATCCCTGCGGCTCCTTGCAGATTCGCTGAATCACGAGCCTGAATCGCTCATCTTCGGGAAGAAAAAACTGGGAGGGAAGTAATATGAACAGGCATATCTTTTCAACGATAGGACTCTGCATATGTCTTCTGATGCTCGTCGGCTGCGCGAGCAGCGTGTCGTCACGATTTTATGTTCTGAACCCCCTCACCGCCGAGGGCAAGGTTCAATCTGAAGAGTCCTGCCCGGTGATAGGCATAGGACCGATCAAGCTGCCGGGGTATCTGGACCGGACGCAGATTGTTACGCGCACGAGCCCTAACGAGCTCACTCTCTCCTATTTCGACTTGTGGGCAGAACCTCTGCACGATAGTGTCCCCCGCACGCTCGGGGAGAATGTATCGCAGCTCGTCTGTACCAAAGAGATTGTCTTCTTCCCGTGGAGACCATCGCATGTACCCGACGTTCGCGTGGAGGTAGAGGTGCTTAAGATGGAGGGTGCTCTCGGCGGAAGCGTCTCTTTTGAGGCCTGGTGGAGCGTCGCTCATGGGAAGGATAGAATATCACGCAAGGCAACCTACACCGAGAGCGTCGGGGGTCAAGAGTTACGACGCGTTGGTCCAGGCCGAAAGCCGGGCACTGGCTAACCTCAGCCGCGACATAGCAGGAGCGATCAAGCAACTCAAGTGACGCGGGCCCGGGGGCATGCCTTGACATATTGATTACAGGTTTTAGATTTAGTTTTAGTGCTATTCCAATAACCTAAGGAGGGCAGTATGAAAAGAAGAATCTGTTTGTTAGTTCTCTGTATCGGCGTACTTCTCATTGGTCTTAACGGCTGCGGTTGTTTCATGCAGGCGCAAAAGGGTGAGGCCCCTGCACCGCCTCCCCCACCGGTAGTGGCACCGGCACCGACACCGGCACCGACTCCGCCACCTCCTCCGCCTCCGCCTCCACCGCCACCGCCACCGCCTCCACCGGCCCCCATGCTTCAGGACATCCATTTTGATTTCGACCGGTATGCGATCAGACCGGCTGATGCCGAAATCCTGAAGAAGAATGTGGACTGGTTCAAAGCTAATGCGGGCAAAAAGGTAAGGATCGAAGGTAACTGCGACGAGCGTGGCACTGTGGAGTACAACCTCGCACTCGGCCAGAAGCGTGCCGACTCTGCGAAAAGTTACCTGACGGGCCTCGGCATCGATGGAAAGATGCTCGATACGATAAGCTACGGCAAGGAGCGGCCCACCTGCATGGAACACAACGAGGGATGCTGGGCGCAGAACAGAAGAGACCACTTCGAGCCCATGCAGAAGTAACAGAGCAGTAATGACCATACCGAAGGCCGGGTGATTCCGGTAGGGCCAACAAGGTTAGATCGGACCAGCCGTTAACGTATGGTCAAATAGAGAGATTTCCAGAGAAAAGAGGACTGCGCAGGAAGCCCATCCGCAATGGTTGGGCTTCCTGCTTCCATCTGCCTGCGATCGAACATACCCTGAGGCTTCGCTCGATTGACAGGCTTTTAGCGGCGCGTGCAGCTTACCAAAAGATCTATCAGTTGAAACATGAATGAAAGAGGGTCTACGATGAAGATAGCAAGAATATCATACGTCATTCTGGTCTGGTGGCTTGTCCTGACCATGGCGGCCCCTGCCGGCCTGGTTGCACAGGAGACAGCTGCTCCACCTCAATTCAAGCCGGAACAACTGGAGCAGATCGTCGCGCCGATCGCGCTCTACCCGGACGATCTCCTGGCGCAAATATTCATGGCCTCGACGTATCCCTTGGAGATAGTCCAGGCTGCGCGCTGGGTTAAAGGCGAATCCGAATCTCAAGGGCGACCAGTTGACCAAAGCGCTGGAGGCGCAGAGCTGGGACCCGAGCGTTAAATCGCTCGTCAATTTTCCGGATGTGTTGAACATGATGAATGATAAGCTGGACTGGACGCAGCAACTCGGAGATGCTGTTCTTGCCCAGCAGAAGGACGTGATGGCCGCTGTGCAGAGATTGAGGCAGAAGGCGCAGGCTGCGGGGAACCTCAAGACCACCAACGAGCAGAAGGTCATCGTGGAACAGCAGACCCAGACTATCGTAATACAACCTGCAAATCCTCAGGTGGTCTATGTGCCGACCTACAACCCGACCGTGGTCTACGGTGCATGGCCTTATCCGGCGTATCCGCCGCCACCTGTCTACGCCTATCCGTACGGAGCAATGGCGTTCTCCTTTGCGGCCGGAGTCGCCGTCGGCGCGGCCTGGGGCTACGCCGGGGGCAGCTGTAACTGGGGTCGCGGCGACGTAGATATGAATGTTTACAAGAACGCAAATATCAACAACAACATCAACCGCAGCAATTATCAGAACAAAGTGTCGAGCGGCCAAGGGGGACAGGGTCAGTGGAAACACAACCCGGAGTCTCGCAAGGGTGTCGCCTACCGGGATCAGGGAACCGCCAAGAAGTTCGGCCAGCAGCCGCGCGCCTCGAATGATATGAGGCGCGACTACGGAGGCCGTGATGGCGCAGGCGGAGGAAGAGGCCAAGGCGCCGGCGGAGGACGGGACCAAGGAGTAGGCGGAGGACGGGACCAAGGAGTCAGGTGGAGGAAGGGACCAAGGCGCAGGTGGAGGAAGGGACCAAGGCGCAGGTGGAGGAAGAGGCCAGGGCGCAGGTGGACCGCAGGCATCCCAACAGCCTCGGAACATTGGTGACCGAGGGAGTGACCGCGGCGGAGCAGGCGCATCTCGCGGGCAAGGTCCCCAGCAGCGCGCCGACAACAGCGCATTCGGCGGCTCTAACCGCGGCAGCGAAGCCAGGCAGGCCAGTAATCGTGGCAACCAGAGTCTCGCATCCGAAGGACGTGGCGGAGGCGCCGGCGGAGGACGTTCGGGCGGTTTAGGTAGTTCGGGCGGCGGTGGGCGCTCAGGCGGCTTCAGTGGCGGTGGCGGCGGACGTGGCGGCGGTGGCGGCGGCGGACGTGGTGGCGGAGGTAGACGCTGATGAAGAGCACAATGCCAACACCATACAATTCCACCATGGAGGAAACGTCTATGCCGCTACGTACAGCAGTAAAGGCCGAAAAGAAAGCGTGCCGGTTCGTTGTGGCAATGGGCCTGTTCGCAATGCTCATCGGGGCATTAGCCGTTGGTCAGGTATTCGCAGCCGCGCCAGCACAAAAAACCTTCAAATCTCCCGACACCGCAGTCAAGGCTCTGATACAGGCGCTGAAGAACAACGACCGTAAAGGGCTGCTCGCCATCTTTGGACCGGGAGGAGAGAAATTGGTATTCTCCGGCGACAAGCTAGCCGACAAGAAAGCGAGCGAGGAGTTTGTCGGTCATTACGAGGAAAAGAACAGTTTGCAACAGGCGGATAGCAAGACGGTCATCCTTCATGTGGGGAACGACGACTGGCCGTTCCCAATCCCGATTGTGAAGACAGGAAAGGGCTGGCGCTTTAACGCCAAAGCCGGAGAACATGAAATCCTTGCGAGACGAATCGGCAGGAACGAGCTCGCCACTATCCAGACGTGCCTTGTCTACGTTGATGCGCAGCGTGAATATGCCCGCAAAGACCGTAATAGTAACGGTCTTCTTGAGTATGCACAGAAATTTATGAGTGAGCCGGGCAAGAAGGATGGGCTTTATTGGGAAGCCGCTCCAGGCGAGGAGGAGAGCCCGCTGGGCCCGGCGATTGGTGAGGCAGTGAATAAGGGTTACATGCAGAAGCAAGCGTCTGATCAACCAATTCCTTACCACGGATACTATTACCGGATACTGACAGCCCAGGGCAAGGATGCTCCCGACGGTGCTTACGATTACGTGGTAGACGGTAAGATGATAGGCGGATTCGCGCTGGTAGCCTATCCGGCCAAGTACGGCAATTCCGGCGTCATGACCTTCATTGTCAATCAGGACGGTGTGGTATACCAGAAGAATCTCGGAAAGGATACGGCAAAAATCGCCCAGGCAATGAATACGTTCGATCCGGACAAGACCTGGGCAAAGGTCGAGTAAAATGTGTGCGGCACAAGACTAGTACCTGCTTGCGTAAGTGCGCGCATTCTCATGTCGTCACCCCGGTGAAAACCGGGGTCCAGAAACCTGAGTAGAGACTGGATTCCGGCTTTCGCCGGAATGACGTAAAGGGAGACAACGTGGTCACGAACTTTGACAGGCAGGTACTAGTGCTTACCGACCCAACCGTGGGAATAAGACGAATGAAGACTGCTACCCTAATGCTCCTGGGAATCGCACTTCTTTCGCTTGCCGGGTGCGCCGGAATCGGTCCCGGAACCGTGTCGCGTGACCGGTTCGATTATACCGAAGCCATTTCCGATTCCTGGAAGCGCCAGATGCTTTTCAACATGGTCAAGATACGTTACGGCGACGCGCCTGTTTTCATGGATGTCTCATCGGTAATCAGCCAGTACCAGATTTCAGGGGCGATCAATATGGGCGCAACCTTCAGCCAGCAGCCTGCGACCAGCTCACAGAACCTCGGGGCAGTCGGGACCTACGTGGACCGGCCAACCATTACGTTTACCCCCATACTCGGGGATAAGTTTGCCCGCAGCCTGATGTCCCCCATTCCTCCTTCAGCCATCCTCAGCCTTATCCAGGGCGGTTATCCGGTGGATCTGGTGTTCAGAATGCTGGTGCATGAAATTAATGGTATCCGGAATCGCTTTGGAGGCGACGCGAGGGCTCGCTCCGGTGACCCTGAGTTCTATACGCTGATCGAGAAAATGCGGAAGATCCAGATGGCGGGTGGCATCGGCATGCGTTTCACAAAGATAGACAAGGAATCAGCGGCCATGATAGTCATCCGGGGGAAACGGGATCCGGAAATCGAAGCTTTGTCAAAGGAGGTCCGGGAAATGCTGGGGTTGGACCCTGGTACCACTGACATCAACGTGGTGTATGGGGCCATTCCCAGGGATAATAAGGAGATCGCCCTTCTGACCCGGTCAATTCTGGAGGTCCTCATCGATATATCTACAGACATCGAAGTCCCCGCCGCTGATGTGCAGGAAAAGCGGGTCTCACCAACGTTCGATGAAACGGCTGCCGGAGAGAGAGTACGCCCATTGATACGTGTCATGAGTTCACGAGAAAAACCAAACGATGCCTTTGTTTCAATTCCGTATCGAAATTCGTATTTCTGGATCGACGACCGGGATTTGAGGTCTAAGAAAATCTTCTCCTTCCTGATGTTCGTCTTTACCCTGGTGGAGACCGGAGAAAAGGGAGCCGCTCCTGTTGTAACCATTCCCACGGGCTAAAAGCCTATCACTTCGCGCGTGCGAAGAGGCTGCAATCTGTCAGGCAGGGTTGCCTTTATACCCTGCCTTTTTTGCATTTCGGCGTTTGCCTTTCTAAAACTACCACACAGTCTCAGCGTAGCCGTTATTTTGTCTTGACAGAACCTGACGTCGGAGATAGGTTTACCGAGACATGCAGCCAATCTATAGTAATCTATAGAATTGCCCGAGGCGTTGACAAAGAATGATTGCTCACGACAAGCGATGCTCGGGTCCACACAAGGGAGAGCCGGGCCGTCGATGAAGAGGTACGTAAAGGCGATTCTCTGGCTTAGTGCAGCCGTCGGGGCTTGTCTCGCCCTTATTCTCATTCTGCTTCTGCTCGCGCCAACGTTTGTCAACATTCAAACATTCAAGGAAAAAATTCTCACCGAGTTCTCGCGCACGATAGAAGGTGCAGTGGAAGCAGAGAGGATCGATCTATCTTTCTTCCCGCGACCCTCGGTTACGCTGCAGGCAGGGAAGATAGAGATTCCCCAAAAGGTATCGGTAGCGTTCGCGTCTCTTTCGGTATACCCGGAAATAGGCGCGCTTCTTAGAGGAAGGGTCCGTATATCACGCCTTGCCCTTGTGAATCCTCAGATGCAGGCGAGCCTGCCGGATAATTTTGAGAAGATGGGAGGGCTCGATCAATTCTCGTTGAAGGCGATTGATGATGAACTGGCATCGATCGTTACGAAGGCCGTATCCCAGGCTCCAGGCCTTGTTGTCTCAGTCGAAAAAGGGAGCCTCACTCTCATCAGGCAGAAAAAGCCCGCGTTCTGGTTCCATGACATCGAGGCACGCCTCGGTCTTCCCGGGAAACGGGTCAATGTTGAGCTTCGTTGCAGCTCCAACGTGTGGAAGCAACTCTCTCTCGCCGCTTGGCTCAGGCCCGGCGAATTGAAGAATGAAGGCCATCTCCAGGTAGTTCAACTCAGGCCCGATCTGATTCTCCAGAACCTTTTTCCGCACGCAGAGCCTCGTATAGAAGAGTCACCCGTTAACGTGAATATCAGCTTCGGAGCGGACGGCATGAAGTCTGCTCACGCTGACTTTGAGTGTGACGCGCCCGTTAGCAACATTGCGAAAGGGTAATCAAGCCATCACTCTGAAAGAAGTAAGTTTGAAAGCAACGCTCCGTCAGGATGGAGACAAGACCACAGCTTCGCTCACCCAACTAAAGACCGTCTATCCTCAACTGACGTTGTCGGGTAGCCTCACATCGGATGCGGCTTCTAAAGAAGCCAGTCTGGAACTTAATTCGAGCGCAGTGGATGTGGAGTCGGTGCGCGAGGCTACTCTCTTCTTTGCCGGTCAAATCCCGGATGTGCAGTCGGTCTTCGATGTCGTAAGAAAAGGCAGAGTGTCGGCGATGAGCATCACGTCCCGCGCGCATGCGCTCGGCGACCTGACAAAAGAAGAAAACTTTGTCATTCGGGGCAAGATGACCCAGGGAAATATTTATATTCGGGAGAAGCAGCTCGACATACAAGAGGCGAAAGGCAATGCTGTAATTTCAAACGGTATTCTCGAAGGAAGCGATCTCGAGGGCCGGCTGGGAGATGCTAAAGGCACAGGGGGGCGACTGAAGATTGATTTTAAGCCCGATCTGATACCGTTCCGTGTCGATATCATGGTCCAAAAAGCTAACCTGGCTCACCTACCTTTCTACCTTAGAAACCTGGTAGAAAACGAGACATTGACGAGAGAGCTCGACCTCATACATGAGATTCGCGGCGACGGGTCCGGGAGGCTGGTCCTGGATCGAAGCGGAAAAGACATCCAGGTAATCGTGGACGTCACAACGTTCTCTCTGCATGCACTGTACAAGAGATTCCCTTACCCTCTGGAGGTCAGCGGTAAGTTCTCTTACGACGATGCAGCCGGAAAAATCAGGGTAGCCGATCTGGCGGGAAAGGCCGGGCAGTCCTCTTTTTCAAAACTGACCGCTGAACTGGGCCTTGATGAAAAACGGGGGTTCGCCGTAACCTCCGGCACAGCTTCAGCCGTGCTTGAAGAGATCTATCCCTGGCTCATGTCGTTCGAACCAATAAAGGATGCCCTAAAGAAAGTTGAGTCTGCGAAGAACGGGATCATTAACCTCAACGGCATGCAGGTAAAGGGGTTGCTTTCGCAACCTGAGAGCTGGCAGTTCCAGGTTGGAGGGAGTGTGCAGAATGTTACACTGACCTCGCCGGAACTGCCGGTGTCCTTCGAATTTGCGAGTGGAACTTTCGAAGCCAAGCCGGAGCAGCTTTCTTTTTCCAGCGTGCTGACCCGCTTTCAGGATTCGTCACTCACCGTTTCGGGTACCCTGAACAATTACCTTAAGGGGCTTGACAGGGTGGATCTGTCAGTAGAGGGAGAGCTTGGAGAGCAGTCCTATCTGCGCGTTTCCGATATCGTTGCTATGCCGCGCGAGCTTAGAACTCGTTCGCCTTTGTCGATGTCTCAGACGCGCGTGCTATGGGAGAAGAATGGCGCCAAATCGTTGTCGGGGAATGTGCAGGTGAGAAACGGCCCCGCCCTCTCTCTCGATACTTTATCGGCCGGCGATGAGCTGTTCATCAAGCGCCTGGTCATCAAGGATGCGAAATCGGATGCGACTCTCTCTTTACACCTGAAGGGAAGAAAGCTGGACCTTACATTTGACGGAAGCCTGGCAGGCTCGACGCTCGATACACTCTTAGAAAACAACGCATTTCTTACGGGCTGGATAAAGGGCAAAATGTCATCCCATATCGATCTTGATCAACCTTTTGACTCTTCTGCTCAGGGAGAGCTGCAGGGCGCCGGTCTGCATTATGCCTACAAAGGTGAAGATCCGGTGAAGGTTGACACGTTCTCTATTGCCGCACGAGGCAAGCTCTTCACGGTTGATTCAAACCTCCTTGTTTTGGAATATAAGATCAGAACAAAAGGAGAGGTCGATTTTAAGCGTGACGGGTTTGTGTTCGACATGGATCTTTCCTTGAACGGGTTTGATGTGGATCGCTTCATCGCTGAAGTGCTTGCCAGGACAGAAGAAGGGTCGATCGGCAATCTGCCCGTTAAAGGAACACTGCGGGTCGAATCCGAGTATGTAAAATACCACGGGTTCACGTGGCGCCCCGTGTCCGCGAATATTATCTTCGATCCTCACACTATAAGTATAGGAATCACGCAGGCTAATCTTTGTGCCATCAACACCCTGGCCATTCTCAACATTCACCCGGACGGGCTGGAGCTCCGCACTCAGCCGATAGCGAAGGATCAGGACCTCCACGAGACGCTTGTCTGCTTATCCGATACGAAAGATGCAAGCGGCCGTTTTACCCTGAATGGCGACGTCTCCGGAAAAGGAAAGGCCGAAGCGCTGTTTCAGTCGCTTAAGGGCACCATTGAATTCGAGGCTAAGAACGGACGTATTGCTCGATACGGGTTGATCTCAAAAATATTCGAGGTGCTCAGCCCAACGGGATTCCTTAACATAGCTGACCTGAGAAAGGAAGGATTTGCGTATTATACAATCAGAGCCAAGGCGAATATGGAAAACGGTAAAATCGCCATTAAAGAGGCGCTTGTGGACGCTCCTTCGACGGACCTCGTGTTCAACGGAGAGATAAATGTGATGGATAAGAAGATCGATGCAGTGGTTCTGGTCGTCCCGTTCAGAACCATAGACCGGGTGATCAGCTTCATTCCATTGGTCCGCTATGTTATGGCCAACAGACTCGTTGCCATTCCCGTAAGGGTTACCGGCGATGTCGACAACCCGGATGTGATGCCTTTTCCTCCCAGGGCAGTGGGCGCCGGTCTGCTCGATATGGTTGGGAGATTTTTCAAGCTCCCATTCGAAGTTATACAGCCGTTACTTCCCGGAGAGGAGAAAAAAAGTTCACCTTGAATTCTCTGCACGACCCGCTAATACAAACGTAAATAAATAAGTTGATGTGTTTGTATTAGTTCGATTCTGATCCACGCAAACAGATAAATCAAGAATAATCGTTTACCGGTAATCAGTCCATGGTCGTGCAGGGTGAGGGCTGCCGGGATGCCGTCTGGTATGATCCGATAGCATGCCTTATATTGAAAGTGGGCAGTCTGCCTTAGCCCAAAAAAATAGGGAGAGGTGGTAATACTGTATGAAGAAGGCACTACTCGTTGTTCTTTCGCTGCTGATCAGCGTTCCCTTCGCCACGGGCGTGTTCGCTCAGGCTACGGCCGGGCCGCGTCCGGATACCGCTCCGTCAACGGCGCCAACGAGTCCTGCGCCCGGGAACAAGGCTCCGAAGCCAAAGTCGATGGAGTATACAGGTACAATCATCCTGGTCGACAGGACCGCAAAAGGCATCGTCGTGAAAGGGAGGAAAGGCGAAATGACCTTTGACGTGTCGATGGCCAAGTGGAAGCCCTTACAAGTCAATGAATGAGGTTAGAGAGGGTGATCCGGTCACTGTGGTGTACACGGAAAAACGTGGGGAAAAGATCGTTTCTTCCGTGACAAAGGCAAATGCTTCAGGCGTGAAGGAGGAATCTTCTCCAACAGCATCTACTGGACAGAAAGCCGAGCAAAAGCGTGCTCCGACGTCCCCAAAGGGTGGCGCAAAGGAAGAATCCACCCCCACAAACAAGTAGGGGCGAGTCCCTCGCCGTATAAGACTAAGGTCCTATAGATGGAGCACCCGCGATGCATGATATTTTTTTGCATCCACTCTCATTTACTCCTGCTATTAAACTGCTCCATTCACGTGCCGCGATGCACGAGTGGGCAGTAAGCGCTAGAGCGCAGGCTGTGAAGTAAGAGGAAGATGGGGGAATTACCCGACATTTTGGTTTCACGACATACGGAAACACTCGTCCGGCGGCGGTAGCGTGTTGAAAACAGTGATCAGTGAACAGTGATCAGGGAACAAGAAGAGTAATCAGTGATCAGTAAACAGTGATCAGTAAAAGCAAGTAACCGATGACTGATAACTGATAACTGATTACTGATAACTTAAGCAAGAGGAGGGATACATGAAAACAGGAACAGCTTCAATCATAGTGGTGGCATTGATGGTCGGAGCGCTGATGGCGCCCGCTTGGGCACAGGCGCCGACACAGTCTACACAGAACCTTGCGACACTGGCCATGGTCGGTGCGCACATGGCAGAGAACATGAGGGCTCTCAAGGGGTACACCTTTCAGCGGCGCACCGCGGTGCAGATCAGCGGGGAGCTTAAGAACGTAACACTGGCCCAGGTCGCGTTCACGCCCCAAGGGGAGATTTTGTTCACGACGCTGAGTTCAGAACCGCCTGAGCAGCTTCACGGTGGTCCGATCATGCGCCACATCGAAGAGGATAAGGCCAAAGAGATGAAGGGTGAGATCGAACAGGTTGTTGCGCTCTCCAACAGTTACCTGATACTGGATCAGCAGAGTCTGCAGCAGCTCGGGCGGATAGCCCAGGCCTGGATGAGCCCGGACGGGAGTACCATTCGGGTGATGGCGTCCGGTTTCCAGCAGCCCGGTGACCAGGTTATCATCACCTGCGACGGGATGACGAAGCGCCAGATCCACACCCAGGTCACAACCACTGTGTTCAATGGCCCGATGACGATTTCCGCGCAGTACCAGCTGTGGCCCACCGGCCTGAACTACAACTCGCAGACGCTAGTCAACGTCCCGGGCAAAAATATGCAGATCACCATTAATACCTTTAATTACATGAAGCAGTGACGAGTGACGAGTGACGAGGATCGAAAGAGACGCGGAGAGAGGGAGATGGGGTGACGCGGTGAGTGACAGTTTCGCAAATAAAAAGGAGGAAAGAAGAATGAAAGGAAAAACAAGTCATGCAGTGATGGTAGTGGCAGTGGTGGTGCTGTGCATGGGTCTTGCGGCCTGCGCAACAACTCCTATGTCAGCGTCCCAAAAAGCGGACCAGCAGAACGAAGTGCGCGACATGGCGAAGACAACATTGACTCAACTCTACGCCCAGAACCCTGCCGCAAGGGACGCAGTGATGAAAGCGACGGGCTATGCGGTCTTCACCGATTACGGCTTTAAGGTCCTGATCATGGGCGGAGCCAAGGGTGCGGGCATAGCCGTGAACAATGCCACCAAGCAGGAGACGTTCATGAAGATGGCCGAGCTTCAGCCTGGTCTCGGCATAGGAGCCGAGAAGTACCGTGTAGTCTTCATCTTTGAGAACCCGGCGGCATTCAATAGCTTCGTGACCTCCGGCTGGGAGGCCGGTGCCAACGCAATGGCAGCAGCCAAGAGCAAGACTCAGGGCGGAGCGCTCAGAGGCGCCATCACCGTATCTGAGGGCGTCTACATGTACCAGCTCACGGTGGAGGGTCTTATCGTTGGCGTCAGCCTCACAGGCACCAAGTTCTACAAGGACAAGGATCTCAATTGAAAATGATTCAGAGGGCCGATTTCGACTGTGGCAGAAGGGAGCTGATGGTGAGCAAACAACTTATAGCATACATGATTGCCGTTTCTCTCCTGGTGTTCGGGTGCCAGACGCCCTTGTCAGATTTTACGAATAACATGTACCAGGGCGATCAGCAGTTGAAGGGCGGGCAGTATTCGACCGCGCTCGCGTCGTTCCTGAAGGCGAACACCTACCATCCGAGCGCCGGTGCGTACGCCTTTGCCGCAATGGCGGCCTATAAGATGAACGATGTCCCCCTTGCGGACAGCTACCTTGTGCAAGCGCAGGGGCTCACACCCAATCAGGTCGTCGCCTGTATCATCTTCGGCTACAGATCGCTCGTGCGTTTCAGCCAGGGCGACGCGCCGGCCGGTCGCGAGGAACTGAGCGCCTACATTGCCGCCTACAAGAACCTTGTACCGAACTCGGCGAGCATTCGTGACGTGGAGTTCATTGCAATGTCGCTCCAAGTCGACACACTCCGGCTGCAGCAACTAATTGACGGAGAGATACAGGGTGAACTCCCGATAGACTATGATCGGATGTAAAAGGCGGACTCAACTACTCAACCACTTAACTATTCAACGAATAACGATCAAAGGAGGAGAAGTCATGATGAGACATTCCTGTGTAGTAGTAATCGTAGCAATGATGTTTGGTGTTGTTTTTGCGGGTGTCGCCGCTGCCCAGCAATACCCGCTCGTGGACATGATCGCCAATAACGTCATTCAGAAATACCAAAACTCGAACTGCGAGCAACTGTGGGAGCAGAAGGGTAAGCCCAAGACGGCGCAGGAGCAGGAAGCTATAACGATGTTGCGCGGCGATCCCATGATACGCCAGTACTTCATAAACAAGGTAGCAGGTCCAATCATGAACAAGATGTTCGAATGCGGGATGATTCCATGATTGTCCAGGTTAGAACAGAGCGGAGTCAGCGTCCGTCAGGAGGCGCCGTAAGGCCAGGCAGGCTTCTCGGGCGAGTGCTTCTGATCTGCCTCGCGTCTCTTTTCACGTTCTTTCTGACCGCAAACAGCTACGCCGAGCAGCCTCAGAAAAAGGCCAAGGCTAAGACTACAAAACATGTCAAAAAGGCACGGACTAAGGCAGCGCCACCCGAGGTCCGCATGGAGCTTGAGCCCAAAGCCATGGAGGTCCTGAAAGCCGCGTGCGACCGCCTTGTCGCTGCGCGAACCATGCGCTTCACCGCGGTCGTCACCTACGAGAGCCCGAGCCGGCTCGGGCCACCGCTTGCCTACACAACCAAGTCGGAGGTGACCATGCAGCGGCCGGACAAGCTGCGCGTGATCACGCCAGGCGACGGCCCGGCGTCGGACTTCTACTATGATGGCAAGACGATGGTCGCTTACGTACCCGGTGAAAAGCTGGCCGCTATCGCCGGGGCTCCGCCAACCATTGACGCTGCGTTGAAGCAGGCTTTCGACTCCGCTGCTATCTATTTTCCGTTTGCGGACGTGATTGTCGCCGACCCTTACAAGGATATTACCGACGGGTTGAAGCTTGCTTTCTACATCGGCCGGTCCAGCGTTGTAGGTGGAACCACGACGGACATGATCGCCTACGTCAACGATGAGGTGTTCGTGCAGGCCTGGATCGGCGCGGAGGATAAGCTCCCCCGTATGCTGCGCGCGGTTTTTCGCGCTGACCCGTTGAGACTGCGCCACCAGATGGAACTTTTAAACTGGCAACTCGACGTTGCAGTCTCTGCGGATGACTTTATGTTGGGCAACGTCGGAAGCGTGATGCAGATCCCTTTTGCCCGGCCGGATGTTCCCCCACCGGGCCTGCAAGCTCCGGCGCAGCCTCAAGCCAAACCTTATGCCAAGCCCAAAGCCAAGCCGACGGGCAAATAAGGAGGTATAGTTGGTCATGAAAGAAATCTCTGTTCTTTTTATCGGTCTTGTGATGCTGGGGTTTCAATCCGGCCCCGCAGCGGCCTGGTCGCACGCCAATATGTACGGCGGCCATTCGTCAGGAGGCGGCGGCTCATGGAGCCACACGGGCACTGAAGGCGGCCATGCCTCGGGCGGCGGCGGATCCTGGAGCGGAACGAGCGCGCACGGTGGCACAGCGTCAGGCGGCGGCGGCTCGTGGAGCGCCCATGGAGCTTCGGGAGGCAGTGCAAGTGGCAGCGGAGGTCACTCGAGCGGCTACAGCGCCTATGGTGGAGCTTATGAACACCAGGCCGGACTGGGCACAACGGCGACGAACCGGTACGGCACGACCGCGACCCATGAGACAGGCTCGGGTTATACAAGTGTAACAAATAAGTACGGCCAAACGGCGTACACCTCTGCCTATCATGGGACAGCGTATCACCCTCCTGCTGCCTACTACCCAGCTTACCACCCGCCCGTTGTCGTGGCCAGCTACGGATCGGGATGCTACAACTGCTCTAACACAGCTGGTGCTGCTGCAGCAGGGGCAGTGGTGGGTTTGGCCGCCGGAGTGGCCATAGGCTCAGCCAACACGACCGCGGCAACGTCGAGCGCCTACAACGCAGGTGTCGCAGCGGGTAGCACAAATACGTACGGTGCCTACAATGCCGGAGTGGCCGCGGGTAGCGCCAGCACAGCGGCAGCAACAACCAACGCGTATAACGCGGGCGTTGTTGCCGGAGCCACGTATGGGATGGGTGCGATCTATCCGACACTGCCTGTCGGCGCTATGTCCATTAACAAAGGAGGTACGACATATTACTTAAGTGGCAACACGTGGTTCCAGCCATCCTACGGCGCAAACGGAGTCTACTATCGTGTAGTGCCGGCACCATGAAAAACAGTGATCAGTGGTCAGTAGCCAGTAGCCAGTGATCAGTAGCCAGCAAGTGACAAAGACATTGGCTATTCGCCGGCGAGAGACAAATGGCCATCGAAAAACTTCGAGAATACCGGCAATTTATTTTTCCGGATCATTCACTGGCTACTGGAAACTGGAAACTGGAAACTGGCTACTGCTCGCTTATGAGTTCGTGACAAAGGAGGTCCTATGAAACGTAACAGAGCAGGCACTACCGCAACAGCTCTATTAACGGCAGCGGCTGCGTGCGCGACTACGGGCATGGCCCAGGCCCAGGAGGTCACCGGCACGCTGGGTTCGCCCAGCGCCACCACCACCATCAGCGGCAAACAACTCCCGGCGCCCGACCCGAAGTTCGGCGGCGTGATCAAGGACGACGCCCTGCAATCGAAAGCGTGGTGGGCGCCGCGCATCGTGCCGCCCAAGGAGCGCGCCCAACGTCCTGCTCATCATCACCGATGACGCCGGGTTCGGCGTGCCGAGCACCTTCGGCGGCGTCATCCCGACGCCGACGATGGATCGCATCGCGAAGAACGGTCTGCGCTACAACAACATCCACTCCACCGCGCTCTGCTCGCCGACGCGCGCCGCGCTCATCACCGGGCGCAACCATCACTCGGTCGGCTTCGGCGTGATCTCCGAGCAGTCCACGGGCTTCCCCGGCTACAACAGCATCATCGCCGAGGACAAGGCCACCATCGGACGCATTCTGCTGGACAACGGCTACGCCACCTCGTGGTTCGGCAAGGATCACAACACGCCGGCGTTCGCCGCCAGCCAGGTCGGGCCGTTCGACCAATGGCCGACCGGCATGGGCTTCGAGTATTTCTACGGCTTCGTCGGCGGCGATGCGAACCAGTGGCAGCCGAACCTGTTCCGCAACACCACCCAGATCTATCCGTTCGAGGGCAAGCCGGGCTGGAACCTGGTCACCGGCATGGCCGACGACGCCATCGATTACCTGAACCGCATCAACCAGACCGACGCCCAGCAAGCCGTTCTTCGTCAAGTACGCGCCCGGCGCCACGCACGCGCCGCATCATCCGACCAAGGAATGGGTGGAGAAGATCCGCGACATGCACCTCTTCGACGACGGCTGGAACAAGCTGCGCGAGCGGATCTTCGAGAACCAGAAGCGGCTCGGCGTGATCCCGCAGGACACCAAGCTGGAGCCCTGGCCGACGAATGTCCTCAAGAACTGGGATGACTGCACGCCCGAGGAGAAGAAGCTCTTCATCAAGCAGGTGGAAATCTTCGCCGCCTATGCGGCCTACAACGACCACGAGATCGGCCGCGTCATCCAGGCCATCGAGGACATGGGCAAGCTCGACAACACGCTCATCATCTACATCAACGGCGACAACGGCACCAGCGCCGAGGGCGGCCCGCTCGGCACGCCCAACGAAGTCGCGTTCTTCAACGGCGTCGCGGTGCCGGTCGACGATCAGATGAAATGGTACGACGTCTGGGGCACGGAGCAGACCTACAACCACATGTCGGCGGGCTGGTCCTGGGCCTTTGATACGCCCTTCACCTGGTTCAAGCAGAACGCCTCGAAGCTCGGCGGCATCCGCCAGAACATGGCGGTCTCCTGGCCCGGCCACATCAAGGACAAGGGCGGCCTGCGCGAGCAGTTCATGCCACGTCATCGACGTCGTGCCGACCATCCTCGAAGTCTGCCGGCATTCCGGCGCCCGAGTACGTGGACGGCATCAAGCAGGCGCCGATCGAAGGCACGAGCTTCGCCTACACCTTCGACGCGAAGAACGCCAAGGAGCCGTCGCGGCACAAGACCCAGTATTTCGAGATGATGGGCCAGTGGGCGCTGTATCACGAAGGCTGGCTGCTCAGCACCAAGGTGAACCGCGCGCCGTGGGAGGCCTTCGGCGCCGCCAATCCCGACCCGCTCAACAACCAGGTGCTCGAACTCTACGACCTGAACAAGGACTTCAGCCAGTCCCAGAACATCGCCGACAAGTATCCGGACAAGGTGAAGGAGATGAAGAAGATGTTCATCGAGGAAGCGAAGAAGTATCAGGTCTTCCCGATGGACGCCTCGGTGGCGGCGCGCATCGTGGCCCCGCGTCCGAACATCACCGCCGGCCGCACCGAGTTCGTCTACACCCGGCCGATGGTCGGCCTGCCGCAGGGCGATTCGCCGTTCCTGCTCGACAGCTCCTACACCATCACGGCGGACATCGACAGTGCCCGCAGGGCGGCGCCGAGGGCATGATCCTGACCTCCGGCGGACGCTTCGCCGGCTACGGCTTCTACCTGCTCAAGGGCAAGCCGGTGTTCCTCTGGAACCTGATCGACCTGAAGCGCATCAAGTGGGAAGGCCCGGACGCGCTCGCGCCCGGCAAGCACACGCTCGAGTTCGACTTCAAGTATGACGGCCTCGGCGTCGGCACGCTCGCCTTCAACAACATGAGCGGCCTCGGCCGCCCCGGCACCGGCACGCTCAAGGTGGACGGCAAGGAAGTCCAAACCATCACCATGCCGCACACGCTGCCGATGATCCTGCAATGGGACGAGAGCTTCGACATCGGCTCCGACACGCTGACCGGCGTGAACGACGCGGACTACAAGCCGCCGTTCACGCTGACCGCCAAGCTCAACAAGCTGACGATCAAGGTGGACCGGCCGCAAGCTGTCGCGCCGGAGGACATCAAGAAGCTCGAGGAGGCGCATGCAGAAAGCCGACGGCAGGCCGCGAGTAATCGCGCTCGTGAACTGCGCGGGCGGTTCACTAGCCGGCATGGAATTCACTGGCTTACGAATTTCAATCAGACGAGATAGGAACCGCTCAAAGGGACAACCATGAAATCGAACAAGACTCATGCTTCTGAGCGGAATCTGTCGCGGCGACCGTTATGGCGCCGTTGCGCCTTCCGCATGGCGCAGGCCCAGCAAATCACCGGCCGCCTGGTTCGCCCAGCGCCACCACCACCATCAGCGGCAAACAACTTCCGCCGCCCGACCCGAAATTCGGCGGCGTGATCAAGGAGAAAGCCTCGGAGTCGAAACCGTGGTGGGCGCCGCGCGTCGTGCCGCCGAAGGGCGCGCCCAACGTGCTGCTCATCATGACGGACGATTGCGGCTTCGGCGCGCCGAGCACGTTCGGCGGCGTCATTCCGACCCCGGCGCTGGATCGCATCGCGAAGAACGGGCTGCGCTACACGAATTTCCACTCCACGTCGCTCTGCTCGCCGACGCGCGCGGCGTTGATCACCGGCCGCAACCATCACGTCGGCGGCTTTGGCGTGGTGGGCGAAATCGCGACGGGGTTCCCGGGTTACGACTCGGTCATCCCGAAAGAGAACGGCACCATCGGTACAATCCTGAAGGAGAACGGCTACGCGACCTCGTGGTTCGGCAAGGACCACAACACGCCCTTCTATCAGGCGACCCAGGCCGGGCCGTTCGACCAGTGGCCGAACGGCATGGGCTTCGAGTACTTCTACGGCTTCGTCGGCGGCGACACCAGCCAGTGGCAACCGAACCTGTTCCGCAACACGACGGCCATCTATCCCTTCCAGGGCAACCCGGGCTGGAACCTGACCACGGCCATGGCCGACGAGGCGATCCAGTACATGAAGCGAGCTCAAGGAGATCGCGCCCGGCAAGCCGTGCTTCGTCTATTACGTGCCGGGCGGCACCCACTGCGCCGCATCATCCGACGCAGGAGTGGATCAAGAAGATCAGCGACATGCACCTGTTCGACGGCGGCTGGAACAAATTGCGCGAAACCATCTTCGCCAACCAGAAGCGGCTGGGCATCATGCCCGCGAACGCCGAGCTGACGCCTGGCCGAAGGCAGGCAATTCGGCGGCGCGAAGCTGCCGGAGTGGGATTCCCTCAGCTGGGAGGAGAAGAAGCTCTTCATCAAGCAGGCGGATGTCTATGGGCGCCTACCTCGCCTACACCGACCACGAGATCGGCCGCGTCATCCAGGCCGTCGAAGACCTGGGCCAGCTCGACAACACCCTGATCATCTACATCAGCGGCGACAACGGCGCGAGCGCCGAAGGCATGCTCAACGGCACGCCGAACGAGTTCACCACCTTCAATGGCGTTGCCGTGCCGGTCAAGGACCAGTTCCTCTGGTACGAGTTCTGGGGGTCGGACCGGACCTTCCCGCACTTTGCGGCAGCCTGGGCGTGGGCGTTCGACACGCCGTTCAAGTGGGTGAAGCAGGTGGCGTCGCACTTCGGCGGGACGGCGCAGGGCATGGCCATGTCGTGGCCCGGCCACATCAACGACGTGGGCGGCATCCGCCGCCAGTTTCACCATGTCATTGACATCGTGCCGACCATCCTCGAAGCGACCGGCATCCCGGCGCCGGACACGATCAACGGCATCAAGCAGCGCCCCATCGAAGGCGTGAGCATGGCCTACACCTGGGACAAGGCGAACGCCAACGCGCCGACCCGGCACACGACGCAATACTTCGAGATGCTCGGCAACCGCGCCATCTATCACGACGGCTGGGTGGCGGCCACGACCCCGGCGACGCTTCCGTGGGAACTGAGCACCAAGCCGCCGCCCGATGTGATCACCGGGTACAAGTGGGAGCTCTACAACGTCACGGAGGACCCCACCGAGTCCAACGACCTGGCCGGCCAAGATGCCGGACAAGCTCAAGCAGATGCAGAACCTCTTCTATCTGGAGGCGGCGAAGTACAACGTGCTGCCGCTCGACAACTCGTCGCTGACGCGCTGGAACGCGCCGAGGCCGAGCCTGACGGCGGGGCGAACGGTCTTCACCTATTCGGGAGAATTGACCGGCGTGCCGCACAGCGGTGCGCCGAACATCCTGAACAAGTCCTACACCATCACCGCCGAGGTCACGATCCCCGAAGGCGGCGCGGAAGGCATGATCGTCACCGAAGGCGGACGCTTCGGCGGCTACGGCCTGTTCCTGAGCAAGGGTGAGTTCGGATTTGGCCGGGGCAAGGTGGTGTTCCTCTACAACCTGCTCGACCTCAAGCGCACGACGTGGGAAGGGCCGGAACTGAGCGCCGGCAAGCACACCATCGTCTTCGACTTCAAGATCGATGGCCCGGGCCTGGGCAAGGGCGGCACGGGCGTGCTCTCCGTGGACGGCAAGGAAGTGGCCAAGAATTCCATGGAGCACAGCACCCCGATCACGTTCCCGGAGGACGAAACCTTCGACGTCGGCCAGGACACCCGCACCCGCGTCGCGCTGATCGAGTATCGCTACGATGTGCCGTTCAAGTTCACCGGCAAGATCGACAAGCTGACCTTCAAGCTCGAACCGGAGCCCAAGGCAGCACCGAAGCCCTAGCAGCTTCCAGCCATTGCGAACCAGATCTCAGAGCGCGAAAGGACTGGAAATAGACGCGATGAAAAAGGTGCTTGTTCTCGCTGCTGTCAGTGAAGCCGCGACGGGCCTGGCGTTGCTGATTGTTCCGTCGCTCGTCGGGCGGTTGTTGCTGGGTGAGGAACTGACCGGCGTCGCCATACCCGTAGCACGCGTGGCCGGCATCGCCCTGATCGCGTTGGGAGTGGCCTGCTGGCCGGGCCCGGCGCTGGTCGGCATGCTGACCTACGGCGCGGTCGTCACGCTGTATCTCGCCTACCTCGGCTTCACGGGTTTGGCCGGCATACTACTGTGGCCGGCAGTCGTCCTCCACGTGATCCTGACTGCACTTTTGATTTGGGCATCGACAAAAGATAAGGAGACGAAGACATAGAAGGATGGATCAGGCGGCTCAGCGGCTCAGGCCGAACATCCAGATACAAATATTCAGAGGAGGGCGTCATGAACGGGCTGAAGAAAGTTGGTATAATCTCAGCGCTGCTTATGTTTTCGCTGATATCGTGTGCAAGTAACCAGGGGTGGGTAGCGTATCGCGACGGTTTGTTTCAGGGGTATACACATCTGCAGAATGGGGAATATCAGCCTGCCATACAACAGTTCCAGCTGGCAAGCCAGGGGGATCCGACCAAAGCTATTCCACTCGCATTGGCAGGCCAGGCAGCCTACCAGATGGGTAACTATGCGGAGGCGAGCCGGTACCTCGCGCAAGCGGAGAGTCTTGTGAAAGGCCCCGATGCTGCCTACCTCATCGTAAAGGGATACCAGGCCATCATCGCTTTCAGGGCGAACAAGCAGGACGAGGGCATGGCTGCGCTGGGAGAATATGTGCGGGTCTACCGGTTCAACTACCCTGACCACACCTACTATGATGTAGAACGCATGTATCAGTCGAAGAACATCGTGCTGCCGACTCTGGAGGACTTGATCAACAAAGAGATGGCCCGATACGAAAGCGAGCTGCAACAATGGGGATGGACAAGTGGCGGTTAAGCGGGATCACTGCTGATGAAAATTGAAATCAAACATGCGTGCGTCATTATTCTGCTTGTATGGCCTCTCCTGGCTTCATTGGCCATGGCCGGCTCCGTCACAGAGAAGGGCACAGCCGGCCCGGAGACGATACATCAGAGACTGACGGCGAAGAATCCTCACTATAATGGGCAGGCGCAGTTCGCGAACGAACCGGGACTGGGACTTGTCGGAGACCTAAGCGGCACCGGAATCACCGATCTGTCGCCCCTCAAGGGCGTACCCTTTGGTGCACTGGACCTCAGGGGGCTGCCCATATCGAACATTGATCCGCTACGCGATATGCCGCTCAAAGCGCTCGCTCTTGAAGACACCAAGGTCACTGATCTCAAACCCCTGAAGGGCATGAAGCTGGAGAAGCTGTACTTGAACAACACGGCCGTTACCGACCTTGCACCGCTTGCAGGCATGCCGCTCAAAGAGTTGCAGCTTGTCGGGACAAAGGTGAGGGATCTGGGTCCGCTGCGGGGTGAGCCGATCGAGCAACTATGGTTGAACGATACGCCTGTTACGACCATCTTGCCTCTTGCCGGATGTCCTCTGGTCAGTCTCACTCTGGAAGGGACAAAGGTAAGCGATCTCACTCCGCTCTCCAAAATGACCACGTTGCGACGGCTGCATATAGCCGCGATACCGGTACACGATTTAACGCCGCTCCAGGGCCTCACGCTCACGCGGCTCATCTTTACGCCGCCAAACATTACGAAGGGTATGGACGTGGTGCGCGCCATGAAATCCCTTACTGAGGTGGGAACGAGTCTCGATACGCGGATGCCCCCGGCACAGTTCTGGTTGCTCTATGATCAGGGAAAGGCGAAGTAGAAAGCGCAGAGTGTCGAGTGACGAACGCGAGACAAGACGACGCGGAGAGAGGGTGACGCGGCGACGCGAAGACGAGAAGAGCGTTTTTATCTCCGTGTCTCCGTGTCGGCTCCTCTGACCGAACACCGATAGATACCGCACGGGTTGTTAAACATGACTGGTGAAGGCCAAACGAGATGCGAACAGAGTGAGCCACAGGGCATTCACGTCGTGGCAAAACCCATTGGCCCCGCGTGCAATCTCAACTGCGAGTATTGCTTTTACCTTGAGAAGCAAGCTTTGTTCGGTGCTGACGAGAATTACCGGATGTCCGATGACGTCCTCTCCGCGTTTATCACCAACTACGTCAAGTCGCAGCCGACACCCGTGGTGGAATTTGTCTGGCAGGGAGGAGAGCCGACCCTGCTGGGAATTGATTTCTTCAAAAGAGTGGTCGATCTCCAGAAGCAGTTCTCGGGGGTAAAGACCATTAGCAATTCACTTCAGACCAACGGAACGCTCCTCGATGACGAGTGGTGCCGCTTCCTGAAGAAGCACAACTTCATGGTGGGCATCAGCCTCGATGGTCCGAAGGAGATTCATGACCGCTATCGTCGCGACCGCAAAGGCGCGGGCACCTTTGACAAAGTTATGCGGGGACTCAGGCTTCTGCAGAAGCACAAGGTCGAATATAATGTGCTCGCCTGCGTTGCACGCGAGACAGCAATGAAGCCGCTCGACGTGTATCGTTTTTCAAGAAAGAAGGAATCGAGTTCATCCAGTTTTCTCCGGTTGTTGAACGCCTATCAGATCTCGGCAGCGCGCAACATGGTCTGCGCCTGGCCGGTCCCGCGGCCCTCGACAGGGAGGAGCGCGAGACCGATGTCGCGCCCTGGTCCGTCATCCCCGATGAGTATGGCGACTTCCTGATCGACATTTACGAAGACTGGGTGCGTCACGATGTGGGTACTGTTTTCGTCATGAACTTCGAGTGGGTACTCAATGCGTGGATAGGCAATCCTTCGCCGGTCTGCGTCTATGCAAAGACGTGCGGTCGTTCTGTTGTCATCGAGCACAACGGTGATGTCTACGCCTGCGACCATTGTGTCTATCCGGAGTACAGACTGGGCAACATCATGACTGACAGGCTTTCGGGCATGGTAGAGCGATCTTTGCAGTCGGGATTTGGCGTTAAGAAGGAAGCAGCGCTACCGGGCTGGTGCAGCGAGTGCGAGGTGCTCGCGGCCTGTCACGGCGGCTGTCCGAAACATCGTTTTGAAAAAACCTATTACGACGAGCCGGGCCTCCAGTATCTCTGCCCGGGATACAAGAAATTCTTTATGCATATCCGGAAGTACTTGCGAGTCATGGCCACGTTGCTGGAGCACGGTCTGCCCCCGTCCCGTGTGATGGATGCTGTGAAGGGGCCGCTGGTGATAAAGCTGGATCAAAATCAGTGACGAGTCGCCAGTAGCCAGTGACCAGTTGCCAGTGACCAGTTGCCAGTGACCCAGTGACCAGAGAATAGAGACACCGGTCACATTTTAGCTGTGCCCTTACTCGCAACTGTTTCTGAATACTGGCTACTGGCAACTTATCTCACTGGCCACTGTTTTCACCCACGGCTCGACACTCGATACTGATAGGCGCGAGGAGTGACCAACATGATACAAACAAGAAAAAAATTAGTGCTTCTGGTTGCACTGCTCTTCCTCACGGGTTGCAGCGCTGTCGGCCCGGGGTCCGTGGTCCGCGATCGCTTCGATTATAACAGGGCCATCTCCGACTCCTGGAAAAACCAGATGCTCAACAACCTTGTCGGGATCCGTTATGGGGAAGCCCCGATTTTTCTGGATGTCGTATCAGTGATTAACCAGTATGAGTTTCAAACGCAGGCCAATCTATCAGCCTCATGGCAGTCGCCCCTCAGGGTCCCTACGGGCAACAATAATAACATCAATGCAAATACATTAGGGTTGGGAGGCTCCGGGAGCTATACCGACCGTCCGACCATCACGTATACGCCGCTGTCAGGCGAACAGTTTGCACTTGGGTTGATGAAACCCATCGCACCGTCATCGATCCTTAGCCTTGTCCAGGCTGGTTTTCCCATTGATTTCATCTTTCGGCTCACGGTTCAGTCCATCAATGGGGTTCAAAACCGACACGGCGGAGCTGCCAGGGAACATACTGCCGACGCCGAGTTTTATCGGCTGCTTGAGAAATGGAAAAAGCTCCAGGCTTCCGGCGCGATTGCGGTGCGGGTTCAGAAGGTGAAAGACGAAGAATCCCTCGTGATGATTTTCAGCAATAACGTTCCTCAAGAGACTGAAGCAGATGTTGCAGAGATCAAGAAAATGCTTCGACTCACTCCGCAGAAACGGGAGTTCAAAGTGATTTATGGTGCGGTTGCATTGGGCGATGATGAGATCGCGATTCTCAGCCGATCGGTGCTGGAGATCATGATTGACCTGGCTTCGTACATCGATGTGCCTGAGACCCACATCGCCGAGAAGCGTGTCGCTCCCACCTTCAAAGATGACGGTTCTCTCGGGGCTCCGGCCGTGCCACTTATCCGGGTGCATAGCTCGCCGAAAAAGCCGACAGATGCCTATGTATCTGTTCCCTACCAGGAGTACTGGTTCTGGATCGACAACAAGGATTTACCCTCCAAGCGTGTCTTCTCCTCTTTGATGTTTGTCCTTACCCTCGCAGAAACAGGCGGCAAAGCAGGAGCCCCGGTCGTGACCATCCCCACGCGGTAGAAAACAGTAGAAAGTGTCGAGTGTCGACGGACGAATGGTAGAAACAGATACGGTGACACGGAGAGGGGGAGATTCGGAGAGACGGAGACACGCGGGGAGAAGTGATCGGTGATCGGTAAACAACTGCTGACCGCTGACCGATGACCGACGACCGACGACCTGGTATTAGACCTGTAGGCCAGCGCACCCGACGCTTCTTTCCTTAAAGGACAAACGAATGAAAAAGAGACTTATGATACATTGATGGACTGCGTATTATGAGATTCGCACGTAAAGAGGCTACAATGATTATTAAGGCCAGATTAGGATTGCCGGTAGTCCTGGCGGCGTTACTCCTCGGGACCGTGACTGCCTTTGTCTACCCTCCGGTTCTCCATGGCCAAACAGCGCAACAAAAAGCGCCGGAACCCCAGAAGACAGTCGCCCCGCCGTCCCCGACAGCGATCCCGCCGGCTGAGATTGCCGCGCAGGCAACGCAGGTCTCCAATCTTCTCCGGATGCGGCTCTCCAGGCTCGCACCCAGTTTAGAGATCGAGAAGATCCAGCACCTTCTTCCCAGGATCAGTGAGCAGATCGACCTAAGACTCGCGGATACAGCACAGTTCCTGGAGGAGCAGCCAACCCTCGAAGCACTCCAGGCCCATCAGCAAGCATGGCAGCAGACAGAGCTTGAAACGTCAGGCTGGTTAAAGGTGCTCACGGATCGGGCTGTGGCGCTCAGGGCAGCACAGGACCAGCTCTCTGGCCTCAAACAAACGTGGGCCAAAACCCTCGACGCAGCCCAGGCTTCACAGGCTCCCGGACCGGTCCTTCAGCAGGCTCGCCAGGTGCTGGCTGATATCAGCGCTGCTGAGGCGCCCATAGAAATGCAGCGTGGCTCCGTACTCGATCTCCAGAGCCGGGTCGCTAAAGAATTGAGCAGATGTAACACGGCGCTGTCGCAGATCGCCGAAGCCCAGCAACTGGCCGTTGGAAGTATCTTGAGGCGGGACGGGCTTCCCATCTGGAAGCCTGCGCTGTGGGTTCGTGCACAAGCCAGACTGGCGATCGCCACCCGCAAAGTCGCTGCAGACTCTTACCGAGAAATTTCCGACTATGTAAGCGGTTTGTCCGGGGTGCTCTTCCGCCACGCACTGATTCTGGCAGGGCTGCTGCTGCTCTTCTGCGGCATGCGAACTCACCTGCACCGATGGAAAACGAGCGACGAAGGAGGATCCTCCACCATCGCGGGTCTTGATCACCCCTACGCCGCAGCTTTTCTCCTTTTCTTCTTTCTTATCTCCGGGCCGCTTTCGGAGGCACCGCCGACGGTAAAGGCGTTGGCCGGGATTATGGCGGTCGCGCCGATGATCAGGCTTACAAGGTCTGTCATTGATCCCCGGGTGGTCTCCGAACTCTTTGCTCTGTGGGCCCTCTTCACCATTGATGCCGTCCGGCAGGCCTTCGCGGGCGCGCCGCTGATCGATCAGATTATTCTCGTTTTCGAAACAGTGGCGGGGATGGCGGTGTTTGGCTGGAGCCTTCTATTCGGACACCTTCGGGTCAGCGCGGTAAGGGCAAAGGGATCGGCTCAGACACGAACGCTGCGTGCGATCGCCGGACTTGCTTTTTTCATTCTTGGCGCCGCAACGGTAGCCGGGGTTACAGGTTATGTGCGCCTATGCAGGATTCTCGCTTCGGAGGTTCTCGCGGGAGGCGTCACGGCGCTGGCACTCTACGCAGGTGTCCGTGTGGCCAGTGGCATGGTCGCTTTCTTCTTACGCGTGTGGCCGTTGCGGCTCCTGCACATGGTAGCGCATCATCGTGATCTTCTGGAACGACGGGTTCACAGGTTCCTGCTCTGGGCTGCGGCTATCACGTGCGTAGCCCGCCTGCTCTATTATATCGGTCTGCTGCAGCCGACCCTCTCCCTGGGGAGCGCCATCCTGGACACGAAACTGGAGCGTGGGTCGATCAGTGTCTCTATCGGCGACATCATCGCCTTCTTCCTTACGGTATGGATCTCCTATCTGTTCTCTGCCTTTCTCCGCTTCGCACTCACGGGAGGACGTCTACTCCCGGATAGGGATCCAGCGGGGCGCGTCCTATGCCGCATCGAGCCTTCTCAACTATATCATCCTCGCCCTCGGGTTTGTAGTGGCTCTCGGCGTTCTTGGTGTAGACCTCACCAAGGTGACGGTTCTTGCAGGAGCGTTCGGTGTGGGCATCGGCTTCGGCCTCCAGAGCGTGGTGAACAACTTTGTCTCAGGGCTGATCCTGCTCTTTGAGCGGCCAATCCACGTGGGCGACACGGTCGAGATAGGAGACCTGCTGGGTGAGATACGGCGCATCGGTATACGTGCCAGCGTCGTGCGCACGTGGCAAGGCGCCGACATCATCGTGCCCAATGCTGACCTCGTCAGTAAACAGGTGACCAACTGGACCCTTGGCGACAGCCTGCGCCGCATCGACCTGGAAGTGGGCGTCAACTACAGTGCCGAGCCAAAAGAGGTGATCAGCGTACTTGAGGGCGTGGCCCGCAAGCACCCTGACATTCTGCAGAGTCCGCCGCCTCAAGCTCTCTTCACGGGCTATGGTGACAGCTCCATCAATTTCCAGCTCAGGGCCTGGACGGACAAATTTGACGAGTGGCCCCGGATCAGGAGCGATCTGGCTGTTGCCATCTATGACGCCGCGCACGCGGCAGGCATGTCCTTTCCGTTCCCGCAGCGGGAGGTGCGCGTGCTGCACGATCCTGCTCGGCAAAGCCCACCGCGCCCCCCGTTGGTGATGCCGTGACGGAGCCTATTGATGAAACCAAAAAAAAGAAATGAGGAAGGAAAAACTATGATAAGACACGTTCGCTTCAATGCATGGATGATTGTGGGATGTAGCTTGCTTATCCTTGCTGGGGTGCGCTCCCACGCAGGTTACGGTGCTGCAACAGACCGCGGCCCAGGTCCCGAAGCCCGATGAAATTCGTCTTTATAATTTTGCCGCGTCTCCTGATGAGATCAGCCTCGATCGGGGCATCAGCTCCTCGATCAAAGAGTATATCGACAAAACACCAAGGACCGCCGAGGAGAAGGCTGTCGGCCACCAGGTGGCCACAGCACTCGCGAAGGAACTTGAAAAACGGATCCTGGCACTCGGCTTCAACGTGACGTACGTGGCATACCCGAAAGGACCACCCACGAGTTGGGGCAACGCGGTTGAGATCACCGGCGAGTTTCTTTCCATCGACGAAGGAAATAGAACAGAGCGGGTCGTTATCGGGTTCGGCGCCGGAAGGACTGACGTAAAGGCGCTCGTTCAGGTCTATGACGCCAGAGGCGGTACGAGGACACTCATCAGTGAATTCGATACGGTCGCTATGAGCGGGTACAAGCCCGGCATGGCTGAAACTATGGGGGCGGGCGCTGCGGCAGGAAACCTGGCGGCATCAGCTGTAGTGAGCACCGGTTTGGCTGTCGGGAGTGAAGAGTTCACCGCGACCGTTGAAGCAGACGCAAAACGCACAGCCGACGATATTGTGAAGAAATTAAAAGAGTTCTTCGCCGCTCAGGGATGGCTTTAGGTAAGGGCGAAATAGTAAGGAAAAGATAGTATGAAAGGAAAGAGCCGATAGCTATAGGACTTTAGTCGTATAGACATCAAGGGCTGTTTGAAAGAAGATAAGCAGATTCTGATTACCGATAAGTGGTTCCTGCGAGGAGGAACAGATGAATGGGTGGAAGACGATCGTAGTAGCAAGCACGATGCTGATCGCAGCCATAATCAGTTCCTGCGCGAGCGTCGGGCCTAATTCAGACTTCGGTGTCTATCGTGATGGTCTGTTCAAGGGCGAGCAGTACCTGCAGAACGGGCAATACCAGCTTGCAGTGGGAGAATTTTTGCGAGCTAATGGCGGCGATCCGACCCAGCCCATGCCGATGGCGCTGGCAGGACAGGCGACCTACAACTTGGGCGACTATGCCAAGGCAAGTCAATACCTGGCACAGTCCCTGGCTATCAAGAGCGACAGCAACGCATACGTCATCGTGAAAGCGTACCAGGCTCTCATCGCGTTTAAACAAAAAAGGCAGCAGGACGGCACTGCGGCGCTGGGAGACTATTTGCGTGCTTACAGGGTCTCGTACCCGGAGTACACCTATTCCGACGTCGAGCGCATGTATACGTTAGCGGTTGAAATGGGGGACATTAATGTTGCGGAGTTGGAGCCGGTGATCACCGATCAGATCGCGCGTTATGAAAAAGAGATCTTCGAATTCTTCTAACCGTTCAAGGCCAATAGAGATCGACTATCAGTGAACAAAAACTTCAAACCCCGCAGCGCAATAACAAAGTGAGCGAGCGAAGTGACGGCGATGCTGCGTATTGACTTAGCCCGCCGCGGTCACATAATGATTTTCACCAACTAACTATACAAGGAGGTTCTGTATGAAATTTCGTAGCCGGATTGTATTGTGTGTTTTCACCTTGCTGGTTGTTGCCGGGTGCGCTTCAACAAAGGTTAGCGACCGCCAGGAAATCGTGTTCGGGCCAATCCCGCGGCCTGCACACATCTGGGTGTACGACTTCGCTGCAACGCCCGCAAGATGTTCCGTCTTACTCCGCGCTTGCCGGACAGCCGTCCGCATCCAGCACGCCACTAACTCCCGATCAGATCGCGACCGGCCGTAAGCTGGGCGCTCAAGTTGCAGCGGAGCTGGTCACGCAGATTAACGCTATGGGAATGCCCGCGGAGCAGGCGATGGCGGGAATTACACCGCAGATCAACGACCTTGTGATCCGGGGCTATTTTCTCTCGATCGACGTGGGAAGTGCCGAGAAGCGCGTCGCCATCGGATTCGGCTCCGGTGAGTCCGAGTTAAGAGTGGCGGTCGAAGGCTTCCAGATGACGGCCCAGGGACTGCGCAAACTCGGATCCGGCACAACAGATTCCACGGGAAGCAAAGCTCCCGGGGGAGCCTTGGGGCTTGCGACCCTACTTGCCACACACAACCCCGCGGGTCTCATCATCGGAACCGGGATGAAAGTGTACGGGGAAGAGAGTGGCAGGGCACGGTCGAGGGCAGGGCCAAGGCGACCGCCAAGGAAATCGCCGATGTGCTCAAAAAGCGATTCCAGGAACAGGGCTGGATCAGCTGAGTGGTTAAGCTTTCTAGACAAATACCGACTTCGTAATTAGCATTCGAAGAGGCGGGAAGTACTATCCACTATGATCGAGGAACAAGGATAAGATGGCCCGGCAACGTTGCGAAGAGGTAAACACCGCTATTGAAAAGAAAACACACCAGGAGTGCGCGAAGAACGTGCTCCTGGTGAACACACGTGGATTGACGACTCGCATCATAACGGCAATCGTCGTCAGTCTGTGTCTTGTCCTGCCGGCTGGAACGAATGCGCTCGCAGACCAAGGGGCATACGCGCCAGACGCACGATGTCTGGTCCAGCACAAAGAAGAGTTGACGCCGGATTGCAGGCTCCGTGTTGCGGAAGTAGCAGCTCGGATCAACGAAGTCTACCGGGCCTGTCAGGACGATATCACGCGCTTCTGCACGGGTGCGAAACCGGTGGGCGACCGGGGCCAGTACTGCCTATGTGCCCAGGCCGGCGACCGGTACAATCGCGACACGTGCATTTGTGAGTAGCCTGCTGCGCGGCCTCAGCAAAAAGCACTTTTGACATGATGAAAAATGACTGAGAGACACTGGCTTGAAGACTGTCTTAAATCGGAAGGGGGGTAAACCATGAGCGCGCTCGTAGCTTCTTTGGTCGCTTTCGGTTGTATATTTGGCGGCATACTGCTCGGCATGCTCCTTCGCCCGGTGCTGCCTGACCATCATGTGAGCGCTGAGTCAAAGGATGCCCTGAAGCTGGGGATCGGCATGATCGCGACATTGTCTGCCCTGGTCCTTGGCCTGCTGATTGCCTCGGCAAAAGGTACGTTCGACACGACGAACAGCGAACTGAAACAGACAGGCTCGAAGATTATCTTGCTCGACCGCACTATGGCAGGCTATGGACCCGAGACAAAAGAAGCCCGGGACGTGCTGCGCCGCAGCATCATTTCCGCTCTTGATCGAGTCTGGCCGGAAGAGAAAACGGAACAAACGGAAGCTAAGGCCCCTGCGCCGACTGCCGGGGCTGAGAGTATCCAGGACAAGCTCCTGCAACTTTCCCCGAAGAGCGATGCCCAGCGCTGGCTTCAATCACGAGCCCTGCAGCTGAGCGGCGACGTGGCGGAAGCGAGCTGGCTCCTCATCGAGCAGCAGGGAGAAAGTTCGCTGCCCAAACCGTTCGTCGTGATGCTGGTCATCTGGCTCACCATCATCTTCTTCTGTTTCGGCATGCTCTCCCCTCGCAATGCAACGGTCATCATCGTATTGCTCATCTGCGTCCTGTCGGTCGCAAGCTCACTCTATCTGATTCAGGAATTGGACCGCCCCTACCAGGGGCTGGTCAAGGTCTCCAGTGGTCCGCTGCGCCACGCGCTTATGCAGGCCGGCCGGTAGAGCTTTGGCATCCTTGCATCAACCGATGAACCGTTTCAATAGCAAGCATAAGTGATTGAAGAAACAAAGAAACATAAATGATTAAAGAAACAAAAAAACTAAGGAGGGAAAGAATGAGACGCGCAACGAGTATTATTTCTGTTTTGTTTGTCTTGGTTGCCGCGCTGGCCTTTGTTGCAGGGCCGGCATTCGCGCAGCAGAAGCCGAACATCGTCGTCATCATGGGCGACGACATCGGCATGTGGAACATCGGCGCCTACCATCGCGGCATGATGGCCGGCAGGACGCCGAACCTCGACAAGATCGCCAACGAGGGCATGTTGTTCACCGACTACTACGCCGAGGCGAGCTGCACGGCGGGTCGCGCGAACTTCATCACCGGCGAGCTGCCGATCCGCACCGGCATGACCACGGTCGGCCAGGCCGGCGCCAAAATCGGCATGCCCGCCGAGGCGGTGACCATTGCCACGGTGCTCAAGGACATGGGCTATGCCACCGGCCAGTTCGGCAAGAACCACCTCGGCGATCTCGAACGAGTTCCTGCCCACCGTCCACGGCTTCGACGAATTCTTCGGCTACCTCTATCACCTGGATGCGATGGAAGACCCGGCACATCCCAACTACCCGCAGAACCTGTTGAACGTCGTCGGCCCGCGCAACATGGTTCACTCCTGGGCGACCGACAAGGACGACCCGACCGAAATGCCGCGCTGGGGCAAGATCGGCAAACAAAAGATCGAGGATGCCGGCCCGCTCTATCCCAAGCGCATGGAAACGGTGGACGACGAGATCCGCGACCTCGCCTTGAAATTCATGGAAAAGGCCAAGGCAGACAACAAGCCCTTCTTCGTCTGGCTCAACCCGACGCGCATGCACATCGTCACGCATCTCTCACCGAAGTACGAAGCGATGCGCAACTCGGAGAATGGCTGGTCGATTCAAGAAGCCGGCATGGCCCAGCTCGATGACGACATCGGTTTGGTGATGAAGAAGCTGAAGGACATGGGCGTGGACGACAACACCATCGTTGTCTTCACCACCGACAACGGCACCGAACTCTTCACCTGGCCCGATGGCGGAACGACCCCGTTCGCGCAGTCCAAGGGGACGATCATGGAAGGCGGCTTCCGCGTGCCGGCGATGCTCCGCTGGCCCGGCCATGTGCCGGCGAACTCGGTGCAGAACGGCATCTTCTCCGGCCTGGACTGGTTGCCCACCTTCGTCGCCGCGGCCGGTAATCCGAACATCACCGACGAGTTGCTGAAGGGCAAGAAGATCGGTGACCGGACCTACAAGAACCATCTGGACGGCTACAACCAGATGGCTGCCATCACCGGCAAAGGGCCGTCCGCGCGTCACGAAATCTTCTACCTCGGCGAAAGCACGGTCGGCGCGGTGCGCATTGACGATTACAAGTTCCGCTTCATCGACCAACCCGCCGGTTGGCTTGGTGACAAGACCCATCCTGACGTGCCTTACATCACCAACCTGCGCCTCGATCCGTTCGAGCGCATGGGCTGGCCCAACAACGGGACGAAAGAAGGAGCCCAGCAATACTTCGATTGGTTCAAGTATGAATTCTGGCGCTTCGTGTTCGTCCAGCAGATGATGGCCAAGGCAATCCAGACCTTCCTCGATTACCCGCCGATGCAGCGGGGCGCGAGCTTCAACCTTGACGCCGTGAAAGCAGAGATGGCGAAAAAGATGGCAGAGGCGGAGAAGGCGGCCAAAGGCCCCGGCAACTAACCGGAATGACCTTCACGGCGGGCGGCTCGCAAGGGCCACCCGCTGAATCTATAACGTAAATCAAGTGATTGAGGAAATTCGCAGCCCTGTGGCAAGTCCATGGGGCTGCTTGACTACCCACACGAGCGCTGCTAGCATAGGGTATCGAAGCGATCCCGAGATCGCTTATTGTGACTTCAGGAAGGGAATGTCGCTATGGCAAAAATGAGATGCATGGCAGCGATAGTCTTCATCACTCTCCTTGTCTGCGCCACACAATCGGTGAGTGCGGACAAGCAGGCTGCACCTGTACCGCCATCACCGCAGTCGCAAGGCTACGCCGGCTCCGTAAGCTGCCGGGAGTGCCACGAGCAGTTCTACCAACTCTGGTCCACGTCGAAGCACGGACTGGCCATGCAGCCGTATACCGCTGAATTTGCGAAGGTTCAGCTCACGCCGCAGCAGAACGATGTGAAGATCGGCAAAAGCAAGTACCGCGTCGATATCAGTGAAGGCGTGGTGATAGAAACAAATGCGAAAGGGAATCAAGAAATATCCGATCGAACAGGTCCTGGGCGGAAAGAACGTCTACTATTTCCTGACGCCTTTCAAGAAGGGGAGGCTCCAGACCCTTCCGCTTGCCTATGATGTGCAGAAGAAAGAATGGTTCGATACGGCCGCGAGCGGCATGCGCCATTTCCCCGGGGGGCAGAGGAGCACGCCGGTCGACTGGAAGGAATCGCCCTACACCTTCAACACCGCCTGTTACTCACTGCCACGTGAGCCAGCTTTCGACGAACTACGATCTGAAGACCGACACCTACAAGACCACCTGGGCCGAGCCGGGCATCAACTGTGAGACCTGTCACGGCCCGTCCGAAGCGCACAACAAGATCGCGAAGGCCACGCCCAAAGGCCAGCCACTGCACGGACCTCAAGATCATCAGGACCAAGACGATGACCAAGGAGCAGCGCAACGACCTCTGTTCGAGCTGCCACGCGAAGGCCAGCCCGCTGACCGTGGAGTACAAGCCGGAAGAACGGTTCTTCGACCACTTCGATCTCGCGACGCTGGAAGATGCTGATTTCTACCCTGACGGCCGCGACCTCGGTGAAAACTATACCCTTACATCGTGGCTCATGAGTCCCTGTTATAAGTCGGGGAAGATCGATTGCATCCAGTGCCACACGTCGAGCGGCCGCTACCGCTTCAAGGCCGAGGATAAGGCAAACGAGGCCTGCATGCCCTGCCACGAGGCGAGGGTGAAGGACCCGACAACTCACACCCATCACAAGGCCGACAGCGCCGGAAGCAAGTGCATCTCCTGTCACATGCCGATGACCTCCTTCGCGCGCATGAACCGCACCGACCATTCGATGCTGCCGCCGGCACCCGCGGCCACCATCGCCTACAAGTCACCGAATGCCTGCAACCTCTGCCACACCGATAAGGACGCGGCCTGGGCGGACAAGTACGTGCGCCAATGGCGCACCCGGGACTATCAGACGCCCGCTGCTCAAACGCGCAGCGCTCGTCGACGCTGCCCGCAAGCGTGACTGGAAGCAGCTTCCACAGATGCTTGCCTATATTCAAACCAAGGACCGTGATGAGGTCTTTGCCACTTCACTCATCCGTCTCATGAGAATGTCCTCCGATGAACGGATCGCGCCGGTTCTGCTCGTGGTCATGAAGGACCCGTCGCCCCTGGTTCGGTCAGCAGCAATCGAAGCCCTTTCCTTGAGGCGTTCCCGTGAGGCGGTGCAGGCGATGCTTGATGCGACGGGCGATGAGTACCGCCTCGTCCGGACCCGCGCCGCTGCGGGCCTTGCCGGCTTTCCCAAGGAGCAACTGGCAGGGGAGCTTAAGGCCAAGGTCGAGAAGGCGAACAAAGAATATCTTGCCTTCATCATGGCGCGACCCGACCAGTGGACGTCTCATTACAACATGGGCAATTACCAGCTCAGCCTCGGCAAGTTCAAGGAAGCCGTCGCCTCGTACAATACCGCCCTCAGGTTGGAGCCAACCGCGACCCTGGCCATGGTGAACGCATCCATCGCCTATTCTCGAATGGGGGAAACCGACAAGGCAGAACAATCCCTGCAGCAGGCGCTTAAAAACGCGCCCGATAACGCAGCCGCGAACTTCAACATGGGCCTCCTGAAGGCGGAGAAGAATGAGCCCAAGCAGGCGGAAACGTACCTCAAGAAAGCCATCAAGGCCGATCCCCAGATGGCACAGGCAGCTTACAACCTCTGCATCATCACGTCAAAGGACCGCATCGATGAGGCGGTCGGCCTGGTGCCGCAAGGCAGCGGATCTGAGGCCGCAGGAGCCAAAGTATGCTTATACCCTTGCCTTCTATCTGAATCAGAAGGGAGACAAGGACGGAGCAGTCAGGACATTACAGACAATCATAAAGAAGTATCCGGAATACACGGATGCGCAGATGCTTCTCCAGAAGATTTCGAGCGGGAAGGCGAATTGATGGAGAAAGAAGGGAGTAGAGCAGTCATCAGTTACCAGTAATCAGTTATCAGTCGAAGACAAGGACAGTCCACGGAAATAACCCTCGGCCTATCGGACCCTAATACAATTGTATTTTTGATAGTGCTGACAAGTTTACTAAACGGGATGGTACTCCATATTAGTTCAACTAAAAAGGAGTAACGTCTTACCCCTCCTCACTCGACACTCGACACTCTTAAGTTCACTGAGCCAAATGGAACAACCATAAAAGGAGAGAACATGAAAAGGAGATGGATTTTGGCAGTGCTTTGTCTTGTAATAATTCTAATGGCAGCGCCTCTATGGGCGGCCGACGAGCAGGCCGAACTTGCCAAGAAGGCCCAGATCTCGGAGGAAGAGGAGAAGGCCGAACTTGCCAAGAAGGCTCAGAACCCGGTGGCTGACCTGATCAGCATCCCGATCCAGAGCAACTTTAACTTCAACTACGGAGCCAATAGAGACAAATCACAGATCGTCAACAATATTCAGCCGGCAGGCCCCGTGGGACCAGGTCTTGATATATAAAAGGTCTCCCCGGCTGGGGATATCGTTTCTTTCAACTTAAACGTGGTTACGACCCCGAACACTTGACCTTCGTCACGCAGGACCGAGGTCCTCTTACAGACACACCATTCCCGCTTGCGGATACTCTATGTAGGCTTTATATTCTCCATCAGAGAGCCTAATCACGCTGCAAGGGGTTGCGATGGCCAAGAGACAACCACGATTTACGTGATGACGATCAATTGGTTGGGAAAGCATTAGCAAGCCACTGAAACAAAAGGAGGTGCGGCGACACTATAGTAAAGCAGCATGTGCGTTCGGGAAAGAGATTGAAGATAAGGTTACCTGCAGTTGAGACGGGGGGACAAACAAAAGGAGGCAAAGAATGAAGTACCTTAGCAGAATATTTTTTATTACACTGGCGCTGGCGACTGTGCTGGCGCTGGCCGCAGGGCCCGCCAGCGCAGCGGACAACAAGCCCAATATCATGTTCATCATGGGCGATGACATCGGCTGGATGCAGCCGAGCATCTACCACCGCGGCGTGATGGTTGGGGAAACGCCCAACATCGACCGCATCGGCAACGAGGGCGCAATCTTCATGGACTACGTCGCCATGCAGAGCTGCACCTCCGGGCGTAATGCCTTCTTCACCGGCATGTATCCGCTGCGCACGGGCATGATCCCGCCGCAGCTGCCCGGCAGCCCGTCTTACTTGCGGCCCGGCACGCCGGCGCTCGCCAAGTTCCTGATCGATCTCGGCTATACCACCGGCGAGTTCGGCAAGAACCACCTGGGCGACCACACCGCAGCCCTGCCGACGGCGCACGGCTTCCAGGAGTACTGGGGCTACCTCTACCACCTGGACGCGATGCAGGGCGTGAGCTTCCCCGACCTGAACAAGACCCCGCTCGTGCAGACCATCGCACCGCCTTGTAAGAACACGCCGATTCCCGGTATCCCCGAGGTTCCCGGCGCGGTGGACCCCAGGACAACGGTTTGCCTGACACCTCCGCGCCCGGTCATCTGGTGCACATCGTCTGACGGCACGGAGAAGAACCAGACGTGCAAGGACCAGGGCCCGCTGACGCTCGAACGCTCAAAGACCGTGGACGAGGAAATCTCCGCCAAGGTCGTCGACTTTCTCGACCGCAACGACCCGAAGAAGACCAACAAGCCCTTCTTCGTCTGGTACAACCCGGCGCGCATGCACGTCACGACCGTGCTGCCGGATAAGTACCTGGCCATGGTGGGTGAACCCGGCGGCAAGGACTGGGGCGTCAACGAAGCCGGCATGAAACAGATGGACGACAACATCGGCTACGTCCTGAAGAAGCTGGAGGATATGGGCCAGCTCGACAACACCATTGTCGTATTCACCACTGACAACGGCGCCGAGGCGATCAGCTTCCCCGATGGCGGCGTCACACCGTTCAAGGGTCAGAAAGGCGAGGCCTGGGAGGGCGGCTACCGCGCACCATTGGTTGTCCGCTGGCCGGGTCACATCAAACCGGGCACGGTCAAGAACCAGCTCTTTGCCGCTCTCGACTGGGTGCCCACGCTGGTGGACATCGCCGGCGGACCGAAGGGCGACGACCTGAAGAAGAAGATCGAAGGCGGGCAGTATTCGGGCATCGTCAAGACCACACTTGATGGCTTTGACCAGCGCGACTACCTCGAAGGCACGTCGGACAAGTCGGCGCGTGACCACTTCTTCTACTTCTCGGGGTCAACGCCCTCTGCCGTCCGTTACAAGAACTGGAAGATGTACTACACCATGTCGCAGCCCGGGCCCGCCGGCTGGGTCATGCCGCTCATCCCGTTCCACTTCACCCTGGTCCAGAACATCAAGCGCGATCCCTTCGAGCAGGCGGTCGGCATCGATCAGAAGTCAGCCTTGAGCATGGGCGGTGCGCTCGCCAGTCCAGCGACCGCCTTCCTGTATGACTGGAACATGCTGCCCATCGGTCAGCTGCTGTGGATGAAACACCTCGAGACGTACGCGACGTACCCGCCGCTGCAGGCTCCAGAGACCTATAACCTGAGTGGGATCCTGGAGCAGGTCAAGAAGGCCAGTCACCCGAGCGACTAACAATAACGTGGGGTTCTCGTTTCAGCGGCAGTGTGCATAAAGGAGTACGATTCAAAGAAACAAGACTCAAAGGAGGCAGGGAAATGAAAAAGCTATTGGTAGTACTGGCGGTACTGATGGGTTTGGCGTTGGTCACCTCAGTCTATGCCCAGATGTGGGATTCGGTAATGTCGGATGAAGCGCTTGCCCAGGGCAAACCCTTCACCTACACGGGAGAGATCAAGAGCATTGATAAGGATGCTCAGAACGCAGTCATAAAGGTAGGGACCAAGACGTACCTCGGGAGGTTCGGCTACGCCAAATTTGAGGGCGGGTATAGCGGAGTATCCGACCTGAAGGTCGGCGACAAGGTCACGGGCAAGGGCGTGGTAGTCAATGGAGTGAACTGGGTAACGAACGTAGCACTGGTAGGAGCCAAACCAGCGTCGGGAGGGATGGCGCCAATGAAGTAGCAGGAAAAAGATAGACAGCCAATTAGCTGGCGGGTCTCTATTGATTGAAGGCTTAGTCGACCGGGCCCGCCAGCTAATACGACATGGATGCAGAAACAACTCCTCTGATCTTCGCGTCAGCCGCAGAGTGAGTCACGATTGCCGTGGCACAGGGGTAAGGGCATGGTTGTTAATGGAGAGAACTGGATGACAAACCTCAGCAAGGCTAAGTAGGCTCTTCGATGGCTCAACATCACCGGAACTGAAACAACCGGCCAGCTTGGCATCTATCGTATTCTTAACCTCTCAGGTTTGTCCTATTCGGTGTCATTCCGGCAGAAGCCGGAATCCAGCGTGTTTCTGGATGCCCCGGCTTACTGCATGCCGGGGCAGGCTTATCAAGTCCGGCACGACGAAAGCATTATGAAATGGTTAATAAATGAATGCAGAAAGCTGAACAGATAGGGAGATGCCCATGAAGACGCTGAGATGGGGAGATACGGTGACGCGGAGACAGGGTGATGCGGGGAGAGGGAGAGGAACGCACAGTGAACCGTGACCAGTGATCGGGCATCAGTAGAGGCATTTAACTGCTCGCTGGACGTCGCGCACCGATAACTGATAACTGATTACCGATAACTGATTAATGCTTAAAAGAAGTTTCATTCGGTTGGAAAGAACATATAGACAAAGGAGGACGGAAATGAAGCACACCAGGAAAGTCTGTTTCATGTTGGTTGCATTGATTGCTGCGCTGACGCTCTGCGCGGGTTGCGCTACCGACCAGGCCGCCCAGCAGGTGGCACGCCCTGCCGATTCCGGGTTTTCGTTTGCCGTGTATGGCGACTCGCGATCGATGATGTACCTGCCTCCCAAGTCGGATCAGAAGGAGGAGGCCATCAAGCTGATGGTTGATATGTTCGAGCTGGTGATGCCGGAGAAATACGCGGAAGCGGTCGTCAGGAAGGATGTCAAGCTCATCTACGACCCGGCCACCGGTGAGCTGGTGCAGATCGTGATGCCGTTCATGACCCGGAGCGAAGTCATGACGTTGACCGTGGACAAGGGCTGGGTCACCGAGGCCTCTGTCGAGGACGTGAAACTGCTTCCCGGCGTGCGGCGCACGATGTTCCGGCTGCATGGCGGCGAGTGGGTCGCACGCGAGGTCGTGAAAGATGTCCAGAGCGGGCGGGCCAGGTTCATTCTCAACACCGGGGACATGGTCTGGTGGGGCAAGCAGGGCAGTACGCCCTCCGAGAACCCGTACTGGAAGCTGGTATACGAGGAAGTGCTGAAGCAACTGCCGGCTCCGGACGATCAGATGCGGGCAGCCGGACTGCCCGGGCGCGTTTTCCCCGCCGTCGGCAATCACGAGGTGTGGGACGACTCCGACGTCCAGGGCCTGTTGGGTGCTTTCCCCTATTTGAAACAGTTCGGGGTTTCCGACAAGCGGCTTATCTATAAGTTCGATTTCGACGGGGCTCGCTTCATCTTCCTGTGGACCGGCAAATACGACTATCGCTCGCCATCGTCGTGGGATGCCACCCAGCCCGCGTACGAAGCACAGATGAAGGAGTTGAAACAATGGCTGGACGAAGCCAAGGCTGCGGGCACCCGCAAGGTCTTCATCGCCTTCCACGCCCCCGCCTTCTGCCGCGCCGGCATGGGACCCATCCCTGAAGCTCAGAATCCCCACAAGATTCTTGCTCCGTACGCGAAGGACCTCGACATCGTTGTCTTCAACGGGCACGTGCACACGACCGAGCTTTACGAGGTGGATGGCGTGAAGTACCTGCTGCTCGGCGGCGGGGGCGCTGAACAAGATCCAATCCTTCCCGGCAGGACTCAGATCAAGGTACCCGAGGGCTACCCGCCGGATCTCTATTGGAAAGGCCAACCGCCCAAGGAGGAGTACAACTACGTCCTGGTTGACGTCAAGCCCGGACAGAAGACGAAGTTTACGCTCAATCGCTTCCGGCCGTGGTCGGCTGAACCGTTCGCGACCGTCGAGTTGTTCGGCTCTTCCAAATGAAGGCGACCGTGGAGAGAAGGAGATGGATAAGAGGAAAGTAGCCAGTAAACAGTCACCAGTAAGAAAGATGAGAAACCTCGTGTGGTCCACATCACTCTGCAGACACCCCCACCGTTTCCCTCCCCTCGGAGGGGGAGGGCTGGGTGAGGGGAAGGCGGTGTGCCGCGGCACTTGCGGTGATCGCTGCGCTACTTCTCGCTATGTGTTCCCGAGATCAACCGCAAGATTCCGGGAGGTCGGTAGACTTGGCAAAGCAGTATGGAAACCGCTTTACAGCGAAGCTATAAGACCGTATATTTAGGCACGGAGGAATAAGCATGAAAACCTTTAATCCCAAGGGCCGTGGCGTGTCCGTTATATTCCTGTGCACCATTGTTGCCACCTTGCTGATGGTATTTTATGGACCTGTGCACGGATATGCGCAGCAGCCCCAGCCTCCCGCTGAACAAGTGACCCCCGACCCGTGGCCCAGGACAGCCGACGTGGGCGGCGCAAAGTACACCATCTATCAACCGCAACTCGACAGCTGGGATGGTTACCAGTTCGCAGGCCACGCCGCAGTTTCGGTTCTTCTGCCAGGCGCCAAGGAGCCTCTTTTCGGCGCGATGAATGCTACAGCCGTTACCCAGGTGGACCGGGTGTCACGGGCCGTGCGCTTCTATAACGTAAAGGTTGTGAAGACAATGTTCCCCTCGGCCCCGGACAAAGAAAGCCAATTCCAGGCCGGTTTTCAGACGATGCTTTCCGGGATCCCTTTCCACACGTCGCTAGACCGGCTGCAGGAAGCACTCGCCATTGAGGGAGCTGAGACAAAGGCGCGCGCGGTCCCGGTAAAGAATGGGCCGCCACGATTCATTTTTTCTCAGACCGCTGCAGCCCTGATCCATATCGATGGCCAGCCGGTCTGGCGCACCGTGCAGGGCACCAGAATCGTACGGGTCCTCAATACAAGGGCTCTGATACTGGGTGACACTTCAGGCAAGGTCTACCTCCACCTTTTTGATGGCTTCCTGCAGGCGCCGTCGCTTTCCGGTCCGTGGGCAAAGGCGACGACCCTGCCGGCGAATGCCGGAAAGATCGCCCAGGAGCTTTCAAAGCAAAGGGTCGTCGATCTGATGGAAGGACCACCTGACGACACTACTAAGAAAAAGCCTTCCTTGAAGGACGGCTTTCCTCAAATCATTGTCACAACCACGCCAACAGAACTTATCCTGACCCAGGGTCCGCCCGATTGGGTCAAGATCGAAGGAACGATGCTTCTCTACGTGCAGAATACAACAGGCAATATCTTCAAGGACCTCAACGATCAACAGACCTACGTGCTGGTTACGGGCCGCTGGTTCCGGGCTCCTGACTTCGGAGGACCGTGGCAGTATGTGGATGGAAAAGACCTGCCTGCGGAGTTTGTAAACATACCGGACGACAGCCCGAAGGAGAACGTGAAGGCTTCGGTCCCGGGCACGCCCCAGGCGCAAGCAGCCGTCATTGCCAGCGAGATTCCACAGACGGCGCGTGTTGACCGTACGAAGGCCACGTTCACGCCGCAGATCAGCGGGAACACGGATCTCAGGCCCATCGAAGGCACGCCGCTCAGTTATATTTTTAATTCACCGATGCCGATCATCATGGTCTCGCCGACCCAGTGGTATGCCGTGCAGAGCGGTGTATGGTTCACCGCCTCCTCGGCCCAGGGGCCATGGACCGTTGCGACATCGGTCCCGCCGGTCATCTACTCGATACCGCCCAGCTCGCCTGTCTATTACGTTACCTATGTGCACGTATATGATGCGACACCCCAGTATGTTGATGTCGGCTATACGCCCGGCTACATGGGCACTGTCGTGACCCCGGACGGGGTAGTGGTATATGGGACCGGATACGACTATGTCCCTTACATAGGTTCGACGGTCTGGTATGGATGGCCTGTCACGTACGGTTATGCCGCGAACCCGACCTGGACACCCTGGACCGGCTGGTCTATTGGGTTCGGCATGGGCTGGGCCTTTGGCGCGGGAACAAGCGGCGCCTATTGCTATGCGCCTGCCCCTTACTGGGGTGCGATGCCGTATTCTCCGTACCACGGCTACGCGTACGGTGCTTATGGCGGCGCGGCTGCCTGGGGGCCGGCAGGCTGGGCAGCGACGAGTGGCGATGTCTACCAGAAGTGGGGGTCCACAACCGCGGCCTCCCGCACGTCAGCAGGATACAATGCATGGACAGGAAATGCCTGGAGTGACAAGGTGGGTACTTCCTACAACTCGGTGACCGGCCGAGTCTCGGCAGGACAGAAAGCGTCGGTGTCGAACGTCTACACCGGGAATTACGCCTACGGTCAGCGGGGTGCTACCTACAACCCTAACACGGGTGTTGCGGCCAAAGGTGGCACGGTGAGTTACGGCAACGTGCGCACGGGCCAGCAGGATACCGCGGAATATGGCAAGGTCACCGGACCGGGCGGTCAGAGCGCGGAGGTTGCGAAAACGGGGACCACCAGTTACTACGCCGGCCACGACGGCACTGTCTACAAGAACACCGGAAACGGTTGGGAATCGAATAACGGTAGCGGCTGGAACAACGTGCCGAAGCCGACGGAGGTCGAGAGCGCGAGACCGAACGCAGCCGCAACCGAGAGACCAAGTGCGGCGCCGGCTGCAGCACCGAGGATAATAACGATCACAAATCAGTCGCTGGGATTGGATGCGTCGGGATTGGACGCCCAGCAGCAGGCGCGGCAGCAAGGTGACCAGCGCTCAGCCTCGGCGTCTTGGGGCTCAAAGGAGTGGGGTGGAGGCTTCAGCGATCAGTCACGTGCGTCAGTAGGCACTGCGGCCAATCGTCAAGCAGTTACGCCCGCGAGTGGCGATAGAAGTGGCTATGGTGGTAATGTTGGGAGTGGCGACAGAAGCTGGGGTGGTGGAGACTTCGGTGGCGGTGACAGAAGCTTTGGCGGTGGCGGCGGTGGCGGTGCTCGCGGAGGCCGCCGCTGAATGGCTGACGACCAGGAAAAACACAACCATAGATGAGCAACAGGTAGTGTCAAAAGTTTCATGAAAGACGGCATGACGATTCTACCACAGAGGCACAGAGGTCGCGGAGAAATGCTTCACGGAGATCTCACACATATAGTGTCCGGAACAGTGGAGGTTCTGTTCTGGACACACACCGACGCTCCGCGTGGGTGTGGCAAGTACCTGTATCCCGGGAGGGATGCGGGTGACCGGATATGGCCGTCTCCCCATATCCGGTCAGAACCCTGTTCAAAGCTTTCCTCTGTGTTCTCCGTGCCTCTAGCGAAGCGGGTGGTGAATCAAAATGGTTCTGGGTTTTGACAATACCGAGCAACACTTAAGGAGGAATTGAAATGAAGGGAAGAGAAATCATACTGGTAGTAGCTGCAGTGCTTCTTACGCTCGTAGTTTCGTTAGCCCACGGGCAGACCGCACCCCCCGGCGTTTCACAGACCGCACCCCCCAACACGAGTGCGCCCGTGTCCGGCGGTACGGTCAAGCCTGCTCCTGCTCCCCAGGGTGACCAATGGCACATTTCGTGTGACCCCTTTCCTGTGGGCCCCACAGATCGAGAGCAAGGTGACAGTGCGTGGTTACAGTGCCACGGTCAACACCTATTTTCCCGATATCTGGCGCAATCTCGAAGGTGCAGCCATGATAAACTTCGAAGCCCAGAAGGGGAAATTGGGTTTCTTCTTTGATCCCATATACCTCAAGCTTCGTGGAGACGGTGAAATTACCCGGATACGCGATAGGACGGCCGCCGCCCCCCCGACCAGAGATGTCTCGCTCACCCTGACCATAGGGATAGTGGAGTTCGGCGGTTTCTATCAGATTCTGAAGTGCCCCCTTGACTGGAAGCAGGGGAGCGGGCGGGCCATCACCGTTGATATACTCGCCGGCGGCCGCTACTGGTATTTCCATAGCGACCTGGATACGTCGAGCCCCATAAACCCCACGAAGTACAACAACTGGGTCGATCCGATCATGGGCGCACGGACCAAGATAGACCTCACCGATAAGTTCATGCTCAACCTGGAAGGCGATTTCGGGGGCTTTGGCGTGGGTTCCGAATTCACCTGGAATGCCCAGGGCAGCTTCGGTTACCAGTTTACACCCCTTATCTCCGCTTTCGCAGGCTACCGGGCGCTCTATGTCGATTACAAAGGCAGTTCGAGCAATGTCCGCTATAAGGAGACCATACAGGGCCCGATGGGCGGGATTACGTTTACGTTCTGAGAACCAGTGATCGGTAACCAGTAATCAGTGATCATTGGTACGACAACGAAGAAACAACGGGGGGCTGATGAAAACGGCTAGAGTAGTCTTGGCAATAATGATCGGCCTCGCACTCATGGCGTCTACGGGTTTCGCGGCAGAGCCGAAATACTTCGGTTTTCTCGGGGATCTCTATAAGGACCTGCAGCCCGGCATTGAAGGCCAGGCAAAAATGATCTGGATGAAGCCGGGGGTCATGTTCGGCAAGTACAACAAGTTCATGGTGGACAGCGTCATCTTCTTCTTTGCCGACGATTCGGAATATAAGGGCATCGACCCCAATGAGATGAAGGAGCTGGGAGACAACTTCAACCAGGCAATCGTGGCAGCCTTTAAAGACAAGTATCCGATCGTTACCGAGCCGGGGCCTGACGTTGCCCGCTTCCGCATCGCCATTACCGGCGTCAAGGCGAGCAAGCCCGGCGTGAGCGCGGTTAGCTCGATCCTCCCCATAGGCTTAGCGTTCAGCCTGGTCAGGAAAGGGGCCACCGGTTCCTATTCCGGGGCCGGCACCACGAGTGCCGAGCTTGAATTCCTGGATACCACGGCAAGCCAGCCCATCGCTGCTGCGGTTGATGAGCAATCTGCATCTTTCGGAGACCGGTTTAAGAAGTGGGAATCAGCCCAGGAGGCCTTCAAGCACTGGGCAGAGCGCATTGTGGGCTTCATCGACAACACGCGGGGCATGAAATAGCGACCGACCTCGCTCCCCGTTGACAGTAACCGGTAGACAGTAATCAGTAATCGGTGATCAGTGATCAGTTGCCAGTGACCAGTGATCAGTTGCCAGTAACCAGTAACCAGTAACCAGTGATCAGTTGCCCGTGGACAGTAGCCAGTGATCAGTGATCAGTAATCAGTGACCAGTAATCAGTGATCAGTGACCAGTTGACAGTGACCAGTAATCAGTAAGAACAACTTGCAGAAAAGCGGAGGCAACAATGGTGAGAAGACTAAAGATCGGTGAGACAAGCGGGTTACTCCTCGGACTAATCGCTATAATTTCCGTGATGCTCTTATCCTGCTCGACAGTTCCTTTTCACGAGGCTGACCAGGCCAAGAGCCTCTCTGATGCAGGTCAGTACCGGCAGGCGGTTGATATGTACTCGAGGAGCATCAACCTCGATCCATATAACGTGAATGCATACCTTGGCAGAGGCTATGCCTACGAAAAGCTGGGGGAATACCAGAAGGCGCTCGATGACTACAGCCAGGTGATTACGCTAAAGCCAAGGGATCCGCAGGCCTACTTCGTGCGCGGACTCCTCTATGATCTTTTGTCCAGGACTCAAGAAGCCATTCAAGACTACAGCATGGCCATCAACCTGCAACCGAACAATGCCGATGCCTACTATTACAGGGGCATGGATTGGGAAAAGCTGGGCAACACCGACGCTGCCAAAGCCGACTACAAGAACGCGGTCACGTACGGCCGCGCCGATGCAGAGGCCAAACTCAAAGCCCTGGGAGGCAGCATGTCGACCGGGACAACTAATTAACGGGAAAGGAGTTACCATGAGAAGAATGATCCTGCTACTACTGACGTGTGCTCTCCTGATGAGTGCATGCGCCACCGCGAACAATGGTCCACCACCGGTTATGTATCCTGATCCGAAGGAAGATCCGATGGATTACAATCCGATCGCCCGCTAGAACTACCTGACCGGCACTCCTTCGGAGATGACAAGAATGGCACGCAACTTTGAGTACAGGCTTTACTGCTGAAGCGATAATCTGAGGTAGGATGAGCATGTTCTGAAAAGCAAACTCGATAACCACTGTACGTTATGACTAAGACTAAGGCAGGGCATCTTTTTGACCCTGCCTTTTTTATTGGTGCACCCGGCAGGGCGCATGCACTTGGAGGTCAAGTCCTCTAATGGACCCTGATGACGGGAACCATGAGCCGAACACCAAGGGCTGTCGCCGCGAGCTGCTCTCTTAGCTCTTTTAGCTTGACATTGTAATCCCACTTTAGGTAATGATACATGCTACGTGCAGAGACTGTATTGTCACGGCTTGCGGGCTAAGATCGGTACTTTTTAAGATCAGACTTTCACGGTTGAGTTTGCAAAAAACGAGACCGACCGAGGGATTCTTCAAGAAAAGAGTCATGCACTCGTTGAACAAAAGGGGTTATGGTGAGCATGTCTCTGATCGTGTCTTGGAGTCATCGCGTAGATGAGTGGAATAAAGTAGAGATCAGGGGGGCACATGCCATTTCAAGACCTGAGGGAGTTTATTGGAAAGTTGGAAGAAGAGAAACAGGTCGTGCGTATAGCAGAGGAAGTGGATTGGAACCTGGAAGTCGGAGCAATAACACGCCTCTGCGATGAAGCGGGTCTACCGGCCCCATTTTTTCAGAAGATCAAGGGTTATACCGATGCGTATCGCATTCTTGGTGAGCCGCTGAGCAATCATAAGAGGGTGGCTATCGCGATGGACATGGACCCGAACTCTTCCGTGAAGAGCTTGATAGAAGAATACGGTAAGCGAAAGCGCGTGACCGTCAAACCGATACTGACGCATGACGGCCCTTGCAAGGAGAATATCCGCAAGGGAAAAGAAGTAGACCTGCTCGAGTTCCCGGTGCCCTTTGTTCATGAAGGCGATGGTGGTCGATTTATCGGTACATGGCATCTGACTATCTGCAAGGACGTGAACAGCGGCTGGGTTAACTGGGGAATGTATCGCCACATGCTGCACGACAAGAACACCATAGGTCTCCAGGCAGGCCCGCCTACTCACGTGCGGCGAATTCTGCAGGGATGGATCGACAAAGGCAAGCCGATGGAGATCGCTATAGTGCTCGGGGCCGAACCCATCTGCACGATGTGCGCAGCAGCGCCGATTCCGTATGGGATCGCGGAAGTTGAGGCTGCAGGCGGAATACGAGGCCAGTCTGTTGAATTGATCAAATGCGAAACAGTAGACCTCGAGGTGCCTGCCACCGCGGAAATCGTGATCGAGGGTGAGGTCGCACTCCACGAAACGAGGGAGGAGGGTCCATTCGGAGAATACACGGGCTATATGGGGGGACACCGCGAACAGAGACCCGTCATTCACGTGAACGCCGTGACCTATCGGAATCATCCCATTTTCACCATGATGAATGAGGGCATGCCTGTAACCGGTACGCATGCAACCCAGTCGGTGACAAGGTCGGCCGAATGCCTGGAGATGCTGAGGGCGTTAGGCATACCGGCGACCGCAGCCTACGAGCACACGCACGGATGCACACTCCTTATCGTGGTCGCAATAAGGGCCGGCCAGGCAAGGGCGGATGATGTTGCCCATGCCATCTGGGGATCGAGGCTGGGAGTGAGCACGCCCTACGTGGTCGTCGTGGAAGACGATGTTGACCCTTTTGATCTCGGGCAGGTTCTTCATGCGATCGCAAGCAAATGCCATCCCTACAGGGGCATTGTCAGATTAGACAGGGCTCGTGGGCACGCCCTTTTCCCGTGGCTGAGCCGTTACGAGCAGAAGCATCTGTTGGGAGCGAGAGTCTATTTTGACTGCACCTGGCCTTCCGACTGGGCGCCTGAGGACATACCTCGGAAATGCAGTTTTGAGAGCATATATCCGTCGGATGTCCGGCAGAAAGCATTGGACGTGTGGCAAAGACATGGCTTCAAAAAAGATTAAAAAGATGCGGCGTGGCTATGGCCTCTCTTTCCATGGCGGGACAGGGTAGAGCAGTTTTACGCCGGGTCGGGGCGGATAAATTAAGACCTGTTTCCCATTCTGAACCTGAATGATACCCATCCGTCCTGCGATGTTCCTTCCCTTCTCATCAAATTTGAATTTACCGAAGAAGGTTTCCATGTCCATGGCTCGCAAAGTATCTCTCAGCCTGTTCTGATCGAGACTTCCCGATTTTTCGAGAGCGAACTGCATGAGCATTCCACTCATGAATGCAGTTGCGCTGAACAGAGTTACCCGCTCACCGTATTTCTTCATCCAGAAATCGTGAAACGATTGGCTGCTGAAGAACGCGTCCTTGTAGTTCATATCCTCGTGCCATGCTTCCTGAGCAAGGATATACTCTCCATCTTTTTTCATAACAGGAACCCAATCAGGATGTCCTGCCGATCCTGTTGTAGTGTAGAGTTTTGCATTGAAATTGAGCTCTTTGGCCTGGCGGTAGAATGCGACCGCATCAGGGAAAAAGCCTCCGAAGTAGAGCATGTCCGGTACCTTTGATTTCAGCGCTGTTATTATGCCTGAGAAATCTGTGGTGTTCATAGGATATTTCCCGAAATAGACCTCCTGCAACCCCAGCTCTAAAGACCTGTTCTTCAAGCCTTCCAGGGCAGGCAGAGTAAACACGTTATCGAGAACCACGACGGCGAATGTTTTGGGCTTCGGATTCTGTTGCACAGCCATCTCGGCAATTGGCAGGAGGTCACGCGTTGCCATGGGGGAGACGGAGAAGAGATACTTGAAGCCTCGTTCATAGACAAAATCTCCATTGGCCAAAGGTGCAATCGTCACGTAACCATATTTTTCTCCGATGGCGCTCGTGGCCGCGGTAATCCCGCTGGAATAAGGACCCAGAATGAAATTCACCTTGTCTTCAGTGATCAGTTTCTCGGTCAGTTTGGCGCTCGTCGTCGCATCTCCCTTGTCGTCGTAGTACATCATTTCCACCTTGTAGGGTTTGCCCGCGACTTTAATTCCTCCGCGGCCGTTGATCCATTCGGCCCAGGTTTCATATCCTTTCTTTATGTAACCGCCTTCCCGTGCCAATCTCCCGGTCAGGCTGACCGCTGCCCCGATACGGATTTTTCCTTCCTGGGTGTGGGCAATGGTGGTGAGTTGAATCGACATCACACAGCAGCTCAAAATGATTGCCACTCTTGTCCAGAATGAGCCTTTTGCTTTTTTGTTCATACACGCTTCTCCTTCGGGGCTTTCCATTGTTCTTCTGGCTTCGCCTTTACGACGAGTCAGAGCACGGTTCTCCATAGTATTCTCTATCCAACCCGGCAATTCTACACCTGTGAAACGATTGCATCAACTATGGTTTCACCAAGAGATCCCGGTATCATAAGCCCAGATAAGCAGTCTTGACGTGGGGGTCATCGAGGAGAGCGCTTCCTGCTCCCTGCAGGGTAATTTTCCCTGTCTCAAGAATGTAGGCCATGCTTGCAAGACGGAGTGTCTCAAGTACGTTTTGCTCGACCAGGAGAATAGTCACTCCTTGAGCATTGATGTTTCTTACCATCTGAATGACGTGTTTTACCATGAGTGGCGACAATCCCAGAAAAGGTTCATCCAGCATGAGCAGCTTCGGGCGCGACATCAGGCTTCTGCCGATAGCCAGCATCTGCTGCTCTCCGCCGGACAGCGAACCCGCCACCTGCCGCTTGCGATCTTCCAGCACGGGAAAGAGTTGATACATTTCTTTGAGCGTTTGTCGAAGATGCCTGCGGGCGCGACGGGTGTAGGCGCCTATTTCCAGGTTTTCCTGGACCGTCAATTGAGGGAAGATTCTACGGCCTTCCGGCACGAGGCTGATTCCAGCTTCGACGCGCTCATGCGGTCGAAGTGTCCCGAGAGAGCGATTTTCAAACTCTACCGTACCTGATGCAAGCGGCAGGATACCGGCTATGCTTTTCAGCATGGCTGTCTTGCCGGCGCCGTTCGATCCCACGAGTGCGGTGATCGATCCTCCCTCTACCGCAAAGCTCGCATCCCATACCGCCTGGATGTGGTCGTAGCACACGGATGCCTTGTGCACATTCAGCATCACGAACGGCTCAGGACCAAGCCTGCTCTGTTCAGGCCTCAAGCTTGCCCCCAAGGTAGGCCTCCATCACGTCAGGGTGCTCCGTGATCTCTTGCGGCGTGCCTTCGGCTATTTTGCTCCCGTAATGGAGGACTACGACGCGATCACAGAGACCGACCACAGCCTTCATCACGTGCTCCACCATCAGAATAGTAACCTTCAGCTTATGACGGATCTGACTCACTATTTCCATGGCCTGCGTCATCTCAGTAGAGGTCAGCCCGGCCAACACCTCATCCAGCAGCAGGAGGTGCGGGTTGCAGGCCAGAGCCCGGGCCACTTCAAGCCTTTTATGTTCCACCAAAGTGAGTTCCTCAGCCATCACGTCCCGTTTCTCCCAAAGCCCCACAAACTCCAAAACTGACAGAGCCTCTCGTTCCGCTTCCTTCTGCACTAGTATCCGATCCCTTCCGAAAAGCTTTCCCACCATGACATTTCTGAGAACACTCATGTTTCGAAACGGCCTCACCACCTGGAAAGTCCTGACCATGCCCCTCTTGCAGATCTCAGGCGGTTTCATGCCTGTGATATCTTCACCTTTGAACCATACAGTGCCTGTAGTTGGCCGATAGTAGCCGTTGACTACATTGAACAGCGTTGTCTTACCCGCGCCGTTTGCTCCTATGAGCCCGACGATCTCGCCTTCGTTTACGGTGAAGTCCACCTTGTTGAGAGCCATGAGCCCGCCAAAGCTTTTCGATATGTCAGCGACCTCAAAAAACTTCATTTGCCGGCACGCACCTTTCCCAGCATCCGTTTCTTAATCGGAAAGACAAGACCCTGGGGCATGAATTTCACTATGACAATCATGATAGTGCCCAGGATGATCATGTAATGATAGGGGTACTGAGCCCACAAAACCTCTGACAGAAGGGTAAGAATTATAGCGCCCACCATAGCTCCTTCGATGCCCTCAACGCCACCCAGAAGGGCCATTACGATAACTTGAAATGAGATCGTCGGGCTGAAGGCAGTGTAGGGATCGATATAGGAGCGCCGAAGCGCCATGATGGCCCCTATCATCCCGGGGATTGCGGCGCTGATCACGAAAGCCATCCACTTGTAGAAACTTGTATTGACCCCGAGCGCGTTGGCCGCATCTTCGTCTTCTTTAATGGCGAACAGAGCCACGCCGAATCTCGAGTTCTTCGTTAAGTAAGCAGTCAATGTGGCCGCAACTGCCACGACGAATACGGCGTAGTAGAGGACGATAAGATCCGGTGCTGTCATAATGATTCTGCCGACCGTACCTCCCAGTTTGATCTCCAGATTTATAAATATGTACTTCGTCAGCTCTGTGAGGCCGAGCGTGAGAATAACAAAATAGGGGCCGCGGATTCGCAGGAACGGTAAACCTATTGCAAGGGCGAAACTGGCTGAGAGTGCTCCGGCCATGACTACAACCAGTGCGAAAGGAAGACTGGCAAAAGTCATAGCCATCAGATAAGCGCCTACCCCGAAGAACGCCGAATGCCCAAGCGAGATATATCCGGTATATCCTGAAAGGATTATCCAGCTTTCTGTGAGCGCGATCCACATCATCAGATCCAGCATGACCGAGACATGATAATCCGAAGCCTTGAGTGGAATGAACAAGATGGCGAGTACCAGAAATGAAAGAACTATTGCAAAGGGTCTGCTGCCGTTATGCATCGTCAGACCCTTTTCCTCTTGGTAAAGATGCCCTCCGGTCGGAGCAGGATAACGAGCACGAAAACCGCATAGCTCAAGAGCGGTCGGTATCCGGGAGAGGTGATGCTCACCCCTATGGCCTCCAGGATCCCCAGAAGAAACCCTCCGATAAGACTCCCGAAGAGATTCCCCAGGCCCCCCAGCACAACGACGATGAAGGCAACAATCGTGTAAGACATTCCCATAAACGGCGTGATCTCATAAAACATGCTCAGCAGTGCCCCCGCCAGCCCCGCCATGGCGAATGCCATACCAAAACTGAAGAAGTAAATAGAACTCGTATTGATCCCGACGAGCCGGGCGGCCTCTCTGTCCTGGATGAGAGCCCTCACCGCTTTACCAAGCAAGGTTTTCTGGAGCACGAGATAACATCCTATGCAGACGATCAGCGCAACGACCAGCACCACTACTTTGTTGTACATGAGGCTGACGCCTCCGATACTGACCATTTTCGTCATGTAGGAATAACCCCTTATATCCGTTTTCCAGATCAAGCAGGCAACGTTCGTCAGAATGATACTGAGGCCGTAAAAGATCAGAAGCGAGTTTGCCTCGACAACATGCACCGACTTCGATTTTTTGATGATGGGCATGAAGATTCCCGCACAAATCAGAAGCCCCATAACAAGAGAGACCGCCATTACCAGGAATATGGATATGAGCGGGCTCAAACCGAGCCTCGTGAAGAGTGAATAGGTAATGTAAGCTCCGATCATGATGAGTTCGCCGTGTGCGATATTGAGAAGCCGCATTGTCCCGTAGATCAGGTTGAGACCTAAGGCGATCAGCGCGTAGAGCGCGCCCACGGTCAGTCCGACGGAGAGTACCTGAAGGATGGAGGTTAAGTCCATAAGAGAAGGCCCGTCCCCGGCTGAGCGCAGGGACGGGCGATCATGTGATTATTTAGGCCATGCCGGTTTCGGGTATAGTGGCTTGGCCGTGGCTATGCTTTTCGGCCAGATGACCTCCGTGGCGCCGTTCTGCCATTGGAGAATCCCCGCAACCGCTTTAATATTTTCAGAGCCCTGGAATTTGACGGTACCCTGAATGGTCTGGAACTCATTAGCTGCAATGTAATCTCTCAACTTCTGCCTGTCGAGGCTGCCAACCTTCTCGATGGCCTGCTCCATTATCTGGCAGGGCATATACCCGAGGGTCGAATTCAAGGCGTCGGGCAGCTTCTTGTACTTGGTCTGGAATGCGTCGACAAACTCCTTGTTACCAAACGTCTTCAGTTTCGGGTTCCAATTTCCCATAGCGCTGATGCCCTCGACTGCTGGCCCGAACTTCGGCTTGAAAACAATCGTTGCCGGCCCTATAAGGTTGAACATGAACTTCGGATTGAGCCCCACTTCCTGAGACTGGGTGATTATTGTAAATGTGTCAGCAGGATAGCTCAAGTAGATCACGGCGTCCGGATTCTTAGCCTTAATCTGCGAAAGGAGTGTCTTCAGGTCCCTTTCTGCTACGGGATAATCCTTCAGAAACACCACGTCGATCCCTGCTTGTTTGAGATAGGGTTCCAGAAACTGAAGGTTCTCTTTGGGAAAAATCTCCTGCAGATAGGCTACTGCTACGGTCTTTACTTTTAGATCCGTGAGTAAATCGACCAACGCGCGCGCCTGCCCGTCAGCCATCCATGAGACGAACCAGAACCAATCATTCTTCATTTCCCGGAACTTCACCGAGGCGGCAGTACCCCCCACAAGAGGAACTTTGTATTTCGCGGCTAACGGGGCGACGGCAAAATGGGTCGGTGTGGCGGCGGGAGGCAGGATCAGGTCGACTTTATCCTGCGTTATAAGTTTTTCATAGATCCTCACCGCTGTGCCCGGTTCGCTCTGGTCATCATAAAAGACCATATCCACGGGCAGTTTCTTGCCCTCCTCTTTTACAAAAATGCCACCTTTCTTGTTGACGAGTTCTTTCCAAACCGCGTAAGTCTCGACCACGCCCTCCGCGTTCGCCGAGAGAACACCTGTCAGCGCAATCGAATACCCGAACTTGATTGAGTCTTTAGCTGATACCGGCACGCTGGAAAAGACGATAACCGCGGACAACACGAGAAAAAAACAGAACAGACGTGTGGTTCTCATTACTACCTCCCTTTTGTTTATTTGCACTTGGTTTGCGCCAAGTGAGCCCTCGTAAGCTTCCCCCACTCTTGCTTCAGGGCTACAGCGTAGCTGTTAGGTAGAACCTTTAGCACAACAATTAGCGCAACATCAAGAAGATTCTTTTGGAACGCTATGCCAAGGAGAGGTGAACGTTCTTCTCAAATTCCCTTTTCCGTCTGTTTGCGGTAGAGTGAATATTGAGGATGAATATAAGAAGTCTATCTCCACTACGAACAGTTCCCCTGCCCGTTTCAGATGAGGCGTGAACTGAGGTTGATAGGTTGGAGGTGTGGCCTTGAAGAATCCGCAAATAGGAAGTCAAAATAATAGTTTCAAAGTTGAGGTCTTAAAGAAATCACTCAGTTTTGCAGGCCTGGACACAGCGCATCTGAACCAGTTGGCGGATCGCGCGACTATCCGCTATTTTCGGAAGAAGGAATTTATTTTTCATGAAGGCGATCAGGCTAGCCGCTTGTATATTGTGCAGTATGGCAGGGTCAAACTCTTTAAAGTTTCCGCTTCCGGAAAAGAATTTGTTGCTCACATAGCGGGTCAGGGCAACACGCTCAATGTAGCAGCCCTGTTCGGGGAAAAACCGCATTATCTCACTGCGCGGTGTATAGAGGACACGAGCGTTCTGACCGTCGGAAGGGAAGAGTTCCTGTCGTTCTTGAAGGAGCATCCTGTTGTGGCTATAAAAATCATCGGTATTCTGGGAGAGGTAACAAACCTGGCCTACGAGAAGATCATCGATCTGCTTGTGGAAAGGGTAGATTTGCGCGTAAGTACTGCTCTCTTCATGCTCGCTTCAAAGTTCGGCACCACGTTATCAGTCACGTGCAGCGACATTGCGGACCTTGCAGGGACTACGACCGCAAGTACTATCCGGGTGATAAGTAAATTGAAAAAAATGGGAATCCTCCGTTCCCACCGCCAGCGAATCATCATTCTAGATCAGGCCAGGCTCCAGGAATTGAGTCGAACCGCAGTAAATGAAGAAATCGAAATTTTCAATTATTTCTAGCCTTGCCGCATACCTAATTTTTGCCAAGAGACTGCTCAAAGAACCCGAACAGGGCCCTCATTTCTTTCAGCAACTCATCCCTCACAAGCCGCAAAAATCTTCCTTTTCTATGATTTGAGTCATAGAAAAAGGGAATGCGTACTTCTAAAATAGGAGATAAAGGGGAGTGTTTGTTATGATGTGCTATTCAGGTATAGATCCCACCAAAGTTGGAATTGCGCCGTCACGATCGATTCAACAGAGAGTTTCAAACCTGGAAATCTCGAGGACAAGGAGAAAGGGTTATGGGAAAAGCAGACTGGTATGATATGCGCGAATTTTTGAATTTTCTTGAGAAACAGAATGATCTCTTTCGCATTAAGGAGGAGGTAGACCCTGAGTGGGAAGTCAATGGTATCAGCAGAATTAATTTGCAGGAGTATGGACCTTGCCTTTACTTTGAGAAGATCAAAGGGGCGGATTACCCTCTGGTGTGCAATCTCCTTACCACGGACAACAGGTTCTTGTGGGCTCTCGGTATCGATAACTGGCACACGTTCAACGATGAGTGGATGAGGAGAGCCGAGAAGTCTATCCCGCCGAAGATGGTTAAGCATGCCCCCTGCCAGGAAAAAACGATCGATGAAAAGGATATAGATCTTAACAAAATATGCAACGTGCAGTGGCACGAGCTCGATAAAAAGCCTTTTCCCGGTACCTTATCTATTTCGATCACCAAGGATCCTGATACCGGGTTACAGAATGCAGGTATCTATAGAATGGAAACAGAGGGGAAGAACCAGCTGGGCTGGGGAGCTCCTGAGTACACGCATGGGCGGCAGCACTATATGAAGTACGAAGCCATGAACAAACCGATGCCCATGGCCGTGGTCACCGGTGTCGACCCTATCACGGAAATCGTTGCTGCCACGAGAACGCCGCCGGATGTCGACGAGTTCTATCTTGCCGGTGCCCTGAGGCAGGCGCCTCTGGAAATGGTTACGTGTAAGACTATCGACATCGAAGTCCCTGCCACCGCCGAATGGGTTTTTGAGGGATACATTTACCCCGGCGCCAGATTCCATGAGGATACGGAGTGGTTCGGGGAATACACCGGCCATTATGGTGAAGCCAGGTCGCTTCCGTACTTCGTGATCAAGCATATCACTCACAGGAAGAACCCCATCTACCAGGGCACGCGCGAACAGTGGAATCCATCGGAGAGTTTCTACACCAATGGACGAACAAGCCAGGCCGAGGCCTACCGGACCCTCAAGAAGCTGGTTCCGGGAATTATTGATCTGCGATGCGCCGTCGCCTACGAGGCAATTGTCAAGATCAAGAAGCTCTTCCCCGGACATCCGCAGCAGGTCATCGACGCTGTTTGGGGAGCGACGTACAGCCGTTACAAACACGTGATCGTCGTTGACGAAGACATCGATATCTGGGATTACGAGAGTGTTCACTGGGCGCTGTGCACGAGGGTCAAGGCAGACCGGGATGTCACAATAGCGCCACGCAGAGCTGGACAGTGGCTCGACCCCGCGATTTCGTTGAAAGAAAAAGGATGGCAGACCGGGATGGGCATTGATGCTACCATGCCCACGGAGGACTATGAATTCTGGGGAGATGGTGTACCAAAGACGGTCGATGATCCCGAGACCGTAGCGAGGACGAGAGAGAAATGGGGAGCAAAGCTCAAATGGAGGTAGAAACCTCTGCAGCTTCCACTACGTAAAGCGGGGAAAAGAGGATGAATTATTTCGAGTATGTTGAGCCAAAAACGGTGGAAGAAGCAAGTCAATTCCTTAAAACACATGAGGAAGCCAAAGTCTTGGCGGGAGGGGCTTCTTTAGTTGTTCTGCAGAAGAACGGATTTATCCGGCCGTCACATCTGGTAAACCTCAAGACTATTCCGGGATTGGACAACATCGAACAGAATAAAGAGGGTCTTCGAATCGGTGCGCTGAACAGACATCGAGATATCCTCTCTTCGCCGGTAATTCAAAAGTATTGTTCGATTCTCATCGATGCCGCGTCAAAAATTGCGACACCGCCCATCCGTAATATGGGAACAATCGGAGGAAATCTCTGTCACGCCGATCCCGCAGCAGATTTCCCCCCTTCGTTAATCGCGCTCGGGGCAGAGGTGAAGCTAGTCTCCAATGGTGGAGAGCGGCTGGTACCTGTCGAATCCTTCTTCATTGACTACTACGAAACGGCTCTCTCTGCAGGCGAAATTCTGACTGAAATACACATTCCGTCGCTTCCAACGAAATGGGCTGGCTCCTACTTGAGCCTGGATCAAGTCACAAATTCTGTCGCAATTGTGAGTGTGGCTGCAGTCCTCGGTCTGGACGATGGCGGGACATGTACCTATGCAGGAGTTGGGCTGGGAGGGGTTGCCTCTACTCCTCTCAATGTTAAGAAGGTGAAAGAACTATTAGTCGGCAAAAAAATAAGAGAAACAGAGATCGAGCTTGCGGCGAAAGAAGCCCGAGCAATGTGTAATCCCACGGGCAGCCCGTATGCCTCGGCTGAATATCGGAGAGAGATGGTCTACGTCCTGACGCGAAGAGCATTACAGGACGTCCTGAAAAAGATCGGCACATAGCTCACGGGATCTGCGGGAGGAAAGGACGAAACAATGAAAAACATGGAGATTAACCTGAACGTCAATGGAGAAACTTTTACCGTTTCGGTGCCTCCCCGGAAAACCCTTTTGCAGGTACTGCGGGAAGATCTCGACCTGACAGGCACTAAGGAAGGCTGTTCAGAAGGAGAGTGCGGCGTCTGCACCGTGCTCCTCGATGGCCTGCCGGTTCGCTCGTGTCTTCTCTTTGCAGTTGACGTGAGGGGACGGCAGGTGACAACGGTGGAAGGGCTTGCGCAAGGGGAAAAGCTTCACCCTATCCAGAAAGCCTTTATTGAACAAGGGGCTATTCAATGTGGCTTTTGCACACCCGGCATGCTCCTGTCGGCAAAGGCCTTGCTCGACAATACGCCGTCACCGAGTGAAGATGAAATCCGCATCGCCATCTCGGGTAATTTGTGCCGGTGCACAGGGTATCAGAAGATAGTTAAGGCTATTGAGACAGCCGCGCATGCAAAGGATGGCGCTTAGTGTGAACGTGCCATTTCCGGCCAGGAGGAGATGAGGGGGAATCATGGAATATCAGTACATTGGCAAATCGATACAAAAAGTCGACAGCGTCCAGAAAGCCCTCGGCACCGCGACATACATTAACGACCTCTCGTTTCCAAAGATGTTGTGGGGCGGTGTGCTGAGGAGCGTTTACCCTCATGCCAAAATTCTTAACATCGATACGAGCAGAGCTGAACGGCTCCCAGGGGTTAAAGCAGTGCTCTGCGCGCGAGATCTGCCTGATTGCCGGCATGGTGTCTTCATCAAGGACGAGGTGGTTTTTGCCAGGACCAAGGTGCGCTTCATCGGCGAACCGGTCGCAGCAGTCGCAGCCGTTGATCGCGAGACAGCGGAAGAGGCCCTCGGACTTATCGACGTAGAATACGAAGAACTACCCGCGGTCTTTGATCCTATCGAAGCCATGCAACCTGGAGCGCCGGTGCTTCATGAAGAGCTGGACTCCTACTTCTCCATTTTTCCCGCAGTTCGGGAAGGGAATGTCTGCTCCAAGACAACGTTAATAGAGGGGGATATCAGCAGAGGCTTCCAGGAATCTGACATCATCGTCGAAGACCACTTCAGAACCCAGATGCAGCATCAGACCTACATGGAACCCACCGGCGCGATCGCCCTCGTTGACCCTTCCGGAAAAATAGTGGTCTATTCATCCACTCAGGCTATTTTCGTAACACAGTCGCGCGTCTCCGAAGCACTGAAGATCCCGATGAGCAAAATCCGTGTAATCGCGCCGACTGTCGGCGGCGGATTTGGCGGAAAAATCGAAACCAATGTTCAGCCTGTCTGCGTGGCTCTTGCTTTAAAGACCAATCGTCCGGTCAAGATTATCCTCAGCCGCGAAGAAGAGTTCATGGTCATGCATCCCCGTCACCCGGCCCTCCTTTGGGGAAGATTGGGCCTGAAGAAAGACGGGACTTTTGTCGCCAGAGAAATGGTAAACATTTACGATACGGGCGCCTATTCAGATGATGGCCCGGGAGTAACGGGCTTCGGTACGCTCATGTCCCGCGGGCCTTACCGCATTCCGCATCTTAAACTCGAAGGTTATTGCGTTTACACCAATAAAGTGAGAACAGGAGCGTTCCGTGGCTTTGGCAACCCGCAAAGCGCCTTTGCTGCGGAATCGTTGATCGACATAGCCGCCAAAGAACTGCGTATGGATCCTCTGGAGCTGCGCCTCAAGAACGCACTCGTTCCTGGAGATCATTCCGTAGGGAACCAGATCCTTCACAGCGTTGGAATAAAAGAATGCCTGGAGAAAGCCTCGCAGGCAGTGGGGTGGAAGGAGAAGAAAGGGAAGTGCCGCGGAAAAGGCATCGCATGCGTCAATCATATCAGCGGCCTCTATACGGTCGCAGCGCTGGTGAGAATCAATGAGGACGGCACAATCTCCCTGCAGGTGGGAACCATGGATGTAGGACAGGGAGCAGATACGATCTTCGTGCAAATAGCGGCTGAGGTTTTGGAGGTGCCGCTCGATGATATCAACCTGATCACCCGCGATACCGATGCGACCCCGTACAGCTGGGCCACCAGTGCAAGCCGCCTGACCTACACGGGAGGAAATGCGGTCAGGCTCGCGGCTATGGATGCGAAAGAACAGTTGCTTAATTTGGCGGCACAACAATTTGAGAGCAAGAAAGAGGACCTTGCGATACAAGACAAAAAAGTTTTTGTCAAAGGATCACCTGAAATTGGGCTGACCTACCAACAGATCGCAGAAATAAGCTGCTGGGTCAAAGGTGGTCAGATCATCGGTAAGAGCACGTACATGGTCGAGACTCCCGCTTTTGACCGAACCGGTTTTATAGGATTTCCCTTTGGCACTATGAGCGCCTATATCTTTGCAGCACAGGCCGCGGAGGTGGAGGTTGATATGGAGACGGGGAAGGTGAAGGTTATCCGCTGTTCTGCTGCGCACGATGTCGGCCACGCAATCCATCCTCAAAATGTGGAAGCTCAGATCGAGGGTGGCTTTGTCCAGGGACTGGGTTACGCGCTTTCCGAGGAGATGGCCTTTGACGGGGGGAAAGTAATCAATCCCTCACTTGCCGAATACAAGATTCTCAATGCCAGAGATGTGCCGCCCATCACCCCTATCATCGTGGAAGCTCACGATGAAACAGGACCTTTCGGCGCTAAGGGCCTGGGAGAGCCCGGGCTTGTCGGCGTTGCGCCGGCCATAGTCAATGCTATCTACGATGCGATAGGAGTCCGCATCAAAGAGCTTCCGGTCACGCCTGAAAAGATACTCAATGGTGTAAAAGGGAAAAAGGTGACGATCCCCTGGACGGAAATCTGGAAAAAGAATTTTTGATAGGAGGAGATCGGGAGGCAGAAATGTACTCAAAGACTTACATTCCGTATAGAGGCTACTTCAGCTCACCCTTCGCCCGCTGGCAGGGTACGCTTCAGAACGAGCATTCGGTGGAGCTCGGCGCAGCAACGGCAAAAAGATGGCTGGGTGCACGCGGCCTTGATCCGAAGATGTTCGACTATCTTTTCCTGGGAGTCAGCGTGGCTCATCACCGCATGTTCTACGCAGCTCCCTGGGCCGCGGCACTGATGGGCGCGGAGCATATCGCCGCATGCCACATACCGCAGGCGTGTTCAACGGGAACCACGTGCATGAATCTGGCGGCTGTAGGGATTGAAACGGGTATTTACACGAATGTCCTTTATCTCGGAGCAGACAGGACCTCAAATGGGCCGCACAGTGTCTGGCCAAATCCCAGTGGTATGGGAGGACAGGTCATTTCCGAAAACTGGATGCTTGACAACATCAATATCGATCCCTGGGGAGGCGTCCCTATGATCCAGACCGCTGAGAAGGTGGTCAAGATAGCGGGCGGAATCACGAGGGAAGAGTGCGATGCAGTGGCTCTCAGGCGGTATGAGCAGTATATGGATGGTATGGCCGATGACAGGGCTTTCCAGAAGAAGTACATGTTTCCGGTTGAGTATAAGAAGGGCAGGAAGGAAGTAGGTCTGCTTGAACAGGACGAAGGGATCACCCGCCGCACGAAAGAGATACTGTCCGGCCTCAGGAGCGCCATCGAAGGAGGGGTTCACACCACCGGCAGCCAGACGCACCCTGCGGACGGCAACTGCGGCGTCATTCTTACCACGCGGGAGAAGGCAAAGGAATTGAGCGCCGATCCGAATATTGAGATCCAGGTACTCTCTCATGGCTATGCTCGCGCGGGTAAGGCCCTCATGCCTATGGCCCCGGTGCCCGCTGCCAGGATGGCCCTCGAAAAAGCCGGCCTGGGAATAAAGGAAATGAAGGTTGTCAAAACGCACAACCCCTTCATCGTCAATGATCTCTATATGGCCAAGGAGATGGAGATCGATGTTATGAGCATGAATAACTACGGATGTTCTCTTATTTTCGGGCATCCGCAAGGACCTACCGTAGGTCGTATTGTAATGGAGATGGTTGAGGAGCTGGTGATCAAGGGTGGCGGTTACGGTTTGTTTACGGGCTGCGCCGCGGGAGATACAGGTGCAGCACTGGTGATCAAGGTGACGGGTTAACGGCATGGAGGAGATGCTTCATCTGCGGCGGTCTGTGTCGCCTTGTGCCCTCCGACGTACGTTGAGTACGCCTCCGGTCGACAAGGCTAGCAGCCCATCCACATCTGAAGCATTTCCTCCATGCCGTCTTGTCCACCCGCACCGCGAAGGCCCGGGACGGGGACGGAGGTCGACTTAGGAGCGAACAAGAAGGACTTTGACATGACAAAGGAGGTTGGTAGATGAAAGATTCAAAAGATTGGGTGGTTGGTACAGATGTAGGAGGAACTTTCACCGATGTCATAGGAATCAATTTAAAGACAGGGGAGCAGCGAATCGGAAAAGTCTCCACGACCCCTCCTGAATATTTCGAAGGGATCATAAATGGAGTGAAGCGAGCCGGTTTGCGAGGAGAGGAAACCTATTCCTTCAGACACGGGGCCACGGTTTCAACGAATGCCGTTCTTGAAAGAAAAGGCGTCAAGACGGCGGTTATTACGACGCACGGTTTCCGCGACGTTCTGGGAGGAGGAAGGGCTGAACGAATCTCTGCCTTCGAGCTTGATTGGGACCCTCCCGACATTATTGTCCCGAGAAGAAATGTCTTGACCGTGAGAGAACGGGTCAGCCCATGGGGCGAGGTCCTGGTCCCTCTCAACGAAGAAGACGTAAGGACAGCAGCCAGAAAATGCAAGAAGCGGGGCATCGAATCGGTTGCTGTAGTCTATATGGACTCCTTCATGCATCCTGAGCATGAATTGAGAACGAGGGAAATATTGCAGCAGGAAATCCCGGAAGTCGATGTCAGCATTTCCTATGACGTTCGTCCCGAGATGCTTGAATTCGAAAGGACCACCACAACCACATTGAATGCTTACATTGCCCCTATTCTCAAGAAATATATGGCAGGCCTTCTGAGAACGATTCAGGAAAAATGGAACTACAAGGGACCCATCCTGGTCACCACCGGTTCCGGCGGCGTCATCGGCATGGAAGAGGCGGTAAAACTTCCTGCCAGAACTTTTCATTCATCCCCTGTATCAGGCGCCGTGGGCTTTGCCGGATATTGCGGGGCACTTGCAGGATTCGACAATGTGATTGCTTTTGAAACCGGCGGAACCACGAACAATGTATCGATGATCTACAAAGGGAAGCCCGCTCTTACGCGGGAATGGAAGATCCTCTGGAACATGCCATGCTGCCTCACGTCCGTCGACACCGTCTATATGGGCGCAGGAGGAGGAAGCATCGGCTGGGTCGATAAAGGTGGTATTTTAAACGTGGGGCCGCAGAGCCAGGGATCTGTGCCCGGACCGGCCTGCTACGGCGCAGGAGGCGAAGAGGCTACGAACACCGATACCCAGATTGTGCTCGGACGGATCAACCCTGATTATTTCCTCGGCGGTGAAATGACGGTTTATCCGGAACTCTCCCACAAGGCCCTTAAAGAAAAGATCGGCGACGTCTACGGGTGGTCAGCTCAGGAAGCCGCGGCCAACATGTATATGGTCGCCATGACAAACCTGATGCTCGCTTTGAGGTTGCAGACCGTCTCCCGGGGTTGGGACCCCCGCGACTTTGCCATGATTCCTTACGGCGGAGGCGGCGCAATGTATGCCTGTGACATCGCCCGGGAATGCGGTGTTCAGACGGTGGTCGTGCCACCCCTGCCGGGTTATGCTTCAGCCCTGGGGGCGTGCCGCGTTGATGTTCGCCATGAATTTGTCCAGCCGATCTTTACCCTTGAGAGCCAGCTCGACTATGACAAGCTGAACAAGGAGATGGATAAACTTGTCCAGAGAGCAATCGATACTCTGACACGCGAAGGGATAAAGAGCAGGAAGAATATGATCATTCAAGCTCAGGCCGATGTGAAGTACTGGACCCAGAGCACCTATTTCACTGTGGATGTCCCTCCGGGCAAAATCAGGAATTTGAAGGTAATCACAGAAAACTTCATAAATTCCATGCAGAAAAAATTTGGTTATACCCTCCCGCCGGGCTATGTTGAGACGGAAGTGGTGAACCTGAGGGTAATCGCTACCGGGCTTATCCCCAAGCCGGAGCTTTCGAAAATCACACGTCGGGGAAAACTGAAGGATGCAATGAAGCCTTCCAGGAAGGTATGGTTCAAGGATGCAGGTTTCGTGAAGACGGATATCTACGAACGAAATTTGTTGCCCACGGGCGCCACGTTTAACGGCCCGGCAATCGTTGAACAGCAGGATACAACGACAGTCATTCCCCCGAGGACCCGTTGCAAAGTTGACAATTATGGCAACGTCGTAATCAAAGTCGAAAGGTAAGGAGGAAACCATGGCTAGCAAGCGCGCTGGAAAGAAAAAAGGAATGGTTAAAGAAGGAATCAAAGAGATTAAAGAACTGAAAATGGATCTCATCACCTTTGAGGTCTTGAGAAATGCCTTTGTATCGGCCTGCTACGAGGCGAGCACCAATATCGAACAGTTTGCGTACCATCCTGTGGTCGGCATGGGCAGGGACCGCTCCAACGGCATACTGACAATCGACGGAGGCCTGGTGGCGCATGGTCATACAGATGCGGCAGCACACTATGGCTCGTTCGAGGACTCCCTGAAAAACCTTCTGAAACATGTCCCGATCAAGTCAATGAAGTCAGGGGATGCGTATATGTTCAGCGATCCCTACGAGGTCGGTTCCCACGTCAATGATATGCATCTGTTTAAACCGATCTATTCAAAAAAGGAGTTAGTCGCCTTTGCATGCACGGTTGTGCACTGGCCGGATATGGGCGGTCCCCTTCCCGGCACGTTTAATCCCGAAGCATGCAGCTGCTATGCGGAGGGAATCCGCGTCCCCCCGATCAAGCTCTTTGAAAACAACACGCTGGATGAAGAGCTGTTCAGATTTTTAGATTACAACATCCGGGGTGGCGTGGAGCGGCGCGGTGACCTCCAGGCGCAGTTTGGGGGTGCAAGTCTCATTGAAAAACGAATCCAGGATCTTTGTGAGAAATATGGAAACAAAACGGTTAAACTGGGCTTTGAGGAACAGTTTAACTATACTGAAAGGCTGCTCTTCAGTGAGCTGGATACCATTCCTGACGGAGAATGGGAGTTCGATGATTTCGGTGACCAGGATGTTATGGCACCCGGGAAACCACCTATCCGCGTCCACTGCAAGCTGACGAAAAAGAAGAGGCATATCACCTTCGACTGGAGGGGTTCCGACAAAGCACCCGTTGGATCCTGGGGAGGTCCCCGCGGCACGCTCGTAGGAGCAAACTGCCTGGGTTTTATGATCGGTTTTCCTCACCTCTTTCCCTTGAACCGCGGCATTACCAGAAACGTGGAGATCGTTTCGACGCCAGGGACATGTGTCGATGTGGTCTATCCTTCAGCTACGACCGGTTACTGTTCAGGGGCGTTTGACAAAGTGGAATCTATAACCGTCGCGGTAATGTCCGGAATGCTCGCATCCACCCAACCCTGGAGGGTTTATCCGGGATCGTGCAGCTTGACCAATCTGTGCATCGGCTCGTATAACCCCAGGACCCGGAAGAATACCGTCCAGTATACATTTTCGGTGGGTGGAGAGAACGCCAGGGTCTTCAAGGACGGCAAAGACCTTATCTTCATGAGGTTTGCTAATGCCAAGACGATCCCCCAGGAACTCGAAGAGAGATGGTTCCCTATCCTTTACACGCGGTATGAAGGCGTGCCTGATTGGTGCGGCCATGGCAGGATGAGAGGAGGATTTCCGCTCGTGCGGGAGCTCGACGTCCTCGCCGACGGCATCATGACGATTCACGGCGACCGCGAGGTTTTCACTCCCTTCGGCATCGCGGGCGGCACGAATGGCGGGGGCGGCAAGCTTATTCTCAATAAGGGAACGGATAGGGAACGGGACGTAGGGATGTACGCGACCGGCATTCAGTTGAAGAAGGGAGACCACATCTGGTTCTCACAGAGCGGTGGGGGAGGCGTTGGGGACCCCCGGGAGCGGGACCCTGAGCTGGTGTTGAAAGACGTCATGGACGGCTGGCTCTCCATCGAGGCAGGACAAAAGTACTATGGAGTTGTGATCATTGAAATTGACGAAGAGGCCCTGGATTACAGGATCGATTTGCAGGCAACGGAAAAGTTACGCAAAGAAATGCTGAAGAAACCGCTTCCCGAGGGGAGACATGCGCACGAGGTCCATCCGCTCGGAAAGAAAATAAAACCGGGTTGGTGGCCCACGTTCGAAGAGGTGCAGCCCCACATCACCGTTTCCCGGCCACCGGGATGGTAATGAGTTTATTTATCTCCTCCTTTCCTTCGCGAATGAAGGGAGGGAGGAGTTAATTCTCTTTACAGGCGCCCGGGTACCCGCTTGCGGGTATCCCAATAGATGCGAAAAAGGAGAATGAAAATGACAAGCAAACGCGGAGAGTACTGGAACGAAAAGATGGCGACTTTGTCGCCGCAGGAGTTTCATGATGTACAGGAAACAGCACTGCTCAAGCAGTTGAAATATGTATGGAAGAACTCGGTCTTCTATCAGAAGAAATTTGCTGATGCCGGTGTAGCGTTGAAAGATGTCAAGACTCTCGAGGATCTGAGTAAACTTCCATTCACGGAAAAGTCAGAATTGAGAGAGAGTCAGCTTGCTGTCCCGCCGCTGGGGACACATATTGCCTGTTCTATGGATAAGGTAAAAAGAATCTATTCAACCAGCGGCACGACCGGACGGCCTACATTTATTGGTGTGACCAAGCACGATATCGCGGTGTGGAAGGAAGCATGCTGCAGAGCTATCTGGTGTGGCGGATTTCGGCAGGGAAGTATTATACCGCATGTTGTATCGCCCTTCTTTATCGCTGCTTCATACGCCGATGCCATAGAGGAAGTAGGCCTGGTCGTTCCAATCGGTGTAGGGGCCACGGACCGGCTGATTGCAGCGTATCAATACATCGGCGCGAACGGATTCCTGTCGACTTCGTCTTTTCCCATGACGTTTATTTCTTCGCTTGAGAAACGGGGCATTGATCCCAAGAGTCTTGGCGTCAAGGTAATTTTGGCGGGCGGTGAACCCGGCGCTGCCATTCCGTCGATCCGTAAAAAAGTGGAAGAGGCGTACGGATGCCAGTTCCTCGAAATGATGGGAAACGGGGATATGTGCGGAGAGATGTGGTCAGAATGCAGGTACCAGAAGGGAATGCATTTCACAGCTCAGGGCATTGTGCATCCCGAGATAATAGATCCCGACACCGGGGTGGTCCAGGACATTAAGGTCGGAACCAAGGGAGAACTCGTCTATACGTCCCTTGACCGCGAATGTATCCCTTTGGTCCGTTTCCGGACAAGAGATCATGTCGAGGTTACGCAGACCAGCTGCGAGTGCGGTCGGACAGGCTACGGCATCCGCGTCTTCGGCAGAACGGATGATATGATCATTGTTCAGGGTGTCAACGTGTATCCCGCCGCTGTCAGGGACACCGTGGCCAGTTTCTCGCCGAAGACAACAGGGGCCATAGAGATTCAGCTGTACAAAGCGCCTCCGGAGGGGTGGATGCCTCCCATCCACGTCAAGGTGGAGTACGGGAAGGACGCAGGAGACCTTGATCAATTGAAGAAGGCGATTGAGAATAGCCTTCGCGATAAACTGATCTTCAGGGCCAATATTGAGTTGGTACCTGCAGACACCTTGCCCAAATATGAATATAAAGCTAAACTGGTGCGCAAGGTCTATGAGGAAAAGGCATAGTATGTAGAGGTTCAGTCGGTGGACCGGAAAGTTCGTGAGGTCCGCCGACTGAACGGAAACTTTATTGAACAAATAGAGCTTTGATCTGTCTCTGAGGGGAGTAACAGATGAGAGTAAGCAACACCCGTGCCGGAACGGAATAAATGAAGAATTATTCCGTGATCGGGAAGAGAATCCCAAAAGTAGACGCGCTCGCCAAGGCGACGGGCGAGGCCAGATTCGTCCCCGACAACTACCTCAGGGGCATGCTCTGGGCCAAAGTCCTCCGGAGCACTCGAGCCCACGCTCGCATTCGTTCAATCGACACGACAGAGGCGAAAAGCCTCAGAGGCGTCAGAGCAGTACTAACCGCGGAAGACGTCCCGGATGCCAGGTACGGCACACTCGTGCTGGACATGGGCATATTCGCGCGTGGTAAGGTTCGATACATCGGTGAAGCAGTGGCAGCAGTCGCTGCTATTGACGAAGACACGGCTAATGAGGCGTTGGGATTAATCAAGGTGGATTACGAAGATTTGTCCCCGGTCTTCGATCCCCTGCAGGCCATGCTCCCGGGTGCTCCGATTCTCCACGAGGGCCTCAAAGATTATGTGACTCATTTCCCACGCACGGACAAGAGTATGACCGGCAATGTTAATTATCAGGCGGTCATACGCCAGGGGGACACAGAAGAAGGATTTGCGCGTTGCGATGAGATCTTCGAGGACACGTTCAAGACACAAAAGGTTCTTCCCTCCTTTCTGGAACCCAATTCGACTATAGCGGTTCTCGACCAGGAAGGTCGATTGCTCATCTACAACACTACACAGCGGCCGCATGTTAACCAATCCATCCTGGCTTCACTATTGGGAATGCCGATTTCAAAAATCCGAGTCATGCCATGCCACGTGGGCGGAGGATTTGGCGGGAAAAATAGAACTCTTTCAGAGCCTGCCACGGCTGCTCTGGCTCTGAAGACCAGAGCGCCGGTTCGCCTCAGCTTTTCAATGGAGGAGGAGTTTACGTCTGCCACAACCCGCCATTCCTCTATCATTCAGGTCAAAACGGGTGTGAAAAAAGACGGGACCCTGGTTGCGTCCGAGATGAAAGTCATCTACGACTGCGGAGCCTATGCCACCAGCCCCAACGCGGTCTGGCTGGGCGCAATCACCGCCAGTGGTCCTTACCGGATACCCCATTTCAGACTGGAGACCTTTTCCGTTTACACGAATAAGGTCATGTCCGGTGCTTTCAGAGGATACGGAACACCCCAGGTCACTTTTGCCCGTGAATGCCAGATGGATCGGATTGCGCATGAGCTGAATATTGACCCTGTTGAGATGAGACTTAAGAACTGTTTGAAAAAGGGAGATTCTCTCGTCACCGGGCAACCCCTGGTGAGTGTCAATATTGAGGAGACGATTGTTCAGGCAGCAAAAAAAATGGAGTGGGGAAAGCCGAGAGAAGGACAGATGCGGGCCCTTGGGATCTCCTGCGGGTTCACCCCCTGTGGAGGGTTTGCGACCTCCTCTATCGTTCGGATGAATCAGGATGGAACAGCCATAGCCAGCACCGGCGCGATGGATATGGGGCAGGGGCTCAAAACCGTTATGGCGCAGATTGTTGCTGAAGAACTCGGGCTTGAGCCCGATGATGTGACCGTGATCAGCGGCGATACCGACCTTACACCGTTTGATGTAGGTATCTTTGGAGATCGTGGAACCCACACGGGCGGGATGGCCGTAAAGATGGCTGCATCGGATGCCAAGAAGCAGATACTCCGTCTGGCCGGCGAGCAATTGCATGCTGAAGATCTGGAGGTTAAAGAAAAAAAAGTTTTCGTGAAGGGGCAGCCCGACCGCTTCGTGCACTTCAAGGACATTTTGGGCGGAAGCATGTATAAGAAAGGCGGCCCGGTAATAGGAAAAGCTTCGATCAATCCTGAGGCAGCCGAAATGGATCCAAAAACTATCCAGGGGGCAGCTTCCAGGTTTTTCTCAACGTACACCTTTGCCACTAACATCGTTGAGATTGAAATAGATCCGGAATCAGGAGAGATTTCTATTATCAGGGCTGTAGGGTCGAACGATTGCGGTACGGTCATCAATCCTGATGGCGCCGAGGGGCAGATGGATGGAGGCATGGCCATCGCGCTGGGCTATGGTCTCTATGAGGAAATGCAGATAAAGGATGGCCAGGTGCTCAATCCGAGTTTTCTTGAATACAAAATTCCTACGGCACTCGATGTGCCTGCCTTTTCCAGAGTGATCGTGGAAAGCTATGATGATAACGGCCCTTTTGGCGCGAAGGGAGTAGGAAACAGCTCAGTCGTCAACATGGCGCCTGCAATCGCCAACGCAATTTATAGTGCTGTAGGTGTGCGGGTGAGAGCGCTTCCCATAACGCCCGATATGATTCTGGATCTGTTGATCCGGAAGGGACAGTAGCATGCGATTGCCCGACTTACGTTATACGGAACCGAAATCCTTGCAAGAGGCATGTCTCTTCTTAACGGAACACGCTAAGGAAAGCGCTGTCCTGGCAGGAGGCACCGGCCTTTTGCCTTCGATGAAGCAACAGCATCATTAAGCCCAAGCATATCGTGAGTCTTTCTTCTATCCCAGGCCTGGATAACTTCCGCTTCGAGGAAACGTCAGGGTTGCAAATCGGTCCATTGGTCAAGATTCAATCACTTGAGAAGGACACTCTGATCCTCGAGAAATATCCTTCGATTGCCAAAGCCGCGGGAGAGGTTGGTTCGCGGCAGTTGAGGGAGATGGGGACGGTTGGGGGAAACCTTAGTCTCGACACTCGTTGCTACTATTATAACCAGTCGGATTTCTGGAGAAGCTGCCGACCCACCTGCATCAAAATGGGCGGGGAGACGTGCAACGCGGTAGGAGGAGGAAAGAAGTGTTTTGCCGTCTTCTCTGGAGATCTTGCCCCTGCACTCATCGCACTCAATGCAACGATTAAGCTCGTTTCCGCCAAAGGCGAACGGAGCCTGTTGCTTAAGGACTACTATACGGGTGACGGAGCAAAGCCAATCGCGAGAGAGCCCGGGGAAATACTGGTCCGTATCGATGTACCGCCAATGCCGAAAAAAACGCACACTTGTTATCTAAAATACAGGATACGGAAGTCTATCGACTTTCCCATTGCGGATGTAGCGACGTTCGTCACCTTTAACGGCGACGGGAACGTGGTGCGTGAAGCGAGATTCGTCATCGGGGCTGTGGGAGCGAAGCCGCATGAAGCAGTAGAGATCGGCCGACTACTGGCGGGCAAGAGCCTGACTGATGGGCTCATGGATGAAGCAGCAGAATTAGCTTTTAAGGCGGCAAAGCCGGTTGCGAATACGGCAAGTTCCTTCGCTTACCGGAAGAGAATGATCAGAGTGATGGTTAAAAGAGCTCTTCATCAAGCTTTGGATGAAGCAACCGTGGAGGCATCGTGAAAGAAGAGTTCGTGCTTCATGTAAACGGAGAAGATTATGAAGTGTCCGTTGAGCCAAAGAAGACGCTACTGGAGGTGCTGAGGGAGGAACTCGGTCTGACCGGAACAAAAGAGGTGTGCGACCTCGGAGCGTGTGGAGCTTGTACAGTTCTTCTCGATCATCGGCCTGTTCTTTCATGCCTTCTTCTGGCCGTGTCGTGTAAAGGCAAGGAGATTGTTACTATCGAGGGGCTACGGCAAGGAGAAAAACTCCACCCGCTCCAGAATTCCTTTATTCGACATGGTGCAATCCAGTGCGGCATGTGCACTCCCGGAATGATCCTCTCTGCGAAGGCTCTCCTGGATGAGAATCCGCATCCAACTGAGATTGAGGTAAGGAGGTCTATTGCGGGAAACCTTTGCCGGTGCACAGGCTATGTGAAGATTGTTGATGCTGTTCTTGCGGCTTCAAATGAAGGAGCGCCAGGTCAAGGGACGTAATATGCTCGGTAGATTCATATTTCAAATAGAGATGAAAGTGAATGGCTCATTACTCACGTTGAGAAACATTTCGCTGAAGGGAGGTGATGGTTCCTATTCCCATTCTCAAACGACTTATGGAATGTGTGGAAAAGAGGCGACCAGGTCAACAGATAGTGTCGTCCTTGAGTGATCCATGCATCAATCGCTAAAGACTCGTAAGGAGGAAACGTACATGAGCAAAAAGGGGAGAAGTTCAGTTTGGACCATGGGGGCTATAATTCTGGGTTGTTCGCTGATGTTGAGTCACCTTCCTTCCATTGCGCAGTCCCAGGAGGCAAAGATCCGGATAGGCGCAGCGGTGAGTTTGACGGGAAGAACGGCAAGGGAAGGCTCTTACGTAAAGAAGGGATATGAAACATGGGCAGAATGGGTCAATGGCCGCGGAGGAATCAAGGTCGCAGGCAAGACTTACAAGGTGGAAATGATCTACTACGATGATAAAGCTGATGCGACCACAAGCGCCAAATTGACGGAGAAACTGATAACAGAGGACAAGGTCAATTTTATTCTGGGTCCTTACTCGAGTGGCATTACGGCTGCCACCAGCGCCATTGGGGAAAAATATGGTTACGTGACGATTGCTCCGCTGGCTAACGGCGATTTTGTCTATGAACGCGGCCTTAAATATCTCTTCTCCGTTTTTCCCGTGGCGTCGCGGGACCTCCTTCCAATTGCTGAGATGGCTGTACAGCAGAACCCGAAGCCGAAGACCTTCGCGGTCGTGGTTCTCGATAATGTCTTCACTCTGCCATCGTTGGACGGTGTCAAAAACAAGTCAATAGAATTGGGTTTGCAAGAGGTCTACTACGGGAAATATCCCACAAACACCACCGATTTCTCGGGCATCATTACAGCGCTGAAATCAAAGGCGCCGGACCTGCTATACTTCGGAGGTTTTTTCCCTGATGCTGTGGCATTCTACCGTCAGGCTAAAGAGCTCCATTTCAATGCAAAGCTCTATACGACAACCGGAACGGCGGGGCATCCAGATTGGGTGCCGGTGATGAAGAAGGATGGTGACTATATCCTTTGTCAGGAACCATGGCACCAGGATATGAACTACAAAGATCAGTATTTCACCAGCAAATCGTTTTATGATTTCTGGCAGAAGAAATACGGGGAGTCGGTGACTTACTTCAGCGGAGCCGGATTTGTGAGCGGAATGCTCATGCAGTTCGCCCTCGAAAAAGCAGGAAGTCTCGAACAGAACAAGCTCAGAGATGCTCTGAGGACCATGGACATAGAAACTTTTTTCAGCAAATTCAAATTTGATGAGAAGGGAAGAAACGTCGCAGCACGGATGGGTATAGTTCAGGTCCAGAATGGAAAACAGGTCCTTATCGATCCGCCCCGGCCGGGTGTAAAACTGCTCTATCCTGCCCCGCCGTGGAAGGAAAGGCAGTAAGAGAGAATCATGCTTTTCCAGGTGATCGTAAATGGATTGCTTCAGGGTGGCCTCTATGCCAGTATCGGGGTCTCCTTTTCCATCGTTTTCGGCATCATGAAAATCATTAACCTTGCTCAGGGCACGCAGATCATTCTGGGAGCTTATATCACCATTGCCCTGAGTCAGGCTCTGGGGTTGGATCCTTTTCTTACGCTGCCGCTCTCTGCACTAGGACTTTTCGTCCTAGGTTATTTCATTCAGAAGTATCTCATCAACATGGTGGCAAAAGGAGGTTTGGTAATTACAAGCCTCCTCACCTTCGGCGTTAATTTGATGCTGATCAACATCATTCTGTTGATCTGGAAGGCTGATTTCAGGGCGACGAATGCGTGGTACATGAGCATGAGCTTCGAATTCGCCGGCGCTACCATATCATATGTGCGGCTCGCCACTTTTTTCATCGCCCTTCTTTTGACTATCTTTCTTGAGCTTTTTTTCCGGAAGACAAAGTCAGGCAACGCCATCCGCGCGACAGCTCTCAATCCGAAGGCAGCGCAGCTCATGGGCATCGATATTGCGGGCACGTATGCGCTGACCTTTGCCATCAGTTCAGGTCTCGGCGGGGCCATGGGCACACTCTTTGTTCTTACCAAGCCCGTTTCGCCTTTCATAGGCGGCGATCTTCTGGTGATTCTCTTCTCAGTGGCGGTGCTTGGAGGTCTTGGATCAATCCCCGGAGCCATGCTGGCGGGGGTTGTTTTAGGGCTGGTCGAGGCCTTTTCAACGATGTTCTTCGGCATCGCCTACCAAAAGGTCGTTCTGAATCTTGTCTACCTCCTTGTTCTGATCTTTTTACCAATGGGGTTCATGGGGAAACGTTTCTATGGCTAACGGAAGTCGAAAGAGATTGTGGCCGGTCTTGGCGGGGACGGCTTTCCTTCTACTGCTTGTCGCGCCGACGGGTCTCAGAGGTTATTGGGTCCGCCTCCTTACGAACATGTTTATGTTTGGGATTCTTGCCGAAAGTGTCAACATCATAGCGGGTTACTGCGGATACTTGGCACTCGGAAACATGCTCTTTTTCGGGCTGGGTGCCTATGCGGTGGCTGTGTTGATGACGAAGCTTGCTCTCGGCTTTGTGCCCTCGCTTATTCTGGCCGGGCTCGCCGCAAGCCTCTTTTCTGTGGTGGTCGGATTGCCAATCTTGCGCCTGAAAGGGCAATACTTCCTGATGGCCACCATGGGACTCCTCGAGCTTTTGCGAGAGATCATAACCAACCTCTCTTTTACCGGGGGAGGCCAGGGGATCACGCTCCCTATGTTTCCTGGGGGAGCTGCCGCGGCCAACCAGTATTTCTATTATTTGATGTTCGGGCTCATGATCGCCTCCATCCTTTGTACCCTCTACATTTCAAAGAGTTCACTCGGTTATGCTATGCGCGCTATCCGCTTCGATGAAGAGGCCGCCTCTGTGATGGGGATAAACCCGACGGCGTACAAGACGTTTGCCTGGGCGCTGAGTGCCTTTTTTACGGGTTTGGCCGGCGGAGCTTATGCCTATTGGATGAGCTACATAGATCCGGGAGAGGCTTTCCAAATTACGCCTTCTATAAAGATGTACCTGATGATGGTTCTGGGCGGAAGGGGGACTGTACTGGGTCCTATCATTGGTGCTTTTTTTATCGAGTTAATTTCCGAAGTTGTCTGGGGAGAATTCCTGGAACTGCACTTTTTGATCCTCGGACTCATTCTGGTCTTTGTTGTTATTTTTGCGCCGAAAGGGCTGATGGGCTTATCGCAGAAGGGGTTCAGTCTTTCAAAAATTATTGCGGGCATAAAGGAGAATAAAGTCTAAGCTCATGGTCATTTTTGAAGGCCGTAAGGTGACAAAGATATTCGGCGGTCTCACTGCTGTGTACGACGTTGATTTTGAGATCATGGAAGGCGAAATCTTCGGTCTTATCGGTCCCAATGGCGCAGGAAAGACGACCATGCTAAACCTGATCAACGGGATATTTCCTGTCACCCAGGGGGAGCTCTTTTTTGCCGGTAAGCGCTTGACCGGATTGAAACCTTACCAGATCACGAGGCTGGGAATCGGCAGAGCTTTCCAGGTTGTCCGCGCTTTCGAGGGCATGACCGTCAAGGAGAATGTCCTTGTAGGTTGTCTTTTCGGAACGCACAAATGTCACAATATCAGCACCGGGATGACTGAAGTCGAAAAGATGCTCGAACTGGTTGGGCTCGCAGCAAAAGGAGACCGCATGGTTTCAGAGATCACCATCGCGGACCGGAAGCGTCTGGAACTTGCTCGGGCATTGGTCATGGAACCCAAACTTCTTCTCCTGGATGAGGTAATGGCGGGTCTCAATCAGCGAGAGGTGGAAGACCTCATGCAGATGATCATTGAGATTAATCGGAGTGGTGTTGCGATTCTGGTGATTGAACATGTTATGAAGGCGGTCATGGGGATTTCTCACCGTATTATGGTTCTGCACCATGGAAAGAGGATTGCATTGGGTCCGCCCAAAGAAATTGTGCAAAATGAAAAAGTCATAGAGTCTTACCTCGGAGAAAGGTTCGTGCGGATGGAAGCAGAGCGGAAGAAGGAGCATCCCGCGCCGGAGAACGCGACGGATAGTGGATAATTCAGCCCCCTTATTGAAGATTCAAAGCCTCGACGCAGGGTACGGTGATGTTCCGGTTCTCTGGGGCATCTCTATGGAAATAGGTCGTCGGGAGATCGTAGGCCTTGTGGGGAGTAACGGGGCCGGGAAGTCAACCTTACTGAACGTAATTTCAGGAGGCGTCATCCCGGCGAAAGGTGAGGTCCTATTTCTGGAAGAGGATATCTCGCGGATGCCGGTTGTCAAAAGAGTTCGATTGGGTGTTACGCATATCCCGGAGGGTCGTCTTCTTTTTTCGGGTCTCACCGTAAGTCAAAACTTGCGGCTGGGAGCCTTTGCCAGAAATGATAAAGCAAACATAGAGAAGGATCTAAAGATGGTCTTCGACCTTCTGCCACGGCTGGCAGAGAGAAAAGACCAGCTCGCAGGTACCTTGAGCGGTGGAGAGCAGCAAATGTGTGCAATAGGCCGGGGGCTTATGGCAAGGCCCAAACTTCTTCTCGTTGACGAGCTCTCGTTAGGCCTTGCTCCTGTCGTCGTGGAACTTATCATGGTCGCGCTTAAGAAGGCGTACGACGAAGGGGATATAAGCATCATGTTGGTGGAGCAGGACGTTCAACTGGGGCTTGAGTTCTCTCATCGTGCCTATGTGATGGAGACCGGACGGGTGCTGAAATCGGGGAAGTCCGCTGATTTGGCGGGAGATCCTGAGATCAGAACAGCTTATCTGGGAATCTGAACGGGACAGGTTTTCTAATACCGATCCGGATGGAGGAGACTATGGATTCCAAGAACATTCTTTATAAATCCGTCAAAAACCCTTTGCTGCTCAAGCCTCAAAGGCCTCTTCCCCGTCAGGTGGCGATGATCGGCGCCGGCACGATTGGGCCGGATATAGGCTATTATCTCAAGAGCGCGCTCCCCGACATCAAACTCTTCCTGGTTGACGTAGTTGAAGAACCGCTGAAAAAAGCAGAGCAGCGACTTGCCGGTTATGCAAGAAAATCGCTCGAGCGCGGTAAGATGAAGGAGGAGCAAGCAAAAAAGGTTCTCGAAAACATCACCTACACCACCGATTATGGAGCGATCAAAGAGTGCGACCTGGTGATCGAGGCCGCCACGGAGAACATCCCTCTTAAGCAGAAAATCTTCGCGCAGATAGAACGCGTGGTCAGCCCGGATACTATCATCACATCGAACACCAGTTCCATCCCGGCAGACCGCATCTTCTCGGCCATGAAAAGGCCCGAGCGCGCCACAGTAACACATTTCTTTGCTCCTGCATGGCGGAGCCTTGCTGTTGAAGTCATTTCATGGGAAAAGGCTGATCCGAAAGTCATCGATTACCTGATGTGGATGTTTGCCGCGACGGGTAAGACCCCTGTCATGACTGATAACGCTATCTGTTTTATGATCGATCGGGTCTGGGACAACTGGACTGATGAAGCGGCGTATCTACTGGATGCGGCAACAGCAGCTGAGATCGACCAGGTGGCAGAGGAGTTTGTCCCCGCCGGACCTTTCTTCGTCATGAACCTGGCGCATGGTAATCCCATCACTTACGAGACCAACATACTCCAAATGGAGGAAGGCGCTTGCTATCAGCCTGCCCGCATTCTCCTCTCGGTCGACACATGGAACACGAAGAAACCGGGCTCCAGGATAGAAGTCTCCGATGCTACGCGGAAGGTTGTACGTGACCGCCTGATGGGCATCGTTTTCTCCCAGTCTTTCGACATCATTGACCGGGGAATAGGCACACCGGAGGATTTGAATTTTGGTGCTCAAGTCGCTCTTGCCTTCCGCAAAGGCCCAATGGATTACATGAGGGATTTCGGCGACACGGAAGTAGCTCGCATTATGAAGAAACTGGAAACAGACCGGCCGGGCTTCCCCATGGCAAAGAAGGCGTACAACGAGTATCAGCGCTTCAACCGTTATCTGCTTATCGATGACATGGATGGCATTAAGCTCATTACCATGCGCCGGCCTCAGGCCATGAATGCTATCAATGATGAGATGAGTGATGAAATAACGGCTATTCTGAAACAATTCAAGGATGATCCAAAGACGAAGGGTTTCATACTTACCGGATACGGAACAGCAGCTTTCTCCGCGGGTGCGGATATAGGCGGGTTCCCGAAAGGTGCTGGGCGACGCGGCTAAAGCCGCTCAATATACGCGGAGTCGTGCCGAGGTGCAGCGGATTATGGACGCTATGGACAAACCGATTGTTGCTGCGGTGAACGGCATAGCAATGGGTGGCGGGCTTGAACTGGCTATTCGCTGCCACAGCATTGTTGCAACAAAAAACGCAAGATTCCAGTTCCCTGAAATTACCCTTGGCATTTCTCCGGGTATCGGCGGGGCTATTGTCCCCTACCGGCAGATGGCCCAAGGGTGCAAAGCTTTTTCACGAGATGATCTGCCTTGCAAAGCCCGTCAATATGAAAGAGGCCGCCGATGTAGGGATGGTCAATAAGGTGGCGGATAGTTATTACGAAATGATCCAGGAAGCAAAGAAAGAAGTGGAGAGGCTTACACGCAACGTGACGCGCATACCCGACGGCAAGGTGGAAATACCGCCTGTAGAGTTGCCCGATCCACCCATGGCCGGGAAGCAAGTCCTCAGTAAAGAGGCTGTCGCTATCCTCGTTCGCATCATAGAAAAGGGTGCCGCATCGGCGACTTTTGCCGAAGCACTGGAGGTCGGCTATCAGGGAATGGGAGAGATAGCATGCACGGACGCTGCCAAGGAGGGAATTAGCGCCTTTCTCCAAAAGAGGGCACCTGAATACAAGAAATGACGCAGTCCGTCACGGCAATCCAGATAGAACAAACCTTCTTATGGCGAAAACAAAAACGCTCACGCGATTAATTAACGCACCGGAGATACCTCTTTCAGACAACCTTGTTGCTGAAAAACCGACCTGTGAGAATTACGGAGACGCAGTGAACGATTTCCTCACCTCACTCGGTCTCGGGCAGCGTTCTTCTTGAAAAGACGGCAGGACGGTTCGTCCGCCGTATTAACCAGGGGCCGCAATGCAGCGGCTGAGTTGGTTGATTTTCACATTGAGAAATATTATTGATAGAGGATAGTATGCTCAAGCGTGCTGCACAGCATGAAAGATATGTTGTGAAGGTCCTCGAGAAGGCCCTGAGAATACTTGAGGTTTACACCCGCCACGAGAACGCCTTCACGCTTGACGATCTTGACAAAAAGAACCGGCCTCGACAAATCCACAATTTACAGAATCGTAAGAACTATGGAGAAGAATGGCTATATCAGGTATGACCAGGAGGATGGTTTCTACAGGCTCGGCCTGCGTTTCCTGGAACTGGGAGCCGTGGTCTACAGCTCCACATCCATCAGGAGGTCTGCCTCGCCTTACCTTGATGCGATAGCCCGCTCGTTGAAGGCCGCGATACTCGTGGGCGTGATCATCGGTGACCAGTTCTCCTACGTTGATAAGAGAGAAGGAGACAGCATATTGAGGATCCCGTCGTATCTGGGCGCCAAGATGCTGCCGACCGACAGCTTCCTTGGTCTCACCCTGCTCGCCTTTATGGAGCCTACCGAAACAAAAAGACTGCTCAGACTGCACCCGCTGAAAAAGCATACGGAACGTACCCCGACCAGACTCCCGGAGGTCAAGATAAGGCTGGAGGACGCAAGGCGCAGGGGCTACTTTCTGGAACGAGGCGAGTTCTTTGAAGGCGTGGTGCAGATAGGCGTACCGATCAAGGGCGCGGCAGGGAACACGGTGGCAGCACTGGGCGCATGCTTGCAGGAATTCCGCGTGTCGGGCGAAAACCTTGGAAACACGGTCCAGGCGCTCATGGAGACGGCGAACCTAATCTCCAGAGAGCTCGGGTTTCACAGTGATTAAGTGGTGCCAGAGTCAGACGACATTTTCAAAGTCCAGATTCCAGATTCCAGCTTCTTCCTGAAGGCAGTCGCGAAAGAAGATCCCCAGAGGCCAATCCCTATAACCGTCCGAGGAACATCAGTCGTCGATCCTGCCACGGCGTGATACGCTAACCTTATTTCTCGTCAGGGCAGTTATAACTCTTCTTGTGGATCGGAAAAAAATGTCTTGACAAACCCCGTTCAACGTTGTTACTATGCAAACTTAAATGTCACATTATAACATTTTATAAAACTTGCGGTAACAGAGACATTAAGGCTTGAGGTCGGGTTGCGGATCAGCCAGCGCATTGACGTGTCGGAATTCAAAAGAGCTAGGTGCTGCTAGCGTGGCTCAATATAAGGATAGATGAAAGGAGTAACCCATGTCTTACTATAGACGCTTGCCCCCTTTTGAGTACGTTGCCCCCGAGAGCGTGGATGAGGCCGCAGCATTCCTTGCGGCGCATCAGGCAGAAACCCGCGTCATGGCCGGCGGCACCATCGTCATCCATCGCATGAAGGAACGTATCGGTGTCAAGAAGTACCTCATGAGCCTCAAGGCAATACCTGCTCTCGACACGTAGGCACTGCATCCGGGACACTGAAGCTCGGCTCCATGGCACTCCTCCAAACTGTTGCCGATGCCCCTGCGGTCAAGAAAGGCGTGCCCCATGCTCGGTTTTGCCTGTTCGAAACTCGGAACACCGCAGATCCGCGCGATGGGCACGCTTGGCGGTAACGTGGCCTCGCACCTGGCCACGGCGGAGACAGCTCCGGTGCTCGTAGCGCTCAACGGTGAGGCCACCCTGATAAATGCAAAAGGAAGCCGCACGGTTGCCATAGAAAATCTTCACAAAGAGCTGAAAGAGGGCGACATCCTGACAGCAATCCTCATCCCGGTCATCAAAGGCCAAAGGTGGGGCTATGAGAAGTGGGCGATGCGAAAGAAGCTTGACTATGCCACCGCCTGCGCAGCAGTCGCTATGACCATGACGGGTAAAGTATGCAAGAACGTGCGCATCGGCCTCGGGGGCGTCACGCTGCCGACCAGAAGGGCTCATCGGGCGGAAGAGCTGCTTGAAGGCCGGTCCGTAACCGACAAGCTCATACAGGAAGCCGCAGCCGTGGCGGCCGAGGACGCACACACCGGTACGGATATCCATTTCACCGCGGACTACAAGAAAGAGCTCGTGGCAGTAATGGTCAAAAGAGCGCTCAAACAAGCATCCGGGAAGGGAGAATAGCATGAAACAGGAGATGACCTTCAATGTTAACGGGGAAGAATATAGCGTCCAGGTGGACATCCGGAGAACCCTCCTTGAGGCGCTCAGGGAGAACGCTCGGGCTGACAGGGACAAAAGAAATGTGCAACAAGGGCGATTGCGGCGGCTGCACGGTGATCATCGACGGCAAACCCGTCCTTTCCTGCCTGATGCTCGCCGTCGAGGCTCAAGGCAAGAAGATCGTCACTATTGAAGGAGTTGCGGACGGCCCGACGCTGCACCCCATCCAGAAGGCATTCGTTGAAACGGGTGCGATCCAGTGCGGCTACTGCACACCGGGCTTCATCATGTCGGCAAAGGCGCTCCTCGACAAGAATCCTCATCCCACCGAAGATGAAATCAAGGAGGGGATTGCGAACAATGTATGCCGCTGCACCGGCTACGTGCAGATCGTCGAAGCGATCCAGGCCGCCTCTCAGACCAAAGGAGGGAAGCGATGAGCACCTTAATCGGAAAGAACCTACCGAGAATCGGCTCCATTGATAAAGCAATGGGTCGCGCAAAATATACGACAGATATAGTATTGCCGGGTATGCTGTACGGCAAGGCAGTGCGCAGTCCCTATGCCCACGCAAGGATCCTCAATATCGATACGAGCAAAGCAGAGAAGATCCCCGGCGTGAGGGCCGTCGTAACGGGCATCAAGGATACCCCCCGCGGTGCTCTCTTCGGCATCATCCCTCACACGAGAGACCACGTGCTCCTCCCCTTCGACAAGGTGCGCTATATGGGCGAGGAGGTTGCCGCCGTCGCTGCTATCGATGAGGACACCGCCGAAGAGGCGATCGAGGCGATCAAAGTGGAGTATGAACCGCTTCCCTTTGTGCTTACCTGGCAGGATGCGATGAAGGAGGGAGCACCCCTCGTCCACGAGAATCGTGTCCACAATATGGCTGCCCATTACCTCGTCAACGAGGGCAATATCGACGAAGCGCTTAAAAACAGCGATCTGGTGTGGGAAAAGACCTTTACGTGCGATGTGGCAAGCCACGCGCTGCCCGAGCCCTTCACCGTGCTCGCCTCCTTTGAGCCCTCCGGCAAGTACAACTTCTGGATGCAGACCCAGTGTCCCTTCCAGGTGCGTCAGGGCCTGCATAACACCCTGAAAGTCCCCCTCTCCGACATCAGGCTGCACACGGTTGAGATGGGCGGAGCGCATGGCGGCAGGTCCGATACGCCTCCCGGCGCCTTCATAGCAGGCCTTCTTACAAGAAAAGCCGGCAAGCCCGTGCAGATCAAGCTCTCCCGTGAAGAAGTGGAAGACTGCATGCGGGACAAAGCGGCCAAGGTATGGACCATGAAGATCGGCTTCAAAAAAGACGGCACCATCACCGGCAGGGACATCCACATGATGCTCGAATGCGGCGCCTACGCTTCAAGCGCCATCGTCGAGCTCTGGGTACCGCTCCTCATCGATGAGGTGCTCTGGCGTGCCCCCAGCTACCGTTATGATGCACGCCTGATCTACACGAATAAGACCATCAGCTCCATGATGCGCACGCGCGCTCACGTGGGACCGATGTCGGTAGATGTGGCATTCGACGAGGTGGCCGAGAAGCTCGGCCTGGACCCCATAAAGATCCGGCTCAAGAACGCTGTCCTGCCGAACGAGGTGGTACCTTCGAAGGCAACGGTCACCTCCACCGGTCTCTCCGAGAGCATCGTCATGGCAGCCGAGAAGGCAGACTACAAGAAGAAGCGCGGCAAGCTGCGCTACGCCCGCGGCATCGGCATAGGTTCGGGTAACATGCAATCGATGTTCTATATGGGGTTTCGAAGCGGTTCCACCGCCTTCATAAAATTTAATGACGACGGAAGCTGCACGGTCTTCACGGGCAACTGTGAGATGGGTCAGGGGAACCTCACTATGCATACTCAGATCACCTCGGAGGTGACCGGCATCCCCATGTCGATGATCAAAATCTGCTACGGCGATACCGAGCTCTGCTACCAGGATCCCGGCGATTACTCCATGTCAGCGACCGTGATCTCGGCGAATGCGGTGAAACGCGCCGCAGAGGACGCGAAACGGCGTATCATGGAGATAGCCGGTGATCTGCTTGATGTGGCCTGGGATGAGGTAGAGCTGCGGGACGACGGCAAGTATTGGGTCAGGCTGCGCCTCGGCAAGGGCAACGGGGTCTCCCTGGGCGAGATCTGCAGGACAGCCTTCAAACGAGGGAAACCGATTTTCGGCTTTGGTGACTACCGCGCCCGTATCGACTACTCCGATTTCTCGGTCGACGTGAAAGAACCTTACAACGAGAAAACGTATGGGATGAAGGTTACCGCCTATTCCTTCGGCACGACAGCCGTTGAGGTCGAGGTGGATGCCGAGACCGGTGCGGTTAAGGTGACAGACGTATGGGCGGTCAATGATTGCGGTACGGTGCTGAACCCGATGCTCGTGCGCGGCAATATGCATGGCCAGATCAATTTCATGCTGGGCCAGGGTCTGTACGAGGCGAATGTCTGGGACATGAAGACGGGCCGCAAATTGACGAGCGACTTCCGTTCGTACAAAGTTCCCACGGCAAACGAAACTCCCCGCATCGAGACCTATTTCCTCGGCATTCCCGATCCTCACGGACCGTATGGTGCAAAGGAAGGATCGTTGGGATTCGGCTGCGGGCTGCACGGCGCCATCTCCAACGCCATTCATGATGCTGTGGGCGTCAGGGTCTATGATGTACCGTTCAAGCCGGAAACGATACTGAAGCTGCTGAAGGAAAAGGAAGCGAGAGAGACGAAGAAAAAGAAGTAGAGAGCAATTAACCTTCGGCTTGAGACCCGTGAAACACATGTTTCTGCTCTTGTCGATGGCTCGCAGCCGCATGCTACAGGACTAGGAGGGTAGGTTCACTATGCCACTGGAAGGCTTCACGCCATACGGTAAAGAAGATGTGGAAGAGTATACCAGGATGCGATGGTGGCTCGGTATGACCTGGGGCGACGTATTCGACAAAGCCACTGATCTTTATCCTGACAAGATCGGGTTGGTTGATGATACCGGACGCTGGACGTATCGTGAGCTTCGGCACACCGTAGACAAACTGGCGATCGGTTTTATGAATATGGGCATCAAGCCCAAAGACAGAGTCTTCATCCATCTCCCGAACTGGCATGAATACATATATTCCTTTTTTGCGCTGCAAAAGATCGGGGCCATTGCAGTACTCCTGATCCCGAGACACAACCAGATTGAGATCAATCACCTTTACAAGCTCACGGAACCGGTCGCGTGGATCCTCCCCAAACAGTACGGCAAGATCGAGTACCAGCCGATCATTGATGACGTCTTGAAAGAGAACCCCGGGCTCAAGCAGATCATCCATGTAAGGAGCAATGGGAAAAGCCCGTACGAGACACTGGAGAACCTGATCGAAGAAACCAAGCTGACGAAAGAAAATCTTGCTGCTCTGGCCGAAAGAAGACCCGACCCGAATGAGGTCTGCCAGATCATGCCCACCGGCGGGACGACCGGCTTACCGAAAGCAAGCCCCAGGACACACAACAATTACCTGAACAATGTTGAATATCATGCGTACCGGTGGGAGCTTACCAGCCAGGATACACTCATGGTAATCACGCCTGTGGCTCACGGCATGGGTATGCACTGGGGCATCGGTGGGGCTCTCTTTAGCCGCGCCAAGCTTGTTCTGCTCGACTCTGTGGCGCCGGAAGCCATATGCGAAGCCGTACAGCGTGAGAAGGTAACAGCCATACCGACAGTCCCCGCGCTCATCGCCAGGGTCGTACAAATGGAGAACCTCGGAAAATATGACCTGAGCTCGCTCAAGAAGATATCGGTTGGCGGCGCACCCAGCACGCCTGAACTGGTGAAGAGCGTCTACGAGAAGATCGGTTGCCAGTTCATCAACGGCTTCGGCTCCGTTGAAGGCACCTGTGCAGGCACGAGGCTGGGCGACAGCATCGAGCTGATCTGCGGCAGTGTGGGTACCCCTGTCTGCCCGTATGACAACCTGAAGATTGTTGATCCGAACGGAAACGAAGTACCACAGGGCATGGACGGGGAGCTCGTCTCCAAAGGCCCCGGCGTATTTACCGGTTACTTCAAATCGCCCGGGGAGAATGCCAATATTTTTACACAGGACGGCTTCTTCAAGACAGGCGACCAGGCGCGGAAGGACGAGTTCGGTAACATCTGGATCACTGGTAGGATCAAGGACATCATCATAAGAGGTGGTGAGAATATCAGTGCCGTTGAGATCGAGAACCTCATAAGCGTGCACCCTGATGTCCAGGATGTTGCCGTCGTGGGTATGCCGGACAAGATCCTGGGCGAAAGGATATGTGCCTATATCATACCCAAACCGGGAAAGAAACCTACCCTGCAGGATATCGTCTCATTCCTGAAGGGACGAGGCGCATCGGTGCTGCAACTGCCTGAGAGAGTGGAGCTGGTCACGGAGCTGCCACTGACGAAGGTCGGCAAGGTCGATAAGAAGGTCCTGCGTGAGGATATTAAGAAGAAGGTCGAAGGTTAGGGGTAACCACCAAGTCCTCACCCGGAATAGTCGAACGAGATAGGCGGCGAGGTGCCTGTTCGGGCCCCACTGCTTGACTGAAAATAACTTAAGCGTTGAAGTGAGAGGTAGGCCATGAAATATCCCTTCTTGTTTTCCCCCTTAACTATCAAGAACTGCACCTTCCCCAACCGTATCATGTCAACTGCTGCGGTGACGAGGCTTGCCTCTGAAGATGGGCATGTGACGCAGAATATCAGGGACAGATACCAGAGGCTCGCCATGGGTGGAGTCGGCTCAATAGTGGTTGAGGCTGCTGTCGTGCTTCCGTCGAGGAGTTCCTTCAATCTCCGGGTGAGTGATGACCAGTTTATTGATGAGTTGAAGGATTTTGTTGCGGGTATACGCAAGGTGAGCCCTGATGTCAAAATAGGCCTGCAGCTCATCCATTTCCTGAAGGTGGCACGGACCGGCTGGAGACAGAAGGTTGAAGACCTTAAGCCTGAGGAAATAGCGGTGATACCCGGTCAGTTTGCCAGCGGAGCTCTGCGCGCAAGAACAGCGGGTTTTGATTTCGTGGAGCTGCACATGGCCCATTTCACGACGCTCGCATCATTCCTCTCCCTGATGAACAAGAGGATAGACGAGTATGGCGGTGATTTCGAAGGACGGGTGAAACTGCCCACAGACGTGGTGCAGGCAACGCGTAAAACTGTGGGCGACGATTATCCGGTCGGTGCGCGGATTCTGGGCGAGGAATTCACAAAGGAAGGAAACACGCTGCTTCAGAGCGCACGGGTGGGCAGGCGCCTTGCCTCGCTCGGGCTTGACTATATCAGCGTCTCAGCGGGCGAGCGCTTTGAGGACGCGGATACCCCGCTGCCCAACATGCCTCCTTTTGCAGGTACCGGCTACTCAGGCTACAGGATGAGCCCGCGCTGGTGGAACCCGGATGGCGTTCAGGTCTATCTGGCTGAAGGCGTGCGACGGGCAGTCCGGGAGGGAGGCTACAGCACACCCGTCATTGCAGCCGGTAAGATCCGAACCCCGGAACTCGCTGAAGAGATACTCACGCTCGGCAAGGCCGATTTTGTGGGGATGGCGAGGGCCCTCTTTCGCCGATCCTGACTGGCCTGCGAAAGCGAGAGCGGGCAAGTCGGATGAGATCGTCAAGTGCGCTGCCTGCGGTTACTGCAGCGAATCCGACGAGCGATACGAAACGGTCACCTGTATCGAATGGCCCAAAGGGGAACTCAATCCGCCCTATCCCTGGCATCTGGTTCCTCCCTGCAAAGCGGCCTGCCCCGCAGGGCTCGATATCCGGAGCTACATAGACCTCGCTGCGCATGGTCATTACGAGAAAGCACTCGAGGTGATCGAAGAGAAAATTCCTTTTCCAGGCACGATAGGCCGCGTCTGTCCCCACCCGTGCGAGGCGAAATGCAACAGGAAGGAGCTGGATCGAATCGATTGCCATAAACGGTTTGAAGCGGTTTATTGCGGATGCGGTCTGGGCACGCGGGACAAAAGCCGTGCATCCAGCGCCCAGGATTTATGATGAGCGCATTGCGGTCATCGGTGCGGGACCGGCCGGACTTACTGCAGCATTTAACCTTGTGCAGGCGGGCTATGGTGTCACGGTCTTTGAGGCGCTGTCCACACCCGGCGGGATGTTATCGGTCGGCATTCCGGAATACCGGCTGCCGCGAAACATTGTCACAAGGGAAATCGAGAATATCAGGAAGGCCGGTGTTGAGCTGCGCCTCAATAGCCCCGTTGGAACGGAGGGCCTCACCGTTGACGAGCCTTCTTCAGCAAGGATACCAGGCAGTCTTCGTTGCCACAGGCGCCCACAAGAGCGTGCCGCTCGGCATACAGGGCGAGGACGCGGCAGGTGTTCTGAGCGGCACTGCGTTTCTGAAGGATATCAATCTCGCCCGTAGCGTGAAGATCGGCAAGAAGGTTGCGGTTATCGGCGGCGGCAACGTCGCTGTCGATGCAGCGCGCTTAGCGCGTCGGGCCGGCGCTGACGTCACTCTCGTCTACCGCAGGTCGAAGAGAAGAGATGCCCGCCTATCCGGAAGAGATCGAAGCAGCCGTGAAGGAAGGAATAAGAATCGAGTTTCTCGCCACACCCGCAAAGATCATCGGGACAAACGGCAGGGTGACGGGTATCGAGTGTCTGAAGACCGCGCTCGGCGCGCCGGATGAGAGCGGCCGCAGAAGACCGGAAGTCATTGCGGGTTCGGCCTTTGCCCTGACCGTTGATACGGTAATTTCTGCCATCGGCGAAACGGCTGATCTCTCCTTTCTCGGAAGTCCGGAGAAACCATTCGTAAGCGTGCGTCCGCACTCATGCGCAACCGAAAGGCCCGGGGTCTTTGCAGGCGGTGATGTTGTCACGGGGCCGAGAACGGTGATTGAGGCAATTGCGTCCGGCAGAAAAGCAGCGGAAGAGATTCATAGATTCCTGCGCGGCGAAAAAGCGGAAGAGGAGAACGCGAACCCGCGGATCATCGGCATCGATGACGTGGACGTGGCACGTTTCAAGAAGCGCGAGCGGCAGATAATGGCCGAGGCAGCTGTGGTCGACAGGGTCACGAGCTTCTCTGAAGTGGTCGAAGGTTTCAGCGAAGGGCCTGCGCTTTTTGAGGCCGACCGGTGTCTCCAGTGCGGACTCTTTCCGAATAAGAACAGGTAGAACAACAACAGGTAAGAGCAAGAACAGGTTGAGGTAAGGACTAAAGCAAAGGTTAAGGTTAAGAAAAGTCAAAAAGGTAAAGCTATGAGAAAAAGATCATTCTCTTTTCTCAACCTTTGACCTTACCTGCTTTATTTTTTTCCTAATTCTTCCGGAGGTGACTATGGCCAGAGAGAACTACAATGTGTTTGATGAGATGTATAAGCGCAAGAACTTCACGTGGAGCGACGCAGTCAAGAAAGGCAAGATTCTCGTTATCTCGGGTTCGGTAGCAACGGACGAGAACCACAGGACGCTCTTCAAGGGCGATCTTGCGGGACAGGTGCGCTACATCTATGAAACCGTCAAGGGGATCCTTGAGAAAGCCGGTGCGAGCTTTGACGATGTCGTGAAGACAACCGATTATATCACGCCTCAGGCTGTGGCGGACTACGTCAAGACCGCGGATATCCGCCGCGAATATTTCAAGGGAAACTATTCCGCAGCCACCGGTGTTGTCGTCCACAGCCTGCTCAGGCCCGATTGGCTTATAGAAATAGAATTCACAGCAGTGCTGGATTAGGAGACCGAATCAATCGATGATGTGTGCTTACCGGTTCGGGCTGTCGCTGTCGATGTCCTTCGCCGGGATCAGCACATTCGATTTGTAAACAGGAGGGATCGCAGCAGCACAGGCAATGGCGATAAGGGCCATTACGATGAATGAAGCGCGTGTCGAAGTATGGTCTACCAGAAAGCCCATGAGAACCGGGCCCAGCGTGATGCCGAAGCAATAAACAGACTGGTAGAAGCCCATCGCAGTCGATTTCCTGTCATTGTCGACGTATCTGACTGCATGTGCCATAAGCGACGGGACCAGCAGACCGCTGGCAAATCCCGCAACGACGTGAAGAGGAAAGAAGTTCATTACCGAGCGTGAAAATGCGATTCCCACGCAGTAGATTCCCAACAGCAGGAAGCCGAGCAGGAGCACGTATTCTTCGCCTATCCTTTTGACGATTCTTGTACCGACAAAGTAAGATCCCAGCATAGCTGCGGCGCTGAACAATACCGCGAATGATGCGAGATCGAGCCCTGTGGCGCCCAGATTCTTTGCCGTGCTCGTCGTAAAGGAGTAAACGGTTCCAAAAAGCACAAGGTACGTAAGGGCGCATACGATTGAGAAAAAGAGGAGCCTTCTCTCTTTCACGACTCCGACAAGGCTTCCTACGCTGATGTTGATCCGCGCCGTATCGCGTTCATGCTTGATACATAAGGCGAGAATGCAGCCAATCATTCCTGACACGAAGCTCGCAACAAATAATCCGCGAATGCCGACACGGCCGAAAAGAATACCACCTACGATGAATGCCGCAAATCTCCCGGCGTTCGTGAACACGTTTATTCTGCCTATAGCCTTCGTACCCTCCGATTTGTCATAGTAGCTGGCGTAAAGAACCGTAAACGATATCCACGTCGATGAGGCGGCCCCGGACAGAGCGTTAGCGATAAACAGCAGCACCGGCGAAGGCGAGATGATCATTCCCAGAGATGAGGCGCCGGCAAGGAACGTTCCGATCACAATAAATAACTTATGATTTCTCACGATGTCGACGGTGATGCCGAGCGGGATCCTGAGATGAGCTGTGTGACACCGTAAGCTCCGACGATCAGGCCGACCACCGTCGCCGTCAAGGAGAGCGCGAGGAGATAGGGCGTCAGGAAAGGAATGTAGATGTATTGCGCGAACCAGAAGCAACCGGTAATGGCGCACAAAAGCGCCTTTCTGGCGTCAGGGTGAGACTCACGAATAAGATGGGCACGTTTCAGCAAAACACATCAGGCTACCACATCACGCTTGCGAGAAGCTACGTTCTTCTTCGAAGATGCCTGGCTGGCGGGTGAGGTCGTCGGGCTCCGGCAGGGTAATGCGACTCCTATCGATTACCACGAAAAGGCACGGTCATGCGATTCATCGACCTGTCATCGGGCTCACTTCTTTCATGCCGACTTTCAGGTACCGCAAGGCCAGGTTCGTATAGAGCTCGATGCTGTAATTCTGGCGATCGGTATCGTCCTTCGTAATATCACGAACCTTGCGCGACGGATTACCCGCCATGACCACGGAAGCGGGCACCTGCTGCCCTTGCTTTACCACTGCTCCTTCCGCAACAATGGACTGTCCGCCTATCTCGGACCTGATGCTCAGGATCGCGCCCATGCCGATCGTGGTTGAATCACCGACCGACCGTGCGTGGACAATGGCGCCGTGACCCACGACAACCCTGTTGCCGATCGTGCAGCGCTCGTCGGGAGGCGCGTGCATGACAACGCCCTCCTCAATCACCGATTCATTACCGATGTAGATAGCGCCATAGTCGCCCCGGAGGATCGCTCCGTGGCCGATATAGCAGTTCCTGCCTATCCTTACGTCCCCGATCACCTGCGCTGTCTCGCTCACGTACGTGCCGTCACCAATAGAAGGAATTCTTCCGTCAAAACTGTAGAACATAACTGCCTCCGACGGCCAGCACAGGGAGAAGAAATTCTGTCACTGACTACCTCCCGACTTAATCCTCTTCTTTTGTCTGCAGTCTTTATTCTCCATGCAAAGCCTGTTGATGACACAACTATCCCTGCACTGGCAGTAATCGGCCGGATGCGGACAGGGATTCTTGCTTATGTCGACTTGCTGATTATACTTGGTGCACAGGAATATCGTTTCCATTGATTTATATACTACCTCAAACGTTGCGATTGTCAATGTCCGGAATCCCGGCCTGTCAACATCCCGAACGACATTTCGATGGGGTGTTGCGCGTGATCGCCCGCCATTGTACTATAACGTTTAGAAAAAGAATACTGCACCTTCGCGATCCGCGTTTCGAGATTCGCGATTACATAGCAGGAGGTTTTGCATGAGCACCCGCATCGATTCTTTTAAGAAGGCGGTAGCGCTGAAGGAAGTGGAACAGGTCCCTGCGATGCCGACGTTGAGCGGCTGGGTGGCGAAGTTCTCAGGAATCCCCATCAAGACACTTATGTACGACGCAGACGCCATGGCGAAGGCTCACATCGAGGCGCAGAAGGTCGTAGGGTCATGATGCGCTTTTTGCTTACATGGACGCGCTGTACGTTCCGGAGGCGTTCGGATGCGGGATCAGCTTTACCTCTTCCGGCCCATCCGCTGAACCCCTTGCCATTTCGAGCGAAGCGGACGTTGAAGCGCTTCCAACGCCTGATGTGCTTCACGACGGAAGGCTCCCGGTTATCTCGGCGCTTGTCGAAAAATTGGCGAAGGTTCCGGGAAGGGACGTTCCGGTCCTTCCTCTCATCGAAGGGCCTTTCACGACTTCCGCCCGAATCTTTGGCACGGAAAAAATGATGAGAGCGGTCATGAAGAACAGGCCCACAGTAGAGAAACTGCTCGACAAGGTGGGCGCCGTGCTTTCCGGCTTCGGTCGGGTCATTGCCGAACGAGGGGCAGATGGTCTGATCATTGCCGACCCCGTCGGCTCCTCGACCATGGTATCGCCGAAGGTTTACAGGGAATTGGTGCTGCCTCATCTTCAGCGTTTCATAGGCGGCCTCAAAATCCCGGTCATACTCCATGTGTGCGGCAATACGCGCCCGATTTTGGACATGATGGCTGCGACCGGCGCGAAGATATTGAGCCTCGATCAGTGCATGAACCTGGCCGAAGCCAAAGAGCAGCTGGCGGGCCGTTGCGGAATCGGAGGGAATGTAGACCCCGTCGACGTCCTTCTTCGCGGCACCGTCGATGACGTGAAGCGGGAAACGCTGAAGTGCCTCCAGCAGGGCGGGAAGAAAGGATACATTCTCATGGCCGGATGCGCGGTTGCTCCTGCAACACCGCTTGAGAACCTGAAAGCCATGATTGAAACGGCGAGAACGAGTCGGTAAAATAAAACCAGCAGGAGAATTTCAAAGAGGAGGAGAAATGGCTTCAGTCAGGGAACGGGAAGAGATACTCGAGGGTCTCGCCGAAGCGGTAGTAGCATACGATGAGGATAAAGCGGCGGAGCTGACAAGGAAAGCGCTCGATGCGGGTATCGAACCGAACGATGCGATACTGGAAGGTCTGGCTCGTGGTATGGAGAAGGTCGGGAAATTATACGAGCAGCAGGAATATTTTGTCCCGGAGCTGCTTCTGTGCGCGGACGCGTTAACTGCCGGTCTTGAAGTGCTGAAACCTCACATAAAGGTCGAGACGCTCGAGGCGCGTCTCAAAGTCGTTATCGGCACGGTGGAAGGCGATATTCATGATATAGGCAAGAATCTTGTGCGCACCATGTATGAGGCGGCGGGCTGGGAGGTGTATGATCTGGGTGCTGATGTGAAGATCGGCAGATTCCTGGAGGAGCAGCAGAGGACCAAAGCCGATGTGGTAGCGGTTTCAGCTTTGATGACCATGAGCATGGCTGCTATCCCCACTATAATCAAATCGATCAAGGCGCATGATCCGCGCATCACTGTGATGGCGGGCGGCGCACCATTGACGCGTGAGACAGCGAAACAGTACGGCGCCGACGGATACGCTGACAACTGCGGCACGGTCGTCAAAGAAACATTGGAGGCAATGCGCCGGACAAGGAACGCGCAATGAGAACTGCAACAGCGATGACCGGCCACCGAACAGAAGGTATTGTCAAAAGCCTTACGAAACAAGGACCTGCCGGAACACTATTTCCTTCGCTGCTCCGGCTGCGCGCGGTTACCCACGTACGACTCGCCTGCACTCAATCCGGACGCCTACCCAAAGGGTACCCGTTCGTCCGGATTGTCCTTCGGAACGTGCTGCCTCGTCGAGTGGGTACCCAACCGTGCTCGTAAGTCGCGCTCAGGAAAAGTTCTTCCGGCAGGGCAGATATTGACAATACCGCCGGAACCAGGAGGAGAGATATCATGACAGAAACAGGCCGGGCAATCCGTCTGCTCAACGGAGAACGAGTCGATCAGACGCCGCTTTTCCCGTTTATTCTCGGGTTCTGCGCCAGGAATGCAGGGTACCCGATTGCAACCATATACAGTGATGCTGAGAAAAGTTTCGAACTTCAGAGCTGGACGCACGAGCAGTATGGTTTTGACTGGGGTCCGCTCTACGGATACGCCTCGTACGGCACCTGGGAGTTCGGCGGTGATATCAAGATGCCGGAGGGCTATGAGCAAGCGCCTTCCCACACAAGGTTTCCTGTCCAGTCGGAGGCAGATATCGAGAAACTCGGCGCGCCCGATCCCACAACAGCCGGCTGTTTACCGACCTCGATGGCGTTCTCGCGGCTTCAGGCGGCGCACGGCAAACCTGTCTCGATTGTCTGCGCGGGCAATTTCACCATGGCAGGCAACATTGCTCCGGTCGACAAACTGTGCCGATGGATGCTGAAGAAACCGGAACTTGTGCACCGCATCATGCGCCTTGTCACCGATCACATTGTGGGCGTGGTGCAATACTGGTGCGATACTTTCGCTGCGGATAAGATTATCCCGCAGATGTGGGAGCCTTTGACGGCAAACATGATCATCTCGCCGAAACAGTTCGAAGCCTTTGTTCTTCCGTACATGACAGAATCGAGCGAAAAGATCCTTGCCATGGGAGTGCGCCACATCCTCTACCATATCTGCGGGGACCAGAATAAGAATCTGCCTCTGTGGGCGAAGATCCCGACCGGAGAGCCAGGTCTCTGTAGCTTCGGGAAGGAGGTGGACCTGCTCGACGCTATTCGTCATCTCGGCGAAAATAATATCATCGTTGGCAACATCGATCCTCAGGTCTTCCTGGGAGGACCCCCCGATCACATCTATGATCTGTGCAGGGTGGCCATAGAGAAAGGTAAATCGGCGTCTCGCGGTTTCATGCTCTCATCGGGATGTGAAATCCCTCCAGAGGCACCGCCGTACCACGTGCACATGATGCAGAAGGCGATCAGGGATTTCGGCCGCAGCGGGTGAGAAGAGGAACACCGCCGCGAAACCGGAGACGGCATCTCAGCCGGTGCATTGAGCCGGTCGGCGACGGGCAGCGCCGATAAACAAGCCGACCCTTAAGATGCCTTTTTCAGTCTCTCTGCAACCCATAGCTTGATGATGGACTGCCTGGGCACTCCCAGACGCTTCGCTTCCTTGTCCAGTTGTTGAATCATCCACAGCGGGAAGTCGACATTGACCCGCTTCTGCTCTTGGACCGGCCTTCTGGCCTTTGAAATGTCCAGATACCGCGAAAGATCTTCGCCTTCATCAAACCTCTTATCGAATTCCTTAGCCTTCATATATATCAATCTCCTCTTTGCGAGACCGCCGTACAGAGATTATTCTTACAGTGTCACCCCGGTAGGTTATCACCCCCGACCAATGTACAGCTCCAATCTTTCCAACGACCATGAACCTGGGTTCGTCCAACGTTCTTGCCGGTATCTCAACCAGGTCTATGTCATCCCACAACCCTTGTGCTTCATAGAAATCGACCCCGTGCTTTTTCTTGTTCTTATCGCTCTTGTCTGGGTCGAACTCGAATTCCATGATATAGAAATTATACCTTCAATATACCGTAGCCGCAACCATGACTTTGTGTTTCTGGTTCCGACACACGGCTCACCGGGAGTGGCCACCTTTTGCCACGATCCGGTGCAGCCGATCGTTGGGAGCGTTGCCATTATACTTCAGCATTCCATGTAGTTCCTCTTTCTCCCCGACTGTGTCTTAAGCGCCAGCGGGGCTCGCACTGTGAGGTGCGGTAATACAGAAGAATGACTCTACGGCATAAAAGCGCATCAGCCAAGCGGTTGTTGCCGGATCTTCGGGCCTAGCCTGAAACCAGTATTCAAACACTCCCTCTCCGATTACCCTCGGCGGCTTCGACATAAGAGCTGCCACGGTTTGCCCGACGGTTGAACGCATATCTGAATCGATCTCTGTGAGGCCGGATTCTGCGAACGAGCGGACTCCGTGGGTACTCGGTAAACGTGTGCCGAATTCCTTGAAATATAGACCTTTGACGATGCGGTCTGCGACGCGACCCAGGCGTTCTAAGTCTACGTCGTACGCTTCAGCGCTCCCGACGTAGAGACCAGCAGGTGTTTTGACGGAGACAGACCGCATGCTTCGAAGCAGTCCGTGGAACATGCCTCGCTTTCGTGACTTCCCGAGGCCTCGGTAAACTGCGGGCAGAACCTTCGGAATGGCAGGGTGCGCGACGTCGCGCCGTATCACCAGCATCATTCGGAAATACTCATCGTCCTTAGACGCACCTCCGTTGCAGTTGAGGCAACATGGTACGGTTACCAGATCCGAAGGCCGCGGCGGGGGGAAAAGGCATGCGGGTGGAATGTGGTCCGTTGTCTTCGGTTCAGGTTTGCCGCAATACGTGCAAGATGTCACGTTTGTCCTTTCTTTGCCATAACGAAAAGCTAAGCGGGAGTACCCCGCCAGGGCTACGATCCGCTTCGCGCCTTGTTGGGCCGCTCTTAGGACGGTTCACCAAACGTTTCTTCATGCATGAACTTCTTATACTCGTTCTCAGCTTTGGCGAGCCTCCCGCAATCCCACATGCTGGTCAATGTAAAGTACTCAAGGGCTCTTTCAAATGTGGTGACTTTGTATCCCTTTTGTTTCAAGGTTGTCACATTTGAATTGGTTCTCGCACTCGGGTCAAAAACAACGGCGAATCTTGCGGTCTTGGCCTGTGACTTGTAATACTTACCATTGTTTTCCTGGCACAGTTTTGCTATGCGTTCCTCGACTTTGCCGAACTGCTCCCAAGTTCCTATCTCTTCGCACATGCCAGTTTTGTTAGAGATAAAGCACCGATAGATGTCTGAATCTATGGACGAGTATTCGATGGGCGAGGTGAGGTCTCTTCTCAATTCTCGCAGCCTCTTTTTCTCAGCCGCCTTATATTCTTTTTCTCTCTCGGCCATTTCCTCCTTGGATATGAGTTTGCAATCAATTCTGCAACCTCCGTCGTAGATGCCCGCAATTCTGGCCTCGCATCCTGGAGAGGAAGAGATGACCTTGAAAAACGCGTTGGGGCAAATTCCTATCCTCCCTTCCCCAAAGTCACACCCCCGTTTGTAGATAAATACTTCCTTTGCTTCATCCGCCACCCAAAGATTGACCTCGTCACCTACGCTGCAATTCGATAACTCGAACCTGTTGAGTTGGTGGACAAGGAATTCTATGTGACCTGGTTGATCGGCATGGAGCGGATAGGAGGGGTCTGGCTTACTGTCTGGAAGGGTCAAATCAACATCAAGCCACACTCCATAGCTCCCTTCCTTCTTAGCGCCTCTATCCCATACAATTCTCGCCGCGCAAGTCTTTGCGCCGGAGAGGTTTTCGGATATCATCTTGCTCCGCCATTCGCGGGCGTTTCGCTTACTAAGGTGCCCGACGAGCCTTCTGTCAATTTCAATTCTTACCGCATATGCGTCAAATGGGTTTTCGTCATCGGGTATTATCTCAGCCGGAACAAGCATGCGAACAGCGTGCCCAGAGGTGTCACTAAGAATGCTTCTCAACGCCCCTTGGTAGTGAGACACCCCGACGACAATGACATCAAACGTGCCTTTCCGTTCGACCAAAGGACTCCGTCGCTCATCCGTGGCAACTATTTCTTCCCGGATTACCTTCGGCTTGTCTTCAACGACGTTGTGGGAGCCACTGATCTTACCTGGTTTGAAGAACCGCAGTATGTCGCTAATGAGCTTCATGCAGTCTGTCCCTTAGAAGGAGCACGCTTCTCGGTTGCCACCGAACCATCCTTGAACTGTTCCTGCCAGATAATTACCTACTTCCTTTGGCCCAACGCTGCGCTTCAGCGGCGCGCGGCTTTTTGCCGTCCGACTGCAAGCGCCTTGTTAGACATATATCTTATTTATAGTAGTCGATCTCTAATTGTTTATTAAGGTTATGCCATTTTTCTAATTCAATTTGTTCTTTCTTAAACTGAATACTATCTACAGATCTTGGTAAAAGTTTCTCAATTTCATTATCGAAACTATCAGCAAAGATCATTCTATTTGCATTTTCTGCGATGATTTTTCTGAAAAATATTGTTTCATCAACCGATAGCCTAGTACCCTTTTGCGCAGGCTTATCGCCTGTCTCGACAAACATTGCATGCTCTGGACCGATTGGAAAAATAATGTTCCCCTTATTTCGACCCCAGCCACCTTTTAGGTCATAATTTTGTGGAGTTGTGAAGTTTAGTTTTACAACTGGATTGTCACTTGTAAACCATTTGAAACCCTTTGCGGGTTTAAGAATTGTCCATTTATGCCCATGTAGGATTTTGGAGGTATTTTTAAGCACATGTTCGATTGACCAAAGCCACCGAGGTACGTCCAACGTAGGTTTCTGCTTTTATAGCTCCAGCTTTTTCTCCTGGGACTGACTCTGTTGTTACTCTAATAGGTAAAAGGGAAGGGTTTTTATGTGGCACTCTATGCTCCAGTAACATCTATTGATTCACCACTTTCAAGTTTTTCTTTCAGCTCTTGCAATGTGTCTTCTAATATTTGCGGTAGTGATTCACTGCTACGTTCCAAGTGCTCATAAAGCCTTGCTGGAGTCCTAATATCCTGTGCAGCAAGCAAATTTATTAATATGTGCCAATCTTTAACTGAGAGCTTTTGGTTTAATACTACTTTTTCAAGAACTTCCTTGAAAGGCGTTTCATACTTGCTATCGAACCATTTTTCTACTTCGTCTGATTCTCTTCCAGACACCATACGGGTATACAAGTGCCTATGGTAAGCTATGGCAGCGATAGAGTATTTGTTCCGAACCGGAACAGTTGCATGGCTTACAAGTGTTCGATAAACACATATTTGATGATCAGAATCTCCCCATCTTTTTAAATAACATTCTGGAACAAAATGATTTTTTACGTCGAGTTCCCGCATATGATTATTTATTCGTCCTGCCTAACGCCAGCATAAGGGGGAGTGGCCCGCCGGGCCACGACTCGGGTTTGTTCTGATGGTTAGGTTGAGCCCAGAAAGGCGTCGCCCAAAAGCGAAACCCACACGTCCGGTTCGAGGCGGCGCTTCGCAAGCAATCATCACAAAGAGGAGATGCAAAATGAGTGACCGGCAAATAAAAAAGGAGGTGGCGGAGAGCCAAGGAGATCCCATGGGTTTCAAAACGCTCACGGTGCGCGAGGAAGGGGCCGTTCTATTCGTGGAAATTTCGTCACCGCCCATGAATCTTCTGGGACCCGAACTGGTCCGTGATCTGGTCTCTCTCATTGAGCGGGCCGAGGCCGACGAAGCCTTCCAGGTGCTCGTGTTCAAGAGCGCCGACCCGGACTATTTCATTTCCCACGTCGACGTGACGCGGATCAAAGAGTACCGGGAAGAGGCGGCGAAGCTCACCGGCGAAGCGCTCGATCGCCCTCCTGTTTCGCCATTTGAGCGCCAGCCGCCTCGTCACCATCGCCCAGATCGAGGGTCGCGTACGGGCCGCCGGCAGCGAGTTCGTGCTGGCGTGCGACCTCCGCTTTGCGGCGCGAGAGTCAGCGATTTTCAGTCAGCCGGAGCCGGCGTTCGGCCAGGTCCCCGGCGGGGGTGCCGCCCAACACCTCGTGCGTCTCATGGGCCGCGCCCGGGCCCTCGAGGTCATGTTCAGCGCGGAGGATTACGACGCCGAACTGGCGGAACGATACGGCTGGATCAATCGAGCGTTGCCTGCCGCCGCGCTCGGCGATTTCGTCAGATCGCTCGCCCATCGAATCGCCGGGTTTCCGGCCGCCGGCCATGTTGCAGTCAAGGACCGGGTCAATGCGATCGCGCTCGCGCCGGTCGAGGACTTCCGTCGCGATTCTGATGCTCTTCGGCGAGGGCGTGCGCGACCCCGATGCCCAAAAGAGAATCCAAGCCGCGATGAAGCTCGGCTTCCAAACCCCGAGACGCGGAACTGGCCCTGGCCCGGATGCTGGGTGACTTGACTGACCGTTGACGGAAACGAGGACTCATCATGTACCGCCACGAAAGGACAGCATAATGGACGAAAAGAATTCCGCTTCCCTGACCCGTTCTCGCTCCGAGGACATATTCCCCGTCTTAACGCCGGAACAGCATCGGCGCGTGGCGGAGCACGGTCACATGCGTGTGACACAGAGTGGCGAGGTGCTGGTCGAACAGGGAGACGGTAGGGTACCTTTCTTCCTGGTGGTCTCCGGCGAGATCGAGATTGTTCGCCCCTTAGGTGTCGCTGAAAGCCTCGTCGCGGTATTCGGCCCGGGTCAGTTCACTGGAGAGGTCAATATGCTCTCGAGCCGCCCGGCTCTTTTTCGGGTGCGTGTCAGCCAGTCGGGGGAGGTTATCGAACTTGATCGCCAACAGATAATGGCTTTGGTCCAGCACGATGCTGAGATCGGCGAGATCGTGATGCGTGCCTTCATCTTGCGTCGGGTGGAGTTGATAGCAGCAGGGATGGGAGATGCTGTGCTCGTGGGTTCGAACTGGCACTCCGCCGGTACCCTCCGCATCAAAGAGTTCCTGATGCGGAACGGACACCCTTACTCTTACATAGACTTGGAAAAGGACCCTGATACGCAGAGCCTGCTCGATACGTTCCATGTCGCCGGCTAGTGAAATACCTGTGGTGATCTTCCGGGGCCGCCTGGTGCTGCGCAACCCGACCAATCAGCAGGTCGCCGGAGCCCTTGGTCTTAATGAAGCCGTAGATCAAACACACGTGCGCGATCTTATCATTGTCAGCGCCGTGTACTTCGGGACTCGCCGCGGCCGTTTACGGCGCCTCGGAGGGGCTCGACGTACTGGTCCTGGAAGCGAGTTCGCCGGGTCGCCAAGCGGGTTCAAGTTCAAGGATTGAAAATTACCTCGGGTTTCCTACCGGGATTTCGGGTCAGGAGCTCGCAGCCCGGGGATACAGCCAGGCGCAGAAGTTTGGCGCAACGAATACCTTATCGCCAACGCCACGCGCCTCGCCTGTGGCCGCAAGCCGTGCATCGTCGAGCTGGAGAACGCCGATCGAGTTTCCGGGCGTGCTATCCCTGCATTGCGACCGGAGCGCAATATCAAAGGCCCCCTTTAGAGAACCTGTCGCGCTTTGGAAGGCGTGGGGGTCTATTATGGCGCAACTTACGTCGAAGCCCAGTTATGCGGCGGAGATGAAGTCGTCGTGGTCGGCGGAGGGAACTCGGCCGGTCAGGCTGCCGTGTTTCTTGCGCAAACGGCAAAGCGGGTGTACATGCTCGTCCGTTCGGGCCCGTTTAGCGGAGAGCATGTCGCGCTACCTGATTCGCCGGATCACGAAGAAGAATGTCTGCAATCGATCCTGCGGCAGTGCACGGAGATCGGTCAGCCTCGAAGGAGGTGATCACGCTCGAATCCAGGGTTCGCTGGCGGAACAATCGAACGGGAGAAACTGCAGGAACGCAAGATCAGGCCATGTGTTTATCATGATCGGCGCCGTTGCGAACACCCGTTGGCTGGAGGGTTGTCTCGCCCTCGACGCGAAAGGGTTCGATTAAGACGGGTCCCGATCTGTGTTCCCCGAAGATCTGAACGCCGCAAGCTTCGGCACCTGGAGCCGTCCGCCATACCTGCTCGAAACGAGTGTGCCGACTGTCTTTGCATCAGGCGACGTGCGTAGCGGCAGCATCGAGCGCGTCGCGTCTGCGGTTGGCGAAGGATCAGCTGCAATTTCGTTCGTTCATCAGGTGCTGCGGGAATAAAAGACAGGCGACACTCACGTTGATGGAAGAACAATGGCCCGACGCTCATTCTGGATCATCTTTGATCGGTGTTTGCAGTGGCGGCATGCCACGAAGGAGCTTTGCCGGGAGGAAGATTATGGAGTGTACACATGTCAGATCGGATCCGAATACACTACAACAGACAAGCACGTATGCGAAGAATGCTTCAAAACTGGTGACACATGGGTTCGTTTACGTATGTGTCTGGAGTGCGGGCACGTGGGCGTGTTGCGATTCGTCTAAGAACAAGCACGCAACAAAGCATTTTCATGAGACGAAGCACCCGCTGATGCGGTCCATCGAACCTGGAGAAGGATGACGCGTGTGGTGCTACGTGGATGCGGGATTGTTCCTGGTGAGCTAAAGGGCGCTACGTTTATCCCTTTTGGCCAAGTAGCCTGTTGAGCCCGTGCGAATCAAGATTGCCACAAAATATGCTCTACTATTTCGAGAGAAGGTCGGTTCATTTCTTTCAGGAAGGAGTTCGCATGCTGCAAGACGACAAAAAAGAAACTGTGTTTTTTCACGGCTTCGACGCAACGGTGATAGGCAGTCACGATACACAACGCACAAGACCCAGCGATGCGTCGATCCTGGCAACCGGATGCGTACCACTGGTAGAACCTTATGCTCGGGCAGTTCGTACGCCTGCTGCCCATCATGAGTGAAACCTCTTTTTTGACCACGCTTTCAGGCTGAAAAGCCAGGGAAGAAATGCTCATTCTACAATCTTCTTGACTAAATGCGTAACCTTGCTACAATTGGAGCTTAAGCGGTAAAGCCATACCACAGAGGATTTCTATGAGCTACTCGCATGAACAACCTGGAAGACGGTTCGGAATCGAGGATGTCGCATCTTCTCCTGGGCGTGACCGCAGATGATATTCCCGCAACCAAACGACAAATTGACACCCTGGTGGAGTTGACGGAGGCACTGCTTGAGAAGCATGGAGAGAAATGGATCGTACAGAACGCCGGTGTAATTCTGGATCAATGGGAAACAATACTGACCCTCGGCATTGCGGACAGCAGGGAAGAAGAGAATTCAGAAAATGAGAGGGACAGGCACGAAATAGGAGTGAGACCCCGTTGAGGCAATGGTGTGCCGCTTTCTTTCTTGAAATACCGGTTTCAGTTCGTAGCTACCCGGACAAGAGGATCGTGACCGTAGCAGAAGGTGCTCGCGGACGGCATCTACTCGGCCTTCCAATAAGGGAGCCATTTCTTGACGACCTGCCCCAACGTTCCATCCTTCTTCCAGGTTGCCAGGGGCGGTGTAGCGCTACTTTAAGAGAGTCCCGTCATCATGGTTTACCGCCCATGCAAGATATTCCTCGTCCAACGGTTCCCAAAAGCCTCTCAGTGTTGCCTGGTTCTCGAGAGACAATCCAGGCAATAGCGGGCGCATCGTACACGAAGAGATCAATCCGTCCTCGGCTCAGTACACCGGGGGCTTCGCGTACGTCATCCACGGTGATGATAGGCGCTGCTCTCAGGAAATTGGCGCGCACATATGCCTCTCCTGTTGTTCCCTTAACGACACCTACCCCGGCGCTGCACTCCCGGATGCTCGCCAATGAGTTGTATTTCGATGCATCCCGTGCCCGCATCATGGCCACCTGGCCGATCTTGAGATAGGGATCGGTAAAACTGACTCGTACCTGTCTCGTTGTCGTGGCGGTCATGCCCAACATGACGATATCGATCTTCCCTCCAAGCAAGGCATTGATCAGTTCAGTGCGCGGCATCTCGACAAACAGTACGTCGCGACCGAGGGTATTTCCGAGAAGAATGGCGAACTCCGTTCCCATGCCGGTGATCTTATTATCGCGCTTGAAAATCAGTGGAGGATCAAAGGCGCAACGCCGACTCGAAGGAGAGGGCGCTGTGGCAATTGTGACTGACTCGCCGGAGCTTGCTCGGCAGAATAGACCGTACCTGCCAAAAAAAGAAGCGCTGCAAGAAGGGCGAACGCGAACCTGTTAAAGAATGGCAATCTGTTCATTTGTGGCTACCTCCGGTATTCTTTGCACGTGACTTAACAATACCCCTCTGCCTGGATCGAGGTTTGATGAGCATCAGAGCCAGGGCTGAGGAGCTTCACGTCAACTCTTTCCTCAAGGTCTGCATTGGCATGGTCGTTAGCCTTCTGGCCGTCGAACATCTGTGCTTTGATTGTTGCACAGTACAAATTAGTTTTCAATGAAATCTTTGCTTAATACCGGACACCGGGTGTAATGGTAGCATTGGCAGTACAAGAAGCAGCTCGATTCTTCCAAGATCGGGCCTATTCTGCTCCGCGGGCAACAAGTTGTCGTCTGATACTCGTGACAAAGATATTCATTGACAGGCCTGTTTTCCATATGAGTCAATCTTACTCTACCGCTATCTCTCGTGTGCAGAATTCAGCCAAGAGCTAACGGAATCTGACTATTGACCAACACGGGCCCATGTCTTGCGGCCCCGTGCACTGCATAAACGCTTTTATCTTAAAGGAGGGAAAGATGAGTCGTTCCAAAAGTATGCTTCTTTCTTTGTTGGGTGACTCTGTATTATTGCGGTCGCCTTGAGCGGGACCGCGTTCGCGGCGGACAAAGTTACCACCGTCGCTGACGTCTTCGTGGCGCTCGACGTCATCACCGGAGGCCGGTAATCATGAAGGCGGAAACAGCGTTTTCGGTACAGGGAAATCCCTTTGTGGTGACGAAGAGCTCGAACATACCCGGCAAGGCGATCACCGAGACGCCCGGACTCATTGTCGGAAATCCGAAAATGGTCGTTCGTAAGCTTGCCGTGGGCATGACCCTTACAGAGAGCGAAATCGAGCTTGCCGGTGCGACTAGGGGTAGACGCGCTGGTGCTTCGTCATTGCGGCTGCTGAAGCGGCAAGCAGCGGAGGTGTGCCGTTGCGCGGCTACGTCAACCTTTACAATCTGGCCATCTTCGAGGCCCACGAGGCCTTTCACGGCAGACACCCGGGCATCGGGGTCATGGCGTGGACATGTGCCCTTCAAGACCTACATCGCGTATGGCGGTGTGCCGGGGAATATGGTGGCTTTGACTGGAAAGCCACTTTGCCGGAAATCAAGAAGGCACAAGACATCGTAGACCGTGTGAATGGATTTGCTGACCTGTCCCGCGAGAAGGCGATTCTGGAGAGCGAGCGACAGCAGAGGCAGTCTTCTGACCTTGGGGCCCGATGACGCCGCAGCGGCACAGATCCTTAACGGGTCCCCCGATCGCCATCAAGATGGTCCTGCCTCATGTCTTCCTAACCAGCTTTCGCCCAAGCGCATGCGTGAGCTCAAGAGGAGTATCCCGATCAACACGGTGGTGATGTCCATCAGCCGGGTGAGAAAGGACCATGCCCTCGTACAGACGGCCAGGGAGCTCATTTTGTGACTGTAGTGGGAATTTCCACGCTCTGGAGGTAACTGGAGCTGGCGCATCCCTTCTGGCCTATGCACTGAAAAGCCTGCTGCCGGACGTAGAGGTCGTTATCTTCCGGGAACGCGTTACCTCCGCTCCTCTGGAAACGTTCGGCTCCAAGGTGATGAGGGATTACGGCAAGGACATGGCCGCGGACTGATCTGCTTCCTGAGATGGATTCGAGCCTCTTCTCGTGGCTGCTGTAGGCTGAAGTGAAGCTCCGGTGGAAAAAGATGGTGCAAGTTGATGAACTCAAAATAGCAGCAGAGGCGGATGGGGATGCGTGGCCTCTGGCTTTGTATATTTGATTAGCCTTGGAGTTGATGGAGCGAAATTTGAGTGCCTCATCACCCGGCAAGTTTTTCGTTTCGTCGTTGACATACTTCATCGAGTATTCGGCCGCACCGCTTTGACCCAGCGCATCTTCTTTGAGCGGGTGGCGATCTTCATACCCAGCTTAACCGCAAAGTCTTTACCCTTATTATGTCAATATCATCCCAGACCTTACCCTGCTTATCCATCAGCCTTTATCCATAATTTTCAATAGTTGCCTGGATGTCCTTTGGCAGGCTCTATCAGTGGCCTTGTTGTCCACGACGAAGAGAGAGCGGGATGGATGCAGAACGTCGGTTGCGGTCGTGTAGCCATCACTCCGATTTCGAATCCCTCCAGCTTTTCAACTAGGGCAGAGGATGCCATCTGCGACGCCTTTGGAGAGTGAGTCGTATGATTCGGTCATCGGCATACACGACCGGCGCACCGCCGAGGAACTGCACGATCTTGGCGCTCAAGCCTGTCGATCTTATCTTTTAATCCTTTCATGTCCTCCAGCTTGTACACGGGTTTTTTGGTTGTCCAGATCCCCGGACCATGTGCATGCAGGTACATGACCTGTGTCTCGTCGAATTCCTTCGGTTTAAACTTCTTATAGTACTAGTTGTTGATCAATCTTGTAGCCACCAGTCCGCTCTTGTACGCGAGCGGCAGGTATATGACTTCAGTCAACGGGAACTTCCCTCGGGTATAGCCCATGACAGAGGTGCCGACGTCTCCGAATCCCTTTAACCACACTGTCGTGACTAAGGTGGGGGCGTGACGTCACCGGGTAATGGTCGACTTCACGCATTCATGGTCCTTTTTTCCACTTCTTTGCACCACTGGTCAGCGATCACGCTGTTAGTGGGGCACGGGACAGAATCATCAAGTATCTCAGGGTGATGACCTTTTCCTGCTGCAATAGCTTTGGACGTTGTCAGGCAGATACAGAAGAGACACAATACCGAAATTATGAGTAATGCTTTCTGACCATTTTTCATTCGGACCCCTCGTGTTAGTCTCACTCACTTTTGCACGCCACCATGTTCTTGTCGTCAACGGATTGAGGCGCTCTTGGACGACTCATGCAGTAGCTCTCTAGTTTTTGGTTTTTGTTTTTCCGCCGGGTTTCGGTGATCGGCCAAGATGATTCAGCACGGCATTTGTAGCGCGGCAAATTCTTCTCAGAAACGCGCTTGCTGCTCATGCAGCTTCTTCCGCTCCTCGCCCTATCACAGTCACTCTTTCTCCGAGCCTGTCGTCGGGCATGCCGATCACCGCCACGTCATGCACTTTCTCGGTGTCTGCAGATCACCTCCTCGACTTCCACCCATCATCCTCCTCCCGCCCCCTGACGCAGATTCTTTTTGTTTCGGTCCACTGGATTGATGAAGCCCTCTTCATCGAAACG